>NZ_CABJFS010000004.1 GCF_902364945.1 Collinsella aerofaciens | reverse complement strand
GGCACGTGCAGACCTTTCGTCATGGCCTCCTACCTTTCTTTCGGGCCTTTCGGCCGAATCTATCAGCGCCCTTCCGTAACGGGCGCTGCTTGCTGACAGCTCTAGTTATATCCAAATTCCACCCGCAATTCCACCTCGCCCCCGAACGGTCAACAAAGTGCGATGAACGGTATATCGCATGTGATTCCCCCATGATGCACTTCGGCGCTCTAAAGTAACTTTTCTAAGGTAAACGCTCTTTTTCCTATAAATTATCCCCCATCGCATCTATAAATCCATGATTCAGAATTGCATAGGTAAAACGGTTTTATGTATATAAATGAAGCTAGCTCACGTTTTGGACCGAATTCGATGATATTCAGCTCACCATCATTCTTATTCACGCATCCCTATCAGTTGAGTGAGAATATTGAACGCTAGCAATTGCGTCGCGAGCGTTAGTTCTATGGCCGGGCATCGTAAGAAATAGGTAAAGATACCGTTCACGCAATACGTCCGTGCCATAGGTCGACTAAATTGAGACAATAGTGAATAGTGTTAGGCAACCGTCCCCCACGGGGACTGAACGGACAGATGCATATGCCGAGCAAAATCGAAAAAAAGCAAGCCGCTGCAAAGCTGCGTAAGCCGCCGCGCGACTTCTCGTACACGCAGAACCGAGAGCTCAGCTGGCTGCGCTTTGACAACCGTGTGCTTGACGAAGCCTTCGACGAGACCGTTCCGCTGTTCGAGCGGCTAAAGTTCGTGTCGATTTTCGAGTCTAACCTCGATGAGTTTCTCATGGTGCGCGTGGGCGGCCTGTCCGATCTGGCAGAGCTCAAAAAACAGCCTGTCGACAACAAGAGCAATATGGCCGCCTCCGAACAGGTCGATGCTGTCATGGCCGAAATGCCCGGGCTCCTTACCCGATGGGAGTCCATCTTTAAGAGCATCGAGGGCAAGCTCGACACCCTGGGCGTTCACCGCGCCCGCATCGATTCGCTTACGCCCGAGGAGCGCCCCTTTGTAACCCGTTACTTCCAGGCCTACGTGTCGCCGGTCATCTCACCGCTGGTGATTGACCCGCGCCACCCCTTCCCCAACCTGCGCAACGGCGCACTCTACCTGGCCTGCGGCCTGGACGGCGTCACCGACGAGGAGAGTCTGCTGGGCCTTATCGAGATTCCCACCTCGATGAACCGCGTGGTCGAGATCCCCTCGCCCACCGGCACCTACTCCTACATCTTGCTCGAGGACGTCATCCTCGCCTGCCTGGACAGCTGCTTTGGCTCCTATAAGCCGCTCGACCGCGCGCTCATCCGCGTCACCCGCAACGCCGACATCGACCCGGACGGCGAGGGCGTCGAGGAGGAAGAGGATTACCGTCAGCACATGAAGCGCATCCTCAAGAAACGCTTGCGCCTGCAGCCGGTGGTGCTCGCGGTCTCGGGGTCGCTCGAGAAGGCGACGCTCAAGACCATCCGCAAGGCGCTCGAGCTTTCGCGCCGCTCTGTCTTTACCTGCGATATCCCGCTCGACCTAGGCTACGTCTTTGGCATTGAGGGCAAGATTCCCGAGCACCTGCGCAACGAGCTGCTCTTTACGCCGTTTAAGCCGCAGCCCAACTCCACCATCGATATGACCCGCTCCATCCGCGAGCAGGTACTTCAGCACGACAAGCTGCTCTTTTATCCCTATGAGGCCATGAACCCCTTCCTGGATCTGGTGCACGAGGCCGCCTACGACCCCGAGTGCATCTCACTGCGCATCACGCTCTACCGCGTGGCCAAGCAGAGCCGCCTGTGCGAGTCACTGATCGATGCCGCCGAGAACGGCAAAGAGGTCACGGTGCTCATGGAGCTCCGCGCGCGCTTTGACGAGCAGAACAACATCGAGTGGGCCGAGCGCCTGGAAGAGGCCGGCTGCACCGTCATCTACGGCTCCGAGGGCTTTAAGTGCCACTCCAAGATCTGCCAGCTCACCTATCGCGAGGGCATGGCGCTAACGCGCCTGACGCTGCTGGGCACCGGCAACTTTAACGAGAAGACGGCCAAACTCTACAGCGACTTTATGCTCATGACCGCTCACCCCGGCATCGGCGAGGACGCCAACCTGTTCTTCCGCAACCTGTCGCTGGGCAACCTGCGCGGCGATTACCGCTTCCTGGGTGTGGCGCCCGTCGGACTGAAACCGCTCATCATGCGCGGGCTTGACCGCGAGATCCAGCGCGCCCTCGCCGGCGAGCCCGCCCGCGTGTTCTTTAAACTCAACTCGCTCACCGACCGCGAGGTCATCGACAAGATCTCCGAGGCATCGTGTGCTGGCGTGCGCGTGGACATGATCATCCGCGGCATCTCGTGCCTGAAGCCCAACATTGCGGGCAAGACCGAAAACGTGCACGTACGTTCTATCGTCGGACGTTTCTTGGAGCACGCGCGCGTCTATGCCTTCGGCGTGGACTCGGACATGATCTACCTGAGTTCTGCCGACATGATGACGCGCAACACCGAGCATCGCGTAGAAATCGCCTTCCCCGTGCTCGACCCCACCTGCCGCGCGCTGGTGCACGAGTACATGGGCGTGCAGCTGCGCGACAACGTGAAGGCACGTAGCCTGACGAGCGACGGCACCTGGGTTCCCGTAGAGCGAAAAGAGGGTGAGAAGCCCTTTAACTCGCAGGAGTTCCTGTTGGAGCGCGCTTATCGCAACGCCGAGTCCGCAGCCGTGGCTTCGGAGCCCGTCGCCAAAGCAAAACCGGAATCCGCACCTGTTCTGGGCCCCAAGCCCAAGCCCCAGGCGGACGTTCCCAAGGTCCAGAAGGTCCAGGCAACCGTCATTGAACCCGACCTGGAATCCGAACCCGAGCCTGCGCCCCAGCCCCAGCCCCAGCCTCAGCCGCAGACCGTCAAGTCCGCGCCCCATGCAAGCGCCCGCCGCGAGAAACCCGCCGGCAAGACCAAGGCCATCGAGCGCCATCGCCCCGGCCGCGTGCGTATGGGTCTGGGCCTGATCGGCTTAGGCCTTAAGACGCTCATTACCGGCAAGACGAAATAGACGTTTGTAGAAGCGCCCCGCATTTGAGGAAAGCCTCGGATGCGGGGCGCTTTTCCCTGCTACCATGGTGCGAATAACAACGCGAATGACGGGCAGGAATATGAAGCTCACCATAGAATCGATGACGTATGGCGCCGATAGTCTGGCGCACGCCGACAACGGCAAGGCCGTATTTGTGCAGGGCGCCGTGGCGGGCGATACCGTCGAGGCCGAAATCGTGCAGGACGGCAAGTCGTTCATGCGCACCCGCACCACCGAGATTCTGGAGCCAAGCCCCGATCGAATTCAGCCTCCCTGCCCCTTCGTGGGCGTCTGCGGTGGCTGCTCGTGGGGCAATCTCTCGCGCACCGCTCAGCTTGCCGCCAAGGAGCAAAACCTGCGCTCCACGCTCGAGCGCATCGGCAAGTTCACCCCTGAGCAAGTCGACGAGCTGGTGCAGCCCATCCGCCACACCAAGGACGACTGGGGCTACCGCAATAAAATCGAGCTCGAACCGACCGTCGTCAACGGCCGCGTTCGTCTTGGCATGCACGGCGTCGATCCCAGCAAGATCGTGACCGTCGATTCGTGTCCGCTGTTCGATAAACGTTTTCCCAAGGCGCTCAAGTCGGTCGTCGGCGCGCTCAACTATCTGAGCGGCAGCCACGACCTAGGCCTGGAGCGCGTGGGCATTCGCGCCTCGCGTCGCACCAAGGCGCTCGAAATCGCGCTCTGGACGCCCACGGGCTCGTTTCCGCGCTCGCAGGTCTCGCGCGTGCTGGCAGACGCCGCACACCCCACGAGCATAGTGCGCGTTATGAGCAAGGGTGAGAAGAAGGCCCGCCGCGTCTCCAAGGTTGAGATGCTCGCCGGCGAGGGCTCCTGGACCGAGAACATCGCCGACGGCCAGATGCGCCTTTCGGCCCCGTCGTTTTTCCAGGTCAACACCAAGGGTGCCGAGATTTTGATCGAGCTTGTCATGGAGGCGCTCGACCCGCAGGAAGACGAACTTGCCGTAGACCTGTATTGCGGCGCCGGAACCTTCACCCTGCCGCTCGCCCGCCGCTGCGACTTTGTTGCCGCTGTCGAGGCCTACGGACCGGCCGTACGCGACCTGCGCCGCAACCTCGAGATCAACAAGCTCGATAACGTCGACGTCATCGGCGGCGATGCCGTGCGCGAGTTCCCCGACCAGGACGCCGATGTCCTGGTGGTCGACCCGCCGCGTGCAGGCCTCGCCCCCGAGGCGATCGACCTTATCGCCAGCACGAGTGCCCGCGATGTCGCCTACGTGAGCTGCGACCCGGCCACCCTGGCGCGCGATCTCAAACGCTTTGTCGAGGAAGGCACCTTCTCCCCCGTAAAGATCACGCCAGTTGACCTGTTCCCGCAAACCTTCCACTGCGAAACCGTCGTCCACCTCAAGCGCAACTAGCCACTTAATCATTGCTCAGAAAAATCATTGGGAAATCGAGCGTGGCAAGCGGAGGTCTTCGGGGTATAAGACGGCTAATTGTATGCCGCCTATGAAAGGAACCCTCATGCCCAGCGTTGCCGTTCTCGCCGCCGATGGCTTTGAAACGATTGAATGCCTGACCATGGTCGATGTCATGCGTCGCGGCGGCGTGCGTGCCACGCTCGTCTCGATCATGCCCACGCGTGAGGTCGTAAGCTCGCTGCAGATCCCCGTGACCTGCGACGCGCTCTTTGATGAGATCAATTTTGACGAGTACGACTGCGTCGTGCTGCCCGGCGGCCTGCCCGGCGCCACCAACCTGCGCGCCGATCAGCGCGTCTGCGACGTGGTCTGCGAGTTCGCCGCGACCAAGCACATCGCCGCCATCTGCGCCGCCCCGTTTATCTTGGGTGAGCTCGACCTGCTCGAGGGGCGCCACGCCACGTGCTTCCCTGGCTTTGAGAAAAGCTTCCCCGAAGGCGCCTATACCGGCGAGAAGGTTACGCAAGACGGCAACATCATCACCGCCAGCGGCATGGCCCAGTCGCTCCCCTTTGCGCTTGAGCTGCTGCGCACGCTCGCCGGCGACAAGGCCGTCGAGAAGGTCGCCGAGGGCATTCAGCTATGATTTTGGCTTCGCAATCACCGCGCCGCATCGAGTTGATGCGCGAGGCGGGCTATGACATTCGCATCATTCCTGCCGATATCGACGAAACGCCGTTTGATGGCGAGGCCCCGCTTACGCTCGTTGAACGCTTAGCACGCGCCAAAGCCGCCGCCGTTGCCGCCGAGCATGCCGAGCCCAATGAGCTGACGGTCGCGGCCGACACCATCGTCACCTTTGACGGCAAGATTCTGGGCAAGCCGGCAACCGAGGACGAGGCGTGTACCATGCTCCGTGAGCTTTCGGGCCGCACACACCAGGTCGCAACCGGCGTCTGCATCGTTAAGGCAGGCGATACGGCCGCCCCACATGCCGCCGAGAGCCTGTCCTTTGTCGATGTGACCGACGTGACGTTCTACGAGCTCAACGACGAACAGATCGAGCACTACGTCGCCTCGGGTGAGCCCATGGACAAGGCCGGCGCCTACGGCATTCAGGGCACAGGAGGACGCATGCTCGTGCATGATATATCGGGCGACTTCTATAACGTGGTGGGCCTACCCATCGCTCGCGTCGCGCGCGCGATTCAAAAACTCTCGTAATTGCATCTGGCGCTGGGTATCCCCCAGCGCCTACAATTTTGGCGTACCGTACGGATCCCGACCGGGCACATGGCGCGGCGGAAAACCGATAGGAGTTAAACATGGATACACTGCTCGAGGCCATTGACGTTTGCGATGTCGATGGCTTTTGCTTTGGTAACTATACCGACGAAAAGGCCGGCACCGGCTGTACCGTAATCGTGGCGTCCGAGGGCGCTACCGGCGGTGTTGACGTTCGCGGCGGCGCTCCAGCATCGCGCGAAACCGACCTGCTGCGACCCGAGAACACCGTCGACAAGGTCCACGCCGTCTGCCTTTCGGGTGGATCGGCCTTTGGCCTCGAGGCTGCAAGCGGCGTCGCTCGCGAGCTTGAGAGCCGCGGCATCGGCCTTCCCGTCGGCCCCACGCAGGTGCCCATCGTGTGCTCCAGCTGCATCTTCGACCTCGCCTTTGGCGATCCCGCCGTTCGCCCCGACATAGAGGCCGGCATCGCCGCCGTACGCGAAGCACTCGACAACACCCCCACCAAGCTCGAACAGGGCAATGTAGGTGCCGGCACGGGTGCCACCGTCGGAAAGCTCATGGGGCCCACCACCTGCATGAAAGCCGGCCTTGGCGCTGCCGCCGTGGCGCTCGGTCCCGTTAAGGTAGGCGCCGTGGTTTCGGTCAACGCCTGCGGCAACGTGGTCGACCCCTTCACCGGCGAGTGGGTCGCCGGCATGCGCGCCGCCGCCGATAGCGACCAGATCGTCGACATGGAACTCGCAGCCTTTGCTGCCGCCGGATCCATGCAGATGCCGCTCGACCGCACCAACACCACCATCAGCTGCATCGTCACCAACGTGGAGCTCACTAAGGCCCAGGCCACCAAGGTCTCCCAGATGGCAGCAGACGCCTACGCGCACGCCATTCGCCCCACGCATACCACCAACGACGGCGACACCATCTACACCCTCGCCAGCGGCAAACTGGGCGCCCAGGCAAGCGCTGCCGTTCCCCTAGACCTGCTGGGCATGCTCGCCGTAAGGGCCCTACAGACCGCCATCGTAAACGGAGCCAAAAACGCCAAAACCTCCCACGGCATACCCGGCGCCGCAAAGTAAACTAGCTCGTCCGGTTGCCCGGTGGGTTTTGGTTATGTTTGCTGCTCTACAGTCCTGGCTCGCACGAAGAGCACATTAAGTGCTCTTCGGCTCGTGCGGAACTCGCGACAAACATAACCAAACCCCACCGGGCAACCTACCAACCAGATTCTTTTCAGCCCAGGCCCCTGTGTACCGCGCGTCGAAGATCTTCAAATTCAAATAACCTGACAATCGATTCTTATAGCAGAGGCCCCTTGGCCTTTAGTTTGCTACAAGTTCCGCACGAGCCGGAAAGCACTCAATGTGCTTTCCGTGCGAGCAGGACTGTTCGCAGTAGCAAACTAAAGGCCAAGGGGCCCTGTCAACCTATCAGCAGCGATTACTCAGCAGTTAGTTGAATTTGAAGATCTTTGAGGCAAGACGGTATAGGCCGAGTGTGGTTTTGTCTCCGGCACGACCGCGGAGGTTAGTGAAGAAGCCGACCACACCGTAACGTGCACGACGATACATACGCTCGTCATAGGCCTTCAAATCATTCCACAGCGTCTTCAGACGCTCATCGGCACAATCCTCGTCGGAAAGCTTGGTGAGCACCGAGCAGATCGCCATCATCATGGTGAAGTAGCCCATCATGTACGAACGCAGACGCGACGACTCGACATCGCTGTACAGGTGGTACGACTCCATCATGATACGCGTAACACGGAACTGCTGGTCCAGACGCTTGACCATCGTGGCCTGGTTGACACTCTGGCCCTCGCGACCGATAAAGTAGCGATAGAGGTCGATGTCGGCGTAGTACATGGTCTTGCAACGCGGCAGCGGCACGTAGGCGTAGATGTTGTCCACATAGAACGTGTGCGGCGGCATGGGCAGGTTGGACTCGCGCAGCACATCCGTGCGATAGCACAGGCTGTGCATGAGCAGATTCTGGTCCAAACGGAAATGGCCGATCTGGTCCCAGGTAAAGATCTTTTTTCGAGGCAGGGCAAACTTGTAACCAATGGCCGTATGCGTACCCTCGTAAACCTTCTCGTACACGTAGTTCGAGATAAACAGGTCAACGCGCTGGTCGCGCTCTTCAAAGCCGCGCAGAATCGACAGCATGGTCGAAAGGGCAGCGCCGTCAAGCCAGTCGTCCGAGTCGACGACCTTGTAGTAGGTGCCCTGCGCCTCGCGCAGACCCGAAAGGACGGCAATACCGTGGCCGCCATTCTCCTGGTGCACCGCGCGGATGATTCCAGGATAACGGGCCTCCCACTCGTCGGCCTTGGCGGCCGTCTCGTCCTTGGAGCCGTCGTCCACCACGATAATCTCGATATCGGTGGCGTAATTGCTCCCCTCCAAGATGGAGGTGATGCAATGGTCCATGTCCTTGGCGGCGTTATACGAGGGAATACCGAATGTTATGACTTTATGCATGGCAGGCGATAATCTCATCCGAAAGATCGAGGGCGGAATTGGTCACGGCATCCATATCGTAGTAACGATACTCGGCCAGACGACCCACCGGGTGGAAGTTTGTCAGGTTCTGGACGCGCTCAAGATAGCGCTCATAGAGCTCACGGTTCTCGGGCTCAAGAATGGCGTAATACGGCGTCTCGCCCGAGCCGGGCGTATAGGCCTTGGAGTACTCCTTCATGATGGTGGTCTTGCCGGGCAGGACCTGACCAGTCATGTTCTTGAACTCGGTAATGCGGGTGTAGTCCTCGCTCGTGGTGTAGTTGACGGTGCCCACGGGCTGGAACTGATCCATATCGAGCGTCTCGAACTTCATGTCGAGCGTGCGGTACGGCAGCGCGCCCAGGTCGAGGTTGAACAGCTCATCGAGCGGACCGGTATAGACGATCTCGCCGCCGTAGACCTTGCCGTCGACCTTGACGGTTGTCTCGTCGATCTCGAAGAGATCGCGAGCATCCACGTCGCAGAACACATCAATCAGGTCGTGGTCGAGCATGTGCTCAAACAGCGCCGTGTAGCCATCCTGCGGCATACCCTGGAAGGGGGCCTGCGGGAAGTAGCGGTCATCGTCGCCCACAAAGACGGGAACGCGGCCGGTGATCGAGGGATCGATCTGGTCGGGCGTCTGGCCCCACTGCTTCATGGTGTAATGCAAAAAGACGTTCTCGTAGACGTAATCGGCGACCTCGGCCAAGTCGGGGTCGTTCTTCTTACGCAGCTCCATGATGGGCACTTTGACATCCTTGCCAAAGGTCTCCACGAGCTTCTGATACAGCTCCTCGCCGCGCTCATCACCAAAGGCGAGCTTGAGACTCGCATGGTTGAAGGGCACGGGCATAAGGGTACCGTTGATGTTGGCGAGCACCTTGTGCTGATAATCCGTCCACTTGGTAAAGCGCGACAGGAAATTATGCACGCGCTCGTTAAAGGTGTGATAGATATGCGGACCGTACTCGTGGATCAGGATTCCGGCCTCGTCAGTGCAGTCATAGGCATTGCCCGCAATGTGGCTACGGCGCTCCAAAACGGCAACACGATAGCCGATGGTCTCGGCAAGACGGCGGGCGCAAACGGCACCGGCATATCCAGCACCGACGACAATCATGTCGTACGCGCCGGCGTTAAAGCCTTCAGGCAGGCCTGAGGTAATCTGCATCGATACTCCTTGTCAAAAGCCACGGGCTCGTTAGCTGGGCTTTTCTCGAACATTCTTCGAGACATATTTATCAGAGCGATTATAGCGCTAATGCGTCCTATAATGAGCTTGCCACACAAGGAAAGCTCAAGCACAGCGGCGAACATAATTGAAAGGTAGACCCGCTAGCAGCGGGTTTATTCGTGAACAGCCGGGCGCCTGGAGCTTAGCGAAACGCTTGTAAGGAGTAACATGAGCGATTTCCTAAACCGTATGAAGTCTGCCGCCAAGGCCGACCTTAAGACCATCGTCCTGCCCGAGGGCGAGGATCCGCGCACCATCGTCGCGGCCAACAAGATCATCGAGGAAGGCCTGGCCAACATCGTCATCCTGGGCGATCCCAACGAGATCAACGTTCCCGGCGCCACCGTCATCGACCCGCGCAATGCCGAGAAGCACGAGGAGTACGCACAGAAGTTTGCCGAGCTCCGCGCCAAGAAGGGCGTTACCATCGAGCAGGCTCGCGCCCAGGTGATGGACGCCACCTACTTTGGCACCATGATGGTCAAGATGGGCGACGCCGACGGCCTGGTCTCCGGCGCCTGCCACTCCACCGCCGACACCCTGCGCCCCGCGCTTCAGATCCTCAAGACCGCCCCGGGCACCAAGCTGGTCTCGGCCTTCTTCGTGATGTGCACCGACACCCCGCAGTTCGGCACCGACGGCACGCTGATCTTCGCCGACTGCGGCCTCAACATCAACCCGTCCTCCGACGAGCTCTCCGAGATCGCCATCGCCTCCGCTCACTCCTGGTCCACCTTCATGGGCAATGTTGAGCCGCACGTGGCCATGCTCTCCTACTCCACCATGGGCTCCGCCGGTGGCGAGGTCGCCAAGAAGGTCCAGGAGGCCGTGAAGTTCTGCAAGGAGAAGGCACCCGAGCTCGCCATCGACGGCGACCTGCAGCTCGATGCTGCTATCGTCCCCACCGTCGCCCAGCTCAAGGCTCCCGGCTCCTCCGTTGCCGGCAAGGCCAACGTGCTCGTGTTCCCCGACCTCGAGGCCGGCAACATCGGCTACAAGCTGGTTCAGCGCTTCGCCGGCGCCGACGCTTACGGCCCCATTCTGCAGGGCATCGCCAAGCCGGTCAACGACCTGTCGCGCGGCTGCTCTGCCGACGACATCGTGGGTGTCGTAGCCATCACCGCCGTCCAGGCTCAGATGGCTGAGTAGCGGACGCACTCGCCCGAAGGCCGTACGGGCTAACCCCTGAAAACGTCCTCGACCAATGAAACGCCCCCGTTCTGCTCCTTCGGAGCTACGAACGGGGGCGTTTCTGGTCTGCGGAATGTTTTCAGGGGTTAGCCCGTACGGCCTTCTACTGCCACGAAGCATTCAGAACATCTGGAGTGGACGGCGGCTTGGCTACGAGCTGGGGCTGAGGATCTGAATGAATGGGTGTCGTTGCTGGGAGCGCTGGCGTTACTGGTGATGATCACTTTGGGACTCGAATTTCCGCCTGCTAGCAAAAAGGCCTCCTGAGCTGCTGCTCAGGAGGCCTTTCGTTCAATCGCAAGCGAACGCACTAGTTATTCGCGGTCAAACGCTCGACGTCGTGGGCGATCATGTATTCCTCGTCGGTGGGGATGACCATGACCGTGACGGAAGAGCCGGCGGCGCTGATGACCTGCGGGCCGTTACCCACGGCCTCGCGGTTCTTGTTGTTGTCGATGCGCACGCCCAGCCACTCGAAGCAGTCGCAGAAGGCCTTGCGGATCGACCAGTCGTTCTCGCCAATGCCGGCGGTAAAGGTAATGGTGTCCACGCCCGCCATGGAAGCGATCATGGAGCCGGCCTGCTGCATGGCCTTGTAGGCGAACATATCGAAGGCGAGCAGGCAGCGCTCGTCGCCCTCGGAGGCGCGCGTACGGATGTCACGGGCGTCGTTGGAGATGCCCGAGATGGCAAGCAGACCAGACTGCTTGTTCATCATGTCATCGACTTCCTGGTAGCTGTAGCCGCCCTCGCGCTGCAGGTAGCACACGGTAGCCGGGTCAATGGAACCACAACGGGTGCCCATCATCAGGCCGTCGAGCGGCGTGAGGCCCATCGTGGTATCGCGGCATACACCGTCCTCGATGGCGGCAAGCGAGGCGCCGTTGCCCAAATGGCACGAGAGCAGGCGGTGGCAGCGCGAGCCCAGGATCTCCTTGGCCATCATCCACTCATAGCGGTGACTCGTGCCGTGGGCACCGTACTTGCGCACGTGGTACTTGTCGCACACGTCCTTGGGCAGCGCGTAGGTGTAGGCGACCTCGGGCATGGTCATGTGGAACGAGGTGTCGAAGACGGCCACGTTGGGCAGCTCCGGATACTTCTCGCGGCAATATTCGATTGCCGCGGCCTCGCCGTAATTGTGCAGCGGGGCGAGCGGAGCAACCTCGAGGATCTTAGCCATGACCTCATCGTCGACGACCGCGGAATCATCGAAGTGCCAGCCACCCTGAACGATACGGTGGCCGATGCCATCGATCGTAAAGTCGGTCTTCTCGAGCTCCTCGAGCACGCGCGCAATGGCGCAGCGATGATCGGGAAAAGGAATCTCCTCGGTCTGCTTGGCACCACCGTTCTCGGAGTGGCCAAAGATGCCCATCTCCGAGCCGATACGCTCGCAGTTGCCCTTGGCGAAAACCTCGCGGGTATCGGTATCCAAAAGCTGATATTTAAGGCTCGAGCTGCCGGCGTTGACAACAAGTACGTTCATGAGACTCCTTTGCAGTGCGATACGGTCGGCGCAGACCCCTTAAGGCGGCCGCATGTTAATAAGAAGTTATCACAACTTGATAAATAGCTATCAGGCATATCGCCCAACGAGTACAAAAGAGGAGCTGAACGGCGCTCGGTCGTCCAGCCCCTCCCCTCTTGCAATTACTTGCCGTTGACGATGCGCTCGACGTCGGAAGCGATCATGAACTCCTCGTCCGTGGGGATGACAAAGATTTTGACCTTGGAATCCTTGGCAGACAGGCACCATGCGCCGTCACCACGCAGGGCGTTGCGGGCATGATCCATCTTGACGCCCATAAAGGCCAGGCGGTCGGCCACGCCGGCGCGGACGGCAGGAGCGTGCTCACCGATGCCGGCAGTGAAGACCAGGGTGTCCATACCGCACATGGAGGTGGCCATCTCGGCAGCCTTGGCGGCAATCTTGTAGACGAACATATCGAAGGCGAGCTGGGCCTCGGGGTCACCGGCAGCGGCGAGCTCCTCGACGTTGCGGCAGTCGTTGGTCTTGCCGCCGGTCACAGCCAAAAGGCCGGACTTCTTGTTCATCATCTCGTCGACCTCGTCGAAGGTGTAGCCGCCCTCGCGCTGCAGGTAGCACACGGTAGCCGGGTCGATGGAGCCGCAGCGGGTGCCCATCATGACGCCGTCGAGCGGCGTCAAGCCCATGGTGGTGTCCATGCACTTGCCGTCCTCGATGGCGCACAGGGAAGCGCCGGAGCCGATATGGCACACGACGACCTTGCGGGCCTCGCCGTTGGTCATCTCGGCGACCTTCTTGGAGATGTAGCGGTAGCTGGTGCCGTGGGCGCCGTACTTACGGATGTGCAGCTTGTCGCAGACGTCCTTGGGCAGGGCGTAAGTCTTGGCGACCTCGGGCATGTTGAAGTGGAAAGCGGTGTCGTAAACCGTGACGTTGGGCAGGTCGGGATACTGCTCCAGGCAGTACTCGATAACGTTGGCCTCGGGGTTGTTGTGCAGCGGGGCGAGCGGAGCGACCTCGCGGATCTTGGCGAGGACATCCTCGTCGACGAGGGAGGAATCGCCAAAGTACCAACCGCCCTGAACGATACGGTGGCCGATACCCTCAATCTTGACGCCGTTGGCCTCGAGGTCCTTCAGGACAACCTCGATGGCGACCTTGTGGTCGGGGAACTCGATGTTCTCGGTCACCTTCTTGGAGCCGTTGGCAGCATGGGTGAAAGTGCCGCCGGTAAAGCAGACGCGCTCGCAGGAGCCCTTTGCGGACACCTTATGGGACTTGGTATCGATGACCTGATACTTAAGGGTCGAAGATCCTGCGTTGACGACCAGAACGTTCATGTGTCTCCCTACTAACAGGCGGTGTGGCGCCGCCAGGTTACATACGCTTCAATAATAAACCCAAACGCCCTCGCGCTCGGGTTTATTGCGTTGATATATAAGTTATCGGTGCCCAAATACTCATGTCCTTTGGCTTGTAAGACGAAAGAGCGCGGGGATATACACCAAAGAAGAGGTTCCGAGTGCGACAAGCAATATGACTCGAATGCCCGCGATGCTGCTCAACACAGCATTGAACAGATAGAAAAGGATGGCGCCCACCGCCACCATCTGGCTTTGAACCGAAATCAGTGAACAGCGCATCGAAGAATCGGCTACTTTTTGAAAAATTGAGTATTTAATTGGAGCAAATAACGAGTACGCAACCGTCTGCAGCACATAGAACACGGGCAGCAAATTAGCCGGAGTAAGGGGAATCAAAAACAAAGCTGTCAGGAAAAGGCGCACGATGCCGCAAATACGCGCAAAGCGGCCCTTGTCGACATGAGCAATCGCGCAGGGCACAATAAGTCCCATGGAGGCCGAGGCAAGGAGCTGGACCGCAATGGTGACACCCGAAGCGACGGCATTCATTCCGCGACCCGCAAGCAGCAGTGAGAAAAAGTCTTCCAGGGCGACAAAAGCAAATGCCTGAGAACAGTCCATGATGAACGCTGAACGAAGAATGCCATTACCCGCAATAGCGGCACCGATCATCTTCGGGCTAATCCCATGTTCAGGTGTCGTCGCAATGCCCCCTCTTCGCATCTCAGGAATGCAGACAACGACAACCAACGTCAACACCATTGCGATGATATCTGCCGAAAGACCAATGAGATATGCACCGACGGACGAAATGAAACCGCCCACGCAAGCGGAGATGGCACAAGAGGCATAGAAAACAAATCGCTCAACGACATTAAGTCTTACGAGCTGGTCCTGAGAGACGCTGTCAATGTAAATCGCTTCGATGGATCCGCTCACACACGCAACGGCAAAACCTTTGAGAGCGAACGCACCGACTAAAAGCAGGGGAGAACGGACGAGAAGCAGGGCGGCGTAGTATCCAAGCATCCCCACGACGCCAACGAGACCGCTTGTCTTTCGTCCAAACCTATCAGCAATATAGCCAGTGGGAACTTCAAGGATGAACTTGCTCACTTGATATGCAATCATCATGCTAGAAATCGATACCATCGAAAGTCCGACGAACTCAAGGTAGACAGTTAGAAAATACAAGATGGTGCTGAAGTTCGACAGAAAAACGAACGTCATATAAAGCAAAACCGTACGGTTTTTCATGCTCCGCCCTCCAAGAGTCAGCAATCTAAATCGGAATCTTGGAAAAGCATGAGGGCAAAGCTGTCAGCTATGTGTTACAAGGCGTCAATAATCACTTGATGCCTCGAAGCCAATTAATCTCACGAAGCAAGATGACGCAATAGGTGCAGAAAAACCGTCTGGTGTCGATCAGTCCAGGAATTTTGCCGATAGCAAAAGTAGATGGGCAAGGTTACATCACGCGAACCTTCAATGGAGCACTCACTCACTTCTGACCCATCCGATGCGAGAGAGGACCCAGACAAACTCAATATCAATCCCCCGGCTTGAAGAAACTCAGTCTGAGCCCTGCTTCCGTATTCAACATCACGGAAGCGAAAATTGACGAGCTGGGCTTCGGGACATTGATTGATTGCATTGAGACAGGGTGACAAATTAATGGGAACAGCGAGCCTGCCGCCCAGTAACTCGCGAATGGTCATGGCGCCCACAGATTGATGACCCGCTGGGCATGAAAGAACCTTGAGCTCCTTTTCACCCAAATATTTTGAAGAAAGGACGCTGTCCCGTGGTTCCTCGAATGAGATAGCCGCATCCGAAATGCCAAGCACAAGTGATTCAAAGCATGTAGCCGTTGGCTGATGCCACACATCAAGGTGAATCTGAGGGTGCGAGCGTTCAAACGAGTCATACCAGCTTTCGGCAAAAAGGCGCCCCCGCCCATGAAGGCAGGGGGCGTAAAGACGAAAGTGGCCATCGGGCGAAACGCCGTCGCCCCTCGATTGAGCGTACTTTTTGAGATCGTCGACTTGTGCCAGGATCACGCGTGCACGACGCGCAAATTCTCTGCCCGCCGGAGACAAAACAGCCTCCCCCGCCGATCGGTCAAGCAAAACAATCTGATACTCAGATTCCAACTTTTTGATTGCCGACGAAACGGCCTGCGGACTCACATGAACGGCGCGAGCTGCTTTGCGCACGCCGCCATAGTTCGCCACCGCTTGAAGGTATTCGAGTTGAGAAAGCTGCATAGATTACTCCAAAGGCAGCCAAGTCGACGGACCAAGCGCCCTCAGATGAGGTTCTCGCCCAGGTTTTTGCCGCCGAGGACGTGCATGTGGAAGTGCATGACGGTCTGGCCGGCGTTGACGCCCTTGTTGGAGATGACGCGGAAACCGTCCTCCAGACCCTTGGCCTTGGCGACCTCTTGGATGGCGTGAGCCATGGCGCCCATGGTCTCGGCAGGCACGTTGTCGGCGATGTCGCTGTAGTGCTTCTTGGGGATCACGAGCGTGTGGACCGGCGCCTGGGGGTTGAGGTCATCGAAGGCGATGACCTGGTCGTCCTCATAGACAACGGTCGAGGGGATCTCGTGGTTGGCAATTTTACAGAAGATGCAATCACACATAGCTGGTTCCTTTCTCACAGACCAAGGTAATTATATTTGGTCGAGATGCTTAGAACGAGAGGTTGTCGTCCGTGTTGGCGGCTTCGCCGTCGGCGAGCACGTCGTTGCCGTCGACGTCCTTAAGGAGCACCGAGACCTTCTGCTCGGCATCGGACAGGCGGGTGCGCAGGCTCTTGAGGAGCTCGACGCCGCGGGTGTAGCTCTCGAGCGACTCCTCGAGCTCCATATCGCCCGACTCCAGGCTGCGGATGATGAGCTCCAGCTCCTGCGAGGCCTGCTTGTACGTAAGCTGCTCTACCGGGGTCTTCTCTGCCATATCTGTTTCCTTTCCTAAGGGTCTATCACTGCGAAACGCGGTCTACTCGACCGCGTTGACGGTTGCCGACACGTTACCGTCCGCCATGCGCACGCGGATGGCGTCGCCCGGCTTAAAGGTCTGGGCACTTATAGCCACACCATCGTCGCTGTACGCGATGGAATAGCCGCGGGCAAGTACCTTAAGCGGCGACAGGGCATCGAGCGAAGCCGCTGCACGGCCCAGGTCGGACGCTGGTTTGCTGAGCATCGTGCGCCCCTGATGCTCCAGACGGGAACTCGTAAGCGTGAGCGCATGGCGTTTGCCGTCGAGCCCTGAGGTGCTTGCAACCAGACGCTCGGGCAGACGCTCGAAGTTGGAGCGGAAGACCCCGACTGAGCGTACTATGGCGCCCGACAGGCGATCGGCAGTCAGTGCAAGCTCCGATTCGCGACGCTCGACCATAAATGTGGGGTCGTTGAGGCACGGGCGACACGCAGCGGCATCGAGCGCATCACCCAAGCGAGCCGTATAGGTATCCCAGGCACGGCGACCGCGCTGATCGAGCATCTCCAGGTCGACCTGGGCCGACCCAATCATCGATGCCATCGCGGCACCCAGACGCTGATGGCGCGCCTCGAGCACATCGGCCAACTCCGTCATAGCCGGCGCCACCGATTCTGCCGCCGCCGTGGGCGTGGAGGCGCGTCGGTCGCTCACCATGTCGCAAATCGAGGTGTCGGGCTCATGGCCAATGCCGGTCACCACGGGCACAGGACAAGCCGCCACCGCGCGGGCAAGCTCCTCGTCATTAAAGGTCATGAGGTCCTCAAAGGAGCCGCCGCCGCGCACCAGCAAAATACAGTCGGGCGCCGGCGTAATGGAAGCGGCGCGGCGCAAGCCCTCAATGAGCTCGGCCGGCGCACCCTCGCCTTGGACCTTGGCGCCCACGCAGACAAGCTCGACGAGCGGGTTGCGACGGCGCAGCGTACGCTTGACGTCGTCGATTACCGCACCGGAAAGCGAGGTGACGACCGCCACGCGTGAGCAAAACACCGGAATGCGGCGTTTGCGGGACTCGTCCATCAGTCCCTCGCGACGTAGCTTTTCGGCCAACTGCGCCACCTGTTGACGCAGCAGACCCTCCCCCGCCAGCGAAAACGAGCGAGCGACAAAGCTCATGCGGCCCGTGGCCTTATAGAGATTGAAGCTGCCCTTAAAGCTCACCTGCATGCCGTCACGTAGATCGAAGGTACGCTTGAGATAGGCGCCCTTCCAGATGATGCAGTCGACGGCGGCCGAGTCGTCCTTAATCTGGAAGTAGCAGTGGCCGCTTCGGGCATTGGGGCCACGGAAGCCCGTGACCTCGCCCAGAACGCTCAGCTGCGGAATGGCATCGAGCGCACCGGCGGCGATCTCTACCGCCTGGCTCACGCTGAGTTCCTTACGCTCCTGCTCGTCCGAACCGTCGAACTCGGCGGAAACGGCATTGCCGGTCAGATTCCAGCCTGCCACGCAGCCTCCTTTCGTCATCGTGCACAAGGGCTCCGGCCCTGCGCAAATTCAAGTCCAACACATAGTACAGCGCCGCGGGGACACAAATCCCCGCGGCGCCCAGCGACCCAATTTGTTATCGGTTGGAGTTTCTGTTGTAGCGAGCCATAAGATAGAGCAGCTGAATAATCGAGGTGAGCGCCGCAGCCACGTAGGTGAGCGCGGCTGCCGTCAGCACCTTCTTGGCACCGTTGACCTGCTTGGAACTCATGCCCGACTTCTCGATGTACGCCACGGCGCGGCGACTGGCGTCAATCTCGACCGGCAGCGTAACCAGCTGGAACAGCACGCTAAACGAGAAGAAAACCAGCGCGAGGGTCGTGAGCCCCGCAATGTTCATGAACAGGCCCATGAGCAGCACGATGGTCCAAGTGTTCTGGGTAAAGTTGACGACGGGAACCAAAGCGGTGCGCACCTTCATCATGGCATAGCCACTTTGACGCTGCGCGGCATGGCCTGCCTCGTGACAAGCGACAGCAACGCTTGCAACCGAGCCGCCCGAACGGTTGGCGTCCGAGAGGTACAGGTTGTTATCCTGCGGGTTGTAGTGGTCGGTGAGCTCACCAGCGACGCCCTTGATACCCACGGCATTGCAGCCGTTGGCGTCGAGCATGCGGCGCGCGACCGCAGCGCCCGTGTCGCCGTCCGAGCGAACCTTGGACCAGGTTTTGTACGTCGAGTTGATATAGCTCTGCGCGGCAAGACCGAGCACTGTACAAACAAGAACAACCAGCAGGTACAGCGGGTCGATGCCAAAGCCATATCCATAGTAATAGGGCATGCGAATTCCTCCGAATCGAGTTACACGTTGGAGGCATTCTACCCACTCGACTGACCAGCAAATCAACATCGATGTTTTGGCAATGTCAGCGAAAACGGTCGAGAGCGAGCAAGGTGACGTGAAAGAGAAGCGTCGCGTACTTTGGTACGCGAGCGACGATTGAACGTCAGATTGCCGCTCTCGGCCGTTTGCAGCGTCGAGCTGTTACGCGGTTTGGTAAAACCGCGTAACTATATGACTATAGAAGCTCGATTTTGCCGTCCTTCACCGTCAGCCCCATATTGCCCGAGAGCAGATCGTCCAGGCGCGAGCCCACAAGCTCAAAACGCCAGCCTTCGCGCAGGGGGCTCTGCTCGGGATGCTCAATATAGTCGGCCAGGTCATCGCGCGAGGCAATGACCGAGGTCGCCACGCCCGAGCGCTCGGCAACCAGGCGGATGAGCGCGTACATCAGGTCCGTCACGCTCTCCAACTCCGGAGAGATCTGGCGATGCCCGCGCACCATGAGCGGCAGGCGATCGTGCGGGCAGCTTGCGCCGCGCTTGATAGCCATGAGCGCACCGTCCACGTCGCGCTCCCCCAGCTGATCGGTGCCGCGGATGCTGCGGAACTCCTCAACGCGCACGGGATTGCGCTTGACGAGCGCAAGCAGCGTGTCGTCGGACATGACCCACTTGCGCGGGATGTTACGGCGCTCGGCGCGGTCCTCGCGCCAGGCGGCGAGCTCGCGCGCGATGCCCAGCTGGTGGCGGCTACACGAGTTGATGCGCTTGACCTTGCGGAATGCCTCGTGACGGTCGGCGCGATAGTGCGACTCGTCAGCCAGCGGGCGTAGCTCGTCGAGCACCCAGTCCACACGGCCCAGCTCGCGCAGGCGACTCATCATCTCGGTATAGGCGACGATCAAGTACTTGACGTCATCAATCGCGTACTCAATCTGCTTATCGGTCAGCGGGCGACGCGACCAGTCGGTCAGCGACTCGGTCTTGGGCAGCGAGACGCCGCAAAACGTCTGAACAAGCGCGCCATACGAAATCTGCTGGCGCTCGCCCAAAAAGGCGGCGGCAACCTGCGTATCGAAAATCGGTCGTGGCAGCACGCCCACGGTATGGAGCATAACCTCCATATCCTGCGAGCAGGCGTGAAAGACCTTAGTCACGCTCTCGTCGGCCATAAGCTCGGCCAGCGGCGATAGGTCGTCAATCACCAGGGGATCGACCGCGACGCTCTCGGCAGGGGTGGCAATCTGAACCAGGCACAGGCGCGGATGGAACGTGCGCTCGCGCAAAAACTCGGTATCGACGGCAATCGCGTCGAACTCACGGGCGCGCTGGCAAAAGTCGAGTAGAGCCTGATGTGTGGAAATGTACATATCAACCCATCGAATAAGGTTAGGCCCGAAAAACACGGGTAGGATATCGGCATTGCCTTACAACTATACTCGGTTAGTCACAGAACGGGAACGTAAGTATGCGCTGCCTTATCATCCACAACCCGGCATCGGGCCCCAGCTCAGATGAAATCTACGCATTCACGCACGCCCTCGCGCAGGGCGGCGACGAGGTCGTGATGCGCTTTATCGGCGATGGCATGGAGCCCGAGGACGCCGTGGCAGACGTGCGCGAGTTTGACCGCGTGGTCGTTTCGGGCGGCGACGGCACCGTCTCCAACGTGCTCGATCAGATGCGCGGATGCGGTGTCCCCACGCTCGTCTTCCCCTCCGGCACAGCCTGCTTGTTCTTTAACAACATCGGTAATGCCCCCGAGGCAGCGGCGCTTGCCAAGGCTTGCCGCGCCGGTCGCACGGTCAAAGTAGACATGGGCGAGCTCTTTTGGCTCGACGAGGACGGCAACGAGAAGCGCCACGGCTTTATCATCATCGCCGGCTCGGGCTTCGACGCCGAAATCATGATGAAGGCCGCTCCCACCAAAAACGACATCGGCGAGATCGCCTACTTCCTCTCTGCGCTCGCCACGCCCAACCCCACGGTGGCGCACTTTACGATTGAGCACGACGGCATTGTCGAGGAGCTCGACGGCATCTGCTGCATGGCGGGCAATACCTCGGTCATCCAAAACGACATCAACCTGTTCCCCGACTGCCGCATGAACGATGGCATGGTCGACATTGCGGTCATCGAACCCGTGCGCACCGTGCAGCTGTTGCCTACTGTGATCACCGCTGCGCTTGACCCCGCCGGTAAGGTACTCGGGCGCCCGCAGTTCAAGATCATCCAGACCAAGGAAGCCAAGATCACCTGCACGCCGTCGTTGGGCATGCAGTTCGATGGCGAGATTATCTCCAGCAATTCGGGCGTCTTTGGAGCCCGCGCGCTTCCGCAATGCCTCGACCTCATCGTCGACGAATTCTCCCCGCTCGGAAAATAGGAGGACCCTATGAACGACAATCCCCTGCTCGGCTTTATCATCATCGTTTTGGCCATGCTCGTCGGCTATGCGATCAACGTGATCCACCGCCGGAAGAAGTAATTCCACATTGGTATGATATTCATCCAATTATCGTCTCCCCTGCTGTTTATGCATTTGCCAAACAGCGGTGGATTTTCTTTGCGCCCCGTGCAAGATGCTTTATTCAGGTACAGTAATTGCAGGGTGCCTTTATTTAAGTAAAGCTACAAACCGAGTATAATTAACCGCTCATCGCATATTTCATTACGCTTATCGAGTAAGTTTCTTTCATAGATGAATATTGTTTCCAGTTCGTTACGCTAATGGGGTGTCTTTATTGGCTGAAGCCCTCTGGCGACAGAGGGCTTTCGCACGCTGGGAGGGAAAATGAGGAAAACTCACCCCGTCAACGCGCTCAAGAAGCTAGGCATAGGCCTCGCCTTTGGAGCTGCAACCATCATGTCCATGCCGACATCTGCGCTCGCCTGCACGCAGATGTACATGGGCAAAGATTTAACAGCCGACGGCAACACGTACTACGGCCGCGCCGAGGACTTTGGCCCGCGCTACCTCAAGCACTTTGGCATTGAGCCGTCGCATGCCCCCGGGTATACCTACGGCTCAGACGAGTCCGACTTCTCATACAGGTCGACCAAGACTACATATCGTTATAGCTACGTGCGCGATCATCCTTCGCAGTGGCACGGGCGCTATGATGCCTACTCTGAGGCAGGCATCAATGAGAAGGGCGTGTCCTGCTCCGCAACGCTGACCACCAACATGAACGATAAAGCCGCCAAGGCAGACCCCCTGACCGACACTGGCATTGGCGAGTATAGCTACGGCAGCGTTATCTTAGGCGAAAGTGCCAAAGCACGTGAGGGTGTCGAGCTCCTCGGCAAGATCATCGACGAGCAGGGCGCCAACGGCAACGATCAGATTATCATCGCCGACAGCAACGAGACTTGGCTGTTTGCCGCACTTTCCGGCCACCAGTGGATCGCCATGAAGCTCGCCGATGACGTCGCCTCACTCAACCCCAACATCGGCGGACTCAATTACGATGTCAACCTTGATGACGCCGAGAACTGCCTCCACTCCGAGGGCATCCAGACCATGCCCGAGAAAAATGGCTTCGCCGAGTACACCGACGGCAAGTTCGACGTTGCCAAGACCTATGGCAAAAGCGTCGCCGATTCCGGCGTTCATCAGTGGACTCGCTATGTCCAGGGCCGCGATTACTTCATGGCCCCGTTGACCAAGGGTGCGGATTACGACATCGTCACGGTTAAACCGAAAAAAGGCCCCGACCAAATCGGAGCCATGGTCAGCGAGATCCAGCCCCTGTTCTTCCAGCCCGGCAAGTCCGACTGGAACACCTTTGAGATGATCCGTGCATTTGGCAACCGCGGCGAAAATGTCCCCGGCCTCAACGCCAACACCGACGGTGTCTACGCCATCGGCACCGAAAGAAGCACCGAGACCAACCTCTTCCAGATCCGTCAGGGCATGGACCCCGAGATCGCGACCATTCAGTGGGAGATGCTCTCCCGCGCCGCCTACTCCGTCGCTATTCCTCTGTACTCTGCACTGCTCACCGAGGTCAGCCCCTTCTTCAGCAATCAGGATGTCTCCTACGATCACTGCGAAGAGACGGACATCGTGAACAACGAGGAGCCCGAGAACTCCATCAACTACGTCCTCATGGACATTAGTTCCCTCTGCTACGAGCACCGCGAGCAGCTCGGCACCGGCGTTCGCGCCTACCTCGACGCTCTCCAGAACGAGCTCATCGAACAGAACCTTGAGGTCGATGCTGCTATGCAGGCCGAGACCACCACTGAGGGCCGCACCGCCCTGGCAAACAAGGCCGGCAAGGCTGCCACTGAGAACACCTACGTCAAGTGCAAGGCCCTGCTCCAGGAGATGCGCGCTTATCTGAAGGCTGAGGATTTCAGCACGCCCTTCACCCCGAGCGACCTGAACACCGAGACCAACGGCCTCAAGGTGTCCATCACCTACGCCAAGGACGCTCTTGCCACCGACCCGGTAACCCCGGATCAGCCTGGCACTCCCGAGCAGCCTGGTACTCCTGAGCAGCCCGGTACCCCCGAGCAGCCCGCTAAGCCCGAGCAGCCCACCACCAAGCCCGAGAAGCCTGGCAAGTCGGACACCACGACCACGGTAACCACCAACAAGGCGAACACCAAGGGCGGCCTGCCCACCACCGGTGATCGTTTTGATGGCCGCGTGGTGGCTGCATTCGCCATCGCTGGCGTTGCCGTCATCTCCGCGGGCGGTTACTTCCTCTACCGTCGCAATAAGGAGTAACGTCCTAGCTGAGCGGGCAAGGCAGCAATGGCAGCCTCGCCCGCTCAGCCCGCTCATTTGACCGGTGGGAAACCCGCCTGAAATCTTTTTAAAAAAGATTTCCCCGCACGCACTTCGCTGTGCTATAGTGCAGCGCAACAGCAACTAGGTGCGACCGTGCCACGGCATCACGAAAGGAGCCACCAACATGAAGAACACGATGAAGTCTCTCAACAACTGGTGGTGGCGTGATGCGAATACGATCGGTCGACAGTGAGTCCCTCACGCCTGTTTTTGCGCTCTAGGTGATTGGAAGGCCTCCGGTTTCGACCGGGGGCCTTTTTCTATCTCGAGCCCGATCGCATTCGCATCACGCGCCTCCGCTTTTCCCTTGCGCTTCCCTTCAGAAAGGATTTTCACCATGTCTCAGAACACCACCGCCACTCAGCCCCGCACCGTCCAGACCGCCGACCGCGGCAAACTCGACGTCCGCGCTCTCGTCCTGCTCGCCATCCTGCTCGCTGCAGGCTTCATCCTCAACTTCACCGTCGGCAAGGCCATCTCGGGCATCTCGGGCGGCATGATCAGCCCCGAGTTCATCATCTCGGCCTTCTGCCTCACCATCCTGGTCGTTCGCCCCAACATCGGCCAGGCGCTCGTCATTGGCCTCATCTCGGCTGCCGTGATCCAGATCACCACCACTTCGCCGTTCGTCGATTTTGCCGCCGAGGGCATCGCCGCCATGCTCATGGCCGGCATCGTCAATGCCGCCGGCAAGAACGGTCAGGTCAAGACCGCCATCGCCATTGTTGCAACCTTCCTGACCACCTTTGTCTCCGGCGCCATCTTCATGGTCATCAAGATGGCCATGCTCGGCGTGGTCGGCGAGCTCGCCGCCGCCATGCTGCCCGTCGTCGCCATGACCGCCGTCTTTAACGCCATTCTGGTCGGCGCCCTCTACTTGCCCATCCAGAAGGCCCTTAGGCTCAATTAACCCGCTCGGCTTTACGAGCCACCCCATCTTGGCGTTCATTCGTCACTCGCGTACCCAAGTACGCTTCGCCCCTCTTTCGCGCCAACCTGGGGCCCCTCGTAAAGCCGTCTCCGCACTCCACCAACAAAGACTGTCCCAAACGACTAGCTTTTGGGGACGTTCTTAAACAACTGGTCATTTAAGACTGTCCCCAATGACTATGAAAGGTATCCATGGAAACGATCATCAACGTCGACGATGTCTCGTTCTCCTATGGCACGCAGACCGAGCAGGCGCTAAGCCACATCTCGCTCAGCGTGAACAAGGGAGATTTCATCGGCATCATCGGGCCCTCGGGCGCCGGCAAGTCCACGCTTGCCGCCTGTCTGTCGGGTGCTGTGCCCCACCACTACACCGGCACGTTCTTTGGGTCCGTCATGGTTGACGGCCGCGACACCTGCGAGGTCTCGCTGACCGACGTATCGCAAATCGTCGGCAGTGTGCTGCAGGATATCGACACGCAGATGGTCGCCTCGGTCGTCGAGGACGAGATGCTTTTTGGCCTGGAGAACTTTGGTGTTCCCCACGACCAGATCGAGCAGCGCGTGAGCGAAACGCTCGAGACCGTCGGCATCAGCGACCTGCGCGACCGCGAGATCGCCACCCTCTCGGGCGGACAGAAGCAAAAGGTAGCCATCGCCGCCATCCTCGCCATGCGTCCGCGCGTCTTGGTTCTCGACGAGCCCACCGCGGCACTCGACCCCGCCAGCTCCACGTTGGTCTTCGAGACGCTACGTGAGGCAAACCGCGCACTTGGAATCACCATTGTCGTCGTTGAGCAAAAGGTCGCCCTGCTCTCGGAGTACTGCAGCCGCGTGCTCGTGCTCAACCATGGCGAAATCGCACTGCAGGGCGAGCCACACGAGGTCTTCGCACATACCGACGAGCTCCGTGCCATCGGCGTCGACTGCCCTCGCGTCACGCGTATCTTCAATAGCCTCGAGGCCGATGGTCTGGTAAGCGGCACCCCCTGCCTGAATGTCGAGGAGGCCGAGCAACTGATCGCGGGGATCGCGGATCCCGACCGTGCGACAAACGGCACCCAGGCACCCGCCGGCTCACCGCACGCACCGTCGTTGCGCCCGCACGCCAAGGACGCCGAGCCCGTGCTCACCTTCGATCATGTTGAGTTTGCCTATCCCAATGGCGGCGCCGCCGTACACGACCTCAACCTGACCCTCTATCCCGGCGAGCTCGTGGGCATCGTCGGCCAGAACGGTGCCGGCAAGACCACGCTCACCAAGCTGCTCACAGGCCTGCTTAAGCCCGCCTCGGGCAGCGTGCGCGTCACGGGACTGGATACCGCAGCCGTTCCCACGAGCCGCATCGCCCGCGAAGTCGCAACCCTCTTCCAAAACCCCGACCGCCAGATCTGCAAGGACACCGTACTCGACGAGGTCGCTTTTGGCCTGGAGCTTGCCGGCATCGACCGTGCCGAGGCACTGCGTCGCGCCCAGCTCGTCATCGACCGCTTTGGCCTGCCTGCCGATGAGGCACCCTTCTCGCTTTCGCGCGGTCAGCGCCAAATGGTGGCACTCGCCTCTGTCGTGGTCGTAGAGCCCAAGATCGTCGTGCTCGACGAGCCCACGAGCGGCCTTGATTACCGCGAGTGCATGACCGTCATGGAAACGGTGCGCACCATGGCCGAGCGCGGTTGCGCCGTTATCATGGTCTGCCACGATATGGAAGTCGTCTCGGATTTTGCCGAGCGCATTGTGGTAATGGCCGACGGTCGCATCCTCGACCGCGGCCGCACGCACGAACTATTCTCGAACATCGATCTCATGCGGCGTGCCTACGTGGAGCCTCCCCAGGTTATTGAACTCTCGCGCCGTCTGGCATCTTCCGTTTCGCCCGCTTTTGCGCAGGTGAGTGAGGTCACCGATGTCGTTCGAATTACCAAGGAGATGGTCCACCGTGGTTAACGTCATCGACTACATGCCGGGCGATACGCTACTGCATCGCCTGAACCCCGTCGTCAAACTGGGCCTCGCCGCCGCCATCATCGTCGGCATCTTCTTGTCCGACACCTACGTGGCGCTGTTGGGCTTTTTGGCGCTCACCCTTGTACTGGGTGCCTATGCCGGCGTCGTCAACCGTCTGTTCTCGCTGCTCAAGTTGCTGATTCCGCTCGCGCTTATCATGCTGGTGCTCCAGCTGGCCTTTATGCGCGATGGCAACGTGGTGTGGGGCTTTATCACCGACACGGGCCTCATCACAGGATCGAAGGCCTGTCTGCGCCTACTGGGTGTGGCGTTACCACTCATCCTCATGCTCATGGTGACCAAGCTCAACGACCTTGCCAACGCCTGCGTCGAGGTGCTGCACGTACCGTATCGCTATGCCTTCACCTTTACCACGGCGCTGCGCTTTGTGCCGGTGTTTGGTCAGGAGATGAACGCCATCATGGAGGCGCAGACCGCACGCGGCGTCGAGTACGACACCAAGAACCCCATCAAGAAGCTTAAGCTCATGCTGCCACTGTGCGTGCCACTGCTCATCTCGAGCGTGGGCAAGACCGATGCCACAGCCTTGGCGGCAGAACAGCGCGGCTTCTATCTGCGCACGCGCGCCAGCTCGTACAAGCGCTACCCCATCAAGGGCCTGGACATCGCCGTGCTCATCGTCAGTATCACCCTCATCGCCATCGGCTTCCTCTTCTAGTTCACCACCGACAGCAACCGCCCAACGCAAAAGGCCTCGGCTCGCACCAAACGAGCCGAGGCCTTTACTGTTTCACCAGATAAAACCTACCAAAATAAACCTGTCCCTTTTTGGCGGGTCGGAAGCTAGAGGCGGTAGGGGGCGCCGCTGCGGATGATGGATTCGCGCACCAGGACATCCATGGCATCGAGGGTGATCTCGGGCATCTCTCGATACTTCTGCAGCACCGATAGCTCGGTGCAGGCCAGAATGACACGGTCGCAGCCGCTACGGGCGAACTCCCACATCACGCGGTCGAACTTATCCATATCGGGCTCACGTCCGGCTTTCACATCATCGTAGATAAGCGACATCACATCGTTCTGGCGTTTCTCGCTGGGATAGACGACCTCAACACCCGCAGCCTCGCATTCGCGGCCGTAGACGCCCGCGCCCACGGTTCCGTCGGTGCCCATGATGCCAATCTTGTGCACCGGCTCGGCCGGCATACTCAGGTTGGGGTCGAACTCGCACTCCCCCATCACCGCACCCGCAAGGGCATAGCGCACCGACTCACGCGGCATGTGAATAATCGGCACCTTCGTAAACGACTGGATCTGGTCGTAGAAGTAGTGAGACGTGTTGCAGGGAATGGCAATGTGCGCGCAGCCCAGCGACTCGAGTGCCTGGGCACACTCTTTCATGGTCGCCAGCAGCTTGGCATGCTCGCCGGTCTTAATGGCCAACGTGCGGTCGGGCATGGTCGACTTGGAGAGCACCACCATGTCGATATGTTCCTGATCGCAGGCAGCAGCCGTATGACGCACCACCTGGTCGTAGTAATACGACGTGGCCTCGGCGCCCATGCCACCGATAACTCCCAGCTTTTCCATCGCCGCCTCCTTGGTGACGCTTGCGCAATTGCGCGTATCATACCCGCGCCCGCCCGATGCAAACCGGACGGGCGCCGCGCTCATCTACTTGTAATACGTCTTGAACAGCTTAAAGTGGCGCAGCTTGGTGTGCCACATGCGCAGCCAGCGGTTAAAGACAAAGTCGCCCTTCATAAACGAAGGGTCGGCGCCCTTGCCTTCCTTGTCCAGGCGATGCACCTTAGCGCGCAGCTCGGGATCCTTGACGTATTTGTCGACGACGCCCATGGGGACGACCATCCACAGCGCCTCGTCCTGCGCCGTCACAAACTCCGGCTCAAACGGGCGGTTGAACACATACTCGTCCACAACATACTTGGCAACGTTAAAGCCACTGTTGGTGACGTAGTAGTTGCTGCGACCTTGGCGCGTGTTGAAATCGAAGAACTTAAACGAGCCGTCGCGCTCGTCGTACTTAACGTCAAAGTTGGAATAGCCCACAAAGTGAAGGTCCTCGAGCAACTTGCGCACGCCGCCCATGAGTTCATCATTGGGCTCGGTGATGATGCAGGCGTGATTACCGACGCCATGGGGCTGATGCTCCTCGAGCAGCACGTGACCCAGGCACATCATGCGGACCTTGCCGTTGCGGTCGGAATAGCTGGTGAGCACGCGCATGTACTCGTCGTTGCCGGGCACGCGATCCTGCAAGATCAGGTCGTCGGTGTAGCCGCTGGCATACGAGTCGCGAATGACCTGTTCCAGCTCGGCACGGTCGGCAATCTCATAGGCCTTTTTCTGGCCCTCGAACTCGTGCTGCCACCACATGATGCCGTCAGAAGGCTTCAGGATCATCGGGTAGGGAAAGTCGATCTGGTCGAGCACCTCGGCGGGAGCCTCACCCTGAGCGTTGAGCATCGCCATGGTGAAGGTAAAGGTATGCGGATAGGGCACGCCATGCTTCTCGCACAGCTCGTAGAAGATCTCCTTCTTCTGGCACTGCTCGAGCATGCTGTAGGGCGCGTAGGGAGCGACGATGTTATCCGCCAGCTCATGAGCATCCTTGGCCTGAGCCACGAGGGCAACATAGTTGTCGCCACAGCCCACAAGGACAATCGTCTTGTCGGCATGCGCTTGGGCAATGCCGTTGACGGTTTTGAGCATCACGGGCATGGTGTCGATATCTACGTTGGGCGTGTAGTCGATAATCTGGCTGCGGTACGCGGGACCCGTCTGGTACTTGCCAAAAACCAGACTCTTGACCTGGTACTCCTCGTAGAAGGCGCGCGCCACCGAATAGGCGTTGATGTCGCCACCGAGCAGCACGGGAATGAACTCGCGCTCTGTAAATTGCAATGCCATGGAAACTTCCTATCATGAACTGCCCACACAACGGGCGGTCTTTGCGCAACTGATTTATTCTAGCGTGCCAAGCCGCCGGCGCCCAAAGCTCCACCGTATCTATGGCAATCGACGTAATCGTCCAGCATAAAGGCCGCACTCACCGCGATGGGGCCTTGTAGCTGCAAACCCCCTGTTGAGATAGCTTTCACGACCGAAAGCCCGTCCGCAAACAGGCCCCCGTAACGTTAAAGTTGAACTCTATGGTTTCTCAACAATTCATCATAACTGCAGGTCAAAGCCAAAGTCTCAAGTTCAACTTGACCCTTTGGAACCTTTAAGGTTCAAGTTGAGGTCGAAAGCAGTAGTAGAATACCGTTCGAACCATAACCTACGATTGATTGCAGAGGGACTGGATGCAGCATTCGAATCATCGCACCGCAGCGCTCATTGCGTCGAAGCCGGCTCGTATCATCACGAGCGTCGCGCTCGCCGTTGCGCTGACGGCCACACCGATGCTCTCCCCCGTTGCGGCGTATGCCGCCTCGCAGGCAACGCAGGACCAGCTTTCCGCAGCCCAGCAGAAGATCGAAGCCGCCACGAGCGCCTACAACGACGCCCGCACCAAACTCGATGACCTGCAAAAGCAGATTGACTCCAATGAGGCGAGCATCGAGGAAATCGAGGCTAAGCTTCCCGAGCAGCAGGCCAAGGCAAGCTCTGCCATGCGCGATCTGTACAAGTATCAGAAGGGCACCAATCCCATCGTGAGCTTCCTGGTCAACGCGCAGAGCCTGGGTGAGTTCATCACGACCTGCAAATACACCAACCAGATCACGAGCTCGAGCGTCGACGAGATCGAAGAGCTCAATAACATGCAAACCGAACTCGAGCAGAACAAGGCCGAGCTCCAGCAGGCCAAGTCTCAGCTTGAGGCGGAGCAGAAAAACGCCGAGGATGCGCTGGCGCAGGCCCAGCAGCTCCGCAGCGAGGCACAGGCAAAAGCCGAGCAGGAAAATGCCGCCGAGCTTGCCAAGCTTGAGGCCGATAAGGCCGCTGCCGCCGAGAAGCTCTCGGGCGAGGGCGTAAGCGGCAGCAATTCCAGCAGCCAGGCCACCAACACCAACACTACCATCGACACCACGGTGAACAACGCCAATACCGGTAGCTCCGATTACGATTCGTTCATTAATGAGTGGACGGGCCGCATCGACAATTATCTCGCCGGCTCCCCCATGGCAGGCCAGGGCTACAACTTTGCCGTCGCCGCTTGGAATACCGGTGTCGATCCCCGTTGGTCCCCCGCCATCGCCTGCATCGAGAGCACCAAGGGTGCTTATTGCGCCAATTCTTACAACGCCTGGGGCTGGAGTGCCCGTGGCGGCGGTTGGCGCAGCTTTGGCAGCTGGAGCGAGGGCATCTCCGCTCACGTCGCCTATCTGGGCGCCAACTACGGCTCCACCCTTACCCCGGCAGCGGCCAAAAAGTACTGCCCGCCCACGTGGCAGGACTGGTACAACAAAGTCGCCGCTCAGATGAACCGCATCTAAGTGCAACTGCAAAGGGCCCCAATGGGGCCCTTTTCTTTTAGGTAGCGGAGGTATCGACGACGCCGGTCGCATTGGCAACCGCGACTATGACGATCATGCATAGGAGCAGCACACCCAATGCCTTGAGCCAAAGTTTCGCGAGCTTCTTGCCGCGATAGCTGTCGAGCAGTGCGAATCGCCGACGAAGACGGCGCTTATCGAGCAACGCAAAATGCATAAGCACCATAAGGCCATCGACAAAGAAAAAATACTCGATTATGAGAAGCCACGTCGGGTAGCTTTGGTTTGCTCCCGTGGGGTGAAAGACGGCAAAGTGACTTCCGGCAAAGAACACAAGCAGTGAGAAGCAGACGAGCGTATTCCAAATACGCCCCAGAGACTCCGGAACGCGAGAGAGCAGACCGCATGCAACAGAGGCGGCAGGCCTAGGAAGCCCTGTGGGGTTCTGGAGCCCTTGGGGCGTCAACGCCGTCTCCAAGGCCGGAGCACGGACAAGCACAGGCGCAGGAGGCCGCACGGGGCGACTTAGATCGTATGCCGCGCGCGTCGCCCGTCCCAACGCTTCCGCGCTCGCAAAACGCTTGGCCGGGTCGAGCGCCATCGACATGCAGACGGCATCGGCAAGTGGAGTGGGAATGCCGCGCGCCTCGCATTGCTCGCGCATGTCGAGCCCTGGTTTAGGGTCGACTCCCGTCAAGCAGAAGAACAACAGGGCGCCAAGTGCGTAGACGTCGCTTCGCACGCTCGTCTGCCCAAACCCATACTGCTCGGGCGGCGCATAGGGCCGTGTCCCAAACTTGACGGTATCGGCATCGGCGCCATCGCGCCATACGCGCGCGATCCCCAAGTCGATAATCACCAGCGATGAAAACGTCAGGCCGTCATCAGGCGTATAGTTGGCACCTGTCACGATGATATTCGACGGCTTGAGGTCGCGATGGATCACCGGCGCCGACGTCTCCCCCGCTATTGCAAAACCGGTGTGGAGCTCGCCCACGGCATCGCATAGGGCAGGATACAATTCACGCGCATAATCGGGGGTGGCTCCCAGACGGTCCACCAGCGCCCTGAGCGTCTCCCCTTCGATGTATTCCATAACCACGTTGAGCTCGTCGCCCACACGATGACAATCGACGATTCTGGGCAGGTGCTCAAAACGCCTGCCTGCCCGCTGGGCGGCAAACAGACGCCCGTATGCCCCGCCGATTTGAGCCGAAGCATCGATGCGTTTACGGACAAAGGGGCCGAGCGAACCACCGCCGGTTCCTTCAAAGTACACGAGCTCGGTTGTTTCAACGGACGAGCGCTTAAGTACACGCTCCACGCGATAGCTGTCGTCGCGATCGAGCGACGCCAGATGTTCGGCAAGCGCTGCGGTCAGCTCGTCATCGGAATATGTTGTGGTCTGAGTATCCATAGCCTCCATCATAGCGCAGGGCGCAGACACCCCATGGCATCCGCGCCCCGTTCGTTTGCATCGTTGTTCGGCAGCTCCGCCGGCTCAGATATCAGCCGCTAACTCACCGTCTCCTCGCCAAAGCGATACAGCTCCTCGTTGACCTTTTGGAGGCTGCACCCGCGATCGATGCAAAAGATGATAATCGCATCACGGCGATCCTTGCAGTTAAGGACGCTTACCCCGGCAGCCGTCAGTGCACGGTTGGCCTCTTTGAGCGTCAGCGCCATCGCAAAGGCAATCTGCAGCACCTTATTGCGACTCGGATTGCGCGAACCAGTAAAGATCTGATAGCCAAAGGTCTCGTTGAGGTCGGCCATACGCACCACGCGCGAACGCTCCAAGCCCTTTTCCTGCAGCAGCTGCTTCAGGTAGTCCGAAAGCGACGGGGCGGCAAAGTCGTGCTCCCTGATATAGCCATCGATGTTCGGCGCATCGAGAAGCTCATTGAGCAGCTCCTCGGTCAGCTTTTTATCGGGCATACGACTTCACCTCCCCCAGTGCATGCAACATGCTAGAAACCGCTTACGTCCGAACGCTCCCAGCTAGCAACCTGGTCGGGAGACACCGTACCCAGCGCCTCGAACTTCCAGGAGCCGCCCGCCTTCAGATGATTGGTGTTTGCAAGAGCCGTTCCAACCTGGTTGCCATCGGCATCATACAGAACATACTCAATCTGAATGTAGCTCTTTTCCTTGTCCGTGTTATTGGTCAGCGTGCCCGTGATCTTATAGGCAAACTGATTGGAGGTGTCTTCAGCCTCGTCAGCAATGGTATACGGTTCTTGCGGTTCTTTTTGCTCCTCAGCCTGCTGTGTCGTCTCGGCAGGTTTTGCCGAATCGCTCGCAGACGAATCGGTTGAATTGCCACCCATAGAGCCCACGGCACCGACGATAACCAGCACTACGATGACGCCCAGGACAATCTTGCCGATCGGCTTCTTTCCCTCTTTTGCCATTATTCATCCTTCCTACGATCCGGCTACCGTGCCGGCACACAGCACATCGTAGAAAGGATTGAACTTGAATTCATTAGCTGAGAGCTAAGGTTGCGGTAAACGGCCAATGCAGCTATCCAGACGCCGAGCAAACGCACTTTGCGTGACCGTCTGCTGGCAGCGCATCAACCCACCGTGACGGATTTCCCGGTAAAGGCACTGATCATCATTAGGACAAAGAACACCAGGTAGCTGATGCTCAATAGGTACGCAATGATCAGGAAGACGACCCAGCCGACATTGGTCTTACCGTCGGCGCGGCGCTGCTCGCGAGAACGGCACAGCCAGACCGTCACGCCGATGGCGGTGATAAACAGTACGAGTGCCGCCGCAGCCAGCCCAGCAAACACAAACATCACGCCAATGCTCACAGCGATGACCGGAAGCAGCAGCAAACCGCATCCGCATCCACCCGGACTATATACGGCAGACTGTCGGCGTCGTTCCATCGTCACTCCAAGCCAAGCAATCGTTTGTAGACATCGAGGCCTTTGAGTAGGATTTCCTCGTCAAAGAGCATGGTATCAGTGTGAAGGGCGCTCGTGGCATAGGCGGGACAGCCATCCGAATCGATCGGATTATCTTGTCCCTCCGGCACGCCCGTACCCAGGAGGAAGAACACGCCTGGCAGATGGCGCTGATAGAAAGCGAAGTCCTCGGCAATCAGCAAAGGCTCATCCACGAGTTGCAGCTCGGACAAGACAGGCGCAATGTGGGCGAACAGCACGGGGTCGTTATCGACCGGCGGATAGCCCTCGGCAAAATCGAGGTCATATGTGCAGCCCGTTGCGACGCAGGCATCGTCCAGCACGCGGCGCACGCCCTCGCGCGCGCGGCCGAACATGTCGTCCGTAAACACACGTAGGCTGCCGGCAACATGGGCCTCCCCCGCCACCGCATTGCAGACGGTGCCGGCCTGCAGCAGGCCGAACTTACCAATGCAGGGCTCGTCGAAACCCAACTCGTCCATGAGCTCGCGCTCGGAAACCAAGAACTTGGCAGCCGCCAGCGCCGCATCGTGCGACTCCTCGACCGGAACGCCATAGGTCTTAGCAATATGGATGCTCGTGCCATGGATATGAATGTGTGTCTCACTCGAACGCGCCAGCAACGGACCGGAGCAGCTCGCCAACGTGCCGGCGGGCAGATCGGGCCACACGTGGAAGCCGAAGATGCGATCCACCCCGTAGCGCTCGAACACGCCGCTCTCGCACACCGTCTTGGCACCACCAGTCGTCTCCTCGGCCGGCTGAAACACAAAGAGCACATTGCGCTTAATGGCGCCCGGCTGCTCACGGATCGCACGGTCGACAAAGGTTGCCGCCGCAAGCGCCATGGCCATGTGTCCATCGTGGCCGCAAGCATGCATCTTGCCGGGATGGGTCGAAGCGAACACTGCCCCCGTTGCCTCGGCAATGGGCAGCGCATCCATATCGGCGCGAATCGCCGTGGCATGCACGGCGCCCGTGCCGGCATCGAAGAAAGCGCAAACGCAGCTGGGGCACGGATGGGTCACCTCGCAGGTGAGCGGTGCCAACACGCCCTCGATATAGGCGATCGTCTGCGGAAGATCGAAGTCGAGCTCCGGGATCCTGTGCAAGTCGCGGCGGTAGCGACAGAGTTCTTGGAGCTCGGCCATATTGGTTCCTTTCGTAGGTGCGCGTCGGCTGCTATCTATTGTGCCGCAAGATTGCTACACCCTTATTTCCAGCATATCCCTGCATTTTTTAAACGTTATATACGAATACTCTTGTTTGGTAAAGTGCAACGTGGTAGGGTCGTTACCACTTGATAGAGGCGCGGGCACGAAGAGCCGCGGGCGAGCCGGCAGGCTTTGACCCCGCGGGGAGGCGAAACCCGCCGAACTGGGTTTTTCGGGCACGAACAGCCTGGTGGGCCTGCGGGAAACACCCGCAGGACTGTCTGCAGCAATGCGGGAGCGCTATCCGGACATTGGGTCCACGCTATGTGGATTCGATGCGCAGGTAGCGCCGTCTGGATAGCGAGGTTTACGGGATATGTCATTGACTCCCAACGAGGCATATGCGGCCAAGCAGCCGTTTGTGGACAAGGAGACGCTCGAGCATATCGTCGAGCAGTTCCCCACGCCGTTTCATCTATACGACGAGGCGGGCATCCGCCGCAACATGCAAGAAGTGCGCGACGCCTTTGCATGGAACCCGGGCTTTAAGGAATACTTTGCCGTCAAGGCCAACCCCAACCCGGCGCTCATCTCCATTCTCAACGAATACGGCTGCGGCTGCGATTGCTCGAGCTATACCGAGCTCATGATCGCCCGCTCGCTGGGCATCACGGGGCATGACATCATGTTCTCGTCCAACGACACGCCGGCGGCGGACTTTGAGCTCGCCGACAAGCTGGGCGCCATCGTCAACTTTGACGACATCAGCCACATCGAGTTCTTTGAGCGTGTTGCGGGACCCATCCCCAAGACGGTCAGCTGCCGCTTTAATCCAGGCGGCCTGTTCCAGCTCTCCAACGGCATCATGGACAACCCGGGCGACTCCAAATATGGCATGACCACCGAGCAGCTCTTCGAGGCCTTCCGCATGCTCAAGGCCAAGGGTGCCGAGGACTTTGGCATCCACGCATTCCTTGCCAGCAACACTGTCACCAACGGCTACTACCCCAAGCTCGCGCGCATCCTCTTTGAGCTTGCCGTACGCCTGGAGCGCGAGACCGGCGCACACGTCGCCTTCATCAATCTGTCCGGCGGCGTCGGCATCCCCTACCTGCCCGAGCAGCAGGCCAACGACATTCGCGCCATCGGCGAGGGAGTACACGCGGCATACGACGAGATCCTGGTTCCCGCCGGCATGGACGATGTGGCCATCTGCACCGAGATGGGCCGCTTTATGATGGGCCCCTACGGCTGCCTGGTCACCAAGGCTATCCACGAGAAGCAAATCTACAAGGACTATATCGGCGTGGACGCCAGTGCCGTCGACCTCATTCGTCCCGCCATGTATGGCGCTTACCACCACATCACGGTGATGGGTCAGCCGGGCGGCGCCGACAAGGCCACAGCGCCCGTCACGAACACCTATGACATCACGGGCAACCTATGCGAGAACAACGACAAGTTCGCTATCGATCGCGAGCTGCCGCATATCGACATGGGTGACCTGCTTGTAATCCACGATACCGGCGCGCATGGCTACTCCATGGGCTACAACTACAACGGCCGTCTGCGCTCCGCCGAGGTCCTGCTGCGCCCCGATGGCTCGGCCGACCTCATCCGTCGCGCCGAGCGCCCGGGCGACTACTTTGCCACGCTCGACGTGCTGCCGTGCGGCCGAGAGTTGCTGGCCAAGTCGCGCGCCGAAAGTGCCCGCCGCCGCGCTCAGGACGAGCGCCTGGCCGTCGCCGCTCAGTGGAACAAACGCATCCAGATCGCGGAAGCGAAGGAGAAGAACATGGACATCCGCAATCTCGAGGGTTCAATCGTCGCCCTTGTCACGCCGTTTAAAAAGGACGGCAGTGTCGACTTTGACGCGCTCGAGCGCCTTATCGATTTCCACCTGCAAAATGGCACCGACGCCATCCTCACCCTGGGCACCACCGGAGAGAGTGCCACGATGACCGACGACGAGGACAACTCCGTTGTCGCCGCAGTGGTCAAGCAGGTTGCGGGCCGAGTCCCCGTTATTGCCGGCTCGGGCTCTAACTCCACGCAGACCATGCTCACTAAGTCGCTCACTTACCAGGGCCTGGGCGCCGATGGTCTGCTGCTCATTACCCCCTACTACAACAAGTCTAACGAAGAGGGCATCTACCAGCACTTTAAGACCGTGGCCGACGCCGTGGACATCCCCTGCATTCTGTACAACATCCCCGGCCGCTGTGGCTGCGGCATCAGCGAGCGCAACGTAGAGCGCTTGGCCGCGCACCCCAACATCATGGGCATCAAGGAGGCCTCGGGCAACGTCGCCTACGCGGCCAAGATCGCCCACCTGCTGTCAGACGACTTCCGCATGTACTCGGGCGAGGATGCCCTCACCGTGCCGCTCATGAGCCTAGGCGCTTCGGGTACCATCAGCGTGTGGGCAGACGTTCAGCCGCAGCTCGTGCACGACATGTGCCGTGCCTATCTGGACGGCGACGTGGAGCGCGCCCGCGATATCCAGATTGCCGGTCAGCCGCTCATCAACGCCCTCTTTAGTGAGGTCAACCCCATCCCCGTCAAAGAGGCGCTCGCTCAGATGGGTATGATCGAGGCAAACTACCGTATGCCGCTGTGCCCCATGGCCAACGACACGCGCGCTGCACTTACCGATGCTTTGAAGGGAGCTGGTCTGCTTGATTAAGACCGTCATTATGGGAACGGGCCGCATGGGCTCGCTCATCCGCACTACCGCCGAGGGCATTGTCAACGCCGCTGGAGAGGCCGTTTTTGACATCGTCGCCCAGATCGGCTTCGACTTGTCCGAGCTCGAGAACGCCCCAGCAGCCGACGTCATCATCGACTTCTCGAACGTTGCGGCCTTCAATGCTGTCGTCGCCTATGTCGAGCGCACGGGCGCGGCGTTGGTCTCGGGCACCACGGGCTACACGCCCGAGCAGATGGATCGCCTGCGCGAGCTGGGTCAGAACGCCCGCGTCATGCACTCCGGCAATTACTCCATCGGCATCGCGGCCCTGCGTCATCTGGTGGCACAGGCCACGCGTGAGCTGCCCGGCTTTGACTGCGAGATTGTCGAGACGCACCACAACCAAAAGGCCGACGCCCCCAGCGGCACCGCGAAGCTGCTGCTCGACGCCGTCGTCGAAGCCGAGCCCGAGGCAGGTTACCACCCCGTCTATGGCCGCGAGGGCATGTGCGGCGCACGCGACCCCAAGGAGATCGGCATGCACTCGCTGCGCGGTGGCACTGTCGCCGGCGTGCACGAAGTGAGTTTCTTTGGCCAGGACGAAGAAGTCACGCTCACACACCGTGCCACGAACCGCCAGATCTTTGTCAACGGGGCCCTGGCCGCCGCCCAGAAGCTCATCACCCGCGACCCCGGCTTCTACACCTTCGACCAGGTCATGTTTGCCTAACCAGGTATCAACCGTATCCACGAAAAGGAGAAACAGCATATGAGTAACGCAGCCGAGATGGATGCACAGGAGATTATCAACTACATCGCCACCGCGCCCAAGAAAACGCCCGTCAAACTGTACGTGCGCGAAAAGCCGGGCATGAAGGTCCAGTGGGGCAATGCGCACGTCTACGGCGGTCGTCGTGGCAAGACCGTCTTTGGTGACTGGGATGAGCTCAAAGCCATCCTTGATGCCAATGCCGATTCCATCGATTACTACGATGTGGAGAACGATTGCCGCAACTCCGCCGTGCCCATGCTCGACCTTAAGGGCATCAACGCCCGCATCGAGCCGGGCGCGATCATCCGTGACCGCGTCGAGATCGGCGATCGCGCCGTCATCATGATGGGTGCCATCATCAATATCGGCTCCGTCATCGGTGAGGGCTCCATGATCGACATGGGCGCCGTGCTGGGCGGCCGCGCCACAGTGGGCAAGAACTGCCACATCGGCGCTGGAACCGTGTTGGCAGGCGTCGTTGAACCCGCAAGCGCCACGCCCGTCATCATCGAGGACGATGTCATGATCGGCGCCAACGCCGTGGTCCTGGAAGGCGTGCACGTAGGCAAGGGCGCTGTCGTTGCCGCCGGCGCCGTGTGCGTCGAGGACGTCCCCGCTGGTGCCGTCGTGGCCGGCGTCCCCGCCCGCGTCATCAAGATGCGCGACGAGAAGACCGACAGCAAGACCGGACTCGAGGAAGGCTTACGCCGGCTGTAGAAGTTACGCGGTTTTACCAAACCGCGTAACGGCTCGACGCTGCAAACGCCCCTAAGCGGCAATCTGACGTTCAATCGTCGGTCGCGTACCGAAGTACGCTTCCCTCCTCTTTCACGTCACCTTGCTCGCCTAGGGGCGTTTTCGCTGACGTATGCTCAGTCTGCAACTCAATTCAGCTCCAAGCAAAAAGGCCGAAGTCCCGAAGGGTTTCGACCTTTGTTTTTCTGCAGCGTCCAAGCGCAGTTTATCTATTCTCGATGCTGCCGATGTTTTTGAGCTCGATGGAAATGAGGCCGTTGGGCTCGTTGACGAACTCGATGTACTCGGAGTTCGAGCCCATCTCGGCCGGAAAGCTGATCTCGATGCCCGTATCGGTACGAATCTTGTGGTTGCGCACGGCCGCACGCTCGACCTGCTTGCGCTCCACGGGCACACGCTCGGGCACCTTCTCTTCGGTCAGCGCCGCTCGTACGCTCTCCTTGATGACCGGCTCGTCCTCAAAGACCTCATCGACGATATCCCAGGGCGGCAGCTCCTCGTCATCCTCAACCTTCTCGGCAACGGCAGCCTTAACCTTAGCGAGCGCTACGGCCGTATTGGCACCGTGCTCCTCGGCGACTTCCTCGACCACGCGCGTCACGGTGTCGATGACCTCCTTGCCCGACACGCCCGTATCGCACTGCAGCAGACCGTCGGGAATGAGCATGCGGTCTTCGCCGGCAATCTTGCGCTTCTTGTCCACATAGCCGATCTCCATGGTGCTCGCACGCACGATGGCATAGCTTGGCACCTTTTGGGAAGGATTCGGCAGGATAGCATAGTGGCGCGCGATGTCGTTGCGTACCTCGCCCTCCTCGCGGCCCACCTCGTGCATAAAGGCCTGCTTGGAGCCCAGCAGCATCACGGCAAACCAGCGGGCATCCTCATCGTCGTCAAAGTCGGCCACGAGCACATCGGTGGACTCGGCTTTTTCGGCCTTGGTAAGCTCGGAGGAAATGAACTCCGCAATCTGCTGCGACAGGTCTACGAACTCGCGCTCGCCAAAGAAATAGCCCTTGAGCTCGCCGCCAAACGCAGAGTTCTCGGCAAACGCGGCGCGTTTATTGTCGGCCGAGGTACGTGCGCGGCGCAGATGCGTGGTCACGAAGTTGCGCACGGTACGGCTCTCGATATCGAGCTCGCGCTGGCTCATAACGTTGACGGCAGAGTCAAAGTCCAGGATATGCAGAATCGCATGATTGATTTTCATATACGGCATTCCGTTCTAGATTGAATTGAGCACGAACCAGTATAGCGGTCGAGCCCGCCCCAGGCGCATCGAAGATTGGTGCATCGGGGACAGGTTGCTTTGCACCAATGGCTAGCGCAGGAGCTCGGACTGCCATACCTCGAGCTGTTCTGCCAGGCTCTTACCACTAGAAGGCACGCTGAACTCGGGACGTTTGGGCAGCAGCGCACACTTAAGAATTGCCACGATGGTCTGCGAGACAAAGCGTCGCGTATCCTTGTCAAACCCTTGCGCAGCCTGGAGCATCACGGGCAGGCTCTCGCGCAGATTCCCAGCGATATCCGCAAACCGCTCAGCACCCGTAGCCTCAAACACGGAGAACAACGCATCTACAAAACGCTCGCGCTCGCTAGGCGAAACTGCAAGCAGCATCTCGCGAATGGAGCCATCAACGTATCGAGCACCGGCGGACAGGCGCTCACAGTACACGAAGTCGCGACCATCAACCACCCAGCTAAAGGGATTGTGCTGCAGCAGGCTGAACTCGGTGCTCTCAACGATGGCATAGTCCTCCTGCGTCTCGAACATCATGCCAAAGATCGACGACCGAGGTAGCGTCTTGTCGATTCGACCGGAAAGATCGGCAAAGGCGTTGCCGTTCAGAAACTCCTCGACGAAACCCGGACCATCATGGGAATACGCCTGTTCGATTCGCGCACGGGCGACATCGGAGCACATCGCCGCACCGTACACCGCAAGGTTTCCACCCTTGGAATGACCTCCGCACAAAAGCGGCCCGTCAATCGCATCCGCCGCCTCGTCCACATAACGCGCCGCGGATTCCTGGGCCGGCACAGGATACCGGAACGCCATGTTAAAGTCCTCTTTCCAGCCCACAATCGTGCTGTCGGTCCCCCGGAAGGAAAGATAGCTAAACCCCGCCGGAAACCGGAACGCCATGGCTGCAAACTGCTCTGTCGCCACCACATCGCTCACGGCACGATAGCCGCAAACGTGCACGCCACGGTAGCGAGGACTTGCTGCCACGGCCTCCAGCAAGGCCTTGCTCCCCTCCGGGTCCCACAAGTCGTCAATCATGTCCCGGTAGCACTCGGCACGCAGCAGCTCGCGTACGTCTAGGCCCTGCCAGTTCGTCAGCTCCGCCATATCACCCGGCAAACGCAAATAGGACAACCACGCAAAGACGAGGCTATCCACCGCGCAGAACGGCCTCTCCTCAAACGGATCAAACGCCGTCTGGGCATAGGTTAAAAAATTAGGCGAATCCGACATGGCCCTCCCATCAACTATGGTGCATTGGGGCAACTATGGTGCATTGGGGTCAGGTTACTTTGCACCAAAAAGGCGCCCGGGCCGTGTGGACCCGGACGCCTTCATTGTAGCTTTTCGCTCTAGCGAGCTTGATTTAGCAGGAGAAGTCGACGCTGTCGATGATGTCCTTGAGGGCCTTGGCGGAGGCGGTGAGCTCATGCTGCTCGTCATCGTTCAGCGGCACGGGGACGCGACAGACGACGCCGTCGCGGCCAACGACCGTCGGCATGGAGATGGCAAGATCGGACAGGCCATACTCGCCCACCATGAGCGAGGAGACGGGCAGAACGGTCTGCTCATCGCGCATGACGGCGGTGCAGATGCGCTTGACGGCCATGGCGACGCCATAGTAGGTGGCGTGCTTCTTCTCGATGATGGTGTAGGCGGAGTTCTTGACGTCCTCGGCGATGCGCTTCTCGGCAGCCTCATGCTCCAGATGACCGTGAAGCTCGCAGAAAGTGTTCAGCGGCACGCCGGCAACCTGGGCGCTGGACCAAGCGACAAACTCAGAGTCGCCGTGCTCACCCATGACATAGGCCTGGACATCGCGCGGGTCAACCTCGACGTGGGCACCAAGCATCTGCTGCAGACGGCCAGTGTCGAGCACGGTGCCGGAGCCGATGACATGGCCCTCGGGCAGGCCGGACATCTTGATGGCGGCATAGGTCAGAACATCGACCGGGTTGGAGACAATGAGCAGAATGCCGTCGAAGCCAGACTTCTTAATTTCGGGAATGATGGACTTAAAGATGTTGACGTTCTTGTTGACCAGGTCCAGGCGAGTCTCACCGGGCTTCTGGGCAGCGCCAGCGGTGACGACGATCATGGCGGCGTCGGCGACATCGGAATAATCGCCGGCGTAGATCTTCATCGGCTCGGCAAACGTCATGCCGTGCGCGATATCCAGGGCCTCACCCTCGGCGCGGTTCTTGTCCACGTCGATGAGGACCATCTCGGAGAACAGACCACTCTGCATCAGCGCGAACGCCGAAGACGAACCAACGAAACCGCAGCCGACAATAGCGACCTTCTTCTCGTTAACCATTAGAAACTCCCATCTCTCTCCACAAACAAGCCGCCCGGGAACGACCCGAGCGGCTTGCCGTAATCCCAATACATCCAATCGGGACTTTGATTATGCTCCTATTCGCAGCCAAAAATCGACCGTTTACCGAAATTGTTTGCAGGATTCGTAAAATAACTGCACGAAATCGGTTTCGAGCTATTGACGAGCGGAATAGCTTTCTAATACAGGCCCGCCTCGCGAATGGCCTCGACAGCCAAAGCGATCTGATCGGGCGGCAGGACCAGCGCCATGCGCACATGCCCCTCACCCGAAGGACCAAAGCTCGCGCCCGGCGTCACCACAACGCCGGCCTTCTCCATAAGCTCCTCGCAAAACGCCATGGAATCGGTGCGACCACCGGGAAGCTTGGCCCACACAAACATAGAGCCATGCGCGTTGGGACGCTCCCAGCCCAAGCCCTCAAGACCGTCGCACAGGGCATCGCGGCGCTCCTGGTACTTCAGACGCTGCGCCTCGACCTCATCGCGCGGACCGTTCAGGCAGGCGATAGCAGCCTTCTGGATCGGGAAGAACATACCAAAGTCGATCTGGCCGCGCAGCTTGGCAAAGGCAGAGACCACGTCCTCGCGGCCGACCAAAAAGCCGATACGCGCACCGGTAACGTTAAACGACTTGGAAAGCGAGAAGAACTCCACGCCCACCTCAAGCGCACCAGGATACTGCAAGAAGCTTCCGCCCGGCTCGCCGTCGAACACGATGTCGGAGTACGCGTTGTCATGGACGATGAGCAGGTCGTGCTCGCGGGCGAAAGCGATGATCTCCTCGTAGACCTCGGGCGTGCCCACCGAGCCGACCGGGTTGGCGGGCAACGACACGATCATATACTTGGCACGATCGGCCACCTCGGGATCGATGCCCGCCACATAGGGCAGGTAATTATGCTCGGCGACCAACGGATAGTACTCGAGCTTGGCATCGGCAATCTTGGCGCCCGCCTCAAAGACCGGGTAGCACGGATCGGGAACCAAAATGGTGTCACCCGGATCGAGCAGGGCCAGGCCCAAATGGCCCACGCCCTCCTGCGTGCCGTTGCACGACTGCACCATAGACGGCGTAATGCCCGAAACGCCAAAGCGGCGCTCATAGTAATCGCACACGGCTTGCTTGAGTTCGGGCAGGTCGCGCAGGGCATACTTCCACATCTCGGGGTCCTGGGCCGCTTGCGTGAGCGCCTCGACCACGTGGTCGTACGGCTTAAAGTCGGGCGTGCCCACGCTCATGTTGTAAATGGTCTTGCCCTGAGCCTTCAGCGCAAGCAGTTTGTTGTTGAGCGAGGCGAAGACCTCCGCGCCAAAGCGGTCGAGACGCTGCGATGCCTGCATGGTGCCACCTTTCGATATGAAAAACGCGGCGCTCCGACAAGAGCGCCGCGCGATACGGGCCATCAGATTGCAAAAGTGTAACGCTTGCACCCGCTGTTTTGGTTCAATTTGGCAACCTTAGTCCATCGGATTGAGCGCGTCAATCTGGGCGAGCCACAGGCGCGAGCTGGCGTCACTCGGCATGCGCCAATCGCCGCGCGGGCTGAGCGTGACCGAACCCACCTTGGGGCCATCGGGCAGGCAGCTGCGCTTAAACTGCTGGGCAAAGAAGCGACGGTAGAACGTACGCAGCCACGTGTGAACGGTCTTGACGTCGTAGGCGCCCTCGAAGCTCTTGAGCGCCATGCGGTAGATCTTGCCCGGCTCAAAGCCAAAACGCAGCAGGTAGTAGAGGAAGTAGTCGTGCAGCTCGTACGGGCCCACCAAATCCTCAGTCTTCTGCGCAATCTCGCCGTCGCCCGTGGGCGGCAGAAGCTCGGGGGACACCGGCGTATCGAGGATATCGAGCAAGACCTCGGCAATACGCCCGCCAAAAACATCAGCGGCATAGCGCACCAGATGGCGCACAAGCGTCTTGGGCACGCTCGCGTTGACGGCGTACATGCTCATGTGGTCGCCGTTGTAGGTAGCCCAGCCGAGCGCCAGCTCCGACAGGTCGCCCGTGCCGATGACAAAACCGCCGGCCTGATTGGCCAGATCCATCAGAATCTGCGTACGCTCGCGGGCCTGGCTGTTCTCGTAGGTCACGTCCTGCACGGCCGGATCGTGCTCAATGTCCTTGAAGTGCTGCTCCACAGCCGCGTGGATCGAAACCTCGCGGAAGCTCACGCCCAGGTCGCGGGCGAGCGACTCGGCATTCGACTTGGTGCGATGCGTCGTGCCAAAGCCGGGCATGGAGACCGCCGTGATACCCGTGCGTGGCAGTCCCAGTGCGTCGAAGGCACGCACGGTCACAAGCAGTGCCAGCGTGGAGTCCAAGCCACCCGAAAGACCGATGACTGCAGCCTTGGTACCCGTATGGGCAAGGCGAGTCTTGAGGCCCGCAGTCTGCAGATTGAGAATAGTCTCGCAACGCTCGGCCAGATCACCGTGGTCGGCCGGCACAAAAGGCGCGCGAGGGAAAACGCGGTCGATATCGCAGGCATCGCGCAGAACAGGCTCTTTGGCCAGCACGCCCTCAAACGAAAACTCAACGGTCGTGGCCTCCGGCGCATCGTCCGCGCGCGTCCACGTCGTCGAGCGGCGGCGCTCGGCAACCAGACGATCGAGGTCGACATCGGCCACCGCCATATCGCAAGTGAGCAGCTTGGTAGCAGCGAGCTTGGAGCCGTTTTCGTAGATAAGATTCTCGCCCGCAAAGACCATGTCGGTCGTGGACTCGCCCTCGCTCGCATCCGCGTAGGCATAGGCGCAGTACAGGCGCGCACTCTGATTGGAGATAAGGCTGCGGCGATAGTCTGCCTTACCGATAATCTCATCCGAGGCCGACGGGTTGAGAATCACCGTCGCACCGGCAAGCGCCATCTCGGTCGAAGGGGGTGCCGGCACCCACAGGTCCTCACAGACTTCAACGCCCAGCACCAGGTCCTCGGCGCCTTCATCACAGCAACGGTAGACAAGCCCCGAACCCAGCGGGACCGGACCCTGACCGGCAAATTCAACCCACACGGGATCCGCAGGCGCCGGAGCAAACCAACGGCGCTCATAGAACTCGCCATAGTTGGGCAAATACTTCTTGACCGTGAGGCCCAAAAGCTCGCCCGCGCAGCACACGGCGGCGCAGTTGTAGATATTCTCGGCAACTGCAACGGGAAGACCGATGGTAAAGACGACCGGCAACTCACGGGTTTCATCGAGGATGTGCACAAGTGCCGCCTCGCAGGCATGCAGCAGTGTGCGGTTATGGAACAGATCGGCCGCGGTATAGCCGCACAGATTAAGCTCGGGCAACACCAACGCGCGAACGCCGCGCTCGGCAGCCTCCCGAACAGCCCCCAGCGCAACCTCGGCATTGCCCTCGACATCGGCCACGCGAATCCGCGGCGACGCCGCCGCCACACGCAAAAAGCCATCGTTCTTATTAGCCGAAACGCAACATTGCCTTGTTGATCTGGACACTGGAGGCCCCTTCTACCCTGAGATTCAGTCTAACGGACGTTCACATATCTCTAACTAGCCAAAGCAACCTCCCAGTTTACTGAGACGCCAACCTGTGCTAAGAGCATGTATTCCAAAAATATCTTTAATTAAAAAAGGAGAAATCGATAATCGACTTCTCCTTTAAGCGAGGCAAGTAAATTCCGAAACTAATGGCAGAATTTATCCATGTAGTCCTCAAAGTCGAACACTTCTACCACGACGCCCTCTTCCTGAGACTCTTTCAGTTGCTCCAAGAGATCTTTGTTTATAACGTCCATGCAGAAACCTCCTCTATCTAATCAATTGTAGTATATCTGCTTTCATGCAATTATCAACCAACGTGTTTAATTGCTCCTCGTTTGCCGATAGTCCCTCTTTTTTCAAAATATCGCGCACCTCGTTCTTAGTAATCGGCTTTTCAAACAACGAAAGCAAAGCGAACGAATAATCATTAACCGCACACATTCTATGGGTGGCACAACTCAGCAGTACTCTTAACCCCTCTTTTGAGCGTCCGACTTCTTTAACAAACGAACTTTTAACCAATTGAAAACCATTATCGTGCATTACATAATCGGCATCGATATTTGTATTCAGCAATCCATAATGCAACAGTTCTTCTATCGCCCTTGTCAGCTCGAGGTCGCCCTGATCAAGAATAAGAGAAATGCTACAATCGGCCTCCAATAAACGGGCCAACTTAAGGTATACCAACTGGGAAACAGCATAGACATGATGGTATTCAGAATTATAGAAGTAGGCAAATGGCTCAACGAGCACGACAGAGGTCTTGGAATCCAGCCAGATTCGATCAGCTGGATTTAGACTAGTTAGCCGTCGCTTTACTTTGGTCAAATGTCCCTTATACCTGACAGCGTGAATAGAATCTAGGATCCAGGTCACCTCTGAAATATGAAGCCGCTGGGGCAAGTCAATTGTGTCGCTACCGTTTATGACCTCTTGCATATAAAAATCAATATGATGCTCATCAGATAAGGATTTTGCTTCATTTAAAGTTAAACCAGTGCCTGAAACATAATCCACTTCGAGGCGCAAATCCTCATATTGGGACTTCGGCATTACAGAGACACCATACTTATCGGGATGATTCCAAACATCCGACCCCATAACGAGACCAAAATTCGTAAATCCTCTCGTGGAATATGGAACACCACATACCTGTTTTGAATAATTCAAAACATTCTCTGTATAAGCTAAGGTGTTCAGAGCCTCTTCTTTAGTTTCGGTCGGAAAGCCAATCATAAAAAATAGATGAACAGGAATACCCGCATTGAGACAATCATGGATATTGCGATCAATCCAATCAACTCTCGTGTTCTTCTTCATTAGATCAAGAACTCTTTGGTTGTATGACTCGAGGCCAAACTGAATCTGCCTACATCCACTTTGGTATATCTTGTTAAAAACGTCTGTACTTAGGGTTGGAGAGAACCTCGTTTCTCCATGCCAGAAAAACGTTTTTCCCGATGCGTTTATTTCATCCGCGAGTTGCTCCATTCTTTTGCCTTCGAATGTTTCATCCACAAAAGAGAAAACTCTCGTGCCGTATTTTTCATTTAACCGACACATTATTTCAAATACTCTCGATATAGGCATCTTTCGGTAACAACCACCGGTAGCACCGGGAATGGTGCAGAAGGCGCAATGATTAAAACACTGCCTAGAGGAATAAACCGGCAATATTAGCTCAGGCATGAAGTATTTAGAAAGGGCGAAGCCATCGAAATCGGGAACTGTATCGTTGATAAATGTTTGCTCAATCCGATGGTTTTTATATATCTTTCCACCTTTAGCATGGCAAAGGTTTGGAACACAGTCGAGATTGTCATCACCAGAGTCAAGAGCCTCAAGAAGACGTGCAAGCGGCTCTTCGCCGTCATACATCATTATCGAATCAATGTATTCAAAAAAGGGATGCCATTCTTTCATGCAGTCATCTGCTAAACGAGTAATGTAATTGCCGCCCAATGAGACGTGTTTAACAGATGGACATTCTTCTTTAATCAGTTTCGCTAACGTAACTGCAGAAATCAATTGGAAACAGCCGCTCACCGAAATCCCAATAAACTCGATTTTTTCCCTCTGAATACGCTTAAGAAAGGCAGTTTCATAGAAGGAAATAAACGGATTATGCAAGGTATCCGCAAGCGATTTCATTATTTCTGGTGTCGAATAATAATCATAGGGCAGATCTATGGAGTTGAACGTGTATTTAACTCCATATGAGACGTGATTTATGATATAGAGTGCATTTCTAAAAATGTTTTCAGCATATTGTCTTTCTTTTAGATTAAAGTATCTCTTCGATCTGAAAATATCTTTTGCCTCGTCAACATTAAGTGCCGACTTTTGTATCAACTCGATTGTTAATTGAACATTCGAACTAAACGAATCCTTTGATTCCCGATACCTTTTACAGCACTCTTCGACATGTCTAAAAGATAGGAGGTCATCGTAAAATTCCACGTTTAAGTCAACAATGTCAACTTTGTATTGTTCAACCTCTTGAAGATATGACTTCAAAACAGGCAAGGCAAGATACGGCCCCACTGGACTCCATCCTGGGGGAAATACTAAAAGCGTTTTAGGCATATCAACGTCACATCTTTCGTAAGTAATTCAATTGAAACACAACTACCATCATAATTGAAAATACACCAAGTCCTGTAACGAGAATTGAGAACATCGCGATGCTCGTGAACAGCGAAACAAGAAGTGTTGAAATAACAACAGCAACCGATTGCAAAGACTCCCTAATTGAAAACAGGCTTATCGATTCAGATCCGTCTCTCGCCAAATCCTGCAGCGATGTTATGAGAAGCACATCTTGAATGGCGTTTCCGGCACCGACGATAAAAAGGAAAATAAACGATATCCCAGACGCATAGCGATAGCCAAACGCCAGATACGCACCGAGCGCAAGATACGTCACAAAACAATATGATTTAACGCAATCGGAACCACTGATTAAACGACCATATATTGTATTTCCGAACAACAGTCCGATTGTAAGACTACTCTGAAGGAATCCGTATTGTATCGATGACGAGTCAAATTGCAATTGCGCTATAGCTGGCAAAAGAGAATTCAGAGAGCCGAATGCCACGCCACTAGAAATATCGATTAATAGGAAACCAATTGCCAAGTGCTTCGCGCTAAGATCACTAAATGCAGTCCTGTTTTTTTCATTTTTGCTTATTCCCTCTTTATCATTAACCTCGATAACCGACGGAACATCTCGCAGCAACCAGAACGACGCGGCAAAAGAAAGCGCGTCTAATGCAAGAACAGCCTCCGCCCCAAATTGAGCGACAACAAAACCGCCGGCAACTGGCCCCAGAACCATCATTAAATTCTGCAGGAACCCAAACGAATTATTAATTACGTCGCGATTGATACTATTCGTATTGGCTCTTAACAACGAGTAAAAGCAGGGCATTTCTACCGTTCGGCAAAGCGATACCGCGCACGTAATAGCAAACATACTCCATTTACTATCAACAAAAATATAGCAAACGAATAATCCCGCGCGAATTAAGTCTGCCAATCTCATGGCCTGCAGTGTCCCGATACCCATCTTCTGAGGCAGCTGCGCGAGCGCAACTGAAAACAGAGAGGGGGCAAATCTGCAGCAGACCATCAAAGCAGTTGCAGAAACATCGTGAGTTACCTCGTAAATCAGCATTGGCAAAGCAATATTCGCACACCAATTGCCTATTTCGCTTATCCCTCTAGCAATATATAGGACCCGAACCGGACGGCTAGCTCTCAATACCGTGAACATCACGATTAACCTCGTATTTCAGGCCTCGTTCATCCCTTAATAGGAATCCATAATCAACCAAGCACCGCCTCAACACGGCATAATCAGGATAGAGCTGTGACAGTACACGATTAACCTGAAGCTCCGTATAACTTGTATTTAATTCAAAGAAAGAGACGGCCCATAGCAGCATGATTCTTTTATAGCTTTCCTTTTTTGGAATTGAAACCAGCTCGCCATTCTTGAGAAATCGTTTTTTAAAGTCTATTAGCTCATCCATTCACATCCTCCATTTCATACGCATCTAATACTAAAAATGCATACGCTTTAGGTCATAGCATTCAGCTTCTTTATTCGAACTAAACTCGAACTAATCTAAATTATTTGCTCAGACACTCTTCGAAAGCTCGCTTTTCACTCTGAGTAAAATGCCCTTCCCAGTCAGTCCACGAACAGGAAGGCAACTCACAACGAGCGGAGTCGAAGCCCTCTGCCGTCGGTCGTTCAAAATGCACGATGACCTTTTCGATATCGCCATCTGTAATCAGGTCAGAATGAATGACCTCGGTTCCATCTTCGAATGTCATATACGGGTACATCACGTAAACCACCTCGCAAACATAAATCCAGTTTAGCATCAAGTTATTGCACCAAAGACAGCAAGCCCCCTTGATGAGTTGATGGTATCTGTTAAATGTCACGTACGATTCACATCTGGTGGGTAACCTGATGGCTACACGAAACGAAGCAGATTTACACCGGGAGGACCCCGTATGACAACCAAGTACACCGACGCGCCGCGTACACGCGTCATGACTCCCGCCGCACTGAACAACGGCGTTCACGAAAACCATTCCATCGGCCAGACCATGGCCATCGCGCCCAAAAAGGGCCTGTTCGACGACATTTCCATTCCCCAGATCATCGCCGGCGCCGCAGCTGCCGCAACGAGCGTCGCGCTTGCCTCCAAGATCGGCATTGCCGGCTCGGTGATTGGTGCCGCTGTGAGCTCAGTCATCACCGTTGTGTCCTCGCAGATCTACCGCCACTTTATCTCTGCCAGCGCCAAAGCCATCAAAGGTACGCATGCCGCCGTCGACTATCCCGTCGGCGCCTACGAACCCGTTGAGCTCAATGCAAACGAGCACCTGGGCGGAGCTGCGACTACGCAGGAGATGCGTCAGGTTGCTGGGCGCGCGACTACGGCGCGTGTCGCCCCTAACAGCCTACGTGCCAAGGCGGCGGCAGAGCGCAGCCAGACGCAAAAGAAGGTCATCGTCTTCTCGATCGCCATCGCCATCGTCGCGGTCATCGCCTGCGCCGGCGCCATCCTTATCACCACCGCCGGCGAGGGTCTGGGTGAGCGCCCCGAACCGATCCTTTCGTCGCACACACCCGAGCACGACGCGGATAGCAGCGATCAATCGCAAAGCAAGCAGGACGACTCGCAGGGCGACTCCGCATCCACCGATTCTTCCTCGACCGCCCCTGACCAGTCGCAGGGCGCCGATTCCTCCGCAAACAATAATGGCGCGCAATCCGGAACGACCGATTCCAGCCAAACGACTGACGGCTCTCAGCCGAGCACGAGCGACCAGACAAACGGCAACGCATCGGGCACGGGCTCTACCGACAGCAGCAACACCAACAGCTCGAGCGGAACCGCATCCGGCACGGCATCTGACAGCTCGAGCCAAGGCACGACATCGGGCAACTAAGCACGATGGCCTCCCATAGATAACCAACCTGTACAACGGGCGCGAACCGGCAACGGTCGCGCCCGTTTGCCTTGGGCGCCGAGGTAGCACGCCCCGTGCGATGGTAAGATGCTTTGGTGTGTAAAGAGGAGATTTGCCATGAGCAAGACAATAGTTACGCCCACGCTATCGCTGGGCAACCACATCTATCTGTATCGCCTGCTGCGCGACGCGATTGGGTGCGGCAAGCAAACGTTTATGACGCAGGTCGAAGAGGCGCTCGCCGCTGGCGACATGACTGCTTATGACCTGGGCTTCGAGTCCACGCGCGAGTTGCTCGAGGAGCTCGACGACTGCATTAAGCTGACCGTCTTTAAGGGCGGTCGCCTGTATGCCACCGTCATCGCCAACGAGGCCTGGGATGCCGCCCTTGCCAAGGGCGAGGACAAGCCCAAGGCAGCCAAGGGAGCCAAGCAGTCCTACAAAAAGAAAAAGCGCGGCGAGAAGGACCTCAAGGCCGTGCGTCCCAAGCACGTTAAGCGTCCCGAGCCAGAAACCATGGTTGAAGCCGTGCCGGAACCCGAACCCGAGGCAGAGATCGAAGTCGCTATTGAGGTAGCAGCAGAAGCCGAAACCGAAATCGCCGCCACGACCGATCCCAAAGCCATATCCGAGCAGGAAGCCACTGCAGAGCTCGATGAGGCTCCCAAGTCGACAATCGAAGAAGCCACTAACCAACCCGAAACGCCTGCGTTCCAAAACAGCGATGTCTTTGGCGATGAGGCTGAGGACGATCAGTCCGACGAGCCTGCCGATCAAGACGCTACCGAGTCGGTGCCGGAGCCCGAGGCACCGCAGCCTGCCATCTCACTCACGGTCGTCTATGACCCCGAGAACGCAAACGCCGGCATCACCACCATGGCATCCACGCCCATTGAGGCAAAGCCGAGCGTCGAGAACGAGAACGCGACGCAGGTTGAGGTTGAAACTGCAGCTGCAGACGCGCCCGTCACCGTAAAGCCCGCAGATTCCACGATCAAGCCGAAAGTAACGCCGGAGCCCGCACCCGTCATCGAATCCATGCCCGCCGCTGCTTGCGACCAAATACCCGCATCCGCACCGGCTTCGGTACCCGCAGCGGCCCCAGCCCCCGCACCTGCAGCGCCCGCCATCCCCAAGGACTTCCCCGTCGATTTCGCAACCGTGGTCTTCTGCCCCGGCCCGCTTCTGCACCAGTTGTCGACCTATCTCCCCTACGGCGCTGACACGCTCGGCATCGTCGGCGAGTACTACTGGATCGCCCGCGAACGCGGTACCATTGAGGCCGCGCGAAACCGCGCAAGCTTCCCCCTGCGCTACACGCAGGCCGGCGAGCGCCGCGAGGTTACCGTGCGTATCCGCCGCAACACCACCGGCGGTCTCGGAGCCACCTGGGCCATCGACAAGGTCGAAGCCCCGGTCGAGTAAAAAATGGCCTCGGATAGCCAATTGACCATCCGAGGCCATTTGAATTCAGGCCTTTTAGTTGTCATCGGCGCATATAGACACCAGAGAAGCAAGCTCATCCTCAAGTTGCGGAGCAAAGTATCTAAAAGAAACCTGCGCTCCAGTCGGTATCGACTCAATCATATTCGCAGCATTATCTGAAACTCGGTACGATGCAGTTTCACCTGTCTTCAAATCCTCTATTGAGCAGACAGCGTCTTCAGCATCAATCGACCTAAGCACGCCTTTTCCTTGTAACATCACATCGGCATGCCCGCCAGCTATTTCTAATGAACCTGAGTCTGTCGCAGTCACTTCTCCGGAACCTCCGCGCGATATCTCTTCCTTTGTTGAACAGCCCACCAATGAAGCCATCAGCACCAAAGACAGAGCTAGACGAATCGCCCTACTTCGAAAAAGTCGTTCCATAAGTCCACGCATAATAGCTCTGATCATACTTCAGGAAGGATAAAGATGAATTCCAGCCGTCCGCTATGCCAATCATCTGCCTCGTCTCTCCAGTTTTCTTACCAGTAAGTGTGGCGTAAGCCTCCGCTGTTACAGAATGGGCTGATCCGTTGTACAAACTCGCATGTAAAACATTCGGTCTATTAGAGTTAATCTCATTTTGAATGCTCGCGATAGCCGGAGAGGAGACAGTGCGGGCGATAAGAGTACTTCCTCTGCTTGCGCAGTAATTTGTAAACCCCGTTGCACAGGTTGATATCGGCGTTCCACCCAAAACAACGCCGGGAACAGTCTGTTCTTCATCGGAAAGAGCATGGGTATTGGTGTAATTCCATATCTGCATATATTGCGAAGGGTCGCTATATAAATTGGCAATGCCATACAGTTCCGCAACGTTCGAAAAAGCTGTCACCATACAAGCATAGTGGGCAGTAAGCCTCTTAATCTCGCTTTCATCATATGACATAAACTGAGAAATGGAACGAAATCCAGATACTGTGTAATCCTGCATTTGAGTTGCGTAAATTACGACATCGTTCCAGCTTGAAGGTTTATTCGATAAAACGGCAGGCCGTCCTTCTATGGAAACAGCCGGGATTGTTCTTCCGCAATTTGTTGTTATTGAACCGTCCAAAGATTGCACACCGAATTCGAATGGATTGATCATTACGACTGGGTTATTGAAAGAATAAGACTCAACACCAAGATCTCCTCCCCGATCCATAGGGCTGACTAAGCCGTCTCCAAAACGATATCCCGTAAGTATTTCATCATCTGAAGCATCTAAAACCAAATAGCCCGCGGCTCTATTGAATGTCACAACCGGAACAATGTAGCCAAGCGGGGACCCATCAACGTCTACAAAAGGAATAGGGTCAGAGGGCGTATACGAAGAGCCGAGGAGTCCCTTTATATATTTATCGGCAAGCTCTTGCGCAATTTCTGAAGTAAATTGTATCTGCTCACCATCAATATTGCCCGTCGAAGCAAAAACCTCTTTCGGACGTGCGGCTAAGGCGACAATTGAAGACGCGACAAGTTGCAGAAAACGACGACGCGAAAGCATATGTTCTTCTTTCTAGAGGAGCGACTTATAAGATACTCCTATTCTATAACCTTTTTTGTAACGTTACAGCACTGGTTATATTTCAATTCGATTTGCTTATGTCCTTGTAGCCCAATACGTCTTTACGTTTTAAACGGAATTAGAAAATCACTCATAGCAAAAACGGGCTTTAATCCCAAAGAGATGACTTTGATTATGAATCAAACCAGCAGCCAGGGCATAGCTGCAGTGCAATTGCTACAAGAAAGGCCGCCCTTGCTGGCGGCCTTTCTACTTGCTACTAATCGCGCGTCAGCTTGCGGTGAATACGATGCGGCTGGGCTGCGTCCTCGCCCAGGCGCTCGATACGGTTGGCCTGATAGGCCTCGAAGTTGCCCTCGAACCAATACCAGTTGCCCGGATTCTCGTCGGTGCCCTCCCACGCCAGGATGTGCGTGGCGACGCGGTCCAGGAACATACGGTCGTGGCTAATGACCACCGAGCAGCCCGGGAACTCGAGCAGCGCCGCTTCAAGCGAGGACAGCGTCTCGACGTCGAGGTCGTTCGTGGGCTCGTCGAGGAGCAGCAGGTTGCCGCCCTGCTTGAGCGTAAGCGCCAAGTTCAGACGGTTGCGCTCGCCACCGGAGAGTACGCCAGCGCGCTTCTGCTGGTCCTGGCCCTTAAAGCCAAAGCTCGCCACATAAGCGCGGCTCGGAACCTCGGTCTCGCCGACCATCATGTGGTCCAGGCCATCCGAGACGACCTCCCACAGGTTCTTGTCGAGGTCGATGCCGGAACGGTTCTGGTCGACGTAAGAAATCTTGACGGTCTCGCCCACCTCGAGCTCGCCCGAAGTCAGCGGCTCCAGGCCCACAATCGTCTTGAACAGCGTGGTCTTACCGACACCGTTGGGGCCGATAACGCCCACAATGCCGTTGCGCGGCAGGGTGAACGAAAGGTCATCGATGAGCACGCGGCCATCGAACTCCTTGTGCAGGTGATGGGCCTCGAGCACCTTGTTGCCCAGACGCGGGCCCACAGGGATGCGGATGTCGGTCCAGTCGAGCTTCTGGCTTGCGCGGGCCTCGGCCTCCATCTCCTCGTAGCGAGCCAGACGGGCCTTGTTCTTGGCCTGGCGAGCCTTGGGCGAGCTGCGTACCCACTCGAGCTCGGCCTCCATGCGCTTGGCGAGCTTGGCATCGCGGTTGCCCTGCGCCTCAATACGCGCGGCCTTGGTCTCCAGATACGTGGAGTAGTTGCCCTTGTAGGGATAAAGGTGGCCGCGGTCGACCTCGCAGATCCACTCGGCAACGTTATCCAGGAAGTAGCGATCGTGCGTGACGGCAAGCACCGCGCCCTGGTAGTTGTGCAGGAAGTGCTCGAGCCACAGGATCGACTCAGCGTCCAGGTGGTTCGTGGGCTCGTCGAGCAGCAGCAGGTCGGGAGCCTCGAGCAGCAGCTTGCACAGGGCCACACGGCGGCGCTCGCCGCCGGAAAGCACGTTGACCGGCATGTCGGAATCGGGCAGCTGCAGAGCGTCCATGGCCTGGCCGAGTTTGGAATCGATATCCCAGCCGTCGGCGGCGTCAATCTCGTCCTGGAGCTTGCCCATCTCTGCCATGAGGGCGTCCATGTCGCAATCCGGGTCGCACATCTCCTCGCCGATCTTATTGAAGCGATCGACCTTGGCGATCATGTCGCCAAACGCCATGCGCACGTTCTCGATGACGGTCTTGTCGTCGTCGAGCGGCGGCTCCTGCTGCAGGATACCCACGGTGTAGCCGGGGGTGAGCCTGGCATCGCCGTTGGAGACCTCCTCAATGCCGGCCATAATCTTGAGCAGGGTCGACTTGCCCATGCCGTTGGGGCCCACGACACCGATCTTGGCACCGGGGTAGAAGCTCAGGGTCACGTCGTCAAGGATTACCTTGTCGCCATGGGCCTTGCGAGCCTGATACATCTGGTAGATAAACTCCGCCATTGTCCTATTTTACCTTTCTCACCTGCGAAATCGCTATCGTGTACATAAACAGTAGAAACGTTTTGTAGAAAAAAGTTCAAATGAACTTCTACAAAAAGAAGGGGATGCGGTTTCCCGCACCCCCATAATACAGGGCCGCATTGCCCTATAAATTCAGCCGAAGAGCCTTACGCTACTTCTCCGCATCCTTGCCCTGCTTCTTCTCTTCCTCTGTCTTGCGCCTCTTCACAGACTTTTCGGCCTGTTTCTTCTCTTCCTCTTTTGTATAGTTATCGGCAAACTCAGCGTAGCCCGTGAAGTATTCCCTCAACGCACTTTCTGCGGCAATGGAGAAATAGACTTCGAGGGCATCTACGATAGTTATGTAGACATACTTGTAATCATCGAAAGCCTCTTCTTCAAGAGCGGTCTTAGCATTGTTATAAGCAATCAGATTTGCCCTAACGGTCTGTTCAACAGTCTTAGAGCGCGGCTTATTGAAACTAAAGGCACCCGATTCTTCAGAGTCAACAAACAGGGCCTTACAAATATCAAGGTTGGTCTTAGTTAGTACTTCAGCCAAAGGACTGGGCTTAAAGGCAAGCTGAACATTAGGGTGAGTCTTTTTAAGGACTTCAAGAGCCTTATTCGCTTCTGCCTTGGCTTCTTTATCAATAAACTCGGCATATTTCTTATGAATCGTAGCTTGATACTTAATCTCGGGCTTTTTAGGCTTCTTATCCTTTGCGACAGCCATAATTCAACCTTTCTAGCGACAAAGGGCTAAACTCAAGGAAAATAATAAACTCATTTCATTAGATAGAAAACAGAAATGAGCGTTATTCTCTACAGCAAGAAAGGCTAATTTCATTAATTGAAAGGCGCTATAGATGAAAAGCAAGAAACTAATCAAGCCGATTTGCCTCGCACTGGTTTGTTTGATTATCGTTTTCAGCTGTTACCTACTATTCAACAAAGAGCCGATTGTAGGAACTTGGAAACTAGATAATCCGTCTAGCGTGCAAGAAAGCGATAGACGTGATTTAAAATTTAACTCTGATGGAACCTTTATCTATAAGAAAAGCGGAACAGAATCCTATCTAGGTTCAACTTATCGTTGGGAAAAATGCTTTGACAAAGGATACACCGTAAGCGGCGAAAAGTTCCACGTTTATAGATTGGTAACTCATAACTCAAAGTACTTTTTCAAATTTCGCTATGCGATGGTCAGCAACAAACATTTCTATGCTTTTAAAACAGAGGATGATTTAAAAAACTTCATGCTCAATGGAAGCAATTTTGATAAGACCAGAATGGAATACTCAAAAGAATAACTTTCTCTTCCGTATTACAGAATTCGCCACTATCTATCACCTCATTAGTTGGTGCACAATGCGTGCTTCAGCTAATGAGGTGTAGTCATTTCTAGCCGCATTTCAATTCAATCGGTATCTTATTTTTAATATCTGGTAGTTCGTCTTGTATTGCGTCTAAGTACAAGGCGTTCTCTAGTTGCTCATCGCTAATAATGGGTTTATCCCATTTACTGCGAATTTCATCACCCAGAAGCCTGTGAACTTTATCTATCTCTCTGCTGGTTGCCTTGGTTGCTTCTAGAGTGCCTTTGTCCCGTATTTGCATTGCGTAACGTTCTTGCTGTTTGGTATCAAACTCTAGATTGTCTAAAAGACGCTCAGCCATTTGCTTACCTGTTACTGTGCCGTTGCCAAGCAGGTTGTATGCATCTGTAATGACTGCTTCTTGCTTTGCCGCATTAAGTACCCTGTGAAGCCCATCCCCTGTGTACCAAAGGGCATAACACTTAGTTACATTCATAGATACCTCTATTCGTTTTTCGGTAATTCAATAATTGCTTTTGGTCGGTAAGTTGAGCGGGTGGACGGGATTTAATCAAACCGTTTTGGAGAATCCCGTAACATACCCCGCCCCTATTCTCTACCTATCTATAACTTCATCCGCATCCCTAATTACCAGATTGCTAAAGAGATAGACCGTTACACCTTCTTCGCGTAACGCCCTAGCGCGTCCTGCGGACTGCTCTGTATCAGATTGGATGTTTTGAAGTTGTAGCTTACGCATCTCTTCATCCTCAAAGAGGTATAGAGATTGCCGCACGCCGTTAAGCTCTATAACCTGATTCTGCCTCGTAAGTTCCTGCGGCGATTCATGGCAATCATCGTAGTAGTCTTGATAGGCTTGTTGAGGCAAATCTGACTTACCCGCGATTATCAGTGATTTACCCTTAAAGCAATCTAGACCGCTATTGTTTAGCAGGTGTATTTGATTCCCTTTGTTCTCCGCCACGTTGAATCCTTGGCTCTGCCAAAAATCAACTTCCTCTTTACTGCCCTTGAAGGTAATCAGAATTGATTTATCTATTATTTCCTGCGGCAACTTTTCCTTTATGTACTGCGCAAGTTTGGGAAAGTTGTCATTGTGCATCCCTCTAGCACCACTAAGGCCGCAGAATTGCACAATCTTGCCTTTATTCTCTGCAAGCGGCGCTTCAATGACCTCAATCTCTACTCCGTAGTACATTTCAGTTCGTTTGGTTAAAGGCGTTGCAGTGAATACCCTAACGGGAATACCGTTTAACTTGGCATCGCCAATTAACGTACTTTTGCGAACCATTCGCACGCAATTATTTCCCGCATTGTCTTTCGAAAGCCTGCCGTCTGTCTTGTAACACTCAAATAGACCGACTGCTATTGAGCTTGTTTGCGTTGACTGAATGTAACTATCTAGCCGCTCTTCTACTTGCGGCGCTACTCTCTCTCGTAAGATGGTTAGGTCAATATCTAAACCTTCGTCACGCTTTCTATCTTTTACATCATTAATGAATTGAGTAAGCTCTTGGGATGTTTGTAAATCTAGAAAAGGAATTGTCGTTGCTAGGTTGGTTAGGCCTAGTTTCGTCTCTTTGATTAAGCTCGAATCAATTTCTTCGTCTACGATAATCAAATCCGCATTCAAGTTACTTAGATTTGTTAGCAGGCTGTGAGTTAATAGAAACAGCCCCTTTTCATCGGGGCTGAATAACTTATCTATGAAGCCTTTTCTCTTTGCGCTTCTTGTTTTTGCGGGTAGACCCAATTGTAGATATAGCAAATCAGATTGAGTAACTTCTTTTTGCGGGCAACGATGAATTAATGCTTTCTGATTAAAGGTTGCCTTGTTGAATAAGCGCGTCTCGACCTCTTCTAGATTTGAATGCTTGGGTGCCGCATAAATCACCTTGGTCTTTTCAAGTTTAACCTTAGTAAGAAGATAGTTGATTATTCGCTCGGTCTTTCCCGAAGCTGTTTGTGACTTAAGAATCTTAATACCAGCGTCTCTATCATCTAGAAACTGCGGTACATGTTCGTCCATCCACTTATCTAAGTTCTCTAAAGGAACCTTGCTTAGATTAGGAACTATTGGAATATCTATGTTTTGAGAAAGAAACTCTGGGATTGTTTGCGGTACGCCTAAAGGCCCTTTGACAATCGGACAAGGCTTTAGACTGCTATCTCTGAATTTCTGCCTAATCTGTCCTTCATCGCAGGTATGACCTTCATACGTCTCGGGAACGAAGAACTTTAAAACATCCTGAACGACAAACCTATTCTTGTCGCTGTATCTAAGGAATCGAAGGTTGCTGAATAGTGCAAGGCGTTCGTTGTAATCGAGGTAATCGCCCTTAGTCCATCTGTCCCATAAATTACAACGGCCCTGAAGTTTGCGGTACCAGCCCTCATTGACCTGCACGGCATCAGGCGTTGGCATATCCGCATACTCAGGTATGAAGTTCTTCTTTTGCCTCATTGCCTTGTTAGGCTCAGTACCAGAAGAAACCTTATCTAAGGCCATCATGCGCCCAATAAGAGCCGTATCAAGTGGCTCTTGGCTAATTACCTCATAGCCCAGTTTGCCGCCATACCAGAGCCTTGAGCAGTCTTTTGTGGCTCTATCAGGAGCGAACTTGCCAAACAGCCCTAGAAGCGCTTTGTAGATGCTTTCATATTCACGAGGTTTGATTTGACGTTTAAGGCACCAAACTATGCGGTAATTCCAACCGTCTTTATATACTCCGTTTTTAGACCCAAAATCGCCGTTTTGCACCTGTGTACTTAATAGATTACTTATAAGTACACAGGTGGAATCCGCACTTTTTGCTTCTTTTTTCAGAGTTTCGGGATTCATTGAAAAGCTCGGATACCAGAATGAAACAGGTAGACCAACGTTCGCCGCATATTCTATTGCTTCGTATGGGCTTGTCTCGACCTTATCAAAATCAAGTGCTATCAACTGTGCGGCCTGAGCGTCCTTCTTCTTGAACGTGCCATTATTCAAATCGTAGATACCAGCACGCCAACAATGCCCAGTGCCGCAAAGTCTAGCTATATCTTCAATTGATAAATCGTCTTGTCGATAGTTCTCTTTCCTTTGATACGGACTGGGATTACTTGGCTTTTTACTAAGTGCATCTACTGAATAGCAGAACAGCACTAGTCGTAAATGCCGTTTAAGATATTCTGCTTATGGGTGTTCAGGCGTTCGATTTCCATGCGGCCTAAACGCTCAACTCTAGAATCGTATTGCTTGCGATATTCGCCATTAGGTTTAAGAATCCAGTAAAGACCCGTTCCTGCGGCCCTATCTTTGAACTCAATTACGTTAGTTACCCTATCGTCTACAGCTAATTCAATTAGACCTGTAAGCGTTAAGCCCTTTCCATGAGCATCGCAGTAATCTTCCCAGAGTTTTTTCTTTTCCTCAGAAATACGAATGGTTACTTTCGTATCTTTTGCCATATCAGTCTCCTTTCAATAGAAATGATTTCTTCTATCTCTATTTGAAAAATAGACTGTACGAATTACAGATTTTTGCCCACGTTTTAGAAAAATGTCCTAACGCTTTAGCACCGTCTCAGCAGCATACTTTTTGATACAGCGCATTGAGACACTAAGATAACGTTAAAATACCTGCTAATGAAATTCTCAAAACTCGTCTCTTTATTTAGTATCTCAATATTCTATAATTTGAATTATTGAGACGCTATCTAGACGGGAGATTAGCAAAATGAAATTTGGATACGCTAGAGTTTCCACCATCGAGCAGAATCTTGATAGGCAGATTGAAGCCTTACACAAGGCAGGCGTTGAGGACAAGAACATCTTTTGCGATAAAATCTCAGGAGCAAAAGCAGAGCGTCCAGCTCTAGACGATATGCTCTCGCGACTCCGCAAAGATGATACTGTCGTTATCCTATCTTTCGACAGGTTGGCACGTTCCACTAAGCAGCTTCTCGATTTGTCTAACAGATTTGAGGCTGAGGGCGTAAACCTCTACTCAATCAAGGAACAGATTGATACCTCAACGCCGCAAGGTCGTTTTTTCTTTACCGTTAGTGCCGCTGTAGCGCAATTCCAGCGTGAAATAATCAGGGAAACCCAGCGCGAGGGCTATGAGGCTGCTAAGGCAGCAGGTAAGAAGATGGGTAGGCCCAAGGCAAGCAATGCCGCAAAGGAGCGTGCCGTAGAGCTTTATCGAAAAGGCGAAATGTCCATTGCAGAAATCTGTGCGGCTGTCGGTTTGAGTAGGGCCACTGTCTATAGGGCTATTGAGGCATCTAGGGAAAACTAGACCTCTATGGCTATTGAATATATTTGAATAGATTCCTAGCGTAATCCTCTGTCCATAGTAGTTCGCGAAACCTGTCTCTTACCTCAATTCGCTCTTTATCTTGAGTATTCAACAGTTGATAGGCGTAAGTAAGGCACTCCGTTGCCCACTCCCTATCGACTAGACAATTGGATTCATCGAAGAAATTTGGCATATACTCTGGAATCTCTAAGAGCAGGAACGTAAAGGCTGGAACGATAACTAAATGGAAGAACTCTACGTAGGATTCTCCTTCAATTCTGTCTAGAATCCGATTCCAAAAAAAGAATTGCGGCCCTACGTAGTTTTCTACATCGTTTAGAAGTAGACCTTTATCAATTTCAATAAGCGTCTCCGCTTCTACGACACACAGCAAATCACCTGTGCTTGGCTCCTGTCCTCCATCCCTGTTCATTTGCTTTTGAAGCCTGTTTAACTCTATGTAAGCACCCTCTTCAGCCGAAAACAGCATCTCAGGGTTAAACTTTTCTTCTAATGAAATCTTATTTTTCATGTACTCCTTGTATTGAATTACCTTAGATTGGTAATCCCAAAGCTCACTCAGCTGCATTAGAAATCACTATCCTGTTTTTCCGCAAACAGATTACCCAAGTTCTGAATATTAATCTGCTTGGCCTGTTCATCATCGCTTGCGTAGATGTTCAGCGTCATTGCCGCATCTTTATGACCAAGGATAGATGCTAACGATTTAATATCCATCTTGCTTTTAACGCCAAGGGTAGCGAAAGTGTGCCGAAGGCCATGAAACGTAATTGGTTTTCCTAAGACGCTATCTAGCTTATTGCGGCTTGACCATTTTTGAAAAGCACTGCCCAAATACCTAGGATTTCTCCAATGGCAAACATAGTCCTTATCGTTTGGCCTACTCTGTCTTTGCTCAGCTATCAGAGCATCTCTAAGCTGCGGCATCATCGGTACTGTTCTTCTTGAATAGGTCTTTGTATCGCCTTCAACTACTACATTTTTGCCTTCTTTATCTTTAATCTGCTTCTCTGCTTTAGTGATATAGATATTGTTTGTCGCTAGATTAATATCATTCCACCTTAAAGCACATACCTCACCAGCACGCAAACCACCGTATAGCGCAAGGCAGATAGGAATATAGAGGTTATTATTCCTAGCGCCTATTATCTCGCCACCGTCAATTAGCGAATAGAGCTTGTTAAGACCTTCGCTATCGAGATAAGCGATTTTATGCTTACTAGTATTTCTTGGCATAATCAAACCAGCTCTAGCATCTTTGACTATCTTGCCTTGATGAAATGCGGATTTATACGCTTTGTTGAAAATAGCGTAGAAGCCCTGAACTGAACTCATGGCATATCGTTTTGCTAAAGCATTAATCCAATTTTGTAAGGTTTCAGACGTAATCTCATAGAAGTTCTCTTCTCCTATGTAGGGGAATATCGCATATTCGCCTTGTCTGATATTTCTTTGGTAAGTGACTGTGTCGATTTGCCCAAGAGCATATTGACCTTCAACGTAATCACGAATGGCCTTCTCAACCGTGGTGTATTGAATGTCTCGCTTACTTAGCTCTTCCTCATAATCGCGCCATTCGTTCACTAGTTTCTTAGCGTCTCGATTGTATTTGGTATTGAACGTCTTGTATTTCTTTTTGGCCTTACCCTCTTCATCTTTGTACAGAAGGTAGCCACGCCATCCTTTTGAAGTCTTTTTATCAATACCGCAAGACGTGTAGAACATTTCCAAGGCCTCTTCTCCCTCTGATTTCTTTCTCTTCCATTTTAACAAGAGTAGAAAATTTAGTAGAAAAAATTACCTGCGGAAATGTCTGAAGGCACAATTGTTAAGCTATCTACCTGCGGTTTTGTATAAGCCTCATCTGGTAGATAAACTCTGCCATTTGCCTGTTTTATCCTTTCTACCTGCTGTTTCCCTATTCTTGATTCGCTTTAGTGGAAACGAAATGAGGAAACCAGCTCTGAAACTTAACGAAAAAGGGGCATGGTTGCCCACACCCCCTAATACTACCTGGGAAAAGTCCCCCAGAACATACTATGAACTGCGTACGCTAGTTTTCCGCAACCTTAGCGAACGGCTCGCTGCGATTTACGCCACAGCAGATACGAATAGACGTAGGCAGCTCCGGCTGAACCAAACGCCAGAACCGCAATCACCGCGGCAACGACTTCACTCGAAAGCACCGCACCTGCCACGCCCATCACAATCAGGCCAATACCCAGCACCATAAAGCAGGCGCCGCCAAAACGCTGCGTACGGCGCCAGTTCTCGGGATCGGCAAGCGCCCAAGGCGTCTTGATACCGAGCGTATAGTTCTGCTTCACACGCGGCAAGTAGTTGCCTACGCCGATGAACAGCAAACCGATAGCACCGGAAATCAGCACGTTGACCGAACCGACCGCCGGCACCACGCCCCAGACCGTAAGCTCTCCCAGCCAGCTTATGGCGCACATGAACAAGGTGAAGGCGATTACGAAGCCCTGATAGAACTTGCCCGAGGTTCGATATGCCTCACCTTTGGGATCGATGCGCGGCACCACGCAGAACATTGCGAGAAGCGCCAGAGGCAGCACGCCGAGCGCGGAGGCCATCCAGCTAGGACCCCAACCATCGACGGCGCCGTTCGCGCCCCAGTGCGTGGGAATCTGTGCAGGCAAGCTCGGCATCACCATGAGGTGCGCTACGACATTGGCGACGCACAGAACGACCAGCGCAATCCACACGCGCGACGATACCCCCGTGGGGTGAATGCCCTTGTTTTCGTTATTCATCCTTATCACCTTCCGTGTTTGTAAAGCCCATAAACCAGCCAATCAAGTCCTGCATGACGGTGGTGTTTAAGCTGTAAACGATGTTTTGGCCATGGCGCTCGTCGGTCACCAGCCCGGCGTTTTTGAGCGTCGCCAAATGATGGCTCAATGACGGCTTGCTGATGTCAAAATGCTCGGCAAGCTCCCCGGCCGTACAATTGCCCTCGCGCAGCAACTCCAAAATGCGCCGTCGCGTTGGATCGGCAAGCGCCTTAAAACCCTCTCCCGGCATAGGACCTCCTCTCAGCACCCCTCATGACGCGCACACTATACTCGATATTTAGATGTTTGTCTAACTATCTAATCTTGTACTCAAAAAAAATAGCCGCCTCCGCGTAATGCGAAGACGGCCACTTCTCACGCCATAAACGTGTTTCGGAGTTGGCTAACCCGCGGCAACGGGTGCCATCTGCTTCATCTTATGCGAATCACCGCCTCATTTCAACAAGCCCCTAGGGCTCAAATGGAATAGCGATAATACCTATAATGGTGATAGCTAAAACACGATTCGCTTCCCCATCGGAGGATGTCTATGACCGAAACCGCCGCTCTCGTCGAGACACGCGACACCAAACTCGAGATCATCATGGGCCGTGAGGCACTCGATAGACTCGCCAACGCCACGGTGCTGGTGCTCGGCTGCGGAGGCGTGGGCTCCAACTGCTGCGAGGCACTTGTCCGCGGCGGCATCGGTCATTTTGTGATTCTGGACAAGGATATCGTCGCGCCCAGCAACATCAATCGACAGGCCATCGCCTTTCACAGCACCGTCGGCAAGCGCAAGGTTGACGTGATGGAAGCCATGATCCACGACATCAATCCCGCCGCCAGCGTTATCAAGCGCACCGAATACCTGCTGAGCGACAACATCGACGAGTTCTTCGCGGGCGTTTTGGAGCAGACGGGTGGCAAGCTCGACTACGTCGTCGACGCCATCGACACCATCTCGGCCAAGCTCACCATTGCCAAATATGCTCAGGACCATGACATCCGTTTGGTTAGCTCCATGGGCGGGGCCAACAAACTCCATCCCGAGTGCCTCCGCTTTGCCGACATCTTCGATACGGTACGTGACCCCATGAGCCGCATTATGCGCAAAGAATGTAAGAAGCGCGGAATCAAGAGCCTACACGTACTGTTTAGCTGCGAGGAATCGGTTAAGACACAGCCCCGCGATCCTTCCAACATCCACGAGCGCACCGAGCTGGGAACCGCCAGCTTTATGCCGCCCATCATGGGCCAGATGATCGCCGGCGAGGTTATCCGTCAGATCAGTGGCCGCGGCACCGAGCGCGTGCGCGCCGATAGCCAGCGCCTAGACTAGCGGAGCGCGCCGAGATGGAGCCCCGGTTATTTGATGCACACTGCCATCTTGATCTAATGGCTCACCCGGACGCCGTTGCCGATGAGGCAACGGCACTGGGCCTGATTCTATTTGACTGCGGCGTCGATCCGCACGACTTTGCACGCGCCAAGAAGCGCGCCTGCGGCCGTTCAAATATCTTTGCCGGCATCGGCCTCCATCCCTGGTGGCTCGCCGACGGACGATGTGGCAACGCTGAAATCAATCTGCTTTGCGAAGTCGCTGCACAAGAACGCTTGATCGGCGAGGTCGGGCTCGACTTTTCCGCTCGTTTTGCCGGAAGCGAGTCGCTACAAGTACAGGCATTTGACCGGCTCTGCGATGCACTCGTGCAGCACCCTCTTGCCGGACGCGTGATATCAATTCACGCCGTTCGTTCGGCAGGAACCGTGCTGGACGTCCTCGAGTCGCACGGACTACTCATCCCAAATCCCGACTCCCCCTTTATCATCTTCCACTGGTTTAGCGGCACCTCGGACGAACTCGTCCGCGCGCGCGATGCAGGCTGCTATTTTTCCGTCAGCGAGCGCATGCTCGCCACCAAACGTGGGCGCGAATACGCCCGACAGATTCCACTCGACCGTCTACTGCTCGAGACCGATGCGCCGGCCGAACCAAACACAGAAACAAGTGTGCAATCGCTCATCAGATCGCTCGCAAGGACCTCGATGCACATTGCTTCACTCAAAAACTGTGACGCAAAGCGCATCGAGTCGGTAGTTTTAGCAAATGCGCACTCTGTTTTTGACCTTCGCTAACCCCTGTGGGCAAAAATGCCAAGGGACATGCGAATCGCACAACGCAGTCCCTATTGGCAGGCAGTACAATTCGGCAGCATTACACCAATTCGTGCATGAGATCACGGTTGCGTGCATACAATTCGTCAAAGATATGACGACGCGACGCATATAGCTCGTGGGCATCCATATCGGGCACGATTGTTTGTGCAACGCCAAGGACTTGGGCGAGTTCATCCCATGATGCATAGGCGCCACCTGCGAGAGCTGCCATGATGGCATCACCGAAGCATGCGCCCACCGTAACCTTGGCAACCGAGACCTCGCGCCCGCATACGTCGGCGATAGCCTGCATCCAAACTGGATTCTTGGTTCCACCTCCGACAAGCATAATGCGCCCAATTGGCAGTCCATGCTCTCGCTCGATAATGTCGACATGGGATGCAACGGTATACGCGACGCCTTCCAAGGCGGCGCGAACCATATGGGCTCGCGTATGCCTTCCGGTCAGGCCAAAGAAGACGCCACGTGCCTCGGGATCGTTGAGCGGAGTACGCTCCCCCGCAAAGTACGGCAGGCACAGGAGCCCATCGGCACCCGGCGCCACATCGGCGGCATCATGCGCCATGACCGAATATGCATCGGGGCCACCGTGGCCCTCGGCCTCCACGGCGTCGCGATACAGCTCTTGGCGCAGCCACGATGTGAGTGCACCCGCCGTATTGGTCCCCGCGCAGATCCCGTAAGTTCCGGGAATGATAAACGTCCCTGGCCACAGGCGGGCATCATCGACCATATGATCAGCTAGGTAGATGAAATACGCCGTGCTCCCCAACTGAACCATCATATCGCCGGGACGAAATACACCCGTCGAAATGGCCTCGGCACCAGAGTCGCCCGTTCCCACTAAGACAGGTGTCCCTGCCGCGAGCCCTGTCGCCTCAGCCGCGCGCTGCGTAATCGCCCCGGCAATATCGGTAGCCGACATTACCTCCGCCATCTGGTCAGGCCGGCAGAAACGAGCACATTCCCGAGCATCAACCCTCCAAGTGTAGCGGTCGTATAGGGGAAGAAAATCCTCCGCCAAGTAACGGTCCACCGTAAAACGCCCCGTCAACTTTGCGCATAGAAACGATGATGCCGTCAGGAACTTCGCGGCACGTTCGTGCACCTCGGGCATATTCTCCTTAAACCATAAGATCTTAGGAGCAATATCTGATGAGCAGGGATCGTGCCCGAAAAGTTCGCGTGCGCGACCTGACCCATATTCGGAAAGGAGCTCGTCAATCTGCGGCTTCGAACGTGCATCGACTCCATACAAAATCGCGGGCGCCAGCGCGTTGCACTCGGTATCGACCGGCACACAGTCGCAACCCAATGCGGAAAGGCCCACGCATCCGATCTGCGCCGCGTTAACCCCCGATAGCATCACCAGCTCGCGCGACAAGCGGCAAAAATCGCCCCACCAAACTGCCTCAGCATCATGCTGGTACCATCCATCACACGGGTTGTCCGTCTCATGTCCACAAGAGGCTTGGCAAACGATGTTGCATCGATCATCGATTAAAACGCCTTTAGAGGCGCTTGTCCCAATATCAATACCCAGATAGAGCGCCATAGGTGCCTACTCCCCTCGCGCCGTACGAGCGGCAGCCATAAAACGAACCACCCGCTCAACATCAATCGGGGCATCCAGCTTTCCGTCGCGCTTTAAGCACGTGCCGACAAACGCGCCATCGTAGTGAGCAAATACGTCAGCCACGGTATTTTCGCGACAACCGGTGCCACATACCACGGGCACTTCGCCAACACGCTCGCGGACCTCGTCGGCAAGCTCGCCCGAAGCGCCACGACCGGCAGCCGAACCGCCGATGACCATCGCATCCGGTAGGCAATTAAAGAGAAGTGAATCGGCAATGTCCGCGGTCGTGCGGTCGTTGAGATAAACCTCGCCCTCGCTCGTGATGAAGTGAAAAAGCTTGAGGTCGTCCAAGCGCAGCGCCGCCTTGCGACGCATGGTGTGAGCGAAATCTCGGTTAATCAGCCCGAGATCACCGGCCCAGGCACCGCAAAAATTGCAGCGCGTGAACTGCGCGTCGACGGCAGCGCACAGCTCGATTGTGGCATCACCATCGTAAATTGCCTCAGCTCCCCAAGGAGTCGACAGATCATGGGACAGAGCCCCGATTACATAGCCCATCGATGCAAGGGTTGAGGGAGAAACATGCTGCTCATAGGGCATCGAGAGCTCATTGGTAATCAAAATGCCATCGACACCGCCCTGCTGCAACGCCTCGAGATCGCGCTTGGCGGCTTCCACGACCTGCGATACGCTTCCGCCCGGGTAATACAGCGGATCGCCCGGCAGAGGACGCAGGTGCAGCATTCCGATAACCGGCTTTTCGTTCTTGAACATCGAAGTTAGAAACGACATAACGTGCTCCTTCATAGGGTTATTGCAGGGACGTTACTCCCCCAGCACCTCGACGTACACTTTTCGCTTCTGCGGACCGTCAAACTCCGCAAGATAGATGTTCTGGGCACCTCCGCACACGATGTGGCCATCTTGGACGGGAAAGAAGCAACTGTTTCCACAAATCATGCTCTTGATATGCCCACAGGAGTTGTTACCAGTGGCTCCATAGCTCGGCAGGAAGTGTGCATGCGCATAGGGGGCATCGAGTGGGGCGATGCGATCAAGCGTCTCCATAAGATCCGTCTCCACGCAGGGCAGCCCCTCGTTTACCACGATTCCGCAGGTCGTATGCGACAAAATAATCGCCGCCAAGCCATTGGTCACCGAGCTGCGTTCGATGGCAGCGTGCACGTCCTCGGTAATATCGATGAACTGGTCCGGAGCAGTCGATAGATAGCTCAATGTCTCGAGCGTCACCATGTTCACTCATCCCCTTCAAGAAAACGCAGGGCATTACCCCAGTAGAGCCTTTCTCGCGCATCATCGCGCATGGGCACGGTATCGAGCGCCCGCTTGAGTTTGAATGCACGGAAGCGCGGCGTATTGCTGGCGAACATCACTTGGTGCGATAACGCGCGCTCATACCACAGCGGCCCCATATCGACCGTGAAAAGACGCTGCATCATCTCCTCGGGCGAATCGATGTAAGTGATAGAGGTGTCCGCGTAGCAGTTGGGATACTTGAGCAGCATCGCCACGGTCTCGCGCACCCAGGGCCAGCAAAAATGGGTCAAACTAAAACGCACATTTGGATGCGTTGCGATTGTGTGCTCAAATGCAAGCGGGTTACTGCGCGAGAGCTCTGCGCCCGGCTCCCAAGACATACCGGCATGGAAAACCACCGGCTTGTTATAGCGCTCGCACAGTTCGTAAAGCGGCTCGGCCACAGCATCATCGGGGGCAAAACCCTGCTTTGCAGGATGCAGGCAAAGCCCCTTTGCCCCCAACTCGGTAAAGGCGCGCTCCAATTCGTCTGCGGCACCGCTCACCTGCGGGTCTACGCTCGCAAATCCCCACAGACGATCGGGATGTGCGGCAACCAGCATGGCAATCTGGTCATTGGTGCCAAAGTGCCCTCCGCATGCCGTGGTTACATCGAGCGGCATGAGCACGCTCTTCTGCACATCGCAGACGTCCATCTCGACTTGAAGCTCATCCCAATCCATGGGGCCCATATGCCCCATACCAAATTCTCGTGACCAAAAACCGAATCCATCAGGCTCATCACCCGGCGTACAGATCTCGCCGTAGAGCATAGGATGGACCAACATGTCGATAACCATTTCGTACTCCTTTCCAGGCATTTGACCCTAGTACGGCTCAAACGAACCAATCACTCGGGACGACAGCTCAGCGCCCGCCTTCATACACGCCGGAATATCAAGGCCATCGATCACGCCCTTGGTAAACCCGGCGATATACGAGTCGCCGGCACCCACGGTATTAACGACCTTCTCCGCTGGCACGATCCCACACTCATAGAAGCGCTCACCGTCATAGGCAATGCTTCCCTTCTCGCCAAGCGTGGCAACCGCAACGCGCGGTCCCAATACCTGCACGCGGCGTACCCAGTCTCGTAGCTCCGGAGTGTCCTCTTCAAACGACATGAACGCATAGTCAACGTAGGGAAAATGGTTCTCGCAGGCATATTCGGGATCCTGGCTGAACACCGAGAAGTCCATAACCACCGTCTTGCCCGCATCATGCCATTCGGGCAGGAGGTCCAAACAATTGCCAAACAGGTCGGTGTGAATGATGTCATGTTCTAGGATAAACGCCCGGTCATCTTCATTCGGTCGATATGTCTCCATTACGCCATCGATTGCCTCGAGATGTACGCGATCGACGCCGTCTTTCAACGCCATGAGCATCACCGAGGTGTCGCCATCCTCCACCCGCAGATGTGAGATATCGAACCCCTCGGCGGCCAGCGCCTCCCTCATCTTGTCTCCGTACTCGTCCTTGCCGACGACCGACACGGCGGATACCGAAACGCCCATTCGTGCAAGATGGATACCCCAGTCAATGCCATTACCAGTCGGATAGAACACGCCGATGTTTTGATAGACGTCCGCGCAGCAAAAACCAGCCGCACACGCTTTAATACCCATACTCTTCTCCAATGTTCAAAAGGGGGCCCACCACATAACGAGCCCCCTTTTCGCGTTTCGCTTATTGTTTTGCATCGGTTGTCCAAGGCCTCATAGCCAGACCGCCGTACGCTTTCTTAAGCTATTCGACGATTGGTGCTCCGTGGCCCCAAGAACCTTCCATGCCGCACACGGTCGAGGCAAACCCGGCAGCAAAGTCGAGCGCGCGCTCGATGGCCTCGGCGCCATCCTCGCCACGCTTGGCGGAATCGAGATAGCACATCAAAAACGAGGTGAGGAACGAGTCGCCCGCCCCCATGGTGTCCTTCATGTCCGTTACCGGTTTAGCCAGCTGGCGGTAATAACGCTTGCCGTCGTAAGCGATGCAGCCCTCGGCGCCCGCCGTAGCCGACACAAAACGCGGACCCAGACCCTTCACCCATGCCAGACGCTCGCGAATCTCGTCCTCACTCGCGGCATCCGCCGCACTAAAGAAAGCAAAATCGACGTAGGGCGCAATCTGCTCGTAGTACTCGTCGGTGGAGTCGTCCGAAAAGTCAAAAGAGACCGTGACGCCCGCAGCCTTCAACTTGGGCAGCTCGCGCTCGGTAAAGCAATAGTTGCCCGAATGAACCACATCGAACTGCTTCATGTACGAAAGGTCAAAGCGATCGAGGACATAGCGCGCATCGCCACGGATACCGCCCTCGTTGGAGCCGAGGAAGACACGGTCACCGTCAACGACGGTCACGCGAGCCGCTCCGTTCTCGCCAATCATCTGCTCGCACTTACCAAGCTCGATACCCTCATCCTCGAGGCTTGCAATGACATGCTCGGCAGCGGCGTCATTGCCAAAAATGCCCATGTATGCAGAGCGTGCGGCACCGCATTTCTTGGCATAAACGGCGAAGTTCACCGCGTTGCCGCCAGGATACATGGTGTGGATATGCTCGTAGCGATCGACGACGTTGTCGCCAAATCCGAGCGCGTTAACGTTAAATGCCATGGCCTTTGCCCCTTCTAGTACTCGACAACACCCATATAGCGACGGAAATCGGGATCGTGATCAAACACCTTGCCGCGTGCAGCACGCAGCTCGCAGTTCATGGCGTAGAACAGCACCGGGTCCAGATAGGCACGGACGCTCGCCGGCACGGCTTCCATACCGTACTCCTTGGCATCGAGCACCATCAGCGTATCGGTATGCGTCTTAAGGAACGCCAGGGCGCGCTCGTCCATAGCACGGCACTCGCTGGAGCCCATCTGCAGGAAGTAAAAAACGCCATCCTGAGTAGCCTCGAAGGGACCGTGGAAGTACTCGGCAGAGTGGATGTAGCTGCAGTGCTGCCACTGCATCTCCATAAGAGAGCAGATAGCGAAACCGTAGGTCTGGCTAAAGTTGGGACCGCTGCCCAGAATGTAGAAGAACTCGTGCTCCTGGCAAAGCTTGGCAAAACGATCGCCCAGCTCGGCATTTACCTTCTCACGTGCCGGGGGAAGAATCTTATCCATCTCGGCGATACCGGCATACATATCGGCAAGATCGGCGTAGCCCTCCTGTTGATCGAGCAGCTCGGCCGCAAGCGACAGCGAAATGCCAGCAGGGACCTCGGCCTGCGGCACGCCCTCGCCCCACGGGTAGACCCACGTGGTCCACTTGCCGGAGTCAATCTTGGATCCAGCGTTGTCGGTCTGGGCGATTACCGTAGCGCCGGCAGCAAGGGCAATCTCACAGCCCTCGACGACCTCGGGGGTGTTGCCACTGTGGCTGCAAGCAATGACCAGGGATTTCTCACCTAAGCGGCGTGGGCGCATGATATCAAACTCGCGAGCCGTATAGATATACGAAGTGAAGGTGGTTGCCTCGCGCTGCAGAAGCTCATGAGCCGGGATCAAATCGATCATGGAGCCACCGCAAGCAATCCAGTAGACGCTGTCGAACTTGCCCTTCTCGGCAATTGCCTCTTTGATCAGATCGTGTGCGTTCATATCCAGTTCCTTTCTTGTTTGGCCCGCAATCAATGACGTTGGTTGCGTAGCCGATAGTTGTTTTAGTCAATCAGATATTTCTCGAATGCGGCCATGTTCTTGGCATCTGCCGCCGCGGGGTCATCGTAGTAACGACCGTCCGTGATTTCCTGGCCCAGCATGCCGTCGAAACCATGGGCGTTGAGTGTGGCGACGAAGGCGTCCATATCGTGCTTGCCATCGCCCCACACCAGATGGCCATACGGATCACCGTCGATAAAGTGCATCTCGTGTATTGCCCCATCACCAAAGGCGGCAAACCAGTCCTCGAGCGTCTCACCTGCAACGCCCATCGCGGTTGTATCAACCATGGGCTGCAAGTACGGGCTCGCGACCTCGTCAATCATGCGCTTCGCATCGGAAACCGTCGTCACAAGGTTGCTCTCCTCGGGACGCAGGCTTTCCATCGTAAGCACCAGACCGTGCTCGCCGGCATACTCCGCCAGAATGGACAAGTGCTCGCGGCTGCGCTTCCAGGCTTCCTCGCGGTCCTCGTCCCAGTCGCCCCAGCCCGAGTTGACGGACATACGGTCGCACCCAAGTACCTCGGCAAGCTCAATGCCGTGCTTAAAGTACGCCAGGCTGCGCTGTTCATGCAGCGGTTTGCGTGCGCAATACTGCCAAGGATAGACAACATTCTCGGGGCACAGAGTACGATACCTAAGCCCACGGTCTGCAGCCTTTTTTGCCAGGACCTCAGCCTCAAAGTAGCCCGTGTGGTCGAGTGTCACATGCGGCTCCGCACACCACAGCTCAATGGACTCAAAGCCCAAACGCTGCTGCACATCAAGGAAGTAATCGAGCGACCACATGATGTAGTGGATATTCATGCCCGCAATCTGTTCGCGGCGCAGCGTCGGTTTGGATTCAGACATCTTATGCCTCCTTATTTCGATCGAACACGATTCGTCCGTCCGACATCGTCATATCAACCGCAAGATTGCGTGCGTCGTGATAATCGAGGTCGAACACATCCCGATCGAGCACGCAGATATCGGCAAGCTTGCCGACCTCGAGCGTACCCAGCTCGTCTTCGCGCATCAGATCGTACGCGCCCCCGGCAGTCCAAGCGCGCAAGAGCTCGACAAGTGTCAGCGCGTTGGCCTCATTCACGGGCAGTCCATCGTCGAAGTATCCGCCGCACGCGCTGTAGATTGACTCGCCCAGGCTCGGAATCAGCAGCGGCAAATCCGTACCACAGCACACCGTGCATCCGGAATCTTCCATGCCGCGGCGATTCCAGCTGTGCAAAAGTCGCGTCTCGCCAATTTGTCGACGCATCATCGACAGGCAATCCTCGCGCCGGTCCAGCGTCAAAATCTGCGGATAGACCTCGCAAATTCCACCTAACTTGCCAAACTCGACAAGATCGGTCGGATCAGAGTTCTCGAGATCGGTAATCGCATGGCGGCGAAGCAACCGTCCATGCTCGTCTCGAGGCAGCGAGGCATAGAGCGCCACGGTGCGACGAACGGCGCCATCGCCCTGGCAATGCAAGGAATATCGGAAGCCGTCAGCATCAATTGCGCGCAGCTCGTTCTCAATCAGATCCCACTCGGGCTCCTCGACGACCGTCTTGCCGGCAGCGCCCGCATCGGCCGTGTCCTCATAGGGGTCAATCATCTCGGCAAGCCCCGCCCATACGCCGCGGTCGGTCATACGGTTGAAGCCAGAAAAACGAACGAACGGACCCCGGAAGCGCTCTCGTGCCTCGCGAGCATATGACAGATTTGCACCGGCACCCACCGGCTGCGACATCATAGAGACGCGAACCGTCAGCTCACCAGATTCCTCACGGCGAGCCATTTCGTCGGCAAAACCGTAGTAGTCATCAAACGCCATCTCCTTGATGGCGGTAACGCCGCGCTCGTTAAGCATGCCCATGTAGTCCGAATACCCCGCACGTACCTCGGGCAGCGCGAGGAAATCGCTCATCATGCGCCAGATCTTCTCGGCATAACACGCCTGGGGTGTGAAGCCGTATCGCGCACTGGCGGCAGCATTGAGAACGCAGGTCTCCGCACCCGGTGTAAAGCAGACGACAGGGATATCGCCAAAACAATCGTCAAACACAGCTGCCGTATTTGCGTTCTCGGCATCCGATGCCAACGTTTCGGGCAGGTTGTGGCCAAAAGCCGCCGCGCAATCCGGATGATCTTCTTTCCATGCACGCAAGAGCGACACGGTCTCTTTGGCATCGGCGATGCCGGACAGATCAGACCCCAACGTCCGCAGCGCCCAGCCTGTATAGAAGGTATGCACATCGATCAGGCCAGGCATGACGGTGCGGTCGCCCAGGTCAACTACCTCGTCCGCCTGGGTCAAATACGAAGCTACCTCACACTTGGTGCCAACCGCCTCAATTCGATTGTCACGGACCGCTACGAAACCTTCAAACGGCAGGTCCCCCGTACCGGTAAAGACGCTCTTAGACGTCAGGACCGTCAAACGATCGGACATTATAATCACCTACGCCGGAAGCATGCCAGAAATGGCAGTAATGACCAAGCCAAACACGACCATAAAGATGAAGAACTTCCAAATGGTCTTCCACCATTGGCCAAACGAAATTTTAGCCACGCCAAGGCCGGCGACCGTCATGCCCGCCACGGGACTGATGGTGTTGATGGTCTGGTTGGCAAACTGGAGCGCGGTAACGGCCGCCTCGGGATTGAGGCCCATGAGCTCGGTCAGGGGGCCCATAACGGGCATGGTGAGTGCCGCCAGGCCAGAACTCGAGGGAACCAGCAAAGAGAGCAGGCCAAGGACGATATACATAAACGTGGTGTAGACGGCGGCGGGTGCACCGGCGAGCGCAGTAGCGAGCGCCTGGAGGATGGTGTCGATGATCATGCCGCCCTCGGCGATGACCAGAATACCGCGAGCGATACCGATAACGATGGCGGCGTACGCAAAGTCGGCGAGACCTTTAACGAACTCCTCGGCAATCGTCTGCTGGTCAAGACCGCCCAGGATACCGGCAAGCAAGCCCATGCCAAGGAACACGGCGGAGATCTCATTCATGTACCAACCCTGGGTAACAAGACCCCAGACGATAATGCCCATACCGCAAGCAAAATCGATAAGCACGAGCTTCTGACGGGTAGTGAACTCTTCCTCGATGGAGGCATCGGTCACGGAAAACTCGATACGCTTGAGCTTATCGTCCTCGTACGTAATGGACGACTCGGGGTTTTTCTTGACGCGCATGGCGTAGCGCATAGCCCATGCGATACCGACGGCAGTGAAGATGACCCAAGAAACGGCGCGCAGCCACAGTTGCGGATTGCCCTCGATGCCAATGATGCCTTGGGCGATCAAAACATTAAACGGATCGATGGTCGAAGCACAATATCCCAGGTTAGGACCAAGGAAGCAGATGATGAATGCCGTCATCGAGTCATAACCGATACCCATCATGATGGGAATGAAAATGGCATAGAACGGCAGGGCTTCCTCAGACATACCAAACGTGGTGCCGCAAATGGACAGCAACGTCATCGTGATGGGAATGATGAGGATGTCCTTGTTCTTGAGCTTTTTAATCACACGGCTCATGCCGGCATTCAAAGCGTTGGTCTTGGTGATGATTGCGAACGATCCGCCAATCAATAAGACGAACGCAACGACGTCGGCAGCCTCCTGGATGCCCTTAGTGGGCGCTTGCAGGACCGCGAAGATATCCTGACCCAGATTGATGGTCTCGCCGGTCTCGGAATCGGTGTAGTTCTTATCGACCTGTTCATAGGTTCCAGCAACGGCGACTTCACGCTCGCCCGCCGCTGTCGAAATCATCTTGCGCTGATACTGACCAGAGGGAACGATCCAAGTCAAGACCGCAAAGACAACGATCAGCAAGAACATGATCGTATAGACATGCGGTAATTTGAACTTAAAACGTCTGTTTGTCTTCTTCGCCTTCGTATCTGACATAGATACCTCCAAAGAACTCGAGACTGCATCGCATCTCGCCTCAACGTTTGCACAAGGCAAACGTTCTATGACGTTCTATAGATTACCAGCAGCTTTTCTCGTCATCATGATAATTTCAAACTGATTGCCGCAACGCGGTTGAACGGTTGCGTTTGCGCCGTGAACGGTATGGAGACGCCCGGTGAGATGATCCACCGGGCGCTTCCATTCGCAATGTCCTAGATGTCAAAAACGTAGCGAGACCCAACGATCCGCTGACGACCGATGATAAACGGCCGCCGCTGTTCATCGAAAAAGAAGGCTTCCATATAAAACAATGGTTCGCCAACGGGAACTGCCAACAACCGAGCGACCTCGGGCGACGCGCACGCGATCTCAAGCGTGCATGGGTCGGTAAACGCGGGCGTGCGGCCCGTCCGGTTGCGCACGAACTCAAAAATGGATTGGTTAGATAGAGGTGCCGTTGATAGATAGGCGTTGTCCTCGTAAACATATATGTTGTTCTCGAGCATGACAGGGACGCCATCGGCAGTACGCACGCGCTCAACGCAGATCAAGTCAGTTCCAACGGGAACACCAAAGAACTGTGCTTCGGTGGAATCCGCCGGCAGTATCTTTCTCGAAATGACACGCGCCCCCGGTTCCATTCCGTTTACGCGGCATGCGTCCGAAAAACTCTGGACGTCATCCTTCTGGCGAATCTTGCGTTTGAGCTTGGGGGCATTGACAAACGTGCCTTTCCCCTGTCGCTTCGTTAGATAGCCCTGTTGGACGAGCTCCTCAATAGCGCGTCGCACGGTAACGCGGCCAACTTTATAGCTCTCAGCCAATTCGAATTCGTTGGGTATCCGCGCGCCTGCCTTGTAGGCACCGGAGTTGATTTCGTTTTTGATGATATCGATAACCTGTTGGTACAGCGGTATCGCTGCTTTACCGTCAGCTAGCCCTTCAGTCGGTGGCATATACCCTCTCCAAGCACAATTAAGTCTAAAACGGACTTAGGGGCATTCAACAAGTCCTTAAGCCCGCATTAGCTTAAAGTATGCTAGGTGTCGCACCAAAATGTCGGCTATTTACTCATCAGACCCGAAAAACGCGCAACTACCGCGCTCCTAAGAAAGCGTGAGCAGCTCCGGCAGCTGGTCGATGATCTTGTCCGCGGCATCCTGGCTAAAGCCGAAGCGCTCCTCGCGCTTGGCAATGACTGTCAGGCCGGCTCGCTTGCCGGCAGTGATGCCAGGCACCGAATCCTCAACGCAGCAGCAGCGGTCCGCGGGCAGCCCCAGCAAGTCCAGCGCATGCAAGTAGATATCGGGCTCGGGCTTGCTCTCCTTAAACTGCTCGCCGCTCACCACATATTCAAAGGCATCCGACAACCCGCACGCGTTGAGCACTTCCTCGATGCTATCCACGGGAGACGAGCTGGCAAGCGCCACGCGAACGCCACGGCGCGGCAACTCTCGAATCGTATCCACAGCGCCCGGGTTAATCAAAGCCTGGTAGTCACGCAGACGCTTATGCGCCCACTCGTCCCAACGGGCCAACGCTTCTTCGCCAGTGAAATGCCCCTTACCGGCACGCTCAAACCAATCGACCAGCATATGCAGGAAGAACTGATGCGAGGTACCGACCTGCCCATTCAACTCCTCTTGAGTCAGGTTCAACCCAAGCTCCTTGGCAAACGCGGCAGTCTCGCCCAGGTAGTAATACTCGGTATCGACAATGACACCGTCCATGTCAAAGATAACGGCGTCGAACGGAAATGCAGACACGGCACCCTCCCTAACAAAAGGGCGCCTGTAAGCAGGCGCCCGAACCATGCATTATCGGCGATTCTAACCCAGCAGCTTATCCAGCGCCACCGCAATACCGTCTTCGTTGTTATTGGCGGTCACCATCTGGGCCACAGCCTTAACCTCATCGACGGCGTTGCCCATGGCAACACCGGTGCCGGCCCACTCAATCATGGACTTGTCGTTCTGGCCGTCGCCAAACGATACGACCTCACTGGCATCGATGCCGAGCTTGGGCAGGGCACCCTCGAGCGCACGGGCCTTGTCGATACCGGGCGCCGTGTACTCAAAGTACCAGTCAGCCGTAAACATGCCCGAAAGCGTCTGGGTAAAGGGCGCATACATTTCCGCGTAATGCGCCTGCAGGTAGGTCGGATCGCCCGCCGTCAGCAGCTTGTCCACGGGATAAGCATCAACGACCTCATGCAGGCTTTCCACCTCGCGGATCTTAAGATCGCACGCATCGCGCTCATACTTGACGATGTTTTTCTGAGAGCCGTCAGGCAGCGTGATCATGCAATGGTACGAGTCCTCGACGTGCAAATCGCGACCGAGCGAAATCATAGGGATCACGTCAAAATTGCGCAGATGATCAATCAGACGGTGCAGCTCGTCAGCCGGCATGGCTTGGTCAAAAAGGACCTCATCGGTCTGAGCGTCGACCACATGCGCTCCATTAAAGGCAACTAACAGACCGTCATGGTTTTGAAGGTCGAGCTCCTGCGCCAAGGCGTGAAGACCCCAGGCGGGACGACCCGAAGCCAAGATGAGCTTAATACCCGATTCCTGCGCCGCGAGCAGCTTCTCGCGCGTACGCGGGCTGATCACCTTCTGGTCGTTGGTGAGCGTACCGTCGATATCCATTGCGATGGCCTTAATTGCCATATGTGCCTCCCTGTCATTGAGCAACCTTGTCTGAGCCATCATACAGAACACCCACGGCGGCGCTGTTTGCAACGGGAAAAATATCATATTGTCCCAAACATGGCCGGCGCGCCTTCGACGATTGCGATGCCCGTCGAGGCGCCTCCCGATACATTCCATCCTATCCAAATAGCAAAGGGCCCGCATCCCAACGGATACGGGCCCTTGTCGGCTATGCGTTAGTTTTCGCAGCGAATCCTACTTGCGGTGCGCGCGATAGAACTCGATGAGCGCCTGGGTCGAAGCGTCCTGCTCGGCCTTGGCGGCGTTATCGTGGAAGGCCGGGGTGATCTGCTTGGCAAGCTGCTTGCCCAGCTCAACGCCCCACTGGTCGTAAGAGTCGATGCCCCAGACCGTGCCCTCGACAAACGTGATGTGCTCGTACAGGGCGATGAGCTCGCCGAGTGCGAACGGGGTCAGCGTGTCGCCGAAGATCGAGGTCGTCGGGCGGTTACCCTCAAAGCAACGGGCCGGGACGATCTGCTCGGGCGTGCCCTCGGCACGAACCTCGTCGGCTGTCTTGCCAAAGGCGAGTGCCTTGGTCTGGGCCAGGAAGTTGCCCAGGAACAGCTCGTGCACGTCCTGACCGCTATCGGTCGCAGGGTTGGCGGTATTGGCGAAGGCGATGAAATCGGCCGGGACCACCACGGTGCCCTGGTGCAGCAGCTGGTAGAAGGCGTGCTGGCCGTTGGTGCCGGGCTCGCCCCAGAAGATCTCACCGGTGTCGGAGGTCACGGCGCTGCCGTCCCAGCGGACATGCTTGCCGTTGGACTCCATGGTGAGCTGCTGCAGGTAGGCCGGGAAACGGTGCAGGTACTGGCAGTACGGAAGCACGGCGTGGCTCTTGGAACCGAAGAAGTTGACGTACCAGACGTTGAGTAGGCCCATCAGCGCGACGGCGTTGTTCTCGAGCGGGGTGCTGCAGAAGTACTCGTCGATGGCGTGGAAGCCCTCGAGGAACTGCTGGAAACGCTCGGGGCCGAGCACGACGATCAGCGACAGGCCCACGGCGGAGTCGACGGAGTAGCGGCCGCCGACCCAGTTCCAGAAACCAAAGGCGTTGGCCGGGTCGATACCGAAGGCCTCGACCTTCTCGAGTGCGGTGGAAACGGCGACGAAGTGCTTGGCCACGGCCTCGGCGTTCTGCTCATCGGAGCCATCGATGGCGCCCTGAGCCTTGAGCTGCTCGAGCATCCAGGTCTTGACCTCGCGGGCGTTGGTGAGGGTCTCGAGCGTGGTGAAGGTCTTGGAGACGATGATCACGAGCGTTGTCTCGGGATCCAGGCCCTTGAGCTTCTCTGCCTGGTCATTGGGGTCGATGTTGGAGATGTAGCGGCAATCGATACCGGCGTCGGCATAGGGACGCAGAGCCTCGTACGCCATGACCGGGCCCAGGTCGGAGCCGCCGATGCCGATGGACACCAGGTGCTCGATCCTCTTGCCGGTAACGCCCTTCCACTCACCGGAGCGCACGCGCTCGGCGAAGGCGTACATGCGGTCGAGGACCTCGTGCACGTCGGCGACGACGTCCTGGCCGTCGACGATGAGCTGGCCCTTCTCGCTCGCCGGGCGGCGCAGCGCGGTGTGCAGGACGGCGCGGTCCTCGGTGGTGTTGATGTGCTCGCCGGAGAACATGGCGTCACGGCGCTCCTCGAGCTTCACCTCGCGGGCAAGATCGCACAGCAGCTTGACGGTCTCATCGGTCACCAGGTTCTTGGACAGGTCGAAGTGCAGGTCACCGGCGTCAAAGCTCAGCTTGTTCACGCGCTCGGCATCGGCGGCGAACCAGGCCTTAAGGTCGATACCTTCGGCCTCGAGCTTCTCCTGATGAGCCTCGAGCGCCTTCCAAGCGGCAGTCGACGTAGCATCGATAGGTGCGGCAACAGTTGCCATAGGGTCCTCCTCAGCATACGGGCACACGCCTCCATGCGCCCGGACATTCAGATGCCACTATTCTAGCGCAGGTCAAGACTATAATCAGCGAGCGTTGCCAATCGGCCCCCCAACGGCAACCGACCAAAAAGGGACAGGTTTATTTTGGCAGGTCAAACGCTTTGCCAATCAAAAATAACCCATCCCTTTATGGTAAATATTAGGCCGCGGCGCACACGCTGCCGAGCAGCTCGCGCAAGGGCGAGCCGATACCCTCCAGCAGTTCGGGGGCGATGATGGCGAAAACGGGAACCTCGCCGGCGCCCACAACGGCGGGCACTTTTCCCTCGGAGACGATGCATCCGTAGGGAACAAAGCCGTCCTCGCCGGCATCGAGCACGGCCATGCGACGAGCGAGTTCGCGCGCAAAGCCCGCCGTATCGGCATCGCCGATCGCCAGGACAAAGTCCACGCCCTCATCGGTCGCCAGGGCTACGGCCTCATCGACCAAATCGTCTCCCCCGTCGCCCCCGACCAAGCCGCAACGAAAGAGCACGCGTTCGAGCAGGGCGCGATCGAGCGAGCCCAGCGCCGCCGAAACGAGCTCATCACGCGTGTGCTTGTCGCCTCCCAGCACGACCAGTGTCTTGGTGCCGCCATAGTGGGCAACCAATCGCCCGCACCAGCGAGCCACGTCCCCATCCGCAACCAAGCGCGTCGGCATACCAAACCCATAGTTAACCATTATCCCCACAACCCTTCCGTGCTTTATGGTGGCATCAATCGTTAGTCTCATGCTACGAAGCAAGCTTTTCCGAGCTGTTTCGCGCTCTTTAGGGCTGCGTTAAAACCCGATGCAGCCGCACGACCATACCTGCCAAATAGGGACAGATTTTGACGGTGTCCGGTCGAGCAGGTATTATCGAACAGGTATTCGATAAGAACATGTGTTTGATGGGAGGGCTCGGATGGCGCACGAGCAGCACACCTACATCTGCATCGACCTCAAGACGTTTTATGCCAGCGTCGAGTGCGTCGATCGTGGGCTCGATCCGCTCACCACCAACCTGGTCGTTGCCGACGAATCGCGCGGACGCACGACTATCTGTCTCGCTATCACGCAGGCTATGAAGGACCTAGGGATTCACAACCGCTGTCGCCTGTTCGAAATACCCGATGGCATCGACTACATTAAGGCCGTACCGCGCATGCAGCACTACATGGAGGTGTCGGCGCGGATCTACGGTATATACCTGGAATACGTCAGTCCGCAAGACATTCACGTCTACTCAATTGACGAGTGCTTTATCGACGTGACGCCATATCTGGACCTCTATCACACCGATGCGGAAGGCTTCGCCTGCATGTTGCGCGACGAGGTCCTCGCGCGCACCGGCGTCACGGCGACGGTCGGTATCGGCCCCAACCTATTCCAGGCCAAGGTAGCGCTCGACATTACCGCCAAGCACGCACCCAGCCGCATCGGCATACTCGACGACGAGACCTTCCGCAAGGAGATCTGGCCCCATCGTCCCATTACCGATATCTGGGGCATCGGCCCCGGCGTGGCAGCCCGCCTCGAAAAGTACGGCGTCTACGATTTGATGGGCGTCGCCGCGCTCGACGAAAACCTGCTTTACGATGAGCTCGGCGTCAATGCCGAATATCTTATCGACCACGCCTTCGGGCGTGAGCCGACAACCATCGCCGATATCCAAGCTTATCGCCCGCAAGCGACCTCGACCACCACGGGGCAGGTGCTCTCGAAGGGCTATGCCTACGAGCAGGCCTACACCGTCCTGCGCGAAATGGTCGATGCCGCCGTGCTGGATTTGATCGACAAGCACGTGGTGTGCGACAGCATCTCGCTCTTTGTGGGCTATGCAAGCGAGCGCGCCGACATACGCCGGCTCAACGCCAGCGGCACGGCGCAGTATATAGACGGCTGCGGGCACCTGCGCTCGAGCACCTCGGGCATCGAGCCCGCAGCGACCGACGGTCCCGAGCTCGCGCCCCGTGCTCCCAAGCCCGTCCAGCGCGATGACGAACGGCGCCGCCTGGTGCGCGAAGCGCAGGCAATCGATGGCATCTTTGTGGGAGAGCATGGCGGCAAACCGCGTGGTGGCTATGCCGCACTCTTTGCGCACTCCAACGCCTCGCGAAAGCTACCCGAGCGCACCAATTCGTTTAAGAAGATCATGGGCTATTTCGATGACCTTTGGGCACAAACGGTCGATCCCAAACGACCGGTCAAGCGCATCAACCTGGGATTTGGCAACCTCATGCCCGAGGAATTTGCCACCATCGATCTGTTCAGCGATATCGAGGCCGATGAGCGCGAGCGCGACCTAGCGCGCGCCGTCCTGGCCGTGAAAGGCAAGTACGGCAAGAACGCGCTCGTCAAGGGATTAAGCTTTACCGCCGGCGCCACCGCGCGCGAACGCAACGAACAAGTTGGAGGACACCGTGCCTAAACCCAAACAACAGCCCGTGCGCCCGCCGACCGCCTTCGAGCGCCTGGCGGACCCCGAGGGCAGACGCCGCGCCGCCGACCCCAACCTCACTGCCAATGGTGCCGTGCGCGCCAACCGCGCCGCACAGTTTATGCCCTTTGCCGCCCTCACGGGATACTACGAACTCGTGCGCAAGCAGGAAATCACCGTCGAGCCAAAACGTGAGCTCACGGAAGAAAAAGCCCTCGTGCTTTCTAAAAAACTCGAGGGTCTCAAACGTGGCGACTTGGTTCGTGTCACCTATTACGATACATACGGCTATCGCAGCCGCACCGGCATCCTCGACGAGGCGCTCCCCGCCTTCAAGCTCCTCAAGCTCCGAGACATCGCCATCGACTTCGACGACATCCAAGACATCGAACTGCGCGGACGAGCCTAGCCAAGGAAGCGCATCCAGAGCGACGCTTACAGCGTCATGACGTAGTAGCCCGCGTCTTTCACGGCCGTCTCGAGGACACCACGATCAACCGGCTGCTTAGAGCGCACGCGTGCCGTGTGGTCCGCATACGTCACCGTTGCCCACACACCATCCAGCGCATTGAGGGCATTGGCCACGTTCTGAGCGCAGCCGTCGCAACTCATGCCGCCGATGAGCAGCTCATCGCTATAGGGATAGTGTGACGCATCGGTATCCACCACAACAACCTTTTTGGCCTTCTTGCCGCTCGCACCATCGCTGCAGCAACTCTTCCCGTGTGTCGAAGCGGCAATGCGACGCAACCCAAAAAACATGCCGACGGCAATGACGGCTAGCACGATGAGATTCGCAGGGTTGAGCAAGTCACTCATGCGTTCCCCTTTCAAGTAGCACTATCTAGATACCCCCATGGGGTGTCCCCATCTTAACCCAAAATCATGTCCGTTCGGTCAATAGTTTCCCTATTCAAACTTTTTAGTTGACCAAGGCTTACTTTCGTGTATAAGTTTTCCTAGGCTAACAAGTGAGGGCTCGAAAGGGGCAACGTGACTCGAACCATTGACATCCCAACATACCAAACGGCTGTCGTGCGCAACTGCTCCCCTACGCTCGCAGGTATCAAGCCGGCTTCACTCTTTACCTATCCCGGCGTTTACGCCAACCAAAACGGAAAACCCGGCGCCGCCCATATCGAAGAGCGACGCTCTCGCCTGCTCGCCGTCATAGCCCAATGCAACCGCGAGCTTCAGCCACTCGGGATCCATATGAGCGTTTTGGTCTGGCGCCCCTGCGGAGCGCTCATCTATGTGTACCGCCCTGCGGACCTTATGCAATACCTCTCCGACCCCCGCGCCATGACGGCGCTTGTCACCGAAGGTTACGATGTCCACAACCTGCCCGCATCCTTGGTGCATCTCGCCGCGCGCATCACGCTGGCAAGCAGCAATGCCGCAGAAAGTGCCTATGACGGCAGCGTCTGCGCACTCGCGCGAAATAGGCACTGTGATACGGGCCGCACGTGCGAGTTCCCCCACGAAATTGGCTATTTTTTGGGCTATCCCTACGAAGATGTCCATCAGTTTATCGTCCAGCACGGCGAAAACTATAAGGTCTTTGGCGCATGGAAGGTATACACAAACGTTGAGCAGGCGCTCACGACCTTCGATTCCTATCGCACATGCACGCAATACCTTACCTACATCTATCAACAGGGCTGCACTCTGGGACAACTTGTCCAGGCAACCCGATAGAGCATACAAAACGCGGCCGCACGCCGCACAACCGAAAGGAAGACATATGAGCAAGATCGCCGTCGTCTACTGGAGCGGTACAGGCAACACCGAGGCCATGGCAAACTTCGTTGCCGAGGGTGCAACCGGTGCCGGCGCCGAGGCAGAGGTCATCTCCTGCGCCGACTTCTCCGCAGACAAGGCCGCCAACTATGACGCCATTGCCTTCGGCTGCCCCGCCATGGGTTCCGAGGAGCTTGAGTATGACGAGTTCCAGCCTATGTGGGACGAGGTCAAGGAGACCCTCGGCGATAAGAAGGTCGTCCTCTTTGGCTCTTATTCGTGGGCCGAGGGCGAGTGGATGGACAACTGGAAGGCCGATGCCGACGAGGCGGGCGTCAATGTCGTCGATTCCGTCATTTGCTACGATGCGCCCGACGATGAGGGCGAGACCGCTTGCAAGGCCCTCGGAGCCGAGCTCGCGTAACGAACCCAGGACCTCCAAAAGAGTCTGCATCAAAGCGCATCCTTATCCCTACAAAAGAGCGGGGGTGCAGTTCAAGTCCAGCCCCCGCTCTTTTATAACGGCAGTTACATCAACCGGCTACGAGATATTGCCCAAGAACGCCTTGGTGCGCTCGCTCTTGGGGTGGTCGAAGACCTCGCTCGGCGTACCCTCTTCCACAATGACGCCGCCGTCCATAAAGACGACGCGGTCGGCGACGTCGCGGGCAAAGCCCATCTCGTGCGTCACGACGATCATGGTCATGCCATCGCGTGCCAGGTCGCGCATGACACCCAGAACGTCGCGAACCAGCTCGGGATCGAGCGCCGACGTGGCCTCGTCAAAGAGCATAACGTGAGGGTTCATCGACAGGGCGCGGGCGATGGCAACGCGCTGCTGCTGGCCGCCCGAGAGCTGGCTCGGCATAAAGTCGATACGCTCGGCAAGACCGACCTTGGTCAGCTCCTCGACGGCGATCTTCTCGGCCTCTTCCTTGCTGCGCTTGAGCACCTTTTGCTGCGCAAGCATGACGTTCTTTTTGACCGACAGGTGCGGGAACAGGTTGAACTGCTGAAACACCATGCCCAAGTGCGTACGCACCTTATTGAGGTCAACGCCCTTGGCGCACACATCCACGCCCTCGACGACAATCGAACCACTCGTAGGATGCTCCAGACGATTGATGCAGCGAAGCATCGTCGACTTGCCCGAGCCCGAAGGACCCAGAACTACGACGACCTCGCCCTTATGCACATCCAGATCGATATCGCGCAGGACCACGTTATCGCCAAAGGCCTTCTGGAGGTTCTTAATGCTGACGACGACCTCGTTCGAGTTATTGGTTTCGCTCATGATAGGACCTCCTTACAGACCGGCGATGTGATCGGCAGGCGTCGCGACAACCTGTCCGGCGCTCTTGGCGGGACGCTTCTTCTTGGTCTCGGTCGTACCCAAAAGCCTCGCCTCAAGACCGCTCACCAAGCGAGCGAGCGGCAGGGTGATGACCAGATAGAACAGGGCGGCAACCACGTACGGTGTAATGGAGCCCGTCGTGGCCACGATGGTACGGGCGTTCATGACGATTTCGACCACACCCACGGCGGCAAGCAGCGACGTATCCTTGTAAAGCAAGATAAACTCGCTGGTCAGCGTAGGCAAAACATTGCGGAACGTCTGCGGAATCATAACGTAGAGCAGCGTCTGGAAGGCATTCATGCCCAGAGAGCGAGCAGCCTCGTTTTGGCCCTTGGGAATCGATTGAATACCGGCACGGAAGATCTCGCACAGGTACGCAGACGAGTTCATGGCCATGACGATAACGCCCAAAACATAGTCGTCCACCTTGACGCCGGCCAACGGCAGACCGAAGAACGCGATATAGATCTGCAGGAACGCCGGCGTACCGCGAATGATATTCACGTAGATGCCGGCGAGGCAGCGCAGGATGCGCGACTTGGAGATGCGCATAAGCGACAGGGCAAAGCCAAAGGGAATTGCCAGCGGAAACGCCACGAGCACGATCGAAAGCGACATAAGGAAGCCCTTGAAGACGATCGGCAGGCTCTGGACCAAAATGACCGGGTTCAGGAACAGGCGCAGGAACATATTGGAGTTCCACGCCTCGACCCACGGCTGCTCCTTAAGGTCGGTCAGGAAGTTATCGAAGGCCGTCACGCCCTTGATCTCCACCGACGGAATCTTGGAGATCTTCTTGGTCGAACCGTCGGCGAGCGTATAGGTGCCGCTAAAGGCCTCATCGCCGCCCTCGACGGGAAACGTCACACCGTAAACCTCGACGCGGAAATAGCCGCCGGCAGGCGCCGTCTCGCCAAAGTCAATCTTGAGCGTCTGGCCGTCAGCCTTGCACGTGGGCTTCATGGGCGTACGATCCATGAGGTCCTCGCCCGAGAGCATCGTCAATCGCGTGTCATCGGTACCAAACGTCGTGCCGTCGACAAACGTCAGCGAAAGACCGCTCAGCTCCTCGTCGGCATCGGCCTGAACTTCCCAAGTGATGCGCGTCTCGGTGCCGCCGACCACATCGCTACCCGAACCGGTATTGGGTCGGGCGGTAATCTTTGCGGTCTCAAGCGCCTGGGCGGTCGTGGGCACGCAGGCCCCCGCGCATACCAGGGCGAGCGCCACAGCCAGGGCACAGGCCAGCTTTTGGAGCATCGAGGGCAGTGGAAAACGCTGCTCCGCGGCCCCTTTGTTCAGTCGAGACAAGGTGGCTCCTATCGTAGAAGTTGCCGGCAAAACGAGACGGAAACGCTCTCCGTCAAGAGAAGCGCAAAGGCCCTTTCCGCCAAAACGGAAAGGGCCCGCGCGCAATCAAGTAGTTATTTTACTTGATATTGTACTTAGCCATGAGGGCGTCGACGGTACCGTCGTCGGTCAGGTCCTTGATAGCCTGGTTGATGTCGTCCTTGAGCTTGGTGTTGCCCTGGTTGATGGCGATGGCGTACTCCTCGCCGGTGCTGATCTGCTTGATGGTCTGGCAGGTGTTGAACTGCTCGGCGGTCAGCTGGCTCGCAACGGAGCGGTTGGTGACTACGGCGTCGCCCTTATCGGACTGCAGGGCGCTGAAGCACTCGGTGGCGTCCTTGTAGGGGACGATCTTGGCCTTGGGGAAGTTCTCCTGGGCAAAGGCCTCGGCGGTCGAGCCAGACTGGACGATGATGGTAGCGTCGGCGTTGTTGAGCTTCTCGCTGTAGTTGTCGGCCGTGATGTCGGTGTTATCGACCTTGGTCACGATAGCCTGATCGTCCATGTAGTAGGAATCAGAGAAAGTGACTTCCTTCTCACGCTCGGGCGTGTCGGTGATAGCCGCGATGGAAACGTCATACTTGGCGCCCGAAGCGACGCCCGGAACCAGCGTGTCAAAGTCATTGTTGACGTACTCGACATCCAGACCCAGCTTGTCACCGATAGCCTTGATGAGCTCAAGGTCAAAGCCCTGGTAGTCGCCGTTGTCATCCTTGTACTCAAACGGCGCGTACTCGGCAGAGGTGCCGACGGTCAGCGTGCCGTCCTTGACGAGCGCGTACTCCTTGGAGCCGTCGACCTTCTCGACCTTAGCGTCGTCAGAGCTGCTGGAACCGGCATCAGAACCAGAGGTGGCGTTGGACGAACCGCAGCCCGTCAGAGCAAGGGCGAGTGCCATAGCACCCGTGGCGGCAAATGCGCCAAGCTTCTTCAGCTTCATAATCAGTCTCCTTCCGGTGACCTCGTTTGATTCAGAGGTCTGCAAAAACTGTTGGCTATTATGCACCCGGAATTACGAATCTGCAATGAGAAAACTGATTGAAACAAACCCATAACGTGAATGGAATACTCTACTTTGTGACAGTCATTACTGCTGCAATGACCTTAATAGTCTAATTTCAGCTGCATAACCTGTAAGTTCGTTCGGAGTCTCCAAAATAAACGGCAGCGAACGCAAGTGGCCATTCGATACAATATTCTGCATAGCCTGCATACCGCCACCAAATTCCTCGCTGCCAAGGTATCCCTTGCCGATGCACTCGTGACGATCTTTATGGGCGCCACAAGGGTTCTTCGAATCGTTGATGTGTACGGCATGCAAGCGATCGATACCCACCACGCGGTCGAACTCGTCGAGTACGCCGTCCAGATCATGGATGATGTCGTAGCCGGCATCGCTCACATGGCAGGTGTCCAGACACACGCCCAGCTTGTCCGATAGCTCTGGACGCCTGGCGGCAGCACCCTCGATAATGCGCGCCAGCTCTTCAAAGCTACGGCCCACCTCGGTACCCTTTCCCGCCATGGTCTCGAGCAGCACCGTCGTCTGCTGCCCCTCAAACATCACCTGACACAAGGTGTCGACGATCATCTGAATGCCAGCATCAGTCCCCTGCCCCACATGCGCGCCGGGGTGGAAGTTGTAGTAGTTGCCGGGCAGCGCTTCCAGACGCTGCAAGTCCTCGGCCATTGCCTCCAAGGCAAACTCGCGTGCCCGCTCTTTGGCAGAACAGGGGTTGTAGGTATAGGGGGCATGAGCCACAAGCAGGCCAAAGTCGTTTTTCTCCATAAGCTCGCGCAGGGCCGCCACGTCATCCATGTCAAGATCTTTCGCCTTGCCGCCGCGCGGGTTGCGCGTGAAGAATGCAAAGGTGTTGGCGCCAATGGATAGCGCCGTCTCCCCCATCGCCCGATAGCCCTTCGTCGTCGAAAGATGACACCCAATCGTCAGCATCTCCAGCTCCCCCTCATCAGTTGCGGTGAAATAGTTCCTGTCGATGCCCTATTCTGCCGCAAACAGGAACTATTCCACCGCAACTTATAAAAGGGGCATCAGGAACGCGTTTTGCAAAAGGCTTTAAGCGCGGCCGTTACGGGGCCAGGCTGGAAACGTCGGCGCACATCGTCGAGACGCTCAGGAATATCGATGTGCTGCGGGCAGTGACGTGCGCATTTGCCGCATTTGACGCAATTGCTCACCAACTTGGGCTCACTCGTCCGCACCGCGCTCGCCGTAAAATACTGCGACAGGCCCGTAAACCAGCTGTGCGCATAGCTTGCGTTGTAGGCGGCGAAACACCCAGGGATATTGATGCCTTTGGGACACGGCATGCAGTAGCCGCAGCCCGTACAGGGCACGCGATTCGATTTCTCAAACTCTCCCAGCACACGCGCGATGGTATCGAACTGCTCTGTCGTCATCGAATTCGGCAGTGCGCGATCCGCCAATGCCGCGTTCTCGTCCACCTGCGCGGTATCGGTCATGCCCGAAAGCAGCATCGTGACTTGAGGATGGTTCCACACCCACGAAAGGCCCCAGGCGGCAGGAGTGCGCAAATGCGGGTCAGGGGCGCCATCGAGCACAGCGCGGGCCCGCGGCGGCAGCTTGCCCGCTAAACGCCCGCCCAGCAGCGGCTCCATCACAAACACCGCGAGCCCGCGCTCCGCAGCCGCCATGAGTCCCGCCGTTCCCGCTTGGTAGCGCTCTCCAGCGTAGTTGTACTGGATCTGGCAAAAATCCCAGTCATACGCGTCGAGCATCGTCAGGAAGTCCGCCGCACTGCCGTGATACGAAAAACCTATCTGGCGAATACGCCCCGCAGCCTTTTGGTGCGCAATCCAGTCCTCGATGCCCAACGCCACCACGCGCTCCCACTGGGCGGGCGAGGTGATGTTGTGCATAAGGTAGTAGTCGATATGGTCGGTCCGCAAACGGTGCAGCTGCTCGTCAAAAAAGCGGTCGAAATCCTCCGCACATTTGCACGAAGCGTGCGGCAACTTAGTCGCCAGCAACACCCGGTCACGCAGCCCCAAGCGCTCAAGTGAGGCGCCCACGCACACCTCGTTACCGGGATAAAGATACGCAGTATCCAGATAATTAATCCCCTGTTCCACCGCACGGGAAATGATGGCATCGGCCGTCTTCGCATCGGGGTGTCCCGGCGCACCGGGAAATCTCATGCAGCCCAGACCCAGAGCAGATATTCGGTTACCACTTTTGGGGTCAACGCGGTATTGCACGGCCCCTCCTTTCGCCATCAGCGCCCCGGCAAGACGAAACACAATGGTCACGCGGCCGAAACATCGTGGAATCGCAATCGAGAACGTATCGTAACGCAGCAGAAATCGAGCTGTCACGGCACCGCTTTAACATCAGCAAAAAGCCCGATGAAAGGAGCAACAAACAAATACGGCCATCCGGTGCACGCAGCATGGTCCGGCAGCATACAATCCATCAGGCGCCCCTTACGCGGGCGCCTTTTATATGGGGAGATGATTCGCATGCAGATCAACAAGATCGCCTTTATCGGCAAGGGCGGCGTCGGCCTGCTCTACGGCAGCATGATTGCCAAGGCCCTCGGCAATGACGCCGTCGAATACGTTATGGATGACGCCCGTTTTGAGCGTCACGCAAACGATGCGCTCACCGTCAACGGCAAGCCCTGTGCGCTCAAGTCCGTCCGCGCCAGCAAGGCAACGCCCGCCGATCTGGTCATCCTGACGGTCAAGACCACCGGTCTCGACCAAGCACTCAAGACTATGGAGCGCGTCGTGGGACCCAATACGCTCATCGCCTCGCTGTGCAACGGCATCACGAGCGAGCAAAAGATTGCCGAGCGCTTTGGCTGGGAGCATACCGTTCTTGGTATTTGCCAGGGCATGGACGCTGTGTTTCTCAACGGAGAGCTCACCTTTACCAACACGGGCGAAATCCGCTTTGGCGCGGCGGCCGGTACGGATCCCGCAGCCATCACCGCAATCGACGAGCTCTACACGCGCTGCGGCATCGCACACACCGTCGAGAGCGACATTGCGCACCGCATGTGGGCCAAACTCATGCTCAACGACGGCATCAACCAGACCTGCATGGCCTACGGCGGCACGTACGGAAGTGCCACGGAGCCGGGCTCCGAGCAGCGTCGCTGCCTTGTTTCCGCCATGCGCGAAACGCTTGCGGTCGCCAACGCCGAGGGCGTTGAGCTGACCGAGGCAGACCTGACGCAGATGGTGCACCTCATCGAAGGAATCGATCCCGCCGGCATGCCCTCGATGGCGCAAGACCGCGTCGCGCGGCGCAAAACCGAGGTCGAGGAGTTCGCCGGCACCATCTGCCGTCTGGCGGCCAAGCACGATATCCAGGCACCGCAGAACGAATGGCTCTATCAGCGCATTCGCGATATCGAGGCAAGCTGGTAGCGCCCGACTCACCACGTCAACAGACTCAACAGCAAAGCCGCCGCAAGGGCACTCCCCTTACGGCGGCTTTCATCTTCATCTATAACCAGTAGTCGATGTCCCGACGGTTAGAGCTGCGACTCCGAGGCCTGGCCCTCATCGTCGCGACAAAGGACTACACCCGCACTTCCCAGCAGCGCGGCCGCAATCAGCGCGCCGACCACGATTGGAGCAGCCCCGCATGACCCCTGCACGCCCGCAATGAGCGCGGCCGTAGGACCAAGGCAACCAAGCACCAATGCGACGACGGCAACGGCGATATCTCGAGCGTTCACAAGACCACTTCCTCCAAGAGAAAGACCTTATTTCTCATGAACTAGTGTGCCCCGCGCCCATATGCGCGGCGTACTGCCACGGTAAGCGCTCTGTTAACTCAAGCACGCACAAAAAACGAACGCCCTTACGTTGCCCAAAGGCTCGGTAAAGACGCCCGCCCGTCATGTCCTATTGGCTTATGGCAGATTACCAGCCAGTGTAGTAGTCGGTGGTTCCGGCGGCGCAGCCGGAGTCATAGACCTTGCAATCACCCTTGGAGCCCGTAAAGGTCGAGCCCTGGGCCATATCGCCCGCGGCAACAACGTAATAGCCGTCGGAATCGCGCCAGAAGCCCTCAGAATCCTGCGTCCATTCGCCCGTGCGGTGGTGATACAACACGTTGCTGCTGTAATAGGTCTCACGGCGCCCGTTGTAGTTATTGACACCCGCAGAGCGCGTCAGGCCCGATCCGTTCGCGTAGGACGCGGCAGACGCGTAGGGCGGAGTGTAACCGGCGTTGTAGTACGAAGCCTGGGCGGCCTCGGCAGCCTCCGCCTCGGCTGCGGCGGCCTCGAGCGCTTCGCGCTTGGCATTCTCAAGCGCAGTGCGCAGCTCATCGAGCTCGGTCGACTTCGCGTCGACCTCCCCCATCGTCAACAGACTACCCGCACCGTCGATACAACCCTGCAGCACAGCGCGCTCGTCATCGGTAGCATAGTCGCCATACATATTCATAATGATCTGAGCGCGCATCTCAAGGGAATCGCGCTTGGCCTCCATCGAGGCGTTCCACTCCTGCATGGAACCATAACCATCGCCGCGATAATCAACGGGCTGTACCAGCGTCGCCTCGGACGGCGTAGATCCAACCGTATCGGACAGTGTTGCCGCGTGGGCATCAGTTGCGCCGGCGCCTGCCAAAAGTGCCACGGTCAGAGCGGCGGAAAGGGCAGCGGCTTTCGGTTTTCGTGAATCGATCCTCATGTAGCTGGAAACCTCCGTAGTGCGTTTTTGCTGCATTTGAGCTGCGTGTGATTCGATCGCGCTGCATAGTACCTCGAGCAAATCGCGACCTGCGGTTTTACTCAAAAGGCGCACGTCAATTGCGTAAAACTCACATCCTCTCAACAGGAGTTTTCCACAACTCAAATGCATAAAGCATGCCAAAAACCCTGTAATAGCGCCCTTCCTATGCAAAAAAGACGCCTGCGCAACCATTGCTTGCGCAGGCGCCTTGAGCAGGCATTTATGCAGTTATACCTATCGAGTCGCAAGGGGTCCTTGCACAAGTCGCCTTACTCGTCCAGCACGGCGAAGGCCTTCTTCAGATCCCAAATGATGTCCTCGGCGTTCTCGGTACCGATGGAAAGACGGATCGTGGAGGGCGTGATGTTCTGCTCGGCGAGCTCCTCGGCAGAGAGCTGGGAGTGCGTGGTGGTAGCCGGGTGCACGACGAGCGACTTGACGTCGGCCACGTTGGCGAGCAGCGAGAACACCTGCAGATGATCGATGAACTTCCAGGCAGCCTTCTGGCCACCCTTAATCTCAAAGGTGAAGATCGAAGCGCCGCCGTTGGGGAAGTACTTCTGATAGAGCTCGTGATCGGGGTGCTCAGGCAGGCTCGGGTGGTTCACCTTGGCAACGTGGCTGTCGCCGGCAAGGAACTCAACGACCTTCTTGGTGTTCTCGACATGACGGTCAACGCGCAGCGACAGGGTCTCGGTGCCCTGGAGCAGGACCCAGGCGTTGAACGGGCTGATGCAGGCACCCTCGTCACGCAGCAGGATGGCGCGGACATAGGTTGCGAAGGCGGCGGGACCGGCAGCCTCGGCAAACGAGACGCCATGGTAGGAGGGGTTGGGCTCAGCGATCTGGGCGTACTTTCCGCTCGCCTTCCAATCGAAGTTACCGCCGTCGACGATCACACCGCCCAGCGAGGTGCCGTGGCCGCCGATGAACTTGGTTGCGGAGTGGACAACGATGTTGGCGCCATGCTCCAGCGGACGAAACAGATACGGGGTGCCGAAAGTGTTGTCGACGACAACCGGCAGACCGTGCTTCTTGGCGATCTCGGAGATGGCGTCGATGTTGGGGATGTCAGAGTTGGGGTTGCCGAGCGTCTCGAGATAGATGACCGTGGTATTGTCCTTGATGGCACCCTCAACCTCTTCCAGGTTGTGGGCATCGACAAACGTGGTCTCGACGCCAAACTGGGAGAGCGTATGCTCGAGCAGGTTGTAGGAACCGCCGTAGATGGTCTTCTGAGCCACCACGTGGTCACCAGCCTGGGCAAGAGCCTGCAGGGTATAGGTGATGGCAGCGGCACCGGAGGCGACGGCAAGACCGGCCACGCCACCCTCGAGCGCGGCGATACGGTCCTCAAAGACGCCCTGGGTGGAGTTGGTCAGACGGCCGTAGATGTTACCGGCGTCGGCAAGACCAAAGCGATCGGCGGCGTGCTGGGAGTTGCGGAACACATAGCTCGTGGTCTGGTAGATAGGCACGGCGCGGGAGTCGGATGCGGGGTCGGCGCTCTCCTGGCCAACATGAAGCTGCAGGGTATCGAAACCAAAGGTGTGCTCGGGGTTGTTGATGAACTGGCTCATGATGATCTCCTTGATCGAACGAAAGTAAATAAATAAGAGAGAAGTAAGTCGCTGTCTCCTGATCACGCCGACGGGCGCAAACAGGAGCCCGGCATTCGTCTTGGTAAGCAGTTCATATGCGGTCCTCCTTTTGACATCCCGGTTCCGTGGTCGGCTTAATTACCTACCGCCTTTGTGTGTTTTGAATAGTACGAGCATTGTTTCGCTCGGTCAATCACTTAAAAGCGCTAACCTGTTATCGGTTTTTTAGATAGCTATCGAAAGGACGGGCACCGATGACACTCCAGCAGCTTCGTTTTCTTATCGCCGTGGCAGAGTCCGGCTCAATCAACGCCGCAGCTCAGCGCCTCTATACCGCTCAGTCCAACATCTCAAACGCCGTCAAAAGCCTAGAACAAGAGCTCCATCTGGAGATCTTTACGCGCTCCAGCCGCGGCGTCACGCTCACCAACGACGGCACCGAGCTTTTGGGCTATGCGCGCCAGGTCGTAGAGCAGGCCGACATGCTCGAGGCACGCTACGAGGACGGTGGCACCCCGCAAGCCCGCCTCGCCATTTCCGCCCAGCACTACGCCTTTTCGGTCGAGGCCTTTGTCAACGTAGTCGAGCGCTGCCGCGACAGCAAGTTCGAGTTCATCATGCGCGAGACCACCACATCGCAGATCATCGATGACGTCCGCGCATTTCGCAGCGACATCGGCATCCTCTATCTGGACGACTTTAACGCCCGCGTTCTGCAGAAGGCTTTTGCCGATGCGCGCGCGAGCTTCCATCCCCTATTCGACGCGACGGTCCACGTCTTCGTTAGCGAGCGCCACCCGCTTGCCCGCCGCCCGCAGCTGTCCCTTGCCGACCTCACACCATATACGCGCTACAGCTTTGAACAGGGGACCTCAAACTCCTTCTATTACGCCGAGGAACCTTTTAGCTATATCCCTTGCGACCGCAACATACGAATCTCGGACCGCGGAACACTTACTAACTTACTTATCACGTCGAACGGCTACACCCTGTCGACCGGTGTCCTCTCCAATGAAATGCAATGGGGTATGGCATCGATCCCGTTAGCAGACGCCCCAACGATGCACGTAGGCTATATCATGCACGACGAGCGCAAGCCCTCTCCCCTCTTGCAGCAATACCTCGACGAGCTCAACCGCATCATCCATGCCAACTAACTGTCGGAAGACGGGGTAGAAATCGTAGATTGCTAGCCCCCGGCGGGCATGGCGCTACAATGGTCACTCACACGAAACGTACCCAACGAAAGGAAGCCCGTGAAGGTCATCATCTATACCGACGGCTCGGCCCGATCAAATCCGGGACGCGGCGGCTACGGCGCCGTGCTCAAATACACCAACCCCGCCGGCAAGACCTTCACCTCCGAGCTTTCGCGCGGCTACGCCAAGACCACCAACAACCGCATGGAGCTCATGGCGGTCATCGTGGCGCTCGAGGCACTTAACCGCCCCTGCGAGGTCGAGGTCCATTCCGATTCGCAGTACGTCGTCAACGCCTTTAACAAGCACTGGATCGACGGCTGGAAAAAGCGCGGATGGAAAACCGCCAACAAGCAGCCCGTCAAGAACCGCGACCTGTGGGAGCGCCTACTCACCGCCAAAAGCAAGCACAAGGTTGAGTTCATCTGGGTTAAGGGTCACGCCGGCCACGAGCTCAACGAACGCTGCGATGAGCTCGCCACCACGGCGGCCGACGGCAGCAACCTCGATATCGATACCGGCTTTAACGAGAGCGACCTGTAACGGCGTTTTCGCACGCTATTTCCTGCCCCCTCGCGCTACACTCATCCTGTAAACCGAACGGCACGAGGGGGATACATGCTGCGTATAGCGACCATCGGCACATCCATGATTACCGACGACTTTATCCAGGTCGTCAACGCCAACGACCAAGCCGCGTTTGTGGGCACGCTCTCGCGCGATGCCGAGCGCGGCGCCGCCTTTACCGCCGAACACGGCGGCGAGCGTAACTTCACCGCACTTGACGAGCTTGCGTCCGCCGACGACGTCGACGCCGTCTACATCGGCAGCCCCAATGCGCTCCACTACGAGCAGGCCCTTGCCTGCATCGCCGGTGGCAAGCACGTCATCGTCGAGAAACCCTTCTGCGCCACCGAAGCGCAGGCGCTGGAAGTCTTCCGCGCTGCCGAGGCAGCAGGTGTCGTGGCCCTCGAGGCCATGCGTCCCCTCCACGATCCCGCCTTCCACGCCATCGAGGACGCCCTGGGCGAGATCGCCCCCATCCGCCGCGCCTCATTGCGCTTTGGCAAGTATTCCTCGCGCTACAACGAGATTCTCGCGGGACGCGCCACCAATATCTTCGACTGCAATATGGCATCGGGTTCCCTCATGGACATTGGCGTCTATACCGTCGAGCCCATGGTCGAGATCTTTGGCATGCCCTCCGGCCTTACGAGCATGACCACTCTGCTCGATCCCACCACGCGACAGCTCACGCACGGCCCCATCGATGGCTGCGGTTCCATCCTCGCCAGCTACGGCGGTGGCCGTATCTCCGTCGAGCTCACGCACTCCAAAATTACGAATGACCTGCTGCCCTCGCAGATCGAAGGCGAGCGTGGCACTATCCAGATCGACCATCTGTCCACGCCCCGCAACGTCCGCATCGACTATCGCGGCGACGTCGTACGCGGCTCGGCGACCGAGGCACCGCGCGAACAGGGAGACAACGGCCGCGTGCTCGACCTGCCCAAATCGAGCAACACTATGGAATACGAACTCACAGACTTTATCACCGCCATCGGCGGCATCGATAACGTTAAGGAAGAGATTTGGGAGACCCCGGCGGGACGTCACGAACTTGGCCACTACCGCGATGTCACGCTCGTCTCATTGCGCATCATGGATGCCGTGCGCCAGCAGGCCGGCATTACCTTCCCGTCCGACGCAGGCAAGCAGGCCTAGCGATGGGCTTCTTCGATGCGTTCTTCTCCAGCGTCACCGGCGGCAGTCGAGAGCCTCAAAAACCATCAAACATTGAGCTCGAGTTGCGCCGCAGGCTTACTGTGCTCGCAAGCGACGAGGCCACTCAAGACACTCCCCTGCGTTATTTCCTGCGCTGGGCGGGGCAAGTCCAGGGCGTCGGTTTTCGCTTTACCAACACCAACCTCGCGCAGGCACGCGCACTCACCGGCTGGGTGCGTAACATGGAAGACGGCTCGGTCGAGATGGAGATACAGGGAGCTCCGGCAAACATCCTATCTCATCTCGAGGCGCTTCACGCCTCCTACGAGCGCATGGGAACGCGTTTTCGCCTCGTAGACGCCCAGGCCCGAGCCCCACTTGCCAATGAAGACGGTTTCATTCCTCGTTATTAGTATTGTGTGCTAAATACGGTATCATTTACCTACGACCGTTGATAGAAAAGAGGCGAGGCGCATGGCGGTGCAAAGAAGGAATACCAGGCAGCGAAAGCTGGTTCTTGACGCTGTGCGCCAAAGCTATAACCATCCCACCGCCGACGAAATCTACAACGTCGTGCGCGCGCAGGATGACAAAATCAGCCGCGGTACGGTCTACCGCAATCTCAATCTCTTGGCCGACGCCGGCGAGATCCTCTCCATCAAGACGCCGGGCGGCAGCCGCTTCGATCGCACCATCGAGCCGCACGCACATATCATCTGCACCTCGTGCAGCCGCGTCATCGACGTGCCACTCCCCTTCGACGCCCAGCTCGACGCCAAGGCGTCCGAGCAAATCGGCTGGCACGTCACGTCGCACTACACCATCTTCGAGGGTCTCTGCCCCGACTGCCGGTAGATGTTTGGGACATGCCTACTCAGCAAGTAGACGACGCAGCTCCTCTTCGACCGTGCGTACGTAACGGACGCGGTCGTTGATGCCACGCATAGAGGGATTGCAGCTCTCCATTAGATAGGGATGGCCCACTACGTTGAGCATGTCGCGGTCGTTTTCGTTATCGCCAAACGCCATCATCTCATCGGGCGAAATTCCCAGGGCACGACCGTAATCGGCAAGCGCGGAACCCTTACCCGAATCAAAGCCGATAAAGTCCGTCCACTCGGTTCCCGACGTCATCACGTCGACACGGTCGCTAAAGAGGCACTCGAAATACTCCAGGGCCGCCGGCTGATCCACCTCGGGCGTCTGGAAGGCAATCTTAATGACGTCCTCGTCGATGTCCTCGGGGCGGTCGACCACCGCCACATCGCAGTGGACCTCATAGCGCAAATGGTCGACGAACGCATCGTTGCCGCTTATGGTGTAGAGGTGCCCCTCGCAGGAAAGGGTAACGCCGGCATGGGGGTAGGCGACCACGGCATTCGCGATATCCATCGCCAGGTCACGCTCCATAGAGCGCTTGACAACGGCACGCCCCTCGCTCATCACCAGGGCTCCGTTTTCGCATACATAGGCGAGCTCATCGGCCACCGGGGCAAACAGGTAGCGCAAGCTCGCATATTGACGGCCGCTCGCCGGCATAAACACGATACCGCGACGATGCAGTTCATCGATGAGTTCAAAGGCCTCGGAACGCGGCTCGCGCTCCCCCGGATGCAGCAACGTGCCGTCCAAATCGCATGCAATCAGCTTGATTCCCTCAAGACCCATATGCTTCCCCAAAGCCTCCTATCAACAGCAAGACGGACCTTGATTGGTCGCCCCTCAAAGCCCGCCTTGCGTATATACGCGCTTAGCCGCGCGTCTTTTTTACGATGGTAAAGTCGGGAGCCATGCTCACGACGGCCTCCGCCGCACTCGATGCAAAGCGCCGGTCCGCATCGAGTTCACGGGTAACCACCGAGAGCCGAACACCCTCGACGCCCCGGAGCATGCGGCCCAAAACAGGCTGCACCGGCGTATACATGCGCACGGTATGCTCGTCCGAATCGCCTCGGAAAAGCGGCGCGTGCATATTGCCGATCTCCCAGCACGCATGCGCGAGCGCAATCGGATCCATGCGGTCGACTTCGACCAAATAAACCTCGGCGCTGCGCAGGCGCACGACAACCGCCACGGGCACCATGCCCGAACGGTCGATGGCGAGCACGTCGCCATCGGCAAGACGACCGCCGTCGGCAGCATCCAGCCGAACATCGATCGTGCGCCCCAGCTCCGTCACGCCCGCAAACGCGCATACATCAGCCCGGTCCCAATCGAACAGTAGCTCGTCAACTTCAAAGACGCCGCCCAACTTCCGGCGAAGCAGGAGTTCATAGGACGGATCGTTGAGATTTCCCAAGCATGTCGTCGAAACCAAGCGTTCAGGCATACTCTAACCCTCGACCTCAACGAGCTCGATATCAAAGTTGAGGTCCTTGCCGGCCAGCTCGTGGTTGGCGTCGAGCGTCACGGCCTCAGACGTTACGTCGATGACCACGGCGGGGACGGGCATGCCGCTCGGCGTGGACAGGAAAAGCTTCATGCCCTTCTCGATCTGCTCGATGTTGGGAACCTGTTCGGCCGGGAAGGTAATAACCATCTCGGGGTTGTGCTCGCCGTAGGCATCGGCAGCAGGAATGTGCACGGTCTTCTTCTCGCCCACCTGCATGTCGACAACAGCGGCGTCGAAGCCCTTGATCATCTGACCGGCGCCGCAGGTGAACTCCAGCGGCTCGCCGCGATCGTAGGAGCTATCGAACTGCGTGCCGTCGTCGAGCGTGCCGCGATAATGAGTCTTGACCTTCTTGCCCTGGTTGGACATGGTAACCTCCGTGATAAGGGCGGCGCACAACGTGGGCCGCCATGAACATATGGCGCTAACTATACCCTAGTCATACAATTCAAAGACAGTTTGCAAAGAAACGCTGCAACCGGAGGAACCATGGCATATCCCGTATTTGACCTACACTGCGACACCGCCGACCGCATCGGCTGGGCCACGCTCGATCTCGACCTGCGCTTTACCGCCGGCACCGACGGTTATTTCCCCGGCGACGAAACGCATCCGCAAGATTTCGACCTCATCGAGGGCAACGCCTGCGCCATCTCGCTCGCAAAGATCGGCAACACGCCGTGGGCGCAGTGCTTCGCCACGTTTGTCCCCGACGAGATTCCCACCGCCCACGCCGCGCGCTTCCAGGCGCAGATCATGGCGCACATGAGCGGCCAGGCAATGCTCAACCACGACCGCATGGTCAACGTGCGCAGCGCCGCAGACATTCGTCCCGCGCTCAAGGACGGCAAGGTCGCTTGCATCCACACCATCGAAAACGCCACGTTCTTTGCCGAGGACCCCGCGCTGATCGAAGTGCTCAAGAGCCTGGGCGTGCTCATGTCATCACTCAGCTGGAACGCGCAGGGACCGCTCGCGAGCGGACACGATACCCACGCCGGTCTCACCGCCGCCGGCATCGAGGCACTTACGCAGATGGAGCACGCCGGCATGGTGCTTGACGTCTCCCACCTCAACGATGAGTGCTTTGACGAGGTTGTCGCCCACGCCACGCGCCCCTTCGTCGCCAGTCACTCCAACTCCCGTGCGGTTTGCGGCGTCAAGCGCAACCTCACCGACGACCAGTTCCGCACCATTCGCGACATGGGTGGCATCGTCGGTCTCAACTACTGCAGCGAGTTCCTTTCCAACGACGCAACCGACAAGACCGCCGCAGACGTCACCTTCGACCAGCTGGCGGCACATATCGAGCACTGGCTCGACCTGGACGGCGAGGACGTCATCGCGCTCGGCGGCGACTGGGACGGCGCCACTGTGCCCGCTTTCCTCTCCGATGCCAGCAAGATGCCCGAGTTCCAGAACATGCTTTCCAAGCATTTTGGCAAGACCGTGATGCAAAAGCTCTGCAGCGACAACGCGCTTGCCTTCTTCGAGCGTTATTAATTTCACATCCCTTGAGCGGGCCGGCATGCCGAACGGTCGACATGCGGCCCCGTCCCCAATCTGAAGGACCGCTTTTGACGCAGCAGTTTACGATTTCCGTATCCCGACCGGATGGGACGCCCATCCCCGTCGTCGTTACCAAAAAGCGCGTCAAGAACTTCAACCTACGCGTCACATCGAGCGGCGAGGTCCACGCCAGCGCACCGCTCGGCGCCAGCCGCGAGCGTATCGAAGCGTTTGTGAAGCGCAACAGTGCCTGGATTATCAGACGACTTGTCCAACGCGAGCAACGTCAGGCGACGACGCGAGAGCCGCTCGGTCCCTCGTCTATCATTGCGCTTTGGGGCAAACCCATCACCGTTCAGGATGCACTCGACCACAACTTTGAGCCCCCCGCGCCGCGGCCCAAGCAGGCTACCTTCGCAAGTTTTATGGGTACCGACGAATCGGACGAAGGCCCACAGGCCAAGCGGTGCGCAATCCTCGACGGCCTAACGTCCAACGAGCTCCAAGTCCATATCGACCAGCTCTATACGTCCGAAGTCACATCGGCGCTGCGTGATATGGTGCACGCATACGAAATCGCAATGGGTGTCGCCGTATCCCGCGTTTCCGTGCGCGGCATGAAAACGCGCTGGGGATCATGCACGCCCAAGACCGGAGCCATTCGCATCGCACGCGAACTTGCCGCCTATCCCATCGAATGCCTCGACATGGTTGTCGCCCACGAGCTCGTCCACTTGCTCGAGCCAAGCCACAACCAGCGGTTCCACGTCCTGCTCGACACATACTGCCCCAACAATAGAGCACTGTCCCAGCGGCTCAAGCAGCCACCCATAGAGACATATTAGTACCGGTTAGCGCACGCGCTCGATCTCGACACCGCAGCTTGCCAGGGGAAGACCGACGGGCGCCCAAGGCTTATCGAGCTTGATGCGCACACCAAGCAGCGAGGGATAACGGCGCAGCAGCATCTGGGCCGTACCCTCAGCTGCCGCCTCGATGAGCTTAAACGTATGCTCGCGCAGATAGCCATCGACATCGTGGCACACCGAGCCGTAGTCAATCGAGGCGTCCAGGTTATCGTGCTCCCCCGCAGCGCGCAGGTCGGCATAGAGCACCAAGGACACGATGAACTTCTGGCCCAGCGCGTTCTCCTCGGGATACACACCATGGTTGGCAAAAACCTCAAGCCCGTCAATGACAATACGGTCGGCATGGCGCAGATCGTCATAGCTCACGTGGGGCACCGCCGTTGCGGTGGATATTTCGCCCCTGCCACGGCGGGCGAGCTCGGCGCCTTCAGTCTTGGTTGCATTCTCGGGCAGCTTTTTGTTACTCATCGCGATCGTCTCCTTCGTTTAGAACCCCGACCGCGCAAACTAACTACACGCGAATCGACAGGTTCTTTTTATCATCGCTCCAGTTGCAAGCATTGCGCGCGGGGCATGCGAAGCAGGCGCGCGAGGCCTTGTCGGCCGCATAGAGCAGACGCTCAAGCGGTTGGCTGTTCACGCGCAGCTTTCGATGGCCCAGAATGGCCGTCTTAATGGCTGCGGCATCGGCCGACTCAAACGCCACGTCATCGGGCATGCCGCCGAGAATTGCATCAGCGACGCGCTCGCTTGCAACATCATGGGATATACCCGATTCATACTGTTCATCTTTGCCGATATCGTGAAGAAGTGCCGTGGCGTAGACAACCTCGCGGTCAAATTCGAGCTGCTCCTCGAGATTCTTAATCCACATAATACGCGCGACATCCAGCAGATGGTCAATACCGTGGCGGCAGAAGATGCGCCCCGATTCCAACTGTGCAATGTTGCCCAGGTGCCGCCGGAACAGCCCGTTGGCACAAATGTAATCAATGCGAGGCATGGCGCCAAAAGGAGTCAGGCCCGAAGCCATAAAGCCGCGACGCGGCGTCCCCTCATCGGTCTTCGATGTAAAGTCGTTGACGACTCTCATGGTTAGCGGCCCAGCATCCTAAAGAACCGCTCCTCGAGCGCGGGATCGGTCTCAAAGACGCCGCGGCGAGCGAGCGTCACGGTCTTGGTGCCGGGCTTTTGCACGCCGCGCATGGTCATGCACATGTGCTCGGCTTCCATCAGCACAATCGCCCCTTGGGGAGCAAGATATTCCATGAGGGCATCGGCAACCTGTGCGCACAGCTGCTCCTGCAGCTGCAGACGACGGGCATAGACCTCAACCGTGCGAGCAAGCTTAGACAGACCTGCCACGCGACCGTTAGGGATATAACCAATGGCGGCCTTGCCATAAAACGGCAGCAGATGGTGCTCGCACAGCGAGTAAAACGTAATGTCGCGCTCGATAACCAAATCGTTCGAAGCGACGGCAAAAGTTTTGGACAGGTGCTCCTCGGCACTCTGGTCCATACCGCCGGCAATCTCGCCATACATACGGGCGACGCGTGCCGGAGTCTCCAGCAGGCCCTCACGAGTTGGGTCCTCGCCTATACCTTCAAGCAGCAGCTTAATGGCAGTCTCGACTTTTTCCTGATCGACCATCTGGGCCTCACTTTTTCGATTTCGCGTTCGCGCTATGGTACCACGCCGGCACGCAACCTCTGTCAGCTACATAGTATGGGTCGAATAGACCGGATCATCACGCCAAAGTTCAACCGCATCACAAAGCGCAACGCCCTCGCGCTCAGCACGGGCGCGCGTAGCGTTCATATCGATCACGCGCTGGTTGCTCGAGCCCCTAAAGCGCAGCGTGATATCGTACAGGTCCTGAACAAACGGGCCGTCCACCAACATGTCGAGGCAGGCAAGGATGCGGTCCGTCACCTCGGTATGATGACGACCGCCCGGCATAAGCTCCTCGAGTACGTCGCCAGTAAAGCACCAAATAGTCTTCCCCGACCCCACTGGATAGGCCGCGCGAACACGCTCGACAAAATCAACGAGCCCAGCCTGATTCTCGGGCTCCATGGGCTCCCCGCCCAGAATCGTCAGGCCATCAATAAAGGGATGGTCGAGGCTCTCGATAATCTTATCCTCGACGGCGCGATCGAACGGCTCGCCCGCAGCAAAGTCCCACGCGACAGAGTTAAAGCAGTTCTTGCACCCACGACGGCACCCACTCACAAACAGAGAAGTACGAACGCCTTCCCCATCAGCAATGTCGAAATACTTAATGTTCGCGTAGTTCATAGGTAACTCTCCCGGGAGGCCGGGACATATCATCCCGTCCTCAAACATTCTCGGCCTTCGGCCTGCGAAACTGCGGGCGGGACGATTTGTCCCGGCCTCATGCAAAGGGTAACTCAATGAACAAAGCGAACATCGAGTATAGGGTTCGAGGTCCAATAAAAACTTTGTTGCAGCTCAACCGCCATCGCAAGCAAAGCGTTGTTGCAAGTCAACTCATTTCCGCTAAGAACTTCGAGGAGTGAGCAGGCTGTGTGCTGCATCTCAGCTACGTCAGCTCGGCTGCCCCGTAGCGAGGCCCCGGACCTTTGCTCGATATGAGTTCCGCACGAACAGGAGGCGCCAGTGGCGCCTCCGTCGTGAGCCAGGACTGTCCGAAATAGCGAGTAAAGGTCCGGGGCCTCGCTACGGGGCAGCCTGGGATGGTTATTAGAGATGCAGCACGCGGTCGCGGATCTCCTCGGTTCGACCCTGGTTCCAGAACTGGGTACCGATGTAGCCGCACGTGCGACGGGCGACATTCATCTTCTCCTGGTCGCGGTTGCCGCAGCTGGGGCACTCCCACACCAGCTTGCCGTCATCCTCGACAATCTTGATCTCGCCATCGTAGCCGCACACCTGGCAGTAGTCGCTCTTGGTGTTGAGCTCGGCGTACATGATGTTGTCGTAGATATACTGCATCACGCGGATGACAGCCTTGAGGTTGTCCTGCATGTTGGGAACCTCGACGTAGGAGATGGCACCGCCCGGCGAAAGCTGCTGGAACATGCCCTCGAACTTGAGCTTGTCGAATGCGTCGATCTCCTCGGACACGTGGACGTGGTAGCTGTTGGTGATGTAGCCCTTGTCCGTCACGCCCGGGATGATGCCAAAACGACGCTGCAGGCACTTGGCGAACTTGTAGGTCGTCGACTCAAGCGGGGTACCGTACAGCGAGAAGTCAATATCGCTTTCGGCCTTCCACTCGGCGCACTTGTCGTTCATGCGCTGCATGACTGCCATGGCAAAGGGCGTGCCCTCCTTCTCGGTGTGGCTGTGGCCCGTCATGTACTTGACGCACTCATACAGGCCGGCATACCCCAGGCTGATGGTGGAATAGCCGCCCACGAGCAGCTTATCGATCGTCTCGCCCTTCTTCAGACGCGCCAGGGCGCCGTACTGCCAAAGAATCGGCGCGGCATCCGAAAGCGTGCCCATCAGGCGCTCATGACGGCACAGCAGGGCACGATGGCACAGCTCAAGGCGCTCATCGAAGATCTTCCAGAACTTGTCCATGTCCTGATGCGAGCTCAGCGCGACATCGGGCAGGTTGATGGTCACAACACCCTGGTTAAAGCGGCCATAGTACTTAGGTTTGGTCGGGTCATAGTTCAGCGCGTTGGCAACATTGTTAAAGCCGTTGCCCGAGCGGTCGGGCGTCAGGAAACTGCGACAACCCATGCAGGTGTAGCAATCGCCGTTGCCGGCGGTCTCGCCCTTCGACAGCTTGAGCTCGCGCATCTTCTTCTCGGAGATGTAATCGGGCACCATGCGCTTGGCGGTGCACTTGGCGGCGAGCTTGGTCAGATAGAAGTACGGCGAATCCTCGCGAATGTTATCGTCCTCGAGCACGTAGATAAGCTTGGGGAATGCCGGGGTAATCCACACACCGGCTTCGTTCTTAACGCCCTCATAGCGTTGACGAAGCGTCTCCTCCACGATCATGGCAAGGTCGTGCTTCTCCTGGGGCGTACGGGCCTCATTGAGATACATAAAGACCGTCACGAACGGCGCCTGGCCATTGGTGGTCATAAGGGTCACGACCTGATACTGAATCGTCTGGACGCCGCGACGGATCTCATCGCGCAGACGGTCCTCAACGACCTCACGGACCTTTTCGGCAGATGCCGAAACACCGAGCTCCTCGAGCTCGCGGGCAACCTCGCCGCGAATCTTTTGACGGCTCACCTCAACAAACGGGGCAAGATGGGTCAGCGAAATAGACTGGCCGCCGTACTGGGAGGAAGCAACCTGGGCGATAATCTGCGTCGCGATGTTGCAGGCAGTCGAGAAGCTGTGCGGCTTCTCGATCAGCGTGCCCGAGATAACGGTGCCGTTCTGGAGCATGTCCTCCAGGTTCACCAGGTCGCAGTTATGCATGTGCTGGGCAAAGTAGTCAGAATCGTGGAAGTGGATCAGGCCCTCATTGTGGGCATCCACGATCTCCTGGGGCAGCAGCACACGCTGAGTCAGATCCTTTGAAATCTCGCCGGCCATATAGTCGCGCTGGACGGAATTGACGGTCGGGTTCTTGTTAGAGTTCTCCTGCTTGACCTCTTCGTTATTGCACTCGATCAGCGACAGAATCTTGTCGTCGGTCGTGTTCTTCTGGCGCTTCAGGCTCTGAACATAGCGATAGATGATGTAGTGGCGGGCGACCTCGTAGCAGTCGAGACGCATGATCTCGTCCTCGACCAAATCCTGGATCTCCTCGACCGAAACGGTGTGGCCCGCGTTCTCGCATGCCTCGGCGACGTTTTGCGCCGCATAAACCACCTGGCGGTCGGTAAGACGAGAGCTCTCCTCGACCTCCAAGTTTGCGGCGCGGATGGCATTGACGATCTTATCGATGTCAAAGACAACCTCGGTGCCGCTGCGCTTGATGATCTTCATCCTCTTGCCTCTTTCGCGTCGTAGCCTCATTGCGCTTCAGAGCCAAACGATGCCCGGCAGGGCCTGCCCCTGCCTTGCGGCGCCGTCGCGCAATCTGTGTTCTCGATAAACCATAAGCCTCCATGCGGACATTCCCTAGAGCCAATCAAGCGGTTCAAGGACACGTTCAAAAGAGGCAGTTAAGGTCTTCGTTCTCTGTCCGCCATCTATCATACGACAAAGAAGCATCTATATCCTGTATTCTTTTTTTAGGTCAAACACAACATATAGTGTTTCAGCAGGTCAAAGCAATTGGTCATTTTGCAGACGCATTAAAAATGAGGGGTATTTGACAAGTCGGTAAAACGTTACCAACACGGCTACCTGCATGGCAGTTATAAAACCCCCTTAGTCAAGCCGCTGACAAATCCTACCAAAACCAAGCCGCTCACGCCAAAAGAATCCAAAAGATTATGCTTGACCAACATGTTGCGGTCACGATGGACCAGGACACATGCAATCTGCCGGCGCCCCCACGGGATGCGAAGACCATCGCGTACAGACCTTGGATCAATATTTGGCGGCTTATTTGGCGGCGTGCTTGGTGGCAAAACAAAACAGCCCAGAGGACATAGCCTCTGAGCTGCGAACATTTGGTGGGCGTTAGAAGATTTGAACTTCTGACCTCTTCCGTGTCAGGGAAGCGCTCTCCCCCTGAGCTAAACGCCCAAATGGAGCGGACAACGGGGCTCGAACCCGCGACCCCAACCTTGGCAAGGTTGTGCTCTACCAACTGAGCCATGTCCGCCTGCGAGGATTTAATATACGGGATGATCCACCCAAATGCAAGAACTTTTTTTGAAAAGTTTTGCGACGCCCTCGCGAACCTCGCGAAGACATCAGCCACCACGGAAGGTGTAGGCAAACGCAAGCTCGCCGCAAGAGGCCCCCTACAACTCAGCGAGCATGATCCAGGCAGAGCTGTCCTGCGCGAGCCTGCCATCTGCAAGCGGTGATGAGGTGAGCAGGACCCTACCCGCCGGCAGCTCCACGGGTGCTGCACCGAAGTTCGTCACACACGCCCAGCCGTTGTCGCGGCGATAGGCGATGACGCCGCCCTCAGCGCCCTCGGCACCATCCGCAAGGCCGGTGCACCCGTCAAGATCGAGCCACGCAAGATCGTTGGCGCACCCGCGCAGCTTGCGCCGCAGCCAGAGGGCGTCGCGATAGAACGCAAGCATCGATGCCGGGTCCGCTTCTTCCCTATCGGCAGCGTAATCGGAAAACCATGCAGGCTGTGGCAGATGGGGCGCCGCATCGGCGTCCGCCGGTGAAAACCCAAACGATCCGCCCTGCGCGGGATCGTCCGCTGCCACCCACGGCAGGGGCACACGACAGCCGTCGCGCCCCTTCTCGCGCTTCGGTCCGTGCGTATTGGTCGCAGTGGGATCTTCGAGTGCAGCCCACGGGATGTCAGCCACCTCAAAAAGGCCGAGCTCCTCACCCTGATACACGTATGCCGAGCCCGGAAGCGCCAACTCAAGCAAAAGGGCTGCCCGCGCGCGGCGCTCGCCGAGTTCACGGTCCTCGTCATAAGACGACCCGTCGCGTAAGAGCCAGTCGAGCGCAATCTGATGGTAGCGCGTCGCCTTGATTTGCGGCAGGGCATAGCGTGTCGCCACGCGCGGCACGTCGTGGTTGGAGAGTACCCAGGTCGAGGCGGAATCGGATTCGATGGCCGCCTTCAAGCCCTTCTCGATTGCAGCGTGCATGTCATCATAGGTCCAAGTGGCCTTGGCGAACTCAAAGTTGAATGTCTGGCCAAGCTCGCTGGGGCGTGCGTAGAGATACTGGCGCTCGGGCAGAACCCACGCCTCGGCAACGGCGCTGCGCGGCGGATCATAACGGTCGAACACGCGGCGCCACTCGCGATAGATCTCATGGACCTCGTTGCGGTCCCACAGCGGATGGGTGCCGTCCTCAACCATGTCATCGCCCTCGGCGAGATGCCACCGGTCGAGGTCATCGCGGTCGAGATCCTTGGCGAGACCGTGCGCCACATCAATGCGAAAGCCATCGACGCCTCGATCGCTCCAAAACGCCAGGACGTCGCAAAAGAACGCATGAACCTCGGGACACGACCAGTCAAAGTCCGGCTGCTCGGGCGTAAACATGTGCAGATACCACTGACCGTCCGCGACGCGCGTCCAGGCGGGGCCGCCAAAGTTGGCATTCCAATTGGTGGGAGGCAGCTCGCCGTGCCCGCCGCGACCATCGCGGAAGATATAACTGGCGCGCTCGGGTGATCCGGGGCCGGCGGCAAGAGCGGCTTTGAACCAGGGGTGCTGGTTGGACGAATGGTTGGGCACGATGTCGACGATGACCTTGATGCCGTGCGCATGAGCCGCAGCGATCATGTCATCGAAGTCGTCAAGCGAGCCGAGACGTGGGTCGACATCGCAGTAGTCCGCCACATCATAGCCGCCATCGACAAGAGGCGATGGGTAAAACGGGCTCAGCCAGATAGCCTCGATGCCCAGCTGCTCAAGATAGTCCATCTGCTGGGTAATGCCCGCGATATCGCCCAGACCCGAACCAGTCGAATCCTTAAACGAGCGCGGATAGATCTGATAGATCGCGGCATCGGACATCCATGGGCGCGACGAGGACTTTTCTGTAGCCATGGGATGAGTCTCCCTTGCAACGAGGTTTTGCGAGATGCCCACGATGATACGCCCAAAGCGGACATTCGCGGCAAACAACGCCACAGCCACGCCCCAAAACGCTCGCTCCCTCTCGGGTTCGAGTCTCCTGGGACGAATCGATCGATCAGTGAAAAGAACGGAAGGCCCACTCCTCCGGCCACGACAGCGAGCGGGCTCCGGGTGCCCCAAGTTGCCGCGAAAGAGGAGGGAAGCGTACTTTATGTACGCGACCGACGATTGAGGGGCAAGATGGGGTGCCCGGGGCTCGCGCAGCGTCAACAAAAAACGCGGTTCGTTAGAACCGCGTAAGATAGTTGGAGCGGACAACGGGGCGTCTGCGTATTCGCTTCGCGGATCCGCACCGGCTTCGGCCGCCTGCCGGCGTCCTCGCCAGCTCGCTACAAACGCTCCGCGTTTGCTTAACGCTCGCTCCCCCTCGGGTTCGAGCCCAAGCGACGGGTACGAAAAAGCCCGGCTACCGTAGTAGTCGGGCTGCTGCGTTTGGAGCGGACAACGGGGCTCGAACCCGCGACCCCAACCTTGGCAAGGTTGTGCTCTACCAACTGAGCCATGTCCGCATATGTAAAACAAATCGGGCGCCGGAGCGCCCGGATGTTGCCTGGAGGCGAAGCCCGGATTCGAACCGGGGGTAAAGGCTTTGCAGGCCTCTGCCTTACCACTTGGCCACTTCGCCGAAAAAGGACCGCCTAAACGGTCCGGAAATGCAATGGAGCGGACAACGGGGCTCGAACCCGCGACCCCAACCTTGGCAAGGTTGTGCTCTACCAACTGAGCCATGTCCGCTTGCGGGTTATTAATTTACGCGAGTTGTCCAAAAGACGCAAGTACTTTTTTCAAAAAACTTGTCTGCCGCATGTTCTTAGTAGCTAAACGCGCTAAAGCGATTGGCTAGGCACACGACTCCAGCGCTCCGCTAAACAGCTTCACCATCTGCACGCGCGTGCCGGCGCCGTCCGTACGACGAGCAACCTCCACGTTATCGACGAGCATACGCATAAGCTTGATACCACGGCCGCGCTCCTCTGATGCGACCGGTTCGCTCGTTTCATCGATAGAATAGCCGGCACCTCGATCAAGCACCTCAACCACAACGCGATCGCTATAGGCCTGAACCGTCAGGACGCAGCCGATACCGCCCGCATGGTCATAGGCATTACCCAGCGCCTCCCCCGACGCCAATGCGACATCGTAGCGCTCGTCACGGCGCAACGGAAGCGATTCAAGGAGTTCGGCGATGCGATGTCGGTAGTATGGAAGATTCTCGATACCCTGACGGACCTCGACGCTCTTACTCCAGCGAGGCAGCTCCCCCACCGGAATGGCGGGAATAGACTCCCGTGCCGGCCCCGCGACATGAAGGATATCGACAAGCCGAGCAATCTCCAAAAAGCGAACAACTCCACCTGATGCATTGACGAGCGAAAGCAGGCCTTCTCGCCTCATGAGCTCACGAGCGCGCGTAAGCAGGAATGCCAAGCCCGTCGAATCGATAAAGCTAACTGCCTGACAGTTGATGACGACACGACGCACGCCGCGGCCAATCAAAGCATCCAACCGCCGACGCAGCGCAGGCACCGTGGCGATGTCGATATCGCCTGGTGGCGTCAAAACCGCTATGTCATTCCACTCATTCATACGACCATGGTTCCCCAAAAAAGCCCACTCGATGCATTCGTTTCCCCAACCGTACGGATTCAGCCCGCCCAGCGTCGTCTATGAACGACCCCGTAAAAACTCAAGGGACACCAATGCAATGTCATCGTCCAGCGCCGATTCGGTAAATCGGTCAAGCTCGCCCAAGACCTTGCCGCAAATGCCCGACACGCCCTCACCCGAGACAGAGAGCAGAAGGTCGCGAAGGCGCTGCTCGCCAAAGAAAGCACCCGAGCGGTCACGTGCTTCGATTGTTCCGTCGGTGTACATAAATAGCATGTCACCAGGAGCGAACGTAAACACGCCTGTCTCGTACACCATGCTCTCAAAGGCACCGATTACCCCCGATTGGCATCCAAGCAGCTCGACCTCTCCCCCACGAGCCTCGTCGCCACCCAGCGGCATCGACTCTGGCCTGATGACCATGGTCGGAGGATGGCCCGCCGAACAATACGTTGCGCGTCCGGCTTTAAGGTCAATCTTGGCGATAAAGGCCGTCACGAACGTCTCGACCCTCGAAAAGCCCATGAGCATGCTGTTAAGGGAGCGTGCCATGCGGGCCGGTCCAGCGCCCTCCCAGGCATATGCCGTCAGGGCCGTCTTGACGAGCGCGGACATCGATGCAGCCTCAATGCCTTTGCCAGACACATCGCCCAGAATCATGACGGCGCAATCGTCGGGAAGACGGATGAGCGTATAGAAATCGCCGCCGACCAACGCCGAATTCGTGGCCGACAGGTACACCGAATCGGCGGCGATTCCCGGAACATCCCCCAGTGAATTTCTCATGCCAATCTGGAGCGTCTGAGCGATATGGCGCTCCTCACGCTTTTGAGATTCGCCTTCATAGATCAGTTCAAAGTCATGCGCCAAGTGCACCAAGTAGTCATATTCAAGGTCATCAATCGGCTCTTGGCTACCATCACGAAGCAGCAGCGCGCGCGTCGTCGGGCCCTTCGCAACAGAAGCAGGAACAATCGCGTCGTTACTGTGCTTGCCATCGCCCTTAGAGCGCGGACGCCCCGCCTCGATGCCGGCGTCGACGTAGAGACCCTGGCAAGGCAAGCCATGCGCCCTAAGCCAGCCTCCCATAGGCATCGATTCGTCAACGCGAGTTATACGGACGTGTTTAAGGTCCTCGGCACTCGTGCCGCCCAAAACAGATGCCTCAAAGCCATCAGGGCCAGCCCCCAGACGTGCTGCTGGCGCCGTCGTGGAAAAGAAAAGCTTCTCGGGATCGTCCGGCAAAGCAACGCGGCTGCCGCCTTCAAAATCTATGACGTAGGAATCCAGACTGGCGTCATACTCAATAGGGCAAAAATGGCAGTTGAGCATATTGCAGATCTCGGACGATACCGCCTGGGTAGCCGCGGCGGAATCGTCTAGAAAGGTAAACAACTCATCACGCAAGACATTGAGCGAGCGGCCAAGCTCGGCCGTGCGACGGGAGCGAAGGCTCGATGCCATGCCGACCAGCTGGATAGACAGGTAATCGCAAATGACCTCGAGCACATTAACGTCATAGGCGAGCGGTGCCTGGTGGCGTTTCCAACCAACTTCCAGCACGCCGAGGATCTGCGTACCGTAAAAAACGGGAAGACAGATCTCGCTGCGGTACGGAGGCATATCCTGCATGCGCAACAGGTGCTTTGAACGATTATCCAGGTCCATGAACATACCGGAGGCGGCCTTATCGCCCTCAAGGTCCTGTTGGATCGACAAGCGACAGGCACGCGACTCGCGAAGAACATACGTCGGAATGCCAGCGCCATACGGCAAAAACTCGGGCAGGTAGCTGTCGAGCAGCTCCTTGGAAACACCGCGAAGCTTAAAGCCGCCGCTCTCAGAAAAATAGATAGCGGCACCCGAAGCATCGAGCGTTCCTACAAGCTGGTTCAAAACGGTATCAAGCAGGCTGGGCAGCTCATCGGAGCCCACAGTGCTCATAATGACCGAGAGCGTGCCAGAGAGACGCTTGTTCGCCACTCTAAGCTCCGAAAGCGCACGCTTGAGCTGACGGTCGTGAGAATACTGTTCCTCGATACTGTGAAGCGCCACCAGGACACGTGGTGCGCGGCGCCCAAAGATGCGCGGAGGCGTTACGGAGCCCGCACGAACCAAGACGGGAATAAAAGAGCCGTCACTCAGCTTGAGCATCAGTTCGTTCTCGGAGCCATCAGTTTCAAATGGCAGACGATGTTCCGTCGCACGTTCAAAAGCGGACGAGTACAGGACGTCTTTTACATCTCCGCCGATGACGTCGGCGCGTTCCTCGCACATCAAACCAAGTAAGCGATTATTCACATGCAGAATGGTTCCGTCGAGCTCGCAGATGATGACAGCATCGCTCGTGATCTCGACTAGTTGGGCAACGTCTGCCCACTCGTTGCGTTCAAGCGTTTCCATCGTGGACCTCACCGTCTATCGGTAACAAAAAAGCCTCCGAAGAGGCTTCTCAAATGCGATGGTGTCGGAGGCGGGACTTGAACCCGCATGACCAAAAAGCGGTCACTAGCACCTCAAGCTAGCGCGTCTGCCAATTCCGCCACTCCGACATGCTATGTTGTTAATTCGCGGTTCGCTTTGTTAGACCCGCGCTTTCAACGAGGAAGATAATAACCTATGATTCGAGAACTGTGCAAGCACTTTTTTCAAAAAAGTTTACGAATTTGTAATTGCGCAGGTAGACCGACCTGTTCGGGCAGGAATGAGGTCGCTTTCCAACGCGTCCTCGGGCATGCGGCATTATTTTGATCCGCGCTTCGCGCTACAAAATAATGCCGCCCCCTGCGGAATGCGTTGGAAAGCGACCTCATTCCTGCCCTAGGGGCACATGCTTCATGCACAGTTCTCAAACATGTTTTGGGGGCTGATGCAAATTTGGTGGCTCGGCAAAGCCGAGCCCTTATATGGGGAGGCCGGAGCCAAAGCTCCGGCCTCACTAACTTTCCTATTAGATTAAGTGAGCGATCAAGGAATCTCACTCCCCTCTGCCGCGTTAACGCAGGGCCCGCCCTGGTGTTGCTTTTCAGAACGTCCCGCAGGACGGAGGAAGCCCCGCAGCGCGTAGCGCGCAGCGGGGCTTCCGACATGTCCGAGGACGTTCTGAAAAGCAACACCAGGGCGGGCCCGAACGAGAACACCGACTACAGGTCGATGTGCGATTCCTTGATCGGGAACGGCTCGGCGAAGTGGCAGGCGCAGCAGGGACCCGGTGCGACTTCCTTAAACTCGGGAAGCTTCTCGGAGCAGATGCCCTGCGCGATCGGGCAGCGCGTGTGGAAACGGCAACCGGTCGGCGGATCCAGCGGCGACGGCGGATCGCCAGCGAGAATGATGCGCTTGCGGGTCTTCTGGATATCCGGATCGGGCACCGGCACGGCAGACAGCAGCGACTGCGTGTACGGGTGGTGCGGCTCACTGTAGAGCGTCTTCCAGTCCGAAACCTCGACCATCTTGCCCAGATACATAACGGCAACGCGATCAGAAATGTGCTGCACGACAGAGAGGTCGTGAGCAATGAAGAGATAAGCCGTACCGAACTTGTCCTGGAGCTCCTTAAGAAGGTTCAGAACCTGGGCCTGAATGGATACGTCAAGCGCAGAGACGGGCTCATCGCAGATAATCAGCTTGGGCTTGAGCGCAAAGGCGCGGGCAATGCCGACACGCTGGCGCTGGCCGCCCGAGAACTCGTGCGGATAGCGGTTGATGTGCTCGGGGTTCAGTCCGACGACGTCGAGAAGCTCGCGGACACGCTCGATACGCTCTTCCTTGGTACCCACGCCGTGAATGGTCATGGGCTCGGAGACGATCTCGCCGATGGTCATACGAGGGTTCAGCGATGCATAAGGATCCTGGAAGATAAACTGCATCTCACGACGCATATCCTTGATCTCGTGCTTGCTCATCTCGGCAACATCTTTGCCCTGGAAGAACACCTTACCGGCAGTCGGCTTGGTCAGACGCATGATGGTGCGACCCGTGGTGGACTTACCGCAACCAGACTCGCCGACCAGGCCAAAGGTCTCGCCCGGATAAATCTCGAACGAAATGTCATTCACAGCAGAGACGACACGCTTGGAAAAACGCTTGGCGAACATGCCGGACTCTGCAGGGAACTCCTTAGAGAGGTGCTCAACCTTCAGCAGCGGAGTACGCTCATTATTGTCTGCCATTTACGCCTCGCCTCCCTTCTTGGAATCCTTGCGCGTACGGGACGTCTCAGGAGCGTTCTTGAGGAACTCGGGGTCACCGGAGTAGTGGCACGCAGAGTAATGGCCAGACTCGGTAACAACGCGCTCGGGGCGCTGCTTGCGGCACTTGTCCGTCGCATAGGGGCAACGAGGAGAGAAGACGCAGCCCTCAGGCAAGTTCATGAGCGAAGGCGGGTTGCCGTGAATCGGCGTAAGAGGCTTCTTCTCCTCGATGGCCTGCTCCGGAATGGAACGAATAAGACCCCAGGTGTAGGGATGGCGGCTCTCGTAGAAGATTTCCTCAGCAGTACCGAACTCGACGGGACGGCCGGCGTACATAACCATGATCTTATCGGCCATATCGGCGACGACGCCCAAGTCATGGGTAATCATGATAATGGCGTTGCCGTTCTTCTGCTGCATCTCCTGCATGAGCTCGATAATCTGAGCCTGGATGGTAACGTCCAGAGCAGTCGTGGGCTCATCGGCAATCAGGATATCGGGATCGCAGGCAAGCGCCATGGCAATCATGACGCGCTGACGCATGCCACCAGAGAACTGGTGCGGATACTCGTTGACGCGCTTCTCGGGCTCGGGAATGCCAACGAGGTCCAAAAGCTCGGTGGCTCGCTTGAGCGCCTCCTGCTTGGAGTAGCCACGGTGCAGACGAAGTCCCTCGCCCACCTGCTTGCCGATCTTATAGACCGGGTTCAGGGAGGTCATAGGATCCTGGAAGATCATCGCGATATCGTTGCCGCGAATATGCTGCATTTCTTCCTCGGTCATCTCGAGGATCGAACGACCGCGGTAGCGAACGTCGCCGCCCTCAATCTTTCCCGGAGGCATCGAGATGAGGCCCATGATGGTCATGGCGGTCACGGACTTACCAGAGCCGGACTCACCGACGACACCCAGGGTCTCACCGCGATCGAGCGTGTAGGACACGCCATCGACAGCGCGAACAACGCCATCCTCGGTGTGGAAATACATCTTAAGGTCATCGACCTCGAGCAGATGCTGGCCCTCGGGAACCGGCTGGTCCTTCAGGTCCACATAGTTCTTGTTCTTCTTCATCCTTATGCGTCCTTCATCTTGACGTCGAGGGCGTCGCGCAGACCGTCACCCAGCAGGGTGAAGGCGAGCACCGTCGAGAGAATTGCCAAACCGGGCATGATCATCATCCAGGGAGCAGTCAGAAGATACTGCTGACCGTCCTGAATCATGGAGCCCCACGAAGGCGTAGGCGGAATAACGCCCATGCCGAGGAAGGACAGAGCGGACTCGGTCAGAATGGCGCCACCGATGTTCATGGTCGCGTAGACCACGATGGAAGCAACGGAGTTCGGGAAAATATGGCGCATTACGATGCGGGCATCGGATGCACCCATGGCGCGAGCGGCGTCAACATAGTCGTTCTCTTTGACCGTTAGGATCGCAGATCGGAAGACACGGGCAATCGAGGGCCAGCCGAGAATACCGATGGCGATGAAGACATTCTGAAGACCACGACCGATAACGGCAATCATGGCAACAACGAACAGCACGTACGGGAACGCCAGGAAGATGTCCGCACAGCGCATGATGATCGTATCCCAGATGCCGCCATAGAAACCGGCCAGGGCGCCCATGACCAGACCGATCACCGTAGAGATGGCGGTGGCCATAATACCGACGGAAAGCGAAACGCGTGCACCGTAGATAACACGGACGAGAATGTCACGACCAAGAGAGTCGGTGCCAAACGGGTGCTCGGCACACGGAGCCAGCAGCGAAGTCTCGGCCATGGTGGTCGAGTCAGAAGCCGTAGGAGAGCCGAGCCAGGGCTTAGCCCACAGATCGGCGGTCAGGGCGACCACAACAACGATGATGATCCAGCAGACACCGATAACGGCGAGCTTGTTCTTACGAAGACGCTTAAAAGCATCGCCCCACAGCGTGCGGGACTTGGCGGGAGCAGATGCGGCCTTGGTGGCGGTAGCCTGCTCCTGAGACTGAGAATCAGTTTCCTGCATGAGACGTACCTCCCTTAGGCCTTATCCGACGGACCGCCAAGGCGGATGCGCGGGTCGAGGAATGCATAGCTAATGTCGACGAGCAGGTTGATCACCATAACGACGACAACAATGAGCGTAACGCCGCCCATAACGATGGGCCAGTCGCGCATGCTAATGGCGCGGTAGACCTCGAAGCCGATGCCGGGCCAGTTAAAGACCGTCTCGGTCAGGATGGCGCCCGAAAGCATGCCGCCGAAGTCGACACCAATATAGGTAACGACGGGGATGAGTGCATTCTTAAGCGCATGCTTGATAATGATCGCGCGATTGGAGAGACCCTTGGCCTTTGCCGTACGGATGTAATCCTGGTTCATGACGTCAAGCAGCTGCGAGCGCATAATGCGGGCGGCATAAGCGGTCGAAACCGAAGCCAGCGTAATGGTCGGAAGCACATAGTGCATCCAATCCTGATACTGAGAGCTGGAACCGCCGGCACCCGAGATCGGCATGGAGAATGCACCGCCCGTGGCGTCCTTGAGAATGACGCCAAAGAACAGCTGCAGCAACATACCGAGCCAGAAGGCCGGGACGGCAACGAGAATCGACGTGGTGAGCGTTACCAAAATATCCCAGAAGGAATAACGCTTGACCGCCGAAATGATACCCGCACCGATACCCATGATTGCCTCGAGCACGATAGCGCACGCGGCAAGTTTGACCGTATACGGATACTTCTGGGCAAAGATTTCCGTAACCGGCAGCTTGCGCTGGTACGAATTGCCCAGATCGCCATGAAGCAGGCCGTTCATGTAATACAAGTAACGGTCCACGAGCGACGTTTGAACGGGGTCGCCGTTCTCGTCAAGGATCGCGTTGCCGTCCTCGTCCGTCTGGACCAGGTGATAGCGAACGCGAAGCTGAAGCTCTACCTCGGGGGACAGAGCCTTGTCTCCACCGATCAGCTTGATCGGATCTCCCGGCACGATATTCTGGAGGGCGAACAGAATCAGCGTAACGCCCAAAAACACCGGGATGAACTGAAGCACACGTTTAACGATGTACTTACCCATACCACTCCCCTATCTAGGGATTAACCTAATTGGGATGCCGATCGCCAGACCGGCATCCCAAAATTACCATCAGCCAGTTTACCCCAGGTTAGGGAGAACTGTATGTTTCCCATGAGGTCTACGTAAATACTTGACCCTCACGGAAGCTGCAAAACCCTTAGGCGAGCTCGGCGGTACCCAGATCGGCGTGCTTCTGCGGATCAACATAGAGATGCTTGACGCGGTCAGAGCCAGCGATGGTGTGCGTGTAGAACATCACCGGGATAACCGGGCAGTCAGCGGCGACCATGGCGTCGGCCTCCCGCATCTTGGCGATGCGCTCCTCGTCATCAACCGTGGTGCGGGCCTCGTCGACCTTGGCATCGAACTCGGGGTTGCTGTAACCGGAGCGGTTGTCGCCACCGAGGGAGTCGGAGTGGAACAGCGGGTACAGGAAGTTGTCCATGATCGGGTAATCGGCGATCCAGCCCAGACGGCCGAACTGATAGTTGAAGTTCTGATACTGCTCGAGCAGGGCAGACCACTCAGGGGTATCGGAGACAGCGGTAACGCCAACCTTGGCGAGGTCGCCGATGATGGACTCCATGATCTCCTTGTGACCACCGTCCTGGTTGTAGGAAAGGGTCACATTAATGCCACGATCGCCGTTAGCGCCAGCGGGAGCGACCTTGTCGAGGTACTCGTTAGCCTTGTCGACGTCATAGGCGCAGAACTCCCATGCGCCCTCCTTGTAGCCGGCGATTCCCGGAGGAACGATGCCGTCAGCGGGGGTACGGGTACCCTTGAAGATGGTCTTGCAGATGGCCTCACGGTTGATGGCCAGGGAGATGCCCCTGCGCAGGTCGGCGTTATTGAACGGCTCGGCCGTGGTGTTGCAGGTCAGATAGTACGTGGAAGGCTCGGCACCGAGCAGCATATGCTCGCCGTCACCCATGGTGTAGCCGTCCTTGGACTCGCCACGGTCCTTCTTTGCGGCGTCGATCTGAGCAACGGGAACGTCGCAGACATCGAGGTTACCGGCCTGGAACTCCTTGTAAGCGGTCTCCATGTCCTTGATGACCTGGAAGTGGATGGCGTCGATCTTGGCCTTGTCGCCATAGTAATCGTCAAACTTCTTGAGGTTGATCTCCTGGCCATCCTCCCACTTACCGTCCATCATGAACGGGCCGTTACCGACCGGGGCAAGGTAGAAGCTCTTGACATCGGACTCGGCGCACTCGGGAACCGGGGACAGAGCCGGGTGAGAGGCGACGAAGGGGAAGTCGGCGTAAGCGGAAGACAGCTTGACGACGAGGGTCTCATCGTCGGGGCAAGTAACACCGCTGAGCTCGGTAGCGTTGCCGGCAAGCAGATCGTCATAGCCCTCAACCATGGAAAGGTGATAGGAGACCTCGGAAGGACCATACTCGGTGGCGATGGCCGACTTGGTGTTGACTAGACGCTCCCAACCGAGCTTGAAGGACTTGGAAGTAACGTCGTCACCGTTGTGGAACTTAGCCTTCTTGATCTTGAAGGTGAACTCGGTGGCGTCGTCGTTAGCCTCAAAGGACTCGCAAGCCAGCGGAACGATCTCGCCCTTCTCGGGGTCGTACTCCGTCAGAGCGTCGAAGAGCTGGTACTCGACCTGAGTGCCCTGATCCTCCTGGACGTTGTAGGGGTCGATGCAGACCGGGTTGTTGATGTAGAAGTTCAGCGTCGAACCGGAGTCAGATCCGGAAGCGTCGCCGCCCTTCTTGCCGCATGCGGCAAGAAAAGCCATGGAGCTCGCAGCGAGGGTGCCGCCAACAAAGGCGCGACGACCCATAACGGGCTGGTGGAACATAGAATCAGCCATGCCATCCTCCTTATGAGATAGGACAAAGTGAATTCGGCCGGGCAACGTCGAGACAGCCCGATCGAACCATTCAAACGCGGTCCGCCGTTATGGCTGGTTATGCAGTGCGGACCAACGTTTCGCAATACAGTAGCGCATTTTATGCACAATATGGCGCTAATTCCGGTTAACGGTCGAGAATTTCTTTAGTTAGGCGAAGTATGTGGGGATATTTTGACTCTATTACAAGTCTGTAAACAAAAAGGGCCCCGCACATGCGGGACCCTTTACAAACGTATATACGCCGATGCTTAGTAGCCGACGATGCCCTGCGGGAAGAAGAACATGCACAGAACGACACACACAGCAAAAACGACGGCCATAATTACCGTCAGGCGATCGAGGTTCTGCTCCATGACGCCCGTGGCAGAGCTGGAGTTATACAGCGAGCTAGCGATCATATCCGAAACGCCGGTACCCTTACCGGAGTGCATCAGGACGAGAATCGTCAGCGCCACGGCAGAAACAGCCCAAACGACAAACAGAAGAATCTGAAACGGACCCATAGATAAGCTCCTTAATAGAACAATTCAAACTCCAGTACTGTACCACAACCTCCAACACTCCCCCACCTGCCATTTAGGGACGGGGTAGAAATGGCAGAAATATCAAAAAAGGGGGTTGCCCGAATTTGGGCAACCCCCTCGCATGAAAACGCTTGGAGTTTTCACTTAGGCCTCGGTGGCGAGCACGCGGCCCGTCATCTCGGCGGAAGGCTCAATACCAGCCATGGTGAGCATGGTCGGAGCGATATCGGAGAGACGGCCGTCCTCGATACCGGTGAGCCGTGCCTTCTCATTAACGATGATGAACGGCACGCGGTTGGTGGTATGGGCCGTAAACGGATGCTTGGAACCGTCGGAAGCAACGTCAAACATGTGATCGGCGTTGCCATGGTCGGCGGTAATCAGCGCAAAGCCGCCCTTGGCGAGAATCGCCGGGACAACCTTGGACAGGGCATCGTCAACAGCCTCGACGGCCTTAACGGCGGCGTCGAAGACACCGGTGTGACCAACCATGTCGCAGTTCGCGAAGTTCACGATGTAGAAATCAGCGCGATCCTCGTTAATAGCGGCGACGAGCTTCTCGGTAACCTCGGGAGCGCTCATCTCGGGCTGCAGATCGTAGGTAGCAACCTTGGGGGAAGCGACGAGCACGCGCTCCTCGCCCTCCTTGGGCTCCTCGATGCCGCCGTTGAGGAAGAACGTCACATGGGCGTACTTCTCGGTCTCGGCGGTGTGCAGCTGCTTCAGGCCATTGGCGGCGATAACGTCGGCCAGAACGTTCTCGGGGAACGTCTTGGGGAAGGCGACCTCGACGTCAAACGTCGGATCGTACTCGGTCATCGTCACAAAGTGCGAAAGCTTAATCTGCTCGCGCTCAAAGCCGTCGAACTCCTTGTCCGTGAACACGCGAGTCATCTGACGAGCGCGGTCGGGACGGAAGTTGAAGAAGATGGCCGCGTCGCCCTCGTGGATGCCCTCGTTGTGGGCAGCGAAGGGCTCGACGAACTCGTCGCCGCGCGGATCCTTCTCGTAGTAGGCCTTGATACCGGCAACGGGGTCGGTATCGGCATCGGACGCGTTGACCATGACGTCGTAGGCACGCTGGATGCGCTCCCAGCGGTTGTCGCGGTCCATGGCCCAATAGCGGCCCGAAACGGTGGCAACGCGAGCGTCGCAACCGGTCTCCTCGGAGATCTTAGCCAGGAAAGCGCAGAACTCGCTCATGTAGCCGGCACCGGACTGCGGGTCGACGTCGCGGCCATCCATGAAGGCGTGGACGCGAACGGTCTTGACGCCATGCTGGGCAGCCATCTTGACCAGAGCCTCGACGTGGTTCATGTGAGAATGAACACCGCCAGGGCTCATAAGGCCCATGAGGTGCAGGGTCTTGCCTTCGGCCTTGACGTCGTCCATAGCCTTGACGAAGACCTCGTTCTTGGCGATGGAGCCGTCCTTGATGGCGTTGTTGATGCGCGAAAGCTCCTGGAACACGATGCGGCCGGCACCGATGTTGAGGTGACCCACCTCGGAGTTGCCCATCTGGCCGTCGGGAAGGCCCACGTCCTCGCCCGAAGCACCGAGCGTGGTGTGAGGATACTTCTCGTACAGGCTATCAAGGAAGGGCGTCTTGGCAGCGGCGACGGCGTTCTCGCCATCAGCCGGAGCAAGGCCGCAGCCATCCATGATGATCAGGAGTGCAGGAAGATGACGCTGTGCCATATGTCCTACTCGCCTGCCTTGACGACCATAGAGGCGAAGTCGGCAGCCTTGAGCGAAGCGCCGCCCACGAGGGCGCCGTCAACGTCGGGCTTGGCGACGAGCTCGGCAATGTTGCCGGGCTTAGCGGAACCACCGTACAGGACGCGGATACCGTCGGCGAGCTCCTCGCCAAACATCTCCTTGAGGGTCTCACGGATAGCGCCGCAGACCTCCTGGGCGTCCTCAGCGGTAGCGGTCTTTCCGGTGCCGATGGCCCAGATGGGCTCGTAGGCGACGACGACCTGCTTGGGGCAGGTGATCTCAAGACCAGCAAGGCCAGCCTTGACCTGGTTCACGACGTGCTCGACATAGGTGCCAGCCTCGCGGACCTCGAGGGACTCGCCGCAGCAGAAGACGGGAACAAGACCGGCGGCAACGAGGGCCTTGGCCTTCTTGTTCTGGTCCTCGTCGGTCTCGTGGAAATAGTCGCGACGCTCGGAGTGGCCGATGATGCAGTAGGTGCAGCCAGCGGACTTGAGCATGTCGCAAGAGGACTCACCGGTGAAGGCACCCTTGGCCTCCCAGTACACGTTCTGTGCACCGAGGGCGATGGGGGCAGCCTGAATGCGGTCATGAACCGTGGTGATGTCAATGGTCGGAGGGCAGACGAGCACCTCGACGCCAGCCGGAACCTCGGGCAGAGCCTGAGCCAGCTCGTCGGCGAGCTTGGCGGCCTCGGCGACGTCGTTGTTCATCTTCCAGTTACCAGCGATGAGAAGGGTGCGATTAGGCATCGAGAAGCGCCTCCACTCCGGGCAGGGCCTTACCCTCGACGAGCTCCATGGAAGCGCCACCACCGGTGGAGATCCAGCTCATCTTGTCGGCCAGGTTGAACTTGTTGACAGCTGCGACAGAGTCGCCACCGCCGATGATCGAGGTGCAGTCGGCCTCGGCGACGGCCTCGGCGATAGCCTGGGTGCCGTGAGCGAAGTTATCGAACTCGAAGACGCCCATGGGGCCGTTCCAGAACACGGTCTTGGCGCCCTTGACAGCCTCGGCGTAGAGCTCCTCGGTCTTGGGGCCGATGTCCATGCCCTCACGATCGTCGGGGATAGCGTCGGAAGCGACAACCTCGGGGACAGCGTCCTCGCCAAAGTGATCGGCAACGCGGTTGTCGATGGGGAGCAGGATCTTGACGCCCTTCTCCTCGGCCTTCTTGAGCATCTCGCCGGCGCGCTCGACCCAGTCCTCTTCCTTGAGGGACTGACCGACGGTCAGGCCCTGAGCCAGGAAGAAGGTGTAGGCCATGCCGCCACCGATGATCAGGGTGTCAGCGGAGTCGATGAGGTGATCGAGAACGCCGATCTTGGAGGAAACCTTGGAACCGCCGACGATAGCGACGAAGGGGCGCTCGGGCTCGGCGAAGATGCCGGTCAGCGTGTCGACCTCCTTCTCGAGCAGGAAGCCGGCGACGGCAGGCAGGTAAGCGGCGGGGCCCACGACGGAACCCTGGGCGCGGTGAGCGGTGCCGAAAGCATCGAGAACGAAGACGTCACCATAGGAAGCGAGCTTCTTGGCGATCTCGGGATCGTTCTTCTTCTCACGCTTGTCGAAACGGACGTTCTCGAGAACGAGGACCTTGCCCGGCTCGACGGAGGCAACAGCCTCGGCGGCCTTCTCGCCGTAGGTGTCGGCGACAAAGGCAACATCGAGACCAGAGAGCTCAGCGAGCTTCTTGGCGACAGGCTCAAGGGAGAGCTCGGGCTGGAAGCCGGTGCCATCGGGACGGCCGAGGTGGCTCATGAGGACGACGCGAGCGTTGTGCTCAACGAGGTAGTTGATGGTGGGCAGGGCAGCCTTGATACGGGTGGTGTCGCCAACGACGCCATCCTTGATAGGCACGTTGAAGTCAACGCGGACGAGAACGCGCTTGCCGTCGACATCGATGTCGCGGACGGTCTTCTTGGTAAAGGCCATGTTTGCTTCTACCTTTCGTACGTGTCTGCCTCCCATTACGGCAGACGATTTCCTATAAAAAGGGCGCGACCCTAGGGTGTAAGCCCTATGAGGCCGCGCCCTTCTTTAGACGCTCAACGAGCTATTCGCTAAAAGCTAAATTAAGCAACGAACTTCTCGAAGTACTTGATGGTGCGGACCATCTGAGAGGTGTAGGAGTTCTCGTTGTCGTACCAAGAGGTGACCTGAACGAGGGTCTGGCCGTTGCCGAGGTCAGAGCACATGGTCTGAGTGGCGTCGAAGATGGAGCCGTGGGTCTCGCCGATGATGTCGGTGGAGACGATGTCGTCCTCGTTGTAACCGAAGGTCTCGGAGATGGTGGAAGCGTAGGCCTTCATAGCGGCGTTGACCTCGTCGACGGTGACCTTCTTGTCAACGACAGCGTAGAGGTTGGTGATGGAGCCGGTCGGCGTCGGGACGCGCTGGGCGGCACCGATGAGCTTACCGTTGAGCTCGGGGAGAACCAGGCCGATAGCCTTGGCAGCACCGGTGGTGTTGGGGACGATGTTGACGGCGCAGGCGCGGCTACGACGCTTGTTGCCCTTGCGCTGCGGGCCGTCGAGCGGCATCTGGTCGCCGGTCCAGGCGTGAATGGTGGTCATGATGCCGGACACGATGGGAGCGAAGTCGTTCAGACCCTTGGCCATCGGGGCGAGGCAGTTGGTGGTGCAGGAAGCAGCAGAGATGATGTTGTCCTCAGCGGTCAGCGTCTCGTGGTTGACGTTGTACACGATGGTGGGCAGATCGCTGCCGGCCGGAGCGGAGATGACGACCTTCTTGGCGCCAGCGTTGATGTGGGCCTGAGCCTTAGCCTTGCTGGTGTAGAAGCCGGTGCACTCGAGAACGACGTCGACGTCGAGGTCGCCCCAAGGCAGGTTGTTGGCGTCGGCCTCCTTGTAGATCTTGATCTCCTTGCCGTCAACGGTGATGGAATCCTCGCCAGCAACGACCTCGTGATCGCGAGCGTAGTTGCCCTGCGTGGAGTCGTACTTCAGCAGGTAAGCGAGCATATCGGGAGAGGTGAGGTCGTTGATAGCGACGATCTCGGAGCCCTCATGACCGAACATCTGACGGAAAGCCAGACGACCGATGCGACCGAAGCCGTTAATAGCAACCTTTACTGCCATTGTGTCTCCTTTCGTAAGGCCCCCGCAAGCTACAGCGCCCGCCGTTGAGGCCCACAAACTAACCACTCGCCTAATATACCTTTTTTTTGACTTGAATTTCACGAGAATAGTCGAAATTGAAAATCAAATTTACGTTAAAACGTTTTAAAGAATAAAATAGCAGCTAAATCCGTATATAAGTCGATACTTTAAACTACCGGTTTGCTTCAATGAGCTTTTCAAGCCTCAAAACTCGATGGTAGAGGGCCGACTTCGACAAGGGAGGGTCAACCATCTCCCCTAAATCACGCAGCGACAGATCGGGATAGCGCTCGCGCAGGTCGCAAAAGACCGCCAAGGCATCCGGAAGCGCATCGCGAAGGCCGCGCTGCTCGAGCTCATCGATAAGCGCAAGCTGATGTTGGGCAGCACCGGCGCTTCTGGTCTGGTTGGCGAGCTCGGCGTTCACGCGACGGTTCACATCGTTCTTAACCAACTTGACCGCGCGCGCCTCCTCAATCTCGGCAACGCTGCGCTTGGCACCAATCAGCTTTAATAAATGCTCGATTTCCTCGGCGCTCTTAATGTACACGGCATATGACCCCCGCCGCGCATTAACACGAGCATGGACCCCAATCTGCCCCAACAGATCGCAAAGCCCCTTGGCATATTGCTCGCCCTGCACCGCGATCTCCAAATGAAAATCGCCGCGTGGATCGGCCACGAAGCCGCCCGCGATGAGCGCGCCGCGGATGTAGGCAAGCCTGCAGCAGGGACGGGCAACGATGTGTCGGGGAACACCAGCGACGAGCCCTCCTCTGCGGTCTAGAATGCCCAGCAGCACCAGAGCCTTGTCCAAGTCGGGTTGATCGGGCAGGGTAATGAGATAGTTACGGACCTTATGCAAGACCGATTTACGAACGGTGAATTCCGTTTTGAGCTTAAGGATGCGATGCGTCAGCGTGATCATCGTGCGCGCGACGGCTCCCGTCTCGGTCGCGACCGTCAAACGATACCGCCCGGAGCCGGCCAACGAAAGCGTACCGCTCACACGCGTCAGGGCGGCAAGCGTCGACAAATCGCAGTATTCACATTCGGGTTCGCAGCGCGCAAGCTCGTCGCGCACCTCAGCGGTAAACGACATGCAGGCCTATGCCTTCGTGTTGGCGCGCGACAGGTCGCGGTGGGAGATGCTCACGTGATACTGGGCGCCTTCCAGGTAACGGGCCGTGGCCTCGGCAATGGCGACGCTGCGGTGTTGACCGCCCGTGCAACCGATGGCAATAGAAAGCTGCGGCTTGCCCTCCGCGATATAGCCCGGCATCACCGTATCGAGCAGCTGTGTCCAAGCCTTCCAAAACTCCTGCGTCTTGGGGTGGTCCAGAACAAAATCGGAGACCTTTTTATCGAGACCGGTCATCGTGCGCATCTCGGGATCGTAAAACGGATTGGGCAGGAAGCGGACGTCGATCATAATGTCCGCCTCGACGGGCATGCCGTGCTTAAAGCCAAACGAGAACACATGGACGTCCATGAGCTGTTGGTCGGACAGCTCGGAAAATGCCATACGTAGCTTGTTGCGCAGCGCAGAGGTGCGCAGACGACTCGTGTCGATAATCATATCGGCTCGATCGCGCACGCCCTGCAGCTGAAGGCGCTCGCGCTGAATGGCATCGGCCGTAGTCTCCCCCGGCTTGGCAATGGGATGACGGCGGCGATTTTCGCTGTAGCGACGAATCAGCACCTCGTCAGAAGCCTCCAGGAACACGATGTCGCAGCTCATCTCGCGCTCTTCGAGCGCGGCGACCGCATCGAGCAACTCGTCAAACAGTCCCTGGCTACGCAAATCGCAGGTGACGGCGAGATGCCTGCCCACGCCCGTATTGATGCCGACGAGCTCGGCAAGCTGGGCGATGAGACGCGGAGGCAGGTTATCAATGCAAAAATAGCCCATGTCCTCGAACACGTGCATGGCCTGTGTGCGGCCCGATCCGGACATTCCGGTGATGATGACGATATCGGGGATGCGCTCCGAGCGCTCCGCCGCATCCATGGCATCTCCCTTTTGCATGTGCTGCCTCCCAAAAACAAGCGCGGGACCCAGCAACCCGGATCCCGCGCGGTCAATTGCCTATATTGAGTATACCGCCCCGAGCGGATACGAGGCCTGTCTTACGCCTCAAGCGCAGCCTTGAACCAACTCGTAATACTCGTGGGGTGCGTGATGGCGGTGCCGACGACAACGGCCCAGGCGCCAGCATCGATCGCAGCGCGAGCCTCCTCGGGCGTGTGCACGCGGCCCTCGCAGATGATGGGAAGACCGGGGAATTCCTCGGTCGCCTGACGCAGGAGTGGCAGGTCGGGGCCATCGGCCATGGTGCAGTCGATGGCGGCGACGCCGTGAGAAAGCGTGGTGGATACCAGGTCAAAGCCCATATCAACCGCACGGCGAATGTCCTCGATGGTGGCACAATCCGCCATCAGGAGCACACCCTCCTCGTGCAGCGGGCGGAAGGTATCCTCGACGGTCTTGCCATCGGGACGCGGACGATCGGTGGCGTCGATCGCCACGATATCGGCACCGGCAGCAACGCAGGCGCGAGCGTGACGCAGCGTCGGCGTGATGTAAACGCCCTCGTGTCCATCCTTCCACAGGCCGATGACGGGAACCTCACAGCGACCCTTAATAGCGGCAATGTCGGCAAGGCCCTGACAGCGAATGGCGGCGGCGCCGCCAAGCTCGCAAGCGCGAGACATTTGAGCCATGGTCTCGGGCGTACGAAGCGGCTCGCCCATATACGCCTGAACGCTCACGACGAGCTTGCCCTTCAGGGATTGAATCAAAGGATCGACGGTCATAAGGCTGCAACCTTTCTCAGAACAGCCTCCCGAGGCGTGCTGTCTCGGGAGGCTCCTACAGCAGATACGTTTACTTCAACGAGGCAAGAAGATGCTCAGCGGCACCGATGAGCGGAGCATCGCCCTCCAGAGAACCGATGAGGATCGGCGTGTCCTGAAGCGGATCGAGCGCCTGGCTGGCATAGCCCTCGTGCACCGAATCCTTCCACGTCTGCGAACGCCAATCGGGACCTTGGTGAATCACGCCGCCCGAAAGCACGATGACCTCAGGGTCCAGGATGTTAGCGAGCGAGCCCAAGCTGGCGCCCAGCGCAAAGCCGGCGTCATAGATGACCTCGGTCGCCTTTGCGTCGCCAGCACGACACAGGTCGTTCACGTCGCGACCGACCGAAGGACGGCTGGGGTCAACTCGACCGAAGCGTTCGTCGTACATACGGCCAATCGAGGTGCCCGAAGCAACAGACTCAAGATGGCCGGAACGCCCGCAGGCGCAGGGAATGCCGGCGGCAGCCGAGCACTCGATGTGGCCCATATGACCGGCAGCACCATGGAAGCCCTGCATCACGCGGCCGTTCTCGACATATGCGCCACCGATGCCCGTACCGATTCCCAGGCACAAGACGGAGAACTTGCCCTTGCCGACGCCCCAGTGGGCCTCGCCCAGAGCATGAGCCTGCACGTCGCCCACAACGGCAACGGGAAGACCAAGGTCCTCGCGCAGACGCGGCCCCAACTGAACGCCGGACCAGCCGGGCATGATCTCATTGGCATAAGCAATGGCGCCCGTCTTGGGATCGACGACGCCTGCGGCACCGATACCGACACCGAGAACCTCGACATCGGGATTCGCCTCAAGAGCGGCCTTGATAGACGCCTCGATACGCTGGAAGACGGCCTCGCCGCCCTCCTGGGCCTCGGTAGGAACCTCGGCCTCAAAAACGGGATGGGGCACACTACCGTCAGCCGGGTACTCCATGATGGCAGTCGCAATTTTAGTTCCGCCGATATCGACAGAGCAGACGTACTTGTTCTCCATGTCGCTCTCCTTCGGAGATAAAAACAACTACAGGAAATGCGCCGTCAGGCTAGCCGTCACAGCGCAGTAAAGGTTTTCCAGGTGTCCGAGATCGCCGAGAAACCGTGTGGCCATTGACCTAATGGGTCATGGCCACACGGTTGAACGGCGAGGTCGGGTGCCTGGGAAGCTTTACAGGAGACCGTTGTCCTGAAGGACCTTCCTAATCGCCTCGACGTTCTCGCCGGTCATGGCCTTCACCGGGCGCGGCATGGTCGGGCTGTCGAAGATGCCCATGAGATTCATAGCGGTCTTGAAGGCGCCGACGCCACCGGCATAGCCCTGGACGCCCGAGGTGACGTCCCAGATGTGCGAAATCTCATTGAGGCGATCCTGCTCGGCCTTGACGGTAGCCCAGTCGCCGGCCTGAGCGGCCTTCCACTGGCGCACGTAGCCCTCGGGCTCAACGTTGGCAAGGCCCGGGACAGAACCGTCGGCGCCACCGAGGTAAGCGCCGTCGACAACAACCTCGTGACCGGTGAGGATGCTCATCGGATGGCCGTTCTTCTCGTTCTCCTGAACGAGATAGCGGAACGAGATGTCATCACCCGAGGAATCCTTGACGCCAGCAAGGACGCCCTCGGCGCCGAGCTTGGCAAGGAGCTTCCAGGGGAGCTTGGTGTGAACGCAGACGGGAATGTCATAGGCAAAGATGGGCAGGTCGAGCTCCTCGTGCAGGATGCGGAAGTGCTCCTCGACCTCGGTCATGCCCTGCAGGGCATAGAACGGGCAGGTGGCGACAAGCGCATCGGCGCCCAGCTCCTGAGCGACCTTACCGTGCTCAATCATGCGCTCGGTCTCGGTATCGATGATGCCGACCAGGACGGGCACGCGGTGGTCGACGATACGAACGGCCTCGGCGATGATCTGGCGACGACGCTCATCGGTGGAGAAGACGACCTCGCCCGAGGATCCCAGGAAGAACAGGCCATCGACGCCGGCATCGATCATGCGGTTGATGCTGCGCTCAAAGGAGACAACATCGAGCTGGTGATCTTCGGTATCGGGAACAACGACGGGAGGGATAACGCCGGTGAATTTCTGAGTTGCCACAAGAATCTCCTTAGTTGTCTGGCGGGCGGCCCTATGCCACCCACTCTTGTTGGCAGTGTCCAGGCCGTCTAGGCCAAAGAACACGGGTAGAACGTTTGGTTAAAAAAGTCGATGACTTCGTTTTCGAACGCATTGATGCGCTCGTGAGCGTATTTTGCATAGATGATATGCCTCCGGTCACACTCAAGACCGTTGAATACGGCAAACTGATCCTTGGGATCGCTCACGGTATCCATAAGCGATGTGCCCATGAGCACCGATCCGCGCACCCGAGACGACAGCACCTCGAGGCCGCCAGGAAGCGGATTGGCAACCGCCGTGCGGGCGAGGCCCCGCTCGTCCAGAGCAGAAACCGCCAGCGCGACTCCGCCGCCAAGACCCTCGCCCCATGCAAAGATGCGTTCGGGGTCCATGCCATCAAGATTGCGCGCGACCTCCGCCAACGCGCAGCCCCAACGGACGCGCCTGACAAAAGCGGGCGAGGTAATCCCCTGCCGCAGATCGCTGGGTCCAATCGCCTCATCGTCCAGCGCGAGCACGGCATATCCCATGGCCGCAAACCTCGTCATGTGATGCCATCCCCGCACGGGTCGGTCGATGTCGTGAAACATCAGACATAGCGGCACAAGCTCGGATGCTCGGGCGCGACCGGCAGGCTCGATCAAACGTGCGTTGACCACATCGCCACCAAGCTCAAAGGAAACCTCGGAGTAGCGGGCATACGGATTGGCGAAATCGATCGCCGTAATGGCCAGGCCTTGAATCTCAAGATCCATAGCACATGTCTCCAAATCAGAAACATCTGCCTGAACATCACCGTGCCAGTCCCGATATTCAGAGAGCCTTGACGAAACCGTTCCGGGAATCCCCACAAGGTCGGGGACAATCAGCTCGCCGACATTGCTCTCGCACTTAGACATGAGCCTTCCCTCCCTTGCAGAAAAACGGAATGATCAGATCGTCAAAATCCTGAATCTCCTCGTGGCCAAAGCCTTCAAAGAACTCATGACGCTTTTCGCAGGTCAGGTTGTTATAGACTGCAAACTGCGTCGCTGGCGGACAGACGATATCGGCTGTGCCAGTGCCAAACAGCACGGGGCATTTGACCATAGGGGCAAAGTTCTTGGAATCGAAGTACGCCAGCTTGGCATAGGCTTCGTCAATACGAGTCGAGTCCTCGTCAAACCAGCGAGACCAATAGCGCAGGCCCTCGTAGGCAATGTCGTCGGCATCCAAATCCCAGACCAGGCGGAAATCTGACAGGAAGGGATAGAGGATGGCGGCACGATTGATAAGCTCGCTGTTAAGTGCACAGGTCGCAATGCCCAAACCGCCACCCTGCGACGCGCCGTTCACAAACACACGCGCAAGATCAATGCCCTCGAGCTCGCGAACGATGCGGCACAGGATGCGAATATCTTGGTGCAAGCGGACATAGTAGAGGTTGGCCGGGTCGCCGTCGATACCGGCAACGATATGACCGGCAACCGTTGTGCCCTCAAATCCACCAATGTCCTCGGAGGGACCTCCTTGGCCGGGGCAGTCGAGGGCGATGAGTGCCATGCCCATGCCCGCAAACGACGCCTGCTCAAACCAGCTGCGGCTTGCACCCGGATACCCATGGAACTGAAGTACCAATGGCACGGGCTCGTCCGAGACGGGTTTAAGGTACTTGGCATGCAGGCGCGCGCCACACATGCCGGTATACCAGAGGTCGAAAAGCTGGCAGGTCGCGGCATCGGCGACCGATGCCGTCTCGATCGCATAGTCAAGCCCGACGGCGTCGGCCTCGGCCATGCGATCCTTCCAAAAGAGATCGAAATCTGATGGACGGGGCATGGCGCCTCGATATTCATCAAATTGATGTTGTAGCTCCTGAGCACTTGGCATGGCTCGTGAACCCAACCTTTCGAAATCGCAACGGAGGTGCGCCCGGCAAGGGAACCGGGCGCACGGGAGGGAATGCGAGGCTACTCGCCGAGCTTGGGATGCAGCAGCGACGGCGCAGCGCCGAGCAGCATCTTGGTGTAGGGGTCCTGGGGGTGCTGGAAGACCTGCTTGGCCTCGCCCTGCTCGACGATCTTGCCGCCATTCATAACGATGATGTCGTCAGAGATATAGCGGACCGTCTGGATGTCATGGCTGATGAACACCATGGCCAGGCCGAGCTCCTTCTTAAGGTCAGTCAGCAGGTTCAGAATCTGCGCGCGGACTGAAACGTCCAGAGCCGAGGTGGGCTCGTCGGCGATGATGGCATCGGGGTTCAGCGACAGGGCACGGGCAATTGCGACGCGCTGGCGCTGGCCGCCCGAAAGCTGGCCGGGAAGAACCTCGGCAGCGGAGCTGGGCAGACCGGTGAGCTCCAAGAGTTCCTTGACGCGCTCCTCCTGCTCGGCCTCGGTACCCAGGTTGTGGACGCGCATGGGGTCGAGCAGCTGCTCGCGAACGACCATGCGGGGGTTGAGCGCCGTGGCGGGGTTCTGGAACACGACCGAGATGACGCGACCCATGTGGCGACGGTCCTCGGCGGTACGTTTGGTAACGTCCTTGCCCTTAAAGTAGACCTTGCCGCTCGTGGGGGCCTGCAGGCCGCACATGACGTTAGCGGTGGTGGACTTACCGCAACCGGACTCGCCGACGATGCCGATCGTCTGACCGGGCATGAGCTTAATCGTTACACCCTGGACGGCGTGAACCAGGTTGGGGTGCAGAATCGAGCCGGTACGGGTCCTAAAGGTGACGTGGACGTCATCAAGGAAGATGATCGGCTCGACGCCGTTGACTGCGGTCTCGCTCATCTACATCACCTCCGCGTGAGGGGTCAAACCATTTGCCTTGAGCACCTCGTCGGGGAGCTCGGAATAGAAGTGCTCGGTGCCGGGCACGCGCTTGAAGACCGGACGGGTGTCCAGGCCAATACGCGGATGGCTCGAGCGGGGCGCGAAGCGATCGCCCTTGGGGAAATCGCGCGGACTCGGAACGGCGCCGGGCACCTGGTGCAGGCGGCCCGAACCGCTCTCGATGGACAGAACGGAGCCCAGAAGACCGCGGGTGTACTCGTGGATCGGGTTAGTGAGCAGCTCCTTGGTGGGCGCCTGCTCGATAACCTGGCCAGCGTACATAACCGTGATGTTGTGGGCGACCTCGGCGACCAGCGCCAGGTCGTGCGAAACGAAGATCATGGCAAAGCCGAGCTTGGCCTGAAGATCGTTGAGCAGCTTGATGACCTGCTTCTGGACGGTAACGTCCAGAGCGGTCGTGGGCTCATCGCAGATGACCAGCTTGGGGTCGCGGGTAAGGGCCATAGCGATCAGGACACGCTGACGCTGGCCGCCGGAAAGCTCGTGTGGATAGCTCTCGAGCGTGCGCTTGGGATCGAGGCCGACGAGCTCCAAGAGCTCCTCGGCGCTGCGGGTTCCGCCGCGTTTGGTGAGCTGCTTCATCTGGGCAGAGATGAGCATGGAGGGGTTGAGCGAGGACAGGGCGTCCTGATAGACCATAGCGATATCGGTACCGCGCAGGCCGAACCACTCCTTCTTGCTCATCTTGAGCAGGTCACGGCCCTCCCAGAGGACCTCGCCGGAAAGGTGCTCGTCCTCATCGGTCAGGCCCATGATGGCCAGCGTGGTGATGGACTTACCGCAACCGGACTCGCCCACCAGGCCCATGGTCTGACCAGGACGGACGTCAAAGTTGACATGGTCGACGACGTTAATATCACCGTGATGCTCAAACTGGATGCAGAAGTCACGGACCGAGAGAATCGGCTCGACAGACTCGTCGGGCACATGACGATCGTCACGCTTGAGTTCGACATCGCGCAGGGCGCCAAGGCGAGCGGAGAGGGACTGGGCCTGCTCCTTGTAGGCGCGAACGGGGTCGGAGACCAGCAGGTCGGCCTCGCGACGCTTGGAGGAATCGGTAGGATCCAGGGCGGCGGAGGGAGCAGCGGCCATGGCGTCGGTAATGCCCTCGGAGAGGATGTTGAGCGCCAGGCAGGTGATCATGATGGCCAGGCCCGGGAACAGCGCCTGCCACCAACGGCCGGCGAGCACGCCGCCGCGGGCGTCGGCGAGGATGTTGCCCCAGGTAGCGGTGGGCTCCTGGATACCAGCGCCGATGAAGGTCAGCGAGGCCTCGAAGATGATGGCGTCGGCGACCAGGGTAACGGTGAAGACCATGATCGGGGCGATGCAGTTACGCAGAACATGCTTGATCAAAATCCACGGAGCCTTGGCGCCGGAAACGATGACCGCGCGGACATAGTCCTCGCCGTACTCGGACACGATGTTGGCGCGCACGATACGGGCAATCTGCGGAGTGTACATAAAGCCGATGGCGAAGATGATCGACGGCACGGAGTTACCCAGGATGGAGACGAAGACGGCCGCGAGGGCGATGCCCGGGATGGACATGATGATGTCCAGGATACGCATGATCGTCTCGGAGACGGCCTTGCGCGAAACCGCTGCAAGGGCGCCCACGACCGAGCCGCAGACCAGAGCCATGGCAGTGGCGCCAAAGCCGATGATCAGCGAGTAACGACCACCGTAGAGCATACGCGACAGAATGTCGCGGCCCTTATCGTCGGTACCGAAGATAAATCCGTTGCCGGGAGCCTGGCGAGCCGTAAAGATCTCGACCGGGCTATAGGGGGCAAGAAGGGGCGCCAGAATCGCAGTCAGGGCGACCAGCACCAGCACGACGGCGGCAATCTTAGAAGACAACGTCATCTTCTTCCAGCCACCGAGCTTGAGCCCCTTGGAGGCAGCCTTCTCGAGCTGCTCGGTTTGCTTCTCTCGAATCTTTACCATAATCTACACCGTCCTGATGCGCGGGTTGATGAGCAGGTAGAGCATGTCAACCACGATGTTGATGATGATGAAGGCAAGAGCAACGACGATAACGACGCCCTGAACCAGGTTCGCCTCGTTGCCCTGAACGCCCTGCAGAATCGCGGTGCCCATGCCGGGGAGGTTGAAGATAACCTCGATGACGACGGCGCCGCCCATGAGGTAACCGATCTTAAGACCGAGGGTGGTGACCGGGGTGATCAGCGCATTGCGAAGAACGTTGATGCCGACGACGACCTTCTCGGGAACGCCGGCGCCGCGAGCCATACGGACATAATCCTTGTCGAGCTCCTCGACCATGGCGGTACGCACGATACGAGTCATCTGGCCCGTCAGCGGAAATGCCAAGGCGATAGCGGGCATGATCATGCGTCCCAGATAGCCAACCGGATTCGTGGTGAAGTGAGGCAGAGCACCCGATGCCGGGAGCACCTTAAGGTAGGAAGAGAACAGCAGGATCAACAGAACGGCAAGCCAGAACGACGGGGTTGCCAAGCCGGCGATGGAAAAGACACGGATTACTTGGTCCGGCCATTTGTCGCGATACAGTGCCGCGATGACGCCGAGCAAAAACGAAACGACCGCACCGATGGCAAGACCGATGAAGGTCAGCTGCATCGTGACGGGCAGGGCCGTGGAGATGCGCTTGGCAACGGAGTTGCGAGCAGCACCATAGGTGCCCATGTCGCCATGGATCAGATCGCCCATATAGCGCACGTAGCGCACGGGCCAGGGGTCGTCCAGACCATACTTCTCATGGTACTCGGCAACCGCCTCGGGCGAGGCACCGTCACCCAACGCCGTGTAGGCGGGGTCGGTCTTGGAGAACGACATAAGGAAGAACACCAGGACGGTGACGCCCAATGCCATGATCGGCAGCGCCACAAGACGCCTTCCAATCAAACGTAGCAAGTTGTTCACGTTCTCTCCCCTTTCTTTTGTCGGTAGGACCAACTGGTATATGAGTACGGATACTCATTACAAGACCCGAGCGACATCGTTGCCGCCCGGGTCTTTGTTTCAACTATGAGGATACGGTCCCAACGACCGACATCCTGCATACAGACTCAAGCGAGTCTTACGCCTTGACGGTCGCGACGCCCCTGAAGGACATGCTCGTCGTGCCGATGCCCTTGAAGCCATCGAGGGCCTCGCCGTTGGGCGCAGTGGACGGATCGTCCCAGGAAGCGGAGACGGTCTTGACGTGGACAACGGGGTACAGAACGGCGTTGTCGGCAATGATGTCGAAGCACTCGTTCCACTTCTTCTGCTGCTCGTCGCCCTCGGCGGCAAGAGCCTCGTCCATGAGACCGTGGAGCTTCTGCCACTCAGCGGACTCCTTCCACGGGCAACGGGTCTGCATCCAGACGTTGTCACCGTACCACCAGTTGAGCAGCAGGTCGGGGTCGGCACCGAAGCAGGAAGGATCGCCAGGGGCAAGGAGGATATCGTAGGCCTCGCCGCCGTCGATGGCAGCGTAGGTGGCCGGCGAGGTATCGGTCTGGATGGTCACATCGAAGCCGAGAGCGTCGAGGTCATTCTTGACCTGGGCGGCCATGCCCTTAATCTGCTCGTTGTCGGTGGTGCGCAGGGTGATGGCACCCGGGGTGATGCCAGACTCCTCGATGAGCTTCTTAGCCTTCTTGGCGTCGGTCTTGTACACCGTGGAAGCCTCATGATAGTTGGTGAAGCTCTTGGGCAGGTAGCAGCTGGCAGCGGTGGCAAGGCCGGCGAAGGTGTTGCTGACCATCTTCTCGGTGTCGAGCGCATACATGACAGCCTGACGGACCTTGACGTTGTTCCAAGGCTCCTTGGCGACGTTGAACATGATGAAGCGGGTGCCGAAACCCTGAACGTTATCGATCTTGCAGCCGGCGCTCTCGAGCTGGTCGACGGCGTCAGCGGTAACGAGCTCCATAACGAGCGTGGAGCCCTCCTGCTGAGCGGTAACGCGAGCGGTGGGGTCGGTCAGGATGCTGTACTGGATCTTCTTATCCTCGGCAGCGTACTCACCGTTGTACTCGGGGTTGGGAACCAGGGTGATCTCGGTATCGGAGATAGAGTCGTACATCCAGGGGCCGGAGCCGATCGGCTGCTTGGCGCGATCCTCCTCGGTCTGGGTGGCCGGGGTAACGCGGACGATGGCCAGACGATCCTTGAGCAGGGAGAAGTTGGGGACCTTGGTCTTGACCGTCACGGTGCTGGCGTCCTTGGCCTCGATGGACTCGAAGGGCTGGAAGAACGGAGCATAGGTAGCGGAAGCGGCGCAAGCGGTGTAGGAGGCGACGACATCGTCAGCGGTGACCTCGGTGCCATCGGAGAACTTGGCGCCCTTGCGGATGGTGACCTCGAAAGTGGTGTCGTCCACAGCCTTGGGATCGTCGGTGGCGAGCTCGTTGAAGGTGCTGTAGTCGTGGTAATCGATGCCGTAGAGGCCCTCGACGACGTGCCAGTTAGCACCCAGGCCCACAGCGGAGCCGGTGCTGGCGGGATCGAAGCTGGACGGAGCGTAAGCGGAACCAGCGGTGATCACGCCGCCGCCACGGTTGGCAGAATCGGTGGAGCCGGAAGCGGAACCCTCGTCGCTAGAGCTGCCACCGCAGCCAGTGAGACCAAGCCCTGCGACAGCAGCGACGCTGCCGGTGAGGCCGAGGAACGAACGCCTGGACATACCCTTGTTGATGATGGCCATGTCTTCTCCTATCAATAGAGAATCTTACTCGGGAGCACCTAGACTTGCCCCCGCGCAACTTGCGGACGATATATACCTTACCTACCGACGAACCCAACTGAGGTGCCGCGCTCGGCGACCGATACATACATACGCTTGAACGGTATTTACTACCGTTCACCGAATTCATTGACAAACGATTCGCCAGACAGTATGTATCGACGAGGTGAGATATCAGTCTTCGTCAACCCGCAGGATAGCAGGGTTGTTCACCATGGCTAGTCAAACGTTTTAGCGTTAATAGAACCCGAAATCGGCTGGTAATCGCCGCGAAATAAATGATTGAAAATCGGCCAATCATGTATATCAGTTGTTTAGAAGCGCATTTAGTTTTCGGAACGGTTGGCCGATGTCTGGGCGCGCTCGGCATTCCATGCAACAAGTGCCTCGTGGACCGCTTTGGCGACATCGGCCGGAACGCCTCGAACTTCTGCAATCTCCTGCTCGCTTGCCGCACGCAAACGCTTCATCGAGCCAAAATGGCGCATAATGGCACGTTTTCTGGTGGGTCCCACGCCTGGAACGTCATCGAGTACCGAAACCGTCATGGCTTTATCGCGCAGCTCGCGGTGGAACGTGATGGCAAAACGGTGCGATTCATCGCGCACCTGTTTAATTAGATAGAGCGACGCGGACCCGGTTGGAAGCACGACGGGAGTCTCGTCCCAAGGCACGAAAACCTCCTCATCGGCCTTTGCCAAGCCACAAACTGGTATATCGAGCCCAAGAGTTTCAAGTTGCTTGATCGCAGCGGTCAATTGCGGCTTACCGCCATCGACAACGAGCAAATCGGGGCGCGAGCCAAAGCGCTCGTCGGCCATGCGCTCGGGAGCATAGCGTCGTCCCAAAACCTCGGACATCGACACGAAGTCGTTTGCCTCGTCCAATTCGGCCTGAATTTTAAAACGACGGTACTGGCTCTTGTCGGCGCGCCCGTTGGTAAACACCACCATCGAGGCGACCGTAAAGGTGCCATGCAGTGTAGAGATATCGAAGCACTCGATACGCAACGGCGGCGATGGCAGCGCCAACGCACTTTCGAGCTCCAGGAGCGCTTGATTGGTGCGGTCGTCAGCGTACCCCGTTCGCATCATGTAGCGCATGAGGGCATGGCGCGCATTTTTGGATGCCATATCGAGCAGACGGTGCTTTTCGCCACGCTGCGGCCTATGGAGATGGCAGGAACGCTCGCGCTTGCCCGCAAGCCACTCCCCCAGCGCCTCCGCATCCTCAAGCTCGACGGAAAGGTTGATCTCAGCTGGAATATCAGCCGTCTCGTCGTAATAGCGCTTAAGAAAGCCCGACTGGAGCTCTTCCTCGTCAACATCAAGGCCCTTGTCGAGAATGAACTCGCAGGTGCGAACTGTTCGGCCCTCGCGAACGACGAAGACGCAAGCGGCGGAGATGGTCTCCTCGCGATAGAACCCGATGACATCGATATCGACACTGGAGGGAAAAACGACTTGCTGACGATCGTCCAGACCCCTGATGACCTCCAAACGACGTTTGACGCGTGCCGCGCGCTCAAAGTCGAGCGCCTCGGCGGCATCCGTCATCTCGGAGGTCAGCTCATCGACGACATCCTTGCGATGGCCCGACAAAAAGCGCTCGACACGCTTGACGTTCTTGGCATAGTCTGCCGGGGAAATCGCGCCGACACACGCACCCGGGCCGCGCCCGACATGGTAGTCAAAGCAGGGACGCCCGTTTTGCGCGCAAATCATATTGACGATGTCTTCCTCGCCCTTGTGGGACTCGACGATACGACGACAACGACGCCACTCCGCACAGGATGCGGAGCAGATGGGGATAACCTTGCGCAGCGTATCTATCGTCTCACGTGCCGCACGGCTATCGGTATAGGGTCCAAAATAGCGCGTTCCCGGCTTATGACGCTCACGCGTATATTTGATAGCGGGATACAGGTCGCCCTTTGTAATGGCGATAAAGGGGTAGCTCTTGTCATCCTTGAGGTCGACGTTAAAGTACGGATGGTACTGACCAATCAAATTGCGCTCGAGCACCAACGCCTCATGCTCGGTCTCCACCACGATATAGTCAAAGCTCGCCACCAGCTGCATCATGAGCGGGATCTTTTGACGCTCATCCTGCAGTGTCACGTATTGACGCATACGGGCGCGTAGGTTTTTTGCCTTGCCCACGTAGATGACATCGCCCTTGGCGTCTTTCCAAAGGTAGCAGCCGGGCTGCGTGGGAACGCGCGAAACCTGCTCGGCAAGCGTTGGAATGTTGTCGTGACCGGCCACGCGCACCTACTTACGACGAAGCAGCGCCGAGACCTCGGGCATCTTAAGGACGGCGGCAAGGCCAAAGGTAACAGCAAGCGAGACGACACCCGCAACGCAAACATAGCCAAGAGTAATCAGAATCGAGCCGCCAAGTGCCCCGACAAAGTGCTCAAGCGCCCACATGACGCCGGCGCCTGCGGCAGCACCCAGGCCACCGAGCAAAAGGCCAAAGAAACCGCCATGCAGGATAGATTTGACCTGAAGGCCACGCAGGCGACGACGCAGCCACCACAGCGAACAGCCGACCAAGATCACGTAGTCGACAACATACGAAAGCGCGATTGCCGGCATACCGAAGCCCAGCACAACGCCAAACAGCAGAACCGAGCCGGCCTGGCCGATGGCGGAATACAGGCAATAGCGGCTATAGGGCTTCATATCGAGCAGGGCAGAGAAGCTCTTCTGCATCAACACGACCACGCCGTAGAGCGGCAGCGAGAACGCCAGGTAGACAAGGAACTCGGACACCAGCGCCACGCCGGACTCGTCAAACTTACCGGCACAGTAAATCATGTTGAGCGGACGCGCGAAGACAATCAGGTACAGCGCGAACGGAATCAGGAAGAACAGCATCTGGGCGACGCCGCGCGAAATGCCCGTGCGAACGCTGTCGTAATCCTTCTCCTGTGCGTCGTGAGAGAGCTCGGTATAGAGCGCCGTCGAAAGCGAGGCGGCAATCAGCGCGTAGGGTAGCGTGTACCACAGGCGCGCATAGGCGATGACGGAAGGGCCAGTCTCGGGCTGGACCACCAGCGCGGCAGCGTTGGTGATAGAAGTCGAGACAAACATGCACACCGTGGCGAGCAGCGTCGGGATACCGAGCGCAATCGTCTGGCGCAGCGCGGGGTCCTTAAAGTCGATATGGATATGGGGATGCACGCCGTGCTTGCCAAGCGCGGGGATCTGACATGCCATCTGAACAAAGACACCGAGGGTCGTACCGGCCGCAATCAAGATGATGCCGGCACGTTCACCAAACTGTGCGGACACGGGCGCAAAACCCATAAAGCTCGCAATGACGATCACATTGTTGAGGACCGGGGCAAACGTCGACCAGAAGTAGTCGCGGTGTGCGTTGAGAACGCCCGAGAACACCGAGCCCAAACCATAAAACAGAATCTGGATGGCAAAGAAACGGAACATGAACGCAGCGGTATCCATGCTGCCGCCGTCACCCGAAAGGAACGATTGCGTCCAGATAAAGCCCGGGGCGAACACGGTCCCCAGCAACGAAATGCCACCCAGCACCAAAAGCAGAATGCCGAGCAGGTTGCCCACGTACTCGTTCGAGGCCTCGCGACCCTGCTCACGCCTCACGCCCATGTACACGGGCAAAAACGCCGTCACGAGCATGCCGCCCATCACGAGTTCGTAGAGCATATTGGGCAGGTTGTTGGCGACCTGATAGGAGGACGAGAGTAGCGACATGCCGATAGCGGCCGCCATTGCCCACGTGCGGATAAAACCGGTGACGCGAGACACGATAGTCAGGATGGTCATAAGCCCGGCGGAACGACCAACCGTGGAGTAGTCCGACGAACCCATGTCGTCAGTGTCATCTCGCGACGAAGAAGCTTCGGATGAGGGTGCCTGAGACGCAGATTCTTTTGCAAAATGAGCTCCGCGCTTCAATTCTTCCTGCGGCATCGCTCAGTCCTCTCTCGTAATCGCGGCAACCGTCGCCCCGCAAAATGCAATTAAATCATCGGGTGCAAGCTCGAGCTGATAACCACGCTTGCCTCCCGAAATAAAAATGGTATCCCAAAGGACACATGTCTCATCAATGAGCGTCCGGTAGCGTTTTTTCATACCGACCGGGCTGCAGCCGCCGCGAACGTAGCCAGTCGCCGCAAGCAAATCCTTCACATGCATCATGGCCAAAGACTTCTCCCCCGCGGCACGCGCGGCGGACTTTAGATCGAGCTCGTCGGCAACAGGGATGCAGCACACGACATAGTCGTTGGACGGCGTCACGCAGACCAAGGTCTTAAACCCTTGACCGGGCTCCTCGCCAAGCTGCTCCGAAATCGCGACCCCCAGGCCCACCGACTCATCACCATCGTCTTCGTACGTATGTAGAACATAGGAAATGCCGGCGCTTTCCAGCTCGCGCATCGCATTGGTTTTTGGCGTCTTTACAGCCTTTGCCATGACATATCCTTTCCCTCGCATTCGGACGCAAGGATTAAGTATATGTCCAATTCGGCTGCATACGTCACTTCGGCACAGCAAGCGCCATCGAATCACAAGGAGTCGATGGCGCCCATAAACTGAATCGCCTATTTATTGAGCATCAAGTTGAGCCTGACGCTCCCGGTCACGTCTGAGCAACGGCGCCAAAAACTTGCCCGTATAACTCCGCGGACAGTCCGCAACCTGCTCCGGTGTGCCCGAAACCACGACGGTTCCGCCGCCGTTACCGCCCTCGGGACCCATATCGATCAGGCGGTCGGCAACCTTGATGACATCAAGGTTGTGTTCAATCACCAGCACTGTGTTGCCCGCATCGACCAAGCGCTGCAGCACATCGAGCAGCTGGCGGACGTCCTCAAAATGAAGGCCGGTCGTCGGCTCGTCCAAAATATAGAACGTCTTGCCCGTCTGGCGTCGATGAAGCTCCTTGGCGAGCTTCACGCGCTGCGCCTCGCCGCCCGAAAGCGTCGTGGCGGGCTGGCCCAGGCTCACGTAGCCCAAGCCTACATCGTACAGCGTCTGGAGCTTTCGCTTGATCTGCGGGATATTCCCAAAGAAAGCCAGTGCCTCGGCCACGCTCATGTCAAGTACGTCCGAGATGGTCTTGCCACGGTAGGTGACCTCGAGTGTCTCGCGGTTGTAGCGTTTACCGCCGCAAACTTCGCAGGGAACGTAGATATCGGGAAGGAAGTGCATCTCGATCTTGATCTGTCCGTCGCCCTTGCACGCCTCACAGCGCCCGCCACTCACGTTAAAGGAGAAACGACCCGGCGAGTAGCCGCGCGCCTTCGACTCCGGCGTACTCGCAAACAGAGCGCGAAGATCATCCCACAGGCCGATATAGGTAGCAGGGTTGGAACGCGGCGTGCGGCCAATCGGCGACTGGTCGATATCGATAACCTTATCGATACACTCGATGCCCTCGATTTTCTTATACGGACCCACAGGGCGCGTCGAACGGTGAATGGCATTCGTAAGGGCAGGCGCAATGGTGTCGGTAACCAGGGAGCTCTTGCCCGATCCCGACACGCCGGTAACAACCGTAAGCGTACCAAACTCGATCTTGGCGGTAACGTTTTTGAGGTTGTTGGCTCGAGCGCCCGTAATTTTAAGGCAGCCACGACCGGGCTTGCGCCGTTCATCAGGCACCCGGATCATTCGTTTGCCGGTCAGATAAGCGCCCGTCATCGACTCAGGACAAGCCATGATATCGGCAGGCGTTCCCGCCGCGACTACGTGTCCGCCGTTGACGCCGGCGCCGGGCCCCATGTCGATCACGTAGTCGGCGGCACGGATTGTATCCTCGTCGTGTTCGACAACGATAACGGTATTGCCGATATCGCGCAGGCGCTCGAGCGTCTTGATCAGGCGCTCGTTGTCACGCTGATGAAGACCGATCGAGGGCTCATCCAGAATATAGAGCACGCCCATGAGACCCGCGCCGATCTGCGTTGCCAGGCGAATACGCTGCGCCTCGCCACCGGAAAGCGTCGCCGAGGCACGATCGAGCGTCAGATAGTCGAGTCCAACATCGACCAGAAAACGCAAGCGCTCCAGGATTTCCTTGACGATGCGCCCGCCGATAAACTGTTGGCGCTCGGTGAGCTCCAGGCCCTCAAAAAACTCGAGCGACTCACGGCACGACAGGCAGCAAACTTCATAAATGGACTTGCCGCCCACGGTGACGGCGAGCATCTCGGGGCGCAGGCGAGCGCCATGGCAGCTCGAGCACGGCTCCTCGCGAATGTACTTCTCCAAGCGCGCCTTGGTGTTCTCGTTCGTCGTCTCGGTATAGCGTTCGTACAGGATGTTGCGAACGCCCGAAAACTTGGTATCCCACTGGCTGCGACGTCCGTCGAGCTTTTGGTAGTCGACCGAGATCTTCGTATCGCCCAGGCCATCCAAGAATGCACGACGCACGCGAGGGGGCAAGTCCTTCCACGGCGTATCGGTGCTCACCTTAAAGTGTTTGCAGACCGCAGCAAAAATCTGCGGATAGTAGTTCGAATTGCCAAACAGGCTACCAAAGACTCCGTCGGCAATGGACTTCGAGGGGTCCTCGATCAGCGCCTCGGCATCAACGGTTTTCTTAAAGCCCAGGCCGTCGCACTCAGGACATGCGCCATAGGGAGCGTTGAACGAAAAATCACGCGGCTGAAGATCGTCAATGGAGTGACCATGCTCCGGGCACGCCAAGGCCAACGAATACTCCAGCAGCTCGCCCTCGGTCCCCTCGGGAGCATCACGATCGGGCAGCATGTACACGTTTACATTGCCGTGGGCCAGCGCGGTCGCCTGCTCAACAGACTCGGCGATACGGCCCAGAGAGTTCTCACGGATCACGATGCGATCGACCACGACCTCGATATCGTGCTTGAACTTCTTGTCCAGATCGATCGGATCGTCGAGCGAGCGCACTTCGCTGTCGACACGCACGCGGCTAAAGCCCTCGGCGCGAAGGTCCTCAAACAGTTTGGCGTACTCGCCTTTTCGCCCGCGCACCACCGGTGCCAGCACAAACGCGCGGCGACCCTCCCCCGCCGCCAAGACTTTGTCGGCAACCTGGTCGGTCGTCTGGCGCTCAATGACGCGGCCGCATTCGGGACAGTGCGGGGTGCCCACACGGGCGAACAGCAGGCGCAGATAGTCATAAATCTCGGTTACGGTGCCAACCGTCGAGCGAGGGTTTTTAGACGTCGTCTTTTGGTCGATCGACACCGCCGGCGAAAGGCCGTCGATTGAATCCAAGTCGGGTTTGTCCATCTGGCCCAAGAACTGGCGTGCATAGCTCGAAAGGCTCTCGACGTATCGACGCTGGCCCTCGGCATAGATAGTGTCAAATGCCAGCGAGCTCTTGCCCGAGCCAGAAAGACCGGTAATGACCACGAGTTGGTCACGCGGAATGGAAACATCGATATCGCGGAGGTTGTGCTCACGAGCGCCGCGAATAACGATAGAAGAATCAGACATGGAAGCTCCTTGCCTCCTATTGCATCGAATCATACTGCCGATGAGTTTAGCGCACTCGACGCGCACAGATGTTCGTAATACAAGATTCGCAGACCTTTAGCTTTGCGTATCGGGTGCTTTGTTTCTCGAAATACCGTGGAGAGGTTACAGTAATCTAATACTGAACTAAATTTGCCGTAACAGAGGAACGTCCATGACCGAAGATATCCCCCTTGAAATCACTTCGAGCGACATGGCCAATCTGCCCATATTCATCGCCGTCCTTATCGTGGCCATCGTCGTGGTGCGCGTATATTTTTCAATCAAACACAATAAAAAGCCGCCCATTGCCCGCGTCTTTTGGTGCGCGACGCTCCTCATCCCGCTCGGCGTGGTAGCTGCATGGATTACGAATCAATTGCTCGTAAATGAGGACAGTTCCCTATGGCTCCTTTCTTATTCGGCGCTCGGTGCTGCCGCCGTCATACTTCTTGTCGAGCCCTTGGTTTCGGGACTTATCGACCAAACCGATCTTGCGACGGGAACGGTTGCCTGTATTTGCCGTGACATCCTTGTCATCGCCGCTGTTTCAGCGCTCTCGTTCGTTTCACTCGAAATTGCCTGTAACGAAACGTTCTATCGCATTCCCGCCAACTCATTCGGGTTTTCCGTCGGGCTGCTCGCGACGGTTCTGCTCTCCCTTTATTTGCTGGGACAGCGTCATGGAGGCGTCATGGCCCTCGTGCCCGTCGCCTGTTGCATCCTTGGCATTGCCGAGCACTTCGTCATAACGTTTAAAGGCGAGGCCATCCTGCCAAGCGATATCTTGGCCCTTGGCACCGCAATGGAAGTGAGCGAGGGATACGAGTTTACCTTTACCGCCGGAATCGTAACCTCTCTCGCCCTGCTGGAGATTTCCCTGGGGCTTCTTTCTCTTATCCGACCGCGAAAGCTCCGTACGCCCACCCATGTCTTCCCCGCAATCGCCGCTAACCTCTGCGCTTTTCTGCTAGTGACCGTTGTGGGGCTCTCGGGCTTTTCCAGCATCGACTTGGAGCAGGCGCTGGATTTTGGATTTGACCGTTGGCAGCCCATCACCACGTATGCGTCTCAGGGTTTTATCACTTCGTTCACCGAAATGGTCAACGAGTTGCCCATTGAGAAGCCCGAAGACTATACGCCCGATGAGGCGCAGAGCATCGAGCAGGAGCTCGCCGCCGCCTACGACAGCACGTATGGCTCGAGCGAGCAGCGCGCGGCGGCCGTTGCCCAATTCAATGAAATCAAGCCGACGATTGTTGCCGTCATGAACGAGAGTTTTAGCGACCTTTCGTGCTTTGAGCAGCTCCAGGCGGCCGGGTACACCGGTCCCGCATTCTACAACTCGCTTCCCGACACACTTGTTCGCGGCACCATGCTCGCTTCGGTCACCGGTGGCGGAACGGCAAACTCCGAATTCGAATTTTTGACCGGAGCGACAACGGCCTTTGTCGGACTAGGAAAAATCCCCTATCAGCTGTATCAGATGAATGGCGTCAACAGCCTGGCAAAGGACCTTAAGGAGCTTGGGTATACCGCTACCGCTATGCACCCGCAAAACCCCGTCAACTACCATCGAGATAAAATCTATCAGCAGCTGGGCTTCGGAGACTTTCTTTCAATCGGCGATTTCGAGGGTGCGCCCTGTTACCATGCCGGCGTATGCGACTACGCCACCTACGACAAGATACTCGACCTGCTTAGAACCGACGAAGCCCCGCAGTTCATCTTTGACGTCACGATGCAAAATCACGGCGGCTACGACTATGGCACCGTTCCCGCCGAGGAGCTGACAAACTATTGGGTCGAGGGGGCCAGCGAGGGCGCCAATAGTGCACTCAACACCTATCTTACCTGCATCAACGCATCCGACCGGGACCTCGAGTACTTTATCAACGAGCTCCGCAATATCGGCAGACCGGTTGTCCTTGTCTTTTTTGGCGACCATCAGCCGAGCGCCGCAACGACCCTCAACGACGAGCTGTACCCTCAGGAAGATACGGCAAGCCACGCTTTCCGTATCTATCAGTCGACCTATTTCGTCTGGGCTAACTATGAAATCGCCGGCAATACCGAGCTCAACGTCTACGACACCGTCGGGGCAAACGAGATTGCAGCCATTACCCTTAATAAGATCGGCGCCCCGCTCACCGACTATCAAAAAGCTCTGCTTGCAACAAGGTCAGATGTGCCCACCATCAATGTCGCCGGCTACCTTGGTGCCGACGGGCTGCGCTACGACTTGGAATCTGAAGACAGCCCATACGCCTCGACGATCGACAAGCTGCAGCGCATGCAATACCTCGAGTTCGCCAGCAAAGTTCAGTAAGCCCGCCCATTCGCTTGGACCCATCGTATTGCAAGCACGCTCGGCCCAAATGCATCGCAAATGACTCCCGCTCGCAAACGAGGGTACAATGACGCTCGTGTCACATCACGGGGCCCCGGCCCCAACATATACAAAGGAGTCATACATGGGTTGCGAGCACGCACAGGCCGCCGGCGGACAAACGTCGCCGTCGCAATTTGAGGAGAACACGCTGTCCGAGGTCAAACGCGTCATCGCCGTGCTTTCCGGCAAGGGCGGTGTCGGCAAGTCGTTTGTCACCGGTGCCATCGCCACCGAGCTTGCCCGTCACGGCCACAAGGTCGGCGTCCTCGATGCCGACATCACCGGTCCCTCTATCCCCAAGATGTTCGGTATGAGCGGACGCCACGTCCATGCCCTTGGCAACCTTATGCTGCCCGAAATCTCCGAGCACGGCGTCAAGGTCATGAGCTCCAACCTTCTGCTCCAAAACGAGACCGACCCCGTCCTTTGGCGCGGTCCGGTCATCGCAGGCGCCATTAGGCAGTTCTGGAGCGAGACCTCGTGGGGCCCCATCGACTACCTGCTGGTCGACATGCCTCCGGGAACAGGCGACGTCGCGCTCACCGTCTTCCAGTCGCTGCCCGTCGACGGCATCGTCATCGTCACGAGCCCGCAGGATCTGGTCTCGATGATCGTCGCCAAGGCGGTCAACATGGCCGAGAAGATGAACGTCCCCATTCTGGGCATTGTCGAGAACATGAGCTATATTGAGTGTCCCGACTGCGGCAAGAAGATCGAGGTCTTTGGCAAGAGCAAGCTCCCCGAGGTCGCAGAGCGCTATAACCTCGACATCTTGGGCCAGCTTCCCATTAATCCGGCACTCGCCGAGGCCTGCGATAAGGGCGAGGTCGAGACCGCACTGCCCGATGGCATGTTGCCCAAGGCAGTCTCTGCCGTCGAGGCCATTACCCCGCACGAGACCGACGAGGCCTAAGTGAACGCGAGCGCCTTCTATGACGTCCTGGTAATCGGCGGCGGGGCTTCAGGCCTCGCCGCCGCCATTACGGCCGCACGAGCTGGCAAAAGCGTCTGCATCGTTGAGCGCGATGTCGCCTGCGGCCTTAAGCTCCTTGCGACCGGCAACGGCCGCTGCAACCTCTCCAACGAATCAATTGATCCACAGCGGTATAACCACCCCGCATTCGTTGAATCCGTTATGGGCCCCCGGCCCGAACAAGAGCTTATGGGTTTCTTCTCCTCGCTGGGCATCATGACAACCTCCGAGGAAGGCCGGCTGTACCCGCGCTCCCTTCGCGCCGAATCGGTGCGCGACACGCTTCTCAACGTTTGCGACCGCCTAGGTATCACCTTAATCTGCGGAGCCAACGTTGCCTCGGCGCACAAAGCTTCCGAAGGCTGGGCACTCCAAATAGACCGTCCAGCGCGGGCGCTCAAGGCAAAAAAGCACGACGACCGAAAATCGGAGCTCCGCTCGCTTCGGAAAGCGCTCGCCGATGTCCCTCGCAAGAACGAGGCCCTGCAGGCACATACCGTAATTATCGCCACGGGCGGCAGCCCCACCGGTATCGCCGATACGTTTAGCCTCCCCCTCACTTCGCTGCGCCCCATCCTCTGCCCCGTATCGGCAACGGTCGTTGGCGATCGGGCGGCACTCAAGACGTTGGATGGTCTGCGCGTCCGCGCCCGCTTGACGCTCACCCGTAACCATAGTGAGCTCTGGCACGAAGACGGTGAAGTACTGTTTCGAGCCTTCGGCATCTCGGGCGTCGCTGTCTTCAACCTCTCCCGTCGTATCCAGCGCGGCGATACGATCCTGCTCGACGTTTTCCCCGACCTCTCTAAAGACGAGCTGCTCGATATGCTCAACCGGCGCGTTAAGCTGCTCGGCGGCTTTTCGCCCCGCGATCCCCGTTGGCTCGACGGCATGCTCGCCCCGCAACTCTCCCGCGTCGTCTGTACAGCGTTCGAGCAGTGCCATCCAGGCTCCAACGATGTCATCCACCTGGTCTCGATCCTCAAGCACTTTAAGTTGCTCGTCGAGGGAACAGCCGAGGAGCGCTCGGCGCAGGTCACGCGTGGTGGCGTATCTGTCGAGAGCATCTCAACACCCAGTCTACGCGCGCGCAGCGTTGTCGACGCCCCGCTTTACGTCTGCGGCGAAGCGCTCGACATCGACGCCGATTGCGGAGGCTTTAACCTTGCGTGGGCCTGGCTCTCGGGCATTCGCGCTGCAAGCAGCTTGTAGCCGCGCAGTCTATAATCAAAAACGCATTCGGGCCGTCTGGGATACCGGACGGCCTCTTTCTTGCCTCTAAGGAGACCTCGATGATCGAAATCACCCAAGTCAACGCGTCGCTCGATGAAGCCGGCGATGAAAATGCCTGCCTCATTGTTGGCAAGCGAGTCGCCAAGCGCGTCTTACGTTGCAAGGACTCCGAGATCAAGTCCATCGAGCTCCACCGCAAGTCAATCGACGCTCGCAAAAAACGAGACGTCCATTTTATCCTGAGCTTTCGTGTTGAGCTGACTAGTCCCCACCTCGAGCGAGAAGCGGTCGACAGCGTCACCGAGCGTGACCGCTCGCGCGTACGCGCGATAGAAGACGATGGGCCTTCATTCCCCTCCCCCGTCTCCGACGCGCCTCAAGAACGCCCCGTCGTTGTCGGCGCCGGATGCGCCGGCCTTTTCGCTGCGCTCACGCTCGCCGAAGCAGGTCTTAAGCCCTTGCTTATCGAGCGCGGCGACCCGGCATTTCGCCGCTCGCAGGCGATCGACCTCTTTCTAAAGGAGCGCATCCTCGACCCCGAGAGCAATATTCAGTTTGGTCTGGGCGGCGCAGGGACCTTCTCGGACGGCAAGCTCAATACGGGAACAAAAAATCCCGTCCATCGCCTTATCCTCGAAACCTTCGTCGAGGCGGGTGCGCCCCGCGATATTCTGTGGGATGCCAAGCCGCACATTGGCTCCGACATCCTTCCCAAGGTTGTCACCGCTATATCCCAGCGCATCGAGCAGCTCGGAGGTGTCGTCCGTTATCGAACGAAGCTCGTCGACATTCGCACCGACGCGTCTGGCGCCATCACCGGTATTGATGTCCAATCGTCCCAAGACGCCACTTACGAGCCAATCGAGACAAGGCACCTCATCCTCGCCTGCGGGCATTCTGCTCGCGATATTTTTGAGCTCCTTAAGGACCACAACGTGGCCCTCGCACAAAAGACCTTTGCCATGGGCGTTCGCATCGAGCATCCGCAACGCGACATCGACAGAGCCCAATATGGAGCCTCGGCGGGACATCCAGCGCTCGGGGCGGCCCCCTACAAACTTGTTGCCCATCTTCCCAACGGCCGCAGCGTGTTCTCGTTTTGCATGTGCCCCGGCGGACAGGTTGTTGCCGCCTCTTCAGAACCGTGCCATCTGTGCGTCAACGGGGCCAGTCTCAATGCCCGCGACGGACGCAACGCAAATGCCGCCCTGCTCGTTAACGTCACGCCTGAGGACCTTCCCAACGATGACCCGCTCGCCGGCATCGAGCTCCAGCGTGCCTGCGAGGCGGCCGCCTATCGCCTGGGCGGTTCCAACTGGAACGCACCGGCACAACTCGTCGGAGATTTCCTCGCAGGACGCGCCAGCAAGGCGCCCGGAAAGGTAAAGCCCACCTATCCGCTCGGTGTGACCTGGACGGCAATTGACGAAGCCCTACCGCAGCATATCGTCGAGTCGCTCCGCCTGGGACTTCCCCTACTCGGAAAAAAGCTACGAGGCTACGACCGCCCCGATGCCGTTCTTACCGGCGTGGAGACTCGTTCGAGCTCACCGGTCACTATCACCCGAGACCGAACGTGCCACGCCGTGTCGACCCCGGGCCTCTACCCTTGTGGTGAGGGAGCTGGATATGCCGGCGGCATCATGAGCGCGGCCACCGACGGCATCCGTTGTGCTGAAGCCCTGATCGCAGACCTCTAACGCACAAATTCCAGCGCGCAAAAGACATAGGCCCCGAGCTCCACAGGGAACTCGGGGCCTGTTCGCTATTTCTTAAACCGTGCACCCTGGCGTTTTCTGCCCGATGCGAACGTGGAACCCTTGCGGGCCTGCGAGCGTAAGCGCTCGATCGTCTCGTCCTCAGACGCACCCTCGAGCATCGCCCGAATCTGAACGACAGCATCGCGCAGGCGCGCCGCCTCCTCAAAGTCCATAGCGGCAGAAGCGTTACGCATATCCTCTTCCATGGTTTCGACGATCCGCACAAGCTCGTCATGCGGCAGTTCTTCCAACTGCTCCGCAAGTGTCTGCTCGGGCGCCACCGTTTCCGGCACACCGCCCTCGCCCGACTCATCGGGCGTATAGAATGCGCCATGGCCAAGAGAGTCGCCCTTCGAGCGTCCCTTGGAGCCCACAGTTTTTTCGGCCTCGGCAATAAAACTTGAGATGTCGTTGATGGCCTTGCGCACTGTCTTGGGCACAATGCCATGTTCTTCGTTATATGCCATCTGAATCTCGCGACGGCGCTGTGTCTCCTCGATGGCCTCTTTCATCGAATCGGTCACAACGTCTGCATACATGATGACTTCGCCATCGGCGTTACGGGCCGCACGGCCAATCGTCTGAATCAGCGAACGGCGGTTGCGCAAGAAGCCTTCCTTATCGGCATCGAGAATTGCCACCAGTGAGACCTCGGGAAGATCCAAGCCCTCGCGAAGCAGGTTGATGCCAACGAGAACATCGATCTTGCCCTCGCGCAGCGTTCGCAGGATCTCGACACGGTCCATTGTCGCCGTATCAGAGTGCATGTAATTGACCTTAATGCCCGCATCAAGTAGATGGTCGGTCAGGTCCTCGGCCATGCGCTTGGTCAACGTAGTCACCAGCACGCGCTCCTTGCGGGCAACGCGCTCGCGAATCTCGTCCTCAAGATCGTCAATCTGACCGCGAACTGGACGCACGTCAATCTTGGGGTCGAGCAGGCCTGTCGGACGAATAATCTGCTCCACGTCGTTTTGGCTCACCCGCAGCTCGTAGTCGCCCGGCGTGGCCGAAACATAGATAAACTGGGGGATCCTTGCCTCAAACTCATCGAAACGAAGCGGGCGGTTATCGAGCGCCGAGGGCAGGCGAAAACCGTGTTCCACCAGCGTCACCTTACGCGAGCGGTCACCTTCGTGCATGCCGCGAATCTGCGGCACCGTCACATGGCTCTCATCGATGATGCAGAGCATATCCTTGGGAAAGTAATCGATTAGGGTAAACGGCGGCTCACCCGGCTTGCGACCGTCCAGATGACGCGAGTAGTTCTCGATGCCGTTGCAAAAGCCCATCGTCTCGAGCATCTCAAGATCATAATCGGTACGCTGCTGCAGACGCTGCGCCTCGAGCAACTTGTCGGTCGCCTTGAGCTCCGCCACGCGCTTCTCGCACTCTTCGCTGATCGATTTCAGAGCCGCCTTGACCTTCGGCTTCTCGGTCACGTAGTGCGATGCCGGCCATACGGGAATGGCCTCGTACTCACGAAGCATCTCACCGGTGACCTCATCGATCTCGGCAATCAGCTCGACCTCGTCGCCAAAGAACTCAAACCGCAACGGATGCTCGGCATAAGGCGGATACACGTCAACAACATCGCCGCGCACGCGGAACGTGCCACGTGCCAGGTCATAGTCATTGCGATCATATTGAATGTCGATAAGTGCATGGATAAAGTCATCGCGCTCGAGCGGCACCTTCTTGTCGACGTTTGGAGCCAGACCCGCATAGTCCTCAGGAGAGCCAATGCCATAGATACACGAGACCGATGCGACAACGATCACATCACGTCGAGAGAGCAGTGACGCGGTCGCCTGATGGCGCAGCATCTCGACCTCTTCGTTAATCGAGGAGTCTTTCTCGATATATGTATCGCTTTGCGGCACATACGCCTCGGGCTGATAGTAGTCGTAGTACGAGACGAAGTAGACCACAGCGTTATTGGGAAAGAACTCTTTGAGCTCGCTCGCAAGCTGAGCGGCGAGCGTTTTATTCGGAGCCATGACAAGGGTCGGCTTACCCAAGGCCTCAATGGTTTTGGCCATCGTAAAAGTCTTACCCGAACCAGTCACACCCAGCAAAACCTGATAGCGGTCTCCGTCCCTCACGCCCCGCACAAGTGACTCAATGGCCTTAGGCTGGGAACCAGCGGGCTCGTATGGAGACACGACCTTAAACGGCACATCAGCGCCCTCAACGCCAAAGCGCTTAAGTTCACCACCAACGCGTTCTACTTCAAATTCCGCCATGGATACTCCTAACTCATACATCTGCAGTATACGCGGGCGGTGGGCTTAGTCCTATACGAACCGATCGGGATAGAGAGTCTTATATCGAACCCAGGCATTATTGACGCGAATCAGATAAGCCTGAGTTTCAGGGAAGGTAATCGCATTATGGAGTGACGTGTTCTGCTGCGCCCATCCGTCGACATTGCCCATACCGGCGTTATAGGCGGCGATGGCACTATCCGTCGACCCGTTGAAATAGGCGAGAAGATACGAGAGGTATGCGCAGCCAAACTCGATATTCGTAGCCGGATCGTTAAGATTGTCGGCCGAATACTCCCCTCCGTCGACAAGGCCCTTGGCGATCATATCCTGGGCAGTCTCGGGCATCAGCTGCATCAATCCCTGAGCACCCTGATTCGACTCGGCCTCGGGGTCCCAATTCGATTCCGACTTAATGACAGCGCACACCAGATACGGATCCAGATTATGCGAAATACTGGATTGCTTTACATAAGCCTCGTAGTCAATCGGATACAGCGGCTTAAAGAAAGCGGCAGGGGCACACGAGTAGACGAGCGAAATAAGGCCGAAGACGAACACAACGGCAAGTGGTGCCACGCGATACCACGTAAAGAAACGTGCCTTAGGCATCGGCCTCCTCCTTATCCGCAGTATCTATAAACCCGTGGCATGCAAGCCATGAGTCAAGCTGCTCAAAGAGCGAATCATCGGCTGCCGAATTATCAATCACCGTTGTAGCGAGATTGCACAGCGCAGACTCATCGGGCTGGCAAGCAGAACGGGCATCGAAATCAGATGGCTCCATGCCACGTTGAATAGCGCGCTCGCGACGAACTGACAAAGGGGCGCTAATGACCAGAATTTCATCAGCCAAGCCAAATGCATCCTCAAAACCAGTCGGAGCAGAAACCTCAACCACCGCAAAGGGGTAACGGGGTGATGAAACCGTACAACAAACCGGATCGAGAATCCTAAGCGAAAGCTGTTCAATCAGAACGGGATGCACAATGCCATTGAGCCGTGCGACCGAATCAGGAGAAGCGAAAGCTCGAGAGGCGAGGATGCTGCGGCGAATGCCGCCTTCCTCATCCAAAATGTCCCAACCGAATTCATCCGCGAGAGCATTGACGATATTAGAGCCCGGCACATACAGCGATTTTGCAAGCTCATCCAGATCGATAAGCATAGCGCCACGAGATTCGAAATAGCGGCAGGCAGTCGACTTACCCGAAGCAATATTGCCCAAGACAAATACGGTAAACATCAAGCCCTCCCTAACGCCAATGCGAGTAATTATCGCTCAAATAAACTAGATGGACTCAAAAAACAGCCAAACAGTAAGAGCGCATACGGGGAAGCTAGGTCCCAAAGCACAACGTGTATATAACGCAAAAAAGGGGGAGGCCGCGAGGCCTCCCCCTTCTTCAAGTCATCCGACGGCTCGGTGCCGTCCACCGGTCAGCGGCGCCCTGGCCTCCCACGGGCTGGCCCCGCAGTACTCTCGGCGCGATGGGGCTTAGCTTCCGGGTTCGGAACGGGACCGGGCGTGCCCCCCATGCTCTGGCCGCTGACCGGTGGGCGGCGCCCACCGTTACGGTGTCCGGGTGTCTACTCACGTGCCCTGGGGGCCGCATGGCGCATAGGGGAGATGACTCGGGGGCATCCTCGTGCCCGGACCGCGCATGAGCGCGAAGTCCCGCGGGCCGCGAGGTGCGGTTCCGGAAGAGCTCGGGCGATTAGTGCGGCTCGGCTGAGGACGTCGCCGTCCTTGCACCTGCCGTCTATCGACCAGGTAGTCTACCTGGGCCCTTACCGGAAGGAGAACTAATCCCTGGAACGGCTTCCCGCTTAGATGCCTTCAGCGGTTATCCGCGCCGCACGCGGCTACCCGGCCGTGCCGTTGGTCGACAACCGGTTCACCGGAGGTGCGTCCACCCCGGTCCTCTCGTACTGGGGGCAGCCTCCATCGATTCTCCTGCGCCCACGGAGGATAGGGACCGAACTGTCTCACGACGTTCTGAACCCAGCTCGCGTACCGCTTTAAACGGCGAACAGCCGTACCCTTGGGACCTGCTCCAGCCCCAGGATGCGATGAGCCGACATCGAGGTGCCAAACCTTGCCGTCGATGTGGACTCTTGGGCAAGATCAGCCTGTTATCCCCGGAGTACCTTTTATCCGTTGAGCGACGGCCCACCCACTCGGGGCCGCCGGATCACTAGAGCCTGCTTTCGCACCTGCTCGGCTTGTTGGCCTCGCAGTCAAGCCCGCTTGTACTCTTGCATTCAAAAGGACGGTTGCCGACCGTCCCGAGCGGACCTTCGCGCGCCTCCGTTACCCTTTAGGAGGCGACCGCCCCAGTCAAACTGCCCGCCTGGCACGGTCCCCGAGCCGGTCGACGGCCTCGGGTTAGGACGCCGGTCGCGCGAGGGCAGTATTCCAAGGGCGGCTCCCCGGGGGCTGGCGCCTCCGGATCTGTGCCTCCTGCCTATCCTCTACACGCGGGACCAGCGGCCAATGCCAAGCTGCAGTGAAGGTTCACGGGGTCTCTCCGTCCTTCCGCGGGTAAGTCGCATCTTCACGACCAGTGCAATTTCACCGGGTCCATGGTCGAGACAGCGCCCAAGTCGTTGCGCCTTTCGTGCAGGTCGGAACTTACCCGACAAGGAATTTCGCTACCTTAGGACCGTTATAGTTACGGCCGCCGTTTACCGGGGCTTGGCTTCGGGGCTTCGCCTTGCGGCTAACTCCTCCGCGTGACCTTCCGGCACCGGGCAGGCGTCAGACCCTATACGTCGCCTTGCGGCTTCTGCAGAGTCCTGTGTTTTTGGTAAACAGTCGCTTGGGCCTCTCCACTGCGGCCCGCCTCCGCTCCCGGAGCAAGTCCGTTCACGTACGCGCGGGCACCCCTTCTCCCGAAGTTACGGGGCCATTGTGCCGAGTTCCTTGACCATGGTTGACCCGATCGCCTCGGTATGTTCTACCCACCCACCTGTGTCGGTTTGCGGTACGGGCGCGCACGCGCCTGCCTAGGGGTTTTTCTAGGGACCTCGGGCTCACTCGCTTCGCTTGATCGCTTCGTCCGGAGCCTCGCCCTCGTGCGGACCGGATTTCCCTGGTCCGCGGGCCGCGCTCCATCACGGGGACGTCCAGAACCCCGCCGAGCCACCCCCATCCGTCGCCCCGTCGGTCGTAGCGCCGCGTGCGCGGTGCAGGAATGTCTGCCTGCTGCGCGTCGGCTACGCCTCCCGGCCTCGCCTTAGCCCCCGACTGACCCTGGGAGGATTAGCCTTGCCCAGGAAACCTCGGGTTCACGGCGGACGAGTTACTCTCTCGTCTCTCGCTACTCATGCCAGCATTCTCACTCCCATGCGCTCCACCGCCGGTCGCCCGGCGGCTTCCCCGCCCATGGGAAGCTCCCCTACCGATTCTGAAAATCAAAATCCCGCCGCTTCGGTGTCCAGCTTAGCCCCGTGTATTGTCGGCGCATGTCCACTCGACCAGTGAGCTGTTACGCACTCTTTGAATGCATGGCTGCTTCTAAGCCAACATCCTGGTTGTCTGGGCGGACGCACATCCTTTGCCACTCGGCTGGAACTTGGGGACCTTAGCGGGCGGTCCGGGCTGTTTCCCTCTCGAGCACACAGCTTAGCCCACATGCTCTGACTGCCGCGCTCTGGGCCGCCGGCATTCGGAGTTCGGTTGGATTCGGTAGGCGGCGAAGCCCCCTCGTCCATCCGGTGCTCTACCTCCGGCGGTGAACGCGCGACGCTAGCCCTAAAGCTATTTCGGGGAGAACGAGATATCTCCGGGTTTGATTGGCCTTTCACCCCTATCCGCAGGTCATCGCCGCCGTTTTCAACCGACGTGCGTTCGGCCCTCCACGGGGTCTTACCCCCGCTTCAGCCTGCCCACGGATAGCTCACCCGGCTTCGCGTCCGCGGCGCGGGACTCAAGTCGCCCTGTTAAGGCTCGCTTTCGCTCCGGCTCCCTTTCGGTTAACCTCGCCCCGCGCCAGCGACTCGCTGGCTCATTCTACAAAAGGCACGCCGTCACACCATATAGGTGCTCCGACTGCTCGTGGGCGCACGGTTTCAGGTACTGTTTCACTCCCCTCCCGGGGTGCTTTTCACCTTTCCCTCACGGTACTGGTGCGCTATCGGTCACAGGGTAGTACTCAGGCTTGGATGGTGGTCCACCCAGGTTCGGACCGGGTTTCACGTGCCCGGCCCTACTCAGGGACCGCGTCGCGCCGTCCGGTCTGGGTTCGCGTACGGGGCTGTCACCCGCTGCGGCCGGCCCTCCCATGCCGTTCCGCTCCCCAGCCGGACCTGCGCCCGGGGGCGGCAGCCCCCGGATGCGCGGCCCTGCAACCCCGTCGGCGGAACCCCTGCCGGGTACGCCCGCTCGACGGTTTGGCCATCGGTCCCCTTTCGCTCGCCGCTACTCGGGGAGTCTCGAGATTGATTTCCTCTCCTCCGGGTACTTAGATGTTTCAGTTCCCCGGGTTGTCCTCCCGGCCCCTATGTGTTCAGGGTCGGGATATCCGTACTGCTACGGATGGGTTCGCCCATTCGGAGACCCCCGGGTCGAAGGATGTGTGCTCCTCGCCGGGGATTATCGCAGCTTGCCGCGTCCTTCATCGGCTCCCTGTGCCAAGGCATCCGCCGTGCGCCCGTGGTATCTTGCGGGACCGCTCTCGGGCCCGCGGGATATCCACGTGTCGCTAAAATTAATTAATCGATATCATGAATAGCGCTCGTATGTCGCAATTCGGGTATCTCATACCGCGGCACAGTAGTTGACTGTGCTCGCGATCAGATGCTCCTCACTCATATATAAGTGAATTCTTCTTGTTTGGATCGGATGAATGATTGCTATCATTCTGTCTGATAAATCGCAGAAAAGAATCGAGTCTGGAAGATTCGGATCTTCCATCTCTCTCCTATCGCTATGCGGCTCTCAAGGTACGCGGGTGCGACCCCGGGGACCGGGTGCTGCGGGGAATCATCCTGGCGGACATCTACCGGACGGGCTCCTGCCCTCTATTCGAGTTAAAGTGTTTTCTCTCTAAGAATGTATCTCCCTAGAAAGGAGGTGATCCAGCCGCACCTTCCGGTACGGCTACCTTGTTACGACTTCACCCCCCTCACCCTCCACACCTTCGGCGCCTCCCCCCTCTCGGTTGGGCCGGCGACTTCGGGTGCAGACGACTCGGGTGGTGTGACGGGCGGTGTGTACAAGGCCCGGGAACGCATTCACCGCGGCATGCTGATCCGCGATTACTAGCAACTCCGACTTCATGGGGGCGGGTTGCAGCCCCCAATCCGAACTGGGGCCGGCTTTCCGGGATCCGCTCCCCCTCGCGGGGTGGCATCCCTCTGTACCGGCCATTGTAGCACGTGTGCAGCCCAGGGCATAAGGGGCATGATGACTTGACGTCGTCCCCGCCCTCCTCCGCCTTGACGGCGGCGGTCCCGCGTGGGTTCCCGGCATCACCCGATGGCAACACGCGGCGGGGGTTGCGCTCGTTGCGGGACTTAACCCAACATCTCACGACACGAGCTGACGACAGCCATGCACCACCTGTATGGGCTCCTCTCGGCCACGGGGTCTCCCCCGCTTCACCCATATGTCAAGCCCTGGTAAGGTTCTTCGCGTTGCTTCGAATTAAGCCACATGCTCCGCTGCTTGTGCGGGCCCCCGTCAATTCCTTTGAGTTTTAGCCTTGCGGCCGTACTCCCCAGGCGGGACGCTTAATGCGTTGGCTGCGGCACGGGGGGATCGTCCCCCCACACCTAGCGTCCATCGTTTACGGCTGGGACTACCAGGGTATCTAATCCTGTTCGCTCCCCCAGCTTTCGCGCCTCAGCGTCGGTCTCGGCCCAGAGGGCCGCCTTCGCCACCGGTGTTCCACCCGATATCTGCGCATTCCACCGCTACACCGGGTGTTCCACCCTCCCCTACCGGACCCAAGCCGCGGAGGTTCCGGGGGCTTCGGGGGGTTGAGCCCCCCGCTTCGACCCCCGGCCTGCCGGGCCGCCTACGCGCGCTTTACGCCCAATGAATCCGGATAACGCTCGCCCCCTACGTATTACCGCGGCTGCTGGCACGTAGTTAGCCGGGGCTTCTTCTGCAGGTACAGTCTTGACTCTTCCCTGCTGAAAGCGGTTTACGACCCGAAGGCCTCCGTCCCGCACGCGGCGTCGCTGCGTCAGGGTTCCCCCCATTGCGCAAGATTCCCCACTGCTGCCTCCCGTAGGAGTCTGGGCCGTGTCTCAGTCCCAATCTGGCCGGTCGGTCTCTCAACCCGGCTACCCGTTGTCGGCACGGTGGGCCGTCACCCCGCCGTCTACCTGATGGGCCGCGGAGCCATCCCCTCCCGTCGGGGCTTTAGCCGGGGTGCCATGCGGCACCCCGGGGTATCCGGTATTACCCGTCCTTTCGGGCGGCTATCCCGGGGGAGGGGGCAGGTTCTCCACGTGTTACTCAGCCGTTCGCCACTCGCTTCCACCCGGAGGTGGGTGCCGTTCGACTTGCATGTGTTAGGCGCGCCGCCAGCGTTCATCCTGAGCCAGGATCGAACTCTCCGTCCAAAATATTCTGGGCTTCGAGCCCGTCCGGTCCTCTCAGTCCATCGCTGATCGGTTCCGTTCGATTCATATGGTTTTAGTATAGGAAAAGGAATTTCTCGGGGCCGCCTCTCGGCGGCCTTGCGAAAAACAAATCCAAGTTAGACCATTTCAAATGGTTCGATGTCTGCCCGGATGCGACACTGGAGTCAGTGTCCATCCTCGCAGTATCCGGTTCTCAAGGTGCACGCCCCGCGGCTGATCCGGTCCGACCGGGCCGCGCGGCAAGGAGATATATTGCCAGACCGCGAAGCCCTGTGGGACGTCAATTCCACTCTTCACAAGTCCTACACAACATATTGCTTTCTATAGGTAATAGAAAGACTGGTGCGGATCTTCCGCACGTATCAGATGATGACCCTTTGGTTCAGGAATATATCGAGATCGGTCACCTGTATGTGTTTATTTACCCGCGCTTTTAGCAATGTAAACCGCGCTTCAGATAAAAAGAGGGAGCGCCGCGCACAACGCGACACTCCCCTAGCGATTCAAGAGAATCTATTAGGCCTCGAGAGCCTTCTTGGCGATGGTAGCCAGCTCGTTGAAGGACTCGATGTCCTCGTAAGCCATCTGAGCCAGGACCTTGCGGTCGAGCTCGATGCCGGCAACCTTCAGGCCGTGCATGAACTGAGAGTAAGAGATGTCGTTCAGGCGAGCAGCAGCGTTGATACGAGTGATCCAGAGAGAACGGATCTCGCGCTTCTTGTTGCGGCGATCACGATACTGATACTGCAGGGAGTGCTGGACCTGCTCTTTAGCATGCTTGTAAGTACGCGAAGCGGCACCGTAGTAACCCTTCGCACGGTGCATAACGGTACGGCGCTTCTTCTTGGCGGCAACAGCGCGCTTAATACGTGCCATGTTCTATCAACTCCTAGACGGTAAAACGAAAAACGGGAACGCGAACTTAGGCGAGACGCGACTTGATGACCTTGCGGTCGGCAGCGGCGATCTCGGTCTCCTGACGGAAGCCACGCTTACGCTTGGTGGACTTCTTGCTCAGGATGTGGCTCTTGAAAGCCTTGGCGCGCATAAGCTTGCCGGTACCAGTCTTGCGGAAACGCTTCTTGGTGCCGCTGTGGGACTTCATCTTAGGCATGAAATACTCCTTAATCGGTTACAGAACACTAGTTACTTGGTATCGCTTGCCGCTTTATCCTCATCGAAGGCGCCCTTAATCGGGGCGAGCAGCATAAGCATGTTACGGCCTTCCATTTTAGGCTTGGACTCGACCGTAGCGTAAGGCTTGAGATCCTCGGCGAGACGCTCGAGAACGTTAAGGCCCTGCTCCGGGTGAGCCATCTCACGGCCGCGGAACATGATGGTGATCTTAACGCGTGCGCCCTTCTTGAGGAAACGCAGAACGTGGCCCTTCTTGGTCTCGTAGTCGCCAACGTCGATCTTGGGTCGGAACTTCATTTCCTTGACCTCGACCTTGGACTGGTTCTTACGAGCAGCCTTGGCCTTCATGGCCTGCTGGTACTTGAACTTACCGTAGTCCATGACCTTGCAGACCGGCGGCTCCGCGTTGGGAGCGATCTCGACCAGGTCGAGACCCTGATCGTCGGCGACGCGCTGGGCATCGCGGATGGCGAACAGGCCGAGCTGAGAGCCATCGACGCCAATCAAACGGCACGAAGATGCAGTGATCTCGTCGTTGATGCGGGTGTCATCAGACTTAGCTATTTTCCCTACCTCCATTCATAAAAAAATAACCCGGCGCTTCTTTGCAACCAGGTCGTACACATAGACATCCTCAATATGAGGAAGGGAATCTAAGTTGTATGACCAGTCAGCTGCTCATTGGCGCCAAAAGGTGGGAGCCCTCGGGTTCCTCTTTAGGGCATTGCGGGAACAACGCCTTGCGAATAATAACACGTACTGCGCGTTATCACATTACGTACACGAAAAAGGGGGCCTTGACCCCCTTGAACGCTCACTCGCATGTATGGTGCCCGAGGCGAGACTCGAACTCGCACGTTGTTGCCAACGGTGGATTTTGAGTCCACTGCGTCTGCCAATTCCGCCACTCGGGCACGTAATGCGTGAGTTAGTTTATCACAGCTTTCTGTTGATTAGTCCGAAAATGGAACTTCAAGCATTTCGATGAGTTCGACCGAGCGGAGCATCTCGCGCCGACGGCATCCGCGACCGTTGACCGAAGCCTCACCCATCTGGTTATCGTAAGGGTCCTCGCGCATGCCGTCGAAAGCAGGCACAAATTCAGCCTGGAATCGATTATTGGCCACCATGCGCCACGGGTCGAGATTGCCAAAGTAGTGACGACGACGCCACTCCTCCCCCATCCTGCGTGCCGAGGAACCAAACGATACGTCGGCGTTAAGCCAACCGGTCTGTGGAGTATAGAACTCAGCCCAATCGTGCGGCCCCACCGAATCGGGCGCAACATACAGGCCGCTCTGCCAACGGGCAGGAACGCCCGCGATGCGGCACATGGTGATAAACGTGAGCGCCATAATGCCGCAATCGCCGCGGAGCGAGTGCGCACAGTCATCGGCAATAGATCCCAAAAGCAGGTACGGCGGCTGATAGCGATAGTCGATATGCTGCGTCAGGTAATCATAGATAGCACGGGCGCGATCGAGCGGATCCTCGAGCCCGTCAATGACACGGGCCGTCAGCTGCTGCAGATACGGCGTGAATGCAATGTGCGGACGGTCCTCGGAGGTGTCCACGGGCAGTGGCACGTCCATGCAAGGATGCACCGGAAGCGCACCCCCATAGACATCACGATAAGCGGCATCAATTTGATAGCGATAGGTCACCGAGAATGAGCGCTCACTCGAAGAAGACCACGAGGCGGTACGCGCCGAAGCATTCGCGGGGGCAACAGCACCCTCCGGCGTCATATCGAGAACCTCGATATGAGACTGTTGACGACAGGCGGCGGCAACGGGTAGCCACGAGCGAACAGTCTCTCCCTCCAGAGCACCAGGAACAGACACGCATGCCTTGAGCGTAATGGCGCGAGACAGCCCGCCTTGCGATTCCATCTCCTTAAGCATCTGATTGCGCAGCGCCATACCATCCGTAGAATCGGGGCGCAGACCCGGAACCTCCTTGGGATACACGCGCAAAGAATCAAGGAAGTTGTCGAGAACGAACAGCTCGCCATCGATAAAGCGCCAGTCAATACGCTTACGATTAATCAGGTCATCAAACTGCTCTTCGATAAACTCTGGCCACTCCTCGCGAATCATCGCAATAGCCTGATCGCGCGACACCGAAAAATGAAGCGGCGTCTCGAGCATGCGATACCGCTCGGCACGAACACAAGCAGCCAGCGAAGGCTCGGGGTTCTGCTCCAAAAGGCGATCGCAGGCAGCAACAGCCTGCGTCAAATACCCGGCATCCTTAAGACGAAGAATCTCAGGCGGTAGCCCAATATCGAGATGGCGAAAATCATCACTGCAAACATCAACAGAGCAGCCAACAGGACCCTCGTCAATAACCTTCCCATCCGAAGGCAGTACATTAATAACAGCCATACCAAAACTCCAAGTCACTAGAACGCTTGAAGCCCATTGTAGCGAGATAAAAAGAAAGCCCCAACAAGGGAGCCATCAACACCGCTGAACGGTAACCATATAACTAAAATCAGACCAGTAACCCTGTAGCAAGTTAACAAAGGAGGCCCCGTTTCCCCGGAGCTGATTCCGTCGCGCGACTTCTGGCGAAGCCAGGTGAGCGCGAGGGAAACAGCGTAGGGGAAACGGGGCCTCCGGCGGGAAGTTAAACCGCTACTTACGCCTTGTTGACGGAGCCAAACTCCTCCATGAGCTCCTTGGTGCGAGCAACAATGTTGTCGCGACCAGGCTTGAGGAGCTTGCGGGGGTCGAAGCCCTTGCCCTGCTGATCCTTGCCAGCCTCGATGTACTCGCGGACGCCCTTGGCGAAGACGAGCTGCAGGTCGGTGTTGACGTTGATCTTGGAGATGCCCAGGGAGATGGCCTTCTTGATCTGATCCTCGGGGATGCCGGTGCCACCGTGCAGGACGAGGGGCAGGTCGCCGGTCTGGGCCTTGATCTCGCCCAGACGCTCGAAGGAAAGACCGGCCCAGTCGGCGGGATACACGCCGTGGATGTTGCCGATGCCGCAGGCGAGGAAGTCAACGCCCAGATCAGCAATCTGCTTGCACTCAGCGGGGTCAGCGAGCTCGCCGTTGGAGGTCACGCCGTCTTCGGTACCGCCGATGCCGCCGACCTCGGCCTCGATGGACATGCCCTTGGAGTGGGCAAGCTCAACGAGCTCCTTGGTGCGGTCGAGGTTAAGCTGGAAGGTCTCCTCGTGAGAGCCGTCATACATGATGGACGTGAAGCCGGCCTCGATGCACTTGAAGCAGTCCTCGTAAGAACCGTGATCGAGGTGAAGGGCGACGGGAACGGTAACGCCCGTGGCCTCGACGGCAGCCTTGACCATGTCGGCGCAGACCTTGAAACCGCCCATCCACTTAGCGGCACCAGCGGTGCACTGAAGGATCAGCGGAGACTTGGCCTCCTCGGCGGCCTGGAGAATAGCCAGGGTCCACTCGAGGTTGTTGGTGTTGAAGGCACCAAGACCGTACTTGCCGGCCTCGGCCTTCTTGAGCATGTCTGCTGCGTTGACGAGCATAAAAGAAACCTCCTGTAAGGTTGCTCCGATAACGCCTGAGATTTTACCACGGCGCACCCGAGCATAAACGTTCGTTTGTTCACGAATATCGTCCAAACAGACTTTTTTTTGACCGTTTGCCCTACGAAATCGACCCGTTGGGGAAAAATAGCTTGACGTTTGGACGCTTCTCGTGCTTCAAAAGCCGACTATTAAGCTACATCTGCATGAAAGGGTTCTGAATGAGTTCGCGTGCCATGGTGGTCGAATCGCCATGACCGGTTAGGCAAACGGTATCGGGCGGGAGAAGCCGGGCGAGCTTGGAGAGCGAGCGCAGAATCGCCGCCTCGTCTCCTCCAGAAAGATCGGTGCGGCCGTGCCCACCCGGAAACAGGGTGTCGCCCACAAAGGCAATGTTCCCCTGCTCGGTGGCAGCAAACAAGACGATCCCGCCCGGCGTATGCCCTGGCGTCTCGATCACCTGCAGGTAGATATCGCCCACCTCGATAGCATCTCCCTCGGCGAGCAGGTGCGTCGGCTCCCCGGGGTCAGGCGTCTCAATGCCCCACATAGCTCGCTGTTCCTCGATGTTCGCATGCGGCACCGCCACATCCTTAGCACACAGCTCATACTGGCAGCCCTCGCCAACGGTGGTTCGCACGCCTGCAACACCACCAACATGATCGGCATGGCCATGAGTGCATACGGCGCCAAACACGCGTACGCCGGGATGCTCGGCTCGAATATGCTCCACCAGGCGTTCGCCTTCCCATGCGGGATCGATAATCACGCACTCATTATCCGAAATAACAGCATAGCTATTGGTCTGAATGGGACCGTTTACGAGCGTCTCGATCTCGACCGATCCCTTGGGAGTTAAATCCAAGGACACAGCACTCATGTCCCTCTCCCCTCTATAGAACTCGAGGCATCAAACGATGCCTCGAGTGTAGCGAATATCGATAATGTGACACGTTCGTCGCGACTAAACGCGGCGCTTAAGCTGGGCTCCACCCTCGCCGGGCATCAGGCGGCGCGCGTCGTAGACCGAGTCAACGCTGCTGATAGAAGCCAGCAGCGGATCCAGACCACTCGCGTCCGAGATTTCGACCATAAAGCGCAGGGTTGCAATACCCTCGCGGTTGGTCGACGTGGCGGCGGAAAGGATATTGCCGCCCGCATCGCCAATGGCAATGGTGACATCCTTGAGCAGGCCCATGCGGTCCAGGCACTCGACCACGATCTCGACCTGGAAGAGGGTGTCGGCAGCGCCGTCCCACTCAACGTCAATCATGCGCTCGGGGTGTTCCATAAGACCCTTGACGTTGGGGCAGTTGGCACGGTGCACCGAGACGCCGCGGCCGCGCGTGATGAAGCCCACGATATCGTCGCCCGTCACCGGATTGCAGCAATGCGCCAAACGGACCAGCAGACCGCTGTTGCTCTCGCCCTTGACGATAATGCCGTTACTGGCGCTCTTGCCGCGCTTTTGCGGCTTGCGGTTGGAGCCGCGAGCGGGCTGCTTCACGACCTCGGCGATAGCCTCGGCCTTGGTGAGCTGTTCCTCGGGCTTGGGATCCAAGATCTGCTCGACTTTGTTGCCCACAGCGCGCGGGGCAACCTTGCCGGCGCCGACGGCGGCAAACAGGTCCTCGAGCTGCTTGAAGTTAAACTGCTCCGCCACGGCGTTGAGTGCACGCGTCGAACGCGGCGTAGAAATGCCATAGCCACGCTTACGCAGGTCCTTGGCCAGCATATCGCGACCGGCGGCAGCGTCGTCGTCCTTGGTCGCAGCGGCAAAATAGCGGCGGATCTTTGACTTGGCGGAAGGTGTCTTAACGATCTTGAGCCAATCGCGCGACGGCTTGGAACTCTTGTTGGTCAGAATCTCGACACGGTCGCCCGTCTTGATCTCGTGCGTGAGCGGCGCGACCGCACCGTTGATCTTGGCGCCGACGCAGTGGTTGCCCACCTCGGTGTGAACGGCATAGGCAAAGTCGAGCGGCGTAGAGCCGGCACGAAGCGCCATGACCTCACCCTTGGGCGTAAAGACGAAAATCTCCTGATCGAAGAGGTCGACCTTCAGCGAATGCAGGTATTCCTTGGCGTCGGTAATCTCGTCAGAAGCCGCCCAATCGAGCGAATGTTTGAGCCAGTTAATCTGGTCGTCCAAACGTTGAGCGTCATTGGTCTTGGAAGCAGACGATCCGCCCGATTTCTTATAGAGCCAGTGGGCGGCAATGCCGTACTCGGCCTGCTCATGCATCTCGTAGGTTCGAATCTGAATCTCGAGCGGACGAGCTGTGGGGCCGATAACCGTCGTATGGAGCGACTGGTAGTTGTTGACCTTGGGCATGGCAATATAGTCTTTAAAACGACCGGGCATGGGGTGCCATAGTGTGTGCACCGCGCCGAGCGTGGAGTAGCAATCGCGCACCGAATGCGTGATGACGCGCAGTGCCACCAGGTCGTAGATCTCGGAGAATTCCTTGCCCTTGCGCTTCATCTTTTGGTAGATGGACCAATAGTGCTTGGAGCGGCCATTAATCTGGAAGCCCTCCAGGCCAATGCGGTTGAGCTCATCGGTGAGCGTCTTGATGGTCTCGGCCAGATAGCGCTCGCGAACCTCGCGCGATTCAGCCACCATGCGCGCGATGCGCTGGTAGGCGTCGGGCTCCAGGTAGAAGAAGGACAGGTCCTCGAGCTCCCACTTAATAGAGCTCATGCCCAGGCGGTCGGCCAGGGGCGCATACACGTCCATGGTCTCGCGAGCCTTAAACAGGCGACGATCCTCGCGCAGGGCTGCCAGCGTTCGCATGTTGTGCAGACGATCGGCAAGTTTAACGATGATGACGCGAATGTCCTTGGACATGGCAAGGAACATCTTGCGCAGCGTGAGGGCCTGCTTCTCGTCCATGCTGTCGACTTCGATATTGGTGAGCTTGGTCACGCCGTCGACGAGCTCTGCCACGGTTTCACCAAACAGGCCGGAAACGTCGGCAAGCGAGGTTTCGGTGTCCTCGACGGTATCGTGCAGCAGCGCGGCGCACACCACATCGCAGTCCATCTTGAGATCAGCCAAAATGATGGCCACCTCGACGGGATGGTTGATGTACATCTCACCCGAGCGCCGCTTTTGGTTGCAATGCTTCTCGGCAGCAAAGCAGTAGGCCTGCTCCACCTTAGAAAAGTCGTCCTCATTCATATATTTGAGGCACAAGCGCTCCAGCTTGTCGTAGCTGTCCGCCATAATCTCGGGCGGCAGCTCATCGGCATGCTTATAGTGCTCCATCTCCGAGAACGGCTGGAGGGTGGAATCATGGGCGGTACGGGCTGCGGTATCCATCGAGGTCCCCTTCCCCTAGGCCCGCGGTACGATCGGGCGGTTAACTTTGGCTAGCATATCAGAAGCACACGAATCGAGCGCCCAACTCCGGAAAGCCGAGAACTCCATGCGCGAGCGCAAGCCCTCCAAATAGCGAATTGACCTGCTCAATTGCACGCGGCCGGGGTTTTCGGCCATCGCGATGCGACGAGTGTCGTCAAACCCCGAAACTCGACAGAAACCAAGCTCTTCGAAGATTCCCAGGCCACTTTCCACCGAGCGCTCGTCGACCGGCGTGCGAGCATCGATGGCAAGGCACATCTGCGCAATATCGATATCGCTCGCACTAAACGAGTCGTCTCCGGTCTTGCCGCGGTTGGAGCGCCACATGGTTTGCAGCGCGCGATAGAGCGTGACGAGCTCGTCGCGCTCGGGCGCATAGCAGTCGAGTAGGCGCTCGTTAATGCGGGCGTCGCGCGACGAATAGAGCAGGTGGATCACGGCGGGCCGGCCATCGCGACCGGCGCGTCCGCTCATCTGGTTAAACTCAATGCCGCCAAAGGGCATGTGGTAGAGCACGACATGGCGGATATCGGGCAGGTTCACGCCCTCACCAAAGGCAGAGGTCGAAACGATGCAGCTGAGGCTTCCGTCTCGGAATGCTTCCTCCACGCGACGGCGATCGGAACGCGCAAGCCCCGCGTTATAGAACGCGATATGGGTTGCGCAATCGGGCACACGCTTGCGCAACGTCTTGGCGAGCGCCACGGACTGGTCGCGCGAATTGACGTAAATGACGGTCTTCTCCCCCGTCGCCACGATCGACACCAAACGGTTCTCGCGGCTCGCAAGGTCGCGGTCGTCCTCGAGCTGCAGGTTCTCGCGCACCGTCTCGTCGACCACCGTGCGAGTGATCGGCAACATGCGGGCAAGCTCGGCCACGACCGGAGCCGTCGCGGTGGCCGTCGCAGCCATAACGACCGGGTCGCCCAGGGCTTTGAGGATATCGGGCATGTCAAGATAGGCGCTACGGTCGCCGCCCTTGGCAAGGCCGGCGTGGTGCGCCTCATCGATAACGACAAAGCCGATGCGGCCCGAACGCGCGAAACGGTCACGGTGGATAGACAGGAACTCGGGCGTCGTGAGCACGATACCGGTGCGGCCCGAAGCTAGACCGGCGAACACGTCATCGCGTGCGGCCTCCACGGTCTCGCCGGTCAGCACGCCAACGCCAATGCCAAGCGCTGCCATCGTCGACGAGAGGTGATAGGCCTGGTCGGCAACGAGCGCACGCAGCGGATAGACAAAGATGCTCGCACGCCCGCGAAGGACCGCCTCGCGCGCGGCATGCACATGGAAGATGAGCGACTTGCCGCGCCCCGTTCCCATAACGGCCAGAACACTTTGGTGATCGGCCAGGGCATCGAGCGCCTCGACCTGCACGCGGTGCGGCTGGTTCGAGCCGATAAAGCTATGGATAAGCGAGCGCGTCAGCTCGGTATAAGAAAGCTGGGCGAGTGTCTCGCGCTTACGCGACTCCAGGCGCAGGCCAGAATCCGCCGGTTGCACGCCGCGGCGAAGTTCACATGCCGGATCGTCGATATTGGACGCCGTGGTATCGCGCACCAAGACATCTTTGATCATGAGCTTGGGCTTCACGCGTCCCTGCCAATGCTCGGCCACGGCCTCGAACACCAAGTCGACGGCGCTGTCGCAATTGATGAGCTTATCGATCTGCGGCACGCGGAACATGATGGCCGGCACACTCGCGGCGCCATCGGTCGCCACAAAGCGCATGTGCTCGCCGGTTTTGCCCACCACGGCGCGATCGCACATCGTCACGCCCTCGGCGGCCAGAAGCGGCACCTTATTGCCCTGGCCAAACGGCTCAAGACGAGAAATCTGCTCGATAGTCTCGATATTCAGCTCGGAGAGGTCAACGGTGGCGGCAACCTCATCAGTGTCCTCAAAGTCATCGGCGGGAAGCTCCGATAGCACGGCCGAAAGGCGACGGCGGAACTCATCGAGCTTGGATGCCTCGATGGTCACACCCACCGCACCGGCATGCCCGCCGCGACGAATCAGCAGGTCGGAGCAACGCTCGACGGCGTCGAACAGGTTGACTTTGCCCACCGAGCGGCCCGATCCGCGTGCAATGCCGTCCTCGATCGAGAAGAGCAGCGCCGGCACGTGATAGCGATTGGTCAGGCGGCTCGCCACGATGCCCTTGACGCCCTCGTGCCAGCCCTCGCCGCCCACGACGATTGCGCGCCCGCCGTCATAGGTCTCCTCGACCTTCGCCATGGCATCGCGCGTGAGCTCCGCCTCGATCTCGCGGCGCTGGCGGTTGATCTCCTCGAGCTCGGCCGCCAGCGCGCTTGCCTCGATAGGATCGCGGGCAAGCAGCAGGTCGAGCGCCAGCTTGGGATCAGCCATGCGGCCGGCAGCATTCAGGCGAGGGATGAGCGAAAACGACAGGCCATCGGCCGTAATGCTAGAGAGGTCGGCCTTGGCGAGCGCCGCCAGCGCGATGTAGCCGGGACGAGCCGTCACGCGCATCTGCTGGATGCCCTCGGCGACCAGCGCGCGGTTCTCGGACGTGAGCGGCATCATGTCGGACACGGTACCCAGCGCCGCGACCTCAATCAACGAACGCCAATACGACGGCTTGCCCAGACGCTCACCCAAAACCTGCACCAGCTTGAGCGCCACACCGGCACCGGCAAGCTCGCGCGAGGGGCCCTCGTCCTCGAGCTTAGGGTCGGTCAGGGGCACGCCCTGCGGCACCTGATCGGAGGGCTCGTGATGGTCCGTGACCACCAGGTCGATTCCCAGGCTCTCCAGATAGGAAACCTCTTCCTTGGCGGCAATGCCGTTATCGACGGTCACGATCAGCTGGGGGCGAGCGAGCTCGTTAACGCGGTCGAGTGCCGCGCGCGAAAGACCGTAGCCCTCATCAAAGCGATGCGGAATAAACGGCGTGACATCGGCGCCAAACGTGCGCAGCGCCTCGGTCAACAGACAGGTCGACGTAATACCGTCAACGTCAAAATCGCCAAAGACTGCAATGTGCTCGTGGTTGCGAATAGCACGCTCGACGCGGTCGGCAACGACCGACATGCCCGGGATAATGAGTGGGTCGGCCCAGTCGCGATCGAGCGAAGGCGTCAAAAACAATTGGCCCTCTTTGATGGAGCCAATGCCGTGCGCGACCATAATGCGCGCCACCAGCCCGGGAATGCCCAGACCAGCCGAAAGCTCCTTTTCGAGCTCGGGGTTTTGCTGAGCGACCGCCCAGCGATGCGTCGTCTTAAGCGATGACATAGGCACCCACCCCCGATAGGGGCAGGTCGCCGCGATACCTCTCACGGTTCATAGCGATGAGTCCTCTGTGTATGCCCGCTTCGGCAGGCAGATCTGTTGAACGGATTTATTATACCGTGCAGTGCGGACGCCAATCGCCGCAGCACGCCGCGGTTTCGATAAACGATGCCGGTAATAGCCTCGAAATAATCAAGCGTTTCTGACGCACGGACGCATGCGAGCGTCTAGCATATCCATTCAAAACGGATTCACGAGCAAAGGGAGTCGCAAGCGCATATGAAGCAGTGGGTTGGACTGGGCAAATTTCTCGCGGGGCACATGCAAATCATCGTTCCGATTTGCGTGGCGCTCGGCGTGCTCTTTCCCCAGCAGATCGGCGTGCTCAAGCCCATCGTTCCCGCCCTGTTTGCCTTTATGACGTTTCAGGGTGCGCTCAGCAACACCTTCCACCAGGTAACCGAGGTGTTCCGCCGTCCGCTACATTTGATTTTGGCGTTATTTGTCTCGGCTGTGCTCATCCCCATCGCGGCGTATGCCATAGGGTCACTCTTCTTTGGCTCCAACCCCAACCTTGTCTGCGGCATCGTGCTCGAGTACAGCGTGCCCGTGGCAGTCACTGCCTTTATGTGGATTAGCATGTTCGGCGGCAACGGCCCGCTCGCGCTCACCATCATCCTGACGTCCTCGGTTATCTCCCCTGTGACGATTCCGCTCACGCTTAAGCTCTTGCTGGGTGCCACCGTCTCGATCGATGTGCCGAGCATGATGCAAGACATGGCCTTTATGATCGCCATCCCCGCCGTGCTCGGCATCGTGATCAACGAACTCACGCGCGGATGGGGACACGAGAAACTCTCCCCCGCGCTCTCGCCCGCCTGCAAGTTCATGATGATGGGCGTCATCGCGTCCAACTCCACCGCCATGAGCGAGTACGTGCTGCACATGAACGCGGTGCGCCTAGAAGTCGCCCTCTTTATTTTGACCTTCGCCATCAGCGGCTTTGTCGTCGGTTTTCTGGTCGCTCGTGCGCTCCATCTGCCATATAGCGAGACGACTACCATGTGCTTTACCTGCGGCATGCGTAACATCTCTTCGGGCGCCGTCATCGCCACGCAGTACTTCCCGGGCGAAGTCGTGTTTCCCGTCATGTGCGGAACGCTGTTTCAGCAGGTGTTGGCCTCAATTATCGGGCATCTCTTTGAGCGCCTGACCGGCGAGGAGCGCGCCGCCCAGCGCAAGCGGGTCGAGGCTGGCCGCAGCGTAATGGCGAAATAGCCAGCCACAGGCGCGAGGCCGAGCCTTTGGCTATGCAAGCGCCTCCAGGCGTGCGCGCAGACGCTCAGCATCGATATCGAGCGTCGTCTCGGCATTGACCTGGGCCAAACGATAGCCCACAAAGTAGGGCGAAACCACCCAACGCGGCAGCGCCTTGGCAATGGTCCGACCGTCCAGGTGATAGAAGAACAGGTTGTACGACTCTGCGCGACCGCCATGGTGTTCGCGCAAAATGTAGCGCAGAACCACCTGAATCGCATCGGCAAACAGGTCTGCCTCGGCTTGGTCGTGGGCGTCGTCGCTGGCGGCGATTCCCTGTGGAGCCGAGACGTTGACCTCAAAGAATCCCATGATGGGCTCGGTTGAGATGTTGACCGCGATTCTCCCCTGTTGCCAGACATTGATGCCTTCGAAATTGGCAGAAGTCAGCGAAGTGTAGCCGTCTTCCTGCTCAAAACCCACAATCTGCATGTGCGGATGAACGAGACTACCGCCCGAGAGCGGACCCTTGTTCTTGTACATGAGCACGCTTCGATACTGCTGTGAATCGATCATCTGCTGCCAGCAACCCAGGGCAAACCGCATCACATGGTGGAGTTCATCCGGCTCATAGGTCACCAGGTCGGCATCGTGATCGGCCGACTCGATCAGCACGGTTTGACGGGTGGCGCGCAGGGTCTTGAACTTATTCTCGAGCCAAATGCAATCGCCATCACGGCGAATGATGTCGGTGAGCCCTTCTGTATCGCAAAAGGGGCACGCGGTGCCGGGACGACGGTTGTCGTCGGGCTTACCGTTCGCCTGCTGAACGTCAAATACCAGCGCCACGGGTTATACCTCCAGTGGCACGATCCTGGTGCCATGGAGCTCGGAGACGCCCAGTGCCGCCGCCACGGTATCGCGGTTGGCCGTGGAAATGCCGCCGCCGGGAAGGATGGTCAGGCGGTCTCCCGCACACTCGATAAGACGCGACAGATGCTCAAGGTTGTCCTCGATCGGCGTGCCGGCGGCACCGCCGTGCGTCAGGATGCGCGTAACGCCGCAATCGGCGAGTGTGCCGACGGCGTCGAGCTGAGCCTCGGGCGAGAGCTGATCAAACGCCATGTGGAAGGTGATGTCGATGGGCTCACGCTTGCATTCCTCGGTCGCGCAGCCCGCGGCCATCACGAGGGCGCCCAACGTAAGCTCATCGAGCGCCCATCCGCCAGCGCAGGGCTTGCAGCAGCCAAAGACCAAGCCGTCAACGCCGGCGCTTACGGCAAGGCCCAGGTCCATCTCCATCATGCGCAGCTCGTCTTGGTTGTAATGAAAGTCACCGCCACGCGGACGAATCATGCACATCACGCGCGCATCGTGCTCGTGAGCGTAGTTGACCGTGGCGCTGATAACGCCGGCAGAAGGCGTGGTTCCACCGACGGCGAGGTTGTCACACAGCTCAATGCGCCCCGCACCGGCATCGATAGCTGCCGGCACCCGCTCAAAGTTCTCGGCACAAAACTCATACAGCATAGATAGACCCCCAAAGACAGCAGATGTTTTCCGACGGGCATTGTCACACATCCCCATGAAGTTGCGGTGGAATAGGGACTGTTTTGGCCTCTGAGACTCCCATTTAGTCCCTATTCCACCGCAACATAAAGGGGGCAGAACCAAAGCAACGCCGCAAGCAGAGGACGGACAGCGAGCGGGCGCCAGAGCGAACAAATTGGCATGAAAAGAGGGCGGCATAGACCTTCTGGTCATGCCGCCCTCTTTGAATGACAAGTTGTCGCTCTGGCGCCCGCGCAGCGTCGACTGGTCCGCCGTTCGGTAGAACGGCGGAACCGCCTAACCGCCCAGGTAAGCCTTGCGGACGTTGTCGTCGTGCAGGAGCTCTTGGCCCGTGCCGGTCATGGTGATCTTGCCGGTCTCGAGCACGTAGCCGCGTGTGGCGATCGAGAGCGCCATCTGCGCGTTTTGCTCGACCAGAAGCACCGTGGTGCCGGCCTTGTGCAGGTCCTCGACAATCTGGAAGATCTGCTCGATCAAAATCGGCGCCAAACCCATGGAAGGCTCATCGAGCATGAGCAGCTTGGGGTTACTCATAAGGGCACGGCCCATAACGAGCATCTGCTGCTCGCCTCCCGAAAGGGTACCGGCGACTTGGCGACGGCGCTCCTTAAGGCGAGGGAACTGCTCGTAGACGCGCTCAAGGCCCGGAGCAACCGTGGACTTGGGCTGCGTGTAGGCGCCCATCTCCAGGTTCTCCTCGACCGTCATCTGCAAAAAGGCGCGACGGCCCTCAGGCACCTGGGCCAGGCCCTTGCCCACCAGCTTGTCGGCAGGCGTGTGGGTAATATCCTCGCCCATAAACTTGATGGAGCCGGTCTTGGAACGCAGCAGGCCCGAGACGGTTTTAAGCGTTGTAGACTTGCCGGCACCGTTCGCGCCGATCAAGGCCACGATCTCGCCCTCGTTGACGTTAAAGGAGATGTCCTTGATGGCGTGGATGGCGCCGTACCAGACGTTGATGTTGTAGACGGAAAGCATCGGCTCTGCCATTTAGTTCTCCCCCTTATCCTGCTTGCCCAGATACGCCTCGATAACGGCTTCGTTGTTCTGGATTTCCTCGGCCGTGCCCTTGGCGATGACCTTACCGAAGTTAAGCACGCAGATGCCCTCGCAGATGTTCATGACGAGCGACATGTCGTGCTCGATCAGCATGATGGCAATGCCAAAGGTGTCGCGGATCTTTACGATGTTCGCCATGAGCTCCGCGGTCTCGGACGGATTCATGCCGGCGGCAGGCTCGTCGAGCAGCAACAGCTTGGGGTTGGTGGCAAGCGCGCGGACAATCTCCAGGCGACGCTGGGCGCCGTAAGGCAGCGATCCGGCCTGCTCGTTTGCCAGATGCTCCATATCAAAGATGGACAGCAGCTCCATGGCGCGCTCGTGGGCGGCCTTCTCGTGCTTCCAATACGTCGGCAGGCGCAGCACGCCCTCAAAACCGGAGTAGCGCTCCTGGTTGTGCAGACCGACCTTTACGTTATCTTCCACCGTCATGGTGTTAAACAGGCGAATGTTTTGGAAGGTACGGGCAATGCCCATACGGTTGACCTGATAGACGGACTTGCCCGAGGTGTCCTCGCCGTCGAGCAGGATGGTGCCGTGTGTGGGCTGGTACACCTTGGTAAGCAGGTTGAAAACCGTGGTCTTACCGGCGCCGTTGGGGCCGATCAGACCGGCGATTTCGGTCTTGCCGATGGTCAGGCTAAAGTCGTCGACCGCCTTGAGGCCGCCAAACTCAATGCCCAGGTGGATGCACTCGAGCGCCGGGCGCTGGCCCAGGTCGCGATCGGGAACAATGGCGCCAGAAGGATACGGGACCATCTTGCCCTTGTTGAACTCAAACTTACTGGGCATCGGCTGCCACCTCCTTCTTGGGAACAAGGCGATCCTTGACGCGACCGAAAAACGCCTTGAGCTGCGGGTTGTTGGTAAAGATCATGACCAGGATCAGCACGATGGCGTAGATGAGCATGCGGTAGTCCGAGAACTGACGGAGCAGCTCGGGGAGCACCGTGAGCAGCGCGGCCGCAATGACGGAGCCGCGCATGTTGCCCAGGCCGCCCAGGACCACGAACACCAGGATGAGGATGGACGTGTTGAAGTCGAACTTGGTGGCGGAGAGCTGCGAGAAGTTACCGCCGAAGAGAGCTCCGGCAGCACCGGCGAGGGCAGCGGAAACCACGAAGGCGATCATGCGGTACTCGGTGACGGAGATGCCTACGGACTCGGCTGCAATCTTGTTATCGCGCACGGCCATGATGGCACGGCCGGTACGGCTGCGAACCAGGTTGAGCACAATCACGAGTGCGACCATGACCAGGATGGCACCGGCGAGGAAGGTCGAGTACGTCGACACGCCCGAGGCGCCCTGGGCGCCCTTGATGATGGCGGTGCCGTCCTCGAGCAGGTGCAGGTCGTCGATCGTAGAGTTGCCCGTGATGTTAAAGATCACGTGCAGGCCGCGCGAGTCGACACCCACGATAAGGCAAGTGACGATCTCTTTGATGATCTCGCCAAAGGCCAGCGTCACGATAGCCAGGTAATCGCCGCTCAGGCGAAGGACCGGGATGCCGATCAAGAAGCCCAGGATAGCGGCAGCGATGGCGCCGACCACGATGCTGATGACAAGACGTATTGGATCGGAGGGGACGGCGCTCTCGAGGGCAACCGCGGTAACGATGCCCGTATAGGCGCCGACGCTCATAAAGCCCGCGTGGCCCAGCGACAAGTCGCCCGCGATGCCGACAACGAGGTTGAGCGAGATGGCCATAACGATGTAGGCCGTAATGGGGACCAACTGGCCGGCGATCATGCGCGGGATCATATGGTTGGACTGCATAAAGAACACGATGGCGAATGCCACGATGCACATGGCATACGTAACAAAGTCGTGACGCGTCTGCTTTTCTTTAAGAAACTTCATAACGCTCACCTACACCTTCTCGGGGACGTACTTGCCCAAGAGGCCAGCAGGCTTGACGAGCAGGACGATGATCAAAACACCAAAGACGATGGAGTTGGCAAGGCTCGTGGAAATATAAGCCTGTGCCATCGCCTCGATGATACCGATGAGAATGCCACCGACAAAGGCGCCGGGGATGGAGCCGATGCCACCGAAGACAGCGGCATCGAAGGCCTTGATGCCAGGCATGGCACCCGTCGTGGGCTGCAGCACCGGCGAGTAGGAGCACAGCAGCACGCCGGCGATGGCGGCAAGGGCGGAGCCGATGGCAAACGTCATCGAAATGGTGCGGTTGACGTTGATGCCCATGAGCTGAGCGGCGGCCTTGTCCTCGGACACGGCGCGCATGGCTTTGCCCATCTTGGTCTTACCTGTAAAGAACATCAGACCGGCCATGATAACCAGGCAGGCGACGATGGTGACGAGCGAGACGGCGCTTACGTTGAACTTGGCCAAGAACTCCGGCACCTGGAAGGTGACGAGCGAAGTGAAGTTCTTGGGCGTGGCGCCCCACAGAAGCTGCGCGGCGTTCTGCAGGAAGTAAGACACGCCGATGGCCGTGATCAGAACGGCCAGAGGGCCCGCCTGGCGCAGCGGCTTGTATGCCAGACCCTCGATGAGAACACCGAGAACCGTGCAGACCACACAAGAGAGAACTACAGATGCCCAGCCCGGGAGGCCGAGATACGACGTGGCACAGAACGAGACATAGGCACCGACCATGATGACGTCGCCGTGAGCGAAGTTGAGCATCTTGGCGATACCGTAGACCATGGTGTAGCCCAACGCGATGATGGCGTAGACGCTGCCCATGGACAGGCCGTTGACCAGGTATTGGATAAAGACCGTCATGTTCCACATCCCCCTTTCGAATAGGTTTCCAGTTGATGTATGAAACAGGGACGTTACATCGTCCCTAGATACCAAGCAAGCAGGGAAGGCCAAAACCTCCCCTGCTTGGGATCAAAACCGCTCTATGTAAGGCGGCCTATTAGGCCTGTACGTACTTGCCGTCGGTAATGACGTACGCCGTCGGGTCCTTCTGGACCTGACCCTTGTCGTTCCAGGAGAGCTTGCCAGTCAGGCCGTCAACGGTAATGTTGCGCATGGCCTCGGGAAGCTTCTCGGCAACCTCGGTGGGGTCGGCGTCGACGCCCAGGCCGGCCTCCTTGAGAGCCTCGACCACAGCATGCACGCCGTCGTAGGCGTCGGCGGCAAACTGGTCGGGGGTATCGCCGTACTTATCCTTGTAAGCGTTGACGAAGTCGGCGTTCTTCTCGTCGTCGGCGGAGAACGGGGTCATGAGCAGCAGACCCTCGGCCAGAGAGGTGTCGAAGCCCTCAACGCCCAGGATGCCGTCCATGCCGTCGCAGCCCATCATCTTGACGTCGTAGCCCATGTCCTTGGCGTTCTTGAGCAGGACGGACGCCGGCGTGTAGTAGATCGGCGCAAAGATCATGGTGGCGCCGGCCTGCTTGGCCTTGGTCAGCTGGTTGGTAAAGCTCGTGGCGGAGTCGTCCTTAAAGGTCTCCTCGTCGACAATCTCAAGCTTAGACTTAGCGGCCTGGGCCTTAAAGGAATCTGCGATGCCCGAAGAATAGGCGTCGCCGGAGTTATAGAACAGCACGAACTTCTCGTTCGCATACTTCTCTGCCAGGAACTTGGCAGCGTTGACACCTTGGTTGGGGTCGGTAAAGCAAACCTGGAAGACGCAATCCTTGCCCTTGGTAACGTCCTCGGAGGACGCGGACGGGGTGATCATGAACGTCTCGGGGTCGTTGCCGCACTCGGCGGCAACGGCGACCGACGCACCCGTGGTGGTCGGACCGACGAGGGCCTGCATGCCCCAGTCGAGCAGGGTGTTGAAGGCGTTGACGGCCTTCTCGCCGTCAGCCTGGTCGTCCTCGGCCTTGCTGACAAGCGGCAGCTCCTTAGTCGAGAAATCCTTGCAGCCAAGCTCGACAGCCTGTGTAACGGACTTGCCGTAGGACGCGTTGGCGCCGGTCAGCGGGCCGATGGTGCCGATCTTAAACGAAGCGTCGCCCGACGCGGAACCGCTGTCGCCGCCGTTGGAGGAGCAGCCAGCTAGAATGGACATCGCCCCCAGACCTGCTGCGCTCGCGATAACGCTCCTGCGATTCATAACAGGGTTCAATGACTTACCGGTGAGGCTCGACATGCGGCTCTCCTCTCAAATCTCGTCGGGTTTCGGTTACCCGACAGGCCATCCTGCGCCGTGTTCGGCGTTCGCAAAATAGTAGACGCTTTAGTTAGGAAAAGTGGCGATTATTTCAACTTTTCTTTTGTTTTGTCCATTTATCCATATTCATGCGTATTTCTGTGGGTTTATGCAGTTTAGACACTTTATTGTGTGAAAGTATTGTTTCCGTTCTGTTACAAGCGCCCCTGCCCTGATTTAAACAGCTTCACCGGTCGCGTTTTGTGCGCACCTAGGCGGCGATGTACTTGCCGTCCTGAATCACATAGGCCGTAGCGGGCTTTTCGACCTGGCCCTCGTCGTTCCACGTCAGCTCGCCCGTCAGGCCCTCGATCTTGATCTTGCGCATGGCGCGGGCAAGATCGCCGGCAATGTCGGCACCGTCGGCCGTAATGTCGATGTCTGCCTTATCGATTGCCTCGACAATCGCGTGGACGCAGTCATAGGCGTCGGCGGCAAACTGGTTGGGCGTCTCGTTGTAGGCGTCCTTATATGCCTTGACGAAGTCGGCATTCTTCTCATCGTCAGCAGAGAACGGGGTCATGAGCAGCACGCCCTCGGCAAGAGAGGTATCGAAGCCCTCAACGGAGAGCAGGCCGTCCATGCCATCGGTACCCATGAGCGTCATGTCGTAGCCCATGTCCTTGGCGTTCTTGAGCAGGACGGACGCCGGCGTGTAGTAGATCGGCGCAAAGATGAGCGTAGCGCCGGCCTCCTTGGCCTTGGTCAGCTGGTTGGTAAAGCTCGTGGCGGAATCGTCCTTAAAGGTCTCGGTATCGACGATGTCGAGCTTGGATGCCTTGGCCTGCTCGGCAAAGGCATCGGCAACGCCCGAGCTATACGTATCGCCGGAGTTGTAGAACAGGGCAATCTTGGCATCTGCGTACTTCTCGGCCAAAAACTTGGCAGCGCTGGCGCCCATGGTGGGGTCGGTAAAACAAACCTGGAAGACGGTGGTCTTATCCTTGGTAACGTCGAGCGACGAGGCCGAAGGCGTAACCATGAGCATATCGTCGGCAATCTCGCCTGAGACGGCGACGGCGGCACCAGTCGTGACGGGGCCGACGAGCGCCTGCATGCCCCAATCGCACAGGGTATTGAAGGCGTTGATAGCCTTCTCGCCGTCGGCGACGTCATCCTCGGACTTAATCGAGAGCTTGAGGTCCTTGGTCGAGAAATCCTTGGCGGCAAGCTTGGCGCCCTTCTCGGCCGAGACGCCATAGGTTGCCGCGGCGCCGGTCAGAGGGCCGATGACACCAATCTTGAAGGTCTTGCCGTCATCGGCGGAGCCGCCGTCCGAGCCACCCGACGAGCAACCAGCGAGTGCGGCGGTGTTGCCGAGCGCTGCAGCGCCGGCGAGAAAGTTCCTACGGCTGAGTGTGCTGTTGATGTTGAACATGGTGTCCCCCTTTTTTCGCTGGCCGCAGTGCGGCCGTCTTGCGGTACGGGGCAAACCTTATGGCGCAAACGTTGACAGTTTGTTACGGAGTTCCGTTTGTAGCGAGCATGTTTCCAATGTTTCCGCAGCGTTTCGAGGGTAGCGTTTTGTGCAGCTCCCGCTGCCTGACAAGCACGCGCCCGCACTTCACGCTAGAATGCACTCAACCTTTAAGCGGTTAATCCATCCATAAGATGCACGAAGGAGCTATCTATGAGCGAACCCCTGCGCACCGTGAACGTCGGTCTGATCGGTCTGGGAACCGTCGGCGGCGGCGTGGCCCGTCTGATCAAGAGCCACCACGATGAGTACCTGGCAGCCTACGGCATCGACCTTAAGCTGACCCGCGCCTGCGCGCTTGCTTGGGAGCAGGCCGAGGCGGCAGGCATTGAGCGCGAGGCCTTTACGAGTGACTGGCATGACGTCGTCACCGACCCTGCCGTCGATATCGTCGTCGAGCTCATCGGCGGCGAGCATCCCGCAACCGAGATCTTCACCACCGCCTTCGAGAACGGCAAGCACGTCGTCTCTGCCAACAAGGCCCTGCTGGGCCGTCATGTCGAGACGCTCGCCGAGAAGGCGCGCGCGTGCGGCGTGCAGATTAAGTGCGAGGCCAGCTGCGGCGGTGGCATCCCCATTGTGAGCACGCTTGAGCACGACCTGGTGGGCAACAAGATCCTGACCATCGCCGGCATCCTCAACGGCACCACCAACTACATCCTGTCGCGCATGGACGCCGAGGGCGCCGATTACGCCGATGTGCTTGCCGACGCGCAGGCCAAGGGCTATGCCGAGGCCGACCCGTCCGCCGACGTCGACGGTTTCGATGCCGCCAGCAAGACGGCGATCCTCGCCTCCATCGGCTTTGGCACCCGCGTGACCACCGACGACGTATACCAGCAGGGCATCCGCACCATCGGTGCCGAGGACATCGCCCAGGCCCGCGAGCTCGGCTACACCATCAAGCTGTTGGGCATCGCCCGCAACACCGACGCCGGCGTCGACGTCCGCGTGCACCCCACGCTCATCCCGGCAGACCATATGCTCGCCAAGGTCAACGGCGCCATGAACGCTGTCTACGTGGTAGGCGACGCCGTGGGCGAGACCATGTTCTACGGCGCGGGCGCAGGCTCCTTCCCCACCGCGAGTGCCGTCGTGGGCGATATCCTGTCGCTCTCCGAGCAGATCAGCCGCGGCGTGGCTCCGCTGCCCGAGATTGAGCCCTATGGCCACAACCTCGCCTTTAAGCCCATGGACGAGCTCCAGACCAAGTACTATGTGCGCCTGAAGGTCGCCGACCGCGTGGGCGCCCTGTCCGAGACGGTCGATATCTTTGCCAAGCACAACATCTCGATCTCGCTCATCAACCAGGTCGAGGACGGCAAGTCGGGCGTCAGCGATGCCTGCTCGGTCATCTTCCTGACGCACCGCGCGCTCGAGAAGGACGTCCAGGCTGCCGCCGCCGAGCTTGCCAGCGTCGACTGCGTGGCCGAGGTCGCCAACGTCCTGCGCATCGAGGACGTCGAGGCTTGGACCGAAGGCGTCATGGCGAACTAACCCAACGCTCGCCAAGCAATACGCGCTTTGAGGGCTCCCGTCCGATGTGGGACGGGAGCCCTTTTGTCTCCTGCCCTAAGCACAACGGCAGAGCACGTTTGCGCGAGCCGCTCATCGGTAACGCGGGTTACCGTTCACCGATATGCAAACGCGGCCGATTCCGGCTACCGCTACGCTGTGCTGCGTACGTCCACCCCCGAAGAATGGAGGCACCATGTTGCTCAAGGGCAAGAAAGCAATCATCACCGGAGGCACGCGCGGAATCGGCTATGCCATCGCCTGCCGTTTTATCGAGGAAGGCGCCGCCGTCACGGTCTTTGGCTCGCGCCAGGAGACTGCCGACGCAGCCGTTGAGAAGCTGGCAGCCGCCTATCCCGAGGCCAAGGTTTGGGGCCGCTCCTGCGACCTCACCTCGCTCGAGGCCGTAACTGAGGCCTTTACCCAGGCTGCCGCCGATATGGGCGGCTTGGACACGGTCGTCAACAATGCCGGCATCTCCCAGCGCTCGCCCCTTTTGGATTACACGGCCGAGGAGTTTGCAAAGGTCATGGACCTCAATGTCGTCGCCGTCTTTAATGGTCACCAGGCTGCTGCCAAAATCATGACCGAGGCCGGCCACGGCGGCACCATCACCACCACGAGCTCAATGGTCGCCAAGTATGGCCAGCCCTCCGGCGTCGGCTATCCCACGTCCAAGTTCGCCGTCAACGGCATGGTCCAGTCGCTCTCGCGCGAGCTCGCCCCCATGGGCATTCGCGTCAATGCCGTCGCACCCGGCGTGACCAAGACCGATATGGTCGCCAACCTGCCCGAAGAGGTCATCAAGCCCATCATCGCCACCATTCCGCTGGGTCGCATGGGCGAGCCCGAGGATGTCGCCAACGCCTTTGTTTTCCTGGCGAGCGACATGTCCTCCTATGTCACGGGCGCCGTACTCCCCGTCGACGGAGCCGCCCGCTCCTAGGGGGCCACAAGCCTCAGCTCCCAGCCTCAACATTGCTCAACTAAAAGGCGCGCTTCCTGCATCAACTGCAGGCGGCGCGCCTTTGTTCTGTTTGTATGGGAAACTGCGTCCCGGTATTTCAGCTCAGAACGGGGCGAAACTTCCCTCAGGGCCTTTTTCGGAAACTATGTCCCATTCTGGGCGCGGATTCTGGGACACGCTTTCCGCAACGGGCCTCTCGCGGAAAGCACGTCCCACTCTGGACGCCAATTCCGGGACGCATTTTCCGCGGCGGCGTTGGCTACCTGCCGTCGTCGTCCTGGGCCTCTTCGTGTGCGTAAAGCTCCAGCATGCGGCGGCGGTATTCGCGCACGGCGAGCTTGGCGCGCTCCAGGCGGCGGCGCTCACGCGGGGTGAGCTTGCCGGGGTCGATCTCGTCGCCGTAAGTCTTTTCGGCCAGTAAATGGGCGGCGTCCACGATACGGGCATCGATGTGCCCGCTTGCCGCCTCGGCCGAGAGGCGGTCGGCAATGGAATCAAGGGTAGGTATGCCGTCGAGCGTGCGACCGTGACCATGCGAGGTCAGCAGCTCGTGCTCGCGTGCGAGCAGGCTCGCCAAATCGTGATGGGCGCGCAGGATGTCGAGCGCATCGGATGGATGCTCGGCAACTTCTGCCACGGCGGCGACCGGCGCAGCATCCACCACGCGGTAGAAGAGCTGCGCGAGCAGCGGCATCAAGAACACCGTGATGGCGCCGGCGGCAACCATAACCGACGCGATGTCTTGCGACAACGCGCCCGCGTTGACGGCAACGCTTGTCACGGCAACGATGATCGGCAGGGCCGTGGTGCAGTACAGGGCCACGGTAATGCGGCCATACGCCGACACATCGCGCGTCGCAGGACAAATGCTCATAGAAATAAGAATGGGCACGGCACGAATAATCAGCAACGCCACGATAAAGCCCGCAAGCAAGCCCGGGCGCGACACCACGGCCGTCAGGTCGATCTTTGCGCCCGATACGGTAAAGAACACCGGAATCAAAAAGCCGTAGGCCAGGCCATCGAGCTTGGTCTCGAGCGTATGGTTGCCCTCGGGGATGATATAGCGCAGGACAAAGCCGGCGGCAAAAGAACCCAACACGATGTCGAGATCAAAGACAGCTGAGAACGCCACGAGCGTGACCAGGATGAGCACCGTCAGGCGCACGAAGGTCTGCGACGTGGTATCGGCGCGCTCCTCAACAAACGCAAAGAAGCGGCTGCCGACGCGCTTGGAGCGGCTCGGGACCACGGCCAGCAACACGCAAACCACCGCAAACAAGCCAAGGATTACGAGCGTTTGGATGCCAGTGCGGGCAGACAGCAGCACCGACATGGCGAGCACAGGGCCGAGCTCGCCCCAGGTGCCATACGCGAGAATCGAGTCGCCCACGCGTGTGCCGGTGAGCGAGCGCTCACGCATAATGGGCACGAGCGTGCCGAGCGCCGTAGAAGTGAGGGCAAGCGTCACGGCGATACCGTCGAAATGACTGACCGAGAACCACGGGGTAAAGCGCACGGCAAGCCAGGCGATACCAAACGTGACGACCCACGTCGCCAAGCCGTAGCGCCCCTCGACGCCCGTGATGCTCTTGGGGTCGATCTCAAAGCCGGCAAGCAGGAACAAGAAGGCCAGACCGAGCTCGGACACAAGCGAGACCTCGGCATCTACATGGATGACGCCGAGCATATGGGGTCCCAGCACCGCACCGAGCACGAGCAAAAAGACCGTCTCGGGAACGGGTTTTCCAGGAATCGCCGAGGCGATAAAAGGACTCGCAAAGGCCACGAGTGCGATGATGGCGAGCGAAACGAATGCCATGTGATGCCTTTCTCTTGATTGCGCATCACTGTAGCACCCTCGCCGTCCTCAACGCGCCACGAGCTGTCGTATCATAGTGAGGTTTACAAACATGTGGCTCAAGGCGACCGCGAGGCTTGCCCCGTAAACCGACCGCTGCCGCATACCGTACCGTACGCCCAACCGATCAGGAAGGCAGGAACCAATGGTCTCTCGTATCTACGTGGAGAAGAAACCCGGGTTCGACGTCGAGGCTCAGCAGCTCAAGGGCGAGCTGACCGAAATTCTCGGCATCAAGGGCATCGAGGCCCTGAGGATTATCAACCGCTACGACGTCGAGGGCATCGACGAGGAGCTTTTCCGCTCCTGCGTGCCGACCGTCTTTAGCGAGCCCCAGGTCGATGTGACCTACGACGAGCTCCCCGCAAGCGATGGCGCCGTCTTTGCCGTCGAATTCCTGCCTGGCCAGTTTGACCAGCGCGCCGACTCCGCCAGCGAGTGCGTGCAGCTCATCAGCCAGGGCGAGCGCCCCGCCGTGCGCTCCGCCAAGGTCTATATGATCTCGGGCGCTCTGGACGAGGCCGCCATCGATGCCATCAAGCACTACGTGGTGAACCCCGTCGAGGCGCGCATCGCCTCGCTCGACCTGCCCGAGACGCTGTACATAGAGACCCCCGAGCCCCAGCCCGTCGAGGTGCTCGACGGTTTCCGTGAGCTCGACGAGGCCGGCCTTGCCGCCTTTATTTCCGAGCGCGGTCTCGCCATGGACGAAGCGGACATCGCCTTCTGCCAGCAGTACTTCCGCGATGAGGACCGCGACCCCACCATCACCGAGATCCGTGTGATCGACACCTACTGGTCCGACCACTGCCGCCACACCACCTTCGGCACCGTCCTGGACGACGTGACGATCGACGACGCCGTGGTGCAGCAGGCCTTCGACCGCTACATGGAGATGCGCCACGAACTCGGCCGCGACGCTAAGCCCGTCTGCCTCATGGACATGGGCACCATCGGCGCCAAGTACCTCAAGAAGACCGGCGTCATGACCGATGTCGACGAATCCGAGGAGATCAACGCCTGCACCGTCAAGGTAAAGGTCGATGTCGATGGCGAGGACCAGGACTGGCTGTTCCTCTTTAAGAACGAGACCCACAACCACCCGACCGAGATTGAGCCCTTCGGCGGTGCCGCCACCTGCGTGGGCGGCGCCATCCGCGACCCGCTCTCGGGCCGCAGCTACGTGTACCAGGCCATGCGTGTCACCGGCGCCGGCGACCCCACCGTCCCCGTGTCCGAGACGCTCGAGGGCAAGCTGCCGCAGCGCAAGCTCGTAACCACCGCTGCCGCCGGCTACTCCAGCTACGGCAACCAGATCGGCCTTGCCACCGGCCAGGTCAACGAGCTCTATCACCCCGGCTACGTGGCCAAGCGCATGGAGGTCGGCGCCGTCGTGGGCGCTACCCCGGCAAACCACGTGCGCCGCGAGTGCCCCGCCCCCACCGACAAGATCATCCTGCTGGGTGGCCGCACCGGCCGTGACGGCATCGGCGGTGCCACCGGCTCCTCCAAGACCCAGAACACCGAGTCCATCGAGACCTCGGGTGCCGAGGTCCAGAAGGGCAACGCCCCGGTCGAGCGCAAGCTGCAGCGACTGTTCCGCCGCGGTGATGCCTGCCGTCTGATCAAGCGCTGCAACGACTTTGGCGCCGGCGGTGTCTCGGTCGCCGTGGGCGAGCTTGCCGACGGCCTGTATGTCGACCTTGATACCGTGACCAAGAAGTACGACGGCCTGGACGGCACCGAGCTCGCCATTTCCGAGTCCCAGGAGCGCATGGCCTGCGCCGTCGCCGACGGTGACGTCGAGGAGTTCATGGGTTACGCCGCCGAGGAGAACCTCGAGGCGACCGTTATCGCCGAGGTTACCGCCGAGCCGCGCATGCGCATGGCCTGGAACGGCGTCGCCATCGTCGACCTGTCCCGTGAGTTCCTCAACTCCAACGGTGCACCCAAGCACCAGGTCGCCCACGTCTGCGCCCGTAGCGTGTGGCAGCCCAGCTGGGCCGGCACCACGCTTGCCGAGCGCATGACCTCGCTTGTCACCGACCTCAACGTCGCCTCCAACAAGGGCCTTTCCGAGCGCTTTGACTCCACCATCGGTGCCGCGACCGTGCTCATGCCCTTTGGCGGCAAGACGCAGCTCACCCCCAGCTCGGCCATGGTCGCCAAGTTCCCCGTGGACGGCGAGACCACCACGGCGAGCGCTATGGCATGGGGCTTCAACCCCTACCTGATGGAGGCCGACCAGTTTGCGGGCGCCTACCTGTCCGTAGTCGAGTCCATCGCCAAGCTCGTTGCCGCCGGCTTTGAGCACAAGCGCGCCTACCTCTCCTTCCAGGAGTACTTCGAGCGCCTGCGCACCGAGGCCGAGCGTTGGGGCAAGCCCATGGCAGCCGTCCTGGGTGCCCTTATGGCCCAGGTCGATCTGGGTGCCGGCGCCATCGGCGGCAAGGACTCCATGAGCGGCTCCTTTGAGGACGAGGCCGGCGAGCTCAACGTTCCGCCGACCCTCATCAGCTTCGCCGTGGCCGTGGGCAAGGCCACCCGCGCCGTCTCGCCCGAGTTCAAGGGCCTGACGCACCGCGTCGTCCGCATCGCCCCCGCCACCTACGGCGAGGACTACCGCCCCGACGCTCAGCAGCTGCTCGCCGTGTTTGACGCCGTCGAGGCGCTCACTGCTACCGGCGACGCCCTGGCCGTCTCCACGCCCGGCTACGGCTGCGGCGCTGAGAGCCTCTTTAAGATGTGCGTCGGTAACCAGATCGGCATCGAGCTTGCCGAGGACGTGGACGTGGAGAGCCTCTTCACCCCGCTCTACGGCAGCTTTATCGTCGAGCTCGCCGATGACGCCGAGCTGCCCGAGGTCGCCAACGGCGTTGTCGTCGAGCCCCTGGGTACCACCGTCGAGGGCTATGTCATCGACACCGGCTCCGAGGTCATCGAGCTCTCCGAGCTCCAAGAGGCCTGGGAGAGCGGCATCGAGGGTGTCTTTGCCTACCGCAGCACCGGCGAGCAGCCCGAGGTCGAGACCATCGACTATCGCACCAAGGATATCCACGTGTACGGCGGCGCCAAGATTGCCCGCCCGCGCGTGATTATCCCGGTGTTCCCCGGCAACAACTGCGAGTACGACAGCGCCCGCGCCTTCCGCGCCGCCGGCGCCGAGGCCGACACCTTCGTGATCAACAACCTCACGCCCGAGGCTGTTGCCGAAAGCACCCACGAGCTTGCCCGCCGCATCCGTGCAAGCCAGATCGTCATGATCCCCGGCGGCTTCTCGGGCGGTGACGAGCCCGACGGCTCCGCCAAGTTCATCACGGCGTTCTTCCGCGCTCCCGAGGTCACCGAGGCAGTCCGCGACCTGCTCAAGGCCCGCGACGGCCTGATGCTGGGCATCTGCAACGGCTTCCAGGCCCTGGTCAAGCTCGGCCTGGTGCCCTACGGCGATATCGTCGACGCCACGCCCGATGCGCCCACGCTGACGTTCAACACCATCGGTCGCCATCAGAGCCGCCTGGTGCGCACCCGCATCTCGTCCAACCTGTCCCCGTGGCTGTCGCAGTGCAGCCTCGACGACCCCTACACCGTCGCCATCAGCCACGGCGAGGGCCGCTTTGTCGCCAATGACGAGGCGCTCGCCCAGCTGATCGCCAACGGCCAGGTCGCTACGCAGTACGTGGGCGAGGACGGCAAGCCGAGCATGGACCTTTCCATCAACCCCAACGGCTCCGCACTTGCCATCGAGGGCATCACGAGCCCCGACGGCCGCGTCCTGGGCAAGATGGGCCATGCCGAGCGTCGCGGCGACAACCTGTACCGCAACGTGCCCGAGCATGTCCCCGGCGACAAGTTCATGCCGATCTTTGAGAGCGGCGTAGCCTACTTCGCTTAAAGCTTTCCCATCGGGTACAATCCCCTCGGGTAACAACACCCGCCACCGACACATCCGGTGGCGGGTTCTTTTTTGCTTCGCGCATGTAGGAAGGACATCATGGAAAGCCGCAAGCCGTATCTCGCCACCCTGCCCGGACTCATCCTGGGCTGTCTCGTTTGCTGCGCGCTCTGGGGCTCCGCCTTCCCCTGCATCAAGATCGGCTACGCGCTCTTTGGCATTCCCGCGCACGACAGCGCCTCGCAGCTGCTCTTCGCGGGTCTGCGCTTCACCCTTGCCGGCATGCTGGTCGTTGTTGGCATGAGCGTGGCCCAGCGCCGTCTGCTCGTCCCACAGGCACGCGATATCAAGCCCATCTTTGTCTTGTCACTCTTCCAGACGATCGGGCAGTACTTCTTTTTCTACCTGGGACTCTCGCGCGCCAGCGCCATGTCGAGCTCCATCATCGAGGCCAGCGCCAACTTCCTAGCCATCCTCTTTGCCGCCCTGGCGTTTCGCACCGAAAAGCTCGATGCGGCCAAGGTACTAGGCTGTGTGCTGGGCTTTGCCGGCGTCGCGCTCGTCAACCTTTCGGGCGCGAACGGTACCTTTGGCTTTACGCTCGACGGCGAGGGCTTTATCCTGGCCTCCACCATCGCGGGTGCCCTTTCGACCTGCCTCATTGGCATCTTCTCGCGCGAGCATGACGGCGTCTTGCTTGCCGGGTGGCAGTTCTTGGTCGGCGGCCTGGTCCTTACCGTCATCGGGTTTTGATGGGCGGCACGCTCTCCCCCACCGCGATCATCCCCGCCATCGCGCTCATTATCTATATGGCACTCATCTCCGCCGTCGCGTACTCGCTATGGTCGCGCCTGCTTGCCGTCAACCCCGTCAGCCGCGTCTCGGTCTTTGGGTTTATGAACCCCGTCTTTGGTGTGCTGCTGAGCGCGCTGCTGCTCGGCGAGGGCGCCGGCACGAGCCCCGTTACCGTCATCGTTGCCCTGCTGTTGGTCTGCGGCGGCATCATCATCGTCAACAGGCCTAAAAAGGCCTAGCGAGCTCACCTTTTTAGGAATGGCGTTCGCACACTTTAGTTTAATGGAGTACATCGGTAAGCTGAGGGCCGCCACGCACGCAAGCGTGCGCCCCTTTTTCTAGCGTATCTGGACGCCGGCTTTCTTTTTCTCGGCCTTGACGCGGTAGAGCTCCGTATCGGCAGCGCGAAGTAAGTCTTGCCAGGTATCGACACCATCACCGACCCGCGCATAGCCGATGGACATCCGCAACAGATACGGCACCTCGGCACGAGCGAGCTCGTCGTTAATCGCCAAACACAGGTCTATGATGTCCTGTTCCGCTGCTGCCTTCTGGAGCACCACGAACTCATCGCCGCCATAACGCGCGATAAAGCCACCAGACGCCGAGCAGACCTCTTTGAGCGTAGCAGATATGACCTGGAGGGCATGATCGCCCTCAACATGTCCATGCCGGTCGTTAATCTGCTTAAAGCCGTCAGCGTCCATCATAAGCAGATACATACCATCGCCCTGGTCAGTACCCGAGAACAGCGACAGCATATAGGTCTCAAAACGGTTGCGATTGTTAAGGCCAGTCAACGGGTCGGTCGAGATCAGCTGCTCCTGGCAGATGATATAGAGCAGCTGGATGCTCAGCGTTATACCGACGCAAAGGCCCGGTACCGAAAACAAAACCTGGAAGGTACCGCCCACCAGAGCGGGAATCGCAAAAAAGGCTAGGGTGTGATAAATGGCCTTCTTTTGCAGGCTTTCGACTTTTTGAGCCTGAATAAAGGCATGCAAGGACGTATATATAACGTAGCAGTAGCTCACGATGGGCTGGATCATATAAGCAAAGCCGCGACGATATACGCCCTGTGCATCGATATAGAACATAGCGTGCGTCCAGTAGCTGGTAAATGCCAGCACGACCACCAATGCGGTTGGCAACGTTAAAAGTACCACCCTGTAGGGCGTGGTCAGGAGCCGTGAGCCCTGCATCGTCTCGGAATAGAAAAACCAAATGAGGCACGCGATGGCGAACAGCGAAAACGAGACCGCGTTGGAAATCCAGTTGGCCGTGATGCCTACAGGAGTGTTCACGCCGTCCGAGAGCGTCCAGATCATATCGAAGAAAATGTAGGCAGCAGACGTGTAGCCCAGCATGCTAAACAAAAGCTGCTGGGTGCTCGAGAACAGGGAGCGACGGCTTCGTACGGCAAGCCCGATAAGAATAATCATGCACAGCAGGAATATCTCGATCTTGAGTGCCTTAATCACTAGACGCCCTCCCTTCAATATCCAAGTGGCCAGAATCGCCCGAGTCGCGCCTAGGCGCCAAACACCCCTTTCTCCGCAGGGGTAAAGGGAATCATAGCAGAGCGCCCGAACGTCACTGCAGAACAGCCACCGTTCGGGCGCCCATACGGCGCGAATTGCACACGCCGGCTTGATTGACTCGCGTCGACGATTACTCGCCGTCAATGTCGGTCGCGACGGCCTCCTCAATAGCCTCGACGCCTTCGACCGACAGATCCTCTTTGCCGTGGCAGAACTTCTTATCGACCCAGCCAGTCAGAATCGGGGCCATGATTGCCGTGATGATGACGGCAGTGGCGATCTGCGCATACGCGGTGGGCGCAAGCTCGGCATAGCGCGGAGCGACCTCGGCGAGGGCGACCGGCGTGGTCATGGCCGTGCCGGCAATGGTGGAGCAGGCAACGGCCGCCTTGCCGTTGCCGCCACACAGGCGCTCGAAGGCAAAGGTAATGGGACCGACGATAAAGAGCGTGATGAGGCCCAGCAAGATGCCGGAAATACCGCCGGTGATAAAGCTCGACAGGCTCATGGACGCACCGAGCTGAAATCCGATGACGGCAATCGCGGGATTGGCACCGGGAACCAGCAGGTTCTTGATAAACGGGAACAGGTTGCCCAAAACCATGCCAATAACGAGTGGCAAGATGGAGCCGATAATGGTGCCAATGGGAATGTTGGCGAGGCCGGAAACACCGAGGATGATCATCGTGACGGCAGGGCCGGCCGTAAAGAACAGGATACCGACGGCGCCCTGCTCGGACTCATCGCCGAACTCGCCCATGATGCCCGTATAGAGCGCCATGTTGCAAAACGTGATGCCGCCGATGATAGACACGGAGCTCAGACCCAGGAAGTTGTCGTTAAAGAAATATGCCACGCCCAGGCCGAGAGCCGCTGCGACGACCAGCTTGGGGATCAGCACGACGATGCCGGTCTTGATGGCGCCCGGCGTGGACTTAAAGCTGATGCCGGCGCCCACAAACAGCAGGATCGCGGCGACGATGGTATTGGACCCACCGCGGCAGGCAGCCGTAAAGAAGCCGCCGATCTCAAAAACCTGCGGGCAGAAAGTGTTGAGCAAAAGACCGACGATCATGGGATAGATCATGATGTCGCCCGGGATGCGCGGGACCTTGAATTTCTTTTGCTCGTTGGCGGTTGCTTCCTGTGCCATGAAACCCCCATTTCCGCTGACGGGGTACAAAAGCCCACGTCACGCTTTGCTACAGTAAAGTTTGACCATGGTACCAGAAGAAATAGACCAGCTCGGTGAAAAATTCTACAAGTTGGGATGGAACGAGATTCGGCGCCCGCGACGCCAGCCCTATATAAGGCTCAAGACAATATAGAGTACGATGCCCGAGACGCAGCACCACAGCATCGATTTTGTCTTGACCGCCACGACCACGACGCCGGCGGCCGCAATCCAGGGAACCAAGGCAGGCCAGAGTCCCGCGTCGAACGCGCTGGGACTCACCAAGTCGTTGGCGACCAGCGCGGCAAAGGCAGCGGGCGGGATATAGCCCAGGGCCTCGGTAATGCGGGGCGACAGGGTCCGCCCGCGCAAGGCGAACGCCGGCGCGGTGCGAAAGAACGCGATAGCAGCCCACGACGACAGCCACAGAACCAAGAACTCGTTAACGGGCATCGCGGGCACCTCTTCCGTCAAATACAGCATCGCACGCCAGCGCAATGGCAATACCGGCCACGACGCTTGCCGGCACGGCAATATTCGCGAGGCCCAAGAACTTGCATACGGCGACGAACACCGCGCCCGAAACCGCCGCGACAACGTTGCCGCGCGACAGCCGCTGCGAAAAGAGCAGGCAGATAAAGAGCGAGGTGCAGACAAAGGCTGCAATGGCGGTGGGAACATCGACAACGGCGCCGACGATGGCGCCCATCGTACACGAAACGCCCCATGTTGCGATGAGGATCACGTTGAGCACAAAGGACTCGCGCGGGCCCCAATCCTCCCCTTCAACCAACTTGGCAAGCGAGATGCCATATGCCTCCTCGGTAAGTGTCGCGGCAACAGCCAGCGTCTGACGCTTCGAGGCACCCGTCAGATGCGGCGCGATCGATGCCGAGTAAAGCGCAAAACGCGAGGAGATGGCGGCAACGCTCGCGATAATCGAAGGTGTCGGTACGCCCGCCAGCCAAAGATTGCAGATCATAAACTGACCGCTGCCCGTCACAAACGTGCTGCTCAGGGCAAAGACCATCCAGGGCTCCATTCCCGTCTGCCCCATGATCATTCCGCACGGCGCGCCTATTGCAACATAGGTAAGCATCACTGGCCAGACGGTTCTAACGATTTTGAGCACCATACGCTTCTCATCCTTACAAGGTCTCCGAGCCGCATGTAGCGACACGGCAGAATCATCATCCGACAGCAACCGAGTTCACCTACAATTGCCACCGGATCGAAAGACACAACTTTTTAGGAAGTCATTATGACAGCTATCGATCGAGACCGGGCGCGCGCGGCCTTCAAAAGCTACACCGATGCCTACGACGCCACCAACCCACGCATCGCGCTCAAAATCGAGCATACGTACCACGTGGCCGAGGCATGCGATGCCGTAGCGCGCGAGCAGGGCTGGTCGTCAGAAGATATTGACCTGGCATGGCTTTGCGGCCTGCTACACGATATGGGCCGCTTTGAGCAGCTGCGACGCTGGGACACCTTTAAGGACGCCGAGAGCATGAGCCATGCGGCGCTGGGCATCGAGGTCCTCTTTGGCGAGAATCCCGCCGATGCACCCGCCGTAACGAGCATCCGCGACTTTATCGATGACCCGGCAGAAGATGAGCTCATCCGAGCGAGCATTGCCTATCACAGCGATTTCCGTCTACCCGCGCAGCTCGACGTGCGCACGCGAAGCTTCTGCGATATCGTGCGCGATGGTGACAAGATCGACATTATGCGCACCATCGCCAACAGCACCGTCGACACCATCCTCAAGGTGGACGAGAAGACGTTTCTCGGCAGCCGTTTCTCGTCGCCGACACTCGCCGCCTTTGACGAGCACCGCTGCGTCGCACGCGATGAACGCAACGAGCCCGCAGACTACCTGGTGGGACTCATCTGCTTTATGTTTGAGCTCGTCTATCCGGCAAGCCGTGCGCTGGCGCGCGAGCAGGGCGATATCTACCGACTGCTCGACGCACCCTTTGGCATTGTGCGCCCCTTTACCGATCCCGCCACGCAGGCGACCTGGGAGCGCCTAAAGGACGAGATGCGCGACTGGCTGGCGCGCGCCTAGCGCTCAAGCTGGGCCAGCAGCTCCTCGACGACCTCGACGGCGTCCCCAACAACCTTGTACTGGGCAGCACCAAAAATGGGGGCATCCGGGTCCTCGTTGATGGCGATAATGCACTCCGCCCCACCGATGCCGGCAAGATGCTGGATGGCGCCCGAAACACCGATACTCACGAGAAGCTTGGGCGAAACCGATACGCCGGTCTGGCCAATCTGATGGCGATACTCCAACCAGCCGGCCTCCACGACAGGTCGCGTGCAGCCAAGCTCGGCTCCCAGAGCCTCGGCGAGCCTTCGCATCAGCGGCAGGTTTTTCTTGGAACCAATGCCGCGACCCACCACGACCAGGCGCTCGGCATCGGCGATCGAGGCCTGCTGCCCCCACTCCTCGGCGGGAATCGAGATCTCGACACGGGCCTTAGCATCATCCGCAAGCGATATCTGGGTGATCGTGCCGGAGCGGCCGTAGTCAAAGTCGGGTGCCTTAAAGATGCCGGGACGAACCGTTGCCATCTGGGGACGATGATTGGGGCAGACGATGGTGGCCATCAGGTTGCCGCCAAACGCCGGACGCGTCTGTTGCAGCAGTCCCGTCTCCGTATCCATCGAAAGTACGGTGCAGTCAGCCGTAAGGCCCGTCTGCAAGCGCACGGCAACGCCGGGTGCCAGTTCGCGGCCAAAAGCGGTCGCACCGTATAGGATGGCCTCGGGTTTGCGTTCGGCTACCAAATCGCAGATCAAGCGGGCGTAGACCTCCGCATCGTTCTGACGCAAACGCTTGTCGCGACAGGCCAGGACTTCGTCGGCGCCTGCGCAAACCAGATGCTCCAGGTCACCGAGAGAACCCTCGGGGGCCATACCGACCAGTGCCACCAGACGGCAGCCGCGAGCATCGGCAAGCTCGCGGCCTTTGCCCATAAGCTCATAGGCAACGGGAGTCACCGTATCGTGCTCGTCGGTCTGCGCGAACACCCAAATGTCTCGATATGCATCAAGGTCCACCGCACCAGCGGCCTCGTCACGCTCGATCGAGATAGCGTTGACGGGGCAGGCGTCGACGCACCCGCCGCATAGGATGCAGCCGTCGGTTACGCGTGCGCAACGGTTGGGCCGCTCGCCTTCCACTACGATACCGCCCGAGGCGCAGGCGCGAACGCAGCGACCGCAGCCGATACAGGCTTCGCTATCGATAATCAGTCCGCTCATCTACGCCATCCCCTCGATAATCTTGGCAAGTTTTGCCGCCTGCTCGGACGCCGTTCCGTCAACGGCCTCGCACGTTTGGTCACGGTCGGGCACAAACGAGCGCACGACCTGCGTCGGCGACCCGGCAAGACCGCAGCGCGCGGGGTCGGCGTCTACGTCGGCAGCGTTGACCACGCGCACGTCCGCCTCCTCGGCCGCACGAATACCGGCAATACTCGGCATGCGCAGCTGGCCAATCTCCTTGGCAGTCGTCATCGCGCACGGCATCTCCAGGTACACCGTCTCCTCGCCGGCATCGCAGCCGTGAACAAGCGCCAGCGAGCCGCACGTCGTAAAGCCCGCGCTTTGCACGCAGCTCACGTCGGTCACGCAGGGAATCTCAAAGGCACCGGCAAGCTCGGGACCAATCTGAGCCGTATCGCCATCCACCGCCATCTTGCCGCAGATGAGCAGGTCGAAGTCCTCGTCGAGCGCCTCGATGCCGCACTTGAGGGCATAGGTGGTTGCCAGGGTATCGGCACCTGCAAAGGCGCGATCGGTTAGCAGCAGCGCGTCGTCGGCGCCTCGAGCGATGCAGTCGCGCAGCAGCGACTCGGTCGCGGGGATGCCCATCGACACCACCGTCACGCGCACATCCATGCCAAAGCCGATAAAGTCGTCCTTCAGCGCCAGCGCGCATTCCAAAGCGCTCGCATCAAAGGGATTAATGACCGCCTGCTTGCCATCGCGCACGATGGTATTGGTCTTGGGGTCCATCTTGACCTCGGTGCTGCCCGGCACGGCCTTGACGCACACCACCATATGGAAATCGCTCATCTTCACGCGCCCCCTTTCTGGACGAGCTCATCCAAGAGCTTCTCCGAGAACAGGTTGCCGCGACCCAGCTGCCCGTCGGGATCGAGCTGGAGCTTGAGCCGCGCCGACTCGACCATGGCCTCGTGACCGTACATTGTCTCTAAGAAGCCCGCTTTGATCTTGCCGACGCCGTGCTCGGCAGAAACGGCACCGCCCATAGCCGTTACCTCCGCAGCCCACTGGGCAAACAGCTCGCCACCGCGACGGTAGTCCTGCGCATCGCGCGGCAGGATGTTCACATGCAGATGGTTGTTACCGATGTGCCCCCAGGCAGCAGATTCAAGCCCGCTTTCGACCAGTGTGCGGCGATAGAGGGCCACGACATCGGCAAGGCGTGCATTGGGCACCGACATGTCCGAACCCAGTTTGGTGATGGTGGGATCCGTGCGGCGGCGCTCGTCGATAAGCATATTGACGCTCTCGGGGACCGCATGGCGGAAGAACCGCTGGCACTCGCGATCGACCTCGGTGCGCGCGACCCATGTCGCATCGTCGCTGCCGCCCGCAAACTCGAGCACCCATCCCAGGTGGTACAGTTCCTCGGTCGCCTGGGCCTCGTCATCGCAGTCGAGCTCCACGTAGACACAGACCTTCGCCTCTTTGTCGAGCGCCGGCAGCGAGGCAAACGCCGTCGACTGCTCGCGCTGGCGACGTAGAATATCCAGGGCGCCCGCATCGAAATATTCGATGGCAGCCGCGTGGGACAGGACGGGGCGCACGGAATCAGTAAAGGACACGGCCTTGTCTTCGCTATCGAAAAAGCAGCTCACACCCCAAACGACCGCAGGCGCCGTCTGCAGGGCAATCTCGAGCTCGGTGATAACGCCGAGCGTGCCGCAAGCACCGATAAAGAGGTCGATGGCGTCCATTTCGTCCGCAACGAAATAGCCTGAGGCATTTTTTGTCTTGGGCATGGTGTAGTCAGGAAGATCGAGCTCGAGTGCACGGCCCGCTGCCGTCACGAGCGACAGGTGGCGGCCCTGGGCAAAAGCCTCGCCGCGCTGAAGCTCAAGCAAATCGCCATCAGCCAGCGCGACGTGGAGTCCCGTGATATGCGGGCGCATGGGGCCGTAAGCGTAGCTGCGGGCGCCGGAGGCGTTGCATGCCGCCATGCCGCCCAGACAGGCAGACGCCTCGGTGGGATCGGTGGGAAAGAACTGCTCGGGGGCCTCTTGGAACTCCTCGTAGGCCTCAAACGATGCCTGGTCCCAACCAGCAGTCGGCAGCACCTTCTTGCTCAGCTGCTTGCGCAGCTCCGAGAGCACAACGCCCGGCTCCACGCGCAGCAGAAATTGGCCTTGTTCATCGCGGCGAAGGCCCAAGTAGCGATTCATACGGGAAGTATTGAGGATATGCCCGCCGTGGGGCACGGCACCGGCGGCAAGGCCGGTTCGGGCGCCCTGAACCGTTACCGGGACACGCTCGGCATGGAGCTTTTCCAAAATGGCACGGACCTCGTCTTCCGTTGTCGGAAACGAGATGCTCGAGGCCTCGCCCGATGCGCGAGACTCATCGCGACCATACTCTTCGAACTCGTCGGTGAAGGGTTTGATGGTTGCAGACACGCGAACTCCCCCTTTAGCTAACTACAGTGTTTGCAGGGAGATGTTACCGCATCGTTTCGTCGACGTGTTCGAGACCGTCTCCATAATTGGCGATTTTTACGTTCGTGCAATTCGGCGAGCGGCTTGATTTCCTCGGCAGACGATGCTTTTGACACATATGGCCCGCCGTCGCCGACCGCGCGATTGTCACTCGAAAAAAGTTGGAGTATTTTTTGCCGCCTTTTACCTGCGGAGACACCAATCCGTCAAGCATTTGGTCAGAAATTGGTCAAGTAGCGGCTGATACGGTCGGCATCGACAGCCAAAACCGATAGAAGTTTTGGCCCAGAAGCAGGGAGGTTCCCATGGCATATTACTGGCCCCAGTACGGCATCGCCATCGAAGTCGACGACGATCCCCATCTCCTGCCTTTCGACGAAGAGGCATTCCCCGATACGACGGTCTACCACGTTACCACCGATGTGATCTGCGACCCCGAGTCGTTCTCGGCGCTCGCCCACCACATCGCGCATATCCACGACATCGAGCTCCCTCCCGACTTCGACGAGCTCGTCTACTCGCGCCGTCTGATGCTTCACATGCTCTTTGGAGCGGACCCGTCAACCTTTGCGCGCATCTATACCGCCAAGGATGCCGCATGAGCGCGAAGAGGCCACCCCACTTTGCAGGCCTGGGGCGTCGCAAGAAGCTCATCGCTGCCTGTCTGGCCATCGTCTGTGCCCTTGTCGCCGTAGGACTATACGCTTGGCAGTCGCAGCCCGTACCCGAGGCGGGCGCTTCGGTCACGACGGCCGAGGGCAAAACGCGTCAGGAAATCCAAGATGAGCTCGACGCCATCGTCCGCGACAACATGATGACGATTTCGGTCGCGCCGGTCGCTCAGCTGCAGGAGGACGGCAAGCTGCGCGTCAACGTGCAAAACGTCCAAGACAATAAATTTCCCCAGCGATTCCGCGTCATCCAAAACGACGAGACCATGTACGAATCCGGTGTGGTCGAGACCGGCAAGACAATCGAGACGTGCCCCGCCGGCGACATCAAAGAAGGCGAGGCGTACATCGAGATCCAAGCACTCGATGCCAAGACCCTCGACAGCCACGGCAATCCGACACGTGTCAAGGTACGGGTTGAGCAAGCCGAGAACTAGCCTTCCGGCCGACGCGGCACCGCATGCAATTCACCAGCATTCGTCCAATCATCGCGGGGACGGCCCGCGGCGAATAGAAAGGAACGACCATGGACATCACCAGGAACATGAACGGAGTCAGAGCGCTCGTCGTGGGCACAGGGCTCGCGCTCGCGCTCGCAATGGGCGCCGCCCCGACGCCAGCTATGGCAGCCGGGCGCGTTGGAACCACGAAGGTAATGGTCAGGACCGAGATCGACAACGTTGAGTTCAAAGTTCCGACGGTTATTCCCTTCGTCGCCAAGGCCGACGGCACGCTTCAGGGCCCCTCAGAAGACGCGACCACCATCGACAATCATTCGGCCTACGGCATCCATGTCACCAACGTGAAGATCGACGCCATGAACACCTGGACCATTGCCGCCGACGCCAAGGCCGGAACCGCGCAGAACTCCATCGACTTTAAGGTCGGCCCCGACGGCGCGCTCCAGAACGCCAGCGCCGCAATGCAGGGGACGGGCCTCGATCTTTCCAAGAATGCAGCCTTCGACATGGGCTACCAGGGCATTGCCGGCGGCACGGACAAAATCAAGCTCAAGACAAGCGGAAACGTCGCCCGCGTCACGCGCGACATCTTCCGCGTAACCGGCGAAGGCGATCAGGTTGCGACGATCACCTGGACGGTCGAGCCCGGTGCGCACACGGTATAAGGCCGTCGCCCTGGCCGCCGCCGTCAGCATCCTAGCGTTTGGGCCAGCCATGGCCTTTGCCCAGCAAGAACAGGCGCAGGCCGCCACGCAAGTGACGGTCGACCTCTCGGAGCTCGACCGCGGCGACCGCGAGGAACCGTTGGCGCAGACAGGCGACAGACGATGGCTCTTGGCAGCAGGCGCCACAGCAGCAGGCGCAGGAACCGCCGGCCTCGGTCTGCACATCAAACGCAGCCAGAAACAAAACATGGACAGGCCGCACTAAATTAGCTAAGGAGACCCCATGGCATCGAAGAACCTTTTGCCCGTCGTCGCACTCTGCGGCGCGCTCGCAACCGGAACGCCTGTCGCCGCTTGGGCGACTCCCGTCATGGCAGACTCCTTATCAGCAGCCCTAATCTCCGCACCAAATCCGTCGAGCGCCATTGCGTGCAAGCGTTTTTCGATCGCACAGGCCGCAATCTCAACCTCGGGATGCCTTCGTCGTAATACGGACGGCTCGATAGTCGTGGATATCAATCGTTCGAACAAGGCAAACGGCTCCCAGGCGGGGTGCGCCGTCTGCACGTGGCGCTCGGTTGTGCTCGATGCAGATGGCGATCCATGCAATTTAGAGCTGCGCATCGACATCGCTTCGGTCGATGACTCGGCGAACGGAGCGAAGGTCGTCTTCGACGGTGCGTTTTTCGAGAAAGGAGGCGGTATATGTCTGGGCTGCGCCGCCGCGAATGCAGACGACACGCAGCCCACCCTCTCATTCACGGCATCGTTGCAGCTGACCAAAGCCGGCACCGATGCCGTCGCGGCGGGAGAAGCGTCCCTGCTGTTCTACGCCGTCAGCACCAAAGACACAGACGCTCATTTCGAGAAGTCAGACGGATCACTCAGCCTTACACGAGGGATAGAGGCAGGCCCTATTGAAATCGATGCCCACGCGCAAAGCAGGCAACGCATTCTTGCCGACCCGGCGCTTCTCGAAATGGAGTGGAACGGATCCGGAGCCATCGGAATTCTCCCCTCCGCGCTTGACGCCAAGACGCTCCCCTCAAACGACGAACCCATCAACGCAACCACACAAGAAGAGAGCGCGGACAAAGAAGCAGGTGCGGGCGACACGCCGTCGCCGACAAACAGCGTCCCAGCTTCTTTCGAAGCACCGAATGAGCCCGCTACCGATCCAAGCGATCCCGAGCTCGCGGACAGTCTGAGGTTTGCTGATCCTCAAGAGATCGATGAAGGCAACTGCTGCGTGCTTGCCGCGCTCGACCACACGGAGGTCATCGACGCTGCGAACATCGAAGTTGCCGCCGCCAATCAGCCCGTCCGCAAGTCGGCCATCATCGCATTTCCCGAATCCATCGAAGTCGTCTTTTTGCCATCGGGCGAGGTCGTGGCCCCAACACTGCTCACCCTGTTGGGCGCCAAGAATACTCGAAACGAAATTAAAAAGGTCACGGTTGTCGACCCTGCAACCACCGCTAAACTGCGTCTATACGCCGTTGCTCCAGACGGAGGCAAGACCCTGGAATTCGATGGCGACACACTCCTAGCCTGGCGACGTCTGGACATTATGCAAGACGTCTCGTATCAGATCGAACTCGAAGGGTTTGATCGTGCCCGTGATGCCAATATCATCGCTGCGGCTATTGAATCCCCACAGCGGCTTATGACACTGCGCTTTGACTACTATCCCTATGTCCCGACAACCACCTGAGACTTAAATGCTGCGCATCATTCCTAATACCACTTATATAACGTATTAGATGAGTCGCGATGTGCCTCGCATTTCGTTCTGCTACGATTGCCACGTTGGCATCAATACAGGAGGGCTCATGCCGGGCTTGGGAACAATCATCAACGTTGTGCTTTTAGTTGCGGGCGGTCTTTTGGGATTAGCGGGCGGCCGCTTCATTACACCGCGCATCCAAGACACGCTCATGAAAGCATCGGGGCTGTGCGTCCTGTTTATCGGCCTGGGCGGCACCATGCAAAAGATGCTCGTCATCGATGGAAAGGCGCTGTCGACCACCGGTACCACCATGCTCATCGTCTCATTTGCGCTCGGTTCGCTCATCGGCGAGGCCGTCAACTTGGAAGCCGCCATCGAGAACCTTGGCGAATGGCTCAAGCGCAAGACTGGCAGTGAGGGCGATAACGAGTTCACCAACGCTTTTGTCTCGACATCGCTGACCGTCTGCATCGGTGCCATGGCTATCGTGGGATCAATCCAAGACGGTCTGCTCGGCGACTGGTCCACACTCGCCCTCAAGGGTGCGCTAGACTGCATCATCGTCTGCACCATGACGGCCTCGCTTGGCCGCGGCTGCATCTTCTCCGCCCTGCCCGTCGCCGTGTTCCAGGGGACGATCACACTGTTTGCCGGCGCACTCTCCCCCATCATGACCACGGCAGCCCTCGACAGCCTTTCGCTCGTAGGCTCCATGCTCATCTTCTGCGTCGGCGTCAACCTCATCCGTCCTCAGACCTTCCGCACGGCCAATATGCTCCCCTCCGTCGTCATCGCCGTCATCTACGCCCTCCTGTTCTAAATCTATCTACGCAGCAGTATCTCGAACACCTGTTTGATGCTGTGCTATGATATGAGGTCACCGAAGCTGCGTTAGGAGAGGAGAAGCGGTGGCCGACCAGGACATCAAGATGCTCATCGAGCGCATTATGGCCGAGGCCCGGACCCATCAGTCCGCCCGCTTCTCTAACGAAATCTACGCAGACGAGCCGATTCTCAAAACCGGCCGACAGATGCAGAATTTCCTCCCCGACCAGTACCGCAAAATGCGCGAGATATCGCGCTGGCAGGATGACCCCAAGGGCGGCGCGGGTCGTTGGCTTTCGGAAGCCGAGCTTTTCTACCGCCAAGGCCTGCTGATGGCCGACTTTGAGGACGACTGCCCCTACAACGGCACCTTTAAGTCGTACTTTCCCACCTACAATGCCATGAGCGATCGACAGTTGCGCGGCTACTTTACCTGGCGTACCCAAGTGCGCCGCGGAACCGTCGAGGAAACGTCTACGTCCTTTGCCTTTCTGTATCTCTATGAGCTGATTTGCGGCATTGGCGTAGATAATCCGCTCGATGGTTTTAACAAGATCAAGGCCTTTTGGGATGTCTATCGCGCCTTCGAGCCCGGCATCGACCGGTTTGCGCGCGTGTGGCTGCAGGATTACGCCGTGTTCCACGGGCTCGACCCCAAGCTGCTTCGCGACTCTAAAACCGTCATGTTCGATAACGCCCTTATCGAGCTGCGGCGCGCGGCACGAGACCTTGTACCAGCACCGGCACCGTCCGGCCAGACCCCTAAGCGTCGCAAAATCTCCGAGCCCACGCTCCCCCTTCCGCCCGATGAGGTGCGCGAGGAACGACTCATGGCCGCCATCAACGCCCTCTCCACGTACAACCTAAGTAACTCGCGGCTCGACCGCAGCCACCACTGCGATCTGCGCCACGTGGCATGCGCCGTGTATGTCCGTATGGCGCGCTACTATGACACGCACCGAAAGACCGGCATCGTGGCGAGTTTATTTGGGGAGGAGACGGCCATGCCCTACACCATGTTTGCCTCGGCCGTATTCTTTGCGCCCGAGCGCCACGAGGACTGCGAATACCGCCTGAATCCTATCCATATCTACCGTTGCCAAAACGGCTTTTGGGAATGCATGCGTATCCACGGCAGCAGGCAAAAGAGCAGCAAGCTCGGTGAAATGATGCGCGCCTGCGACCAACGCCTACGCCTGGCGCTGGACCCCGCCCATCCCCTTAAGGAAGAAAAGGTCCCCAAATATCTGGCCAAGATTATCGATGACGAGATTGTGGCATGGCTTTCGTGGGACGCCGCACACCAGCCCGTCAAGATCGATATCGATCTGAGTCAGCTGGGGCACATTCGGAACGCCGCTGCGCAAACGCGCGAAGCGCTTTTGATCGATGAGGAACGCGAGGACGGCACGCTTGCGGATGCCGAGGTGACAGTTGCCGAACGACGGGAAGCCAAGCCCGTGGCCGGCACGATCGCCGAACCAGTCGCGACGACCATGCAGCAGGACGAGGCTAGCGAGCCGACCATCTCCACCGAGCAGTTTGGCGTCGTGGCCCCGCTCCTCGCACCAGCACCCACGTCCGCTGACACCGCGTCCGCACTCGATCCCGCCGCAGACGCCTATCTTCGAGCACTACTCGAGCAAAACGCAGTGCAGACGGCATCGGCGGTGGCGCAGTCGGGCAAGAGTGAGGACATGCTTGTCGATACCATCAACGAGGCGCTCTTTGACCTGATGGGAGACACCGTTATCGAATTCGGCGCGGCAGGGCCGCAGATTATCGAGGACTACGAAGCAGACGTGAGAGGATACCTAAACCATGAGTGATACCGCATCCGCAGCACCCCGCGTGCCCAAGCGCGTCGCTGCCGTCATTCTCAACTCGCTCAAGGGCGGCGTGGTCCCGCGCATCGGCCTTCCTTACATCACCGTAGGGCGCGAGGTCGAGATCCGCGCCCTGCTCACCGACCTGAGTCTCATCGCCGACGGTGGCGCGAGCTTCCGCTTTCTGGTCGGTCGTTACGGCGCCGGCAAGAGCTTTTTGCTCCAGACCATCCGCACGCACGCCATGGGCGAGGGATTCGTCGTCGCTGATGCCGACCTGTCGCCCGAGCGCCGCCTGCAGGGCGGTCAGGGACAGGGCCTTGCCACCTACCGCGAGCTCATCCGCAATATATCGACCAAGACGCGCCCCGAGGGCGGTGCGCTCAACCTTATCCTGGATCGCTGGGTCGCCTCGTGTGCCGATGCCGACGAGCCTGCCGTCAATGCCCAACTGGCGCCGCTCGAGGAAATGGTCCACGGCTTTGACTTCACCCGCATGCTCCGCCGCTACCGCGCGGCCGTATCCGAGGGCGACGAAGAAGCTATGAGCCGCGTGACCAAATGGATCCGCGGCGAATACCGCACCAAGAGCGAGGCTCGCGCCGAACTGGGGTCCTCAACCATCATCAGCGACGATGACTGGTACGACTACGTCAAACTCATTGCGCGCTTTTTGGTCTGCAGCGGCTACAAGGGCATGCTGGTGCTCATCGACGAGCTCGTGAATCTGTATAAGATTCCCAACGCCATCACACGCCAATACAACTACGAGAAGATCCTGACCATGTACAACGACACGCTCCAGGGCAAGGCGCAGTACCTGGGCATGATCATGGGCGGCACGCCAACCTCCATCGAAGACCGCCGCCGTGGCGTGTTCTCCTACGAGGCCCTGCGCAGCCGACTCGCTCAAGGCCGCTTTGCACGCGAGGATCTTAAGGACATGCTCGCGCCCATCATCCGCCTGCAGCCACTCACCTACGAGGAGTTGCTGGTGCTGATCGAAAAACTCATGCAGATCCATGCTGGCTACTTTGGCTGGACGCCCACGCTTACCGAGAACGACTTGGTAGACTTCCTCAAGATCGAGTTCGGTCGTGTGGGAGCAGACACGCATCTGACGCCGCGTGAGGTCATCCGTGACTTTATCGAGCTGCTCGATATCCTGTGCCAGAATCCCGATGCAAACGTGGCTGAGTTGCTGCAAAGCGTCGGCGGCGTCACGCTGGCGCCGCCAGCTGCAACAGGCGACACCGGCACCGCAGACGGCAACCGCAACTTCGCCGAATTCACCATCTAACCTGCCAAAAAGGGACAGGTTTATTTTGGCAGGTTTTATCTGGGCGAACGTTGAAGCAGTAATGCAGCAAGCCACTGCTCGCCGCGTTGAGAGATTCGCTTTTGAAAGGAGGCCTCATGAACGCCTTTGACCGCTACGCCCCGTTTATCCAAGACTTCATCTACTCCCACGATTGGGAGAGCCTGCGCTCCATTCAGGTTGCGGCGGCAGATGCCATCTTTAACACACAAGACAATGTACTCCTGACGGCATCCACAGCTTCCGGCAAAACCGAAGCAGCCTTCTTTCCCATCCTGACCGAGTTTTGGGAGAACCCGCCCGCAAGCGTGGGCGCCCTCTACATTGGCCCCCTCAAGGCGCTCATCAACGACCAATTCGTCCGCCTCAATGACCTGTGCGAAGAAGCCGACATCCCCGTCTGGCACTGGCATGGCGACGTCTCGCAATCGCACAAGGCCAAACTCATCAAAAAGCCGAGCGGCATCTTGCAGATTACACCCGAGTCGCTCGAGGCGCTCTTGATCCATAAGCACATGGCGATCCCGCGCATGTTCTGCGACCTGCGCTACGTGGTTATCGACGAGGTCCATTCGCTCATGCGCGGCGACCGTGGCGGGCAAACGCTCTGCCTTATCGAGCGACTCTCGCGCATGGCCGGCGTGCAGCCTCGCCGCATTGGCCTTTCGGCCACCATCGGCGACCCCGAGCGCACGGGTGCCTTTCTCTCGCAGGGAACGGGACGCGACTGCGTTATCCCCCGTTTTGAGGAACCGCGTCGCGTGTGGCGCATCTCCATGGAGCACTTCTACAACTCGGGTCCCCAGGCACAGCAGCGGGGATTCGAGAGCACGGGTCCTCAAGAGGCCGAAGTGCTTGCGTGCGAGCGCATCGAGGCGGCGGCATCCGCGGCACTGCCCGCCGGCGCCCAAGACATGCGTCACAGCGGACAACTCACACAAGAGGAGCGCCGTCAACGTCGCGAGCAGGCGCGGGGCAAGGCCGCTCCCAAAGACCGTCGCACTTCCTCGGCCCCCGAGGGCGAAGTCGACATCCCACGAGCGGCCGAGCAGGCGCTTCTCAACCCCACCGACACGGCACCCGACAACGCCGACCCCGGTATGGGCTACATCTTTGAGCATACGCGCGGCCGCAAGTGCCTGGTCTTTGCCAACTCGCGCGAGGAGGCAGAGGCCGTGTGCTCCATGCTGCGCAGCTACTGCGAAAGTCGACACGAGCCCGACCGCTTTCTCATCCACCACGGCAACCTTTCGGCATCGCTGCGCGAGACGGCCGAGGAGCTCATGCGCGACGAGGAGCAGGCGCAGACAACCGTCACCACCTCTACGCTGGAGCTCGGTATCGATATCGGCCGCCTGGAGCGCGCCTTCCAGATTGACGCGCCGTTTACCGTCAGCTCCTTTTTGCAGCGTATGGGCCGCACAGGCCGTCGCGACCTTCCGCCCGAGATGTGGTTTGTCATGCGCGAGGAAGAACCCGAGCCGCGCACGATGATGCCCGAGACCATTCCTTGGAAGCTCCTGCAGGGCATCGCGCTTGTACAACTCTATCGCGAGGAAAAGTGGGTCGAACCGCCCGAGCTCGATCGACTCCCCTACAGTCTGCTCTATCACCAGACCATGTCGACCCTCGCCAGCACCGGAGAGCTCACGCCGGCCGAACTTGCCCAGCGCGTGCTCACACTGAGCTATTTCCATCGCATCTCGGCCGATGACTATCGCGTGCTGCTGCGTCACCTCATTAAGATCGACCATATCCAGGTCACCGAGGGCGGCGGGCTCATCGTGGGTCTCGCGGGCGAGCGCATCATCAACAACTTTAAGTTCTATGCCGTGTTCCAGGAAAACGAGGAGTTCACTGTTCGCAGCGAGTCGGCCGAGTTGGGCACGATCGTCAATCCCCCACCGCCCGGTGAGCGCATCGCCATTGCAGGCCATTGCTGGATTGTCGAGGAAGTGGACTGGAAGCGTCATACCGTCTTTGCCACGCAGGTCAAGGGCCGTGTGCCGGCCTACTTTGGCGACTGCCCCGGTGACATCAATACACACGTACTCGAGCGCATGCGCAAGGCGCTCAACGAGCATGCGGCATATCCGTATCTCATGGGCAACGCACGGGCACGTCTTGCACAGGCTCGTCATACCGCCGAGATTTCGGGTGCGGGAACTAAGCCGCTCATCAACCTGGGTGGCGACACCTGGGTGCTCTTCCCCTGGTTGGGCAGCTACGCCTTCCTAGCACTTGAGCGCATGCTTAAAATCAAATGCGCTGCTGAGTTAGGCCTTCGCGGACTCGACCCGTCACGCCCGTACTTTATGCAGTTTAAGATGAAGGCCGACGAGGAGACGTTCTTTGAAGTGCTCGCCGCCGAGGCCGAGAAGGACTTCGATCCCATCGAGCTCGTCTATCCCGGCGAGGTGCCTTACTTTGATCGTTACGATGAGTTCGTTCCCGAAGAGCTCGTGCGCAAGGGCTTTGCCGAAGGCGTGCTCGACATCGAAGACATGAAGCAGCGCGTTCTCGGCTGGCGCGACCACGCCTAAGACCAGTCTTTTTGGGACGGGGAGACTTATTTGTCGTGAAGGACGGTGCCGAGGAAGTCGGTGTCGAAGGGCACGGCTTCGGCAAAGGCGTAGTTGCCGTCGCTGGCGATGAGCAGGTAGTTTTCCTCGCCGCCGAACTCCGCATCGCCACATGGGACCACCCAGGCGTGGGCGAATACCTCGAGTGCCGTGGCAGCGCAATCACGCAGGAACGTCACATCGCCTCCCTCGTTTGCGCTCACGATATTGGCAACGTAGATACCCCCGGGGTTCAAGCTACCCCGCACCAAACGCAGCGCCTCAACGGTCGCCAGCTCGCGCACGGGCTCGGCACCGCCAAAGCAATCGCTCACGATCACGTCGTAGCGACGATGCCCCACGCTCGTCACGCCCAGGTACGAACGCGCCTCGGCAGTAATCACCCGTAGGCGATCGCCCGCCGTGCGCTCCAGCTCGTCTAGGTAGAACCAGCGGCGGGCCAGACGCGTAATCTCTCCGTCATACTCGATGACGTCCATGCGCAAACCCTCGTGCGACATCAGTGCAAACTTGGGATAGGCAAACCCGCCGCCACCCAGCATGAGCATACGGCTGATACCGTGACCATAAACGTCGCGCATCGCATCCTCGGCCTCAAACACGTCGTCAAACGCACGATAGTACGCAAAGGCGGGCTCAGCCCAACGCTCGCCAACGTAACTCGCGCTTTGGTAGACGCCGCCTTGCACCAATACGCGGACTTCGTCGCCGCCCTCGTCGTGCACGCGCTTCACACGCGCCAACCCATTGCAGGTTCGCGCAACCTGCAGACAGGCAGCACGAACAGCGACAGCGGCCGCACCAAGCGCCGCGGCTCCCAGAGCAACGCCGGCAACGACGCCGGCAGAAACACTCGGCTTGTTCATCTAGAGCTCCTTTTGCAGATAAAGGCCATGGTCATAAAAACCAAGATGGCGATAGTACTCGCGCGTACCGATCGCGCTGATCACGTTGATGCGCGCATAGCCGGCATCCCGGGCAATCTCGCACGCACGCTCTACGAGCAAACGCCCCAACCCGTGATGCTGCGCCGCCTGGCCCTGATCGCCCACGCGCGCCGCCATGCCATACACGTGCACCTCGCGAATCATTGCCTCCTCCGGCATCGTCGGCAACTCGTCCGCGTGCGCGGCAACAAACGCGCGGTCGGGCAGGGACAGGCGCAAAAAGCCCGCGATTTTGCCCTGCGGTGTCACCCACTGCAAAAAGCGCTCGTGCGTCACCGGCGTCTCGTACGCCACCCCCTCGTCAAGGGTCAGCTCATCCAGGTCGGCACCCGCCGTACTGATCTCGCGATAGCGAATCTCACGCACCGTCGTGCCTTCCCCACGAGCCGCCAAGCGGTTTTCGACGAGCTGACGCAGGTTGGGCTTCTTGTTGCCCACCATGATGTCGTCGGAGCTAAAGTCGCGGATCATGCGACTGATGCGGCAGAACGCCGGCGTCACCACGATGTCATCGGCCAACACATCAAGCAGCTCTTCCTCGGTATAGGGGCGCCACTCGCCACGCTCATAGCAGCCCACCAGACGCGAGCCCTCGATGAGCGCGCACGGGTAGACCTTGACCTCGTCGGGCATAAAGGCCCCTTCGGTCATAAAGCGTTCGTAGTCGCGCTTGTCCCCCTCGGGCGTGGCGCCCAGCAAGTTAAGCATAAAATGCGCGTGGATCTTAAAGCCAAACAGGCGCGCAAGCGAAAACGCCCGCTCGATCTGCGCCACCGAAATGCGACGCTCGTTGATATCGAGCAGGTGCTGGTCGAGGCTCTGGATACCCATCTGGATCTTGGTGCAGCCCAGGCGGCGGATGAGCGTAAGCGCCTGCGGCGTTACAGCATCGGGGCGCGTCTCGATAACGAGTCCCACCACGCGATGCTTCGCCGTCTCGTTGATGCGCTGCTGACGCTCGAGCTCCTCCATCGTTGCCGTCTGCCACTCAGTGACCTCGCCCCACGGCGTACCGGGACCGTACAGACGACACACCGCACGGTTATAGCCGCCCACGGCAGCATCCACACGCCCCTGCTCGTCGGCAACGCCGGCAGCAAGCTCGACCTCGTCTGTCGCAATGCCGGCGGCCCGATAGCGCTCGCGGCGCTCTGCTACCACAGGCGGCAGGGCATCGGCGGGAGCGTCATCGAGCAGACGCCCTGCCTCGGCACGGCTGACGCCCGGACGCGCCAACATGGGGTTTGCCGCCACGCCGGCGACGGCATCGTCATTGAGCGCACGGAATAGCTCCGACATAAACCACGTTTGATACCCTTGCGGATAGTCGCTCCAGGTACCGCCGAGCACAATGAGCTCGATCTTATCGATCGCATGCCCCATTTGCGAAAGCGCCGTCAAACGGGCACTCACCTGCAGATACGGGTCAAAGCAATTTTGCTCCGCACGGGCGCACGCCGGCTCGGCATGCAGATAGCTTTTGGGCATGCGCAGATCGTTGGGACAAAATAGGCAATCGCCCGAGCATGGCCAGGGCTTGGTGATGACGGTAATGGTCGCCACGCCCGAAGCCGTGCGGCGCGGCTTCATGCGCAGCACCTGCAGCAGTTGGCGTTCCAGATCGGAATCGACATTCCACGCAGCCCACCGAGCCGGCTCCTCACGTTTAACCCGCTGGTAGAACGGCAGCAGACGGCGCTTGGCCAAATCGCGTTTGTCGGCACCCTCACGGCGCGCCTCGGCATGTATCAGTTTGACGAGCGCCTTGTCGTCCACGGTCTCGCCGCGACGCAGAGCCTCGAGTATGTTCAAGATAATCTGTTCCATGTCCCCATTGTAAAGGCAAAGGCGCCGGAGCCAGTCACGGCCCCGGCGCCTCCATCAAAGAGCATGCCTATATGTACCGATCTCCGAAAACCACATGTCACTCCGGATCAAACGACATGTCACCCGAACCGACCTTAAAACGATACGTGGCAGACTTATCACCGTTGTCGAATTCAAGATTCAATATGGTCTCGCCATCGTAGCCAAGCGGAAGGAAATCGCTCTCGAAGTCACCGCTGCCCACGGTGAGACTCGCCGTAAAGCCCGTAGAGTTCGGAACCGTTATCTCCACATCGCCCGAGCCCACGCTTACGTCCATCGACTTCGCGGGAGCCTGGTAGAGCTCGAACGTCGCATCGCCCGAACCGACCTCAGCACTGAGCGCATCAGTCACGCTGCCCGTAAACTCTACATCTCCCGCACCCAGGAAAAGGTCAAAACCATCACAGATGACACCGGCAATCTGCAGATCACCCGAGCCCACGTGCGCGTTGACTCCCTTCAGATGTTCGGCAACACGGCGCGGCAGCTCAACCGTAACTGAGCGATCGATTGCCTTACCGTCATCACTTCCAAACTGGGAAACCTTGAGCGTCGAGTCCTCGACGAATGCGATGTTTTGCGTCGCGGCCTTGGAGGCATCCATACCCTTGGCAACGCGCCCCCGCTCGATAACGCGAGCCTTGTTGCCATCGACAACCTTGACGTCCACCGAAGCCGCATTGATATCGAAATCGAGGTAGCGGAACTCATCGGCATCAAAGGTCGCACTCGAAAGCTGCTGAGGCTGAGCGGAATATTTACCGCCATCGTTCAAAACATCGTCGTCAACAACATCGTCCATACCAGACAAGCCGGATACAACATCGTCGAGATCCCACGGACCATCAAAATGAATCAAAGTCCGCGAAATGCCAAAGACAAGCCCGATGATGAGCACAAACGCTCCGATGCCGACGCCCAGGCGCAGCTTGGATTCATGCGAAAGCTTCATCATTCGTCACCCTCTTTGGCACATGGCTCAGCGGTGGCCGCAGTAGCTACGTCAGCATCAGGTTCCGCAGAAGCATCCTTCTCCTGAGCCTTAACCGCCACCGGCGCCGGACCAATCTGAATATCCCCGCGCGCCCAATCGCCATCGAGCGCACGCGCCACCCAGTGATAGATGGGAATCGTGAAGAAGATTAGCGCGGCAAAGGGGCCGGCACCAAACAGGAACATCAGCAAAAAGAACAGCAGCCAGCACACGGCCCAATACGGAAACGACTGGAACGGCCCCTTCACCGGAGTCGAGCCAACCGCGCCGCCACTCGTCACCTGCGCCGTAGCAGCATTGGCGGCCTGCGCGCTCCAGCTTGCAGCCTGCGCCGCCTTAGCCGCGGCATCACTCGCCTGCGTTGCGGCCTCGGTAGCGCGTGCCGCCGCCTCGTGGGTACGGGCTCGCTCCGCCGCCTCGGCCTCGCGCTGGCGGGCGCGGTCCTCATTCTCAAACTCGATATCGTCCTCGATCTCGTCGCTCGGATTGAGCAGCTCGTCCAGACTCACACCATAGAGCTTGGCGAGCGAGATCAGGTTCTCGGTATCGGGCGAGCTCTCCGCGCGCTCCCATTTACTGACCGCCTGGCGCGACAGTCCCAGCTTTCGCGCCAATCCCTCTTGGCTAAAGCCCTTGCTGCGGCGAAGGTCGGCGAGCCGCTGCGCAGTTTCTACATTCATGGTTCCTCCTATGTGATGCCAGCCGTGCCGCCGGACCGTTTTTGTTCTTAAGGCGCCTTGCACAGTTAAAAATCTATCCGCCACCGCCAAAAGCATGCCACCTATTCTAGTGAGATTTTTGACAACCGGAGGTTGCGGGCGCATATGAGCTGCGGAAATGTGTCCAAACAAAGCAATGACCCGCAGCTCGGTTGTCCCCGTTGCGGCGTTAACGGTAGTATGGTCGTACTGTTTATTCCGCACCGCCAACGGAGGGAGTTCCGCGCCGTGAACCGCGATTTCGCATCATCGCTCATCCAGCTCAACAATACGTTCTATCGCGAGCACTCCGCTTCCTTTTCCGATACGCGCCAGGCCCCGTGGCCCGGCTGGGTGCGCACCATGGACATCGCGCTTGATCAGCTCGATGTGGCCACGATCGAGCATCCCGTCCGCGTCTTCGACCTTGCCTGCGGCAATATGCGATTCGAGAACTTTGCCGCCGGCGGGGCACTTGCCGCCAAGGGCGTCGACGGCGCAAACCCCTCGGCAGATGCCAGCTGCCCGTTTGAGTTCTATGGTGTCGACTCGTGCCAAGATCTGGCAATAGACGCCCACGGCCACGCCCTGCGCATTCCCAACCTGCACTTCCAGGAACTCGACGTGCTCGACGCCCTCATGAAGCTCAACCCCGCCGAGACACCCGACGTGCTTTTCGACGCCCCGCTCGCCGACATCTCGGTCTGCTTTGGCTTTATGCACCACGTGCCGTCATGCGAGTACCGCGTACGCGTGCTCGACGCCCTGGTGCGCCAGACGCACCCGGGCGGCATCATCGCCATCAGCTTTTGGGAGTTTATGAATGACGAGCGCATGGCGCGCAAGGCCGTTCGAGCCGAAGCCCGCGCCGAGCTCACCCCGCCGTTTGAGGGTTACGATTCCGCGCAGTTTGAAGCCGGCGACCACCTCATTGGCTGGCAAAACGACCGCCACGCCTACCGCTATTGCCATCACTTTGACGATCAGCAGATCACCGACTTGGTGCGCGGCGTCCGTACGTTCTACAAGAGCGGCGAGGTTCCCGTACGCGAGCTCGAGCGTTTCCACGCCGACGGTCGCAGCGGCGAGCTCAACCGCTATGTGATTCTCAAGCGTCTGTAGGCACCGACGACTCGCCGCCGAGCCGCACCGCAGCGTTCGGGCAAATCGCCCCCTTCTAACCCATCGCCGGAACGCGCAGCCATGCGTTCCATACTTATGACCAAGGAGCCTCATGGGAGCCGTCCACGCTCGCACCCCTAAGAACTTTGTGCTCGAGGAGCGCTTGGAGCGCTATGCCGATGCGATTGAGACGAACCCCGAGGCCTATGCCGGAGATTGGCGCAAGGCCTGTGCGCCCGCAGGCAGCAAGCCTTTCGAACACCTTCACCTGGACCTTGGCTGTGGCAAGGGAACGTACCTTGTAGAGCGCGCGGCCCACGAGCCCGACACGCTCTTTATCGGTATGGACCAGGAGCCCATCTGCATCGCCTATGCCGCACAGAAAATCTGCGAGCAGGGGCTGTCCAACGCACTCGTCCTGCCCCGAGGTGCCGCATCGCTGTCGCAGCTATTTGCCGCAGGCGAGCTCGATGCCATCACCATCAACTTTCCCACGCCGCAGCCCAAGGCCAAGTACGCCAAAAAGCGACTCGTCCATGTCGACCACCTAATGCTGTACCGTCCGCTCTTTTCAGCCGGTGCCACCGTCACACTGCGAACCGACAGTAAGCCATTGCGCGACTACGCCTTGGGGCAGTTTGCTGCGGCAGGCTACGACACGCTTTGGGTAAGCGACGACGTCCGCCGCGACCATCCCGAGCACCCCGAGACCGAATACGAGCGCCGCACGCGCGAGATGGGTGCCGTCGTCTATGGCATTTGCGCCACACCCGGCGCACATCCCAGTGACGATGTGCTCACGGCGGGTCACATGCAGGAGCAAAGTCTTGCCTGCTACCTGCCCGATAACCTCGATGAGCTCACCTATGTGCCTCTGGGCATGGAAGAAGCCGTCGAGAACTTTAGAAACCGCGCCCGCAAGGGCAAGAAGCGCTTACCGCAGGAGTCCTAGGGGCTTCTGATGGTCGCGGCATCGGCAAACAAGCGCAAATAAGCGCCAGCGAACGGTCCTCAAACCTAAGTGAGTAGACTATTTAGCAATAGCAAAGCACAACCCGCATAGCGAAAACTAAAACCGCAGGTAGAGCCCTTGCGCAAAAGCCATGTGCTCGCGATATCGCAAAAAGTCTACTCACTTAGCTGGCTACTGCACCAAACGGCTGGGCAGAACGCCCATTTCCTGCATTTTCTCGCGCGCTGGCACCCCGCGCCGCCGCTACGCCATAATAGTTGGCGGACAATCGCGAGAGAAAGCAACCACACATGGCACAGACCACGACAGATACCGCCGCCAGCACCGTCTCGGGCGCCGGCGCCGCCAGCTCATTCTCGGGCGGCACGGGAACCGAGGCCGAGTTCGGCTCGCTCGGCGCGCTCTCCCCCACCTGGTGGGAGCCCGAAGACGGCAGTGAGCCCGAACCGTGGCTCACGGCCGATCAGGCCTTCGAACGCTTCTTTGAATGGACGAGCGACCGCGGCATCGAGCTGTGGGATCACCAAGAAGAGGCCCTCATGGACCTGGCTGCCGGCGATCACGTCATTTTGGGCACACCGACCGGATCGGGCAAATCGCTCGTCGCGCTGGGCATGCTCTTTATGGGCATGGCGCAGGGCAAGCGCTGCTATTACACGGCCCCCATCAAAGCCTTGGTCAGCGAAAAGTTCTTCGACCTGGTACAGGTGCTCGGCCGCGATAACGTCGGTATGATCACCGGCGACACGCATATCAATACTAAAGCGCCCGTCATCTGCTGCACGGCAGAGATCCTTGCTAACGACGCACTGCGCGAGGGCGAAGATGCCGATGTGGGCTGCGTCGCCATGGACGAGTTCCACTACTTTGCCGACCCCGATCGCGGTTGGGCCTGGCAGGTACCGCTGCTCACCCTGCCTCACACACAATTCATGCTCATGAGCGCCACGCTCGGCGATGTCACCGCGATCGCCGCCTCACTCGAGGAGCACACCGGCGCCGCGTGCGATCTGGTCGTCGATGCCCCACGCCCCGTGCCGCTGAGCTACGACTACGTGACGACCTCCCTCGAGGGCACGGTCGAGCTCGCAATGCGCCGCGGCGAGGCCCCGCTCTACATCGTGCACTTTAGCCAGGACGCCGCACTTGCGACGGCGCAATCCCTCGCCAACTTTGGTATTGCCAGCAAGGAGCAGCGTGGGGCCATCAAGGAGGCGGCCAAGGGCACGAGCTTCTCGACGGCCTTTGGCAAGATTCTTAAGCGCTTGCTCGGATGCGGCGTCGGCGTGCACCATGCTGGCATGTTGCCGCGCTATCGTCTGCTGGTCGAGCGCTTGGCACAACAGGGCCTGTTGCCCGTCATCTGCGGCACCGATACGCTCGGCGTCGGTATCAACGTGCCCATCCATACCGTGGTGCTCACCGCGCTCACCAAGTTCGACGGCTACAAGATGCGTCGTCTGCGCGCCCGCGAGTTTCATCAGATTGCCGGTCGCGCCGGCCGCTCGGGCTTCGATACCGAGGGCATGGTGATTGCCGAGGCACCCGAGCACGAGATCGAGAACGCCAAGCTCATGGCCAAGGCGGGCGACGACCCCAAGAAGCTCCGCAAGATTAAAAAGAAGAAGGCCCCCGAGGGCTTTGTCACCTGGAACAAGCAGACCTTTGAGCGCCTGATCGAGACGCAGCCCGAAACGCTCAAGCCGCGCCTTCGCATCACACACTCCATGGTGATTAGCGTGGTCGAGCAGGGCGGCGACGCCCGCGCCCGCGTACACGACCTCATCGAGACGAGCCTGCAGACTCCCGAAGAAAAGGCTAAGCTCGAGGTTCGCGCCGACGAAATCTTCGCCACGCTCATCGACTCCGGCGTCGTCGTGCGCACCGAGGTACCGCCCGCACCCGACGCTCCGGCTGATGCCGCGCCGGACATCGACTACGCGCTGACGGTCGACCTGCCCGAGGACTTTGCGCTCGACCAGCCGCTCTCACCGTTTTTGCTTGCCGCGCTGGAGCTGCTCGATCCCGAGAGCGAGACCTATACCATGGATCTGATCTCGATGGTCGAGGCCACGCTCGAGGACCCCAAACAGGTGCTGCGCGCACAGGAGCGTGCCGCGCGCGATCGCGCTATGGCCGAGATGAAGGCCGACGGCATCGAGTATGAGGAGCGCCTGGAGCGTATTCAGGACGTCACGTACGAAAAGCCGCTTGAGGACCTGCTCGACGCCGCCTTTGACAAGTACTGCCAGGAAGTACCCTGGGCAAACGACTACCAACTCTCTCCCAAGAGCGTTCTGCGCGATATGCTGGAGAGCGCGAGCGATTTTAAGGGCTACATTCAAAAGCTCGGCATCGCCCGCTCCGAGGGCATTTTGCTGCGCTACCTGGCAGAGGCTTACCGTTCGCTCGACCGCACCGTACCCATCGAGAAGCGCGACGAGCGCCTGCGCGACATTATCTCGTGGCTGGGCTTTGTGGTGCGCTCGGTCGACTCGAGCTTGGTAGACGAGTGGGAGAACGCTGGCAACCCGGCAGCCCTCGACGCCACGCCGCCGCAGGGCATCGACGAGGTCGTGGCGGACCGTCGCGGCTGCACGCTGTTGGTGCGCAACGCGCTCTTCCGCCGCGTGACTCTTGCCGCCCGCGAGCATGTGCGCGACCTGGGCGAACTCGACGACGACTGGGGCATGAGCGAGATCCGCTGGCAAAAAGCACTCGACGCTTACCACGAGCAGCACGAGGAGATTCTCACCGACGGCGACGCGCGCTCCTCTGCTATGTTCTCGATCGACGAGTCCGACGAGAAGGCGCTCCACGTGTGGCACGTGCACCAGATTTTTGCCGACGAGGACGGCGACCACGACTTTGGCATCATGGGCGATGTCGATCTGGACGCCACGCAAGACGGTGGCGAGGTCATCTTCAAGAACTACCGCGTCGGTTTTATCGAGGATTTGCTCGAGGATTAGCCAAGCATATTGGGACGAAACGAAGCGGGGCTGTTGGCAACATCGCCAGCAGCCCCGCTTTTTCACTATCCGCTATGCCTTACTCGGCATCCTCGACCTCATACGAATCCGCCTCGGCTGGCTCCTCGTTTGTCTCTGGCGCAGCCTCGCGCGCCTCGTCAAACGCTGCCTTCATGGTCTTGTTGCCCCATGTGAGCTTGCGAATGGTAAGCTCATCGGCCTTGTTGTGGGCCAAGCGTAGGTTCTCGGTGCTGCGGCGCAAGTCGTCCTTGGTCTTCTCGAGCTGCTTAATGGCGGCATCGATCTCCTTGATTGCCGACTCGAATTGCTTGCTCGCCAGGTTGTAGTTGCGCGAGAAGCCATCCTTGAACTTCTCCATCTTGGCTTCGAAGTTCGTGACATCGATATTCTGCTGTTTGTACTCCGCCAGTTCCTGCTTATAGCGAAGCGAACCCATAGCGGCGTTGCGAAGGAGCGTAATCATGGGGATGAAGAACTGCGGGCGGATCACGTACATCTTCTCATAGCGGTAACTCACGTCGACGATACCCGCGTTATAGAGGTCACTCTCGGGCTCCAGCAGGGTGCAGAGCACCGCATACTCGCAGCCTTTCTGGCGGCGATCGTGATCGAGTTTCTTAAAGAAATCCTCGTTCTTGTGTTTGGTCGCGGTCTCGTCGTTCTCGTTTTTCATCTCGAACATGATCGAAATGATCTCGTTGCCGCTCGCGTCGCACTCGCGGAAGATAAAGTCGCCCTTGGTGCCCTCGGACGCATCGTTATCTTTCTCGAAGTACGCGTTGGGAAACGCCGTCATGCGCAGACGATTAAACTCGGTCTCGCAGTGCTGCTCGAGCGACTCGCCCACCATCTTGGTGGACAGGCGGACCTTCATGTCCTTAAGGCGCTCAATCTCTTCATCCTTGTAGCGAATCAGTTCCTCGTTCGCGCGCTTGGTCTGCGCAAGTTCGAGCTCGTGTGCCGCCTTGGCCTGCTCCTCGCGTGAATCGCGCACCGCCAGCTCACTCGTGAGCTTGGCGCGGGCCTCGTCACGCTCACGCTCCGCCGCGGCGACCGCCTCCGATAGGTTCATCTTGGCCGTCAGTTCCTGTTCGCGCAGCTGAGCACGCAGACCCTCGGCCTCCTGCTCGGACTGAGCCTTTGCGACGGAAAACTTCTCCTGAACCTTCGCGCGATAGTCAGCAAGCGTACGTTCGGCCTCGCTGCGAGCGGCCTCGAGCTCACGCTGCGATTCGGCCGCAGCAGCAGCAAGCGCCATCTCCTGGGCCTTGTCCGCCGCGGCGAGCCTGGCTTGCAGCTCGGCAATCTGGGCATCACGTGCGGACAGGTCGTTTTGAGCAGCATTGCGTGCCGCTGCCTCGGCAAGCTTGGCTTCATCATCTTTGCGCCCCAACTGCGCACGCAGGTTGTCGATCTCGCGCTGCAGTTCGGCATTCTCCTTTTGAGCATCGGCGCGGGCCTCAACCGCCGCGCGCTGGCTTGCACTCTCGCGCTCTGCAGTAGCGCCTTCGAGCTTGGCGCGCAGCTCGGCAAGCTCGGCATCGCGCTTGGCGACTTCTTGCGCCAGCTGTTGAGCCGCAGCGTTCTTCTGCTCTACGAGCTCAGCGTCGCGCTGAGACTCTGCCTTTTGCAAGGCAGCCGTCGAACGCGAACGCTCAAGCTCCAGCGCCTGCTCGCCCTCGCGCTGGACCGCCTTCACACGCTCATCAAGATCGCGCGAGAACTCGGCATCGCGCACCTGTTTGACGATATCTGCATAGCCGGACGCATCGCCCTTAAACACTTCGCCGCAATGCGGGCACTTGATCTCGTTCATGGCAGCTCCTCGATGGACGCAAATTTCAACCGCCTACACTCTACCGCGCCGCACGGACAAAAAAGACGCCGCCGCCATAATGGCAACGGCGCCAGAACCACCACAAAGGCGACTGTCCCCTTTGTGGTGACTTGGGTCCTTACAGGTCGCGGTAGTCGATCAGGCGAAGATCAGGTTGAGACTCAAGCCAAGTGCGAAGCTCGGGGTCGATCAGCGCATCGACTTCCTTGGTGCGGTCGGTCGTGAGCGAGCTGTTCTCCAGGATAAAACGATCGAGATAGCCCGGATGGCACACAAAGACGACCGTCTCGCCGTCCACCATCTCGCGAACCGTCTGCATGATTGCCTCTTTGGGCTCGTAGCCCGGCTCCATCGAGCGCATCACCATGCGCAGATCAGTATCTCCGCAATGCACCACAGCCGCGGGGTCGAAGCTCGCCTTTTGCTCCTTAAGGCCCAGCTCCTGAGCAACCGCCGAGATCGCTCGGTTAAGGTTTTTGCTCATGACGGCATGGGCCTCAAAGTAATCGGGCTCGCGGCCCACGATCTCGACAAAGCGGTCATGCTGCGCGCGGATCTCGATGCAGGCCTCGTCGAAGTCTATCAACTCCTCGCCGCGCTTAAAATGATCGCGGAAGGTACGGCTGCTATGGAACTCGCCGTTCTCGTTGAGCATGCTCGGAATGAGCGCCGGGTCGGCACACGGCTTGCCCAGGCACACGTTGGTGTGCTGACCCACCGCAATGCCGACATCCGCCACGAGCGACCAGCCACGCTCGGCCTCGGGCATATTGGGCATAAGTCCCGCCGAGCGCACCAGGCCCTCATTGATACTGCGGGCAATCCCCAGGTTAACGGCATACGAATAACCGATATCGTCGGCACGAATGAGCAATTGCTTCATATTGACCCCCATCTACGGAAAGGGACACTTGAAGCGCAGCCAAGTGCCCCAGATAATTGTCCTACCGAACGGATGCTTTAGGCTTTGGCGGCAGCAGCGTCTTCGTCGAGCTGCTCCTTGGTAAAGCCAAAGAAGTAGGCGATGGCAGCGGCGGCAACAAATGCAGTGCCCGATGCAACGCAGCCCCATACGAGATTAGCAGTTCCGCCTGCAACATAACCTGTAATACCAAGGATATTAGTTGCGCCCAAAACATACGTGGTCACATTAGTGAGAGCCGCGATCAGGCCGCCGATAGCGCCGCCCGCGACCATGGCACCCAGGCAGCGAGTATACTTAAAGCCGCAGCCATACAGCGCGGGCTCCGTCACGCCACCGACAATGCCGGAGAGCGAGAAACCAAGCATAGCGCCCTTTTCGTCGACCTCCTTAAGGCGCAGGAAGGCACCGAAGGCCATGCCCCACGTGGCGAACTGAGCGATAGCACCCGCGACCATAACGCAGGAGTCAGACCCTGAGGTGAGCACCTGCACAATGCCGAGGGCAATCAGAACCTGGTGCATACCGGTCATAACCAGGAACTCCCAAAGCGCAGCAATGGCGACGAGGGAGAGGATCGTGACGATGCCGCCAGCGTTTCCGAGGCCGAACATAAAGTTGCCGACCAGGTCGCCCAGAATGGAACCAATCGGAGCTAGGGCGCACAGGGAAACGGGGGTCATCACAGCCATGGTGCACACGGGCACAAACACCGTGGAGAGCATGTCGGGGATGATCTTCTTCATGAACTTCTCGACGACCATCAGCACCGGCATAGACAGCAGCATGGGGAGCACGGTCGCAGAATAGTTGTTCAGCTGAGCCGGGAGCGCGCCGTAAACCATCGTGGTCGTAGCACCCGAATCCGCCGCAGCGTTGACCAGCGTCATGAACTCAGGGGCAATGAGCACGCCGCCGAGCATCATGCCGAGCGGCTGGCTGCAGCCGAGCTGCTTTGCGGCAGCCCAACCCAGATAAACAGGGAGGAAATAATAGCCTGCGTTGTAAATCCAGTTGTAGAAGAAGTTGTAGATGTCGGAATCAGCAGACCAGATACCGAGCATGCCGTCGCCGCAAAGTACGGCAAGTGTGCGGAACATGGCGGCGCCCATGATAATGGGGATCGTCATGCACATTGTCTTGGACAGGTAGTTAAGGGCCTTCTTGCCCGCAGTCTTGACCGTCAGTGGCTCCTTGGTGCCGTCATCGAGGCTCTCGTCAATGGAGCCTTCGCCCTTGACGCCCAGCGCAATGGCGGCGTCATAGACCTTCGGCACGTTCTGGCCAATGATGACCTGATACTGGCCGCCAGACCACTGTGCGCCCAGCACACCCTTGATCTTCTTAACTTCATTATCATTGGGAATGGACTGATCTTTGAGGTTCAGACGCAAGCGGGTCATGCAGTGCGTCGCGTTCGTCACATTGGAGGCGCCGCCGACGGCAGCGAGCACGTCCTCGGCAATCTTCTTGTTATCGACAGCCATGTCGAATCCCTTCTCTTCCAACTAAAGGCCGTGGGACTTCACGGCGCCAAGACGCACGATTCCGCTCGCGCCTGCGCAGCGCGCGATATCAGTTGGCAAGAGATTGATTTGCATGTGATTCCCGGGTGGATCGACATGAAAAAAGCCCCGCGCACAACCGACAGAGACCCAATTATGGTCTCGGCAGAATCGGTAGTGCCTCTCGGAGCTGCGCCGTGAGTAACACCCAACACACGGCGAGTATATGCGGCAGATGCGTTCGTTGCGGCTCAGATTACCGACGAACGGTAGCAAACGACCCGCGAACGGTCGCCATGACGGAAAGGAAATACCAGAGAGCCTATTTATCCGAGTGGACAGAAGCCACGCGATTCACATGCATGATCAGATAGACGAGCTCCTCTTGGGCCAATGGCTCGCCAAAGGTCTCTTGAATCAGATCGTCGACACGGTGAGCGCAACGCGATGCCGCCGGATACTGCTCCACGAGCACGTCGTAAAGACCGGAGTTCTCGGTATCGATCGGCTCTTTCTTTGCCACGCGGTCGAGCAGATAGCGCACATGAGTGGCAAAGCGGGCAAAGGCGAACGACGAGCGATCGACCGTCACACCCAACTCTTCTTGAATAATCGCGACCGTCATATCGAGCAGTCGCTCCTCGTGCTGCTCGGCAAGCACGCGCCGCTCGCTCGGCTTAACCGATGCGTTGACAATCGACATGGCAATGCCCGCGGCCTCGCTTCGGGGCATACGCACACGGAAGCTTTTCTGGATGCCGCGAACAGCCAGCTCGCCCAAGCGGTATTCGATGGGATGCAGCTGCTCCAGATCGCGCTCGAGCGGCAACGACACCACCATGTGTTCGCGGGCGCGCTTAATGGCAAACTGGATATGGTCCGCCAGTGTAATGGGGAGGTTAGGGCTCAATTCGTACGAAAGCTGTCCGGTTGCGATATCAGCCAGCTGAGCAGAAAACTCCAGCACCTCGGGGTCGACCTCATCAATAAACGCCAGGTACTTTGAATCAATGCCGTAAAAGGTACGCGTGATGACATCCAGGTCGACCTCATGCGGCATATCGCCAAAGCCGATACCACGACCCAGCGCGATAAGCTGACGCCCCGCGCCGTCTTCGCAGATGGCAGCGTTATGGTTAATGCGCTGGATAGCCCTCATGGATTCATCGCTCCTACTGAAACGCGCCGCACAGACCATCCGCGCGGCGCGTTCATTCTACCTGCACTTACAGCTACAGTCCAAAGAAGCCTAGGATTTGGTCACGGCTTACGGGCTTGTACTCGTTGGCATCGAGGCCGACATCATAGCGAAAGATGGGGCGCTCGCGATCGCGGTTGCGCGCGTTGGTGCGGTCTCCCCTGCTGTGGATATGCCCGTGCAACATGATGGCGCCACGCGCCTTGCCGTTCCAGCTGAGCATGGGGTAATGGCTCATTACCAGGCGATGGCCCTTCGCGTAACCGGGGGCGACCTCCAGATAATCGCGCACCTCATCCCAAATGTGCGGCGCGTCTGGATCTTCCCAGTCGCCGTCATGGTTACCGCAGATGAGCGTTACGTTCTGACATTCGATGCGCTCGCGCAGGCGCACCGCCTCCGCCAGGGGCAAACGATAGGTAAAGTCTCCCAAGATATAGAGGCGGTCGTCCACAGCCACGCACTCATTGATGGCATCGATGACCTTGCGGTTCATCTCCTCGACCGAATCAAACGGTCGATCCATGTCGTGCAAGATATTCGTATCGCCCAGGTGCAGGTCGGCGGTAAACCACATCATCGTCTCTGTCCTCATTTCGCAACGCGTATAAGACCTGTTTAGTATACAGACGCGGCGATGAGACAGTCACCCAAAGAGCCCGCCGAACAGACCTCGGCGACGCTTGTCCTGCTTTTTCGAAGCGTCATCCCGCGTCTTCTTGCCCTGCCGCTTCTTACGGTCCTGCTCCAACTCATCGTCATCGAGTAGCATATCCCACTCAAACGGATCGTCTGTCAGATCGAACAGGTCATCGTCATCAAACACGTGCGCCTCCATTACCGATTAGCGAGCATCCACAACGTAGTTGAGAAGTCTACGGGCCCGTGCGGACACAAATTCATCCTGTCTGCGTCTTTCAATCGTTTGCCGCAACGCTTGCGCAACGGAACGCTTGCAGATAAGATAGGAACACGGATGGCACCCGTGGCAGCGGGTCTTGCCAACTCCGATACACGTTTTCATCGTGAGAAATGGTCGTCTTCGCTTACGCGGGGGCGGCCACTTTGTTTATCCCTATGTCATCTGATTCTAATGCACAAACATGCGCACGAACTTGTGCTTCCAGCTTGCGTAAGGGGCATAGCGGAACGGCACGTCCAGCCACGTTGCCTTGTTCACGATGCTCTTCTTGTGGCTAAACGTATCGAAGCTCTCGCGTCCATGGTACTGTCCCATACCGCTCGCCCCCATGCCGCCAAAGCCCATATGGCTCGTGGCCAAATGCATAATGGTGTCATTAACACAGCCACCACCAAAGGGCACGTAACGCACAAAGCGCTGCTGAACCTCACGGTCTTGGCTAAAGATATACAGGGCCAGCGGCGTCGGACGATCCGTAATAAACGTCTCGGCCTCGTCTAGGCTCTCAAACGACAGCACCGGCAAGATGGGGCCGAAAATCTCCTCCTGCATTACGGCGTCCTCAGGCGCCACGCCGTCCAAAATCGTCGGCTCAATCTTGAGCGACGACTCGCGCGCGGTACCTCCCAGCACAACCTTGTCGGGGTCGATCAGCCCGCGTACGCGCGCGAAATGCTTGGCGTTGACAATATGACCGTAATTCTCATTGTCGAGCGGATGCTCGCCAAACATGCGGCGGGCCTCCTCCTTGATGAGGTCCAGCAGCTCGTCGTGCACGCGCGCATCGACCAGCAGGTAGTCGGGCGCCACGCAGGTCTGCCCCACGTTGAGCCATTTACCAAAGGCGATACGGCGTGCCGCGACCTTCAAGTTAGCCGTCGCATCCACGATGCAGGGACTCTTTCCGCCCAGCTCAAGCGTCACGGGTGTGAGGTTTTTACTTGCACGCTCCATGACGAGCTTGCCGACCGGAACGCTACCGGTAAAGAAGATCTTGTCCCAGCACTCATCGAGCAACGCTTCGTTTTCGGCACGCCCGCCTTCGACGACCGTCACCAAGCGCGGATCAAATGCCTCTTCACAGATTTGCTTGAGCACCGCGCTCGATGCCGGAGCATAGGCGCTCGGCTTGATGACCACGGTATTGCCCGCGGCAAGGGCGCCGGCGAGTGGCTCGAGCGTCAGTAAAAACGGGTAGTTCCACGGAGCCATGATGAGTGTGACGCCATAGGGCACGGACTGCGTCTTGCACACACTCACGGCGTTGGCGAGGTCACACGGACGCAGGCGCGAGCGACTCCATCGAGCCACATGCGCAATCTGATAACGAATCTCGGAAAGCGAGGTGCCGATCTCGCACATATACGCCTCGTCATGCGACTTTCCCAAATCGGTCTTGAGCGCATGGGCAATATCGGCCTCGTGGGCCCGCACCGCATCGCGTAAACTCACGAGCGCACGACGTCGAGCATCGACATCAAACGTGGCGTGTGTCTTAAAGTAGGCGCGCTGATCGCCGACGATGCGCGCAATTTCCTCGGTGTTCATGGACCCTCCTAATTCTCGCCCTCAAACATACCACCCGCGACGACCTCGTACATACGCTCGAGCTCCAAACGGTCCATTAGAAGCGGAACGGGGTATAGCGGATTGGCCTCGGCATCGGCATGGGCCGCCATTTGTGGAATATCGGAGCGGCGAATGCCCGTCACATATTTGGGTATGCCCAAGGCGGCGTTCATGCGGTCGACCCAATCGATAAAGGCCTCAGCAGCCACGTTGTCCAGCGCATTAGCCGGCGCAATGCCGGCCATGCGGGCGAGATCGGCGAGCTTGGGAGCAGCAGCTTCGCCATAGGCGCGAAGCATGTGCGGCAGGATGATGGCGTTGGCCAAGCCGTGGGGAATCCCGTAACGCCCGCCCAGGCTGTGCGCGATGGCATGGACGTATCCAACATAAGAGCGCGTAAAGGCAACGCCCGCTTTATACGCCGCCGAAAGCATATTGCGGCGCGCACACATGTTGCCACCGCACTCATAGGCCTCGAGCAAATTGTCGTGGATGAGCTGCACCGCCTGGCGCGCCATCTTGCGCGTATAGGGCGTGGTGCTGCGCCCGATAAAGGCCTCGACGGCATGCGTCAGGGCGTCCATGCCCGTTTGCCCTGTAATGGAGGCGGGCAGGCCGCGCGTAAACTCGGGGTCGTGCACCGCAAAGCGCGGGATCAGCACAAAGTCGTTAATGGGATACTTGTAGTGCATCTCGTCGTCGGTAATTACCGCTGCAAGCGTGACCTCGCTTCCCGTGCCCGCCGTGGTGGGAACGGCGATGAGCAGCGGCAGGCGACGATGGATACGCAACAGGCCGCGCATCTTGTTGATGGGCTTCTTTGGCTGCGCGATGCGCGCGCCCACGCCCTTGGCGCAGTCCATGGCCGAACCGCCGCCAAAGCCGATAATGGCCTGGCAGGCGCTCTCTCGATACAGAGATGCCGCTTCCTCCACGTTTGAGACCGTGGGGTTCGCACGTGTTTCGGCATAGACCGCAGCGCTAATTCCCTTGGACGCGAGCGCTGTCTCGAGCGGTGCCGTGAGCCCCAGACGGGCAATGCCGGGATCTGTCACGATAAGAACATGGTGTATTGAACGCTTTTGAAGCACTGCGGGCACTTCCTCAGCGTGCTCTAAAATGCGTGGCTCGGTATAGGGCAGCACCGGCAATGCGATGCGAAAAACCGTTTGATACGTTCGGCACCAGGCGCGGCGGGCTAGATGCATAAAGGAAGCTCCTTCATTTGTTGATTGGTCAACATTTGCTCGACCGATTGTACTCATCGGAGGTCGCACGAGGTCTAGCAATCGTTAATCAATCAACATCTACACATGCTTAAATTGTTTTATTAAAAATCATTCCTAATAGGCTTCACATTCGGTCTCATTTATGGATAATAGAACTCGTCAAGACGCACGTCCGGAGAGGGCCCTTACGGGACCGGACGAGCGCACCATCGCCATCGATCGAAAGGATCGAATCATGAAGTTTGTTTGCCCCGTTTGCGGTTATGTGGAAGAGTTCGACGGCGACCAGCTGCCCGAGGATTTCAAGTGCCCCCAGTGCGGCGTTCCTGGCTCTCGCTTCCTGAAGCAGGAGGAGGGCCAGCTCGAGTGGGCTGCCGAGCACGTCGTGGGCGTCGCCAAGATGGAGGGCGTCTCCGAGGACATCGTTGCCGATCTGCGCGCCAACTTTGAGGGCGAGTGCTCCGAGGTCGGTATGTACCTGGCCATGGCTCGCGTTGCTCATCGCGAGGGTTATCCCGAGATCGGCCTGTACTGGGAGAAGGCTGCCCACGAGGAGGCCGAGCATGCCGCCAAGTTCGCCGAGCTCCTGGGCGAGGTCGTGACCGATTCCACCAAGAAGAACCTCGAGATGCGCGTTGAGGCCGAGAATGGCGCCACCGCCGGCAAGACCGATCTTGCCAAGCGCGCCAAGGCCGCCGGTCTCGATGCTATCCACGACACCGTGCACGAGATGGCCCGCGACGAGGCTCGCCACGGCAAGGCTTTCGCTGGCCTGCTCAAGCGCTACTTTGGCTAAGCCAACTGCCTGAGACATAACCTCTAGCTCGAAGAAGGCCCGGACCGTATTGGTTCGGGCCTTTTCGTTGGCTTATTGCAGTTGCTCCTGAAGAACACTGAGCGACTGAGAGCTCAGGTCGTCGTATTGTATGAGGACGCGAGATGGAGCGTTCTTAGTCGATGCCCGATCACCCGTCCACAGGCAATCGGCGATGTTGACATAGGAAATACGAGCGTCAGCGAGAGCCTTCGCGAAACTCTCCCCTGCCTTGTCCTCGGCCAGGGCAACAGTGCAGTAAAGGCCCGCGTCTGCATGCTCGATCGAGACCTCCCCTGCCGGAAACGCTTTCCGTACAAGCGCTGCCAGGCCATCGCGTGCCTCGCGAGCACGCACGCGCACGCGGTTCACATGCCGCTCGTAATCACCCGATTCCAGCAAGCGCGCTAAAGCGACCTGGTCAACAGAACTTACCGACGAGGCGTAGAAACCAAGGTTGCGTTTAAACCTCTCCATTAGTTCATCGGGCAGCACCATGTACGCCAAACGTAACGCCGATGAAAGGCTCTTCGAAAACGTGTTGGTGTAGATGACCGATTGGGCGGCATCGATCGACGCGAGCGCGGGAATCGGCTTGCCGGCAAGGCGAAACTCACAATCAAAGTCATCTTCGATGAGATACCGGTCCGGCTGCTCGGCGGCCCAGCTCAGCAGGGCATAGCGACGCGCAATGCTCGTCACAAGGCCGGTCGGATATTGGTGAGACGGCATCAGGTGAAGGACATCCGCCCCAGTTTTCTGCAGAGCGCTCAAGTCCACGCCCTCACCGTCCAACGGGATATGCCGCACTTCGCAACCCATGGCCTGATAGATGCGCGTCAGGCGCAGATAGCCCGGATCCTCAACGGCATACACCTTGTCGGCTCCAAGCAACTGAACCAACATGGTATCGAGCAACTGGGCGCCCGCACCGATAACGATGTTGTCGGGGTCGACATTCATGCCCCTTGTCCCACGCAAATGGTGAGCGATAGCGCGTCGTAGCCGAGCGGTGCCCTGTGCCGGCGCGGTCGAAAAGATTTCACGTTCATCTTCGGATGTCAGCGTCGCCCGTAGCGCGCTTTGCCAAAGCCGCGCCGCCTCCAAGGCGGAAGGAGAAAGTGCGTCGAATCGCTCGACTTGTCCGTTGACATCATGCGCGCTGGGGCCCACGGAGGCGTCATCTCGGTCGATGCCCTCCGCAGCCGAAGCCAAAACCGGTGCATCGGGAAGCTCGCACGCGTAGTAACCACGGCGCGGCTTTGAGCAAATATAGCCCTCGGCAAGCAACTGGCTATATGCATTTTCGATTGTAATGACACTAATTCCCAGATGACTGGCAAAGGCTCGCTTAGACGGCAGATGTTCCCCCGCCGCAATGCGTCCAGCTACGATATCATCTCGAATTTGCTGGTAAACATACTCATAGAGCGATGCTTCGCCGCGTTTTTCCAAATTGTAGTCAAGCACGAGCCTATCACCTGACCTTATCGAATCATTCAATCTGGTATTAGTCTGGTCTTGTTATTATCTCGAAAACTGAGTATTTCGCCATACCCAGCTCCCCGATAGGATGTTCCGTCAAGCAATGCACATGCCAACCAAGGGAGCAACAATGGCAGAACAGACCAGCAAGGCCGATCGCGTCAAACTCAATCGCGAGCTCGCGCAGATGCTCAAGGGCGGCGTCATCATGGACGTCACCACGCCCGAGCAGGCACGTATCGCCGAGGAGGCAGGCGCCTGCGCCGTCATGGCTCTCGAGCGCATCCCGGCCGACATCCGCGCCGCCGGCGGCGTGTCGCGCATGAGTGACCCCAAGATGATCAAGGGCATTCAAGAGGCCGTCTCCATCCCCGTCATGGCCAAGTGCCGCATCGGTCACATCGTCGAGGCGCAGGTCCTTCAGGCCATCGAGATCGACTACATCGATGAGTCCGAGGTTCTCTCCCCCGCCGACGATGTCTACCACATCGATAAGACCCAGTTTGACGTCCCGTTTGTCTGCGGTGCCCGCGATCTGGGCGAAGCGTTGCGCCGTGTTGCCGAGGGCGCCACAATGATTCGCACCAAGGGCGAGCCGGGCACGGGCGACGTCGTCCAAGCCGTGCGCCACATGCGCAAGATTCAAAAGCAAATCCGCGACGTTGCTGCTCTGCGCGATGACGAGCTCTTTGAGGCAGCTAAGCAACTGCAAGTTCCAGTCGAGCTTGTGCGCGAGGTCCATGCCACGGGCAAGCTTCCCGTGGTGAACTTTGCCGCCGGCGGTGTAGCAACCCCCGCGGACGCCGCGCTGATGATGCAGCTGGGTGCCGAGGGCGTCTTTGTCGGCTCGGGCATCTTTAAGAGCGGCAACCCCGCCAAACGCGCCGCCGCCATCGTTAAGGCTGTGGCAAACTTCACCGACGCCAAGCTCATTGCCGAGCTTTCTGAGGACCTGGGCGAGGCCATGGTCGGTATCAACGCTGACGAGATCGAGATCATCATGGAGGAGCGCGGACGCTAGTCCAGCAGAAAGGATCGCACATGAGCGATTATGCAGGCCAGACGGTCGCCGTGCTGGCGGTCCAAGGCGCTTTTGCCGAGCACGAGACAAGACTATCCGAGCTGGGCGCACGTTGTATTGAGCTGAGGCAGGCGGCTGATTTGATGCAGGACTTTGACCGTCTGGTACTTCCCGGCGGCGAGTCCACCGTTCAAGGGAAGCTGCTTGATGAGCTGGGCATGCTCGAGGAGCTTCGCGCCCGTATCGCTGAAGGCATGCCCGTCCTGGGCACCTGCGCCGGCTTGATTCTACTGGCTCACGACCTTGCCGCCCATGACGATAAAGGCACGCCGCGTTTGGCAACCATGGATGTACTTGTCGAGCGCAATGCCTACGGCAGGCAGCTCGGCAGCTTTCGAACCAAGGGGCAAGTAGCCGGCATCGACGGCGAAGCGCCGCTGACGTTTATCCGCGCGCCCCGCATCGTCGAGGTCCACGGCGACGCCAAGGCCCTGGCCGAAGTCGATGGCCGCATCGTCGCTGCCCGCCAAGACAATCAGCTCGGCGTAACCTTCCACCCCGAACTCGACGAAGACACCCGCCTCCACGAACTGTTCCTACAAATGTAGGCGGAATCGAAACGAGTGCGGATTTTCGGACACTTAATAGACGAGAGTGGATAATCTCCCACTTTGAGCTCGAATACAGGCCCAAACCGGGAAATTATCCACTCTCACGTTATGCAGTCGTTGGGGACGTCCTTAAACGACTAGTTATTTAAGAACGTCCATTACAGTCGAAATTGTCAGCCCGGGCCCGTCTCGGGCTACGATTGAGGCGCGCCCAGAACGGGCCGCCGACCGGGCGCCCGCGCACGGCCGAACGTCCCTGCCCCCGAGAGGGCCTGTTGGGTGCTGCCGGCGCGGGACGCGCCGCCCCCGACGGCTGATAGGAAAGTGCCGGGCAGAGGCCGCGGCTGGTAATGTGAGTGCCGAGGGGGAGGCCATCCGGTCGAACGACTACCGGAAGGATACCACCGTGAAAGCGCCATCGACCAGACCAGGGGCCGTGCTCGGCCTGGACGTCGGCAAGTCCTCCCACTGGGCCTGCCTGATCGACCGCGGCGGGGAGGTGCTGGCCAGCGCCCCCGTCCGCAACCGGGAGGGCGCTCTCGACGCGCTGTTCTCCTCCGCGCCCGCCGGCACGCTCGTCGTGGTCGACCAGTTCCGCAACATAGGGTCCCTCGCCGTGAGGCGGGCCCGCGCCGCGGGGCTGGCGGTCGCCCACCTGCCCGGCCTCGCCGCCAGCCGCGCCGCCGGGCTGTTCGCCGGCGAGGCCAAGACCGACGAGCGCGACGCCGAGGTGATCGCGCGGACCGCCCTGGGCGTGCCGGACTCCCTGTCGGGGGTCCCGGGCCGCGGCGAGGCCCTC
>NZ_CABJFS010000003.1 GCF_902364945.1 Collinsella aerofaciens | reverse complement strand
CTCCTATCTTTTTAGTGCCCTCGGATTGGGTCATAGTGTCTGTCCGTTCTCTGCCCGCGACGTTTCTGCTGTTGGTGCAAAGGGGTCAGGTTAATTTGCGCCAAAAGGGGAAGTTGCGGTGGAATAGTTCCCGTTTGGCCGTCTTGAGGGGTTAAACAGGAGCTATTTCACCGCAACTTATCGATGGCGTGTTTGGTTGGTGCCTGTTGATGGTCTGGTTATCGGGGAGGGCGGGCTCCGTTATAATCGCGTAGGAACTTAATTTACGAAACGGGACGGGAGCCATACATGCGCCAGGGTTTCGACAACGCGAAGTATATCGAGCTGCAGGCTGCTCACATTAAGGAGCGCATCTCGCAGTTTGGCGGCAAGCTGTATTTGGAGTTTGGCGGCAAGCTGTTCGATGACTATCATGCCAGCCGCGTGCTACCGGGTTTTGAGCCGGACAGCAAGTTCCGCATGCTCAAGAGCATCGCCGACGATGTCGAGGTTATCATCGCGATCAACGCGAACCATATCGAGAAAAACAAGGCTCGTGGTGACCTTGGCATTACCTATGACGAGGATGTGCTGCGCCTGGTTGACCTGTTCCGCGGCAACGGCTTTGCTGTCGCGGCCGTGGTCATCACCCAGTACGCTGGACAGCCCGCTGCCGATGTGTTCCGCAACCGCCTGAACGCGCTCGGTATTCCCGCCAAGCTGCACTATCCCATCGAGGGGTATCCGCACGATGTCGATCTGATTGTGTCCGACGACGGCTATGGCAAGAACGAGTTTGTCGAGACCACCCGACCGCTCGTTGTCGTGACGGCGCCCGGCCCTGGCTCGGGCAAGCTCGCCACTTGCCTGTCTCAGCTCTATCACGAGCACAAGCATGGCACGGCCGCCGGCTATGCCAAATTCGAGACCTTCCCGGTTTGGAATCTGCCCCTTACGCATCCGGTCAATATTGCCTACGAGGCCGCCACGGCAGACCTCGATGACGCCAACATCATCGACTCCTTCCACCTGGAGGCCTACAACAAGACCACGGTCAACTACAACCGCGACGTCGAGGCCTTCCCGGTAGTCCGTGCCCTGATGGAAAAGATCCTGGGCAAGAGCCCCTACCAGAGCCCTACGGACATGGGCGTCAATATGGTCGGTTTTGCCATCACCGATGACGATGCCTGCCGCGACGCTTCCAAGATGGAGATCGTCCGCCGCTACTTTACCGCGGTCGAAAATGTGCGCCGTACCGGCGTGGGCGATGAGCAAGTCGACCGTCTCAAGATTATTATGAAGAAAGCCGGCATCGATAAGAACTACTCACCGGCGCGCTCGGCGGCCCTCACCAGGGAGCAGCTGACGGGTGGTCCCGTGGGTGCCATGGTCATGCCCGATGGCTCCGTGGTGACCGGTAAGACCTCCACGCGCCTGGGCGCCGCAAGTTCGCTCATTATGAACGCCCTCAAGCATGTCTCGGGCGTCGACCTTGAGCTCGAGGTCATTAGCGATGAGGCGATCGAGCCCATCAGCAAGCTCAAGACGCATTTCCTGGGCAGCAAAAACCCGCGCCTCCACACCGATGAGACGCTTATGGCGCTGTCGATCACCTCGGCCACGAGTGAGACGGCCGCTCGCGTCCTTTCGGGCCTGGAGCAGCTGCGCGGTTGCGATGCCTTCTTTAGCGTGATTATCTCGCCGACGGACGAGACGGTACTGCGCAAGTTGGGCATCAACGTGTGCTGCGAGCCCAAGTTTGAGCGCCGCGGTTTCTTCCATCGCTAAGTTTGAAGCACCGCGGTAAATGCATTGCATTTTGGCCGTATCGGGTTAGCGCCCGGTACGGCTTTTTGATCAATAAAGCGCCTATTTCGGCGAAAAATAGCCGTTTACCTGCCTAGAAACAATTTGAGCGGTATACAATAACCGTAACTGTTTCATCCTTAGCGGGATGCCGCATGATGGATATTACCTGCCATCGTGAGGTGTGTCGGTCGCGCACGGCGCGTTAGATGCTCGTGCTCGGTTTGAGGAGGCTGCTATGGCGGGCAAGGGTCGTGCGAGTGTCAACGATATGAAGCGTGTCGAGGTGCTGGTGTTGATGGAGATCGACCAGCAAACCGAAGACAATGGCGGGCCGTATGGTTTCTCGCGCAAAACGCTTGCCGAGCGCGTGGGGGTTTCGCCGTATCGTGCCCGCGCCGCAATCGATCGCTTGGATTCCGAAGGCATGATTGATGTCGTCTCGCGTTATAGCGACGACGGCGGTCAGCTTGCAAATGGCATTTGCCTCACCGAACGTGGCGAGTGGTATCTTGAGGGCGTCCGTACCGGCATGCTCGTTCAGGAAATGCTCGAAGACGAGGTTGCTGATCGATAACAGCATGTAATCTTTGCCATAGCGACGCCGCCTGGGAAACCGGGCGGCGTTTTGTTTCAAGATTGAGAAATGCAATCGCACGCGAGAAAAATTGCGAACGGTTCGCGGCGCGAGTATTACAATGAAGACCCGTAAGATGTGGATAAACAACTTCTACGGGAAGCGCAGGTAACTCAATATGACCAAGCATGTGTTCGTAACCGGTGGCGTGGTTTCGTCCCTGGGCAAGGGTATCACCGCGGCCTCGCTGGGCCGTCTGCTCAAGTCGCGTGGCTACAAAGTAACGATGCAGAAGGCCGACCCGTATCTGAACGTCGACCCCGGTACCATGAGCCCGTTCCAGCATGGTGAGGTCTTCGTTACCGAGGATGGTTACGAGTCCGACCTGGATCTGGGTCATTACGAGCGCTTTATTGATGAAAACCTGACCCGCGATTCCAACTTTACGACCGGTGCCATCTACAAAAGCCTAATCGCCCGTGAGCGTCGCGGCGACTTTTTGGGCGGTACCGTGCAGGTGATTCCCCACGTCACCAACGCCATTAAGGACAAGTTCCGCCGCATTGAGGAGCAGACCGGCTCCGATGTAGTCATCACCGAGCTGGGCGGCACGATCGGCGACATCGAGTCGCAGCCGTTTGTCGAGGCCATCCGCCAGTACCGCAAGGAGGCCGGCCCCGAGAACGTCTGCTACATCCACGTGTCGCTCGTTCCCTATATCGCCGCCGCCCACGAGGTCAAGACCAAGCCCACGCAGCATTCCGTCAAGGAGCTCCGCAGCTTTGGCATCCAGCCCGATATCATCGTGCTGCGCTCCGACCACCATATCGATGACGCTATCCGCGGAAAGATCGCAAGCTTCTGCGACGTCGACACCGATTGCGTCTTTACCAACGAGGACTGCGCGAGCATTTACGATGTTCCGCAGCTGCTTGCCGAGCAGGACTTTGACCTGCGCATTTGCGAGCGCCTGGGTCTGGATCCGCGTGAGCGCGACATGAGCGAGTGGAACGAGTTCCTGCGCAAACAGAATCACGCCAACCATCACGCCGACAAGGTGAAGATCGCCGTCGTGGGTAAGTACACGCAGCTGCCCGATGCGTACCTGTCGGTTATCGAGGCCCTGCACCATGCGGGCGTCTTCTACGATCGCCATGTGGACGTCCAGCTAGTCGACGGCGAGAGCCTCGATGAGCAGAATGTCTCCGAGGTTCTAGGCGACGCCTCGGGCATCCTGGTCCCCGGCGGCTTTGGCAAGCGCGCCCTGGAGGGCAAGATCCTCGCGGCCGAGTTTGCCCGTGAGCACAAGATTCCGTATCTGGGCATTTGCCTGGGTATGCAGGTCGCCGTGTGCGAGTTCGCCCGCAATGTCGTTGGCCTTGCCGGTGCCAGCTCCTCCGAGTTTGATCCGGACGGTCCGTATAGCGTCATCGATCTGATGAGCTCGCAGGAGGACGTGACCGAGAAGGGCGGCACCATGCGCCTGGGTGCCTATCCGTGCAAGCTTGCTGCCGATACCCTTGCTCGCGAGGCATATGGCGAGGAACTCGTCTACGAGCGTCACCGTCACCGCTTTGAGTTCAACAACGCCTTCCGCGACCAGCTCGAGGACGCCGGTTTGGTTATCTCGGGTCTGTCGCCCGACGAGCGCCTGGTCGAGATGGTCGAGCTGCCGCGCGACGTTCATCCGTGGTATGTGGCAACCCAGGCTCATCCCGAGTTCAAGAGCCGCCCGACCAACCCGCAGCCGCTGTTCCGCGAGTTCGTGCGCGCTTCGATCGGCCAGCACGAGGGTGTCGACCGTCTGCAGGTGACGCCCATGAACCTCGCTACGGACTAAGGGTGCCGGCGAATAAGGAACATACCGAAGCTACTCCCTCGTCGCTCGCCGTGGCGGCGGGGGAGTATCTCGATTACCTCGCGGTCGAGCGGGGCTTGGCGCGCAACACGATTGCGGCCTATCGTCGTGACCTGACGACGTACTGCGCCTATCTGGAGCGGGCGGGTATTGTGTCTTTTGAAGAGGTGACCCGTCAGATCGTGGAGGGCTTTGTCGCCGATCGCCGCGACGGAGGCTATTCCGATGCTTCGGTGGAGCGTGCGCTTGCGGCCGTGAAGGGCCTGCATGCCTTTTTGGTGCGCGATGGGGCTGTGGCCCAAAATCCAACGGCGGCGTTGCGCCTTCCTAAAAAGGCTGAGCGTTTGCCGGAGTATCTATCGGTGGAGGATGTCTCGGCACTGCTCGATCAAGACTTTCCCGAGGGCGAGATGGGACTGCGCGACCATGCCATCTTGGAAGTGCTCTACGGATGCGGTTTGCGTGTGAGTGAGCTGGTTGGGCTCGATATGGGCGATATCCATATTGACGATGGCTTTGTACTCGTTCGCGGTAAGGGCTCAAAGGAACGCCTGTCCCCACTGGTGGGAAGCGCGGCGCGAGCTCTGACGCTCTATGTAACTGAGGGACGTTCTCGCTTGGCGGCTCATGCCCGCGGAACCGAGACCTCGGCGGTCTTTTTAAATAAGAACGGACGTCGCCTGTCGCGCCAGGCCGTGCATACGATATGCGAGCGGTATGGGCGTCAGGTGGGGCTGGTGGGGCTCCATCCCCATACCTTGCGCCACTCCTTTGCCACCCACATGCTCGCGGGCGGTGCCGACCTGCGTGTGCTGCAGGAGATTTTGGGCCATGCCGATATTTCGACCACGCAGGTCTACACGCATGTCGACCGAACGCAACTGACCGAGGTCTATCTGGCGGCGCATCCGCTAGCACATCGCTAGCACCTCGCTGACCTGCATATTTATAAATACTAAAGGGGACGGGCCCCAGATTGCCGAGACGCACTTTTGCGCGCATGGGCAATCTGGGGCTCGTCCCATTTTTCGCTAGACACCGACGCGGCGGTGGGCCGTGTGCACCGTGGGTGGGGGAGTTTGGGGGCGATGTGAACGGCGTGTAAAGGGACGTAAAAATCGCCTCAAGGTCAACTTGAAGGTTGAGGTTCGCGGGCGTGGTTCTACAGGTGGCATCCCGCCTTTGCTGCAAACACAACATATTGTGTTTTCGAACATATGCTCGGGGGTGTTTTACAACATATTGGGGGTGGAATGGTGGGGAGGGGTGGGGGAAGGGGTGGGGAAAGGTGTTGAAAAATGGGGCGGTTCCCCATATTATTGATGACGTCGACAGGCGGGGTGGTTCCCCGCGTACGTGCCATCTGAGTAACCGAGGGGAGGGCGCACATGGGAATGACTGGTGCATACGAGCGCAATCTCGATGCAAAAGGTCGTCTGTCCCTGCCTGCACCCCTTCGCGAGGAGCTTGGAGAGCACGTTCGCGTGTTCAAAGCCCTGGATGTCGATGCTCTGTACGTGTTCTCTGCCGAGGCCTTCGATAAGTGGGTCGAAGGACTCTTCGCGGGTCGTGAGGGCCACGAGGGTTTTAACCCGCGTGATATCAACGACCAGAAGCTCATGAGGGCGATCAACAAGCGCACCACGTCGATGGATGTGGACAGCGCCGGTCGTATCGGTCTTTCCGAGTCTCTCCGCAAGCAGGCGAACCTCGACCGCGAGGTCACGGTTGTGGGCAACTACGACCACCTTGAGGTTTGGGATCGCGCCGCGGCCGATGAGGACGATGACGATGAGGCCCTGCTGGACCTCTTCTTCTCGTAAGGGCAAGGCACGGGTAACGGATGGAGCGTGGGATCTTGACACAAGAATATCGGCATGAACCTGTCATGCTCGGCGAAGTGCTTGAGTCGCTGCGGCTAAAGAGCGGCTCCGTTGTCTGCGATTGCACCCTTGGCGGTGCCGGCCATTCGGTAAAGATGGCCGCGCAGGTGGGGGAGACGGGCCTTTTGCTCGGCGTCGATCAGGACGACATGGCCCTCGAGGCCGCTGGCGCCCGTCTGGACCGCGAGGTTCCCGGCGTTCCGCACCAGCTGCTGAAGGGCAACTTCGGCGACTTGGACGAGCTGCTTTGCTCGGCCGAGGTGCCCGGGGTCGATGGCTTCCTGTTCGATTTGGGCGTTTCGTCACCGCAACTCGATATCCCTGGCAGGGGCTTTTCGTATAACGAGGACGCCCCATTGGACATGCGGATGGATCCGGGTAATAACACCTTAAACGCAGCTGAGGTCATCAACACCTATAACGAACACGACCTCGCCCGGATTCTACGCGTCTACGGCGAAGAGAAGTTCGCCTCGCAGATCGCGCGCGAGATCGTGCGCCGCCGCGAGCAAGAACCGATCGAAACCACCGGCCAATTTGTCGAGATCATCAAGGCGGGTATCCCGGCTGCCGCTCGTCGGCATGGCGGACACCCGGCCAAGAAAAGTTTCCAGGCCATTCGCATCGAGGTCAATCACGAGCTCGATGTGCTCGAACGAGGGCTTGATGCCGCCACCAGGTGGCTCAACCCGGGCGGACGTATCTGCGTCATCTCGTATCACTCGCTCGAGGACCGTATCGTAAAGAATCACTTTAAGGAGATGAACCAGGGGTGCACGTGTCCGCCGGAGATTCCGGTGTGCGTGTGCGGCAACGTGCCGATACTCAAGGTCATCACTCGCAAACCCTTGGTTGCCCAGCCTGATGAGGTTGAGCGCAACCCTCGGGCGAGATCAGCCAAAATCCGCGTGGCGCAGCGTCTGTAGGCGCGACCGCGCGATATTGGACCTCCCGCTCGCACCATAAACGAAGCTTAAACATACTACCAACGTACTCGGGATGGGAGGCGGCATATCATGGGCTACAACACTTCAAGCGCAGCACTCGCCTATGATATGAACGCCATGCCCGCCTATCGTGAGACGCCGCAGGCCCCCGTTGCTCCCCGTGAGCAGCGCACGCCGCGCTTTGATGTCTACACGGGCGCGGGCCGTCAGGCAAACCAGGCGGTAAGCCCGGTTTTCATGAGCGTTCTTAAAACGTTTTGCATCATTGCGGCTATCTTCATGACGATCGGCGTCGCCCGCGTGGCGCTCGCCGGCGTTACGGCCCAGGTGCTCAACAGCAACGCCGAGCTTACCAACACGCTCGAAAAGGCGACCGATGAGAGCTCCGACCTGGAGGTCATGCATTCGGTCTATGGCGCCGACACGCGCATTCGCGACCTTGCGGGCGCTTATGGCATGGTGGAGCCCAGCGAGAGCGTTACACTTGACTTTTCGCAGGATGCAGCCGCGGGCGCCAACGCGACCGCGACCGCTCAGTAGCAAGACGGTAGCTGAGTATGACAAATGACTATCGCCGCGGTTCCGATGGGGGCCGCGGTTCTGGACGTCCCTCGTCGCGGGGACGTTCTGGTTATCAAGGAACGGGTCGGCAATCTTACAACGCCGGGCAGTCCCGTGGCAACGACCCGGCGTCGCGACTTCGCGGCTCGGGCGGCCCTCAAGTGCATAACACCAGGTCGCGCAAGAGTTCGTCGACCGAATGGCTCACAGGCACGCCTCTGCCTCGCCGCAAAGCCGTCATGGGCTTCATTGGGCTTGGCTTGGGCTTGGGCGTCTTTCGCCTTGCCGACTATCAAATTGTTGAAGCCGATAAACTGCGCGAGCGTGCCGATGCGCGCCGCCTGCTTGCGCAGACCCTCTATGCCAAACGTGGCACCATCTACGACCGCAACGGTAACGTGCTAGCGTCGTCGGTCGAATGTCGCAACATCGCCGTGAACCCCCAGCTTGTCGAGGATGTTGACAAGACGGTGTCGGCGCTGGTCAAGGCAACTGGAATCGATAAAAAGACCTGCCGCAAGCTCGTTGAGTCCGATGGAACCTGGGTGTATATCAAGCGCCAGGTGGACGAAGACGACGCTGCGGCGCTGGAGAAGAAGAACCTGCCCGGCGTGCTTTTTGAGCAGGCCATGAAGCGCGTATATCCATACGGCAATCTGGCATCGCAGGTGCTGGGTGTAGTGAATGTAGACAACGACGGCTTGACGGGTCTCGAAAAGCAATACAACAAGCTTCTGACCGGCACGAACGGCTCTCTCGTACGCGAGCGCGCGAGGGACGGCAGCTATATCGCGGGCGGTGCCTATAAAAAGGTGGCTGCGGTCGACGGCGTTGATATCGTGACGACGCTCGACGTCAATATCCAGCGTGCGGCCGAGGATGCCCTGGCAGAGGCTGTCGAGAAGACAAAGGCCAAGAACGGCTCGGCGCTGGTCACCGATCCTACGACAGGCGAGATCTTGGCAGCCTGCTCGTATCCGACCTACGACCAGACCAATTTGGAAAACGCCAAGACCGAGGATATGAACCTGCGCCTGGTCACCGACGCCTACGAGCCCGGCTCGGTCTTTAAGACGCTCGTGGCGGGCGCCGGCTTCGACTTGGGTGTCGTGCGGTCGAGTACGTCGTTTGAGGTGCCGGCGAGCATCAAGGTGGGCGACGATACCGTCACCGATGCCGACAAGCGTGACTACGCCATGACCATGGATGTGCGCGAGATGATGCGCCGTTCGTCCAACGTGGGTTTTGTCCTGGTGGGGCGCAAGATCGGTGCCGACGACTTTGCCGCCTATGTGGACAAGTGGGGCATCGGTCACAGCTCTGGTGTCGATTTTCCGGGCGAGAGCCTGGGCATCGTCAAGGAGCGTGACCAGTATGACGGCGCCACGCTGGGCTCGATGAGCTTTGGACAGGCGCTGTCTGTCTCGCCGATTGAGATCGCACGTGCCGTGGGCGGCATCGCCAACGGCGGCGTGATGATGACCCCGCACTTCTATAAGTCCAGCAAAGGCGACGAGAAGGACTGGGGCGAAGGCGAGCGCGCGATTTCGGAGGACGCCGCATCCCAGGTGACATCGTGCATGCAGACGGTCGTGTCGGAGGGAACGGGCGTTGGCGGCGCGGTTGACGGCTATGACGTGGCGGGTAAGACCGGTACGGCCGAACGTGCCGACGAGAACGGCGGCTACCTCAAGGAGAACTACATGTCGTCCTTTATGGGCTTTGCACCGGCACAATCGCCCAAGGTGCTGTGCTATATCACGCTCGACGGAACGCCGAGCGGCTCAGATGCCGCTGCGGTGCCGTTCCAGTCAATTATGGCCAACGCGCTCGACGTGCTGGGTATCCCGCACGCGAAGTAGGGGGTTACAATCTTTGGGGCGTGGTTTGTTGTCCCATATGAGGGGTGTTCACATGCCCTGCACCACGCATGCGCGGCGCTGGGATACAATACGCCGATAGCATTATTTAGGTTTACAGGGGAGCTGCAATGATAGAGATCGCCGTCAACAACCTCGCGGCCGCAACAGGGGCCCGAACCGTGACGGGAGAAGTCGATCTGGTATGCCGCGGGTGCGTTATCGACTCGCGCCAGGTCGAGGAAGGGACGATTTTCGTCGCCTTTCCCGGTGAAAACGTCGACGGCAATGATTTTGCTTCCCGTGCCGTCCAGTCGGGTGCCGGCGCCGTCGTGATGACGCGTGAGCCCGAGGCCGAGCTGGTCTCGCTGGCGCAGGACAAGGGCTGTGCCATCTTGCTGACCGATGATCCCGAGGAGTTTCTGCTGCGTTTGGCGCACGCGTATCGCCTGGAGCTTGGCTGCCTGGTCGTTGGCATTACCGGTTCCATCGGCAAGACGACGACCAAGGACGTGCTCGCCGCTGTGCTCGCCAAGCGCTATCGTGTCTGGGCCACCAAGGGCAATTTCAATAACCTGATCGGCATGCCGCTCACGGTGCTTTCCGCTCCGGCCGATACCGAGGTCCTGGTGCTCGAGATGGGCATGAACCATTTCCACGAGATCGAGCGCCTGTCTCTGTCTGCCAATCCCAACCTTGCCATCGTGAGCAAGATCGGCACCTCTCATATCGGCATTTTGGGCAGCCGCGAGAACATCGCCCGCGCTAAGGCCGAGATTGTCCAGGGCATGTGCGCCGCCGGCGACAATTTGCCGCTGCTGGTTTTGGGCGGCGAGGACGACTTTACGCCGTTCATTCGCGACACGTTCGCCCAGCCTGCTGGTATCGACGTGATGCTGGCCGGCGTCTCGGACGATGATGAGGTCCGTGCCCGCGACATTCGTGTTGATGACGAAGGCCGTCCGGTCTTTACGCTCGATTTTGGTCAGGGCGAGACAATCGATACCATGCTTGCCATCCCCGGCGTGCAGTCCGTTCCTAATGCCGTTAAGGCCGCCGCGGTTGCCTATCGCCTGGGCGTGACGCCCGAGCAGATCGATGCTGCCTTTAGGGGTCTTACGATCACCGGGCACCGCCAGGAGATCAAGCGCGCCAAGAGTGGTGCACGCATCATCGACGATTCCTATAACGCCAGCGCCGAATCGATGGCAGCCGGTCTCGATCTGCTGTGCTCGCTTTCGTGCACGGGGTCTCGCATGGCGATCCTGGGCGAGATGGGCGAGATGGGCGATGAGGCTCCTCGCATGCATGAGCTCGTGGGCGCCTATGCCGCCGCCAAGAAGCTCGACATGCTGGCGTGCGTGGGTGGTGAGCTGGCCCAGCTTATGGCCGATGCCGCACGCATGATGGGCATGGACGAGGACCGCATCCAGGTGTTCTCCGATTATCAGCAGGTGCTCGACGGCATGGGCGGCGCGCTTGAAAAACATGATGTTGTACTGGTCAAGGGTTCCCGCTTTGTTGAGCTCGACCGCTTTGTGGAAGGTGTGTGCTAGCCCATGTTCGGCAATCCCTCGTATCCAACGTATCAGGCTTTTTTGGGGCTTGGCATCGCCGCAGCCATTGCGCTGCTGCTCATGCCGTGGTGGATCAAGCTGCTCAAGGTCGAGGGTATCGGCCAGCAGGTTCGTGCCGACGGCCCCAAGCGTCATTTGGTTAAGCAGGGAACGCCCACCATGGGTGGCGTTGTCATCCTCGTCGCGATCTCGCTGACCTGCCTGCTGATGGGCAAGCTCACCACCGAGCTCGTACTCGTGCTGCTCGCCACGCTGGCGACCGGCGTGCTGGGCCTGATCGACGACCTGACCTCCGTTACGCATGGGCGCTCGCTCGGTCTGACGCCCCATGCCAAGATGATCGGCCTAACCATTATCTGTGTCACCTTTACGGTACTTGCCGTCAACTGGTGCGGCGTCGCCCCCGAGATTCGTTTTCCCGGTGGGTTGACGATCGACCTTGGCGTGCTTTCGACCACCATCTGCGGCTATTCGTTCCCGTGGCTCTATATTGTCTTTTGCTGGCTGATGATTGCCGGTCTTTCTAATGCCGTGAACCTGACCGATGGCCTTGACGGTCTTGCTGGCGGCACCTCCATGATCGCCATGCTCGCCATGGCTGCCATGGCGTTTTTGCACGGAGACGTGAACCTGTCCATCTTCTGCACCGCGTGTGCCGGTGCCTGCTTGGGCTTTCTGTGGTTCAACTGCTATCCGGCGAGCATCTTTATGGGTGATACCGGCTCGCTTGCTCTGGGCGCCGCGTTTGCCTGTACGTCCATCATGACTAACACCGAGGTCGTCTCCCTCATCATCGGCGGCCTGTTTATCGTTGAGACTCTGTCGGTCATGATTCAGGTTGTCTACTTCCACTTTACGCACAAGCGCGTCTTCCTTATGGCGCCCATCCATCATCATTTCGAAAAGAAGGGTTGGGCCGAGACCAAGGTCGTCATTCGTTTTTGGATTATCGCTGCGGCATTTGGTGCCGTTGGCCTTGCTCTGTTCTTCCAGTTGGGATAGTGGTCTTTCATGCCTCTTGCTGATGTCTTTAGCCTGCTCGTTTTGGGTCAGGGCAAATCAGGTCTCGATGTCGCCCGCTGGGCGCTGGCACATCCCGAGCGCGTAAGCGCCGTTACCGTGTATGGCGGCGGCACCTCTGAGCCCAATGACGCCACGCGTGCGCTCGAGGCTGCCGGTGCGTCGTTTGTCTATGGGACCGAACAGGTCGAGGGCGCCTATGACGTATGCGTGACGTGCCCGGGCATCTCGGAGTTCTCGGGCTTCTTTAAGGCCGGGCGCGAGCATGCCGCCCAGATTATGGGTGAGCCCGAGTTTGCCTATCGCCTGTCGCCCGATAACTGGATTGCCATCACGGGCACCAACGGCAAGACGACCACCACGTCGCTGACCGATTATCTGCTCAAGGCTTCCGGTGAGGCCAGTGTAGCTGTCGGCAACATCGGTGAGCCGCCTATCAACGAGATTGACGGCCGAGCCCACAACGAGTGGTTTGTGGCTGAGCTCTCGAGCTATCAGATTGCTACGACCACCGAGCTCCACCCTCGCGTGGCAGTGCTGCTCAACATCACTCCCGACCACTTGGGCTGGCATAAGAGCCATAAGAACTATGCGCTTGCCAAGATCAAGCTGTTTGACAATATGGTCGATGACGATCTGGTGGTTGTCGACGTCGAAGACGCCGGCATTCACGAGTTCGATGAGTACATCTATACGCCGGGTCGCCGCATCTGCAAGGTCGCTTTTGACGAGCCCGAGGGTGCAGACGCCGCCTTTGTGCGCGACGGCAAAATGGTCGTGCGCCTGAAGGGCGTCGAGACTCAGCTTGTCGCCACGTCCGAACTCAAGATCTCGGGCCATCACAATGTTATCAATGCCCTGTGCGCTGCCACGGCTGCCCTGGCAGTCGGTGCCGATGTCGATGGTGTCTGCCGCGGTCTGGCCTCGTTCCAGCCGCTCGAGCACCGCGTGGAGCCGTGTGGCGAGATTGACGGCGTGCGCTACGTCAACGATTCCAAGGCGACCAACACCGATGCGGTCGAGAAGGCGCTGACGGCATTTCCCGATGACGACGTGATCTTGCTGCTCGGCGGCCACGATAAGGGCACGCCGCTCACGGACTTCGCGCGCGTTGTTATGGATAACGTACGCTCGGTCGTCTGCTTTGGCGATGCGCGCGAGCGTTTCACCGCCGCTATGGACGAGGCCGATGTCGATGGCGATGTGGATATTGCCCAGGCGGATGACCTGCGCGATGCCGTGGACGTCGCCCGTTCGCTGTCGAGCCGTGGCGACGTGATCTTACTTTCTCCTGCCTGCTCTTCGTTCGATGAGTTCTCGGGCTATGAGGAGCGCGGCCGCGTGTTTAAGGACTATGTGGCGCAGCTTGCCGCTGCGGCGAAATCGCAAATGGAATAGGGGTTGCCGGTGAGAGAGGAGAGCCCCCGACAAGGTATGAGGAGGCCCGACTCGGACCGTGCTTCCTCGCGGCGCAGCACACCGCGTTCCGGTCGCGGCGGGCAGTCGTTTAGCGAACGCTATATTGCCGGCGTTCCCGCCCGTATCATGCGCCCCCGTCTGATATTCATGGCCTGCCTGTTTACCTTGGTGTGCTTTGGCCTGCTGATGGTGTACTCGGCGTCTTCGGTCGAGGCGCTGCACGAGAATGGCTCGGCGACGTTTTTTCTGTTTCGACAAGCCGCGTTTGCCGGAGTTGGCGTGCTGGCTATGGTTGCCATCGTGCGCATCTTGCCGGACAGTTGGTTTGGGGAAGACGTGCTCAGGATCTTCCTCATAGGCATGATTGGGCTACTGTTTCTGGTGTTCTTGGTGGGCAGCGGCAGCCGTGGTGCCACGCGCTGGCTCAACATTGCCGGCATTCAGTTCCAGCCTTCCGAGTTTTTAAAGCCATTTGCCATTGCGTATTCGGCCATCAAGCTCGACCGCTTCTTTTCGCCCGGTGGCAACATCAACGAATTCCTTCGCAAGATGGGCATCTACCTGGGCATTTCGCTCTTTCTGATCTTTATCCAGCCCGATTTCGGTACCGTCCTGATCATCCTGTTGACCCTCATGTGCATGGCGTTGTTTGCGGGTCTCGACCCCAGATTTATCATCGGCGTGCTAATCTTCGGCATTCTCGTGATCGTGATTGCGCTTGTCGCAGAGCCATACCGTATGGTGCGTATTCAGGTTGCCTTGAACCCTTGGGCCGACGAGTATGGTGACGGCTATCAGGCCACGCTTGCCATCATGGCCTTTGCCTCGGGCGGTCTGTTCGGCCGTGGCATCGGCAACTCAACCATGAAGTACTCGTATCTGCCCGAGGCGCACAATGACTACATCCTGGCCATCATTGGCGAGGAAGTCGGTTTTGTCGGAACCGTCCTGTTCTTCTTGGTGTTTGCGATGCTGATCTACTCGGCGTTTCGCATTGCCGAGCAGGCGACCGATCGTCGGGGCGCGCTCATGGCGTCTGGCTCTGCGGTCATTCTCGCGGTGCAGTTTTTGATCAATGCGCTGGGCATCCTCAACGTGTTTCCCATGACGGGCAAACCGTTGCCGTTTATTAGCTATGGCGGTTCGTCGATTATTGTGTCGCTTATGCTTGCCGGTCTGATCCTACGCGTTTCGTACGAGAGCGCCCGTCGCGATGAGTACGACCGTCGCCGCGAGAGCTTTGCCGTTATGGATGAGAGTACCGCCGGCGTGCCCCACGTGCGCGGCGAGCGGTCTTCGCGTAACGGCTTTACCGTTCTGGATGGCTCTGCGACCGAGCCGGCAGCCCGTCCGCGTCAGCGAACGGCGCCGCAAGGTCGTCCGCAGCGCCCAACTCCTCGCAATGCGGGCGGCGGATATAATCGAATCGATTTGAACTCGGACCCGTCGGCGCGTTTGCGCACCGACGACCAGGGACCGCGTGTACGAAGGGACTACCATGACCGATAAGATGACCGTTGCTATTGCAGCCGGCGGCACGGCAGGGCATATCAACCCCGCGCTCGCCTTGGCCGAAGAGCTGCGTGACCGTGGCCACCACGTTGTGTTCGTGGGCCAGTCGCGCAAGCTCGAGGGTCGTCTGGTCCCCGAGGCTGGGTTTGATTTTGTGCCCATTACGGTTACGGGCTTCGACCGCTCCCGTCCTTGGACGGCGCTGACCTCGCTGTGGCGTGTCAACAAGGCCAAGCGTGCGCTCGCCAGTCATTTCTCAAAGGTCGGCAAGCCCGATGCCGCCATCGGTTTTGGTGCCTATGTCGAGGTTCCGCTGCTGGGGTGGTGCAAGGGCGCAGGCGTTCCGTATCTGCTACATGAGCAGAACTCTGTTCCGGGCCTGGCCAACAAGATGATGAACTCCCACGCCGCTCGCGTGTGCATCTCGGTGCCGGCAGCGCGCTCGGTCTTTGAGCGCGAAGGTGACCCTGGCCACGTGCTCATGACCGGCAACCCCGTACGTCGCTCGGTGATCGAGGGCGATCGCGCTCGCGGCCGCAAGGCACTTGGCGTTCCCGAGGACGCTACGCTGCTGCTCGTCTTTGGCGGTTCACTCGGCGCCCAGCACCTCAACGAGCGCGTGGCTTCGCTCAAAAACGAGCTGCTTTCGCGCAAGAACCTCTATGTGTTGCATTCGACGGGTGCCGACGGCTTTGAGGAGACCGAGCGCGCTTTGGCGCTGACGCTCGAGGAGGCGAAGCGTTACCGCGTCCAGCCTTACATCGACAACATGGGCGACATGCTGGCTGCTGCCGATTTGGTGCTATCGCGTTCGGGAGCATCGAGCGTGGCCGAGATCGCTGCGCTCGCCGTGCCTTCGGTGCTCGTGCCGTACCCGCATGCGACGGCCGACCACCAAACCACCAATGCCCGTTATCTGGTCGACGCCGGGGCCGGCGTGCTCTGCGCCGATGCCGATATCGACGGTTCTGCCTTTGCCGATGAGCTGCTGCACCTGGTCGATGACGCGGCGGCGCGCGACGCCATGCGTCAGGCGGCGCGTGGTCTGGCTCAGGATAGGGCCGCCGCTCTTCTGGCCGATGCGGTAGAGGGTTTGCGTTAGTTAGACGGGATATCGTCGGTCGCCCTCGCGCTGATGCGGTAGGTGCGGTACAGTTAACGGGTTACAGGCAGTGTTTACGCAAGGAGTACACGAGCACATGGCTGATTCCCAGACTGCAACCTCCGCGCCCGAGTTTAAGAGCGCCCACTTTATCGGTATCGGCGGCGCCGGCATGAGCGGCATCGCCCTCGTTCTGCACGAGCGCGGTTATGCCGTTACCGGCTCCGACCTTAAGACGTCACGTTATATCCGCCAGCTTACCCGCGCTGGTGTGAAGGTGCATGTGGGCCATGAGGCCGCCACGATCGACGAGGTCAAGCCCGACGTGGTTGTTGTCTCCACCGCTATTCCGGAGTCCAACCCTGAACTCGTGCGCGCTCGCGAGCTTGGTATTCCCGTGTGGCCCCGTGCCAAGATGCTCTCTGCTTTGGGTCACGGCTACACCACCGTCGCTGTTGCCGGCACGCATGGCAAGACCACCACGTCTTCGATGTGTGCCACCATGCTCGACCGCATGGGTCTGGATCCGAGCTTCTTGATCGGCGGCATCGTCGAGGGCTATGACACGAACGGCAAGAACGGCTCGGGCGACTACTTTGTCGCCGAGGCCGACGAGTCCGACAGCTCCTTCCTGTTCCTGAACCCCAACGTAGTCATTGTGACCAACGTCGAGGCCGACCACCTCGATCACTACTCGGGTATCGAGGAGATCGAGGCAACTTTCGCCAAATTCATGAGCCTGGTGGGCGAGGACGGCACCGTCATCGTCTGCGGTGAGGACCCGCATCTGGTCGAGCTCGCCAAGTCGACGGGCCGTCACGTGCTTTCCTACGGCTTTGCCGAGAGCAACGACATCGTCTGCATGCACCCGGATGTCAAGGGCATCCAGAGTGACTTTATCGTTCGCTTTGAGGACGGCACTGAGCGCGCTGTGGAGATCAAGAGCAATCCCGGTCGCCACAACATGCTCAACGCCACGGCGGTGCTCACCGTCGCCCATGTCCTGGGCCTTGACATCGACGCCGCCGCCAAGGCGCTCTCGAGCTTTGAGGGCGTCCGCCGTCGCTTTACCCACGTGGGCGATATCGATGGCATCACCGTGGTCGATGATTACGGCCATCACCCCACCGAGATCAAGGCGACGCTTGCTGCCGCTTCGTCGCTGGGTTACAAGCACGTCGACGTCGTGTTCCAGCCGCACCGCTATTCGCGCCTGCAGGCCCTGTGCGACGACTTTGCCGATGCATTTGCCAATGCCGATAAACTGCTGCTGATTGATGTGTTCTCGGCTGGCGAGATGCCCATTCCGGGTGTCACCTCTAAGATGCTCGCCGATACCGTGCGCGCCAAGCATCCTGGCAAGGAGGTCGTGTACTGCTCCAGCCGTCTTGAGCTCAATCAGGAGCTCGAGCAGATGGTGGGCGAGGGCGACCTGCTGCTCACCATGGGTGCCGGCGACGTTACGACCGTCGGTCCCGAGTTCATTGAGTATCTGACTGCCAAGAAAGACGCTTAAGTCTAATGGGTCTGTTTAACGCCGTCATGGCGCTCTCGGGCATGATCGACACGGATGTGATCGAGGACGAGCGCCTTGCGCGTCATACGAGCTATCGTATCGGCGGCAAGGCCGACCTCTTTGTGACGTGCCATAGCTATCATGCCCTCCGCCGCGCCGTGGCGGTGCTCGATCGCGAGCAGGTGCCGTGGGTCATCATCGGCAAGGGCTCCAATCTGCTGGTTGCCGATGGCGGTTATCGCGGTGCCGTCATTTCGCTCGGACGTGAGTTCCAGCGCACGGTTGTTGCCGATGACGGTTGTACGCTGACGGTCGGTGCGGGCGTGATGTTTGCGCGCCTGGTCAACGATGCCCTGTCGCGTAGCCTCTCGGGCCTTGAGTTTGCCGTTGGCATTCCTGGTTCGGTCGGCGGTGCGATATCTATGAATGCCGGCACGCGGACCGAGTGGATTGGCTCGCTGGCTGAGGATGTCGTAACGTTTGACCCGGCATCCGGTATCAAGCATTATGCGGGGTCCGAGATCTCTTGGGGCTACCGCGAATGTAGCCTTCCCCGCAATGAGATCATCCTCGAGTGCGTGCTCAAGCTTAAACCGGCGCCCAAGGCCGACATTCGCGAGCGCATGGAGCGGTACCTTACAAGGCGCAAGCGTACGCAGCCCATGGGTCGCGCATCCTGCGGGTCTGTCTTTCGCAACCCGCCCGATGCGAGTGTGGGCAAGCTTATCGAGGATTGTGGATTAAAGGGTTTTTCGATTGGCGGCGCGGAAGTTTCGCCCGTTCACGCTAATTTTATCGTTAATAACGGAACTGCCTCGGCCGATGACGTTGCCGCGGTTATCAGACATGTGCACGGAAAGGTGAGGGAGGCGTATGGCATCGAGCTCAGACCGGAAGTTAAATTCCTCGGCTTCTAGAGCATCGAAACCCACCTTCCGCCGCGCCGGAGGGCGTTCCGGCGCGCCTGCCAAACCTCAACGCAATACCGTCGCGCACTCTAAGTCTGTCGGGCATGCTCGACAGACCAGTCGTCCGGTCGTCGGCTCGCAGCTCGGTAATCGTCCGGCCGCAAAAAAGTCCTCGCGTCCCTCTGTGACGTCAAAGCCTGTTATGGGCGCCAAGCCTGCCCGTCCCATGGCAACTCCCAAGCCCTCGACGGGAACTAAAGCGGCGCGTCCAGGCCGCACGCCGGGCGCATCGAAACCGCGCTCGCTGACATCGGTGCCGGCTACCGCCAAGAAGCCTTCGAGTAAAAAAGGCTTCAACCCGTTATCTTCACTTGGAGCGATGGCAAATAAAACATCAGACGCCGCTTCTGTCGTTACAGGCAAAGGCAAAATCGTGGGCGGCGTTTTGGCCGTCTTGGCCGTGCTCGTCGTTGTCATCGTGGTGATCAACTCTGGATTGTTTACTGCCACTGATATTCAGATTCAAGGCAGCGAGCATGTGACGAAGCACGATGCTATCCAGCTGATCGACTTGCCCGAGGGAACGTCGCTTTTTAACGTCGATCCCGACCAGATTACCGAGGATCTCAAGCAAAACCCGTGGGTCTCGGGCGTAGATGTCCAGCGTCAGTTCCCGCATACGCTTATCATCACGCCGACGGAGCGTAAAGTTATCGCCATTGCATATATCAGCTCCGACGACCTTGCCTGGGCTATCGGAGACGATGACACCTGGATCGCCCCGCTGTCGACGTCGGTCGAAGTGGACGACCAGGGCAACGTCATCACGACAGGGCAGGGCTCAAATACCTTGACCGGAATCGATGCCGCGCTGGCGCTCGCCAAGCATTATGGCGCGGTGTTATTGACTGATGTCTCGGCGGATGTCGCTCCGGTTTCCGGCCAGGCGGTGAACTCCAAAGCCGTTAAGGCCGGCCTGGATTATGTGCGTGGTTTTTCGAGCGAGTTCTTGGGACAAGTCAAGGATATTTCCACGCCTTCGGTCGAAGCCATCTCGGCAAACCTCAATAACGGCATTGAGGTGTCGCTGGGCGATTCGGACGATATCGCCAAGAAGGAACGCGTAGTCACCAAGTTGCTTTCGCAGGTAGAGGGCGTAACGTATATCAATGTGCGCTCTCCGGGCAACTACACATTTAGGAATGCTCCGACCTCGTAGCGCTGGTTGATGCTTTGTTGAGGGGCCATACCACGCCGTTTATCTGGTTTGTTTGGTTTTCACGGTCAATTATTTGACTGATACGTTCATAATGTGCAAACATAATACGGTTTACCTTTGCATTTACTTTCAACCTGAAGGTTAATGTGCGCAGGGGTCGACCCATGCTATGGCTATAACCTTTGTTCGGAGGACCGACATGCACGAGACAGAGATCAACAACTACCTTGCCGTCATTAAGGTGGTCGGCGTCGGCGGCGGCGGTACCAACGCGGTCAATCGAATGATCGAAGAGGGCATCCGCGGCGTCGAGTTTGTTGCCATCAACACCGATGCTCAGGCACTCGCGATCTCTGATGCCGATATCAAGGTGCACATCGGCACCGACCTTACCCGCGGCCTGGGCGCCGGCGCCAATCCCGAGGTTGGCCGCAAGGCTGCCGATGAGTCCCGCGACGACATCGCCGAGGCGCTCGCTGGCGCCGACATGGTGTTTATCACCTGCGGCGAGGGCGGCGGCACCGGTACCGGCGCTGCTCCCATCGTTGCCGATATCGCGATGAACGAGGTCGGCGCACTGACCGTCGCCGTCGTGACCAAGCCCTTCACCTTCGAGGGCCGCAAGCGTAAGAAGAGCGCCGAGGAGGGCATCAAGACCCTCTCCGATTGCGTCGACACCATGATCGTCATTCCTAACGATAAGCTGCTCGACATCGCCGAGAAGAAGACCACCATGCTCGAGGCCTTCGCGATTGCCGATGGCGTCCTTTCCCAGGGCACCCAGGGCATCACCGACCTCATCACCGTCCCCGGTATCATCAACCTGGACTTCGCCGATGTTAAGACCATCATGAAGCAGGCCGGTACCGCCATGATGGGTATCGGTACCTCTTCTGGGGATACTCGTGCCGTCGACGCTGCCCAGCAGGCCATCTCCAGCCCGCTGCTCGAGAGCTCCATCGATGGTGCCACGCGCGTGCTGCTCTCCATCGCCGGTTCCAAGGACCTGGGCATCCAGGAGATCAGCGACGCCGCCGACGTTGTCGCCAACGCCGTCGACCCCGAGGCCAACATCATCTTCGGTACCGTTGTCGACGAGTCCCTGGGCGATCAGGTGCGTATCACCGTCATCGCTACGGGCTTCTCCGACTCCAACGTCAACCGTCAGGATGAGCTCTTTGCTGCTCAGCAGTCTCAGAGCAAGGCCGCTGCCTCCGCTGAGCCGCAGCGCACCGCTCCGGCTGCCAGCCCGGCTCAGGCCGCTCCGACCCGCAACGTCGGTGGTACCGAGCTGCCCAACTTTGGCAACGACCAGTTCGAGCTTCCCGACTTCCTGAAGCGCGGTAGCTTCTAGTTCGTTTTTCTCAACGACCTGCACGGGGTGTGTCCATTTGGATGCACCCCGTTTTGTTTCTCGTTTGTAAACGAAAGCCTCCAATCTCCTTACGTTCCCTTTACGTTTGGTCCCTACCGCTGCGGGTATCCTTTTAAGGAAGTATGACAGCCGTATAAACGCGGACTGCGCGGCGACGCCGCGGTACTTGTGTTATTAGGAGGCTTTAGTATGGCAGCACGTGCGGACAACGTTTCGCGTGTCGACCATGATGGAGTTACGTTGGTGGAGGGCGCGACATCCGATGTCCGCTTTGCCTTTACCGAGCGCACCGGTGGCGTTTCTGAAGATGCGTACTCCTCGCTCAACCTGGGCTCGCATGTAGGCGATGACCCCTTTGCTGTTCAAGAAAATCGTCGTCGAGCGCTTGAAGCTATGGGCGCCACTGAGTGCGAGTATAATCTGCTCGTGCCCAATCAGGTACATGGTGACCATATCGTTACGGTGACTTCGAACGGCGCCGACGATCTTGAGGCTGTTCGCGAGCAGATTGCCGAGGGCTGCGATGCCATCGTCTGTACGGCCCATGACGTGCCCGTGCTGCTCTGCTTTGCCGACTGCGTTCCCGTGGTGCTGGTGGCCCCCGGCGGATTTGCCGTGGTGCACTCCGGTTGGAAGGGCACGATTGCACGTATTTCTGCCAAGGCGTGCCAGGCGCTTTGCGATGCTGCCGGCTGCGATGCGAGCGACGTTTCCGCCTATATCGGCCCCCATATCTTGGCTGACGAATACGAGGTATCCCAGGAACTCATGGATCGCTTTGCCGTCGAGTTCTCTTGCATCGATGCGAGTGCCTCTCGCATGCTCGATCTTTCCGCTGCCATTTGTGAGGCGCTGGTAGATGCCGGTGTGGACGCGGATAATATCGTGGATACCCAGCTTTCGACTGTGCGTCAGAACGACCGCTTTTATTCCTACCGTAACGAGGACGGCACCTGTGGGCGCCATGCTGCGATCGGCGTGATGCTATGAGAAAGATCGTATCGGTCCTGAGCGCCGCTGTGCTTACGCTTACGCTGTGCGCCTGTTCTTCGGGATCTTCTACCTCTTCCATTACCGTGGCCGGCTCTACGACCTGCCTTCCTATCGCCGAGATTGCGGCAGAGGGCTTTAAGGAGGAGACCGGCATCGACGTGCTCGTTTCCGGTTTGGGCTCTTCCGCTGGCATCGAAGCCGTCAGCGCTGGCACGGCCGATATTGCCAGCTCCTCCCGTGGACTCAATGCCGACGAACAGGATTTGGGCCTGACTCCCATCGTCATTGCCCACGACGGTATCGCGGTCATCGTGAACGACGATAACCCGGTCGATAACCTCTCGACCGAGCAGCTCCGCGATATTTACGCCGGCAAGATCACCAACTGGAAAGAAGTCGGTGGCGAGGACCTGAGGATTCAGGTCATCAACCGAGATGAGGCGTCCGGCACGCGTGAGGCCTTTCGCACCATCGTGATGGACGGCACCCCGTTCGATCGCCGCTCGGCCGTTCTTTCGGGCACGGGCCAGGTGCGCGACGTGGTATCTCGTTCGCGCGGTGCCATCGGCTACATTTCGCTGGGCTTCGTCGATAGCCTCAACGCCAAGACCTCGGTCAAGGCCGTCTCGGTCAATCATGTTGAGGCGTCCGAGAAGACGGTCGCGAGCGGCGGCTATCCAATCTCACGCGACCTTTACTTCTTTGTGAAGGGTGCGCCTTCGCAGCAGGCGCAGGATTACATCGACTACGTGACGTCCGAAAAGATGGACAAGCAGATTCGCGAGGCGGGCTTTATCCCCGTCACCAACGACGAGAAGGGGAGTGAGTAGCATGGAAGCACAGGAAAACTCCCAGACTGAGCGGAATGTTCAGACGCCCAAGAAGCGCGAGCTGGCGCTCGTATCGCGCAGTACCTATATCAAGGAGAAGGCGCTGCAGTGGATCTTCTTTGCCTGCGCGTTCTTGGCGGTCGTTACCGTCATCCTGATTTTTGTCTTTACCACGTACTCGGCGCTGCCCGTCTTTACCGACATCGGTCTGGCGGACTTCTTTAGCTTTACGTGGGCGCCCTCTGAGGGTCACTACGGCATCGTGTCGCTGCTTGCCGGCTCGGGTCTGGTGACCGTCGGTGCGCTCGCCATGGGTGTGCCCCTAGGCGTGGGCACGGCCGTGTATCTGGTCGAGATCGCCAGCAAGCGCGTGCGCAAGCTCATCAGCCCTGCCGTTGACCTGTTGGCCGGCATCCCTTCTATCATCTATGGCTTCTTTGGCATGATCATCATCCGCCCGTTTATCGCACAACTGACCGGCGGTCTTGGTTTTGGCGCGCTGACGGCGTGGTTCGTGCTCGCCATTATGATCGTGCCCACCATCACGACGCTTACCATCGATGCTCTCAATTCCATTCCCATGGGCATTCGCGAGGCATCGTATGCCATGGGCGCCACCAAGTGGCAGACTATCTATAAGGTCGTGTTACCTGCCGCCAAGCTGGGTATCGTGGATGCCATCGTGCTGGGTATGGGCCGTGCCATCGGCGAGACCATGGCCGTGCTCATGGTCGTGGGTAACGCCCCGGTTATTCCCGACAGCATTGCGAGCCCCATCTCGACGCTCACGAGCCAGATTGCGCTCGACATGAGCTATTCCTCGGGTCTGCATCGCTCGGCGCTGTTCGGCATGGGCGTGGTCCTGTTTATCATTTCCGCCACGCTGGTGGGCATCGTCCGCCTGGTTTCCAAGAAGAAGAGGGGGTAGGCTATGTCCGATTCCGTCGCCCCGTCGGTCGATACGACCTCGTCGCGCGAGCGCATCAAGCGTGCCCTTTCCCACGGCAAGAAGGGCCGCATCAACAAGGACCTGTCCAACAAGATCATGCTTGGCGTGTTCCGTGCCGCGGCATACATCACCACGCTGGTGCTGGTCGCTATCATCGCCTACGTGGTCATCAACGGCCTGCCACACATCTCGCTCGACTTTATCTTCGGTTGGCCCCAGGGCGTCAACGCCGAGGGCGGTATTTGGCCCACGATCGTCTCGACCGTCTATGTGACGGCGCTCGCCATGCTTATCTGCACGCCGATCGCTGTGCTGGCAGCCGTCTATCTGGCCGAGTACGCCAAGCAGGGCAAGATCGTCGAGCTCATTCGCTACGCTGCTGACGCTTTGGCCTCGGTGCCCTCCATCGTTATGGGCCTGTTTGGCTACGCCTTGTTTGTCGAGGCTATGGGTCTGGGCCTTTCGATGGTCTCGGCCGCTCTGGCGCTTGCGCTCTTGATGCTTCCCATCGTCATGCGCACCACCGAAGAGGCCATTCGCGCCGTTCCGCGCTATATCCGTTGGGGCGCGTATGGCCTGGGCGCCACCAAGTGGCAGGTTGTCTCCAAGATCGTGCTTCCTTCTGCCTTTGGCCGTATTGCCACGGGCATTGTCCTTGCCATCGGCCGTGCCATTGGCGAGACCGCCGTGGTGCTCTACACCATGGGCCAGGCCATCAATCTACCTATCTCGCCGCTCGATTCCGGCCGCCCCATGACGGTTCACCTGTACCTGCTTGCCAACGACGGCATCAACATGAACGCAGCCTACGGCACCGCGCTCTTGCTGATGGTGATCATTCTGGCCTTCAACCTGTTTGCGCGCTTCCTGTCGCGCAAGCGTCGCTAGTTAAGGAGTCCCATGTCCGTTTATCAGTCCGCTCCCACGCTGGAGCAAGCGGCCATTACGGCCAAGGATTTCAACTTTTGGTACGGTGACTTTCATGCGCTGACGGGGCTCGACCTCAACATCGCCAAAAACGCCATCACCTCCTTCATTGGCCCTTCGGGCTGCGGTAAGTCGACGTTTTTGCGCTGCATCAACCGCATGAATGACCTGATCGAGGGTACGCGCGTCGAGGGCACCATGACGCTCGACGGCAACGATATCTATGCCGAGGGCGTCGACCCGGTCGACCTCCGTCGCCGCGTGGGCATGATTTTTCAGCAGCCCAACCCGTTTCCAAAATCCATCTACGAGAATGTCGCCTTTGGCCCTCGTCTGCAGGGCGTGACTAGCAAAAGCGACCTCGATGACATCGTGGAAGAATCGCTCAAGCGCGCCAACCTCTGGAAAGAGGTATCCAATCAGCTCAACAAGGATGGTTTGGCGCTCTCGGGCGGTCAGCAGCAGCGTCTGTGCATCGCGCGCGTGCTTGCGGTGCAACCCGATGTCCTTCTGATGGACGAGCCCTGCTCCGCCATCGATCCCACATCCGTCTCTAAGGTCGAGGATCTGATGGCCGAGCTGGCGCCCGAGATGACGATCATCATCGTCACGCATTCAATGCAGCAGGCAGCTCGTATCAGCGACTACACCGCATTCTTCTTGCAGGAAGTTGCCGGCGAGCCCGCCACGCTCATCGAGTATGGTCAAACCGACGCGATCTTCACCAGCCCGGTGGACTCGCGGACGGAAGACTATATCACCGGCCGCTTTGGCTGATCGGTGCGACTAGTCCCAAGCCGATCGGACCTGGTCCGGTGCGTATTCACTGTGCGGGCGGCATGACCGCACCCAACTGATTGGAGTGAACCATGCGTAAACTGTTTTCCCGTCAGCTCATCGAGGCCCGCCACGAGATGCTGAGCATCTACGAGGCCGTCGATCTGGCCCTCCACGATGCCGTTAAGGCCTATGCGACCGACGACCGCAAGCTCGCCACCAAGACCAAGAAGCGCACGCTTTCGATTGACGCGCGCTGCGCCAACTTGGAGGCCGTGTGCTACAACCTGATCGCCACGCAGTCGCCGGTCGCCTCCGACTTCCGCTTGCTGCAGACGATTATCTACGTCGACTTTAACCTGCAGCGCATGACCGATAAGGTCCGTCAGATCTGCCGTGCCACGCGTCATATGATCAAGGCCGACATCTCGCTGCCCCAGGAGCTCGTCGGTACGGTTGAGGCCGAGGCCGAAGCTGTTTACCAGGTGCTGGGCTCTTCGCTTTCTGCGCTCGTCACCAATGACATGTCCATCATCTGCAACTTGGCCGTCGAGGACGAGCCGGTGCACGCCGCCTACGAGAAGTTCTTCCGCACCTTTAACCGTATGGATACGGGCGACTTTATGGACGACGACAGCAACTATGACGACCTGCGCCGCGCTATCATGGTTTCGCGCTACCTCGATCGCATCGCTTCGATTTCCATCGATGCCGCTTGCCGTCTGACCTTCCTGTTGACTGGTCAGCGTATGAACGCCGGCGATATCGCCCGTGTGGACGAGGATGAGCTCGAGAGCATGCGCGTGCCTTCGGGCGAGGGTGTTATCATGAGGCCCGCCGTCGACGCTCGCTACGTTGCCAAGGTGCCCGCTAACGAGGTCAGCGAGGGTCTTCGCTACCTGCTCGATCATCTTGAGGACGAGGACGATGGCGAGGACGACGAGGAGTAAGTGACCCCGTTCGTCGAAAGATTGTAAATACCTAAGTGAGCGCGGCCTTGCACATGCGGGGCCGCGCTCTTGCGTTAGCATGGGACTACTTGTTTGGCTGTCAGCGGAGGCGATTAGCAATGGATAACTATTTGGACTTGATGCGCGCTCGCCGCGAGCAGATTCTGGAACGTTTTTATGCGGCGCTCGATCGCGCGGGCCGCCCCCACGACGCCGCGCGCCTCATTGCCGTGTCCAAGACCGTTGGTGTCGATGAGACCGTTGCCGCCATCCAGACGGGGTATCGCAATTTTGCCGAGAACCGCCCGCAGGAGCTGGTTCGCAAGCTCACGGGTCTGGCGGAGCATCCGGAGCTGCCCGAGGTGCGCTTCGATATGATCGGCAACCTGCAGACCAATAAGATCAATGCAGTGCTGGGCTCAGCCGAGCTGATTCACTCGGTGGGTTCGCTGCATCTGGCGCAGGCGATCTCGAGCCGTGCTGTCCGCAAGATTGAGGCAGGCGAGCTCGCCGGCCCCCAGTGTGTGCTCATCGAGGTCAATGTGAGTGGTGAGGAGTCGAAGGGAGGCTTTTCGCCCGATGAGATTCGCGCCGCCGCGGGTGAGCTTGCGGAACTTGAGGGAATTTGCGTACAGGGGCTTATGACTATGGCGCCCCGGGGGAATAAGGATGTGGCACGCCGCACCTTTGCGGGGCTTCGTGAGCTGAGGGATGAGCTGGAGGCGGCGCATCCCGATTTGAACCTGCCTGAGCTTTCCTGCGGCATGAGCGAGGACTTTGAGCCTGCCCTTGAGGAGGGCTCTACGCTCGTTCGCCTGGGCAGGGTAGTATTTAGCCCGGAGTTTGCAGTAAAATAAGGCTCTGAAGTGCGCACTGATTATCGGGGTGCCTGCACTAAACCGCGAGAGGACACAACCATGGGCTTCCTTGACGAGATTAAAAATAAGATGCACCTGGGCGGCCAGCAGGGTTACGACCAGGGTTATGGCCAGGACGACGACTACGGCTACGATGACGGCTATGACGATAGTTATCAGGGCAACGGCTACAGCGGTGCTTCGGGCGAGGGCTTCTACACCCAAGACGAGCCGAGCAACGGCCTGCTTGGCCAGACGCGCCGCGGTGAAGCTGAGTCGGTTGCCGTGTATACGCGCTCCGGTCAGCTTGTCGGCGATGACTCCCGTCATGCCACGACGTATAACCCGCCTTCGCGCTCGCAGGACAGCGTTGCGAGCGGTTATCGTCCTGGTGCCTATGACACGCCGTCGAGCTACGCCGAGAACACCCGCGCCCGTGCCGCCGCTGCGCCCGCGCCTGCACCGAGCGATGCCTCGGCCTATGCGAGCAATATCATCAACGCCACGCCGCAGCTGCCGGCCTATGTCCTGCGCCCCGAGAGCTATGACGACGTGGAGACCGTAGTGCGCCGCGTTCGCACCAAGCAGCCTGTCGCACTGATTTTTGTGGGCGTACGCACCGAAGTTGCTAAGCGCGTCTTGGACTTCTCTTACGGCTTTGCCTGCGGTCTGGGTGCCACGGTCAAGGAGGTGGGCGACCGTGTGTTCATGGTGCTGCCCGCCGGCTGCGAGGTCAAAGATTCCGATCTCAAGAAGCTTCGTGCCGACGGCTACCTTAAGTAAAGACAAGACGAGGAGATTCCCATCAACATCTACACTATCGTCCAGCTGGTCAACACGCTGTTCAACTTCTATTCCACGCTCATTGTCGTCTACTGCTTTATGACGTGGATTCCCATGAAGCAGGGTGGTTTGCTTCAGGATATTGCTGCGGTGCTCGATAGCGTGTGCGGTCCGTGGCTCAACCTGTTCCGTCGTTTCATCCCGCCGATGGGCGGTATCGATTTTTCGCCGGTCGTTGCGATTATTGCGTTGCAGTTGGTGCAGAGGCTGGTTCTGCAGCTTCTTATAGGTATACTCGTATAGAACTGACTTAGTAACTTACGTCGGGCGTATAGCGCCGAGGCGATGAAAAAGGAGACTTGTTATGGCTATTACCCCTGCAGACATCCAGGCTCAGACTTTCTCTGAGGCCAAGCGTGGCTACGATCCCGCCGAGGTCGACGTCTTCTTGGAGACGCTGTCCTCCGAGGTTGACGCTATGCTCGCTAAGATCGTCGACCTTAAGGGTCGCCTGACTGCTACCGAGCAGCAGCTTGCCGATGCGCAGGCTCAGCTTGCCCAGGCTCAGGATGCCACCGCCCAAGCCGTTCCTGCCGCCCCCGTGGCTGCTCCCGCCCCTGACTTCTCCGCTCAGGAGCGCCAGATTTCCGCTGCCCTGATCGCTGCCCAGCAGACCGCTGAGACCATCGTCAACGATGCCAACGAGAACGCTGAGCGTATCCGCAACGAGGCTGACGCTAAGGCCCGCGAGGTTATCCGCCAGGCTCTGACCGAGAAGCAGGCCGAGCTCGAGGAAATCGATCGTCTCAAGGCTTCCCGCGAGGAGTTCAAGGCCGAGTACCTCAAGCTCATCCAGCACTTCATGGACGATGCCCAGAACTCCTTCCCGGCCGACCTCATGGCCTCCACGCCGGTCGGTTCTGCCGCTTCTCCTGCGGTGACTGTTCCCGCCGAGCCGCTGCCCGTCGCTGACCCGGTTGTCCCCGTGGCCGATCCCTTCGCCCCGATCGACAACTTTGCTGCCGACGACCTGGACTAGCATCAGAGCTACAATCTAGTGTCCTTAAGAGGAGCTCGCACCTGCGGGCTCCTTTTTTGTGGCTGTATACGGGTTGGGAAACAAAACGCCGAGCTCTGCATGCGATAGGACAGAACTCGGCGAAGGGCGCGTGGTAAAAGGTAGATTTTAAGGTATGTCTAAAACTACTTGAGGAGGAAGTTGGAGAGGGGAATAGTGCGGGCCTCGCGATGCTCGGGATCGGCGATGTGGTCGGCGGGATAGCCACAGACGAGCATGTGATAGGGATAGACGCACTTGGGCAGATTGAACTGCTCCTGTGCCACCTCAGGCTTAAAATGGCATACCCAGCACGTTCCCAGGCCCTGCTCGGTGGCCTCCATCATCATCTGGTCGCACACGATGGACGTATCGATTTCACTGGAATTCATCTGGTCATAAGGGCGCACCCAAGCATCATCGGTAACGCTGCAAATAAGGAAGACAAGCGGAGCTCCAAAGATAGACCCATCACGAGCAAACCGAGGCTGACAAGCAGCAGCCTTCTCCAACAGCTCAGGCGTATCCAGCACCATCACACGGGCTGGATGATTATTACAAGCAGAAGGAGCAATACGCCCAGCCTCAACAATGGCATCCACCACAGCCTGCTCAACAGAACGGTCCTCAAACTCGCGACAAGAATACCGACCACGAGCCAGATCCAAATAAGACATACAAGCCCTCCTAAAATTAAAAATCAAACAAACCAAAAGTAACCCAAAGAGTACCCAAAGCAGCAATCAGCCAAACGCTCATCAAGGGCCAAAGTGTCCGAACGGATACCAAAGGTCCCTTCAGCCAAACCCCCATTGCGCTATAACTATCAGCCAAAGTTCCAATGGTGATATGTAAGGCGAAGGGCCGGCCACGGTTTACTTTCGAACGACTCTGCAAAGCAGCCGGAGTGAGAAAGCAAACCGTGGCCGGCCCTTCGCCGCCGGGACACGTACCCCCAATTAACTGTTCTTCATGACAATCGAATCCACGACATCGGCCACATTCTCGCAGCAGTCGGCGCAGTACTCCAGGAAGGCGTACACGTCACGCCAAGCGATGACCTCGAGCGGGTCCTTGCCGTTAACGTGCAGGTTACGCATGGCGTTGATATAGAGCTCGTCGGCCTCGGACTCGATGGTGTTGATCTGGATGACGAGCTCGCGCAGCGTCTTGGACTTGCGGTAGTTAGGCAGCTCGACCATCAGGTCCTTCATGGCGCGGCAGGCGTCGGTCACCTTGTGGGCGATGACGATGGCGTCGGGATGGATGCTCTGGATGTTGGTGAAGTAGACGCGCTGCACGACGCCCTCGATACGGTCGAGCACGGTGTCGAGCGAGCAGCTCATCAGGTCCAGGTCCTCGCGCTCAAGCGGGGTGATAAAGGCGGTGAGCAAGGCGTCTTCGAGCTCGTGGTGCTTCTTGTCGGCCGCATGCTCGATCGCGTGCATCTTGTCGAGCATATCGTGAATCTTTGCAGGATCGAAGTTCTCGAAAATCTTGGTGAGCAGCTCGGCGGCCTGGACGGCAAGGTCGGCGCAGGCGACGTAGTTGTCAAAGTAGAACGAATCGGGTTTCTTTGCCATGAGTGGGTCCTTTCGAGGCGAAGACGGGTGGGCGAGGTGTTACGGTCCGGATGGACGTTCGGTTTGACTAGATGAACATCATGAACAGCTTGGCCATGACAAAGCTGATGAGTCCACAGGCGGGGAAGGTGAAGAACCAGGTGAACATCATGTCCTTGACGACGCCGAAGTTGATGGCCGAGAGGCGTTTGACGGCACCGACGCCCATGATGGCGCAGGTCTTGATGTGCGTGGAGGACACGGGGATGCCGGTAAGGGTGGCAAGCAGCAGGTTCGCGGCGCCCGCCAGGTCGGCGGAGAAGCCCTGATACTTTTCGAGCTTGACCATGCTCTGGCCAACGGACTTGATGATGCGCTCGCCGCCCACGCTGGTGCCGATGCCCATGGTGGCCGAGCATAGCAGCATAATCCAGATGGGGATGCCGGCATCGCCGACGCTCGTCTGGCCGCTGGCAAAGGCCACGCCTAAAAAGAGCACGCCGATGAACTTCTGTCCATCCTGCGCGCCGTGCATAAAGCTCATGGCCGCAGCGCTCGCGATCTGAGCGTATTTAAAGAAGACATTGGCACGTCGCCTGTTGGCGGCGGCGAAAAGAATCGAGACGAGCTTGCACAGGACCCAGCCCATGACAAAGCCCAGACCGATGGAGAGCGCCAGGCCGTAGATGACCTTCATCCACTCGTGGACGTTGACGCTGCTCGCACCGCCGAGGGCGATGGCGGCACCGGTCAGGCCGGCGATAAGGCTGTGGCTTTGCGAGGTGGGGATGCCAAAACGCGACGCTGTGGCGCCGTAGACGACGATGGAGAACAGCGCCGCGCACAGACAGGCGAGCGCCATGGTGCTGTTTCCGCCAAAGTCGACAATATGGGAGATGGTGTTGGCGACGCTCGCGTTAAAGTGCGTCATGATGAGCACGCCAAGGAAGTTGAATGCGGCACTCATGAGAATAGCGGCGCGGGCGGGCATGCAACGCGTAGTGACGCAGGTCGCGATGGCGTTGGGTGCGTCGGTCCATCCATTGACGAAGATGGCGCCGAGCGCGAGGATCACGGTGACGGCAAGGACTGGGTTCGACACAAGTTGGCCGAGGAAGGTTGAGAACGTTACGTCCATATATGGGCTTTCTCGAAGTTTGCAGGCACGTTACAGAAACATGATAAATCGTATCACCTCCTGCGGGTTTCTTTACCGAGTTCTGATGGGAGCAGTGAATTTTTTGGCGCTAAAAATGAATATTAGCCCTGTTGACCGTGGGTGTTCTTTTTGCTAACACACCATGAGGACACGTGCGCGCGCCCCAACACCCCAAAACCACAACCTGTTCGCTTTACAACATGCAAACATGCGTTCGATAATAGGAGGCATGGAATATCGACAGACAGATGGCAAAACTCGGCGCGTGCACAAGCAGTATGTGGACGTCGTGGCTCGCATCCTCGCGGGCGGACAGGTCGTGCCGGTCACCGTCTGCTGGGTCGACGGTCGTTGCTTTACGATTGACGAGATTGTCTCGACCACTGGGTTTGGCCTGACGGTTCACGGCATTCGTACGGCAACCTATAAGGTGCGTTTTGGCGGGCACGCGACCGAGTTGTATCTGGAGGACCAGACGCGCGAGCGGGCGGACGGCTCGCAGGCACACGTGATGCGTTGGTGGGTTTGGGCGTTTGATCGTACGCTTGAGGGCGAGCGCCGTAGGTAAGGACGCACGGCGTTCGGGTACAATGGCAGGAATCTTGTCACCTGCTGCGCTGTCGTGGCGCTTTTTGAAAGGACGAAGCATGAACGATATTCAGGGCTATCAGAACGGCCCCGTCGAGACCGGCGCAAGTCGCGCCAAGGAGATGTCGCCGCGCGCGTACAATCTCGCCATATCTGCCCTGATCTTCTTGGGCTTTTGCGCCATGGGTGCCGGCGCCTACTTTACGAGCACCATGTCGTTTGCGCGCATGATGATGAGCGGCGCCGCCCTGCCACTGGTCTTTGGCTCGTTTATTTTAACCATCGTCGGCATGGTCATGATGTCGGCTGCTGCGGGCAAGCAGTCCGTGGGTCTGTCCCTTGTGGGCTACGTAATCTTTGCGAGTACCTTCGGCCTGACCGCGTCGTTTGGCCTTGCCAACTACGACCTGCCTACCATCAACACTGCCTTTATCGCCACGGCCGCCATCACCTTTGTCTTTGGCGCCTTGGGCGTGACGTTCCCCAAGTTTTTCCAGCGCGTATATGGCATCGGCTTTGGCATTCTGCTCGCCACTATTCTGGTTGAGATCGTGCTGATGTTCATGGGCGTCTCGCAGACCATCACCGACCTGATCGTGATCGTGGTGTTCGCCGGCTTTATTGGCTACGACACCTATGTTGCCACGACGGTGCCGCCCACGCTGCCCAATGCGGTGCTCATGGCGTCCAATCTGTTCGTGGACATTATCAACGTGTTCCTGCGCATCCTGAACATCCTCGGTCGTCGCGACTAGCGCGGGGGATTGCAGCGTTTCTTGTCGGACGCGGTAAAACGATGTGAAAGGCGGTCCTTCGGGGCCGTCTTTTTTGTACGCGGCGGGGTATCATGGATGGGAAAAGCCGATAGCGGCAGCGACAGGAAAGGTGGCCACGTATGGCAGACGTCGACAACAGGAACCGTAACCGCAGGTCCAACCGAGCGGGTCAGCCCAATCCCAAGCGCGAGGCCCGTGCCAAGGCCGCCGAGCGTCACGTGGCAACTGTGTCCGAAGCGTGCGCCAAGGATATCGAGCGTTCGCTTGCCGGTGTTCGCGAGTTTGACGGTATGCCTGCCGGCTTTGTCGCGGCGATGAAGGCCAAGGTTCAGAGTGCTGTGGCCGCCGAAGAGCAGGTCGCCGAGGACGTCGAGAACGCGGAGACTGCCGAGGTCGAGGCGGCGCCCGAGACCGAGGCGGCGCCCGAGCCCGTCGAGGAGCCTGCCGAGGAAATCGCCGAAGCTGAGTCCGCGCCTGCTGAGGAGCCCGCTCCGGTCCTGCCCGAGGTCACTGTGCTTGATGCCTCCGCCACGCAGGCAATCCTCGATAACGGTCGCGGCTATGCGCAGTTCTGCGACATGGCCGTGCTCGCCTTTGCCTCGTTTACCAATCCGGGCGGTGGATATATTCAGGGTTATCTGGGCCAGGAGGCCACGCTGTGCGCCGATTCGTATCTGTACAACGTTCTCGATAAGCAGCGTAAGTGGTACGGCGAGAACCGTCGCCGCAACATCAACTGCGAGCTCTATCGTAACCGCGCCCTGGTGGTGCCTGCGGTGCGCTTCGACCGCAACCACGTGCATGCATACGCCGACGTGATCGTGGCCGCCGCGCCCAACGTTAGGCGCGCCCGCCAGGAGTATCGCGTGAGCGACGATGCTCTTCTGGATGCCCTGCGCGACCGCATTCGCTTTGTGCTCGCCATCTGCGATGAGCTTGGTCGCGAGAAGCTCGTGCTGGGCGCTTGGGGCTGCGACAACAACGGCTTTGATGCCGAGGCCGTGGCCGAGCTCTTCCGCAAGGAGCTCGCGTCGGGCGACTTCAAGGTCAAGCAGGTCTTCTTTGCCGTGCCCTCTACGCGCTGGGACGAGGACTTCGCCAAGTTCGAGCACGTGCTGGCAAACTTCCCCGAGCGCAACGAGGAGTCCTATGCTCAGGTTGCCGCCCGCACCGCAGCCGCCCGTGCCGCCGAGCAGGCTCAGGCCGCTGCCGAGGATGACGAGGATGACGACGACTGGCGCAAGTACCTGTAAACGGTGCGCGTGATGCGATATACCGAGCCGACGGGGGCTGCTCCCGTCGGCTTTTTATTGAGTGGGGAGCTTACGATGAAAAACGTTCTATGCTTTGGTGACAGCAACACCTATGGTTACGATCCGGCGGGCATGCGCGACGGTACCGCGGTGCGCTATGCGCAGGATGTGCGCTGGTGTGGCGTGGTCCAACGTGACTTAGGCGAGGGCTGGCATGTAATTGAAGAAGGCCTCAACGGCCGCACGACGGTACGCGACGACATGTGCCATCTGGACACTAACCTCAACGGCATTCGCGCGCTTCCGATGCTGCTCGAGGCTCATAAGCCGCTGGACGCCATTGTGATCATGCTGGGCACCAACGACTGTAAGACGGTCTTTAACGTGACAGCTTCCGATATCGCCCGTGGCGCCATGGCGCTGATTCGCGCCGTCCGCGCGTTTCCGTGGACCGACGCTGCGCCTTGCCCGCGCATCCTGTTGATGGCTCCTATCAAGATCAAGCCGCAGATCGCCGATGTATATATGACCGATTTTGACGAGCGTTCCGTCGAGGCATCTGAACATTTTGGCGAGTACTATGCGCACGTGGCCGAGCAGTTTGGCTGCGACTTTTTGAATGCCGCCGAGTTTGCCGAGCCGGGCGATATCGACTATCTGCATATGATGCCCGAAAGCCACGAGAGCTTGGGACATGCCGTGGCAGCCAAGCTCCAAGAGATGCTCGGTGAGTAGCGCGACCCAAAGCGGTACAAAAGTTTCCCTTGCGGCGGCTTGTTTCGCTGCTTTGTCTTGATCTGTAACAGTTCCAAGGCCGGAAACGGGCTAGATGTTACAGATTAAGATTATTTAGGTCGATATCGGTTGTTTGTCTCGATCTGTAACATCTAGGGTCGATTTTGCCGAGTTACTGTTACAGATTGAGATTATCTTTTCAGCGGAATTTGAATGTCTCAATCTGTAACAGATGGGCAGAAAAATGGACTCTAACTGTTATAGATCGAGATGTTTGCGGGAACTACCACAAAGGTGCCTGTCCCCTTTGCGGTAGTTTTGGGCTGCGAATCTTAATACTGCCACATGTGATTAACGGGGCCGGAACCTTTGCCCATGTCAAAGCCGGCGGCGAGAGCGCCGGTTAGGTAGGCCTTGCCGGCGTTGACGGCGTCGGCAAGATCCATGCCCTGTGCTAATGCGCAGGCGATGGCGGACGAAAGCGTACAACCGGTGCCATGCGTGTTGCCGGTCTCGATGCGCTTGTGGCGGAACCATGTGGTGAGCGGATCGCCCAGGTGGTTACCCTCGTCATCGAGTGGCGCGGGCTCTGCTAGCACATCGTTGGCCTCGTTGACAAAATGCCCGCCCTTAACGAGGGACGCGCAGCCAAAGCGGCGGGTGAGGAGCATGGCGGCGTTTTGCTGCGTGCGCTCGGAATCGACCTCGTAGTCGAGCAACGCCATGGCCTCGGGAATGTTGGGCGTGATGACGGTCGCCAGCGGGAACAGGCGACGCGTGAGCGCCTCGGCGGCATCCTCGGCAATGAGGCGAGCGCCCGAAGTGGCGACCATAACGGGGTCGACGACCACGTTGGTTGCGTTCCATGCGCTCAGGCGGTCGGCGATAACTTCGATAATCTCGGTGGACGAAACCATGCCGATTTTGACCGCGTTGGGGCGAATATCGTCAAAGACGGCGTCAATTTGCGCAGCGACGATATCGGGAGAGATATTCTGCACGGCGGTGACGCCGAGCGTGTTTTGTGCGGTGATAGCGGTGATGGCTGTCTCGGCATACAGGCGGTGCGCCGTGATGGTCTTGATGTCTGCCTGAATGCCGGCGCCACCGCTGGAATCGGATCCTGCGATGGATAGAACGGCGGGTACCTTGCTGCGATCCATGTTCGCTCCCTTGTCCGGTCGGATTCAAATGGGTCTTTTACCCCGCATTATAAAGATGCCCGGGCCGGCTGTATTCCGAACCCGGGCGGGCGATGCAATCTTTACGCAAATGCAGGCAAATGTTCACAAGTTAACAATTGGCAGGTGCTGCGGTGAGCCTATAGGCGATCGCGGCGAATCGCGGCGATAAGGCTAGTCCTCCATGCCGAGGTCGATCGTCGTGCCTTCGAACACCTTGTTAACGGTACGGACGGCACACATCTTGCCACACATGGTGCAAGTGCCCTCGGTGGCAGCGGGTGACTCCTCGTAGCGCTTCTTGCCCGTAACTGGGTCGAGAGCACACTCCCACATGGCATCCCAGTCGAGCTTGCGGCGTGCCTGGCCCATCTTGTCGTCCATGTCGCGGGCGTGTGGCACCTTCTTGGCGATGTCGGCGGCGTGTGCGGCGATCTTGGTGGCCATGAGGCCGTCGAGCACATCCTGGGCGTTGGGCAGGCACAGGTGCTCGGCAGGCGTCACGTAGCACAGGAAGTCGGCACCGGAGCTGGCGGAGATGGCGCCACCGATGGCGGCGGTGATGTGGTCGTAGCCCACGCCGATATCGGTCACCAGCGGCCCGAGCACATAGAACGGGGCGTTGTGGCACAGACGCTTCTGCAGCTTCATATTGGCGGCAATCTCGTCGAGCGCCATGTGGCCCGGGCCCTCGACCATGACCTGGACGCCGGCGGCCCAGGCGCGCTTGCACAGCTTGCCCAGCTCGATCATCTCGGCGGTCTCGGTGGCGTCGTTGGAGTCGTAGAGACAGCCCGGGCGGCAGGAGTCGCCGAGCGAGATCGTCACATCGTACTCGTGGCAGATCTCGAGCACCTCGTCGTAAAACTCGTAGAAGGGGTTCTCGTTGCCGGTGACCTCCATCCAGCCAAACAGCAGCGAGCCGCCGCGGCTGACGATGTTCATCAGGCGGCCGGTCTCCTTAAAGGTCTTGATGACCGATTTGTTGATGCCGCAGTGGATGGTCATAAAGTCCACGCCATCCTCGGCGTGTGCGCGCACGACCTCGAGCAGGTCGTCCTTGGTAAGCTTGACCAGCGGCTTTTCCATGTAGCCGATGGCGTCGTACATGGGCACCGTGCCCACCATGAGCGGCGTCTCGTCGATGAGCTGCTGGCGGAACTGGCGCGTCTTGCCCGAGTTGGAGAGGTCCATGATGGCGTCGGCGCCAAAGTCCTCGGCGATCTTGACCTTCTTCCACTCCTCGGCGGCATCGGCCTTGTCGCCCGAGATGCCCAGGTTGATGTTGACCTTGGTGGCCAGGCCCTCGCCGACACCAAAGGCGCGCATGCCCTTTTTGATATGCACGATGTTGGCGGGAATGGCGATGCGACCGTCGGCCACGCGCTCGCGGATGTACTCGGGGTCGCGATGCTCGCGCTCGGCGACCTCCTTCATCTGCGGTGTGATCTGCCCGGCGCGGGCGAAGTCGATTTGTGTGACGAGCTTGGGCTCGGTCTGTGTGCTCATTGGCACGGCTCCCTTCGTTGGCATTACCCATATCAGGTTTGCGGGTCAGGGCGGGCGCGCCCAATCTCAGCCTGTCGTCTTGTCCTGCAAGCTCCCCGTTATGTCATGGGCTCAAGTATAGCCTGAATGGGTACGATTGGGCCAACGAGCGTGCCTGTGGGGAGGCGAACATGGAAGACAAGCATCTATATCGAGAGACGCAATGGGATGTATCGGCCGAGGAAAGCCGTGCGCACCATGGCCTTGTCGCGATTGGCTTTGCGGTGCTTGCCGTGCTGGTGATTGCCTTTTGTATCTGGACGTATGGTGGTCGCGGCGGCGCTGCCTGGGAGTTTGAGGCCGACGATGCCCTGCCGATCATGACGGTGAAGGTCGCTGGTGGTAACACGGTGGCCGCGCCGGGCGACTATTGGTATCCGCGCGACGAGTTTGTGCAGCTGCAGCTGAGCGGTGGCTCCATTCCTGGTGAAGAGATCGAGCGCGTGACCTTCGATGCGTCGCTTAAGACGCTGTCGGTCGAGCTCAAAGATCAGGGGGACGTTCCCACGACCATGGACATTGCGCTGACGGAATGGCGCCTGGAGCCTCCGACGGGTGTTGCGGTGTCCGAGGTTGAGCATGTCAAGATTACCTATCAGGACGGCTCGACAAATGAAATTACCAAAGCCGACGGCTTGGCGGAATAGACGCCGTGCCTAGGCGGCACATTCAAAGGTAGCGGTGATCCTACAAGGTCTGTTCGTTCAGGAAGACCAAAGTGTTTTTATTTGAAAGCTCGGGAAAGTGGCGATAACCAACGTCGAACGCGGTGAGCCCGCTTACATCCTCGAGCTTGTTTTCTGCCATCCAGCGCACCATGGAGCCGCGTGCCTTTTTGCTGGCGGTCGAGCGCTGGATGGGCTTGCCGTTGCGGATGCCTTCGCCAAAGAGGCATGTGACGACCGTGGCATCGGTGGTGAGGCGGGGCAGAACGGCTTTGGCGTATTCCGCGCTGGCGAGGTTGACGATCGTAGCGTTGGAGCCTGCCGGAGCGATGGCCCGTGCGAGCTTGTCGCCCCAAAACGCATAGAGGTCTCGGGCATCGTCGACGGCAAGCTTCGCGCCCATCTCCAGCCGATACGGTTCAACGGCATGAAAGGGGCGTACGCATCCGTAAAGGCCCGATAGGATCCACAGATGGTCTTGCAGCCATGCGAGCTGCGCGGAATCCATCACCTCGGGTGCCATGCTCTGGTATTGAATGCCGTGATAGGACATGACGGCAGGGGAGAGGTGACGGGCGAGTGCGGGATTGTCGAGATCGCCGTTTTTCAGGATGGGCCCAAACTCATGCAGGGTGTTGAGGCAAGGCCCCAGCAGTTTGTCGCTCACGTTCCAGAGCGCCTGCAGACCTCCGCTGCCTTCATTCCGCTCGATATCTAGCAGTGCGCGGTGGAGGCGAGCCGTCTCGTGCGCAAAAGGTGGAATGCCCAGGACTTCAAAAGCATCTTGGGCCGCACGCATCTGCTTGGCGGGCGAAATGATGACCTGCAGCATGGACTCTCCTCTGCCAAAAAGGAAGTTGCGGTGGAATACGGCCTGTTTTGGCCGTTTATGGGCCAGTTTAGTCCGTATTTCACCGCAACTGATGAAGGGTTGGTTAGGCGCGCTCGATGAAGGCCTTGTAGCCGCGATAGGCCTCGTAGATATCGGCCTTGTTGGCGACCTCCCACAGGGCGTGCATGGACAGGACGGCAACGCCGGAGTCGATGACGTTCATGCCATACTCGGCCATGATGTAGGCGATGGTGCCGCCGCCACCCGCGTTGACGCGGCCGAGCTCGCAGGTCTGGAAGTCCACGCCTGCCTCGTCCATGATGTCGCGGATGAGAGCGACGTACTCGGCGTCGGCGTCGTTGGAGCCGCCCTTGCCACGGCTGCCCGTGTATTTGTTAAAGCACAGGCCGCGACCCATAAAGGCGGCGTTCTTGGTCTCGAACTTGCCGGCGTAGCCCGGGTCGAAGCCGGCGGACACGTCAGAGGAGAGCATGCGGCTGCGGGCGAGTGCGCGGCGCAGGGCCAGCGGGCTGCTCTCGCCGGCGAGCGTCATGATCTCGGCGACGGTGTTCTCGAAGAAACGGCTCGTCATGCCGGTGGCGCCCACGGAGCCGATCTCCTCCTTGTCGACGATGAGCGTGATACTCGTGCGCTCCACGTTGGCGACGTTGATCTGGGCGAGCATGGACGGATAGGCGCAGACACGGTCGTCGTGGCCATAGCCCAGAATCATGGAGCGGTCGAGGCCCATGTCACGGGCGGGGCCGGCGGGCACGACCTCGATCTCGGCGGAGAGGAAGTCCTCCTCCTCGACGTCGTACTGCTCCTTGAGGATATCCAGGAACATCTGCTTGACGGGCTCCTTGGGAGCGTCCTTGTCGTCCTCGTCAAACTTGACGGGGCGGCCGCCCACGATCACGTCGAGGATCTCGGCGTCGACGGCGTCCTTGGCGGGCTTGGCCATCTGCTCGCTCGAGAGGTGGATCAGCAGGTCGGAGATGGTAAAGACCGGGTCGTCGGCCTTGTCACCGATGTTGATGTCGACGGTGGTGCCGTCCTTTTTGCAGATGACGCCCACGAGTGCGAGCGGGGAAGCGACCCAGTGGTAGCTCTTGACGCCGCCATAGTAGTGCGTGTCGAGATAAGCCATGTCGCCGGCCTCGAAGGCGGGGTTCTGCTTGAGGTCCAGGCGCGGCGAGTCAATGTGGGCGCCCAGGATGTTAAAGCCCTGCTCAAGCGGGGCACAGCCCAGGTTGACGAGCATGAGGTCCTTGCCGTGGTTGGCGGCGTACACCTTGTCGCCTGCCTTGAGCGCGCGGCCCTCGGCGATCACGGTCTCCAGATTGACGTAGCCCGCCTCCTCGGCCATCTTGATACCGGCCTTGACGCACAGGCGCTCGGTCTTGTTCTCACTCAAAAACTGCTTATAGCCGCGGCAAAGCTCCTCGAGCTCCTCGATCTGCTGTGGCGTGTACTTTTTCCATGCGCTGGGACGCTCCATGACGCAGGCTCCTTTCGGATCGATCGTGCTGGTTGATGTACCGTGAGCCATCGTATCACGCGCGGGCCCGCGGCGGCAGGGAAGCCTGATGTGCGGTGGCCGCGGGGCGGGGAGCGTGTAAACTGGTGTGAGCAAACCGTGCCCAGCCCAAAGCGAGGTATTCAATATGTCTGAAAAGCGCCGTACCTTTGCCGTCATCGACGGCAACTCGCTCATGCATCGCGCCTTCCACGCCGTGCCGCCGACCATGAACGCGCCGGACGGTCGCCCCACCAACGCGATCTTTGGTTTTCTGAACATGTTCCTCAAGATGATCGATGCCTTTAATCCCGACGGCGTTGTCGTGGCGTTTGACAAGGGCAAGCCGCGCGTGCGTATGGAGATGCTGCCGCAGTACAAGGCGCAGCGCCCGCCCATGGACCCCGACCTGCACGCGCAGTTCCCCATGATCAAGGAGCTGCTCGCCGCGCTCAACGTGCCCATTTTGCAGTCCGAGGGCTGGGAAGGCGACGATATCCTGGGAACCATGGCGCGCCTGGGCGAGGAGGCCGGCTGCGACATGCTGCTGGTGACCGGCGACCGCGACATGTATCAGCTCGTGACCGAGCACGTCAACGTGGTCTCGACTCGCAAGGGCCTGTCCGACGTGGCGATCATGACGCCCGAGAGCGTGGACGACCTGTATCACGGCATCACGCCGGCGCTCGTGCCCGATTTTTACGGTCTGAAGGGCGATACGTCGGACAACATTCCCGGCGTACCGGGCATCGGCCCCAAAAAGGCGAGTGCGCTCATCGCGCAGTACGGCAGCCTTGACGAGGTCATCGCGCATGCTGACGAGGTCAAGGGCAAGATGGGAGAAAACCTGCGCGCACACATCGACGACGCGCTGCTGAGCCGTAAGGTGGCGACCATCCGCACCGATGCGCCCGTTGAGCTCGATTTTGAGGCGACGTCCTTCCCGGCGTTTTCCGCCGATGAGGTTTCCGCGGCGCTGGGCACGCTTGGTATCACCGCCATGCAGAACCGTTTCTTGGCGCTGATCGGCGGCGAGGGCGGGGCAGCTGCCAGCACGTTTGAGATCCCCGCCGTTTTGCGCGCAGCCGCCGGCGATGCTGGCGCGCTTGGTGCCGTTGCGGCTGAGGTCTCCCGCGTGATTGATGCCGGCGAGTGGGTCGCCGCCGTGGTGGACGATGACAAGGAAGAGGGCGCGCTCTTTGGGCTGACGCGCACGCTGTGGTTGGCGACGTCCAAGGGCCTGTTTGCGCTCGAGGAGGGCGACAGCGGTGCGGCGGCTGAGGTTGAGGGCTTCAACTTCGCCCACGGCGTGATTGCCGGCGTGCTCGCGCGTCTGTTTATGGAAGGCCGTGTGGCGAGCCCGGATATGAAGGCGCTTCTGCATGAGCTTTCGCCCATCGATTCTTCTGAGCTCGAGCTCATGGATCCGCTGGCAGTCGATTCCACGCGCATCTTCGATACCGTTGTTGCCGCCTACCTGTTGGATTCCGACCGCTCCGAGTTTGACGAGGTGTATCTGGCCGATACGTATCTGCAGATGGCGCTGCCTGCGGCGCGCGGCGCAGAGGGTGCTGGCGAGGACGCTCCTGCGCCCGCCGCTCGCACGGCGGCCTTGACGCTGGCGCTGGTTGCACCGCTGCGTGACCGCATGGCCCGCGAGAACGCCGCCAACGTGTTCGATGGGATCGAGATGCCGCTCGTGCCGGTGCTTGCCAAGATGGAGCGCGCGGGCATGCTCGTGGACCCCGACCGCCTGCACAGTCTGTCCGAGGGCCTGGCGACCCAGATTGCCGATGTCGAGCGCAGCATTCGCGACCTGGCCGGCGACGAGACCTTTAACATCGGCAGCCCCATGCAACTCTCGCACGTGCTGTTTGATGTTATGGGACTTCCGACCAAGGGCCTCAAAAAGACCAAGCGCGGCTACTATTCGACCAACGCCAAGGTGCTGAGCGACCTTGCCCGCGACCACGAGATCGTGCGCCTGATTTTGGACTGGCGTGAGAAGTCCAAGATTAAGTCGACCTATCTGGACACGCTGGGCCCGCTGCGCCGTGGTGACGGGCGTGTGCACACCACGTACAACCAGACCATCACCGCGACGGGGCGTTTGTCTTCGAGCGACCCCAATCTGCAAAACATTCCGACGCGCTCGGAGCTGGGGCGTACCGTCAAGACGGCGTTCTCGGCGGGCGAGGGCAGCGTCTTTTTGGCGGTGGACTACTCGCAGATCGAGCTGCGCCTGCTCGCGCATCTTTCGGGTGACGAGCACCTGGTGCGCGCCTTCAACGAGGGCGAGGACTTCCATGCCGAGACGGCCGCGCGCGTATTTGGCGTGCCGGTGTCCGAGGTGACACCCGACCTGCGTAGCCGCGCCAAGGCCGTGAACTTTGGCATCGTGTACGGTCAGCAGGCCTATGGTCTGTCGCAGTCGCTGCACATCTCGATGGCCGAGGCGCGCGATATGATCGATCGCTACTACGAGGCCTACCCGGGTGTGCGCACGTTCCTCGACAATGTGGTGGCGCGAGCCAAGCAGACGGGCTATGCCGAGACCATGTATGGCCGCAGACGCCATATTCCCGAGCTCAAGGCCAAAAACCCACAGCTCCGCGGCTTTGGTGAGCGCACGGCCATGAACCACCCCATGCAGGGCACCGCCGCCGACATCATCAAGATCGCCATGGCCCGCGTAAGCCGTCGCTTGGAAGAAGGCTTTGCCGCCCACATGATCCTGCAGGTACACGACGAACTGGACTTTGAGTGCCCCGTCGACGAAGTCGAGCGCCTCACCGCCATGGTCCGCGACGTCATGGAACACGTAGTAGACCTCCGCGTACCGTTGATCGCCGAAGCCAGCACCGGCATAACCTGGGCCGACGCGAAATAGGGAAGCACTCCGTAAGGCAAGCTCGCCCAAGACGCAAGCCCCCACATACTTAAGATTTGGGACAAACACTACTGATTAATTTGTCCCACAGTAACCAAAACAGAGGGGAGCCCCTTCCAACAAGGGGCTCCCCTCTGCTCAAATCATTTCAGCTAAGTATCTAGACACTCAAGACGCCATCTTGGCGGCAGGAAAGTAAACCTAGGACCTGGCCGGGCGGCGCGGATTAGTTTTTCGTAGATTCCGCACGAGCCGGAAAGCACTTAATGTGCTTTCCGAGCGAGCCCAGGACCTGACCGAACGAAAAACTAATCCGCGCCGCCCGGCCAGGTCCGACGAGCCACGTTACCGAGCCGCCAGGATGGCGTCGATGAGCGTCAGTACGCCCCCGTCGTTGTTGCTCGGAATGCGCCACTTGGCATGCGCGTTCATGTGCTCCTCGGCATTGTCCACGATAAAGCTATGCCCGACGCGCTCGAGCATGGGAATATCGTTGTAGGTGTCGCCCACGGCGGCGGCGTCGGCGATATCGATGCCCAGGTGGTCGCACAGGTGCGCGATGCCCGACCCCTTGTCGACGCCCAGGTTCATGAAGTCGATCCACTCGCGCCCGGCGTTGGTGACGTAGAGCTTGTCCGAGAACTCGGGGCTGTAGTCCTCGCGAAACGCTGGCTCGGCATCGTAGGCGGGGAAGAAGATCGAAATCTTGTTGGACTCGATATCAAGGCCCTCAAAGCTATCGACGTAGTTGATCGTGTTGTAGTACACGCTGATCTCGTCGTGGTACTGATGGTCGCGGGCGAGCACATAGAACTCGTCGTAGCAGCACAAGACGGGAACGGCACGCGGGTCCTCCGAGGCACGGGCGAGCACCTGCTGATACAGCGCCACATCGATGTTGCTCTTATAGATATAGCTGCCGCGATAGATGACGCAGGCTCCGTTGTCGGGACAAAAAGCAAGGCGGTTCTTAATGCTCTCGAACATTTCCTCGAGTTTGGGGGCGGGGCGTCCGCTGGCGGGGCAGAATACAATGCCTGCGTCGGCGAGCTTGTCCAGGCGCTCATCAAGACCCTGCGGCAACACGCGCTTGTCGGTGAGCAGCGTCTTGTCCATGTCGACGGCGAGAATCTTAATGCTTCCGATATTGGTGTCCGATTCGTAAGTTTGCATAAAAGCGCGCCTTTCGTTTCGAAATTGTTTCAGACGTTATAACCATCAACCAGTAACTGAGCGTATTGTCGCAGGAACGGAGCGTATTTGCACCACGCTTCACAAAGTAATGAAAAAACTTTTCAGAAATTTGAATTTGTCGCTTGTGCTGCGGGCACTTTAGCGTAATATAGCGACCATCGAAAACGGAGACGGAAATACAACCGCTTACCGAAGAAAAGGTACCGTTTACGATATTAGAATTGCGCCCGGCGATAGGTGAAAGGAGAGGCAGATGCAGTTCGTAAAGATCATCACCACTGCAGATAATGCCATCCGACGCCAGCGCGCAATTTCCCGACGACGATAACAATCGTCTCTGTTCGTATGGGGTGAAATGCCCCAACAGAGTCATTTTGAGGTCGTTGGGTTTTAGCACTATATAAACGCATGTTTCTAGAGCATGCTGTGCTGCTTTTTGCTATTTAACCTGATATTGCACGGTTTTTTGACCTCGAAATGACTTGCAACTGACCGATGTTCTAACTAGCTACCAAGGGCGAAAGGAAACAGCCATGAGCAAGGAAAAAGTCGTTCTCGCATATTCCGGTGGTCTTGATACATCCGTATGTGTCAAGTGGCTCCAGGACGAGAAGAATCTCGATGTCGTTTGCGTCTGCGGCAACGTGGGCCAGGAGGAGACCGGCTTGGATGCCAAGAAGCAGAAGGCGCTTGACCTGGGCGTTCTCGATTGCCAGGTGCTCGACCTGCGCGACGAGTTCTCCGATGAGTTCCTGACTAAGGCCATCGCCGCAAACTCCATGTACGAGAACAAGTACCCGCTGCTCTCCGCCCTGTCCCGTCCGCTGCTCGCCAAGAAGCTCGTCGAGGTCGCTCACGAGTTTGACGCGACCTACGTTGCCCACGGCTGCACCGGCAAGGGTAACGACCAGGTTCGTTTTGAGGCTGCCGTCAAGGCCCTCGACCCCGAGCTTAAGGTTATCGCCCCGGTTCGCGAGTGGGATCTGAAGTGCCGTCCCGACGAGGTCGCCTATGCCCACGCCCACAACGTGCCGGTTCCCGAGGGTGCCAACGACAACCCCTATTCCATCGACGACAATCTGTGGGGTCGCGCCATTGAGTGCGGCCACCTGGAGGATCCCTGGAACGAGCCGCTCGACGACGCTTGGGCTATGACCAAGAATCCCGAGGACACGCCGGACACCCCGACGTATACCGAGATTGAGTTTGAGGCCGGCAAGCCCGTCGCCGTCGACGGCAAGAAGATGAAGCTCTCCGAGATCGTCATCGCCCTCAACAAGATTTCGGGTGACAACGGCTTTGGCCGTCTCGATCTGGTCGAGGATCGTCTGGTGGGCCTCAAGAGCCGTGAGTGCTACGAGGTTCCCGGCGCCCTGACGCTCATCACCGCCCACAAGGCGCTCGAGGACATTTGCGTTGAGGGCGACCTGCTCAAGACCAAGATCAAGCTCGAGCAGGATTGGGCTACCGCCGTGTACAACGGCCAGTGGTACAGCCCGCTCAAAAACGCGCTCGACGCCTTTATGGCCGACGCCCAGAAGTTTGTGACCGGCACCGTCCGTCTGAAGTTCTTTAAGGGCAACTGCCATGTTGTCGGCCGCAAGAGCCCCTTCAGCCTCTACGACTACGGTCTGGCCACCTACGACCGCGACACTACGTTTGACGAGAAGGCCAGCGCCGGCTTTATCGAGATTGACACGCTGTCGCTCAAGACGTGGGCTAAGGTCCAGGGTCCCAGCTCGGCTGCAGCCCAGGCCTAAGGCTTCTCTTCCTTGGTATCCGCGCGGCCCATTCGCGTGATACATAACGGGCGCACGGGGTCCCTACCTTTCGTTATGCTTGCTGACACTTCTTAACATCGGTGGCCCCTACGTTCCGCCCGAATAAATGACGCCGCGCCTGCGGCTGAGTCCGAGCCCCGCCGGGGTTGTCCGGCGGGGCTCTTTCTATCAATTTGAGGGCTTTACACCTTTATATATCCGAGGAGTATCCATTATGTTCAATGCGGTTGGCGGGAGTCGAAGGGCGCCAAGTGCCAGGTGCGTCACTTCTTTGCAAATTAGCTGCATGTTCCCGTGCACGGTGGGGAATGTGTAAGACTAGCGGTTGATAAATCGCTTTAGCGACAGGGTGCCTTGCTTTGGGCGCTTGTTTTGGAATTTGATGAAAGGAGACGGTTCCATGGCTCTTTGGGGCGGTCGTTTTGAGGCGGGCGTGGCCGAGGTCACGCAGGAGTTTGGCGCGTCGTTGCCGGTCGACAAACATCTCTATAAGCAGGATATCGCCGGTTCTAAGGCGCATGCCAAGATGCTGGCGGCCCAGGGCATCATCAGCGCCGAGGACGAGCAGGCGATTGCCGAGGGCCTGACCGGAATCGAACAGGATATCGATGCCGGCAACTTCACCTTCGACATCAATGACGAGGACATTCATATGTCCATCGAGAGCGAGCTGACGCGTCGCATCGGCGAGGCTGGCAAGCGCTTGCATACCGGGCGTTCGCGCAACGACCAGGTTGCGACCGATACGCGCCTGGGCGTCAAGGCGCTCGCCAAGGAGCTCATGGAGGCCAATCTTTCGCTTCGTCATGTGCTGGTGGATGCCGCTAAGAAGTATGATAAGGTGATTCTGCCGGGCTACACGCATATGCAGCACGCTCAGCCGGTTCTGCTGTCGCATCATCTGCTGGCGTATTCCTGGATGTTCGCGCGCGACTTTACGCGCCTGAAGGCCGCCTTCGATGCCGCCGACAACTGCCCGCTGGGTGCTGCCGCGCTTGCCGGTACGAGCTATCCGCTCGATCGCCAGATGACGGCTGCCGAACTTGGCTTTGCGGGCGTGATTCCCAACTCGCTCGATGCGGTTTCCGACCGTGATTTCCTGCTCGATCTGCATTACGCCGGATCCGTCATGGCGATGCACCTGTCGCGTCTTTCCGAGGAGATCGTGCTGTGGTCGAGCTCCGAATTTGGCTTTATCACGCTTTCAGACTCCTACTCCACCGGCTCGTCTATCATGCCGCAGAAGAAGAATCCCGACTTTGCCGAGCTTATCCGCGGTAAGAGCGGTCGCGTGTACGGCAACCTGGTGCAGCTGCTGGTAACCATGAAGGGCCTGCCGCTTGCTTATAACAAGGACTTGCAGGAGGACAAGGAGGGCGCGCTCGATACCGCTCACACACTCATGCAGTGCCTGTCGGTTATGGCCGGTATGATTTCGACTTGGGCCGTCAACGAGGATGCCATGGCGCGCGAGTGCGGCGTGGGGCACCTTGCCGCTACCGATGTTGCCGATTACCTGGCCAAGCGTGGCCTGCCGTTCCGCGAGGCACATGCCGTGGTGGGACATCTGGTTCTGATGTGTGAGAAGCGCGGCTGCAATCTTGAGGACCTGCCGTTTGAGGTGTTCCAGGAGGCAAGCCCGCTCTTTGAACGCGATATTACCGAGGCGCTCGACATCCCGTCGATTGTCGCCGCGCGTACGACCGAGGGCGGTACCGCCCCTGCCGCCGTTGCCGTGCAGCTGCAGCGTGCCGAGGCGCAGCTCGTGGCCGACGAGGGCGTGTTTGGATCGCTGACCAAGGTCGTCGAGATGGGCCACGGGATAAAATAAGGGTTTGGCCGAAGCCGTTTTTGCCATTTATTGAGGAATCGTTTTTTGCTTTACGGGCGTCTGCTGATGTGGGCGTCCGTATTTTGTTGCTATGGGGGAGGGGCTTGTCGAGAACTTCTGTAGGACCTTTGGGCAGGTTGTGAAGGGGGTACGTTCGCGGGTGGCAACCGACCGTCTGCTCTGTTCGATGTGGTTGATGGGCGGTCGGATGGTACTCTAATCGGGCTTCGAAACAGAAGTGACACATATGGAGCGCTTTAATAAATTGCAGCGTTTCAATAAACAGCTTTTTGTTTAACTGCAGCTAAAACTCTGTTACGATGCAGTCCAGGCGGGTGCCGGAATGGGACTTGGGCACGCGCGAACCTACTTGAAAGGCTACCTTATGGCTATCGAGAAGACCTTCATCATGATTAAGCCCGACGCCGTGCGCGACCGCAAGATCGGCGAGATCGTTGCTCGTATTGAGCGCAGCGGCCTTGTCATCGAGCGCATGGAGATGACCACGCTCGAGCGCGCTACCGTCGAGGAGCACTACGCCCATCTGGCCGACAAGCCCTTCTTTGGCGGTCTCTGCGACTTTATGACGAGCGGTCCGGTCGTCAAGATGGTCGTTTCTGGTCTCTCCGCTGTTTCCAAGATGCGCACCCTTATGGGCGCTACCAACCCGCTTGATGCTGCTCCTGGCACCATCCGCGGCGACTTCGCTGTCGATGTCAACGCCAACGTGATCCACGGTTCCGACTGCCTGGAGAACGCCGAGATCGAGATCAAGCGCTTCTTTGGCTAAACCAGCTTTGACTCCTTAAAGCTGTTAGCGTGTGGCTTGGGCGCCGCGGAATTCCAACCGCGGCGCCCTTTTATTCCGGTAGATTTTTGGTAAACGCATAGAAAACTACTAAAGAGCCCCCGTCCGGATGTTTCTTCCGGGCGGGGGCTGGCGCTAGCGTATGGCTTTGTAAGTCTTTAGGCCTCGTCGACAATCTTTAGTCCGCGGGTCTGGTCGATCTCGTTGAGGAGATTAACGCGACGCTCGTGGCGGCCGCCCTCAAACTCGGCGTCGAGCCATTCGTCGACAATCATCTTGGCGAGCTCGGAGCCCACGACGCGGGCGCCAAAGGCGAGCACGTTGGTGTTGTTGTGCATGCGCGAGAGCTTGGCGCTGAAGGGCTCGGAGCACACGACGGCGCGTACGCCCTCGACCTTGTTGGCAGCCAGGCTGATCCCGACGCCGGTACCGCAGATCAGGATACCCAGGTCGACGTCACCGTTGGCAACGGCCTTGCCCACCTTGTAACCGGCGATGGGGTAGTCGAAGCTCTCGGAGGTGTCGGTGCCAAAGTTCACGACCTCGCAGCCGCGCTCCTTCAGGTGCTCGGAAATGATGTTCTTGAGCTCGACGGCGGCGTGGTCGTTACCGATACCGATCTTCATGGATGGTTCCTCTCTGGTCTGTGCGGCGCAAATGCTAAAGGTGTTTACCGCGTTCGTCTGCATGATAGCGCGACTTTTACGTAAACGCTCGAGCGTTTTTTGGTCAAACGTTTTAGCAGGCAACAAGACCGGCTTCTCATGAATGAATGCCGTCAGTTTGCGCTCGAGCGCCGTCTGCCGGAACTATGGTTGCGGTTTTTGATGCATTGTTATCAAATAAAAGAGCTAACTTTTATCGAGAGCCCAGTTCGTTATGTAAGCAGGAGATACCTATGCCTACCGATTCCCTTCGTGATGCCGCGTTTTGCGACGTTTTGAACCACGAGCTTGTCTGTGCGCTCGGCTGCACCGAGCCTATTGCCGTTGCCTATGCAGCGGCGCTGGCGAGCCAGACGCTCGGTTGCGAACCCGATCATATGGACGTTGCCTGCTCGGGCAACATCATCAAGAACGTTAAGAGCGTGACCGTGCCCAACTCGGGCGGTATGCACGGTATTGAAGCGGCAGCCGTGCTGGGTGCCGTGGGCGGTGACGCCAAGAGCACGCTCGAGGTGCTCGAGAGCGTTAACGACGAAGATCGTGCTCGCGTGGCCGAGCTCCTCGCCGATGCCGGTTACTGCGGTGTATCGCTTGTCGAGGGTGTGCCCAACCTCTACATCAAGGTGACTGCCACGGCCGGGGGCCATACCGCGGTCGTCGAGATTACCGACCACCACACCAATGTCACGTGCCATACGCTCGACGGTATTCCGGTGTGCGGCAAGTCGGCGGGGGAGTGTGCCGCCTGCGCCGAGCGCGTGGTGGCCGAGCGGGCAGCAGATAATGCCGATACGCCCATGTCGATTGAGTCCATTGTCGACTTTATCGAGGACGGCGACATTGAGGGCGCTCGCGCTGCCGTTGAGCGTCAGATCGAGCTGAACGGCGCGATCAGCGCCGAGGGTCTGGCGCACGCTTGGGGTGCCGAGGTTGGCCGTACGCTGCTGGGTGCTCGTGCCGATGACGTTGCCTGCCGTGCCCGTGCCCGTGCCGCCGCCGGGTCCGACGCCCGCATGAACGGCTGCGCGCTGCCGGTCGCCATTGTGTGTGGCTCGGGCAACCAGGGCATTACCTGCGCACTGCCCGTTATGGAGTATGCCGAGTACCTGCGCTGCGACCACGACCGCCTGGTGCGCGCCGTGATGCTGTCCGATCTCATTGCCGTGCATATCAAGAGCTATATCGGTGCGCTCTCGGCGTTTTGCGGTGCTATTTGCGCCGCGTGTGGCGCCGGCGCTGCGATTACCTGGCTGTGCGGTGGCACGCGCGAGCAAATCGGTGCGACGGTCTCCAATACGCTCGGTAACGTGGGCGGCATCGTGTGCGATGGCGCCAAGGCAAGTTGCGCCGCCAAGATTTCCGCTGCCGTTGATGCGGCGATTTTGGGTCACGATATGGCCATGCAAGGCCGCGGCTTCCGTGCCGGCGAGGGCCTGATCCAGGATACCGTTGAGCAGACAATCGCCAGTATGGGCTACGTAGGCCGTGTGGGCATGAAAGATACCGACGTCGAGATCCTCAACATCATGATCGGCAAAACCCAAGTGTGCTAGGACAGTTCGTCGGCTACTTGGTGTTCGTAGAAGGCTTCTACTACGGCGTTAAAGTCGCGGGCGAAGCCTTCCATGGTTCCGCGCCAGGTGACTCGGTTGGGCTTGCCCTGGCCTACATAGGCAGTCTGAATGCCGCAGGCGGGACTAGGGAAGTCGCGTTTGGGATCGTTGCCCACCATAAGGACCTCGTGCGGTTCGAGTCCCATCACCTGAAGCTGCTCTAGATAGTAGGTGGCATCAGGCTTGCAGCGGGTGGCGTTTCCCATGTGCGTGACGAGCTCAAAGGGGGCGTCGGCCAGGTCGCCCCAGCCCATGCGGCACTCGATGGCGCCTTGAGGAAAGCTGGGGTTGGTGAAGAGCGCGCAGCGCAGCCCTGCGTCCTGTACCGCCTGAAGCGCGGCGTGCGCACCCGGCATGGCTTTCGCGTTGATCATGTCGTCGTTCTTGTACGGCAGAACTTCGTGATCGTAGTAGGTAAACGCCTCGTAGATAAGTGGGTCCGAGAGGCAAATGCCGCACCGGCGCTCAACCTCTTCTTGGTAGAACTCCAGATTGGTGCGATTATCCGTGCCGCTTCTACGATTGGCGTTGAGATCGACCAGAATCGTGCCCAGGCGTGCCATCGTGCCACCGCGGCTGCGTCGCCCGATGTCCGCGAGCATCGACGAGACATCCTTAAAATAGCGAAGGATGAATGCGTTGAGGTTAATGCTAAGAAGCGTCTCGTCCATATCGAAAACGACTGCTTTGAGCACGCGGGCACCTTTCTCGATAAATCGTTCCAGAATCGTTGGCTCCGGATACTTTACCCTAAAGGCGTATGGGAAAACTGCTTATCGTCAAGTTGTGGAGACAGCTGTCCATAAGATTACGAAAAAGTCTCCACACGAGTAAAAAATGGCAGTTCACGCTTGAAATCGAACCCATTTCCCCGTAACCTATACGAACGTGATTGCATAAGCGTCACATCAGTATCTGTCGGCTCCCGAGTGTTCCTAAACGTTGTGTGCTTGTCGCACCCTTCTGTAGGTCCTAGCAATCGGGGCCCCGTAGTTCGAAAGGGGTCCACCTTTGAGTGAGATTCAGAACTCGTCCATTTTCTCTCTTGACGATGTCAACGAGGAGGAGATGAACAACCTCATCGACGGTACGATTACCGACTTTGATGAGGGCGATCTCGTTAACGGCACTGTCGTTAAGATCGAGCATGACGAGGTGCTCGTTGACATCGGATTCAAGTCCGAGGGCGTTATCCCGGTCCGCGAGCTGTCCATCCGCAAGGACGCTAACCCTGCAGACATCGTTGCACTCGGTGATCCCATCGAGGCCCTGGTTCTCCAGAAGGAGGACAAGGACGGTCGTCTGGTCCTGTCCAAGAAGCGTGCCGAGTACGAGCGTGCTTGGAACCGCATCGAGGAGAAGTTCAACTCCGGCGAGAACGTCGAGGGCGAGGTTATCGAGGTTGTCAAGGGCGGCCTGATCCTCGACATCGGCCTGCGTGGCTTCCTGCCCGCTTCCCTCGTCGACCTCCGTCGTGTCAAGGACCTCACCTCCTACATGGGCACCCGCATCGAGGCCCGCGTCATCGAGATGGACCGCAACCGCAACAACGTTGTCCTCTCCCGTCGTGTCGTGCTTGAGGAGTCCCGTAAGGCCGAGCGCTCCGAGATCCTGTCCAAGCTCAAGTCTGGCATGCGTCTCCAGGGCACCGTTTCCTCCATCGTCGACTTCGGCGCCTTCGTCGACCTCGGCGGCATCGACGGCCTCATCCACATCTCCGAGCTCTCCTGGAACCACGTCAACCATCCTTCCGAGGTTGTCAAGGTCGGCCAGGAGGTCGAGGTCGAGGTTCTCGACGTCGATCTCAACCGCGAGCGTATCTCCCTGGGTCTCAAGCAGACCACCGAGGATCCGTGGCGCGCACTGGTCAAGAAGTACCCCGTCGGTGCTATCGTCGAGGGCACTGTGACCAAGCTTGTCCCGTTCGGCGCTTTCGTCGACCTGGGCGAGGGCATCGAGGGCCTGGTGCATATCTCCGAGATGGCCAACAAGCACGTCGATCAGCCTTCTCAGGTCACCCACGTGGGCGACAAGGTTCAGGTCAAGGTCATGGAGATCGACCTCGACCGTCGTCGTATCTCCCTGTCCATGAAGTCCGCTGCTGAGACTCTGGGCGTCGAGATTGAGGTCACCCCGCTGCCTTCCGAGAAGAAGGACGAGGAGACCGACGCCGAGTAAATCGGTTTGACGATCACTTGTTTTAAGGGATCCGTCCGCAATGGACGGGTCCCTTTTTGCATTTGCAGCTGTGGTGCACGATGATGCCGGGCTATCTGTTTGCTATTTGGTTATCGGTGCATAAAATATGCCGACATCCCGCCTCGGGGAGGAGGCGGGAACGCACCGAGTAGACGGAGGGGTGCGGAGCGCGGTCGTTTCGACTGACGACGTTGCCCATCGACAAGTCTATTGTACTGCATAGCGTGGTTCTTGGTTTATCGTGTCGAACGCTTGTGTTGTGCCATTGCCTGCGGCAACGGTGTGCTACACTCTTGCACTGCTGAGTGGGCCAGACGGTCGCGCGATGTGCTGCTTGCAGCACGCGTGAGGAAAGTCCGGGCTCCAGAGGGCGGGATGCCGGCTAACGGCCGGGCGGAGTGATCCGACGGAAAGCGCCGCAGAAAAGAAGACTCCCACCTGCGCCGCAAGGCGTAAAGGGAAAAGCTGAAACGGTGGTGTAAGAGACCACCAGCGTCGTGGCAACACGGCGGCTTGGCAAGCCCCATCCGGAGCAAGCGCGAATAGGAACGCTATGGGCCGGCCCGGTCCGCGTTCGGGTAGCGTGCGTGGAGCTGCATGGTAACGTGCAGACAAGATAAATGACCGTTCACGACAGAACCCGGCTTATAGGCCCACTCAGCTTTCTTGTTGACGCTGCGACGGCGTCAGCTGGCCGATTTGTCGCTCATTCGTCGGTCGCCGCCATAAGGCGTGCTCCCTCCTCTTTCGGGCCAAATCGACTCAGCTGACGCCGTCTCGCTGTTGGTGACGGCATCATTGGCGTTTCCGTTCTTGTTGGCGAGGGCAACGGTACACCCTTTGCCGTATTATTGAGGCTGTTTGTTGCTTTGCTTGTTGTTGAGGGGCTTTGTTGGACAGCTATTTTACTCTGCAATCGAATATTGAGGCTTCGGGCGAGTTTGTGGACCGCAAGAGCCGGTTTATTGCCCAGCTGGTCCATATTGAGTCCGAGGATGAGGCGAATGCCTTTATCGAGATGGTTCGAAAGCGTCATTACGACGCTCGACACAATGTTCCCGCGTGGATTTTGGTCGATGGACGTGAGCGTCAGAGCGATGATGGTGAGCCGAGCCGCACGAGCGGAATGCCGACGCTCGAGGTGCTGCGCGGTGCGGGACTTAAAAACGTATGCTGCGTTGTGACGCGCTATTTTGGTGGCACGCTGTTAGGGCCTGGTGGCTTGGTACGAGCCTATACGGCGGCGACACAGGAGGCGGTGGCGGCTGCTCGGGAGGCCGGGCAAATCGTCGAGATGACAAGCGTCGTGCCGGTTGACGTGCATGTGGCCTATTCGCAGTACGAGCAGGTACTTCGTTTGGCGCAGGATTCGGGTGCCAAGGTTTCGGATACCGATTACGCGGATGCCGTTACGATTCATTTAGTGTTTAAAGAGGGGGAGCAGGAGCCGTTTTGTGCTAAGATGCGCGAGCTTATGGCGGGGCGTGAGGAGATTGAGGTCGGAGCTCCCGAATTTGCCGAGTTCTAACGGCGACGACCGGCGTGCTTTTGGATGGATCCTAAGCGCGCCGGCCGTCGTTTTACTGTTGCTGTCGATTACTCGGCGAGCTGCTTTAGCACATCACAGGCGATCTCGACGGCATCGTCGATGCAGCCGGGGCAGCTGCGGAGCGGACCCTTATCCGATCCGATGCCCTTGAGCGTGCCGCAGACGGTTGTCGTGTTCTTCTCGCCAAAACGCTTGGCGATTTCGCGCGACAGCTTGTAGGTCTGGCCCTTGGTCTTGGGGTTTTCCATGCCGTCGCTCATTGCAAAGCCCATGATGGCCACGGCGCCCGAGATGGCGCCGCAGGTTTCGGTCATGCCGCCCATGCCGGCGCCAAAGCCCTCGGTGAGGGTAAAGGCGACCTGGGGGTCGAGCCCCACAGCGGGCGCGAGCGTGCAAGCGACAGCCTGGGCGCAGTTAAAGCCGCGGGCGTGGTACTCGGCAGCCTGAGCTTGGCAGGCGGCGGCGTCGAGCTGGGCCGTATCGATTTGCTTCATCGGTGTCTCCTTGATTGCGGTGTACCCGCCTATGGTACCCTTGCCGTCGCATTCGCTTGTCGAGACTGCAGTGCATATCTCATTGTTTTTCGCCATCGAACGCTTTCTTAAGATTTGGGACAAATAAACCTGATTAATTTGTCCCATAACCTATTGGCGGGATGGGTTGAGAGGGGTGTGCGGTAGCGGTATCGTGAACCGAATAAAACAAAACCCAAGTAAGGGAGTTGGATATGAGCGAGCAGACCATCGGTACGACGTGTGTTCAGGGCGGTTATCGCCCGGGTGATGCAGAGCCGCGTCAGGTGCCTATCTACCAGTCAACCACGTGGAAGTATGACACGTCCGAGCATATGGGCAAGCTGTTCGACCTGGAGGAGTCGGGCTATTTCTACAGCCGTCTGCAGAACCCCACGTGCGACCTGGTTGCCGCCAAGATTTGCGAGATGGAGGGCGGTACCGCTGCGATGCTCACGAGCTCGGGCATGGCGGCGAACTTCCTCGCGATCTTTAACGTTGCCGGTGCTGGCGACCACGTGGTCGCAAGCTCTGCCATCTACGGCGGTACCTACAACCTGCTTGCCCATACCATGGAGCGTATGGGTCTGACCTGCACGTTCGTTGCCCCCGACTGCACCGACGAGGAGCTCGAGGCAGCCTTCCAGCCCAACACCAAGCTTGTCTTTGGCGAGACGATCGCCAACCCCGCCCTTGCCGTGCTCGATATTGAGCGCTTTGCCAAGGCCGCGCATGACCACGGCGTGCCGCTGATGGTCGACAACACCTTCCCGACGCCCGTGATGTGCCGTCCCTTTGAGTGGGGCGCCGACATCGTTACGCACTCCACCACCAAGTACATGGATGGACATGCTGCCTACCTGGGCGGCGTGATCGTTGACCACGGCCAGTTTGACTGGATGGCCCATGCGGACAAGTTCCCGGGTCTTACCACACCCGACGAGAGCTACCACGGCGTGACGTATGCCGAGAAGTTCGGTCGCGAGGGCGCCTTTATTACCAAGGCCACCGCGCAGCTTATGCGCGACCTCGGCCCCATGCAGAACCCGCAGGCGGCCTTCTTCTTGAACAGCTCGCTCGAGAGCCTGCACGTGCGCATGCCGCGTCATTGCGAGAACGGCCTGGCCGTTGCCAAGTTCCTGCAGAGCCATCCCAAGGTACGCTTTGTGAGCTATCCGGGCCTGGAGGGCGATAAGTACTATGACATCGCTCAGAAGTACATGCCCAACGGTACCTGCGGCGTTGTGAGCTTTGGCTTTAACGGTGGTCGCGCGGCGGCCGAGACCTTTATGAAGAGCCTCAAGCTCGCCCAGATCGCCACGCACGTGGCCGATGCGCGCACCTGCTGCTTGCATCCGGCAAACGCCACGCATCGTCAGATGAACGATGAGGAGCTCATCGCCTGCGGCATCTCCGCCGACATGGTGCGCCTGTCGTGCGGCCTCGAGGACACGGCCGATCTGATTGCCGACCTTGAGCAGGCGCTCGAGCAGTGCTAGGCTAGCGTGCGTGCTAGGCGTGGGACGGCTTTTCGGCTGACGACGTCCTCATAGTTCCGATTCCGTAGGCGGGACCCCGATCGTGTCCGTTTGTAGGCGATTGGGGTCCCGTTTTTGCGTTGCACGATAGAAAGGATATACATGGAGAAAACTGCCGAGCAGCTGCGCCGCGAACACATTGCCCTAGAGGGCGACACCCACGGTAAGAATAAATGGGCGATTCTGTTCACCGTGCTCGTCATGACCTTTATGGCGTGTCTGGATGCGAGCATCGTGACGGTGGCGCTCCCAGTGATGCAAAAGGAGCTGGGGGTGGGTCTCGACCGCATTCAGCTCGTGAGCTCGGTGTATCTGCTCGCGACGTGCGTCGCCATGCTGCCGTTTGGCCGCTTGGGCGATGTGCGCGGCAAGGTGAATGTGTTCCAGCTTGGTGTAATCGTCTTTACGGGTGGCTCGTTGCTTTGCGGGCTTTCGGCTTCGCTCGAGGTGCTTATCTTGGCGCGTTTCGTGCAGGGCATTGGCTGTGCCGCCGCGATGGCCAACAATATGGGCATCATCACCGAGTCGTTTCCGGCGCGTGAGCGCGGCCGTGCCATGGGCATTCTGGCGACCTTTGTGGCTCTTGGCATGATGTGCGGCCCCGTGCTCGGCGGCGTGCTGGTGGCGAGCTTTCCCTGGGAGAGCATCTTCCTTATCAATCTGCCCATTGGCGTAATCTCGTTTATCGTGGGACTCTATACGCTGCCGCATGTGAAGCCGGAGGCTGGCGAACGCCCTATGCCGTTGACAGAGGCGGCGCGTCGCTGCTTTGCGAGCTCGGCTTTCACGATTAACCTGGCTTGCATGCTTATCGTGTTCGTGGGTATCGGTGCCTCCGAGTTTGTGCTGCCGTTCTACTTTCAGGATGCCCACGGCTTTAGCTCCGATATCTCCGGCCTGTTGTTTTTGGCGATGCCGGTCGTGAATGCCTTTGTGGGCCCGCTTTCGGGCTCGGTGTCCGACCGTGTTGGTTGTGAAGCGCCCACGGCCGTTGGCCTGGGCGTGTACGTGTGCGGTCTCTTTGCGGTGAGCACGCTTGACGAGCACTCTTCCATCTTGATGATCGTGTGCTGCGTCGCGTTTATGTCGTGCGGCACGTCGATCTTCCAGAGTCCCAATAATTCGCTGTATATGGGTTCGGCTCCGCGTGAGGCGCTTGGCTTTGCGGGCAGCTTGAGCAGCTTGGCGCGCTATGCGGGCATAGCGCTGGGTATTAATGCGGCGTCGCGCATCCTGTATGGACAGACGAGCGCGGCGATGGGCAAGACGGTCACGAGCTATGTGGCGGGTCGTCCGGACGTGTTCCTCTTTGGCTTCCGTTTGGTATTCTACGTGCTGATGGCCGTTGCTACCGTGGGCTTTGCGCTCACATTGGTACGTTTGGTGAGGACGCGCACCCGGCATTAGCGTGTTGGGAGGCTGTCTGCCACGAATCGGGCCTGTCTACTGGTCTTGCAGCTTTATGGTGCGATACGGCTTGTGGGGCGGTCGGGGGTCGGTCCGTGGTAGACTATCGAACAACGTTTATTAATCGCGCGGTATCGTTGCCGCGAGAAGGGGTTGCGCCATGCAGGAGCTTGAGGATCGTATTCGCCATGACGGCATCGTAAAGGCCGGTAACGTCCTTAAGGTTGATGCCTTCCTCAACCACCAATGCGACGTTGAGCTGTTCGACCACATGGGCGCCGAGTGGGCCCGTCTGTTCGAGGGTGTCGAGATCAACAAGATCCTGACGATCGAGGCTTCGGGCATTGGCATGGCTTGCATTGCAGCCCAGCATTTTGGGGGCGTGCCGGTGGTCTTTGCCAAGAAGGCCCAGTCCATCAACCTTGACGGCGAGCAGTATGCCACGACCATCTACTCCTTTACCAAGCAGAAGGAGTACCCGGTCATCGTCGGCAAGCGCTTCCTGTCCGAGGGCGACAAGGTCCTGATCATCGACGACTTTTTGGCCAACGGCTGCGCGCTCGAGGGCCTTATCAAGATCTGCGAGGCTGCGGGTGCCGAGGTGTCCGGTATTGGCATTGCGGTGGAGAAGGGCTTCCAGGGCGGTGGCGATAAGCTCCGCGAGCGCGGCTTCCGCGTTGAGAGCCTAGCCCGCATCGCCGATATGGACTGCGATACCGGCGAGATCACCTTCGCCTAAGCGCGCAACACAAGCGATTGGTATGCGATGTGACAAAGGGACTTTCCCTTTGTCACATTTTTTATGAGGGGAGGTGTTGATATGGATGAGAACAAGATGGGATGGCGCGAGTATGCGCGCTATGCCGAGATGTCGGTCGAGGAGTTGGCGCGCGATTGCGAGGTGCAGGTGTTTCGCGCGACAGGTCCGGGCGGACAGGGCGTGAACACGACGGACTCGGCGGTACGCATGAAACATATCCCTTCGGGGATTACCGTGACAGCGCGCGAGAGCCGCAGTCAGTTCCAAAACCGTAGCAGCTGCCTGCGTAAGCTGCGCGCTGAGCTTGAGCGTCGCGGGCGTCCACCGCGCCGACGCGTAAAGACCAAGGTGCCTCAGCGCTCACGCCAGCGCAGGCTCAATGACAAGCACTTCAACGCCATTAAAAAGGCCAACCGTCGCAAACCGGGCAGCGACGAATAGCCTCCTCATAAGTTGCGGTGAAATAGGGACTGTTTTGCGGCTTTTGCTGCATAAACAGTCCCTATTTCACCGCAACTTAAGGTGGCTAGCGGGTTGGGTGCCAGACATCGAGGGCGCCGCCGAGGACGTCGACCTCAATGCGCGAGGCGACAACGGGCTCGCCGTCGGCCTGGATGGGGTAATCGGGCTGCTCGAAGGTGAGCTCGGCATGGCGGCAGCGGCGCATACGAACCGGCGGCAACTTGGTATGGTGGCCGTCCTTGGCCGAAAGAAACATAGGCAGGGCAACCGCACGAGGGACGGGGCCGCAGGCGTAGCAGACGTCGAGCATGCCGTCGCAGGGGTCGGCATCGGGGCAGATGCGATAGCCCGAGCCATACGTGGGGCCCAGCTGAATCGCCATGATGATCGCCCTCACGCGCTCGGCGGGCGCGCTGTCAAAGCTGACCGTCATGGGGTAGTTGCGATAGCGCAGGCCAAACTGCTCAAGTCCCGAGAGGGTGTAGAGCGGAGCGCCTGTCAAGCCGGTCTTTTTGCGCAGCTCGGTGGTGCCCAGGCCGATGGCGGCATCGATGCCGACCGAGAGCGTCTGGCCGTAGTACTCCACCGAGGCCTCGCCGCTTCCGCTTGCGGGATTCCATGAGCGAATGCGTCCGATATCCTGGTGCTGCAGCTCGCAGGTGAGCAGGGCGCCAAAATCTTTGCCGGAGAAATCGTCGATACCGAGGGTCTGGGCAAAATCATTGCCGGAGCCTACGGGCAGGACGGCAAGCGCCGGTCGAACCGCTTCTTCTTGCGTCATGAGTCCATTGACGACCTCATGGATCACGCCGTCGCCGCCGAGGGCGATAACGGTGCGGTAGCCTTGGGCCTGCGCGACAAGTTCCTTGGCATGTCCCATGCGCTCGGTCAGCACCAGGTCAAACTGGGATGAGCGCGCGGTCATGTCTAAAAAGCGCTGCAGGCGCTCAGCGACCTCGCGCGCCGCACCCGACTGGGCGGCGGGGTTGGCGATGATGAGCGTGCGACCAAAATCAGTTGCGTGCATGGGGCGACTCCCGGCGTGTGACATGACAGTGCGGTCGCGCTCAGGTCGAATTACCCCCGATTGTGGCTGCACGGCGAATACTAACGTCTACTCTATCAGGTCGTTGTGGCGCTCGATAGCATCCGCTACCGTTCCGCCCTCGTCCACAATAAGCGAACGGCGCTTGGGTGAGATGATGCGCTGGGCGGGGTACACGCCGCGGTGTCCGCCGGCGAGATAGCTGATAAAGGCCACGATGGCAAAGAAGCCCGCGGCCGTTCCATGGAACAGGTCGATGGCCATCATGCAGGTGGTGATGGGCACGTTGAGGCCGGCGCAGAACACGCCGAGCATGCCGAGAGCCGCCAGAAAACTGGGGTCGAGCCCGGTAAGGCAACCGATCCAGCCACCGAGTGCCGCACCGATGCCAAACAGGGGCGTGACCTCGCCGCCTTGGAAGCCCGCGCCCAGGGTAAGCGCTGTGACGACCAATTTGATGACTGCGTCCGCCAGGGTGGTGTTGCCTGCAAATCCGGCGCCGGAAAGCCACGTGGAAAGGCCGGCGTAGTCCCAGGCGTCGAGGAGGGCATAGGCGGCCAAAACCACGAGTGCGCCTATAAGTGCGCGGACGAGGTAATTGGTGATAAAGCGACCGTACAGGCTCTTGACGGTTCGAACCGACCAGGCAAAGAGGCGTGCCGTCAGGCCGAAGATAATTGCGCTGATAACAACGATGACAACCGTCCGTGGTGTCATGTTGGGAACGCTGGCGATGACATTCGCTTCGTACTCGGTACCCAGGGCGAGTGATGTAAAGTAGCCGGTAAACGAGGCGACCAGGCAGTAGATGCCCGCGGTGTAGTCGATCTTGCCGATAAAGCACATCTCCATGCCAAAGAAGGCTCCGGCAAGGGGCGAACCGAATACGGCGCCAAAGGCCGACGAGATGCCGGCGAGCATGAGGTCGTGGTGGTCATGCTTTTTGAGGTGGGCGAGGCTCGAGATGTTGCTGGCGATGGTGCCGCCAATCTGCACCGCGGCTCCCTCGCGACCGGCCGATCCGCCCGTTAGGTGCGTGAGCGTGGAGCAGACGAAGGTGAGGACGGCCATGCGCATATGGATGAGGCGTGTGCCCAGAGCGGAGTCGATGACCAGGTTGTTGCCACGCTTGGCGGCGAGGCCGTGGTTTTTGTACACCCATGCGGTGGCAACGCCCACAACGGGAAGCAGCGCGTAAATCCACGCATGGTGCTTGCGATAGTCGGTCGCGATATTCAGCGAGGCCAAAAACGCCCAAGCGGCAACGCCCATGGCGAGCGAGACGATGACGACGAGCACGAGCAACTTGGCGCTCGCAAGTAGGTTGCGGGCGTTGCGGCGCGTGTCGGCAGCCAAGAGATGCTCAGAGCGGGTGAGCTGTTGCCTGCCTGCCATGATGACGTCGTTAAGGGAGAAAAAGCCGCCGTCGTCGAGCGGCTGGGAATGATCCCGCGCCTCGTTTGCGCTTTCGGGTTTGTCGGTAAAAGCCATACGTTCCTCTTTTGGGTTGCAACACGAGCATTATAAAACGCGGTAAACGCGACGAGCCGGTGGGTTGGTTTCCATTCTGTTTCGCGGCCTACAACCGACAGGTGTATTTGCGGGCACAGGCCAAGTCGCGGTCGTGCGTCGGGGGATTATACTGAGACAAGCATAAAGAATCGGCGTCCCTGTTGTGCGCCGTGGCATTAAGAGGTGCATATGGCAGAGAAACTCATTCCGCTGGATGACGCACAGTCGATTGTCCTGTCGCACGTTGCTCCGACCGATCTCGTCGAGATTCCCGTGTGGCAGGCCGCCGGTCTTCCCTTGGCCGAGGACGCGGTGGCCGATATCGACATTTCGCCGTTTGCCAACAGCGCTATGGACGGATATGCCGTGCGTGCGGCCGATCTTGCTGCGGCCACCGATGACACTCCGGTGACGCTCTCCGTCGTGGGGCACGAGGCAGCGGGCCATGTCTTTGAGGGCGTGGTCGGCGTGGGCGAGACGGTCCGCATTATGACAGGCGCGCCGGTGCCCGAGGGTGCTGACGCCGTAGTGAAATACGAGATCGTCGACGTGCTTGACGGCGATGGCAACGAGGGCTCGCACGTTCGCTTCTCGGCGCCTGCCAAGGTGGGGGAGAACGTTCGCTCTGCCGCCGAGGAGGCCCATGCCGGCGATGCTGTGATGCACGCCGGCGAGGTCGTGGCTCCGGCGGGCGCGGGTCTGCTGGCAAGCGCCGGATACGCGAGCGTGAAGGTGCACGCTGCCCCACGTGTGGGCATCATCTCGCTGGGTACGGAATTGGTCGCACCGAGTAAGGTGCCGGCGCGCGGTCAGATTCGCGATTCCAACTCCTCGGCGTTGATGGCCGAAGCACTCGATGCCGGCGCTGAGCCCGTGTTCTACGGCATTGCGCCCGACGATGAGCAGGCGATTGCCGAGCTGGTGCATCGCGCCGCGCAGGAGTGCGATTTTGTCATTACGAGCGGTGGCGCCTCGGCAGGCGACTACGACTACGTGACGGCGCTCGTCCGGCGCGAGGGCGAGGTACTGTTCGATCGCATCTCGATGCGTCCGGGCAAGGCCATCACGTTTGGCTTGCTCGGGGGTAAGCCCTACCTAGGGCTTTCAGGCAATCCGGCCGCGGCGTATGTAGGCTTTGAGATGCTTGCCCGTCCGGCGATCCGCAAGATGCGCGGCTTTGCCGAGGGCGTGCGTCCCGTACAGCAGGCGACGCTCACGCACGGCGTGAAAAAGCGACAGCATCGCTGCTTCTTCGATCGCGCCACGGTTTTGCGTGACCCCGAGACCGGTGAGCTGTTGGTGACCGAGGCCAAGACGCAGAATTCGGCGCTGCTCGGCACGATGCAGCGGGCCAACTGTCTGCTGCGTATTGACGAAGGGCCGTGTGAGCTCAAGGCGGGCGATGTCGTGGACGTTGTTCGCGTCGACCTGCCCGAGGACGCCGTGTTGTAGGAGGAATGCTATGGAACTGAAGATTTCGATCGTGACGTGCTCGGATACGCGCGATCTTGCCCAGGACGAGGCTGGAGCTGCACTCGAGGAGCTTATCGAGGCGCAGGGCTGGACGGTCGCCTCACATGCGGTCGTGCGCGACGACGTCAGCGAAATCGGTGATGCCATTGTGGAAGCCGCCGATGAGTGCCACGCCAATGTCGTGCTCACCTGCGGCGGCACGGGGCTTTCGATGCGCGATGTGACGCCTGAGGCGACGCGTGCCGTCTGCGACCGCGATGTGCCGGGTATTGCAGAGGCAATCCGTGCGTACTCCATGACCAAGACGCGCCGCGCTATGCTCTCGCGCGCTGTGTGCATGCAGCGTGGGTATACGCTTGTCATCAACTTTCCGGGATCCACGAAAGCGGCCCGCGAAAGCTGGGAGGCCGTGAGCGACCAGCTGGAGCATGCGGCCCAGATGACGGCGGGCGGCGGGCACGCCAACTAAGCGGTTTACCTGCGGCGGGGCGACCTTACGGGCTGCTCCGCCTTTTTTATGCAGCGACAGTGCGGGCCGTCTCGTGGTTATTGATAAAAGAAAATTATCAGACGAGAAATCTTTATAACTGATATTATTCGCGCGAAAGTATAATCTAGTAACAGAACAAAGCTCGCGGTGGGCGCCCGGGCGTACCGTTCGAAAGGGTTGAACATGTTCGATATGGTTTCTCGCCGCGGATTCGTCTCGCTTTCTGCTGTTGCCGCTGCCGGCCTTGGCCTTGCCGGGTGCTCCGGCAATAAGGCACCTGAGTCGACTGGCTCCGATGCCGGATCCGCCAAGGCATCTTCCAAGAAGGAAACCGTCGAGCTGCAGGTCTTTGCCGCCAACTCGCTCGAGAAGGCTCTGCCCGAGGTCCAAGAGCTTTACACCGAGCAGACCGGGACCACGTTTGCCGACACGCAGTTTAAGGCGTCTGGCGACCTTGTCGAGCAGATGCGTGCCGGTGCTGCGGTCGACGTACTCATCACCGCTTCCAAGGGCACCATGGACGACGCCGAGGCCGCCGAGCTCGTCGATGCCGACACGCGTGAGGATATGTTCGTCAACGACCTCGTGATCATTCGCGCTGAGGGCTCCGACACCAAGGTCGAGGCCATCGCCGACGTCGCGAATCTGGACGGCAAGATCGCCATTGGCGATGCCAAGACCGTTCCCGCCGGCAAGTACGCCAACCAGGCCCTGGCCTCCGTGGGCCTCTATACCGGCGCCGAGGGCGACGACGGCGAGTACGCTCCCGAGATCGCCGACAAGGTCGCACTGGCCGACAAAGTTGGTACCGCCGCCGCCTATGTGTCCACAGGCGACTGCGTGGCCGGTTTTGTCTACAGCTCCGATATCTTCCGCTACGAGGGCATCGAGGAGGCTTTCGTGTGCCCCGAGGATTCGCACAAGCCCATCGTGTACCCGGGTGCCGTTGCCGAGAGCTCCGAGCACGCCGACGAGGCCAAGGCGTTCATCGACTTCTGTCTGACCAACAAGAAGGCGCAGAAGATTTGGGCTAAGTACGGCTTTGAGCTTTCCGCGTAGTGCGGCTTGGCGCGATAATTCCATCGTTTTGTGTTTCACTCCGTCCTTGTATTCGCTTGGAGCTTTTCGTGCTTAATAGATTCCGCATGCTTGTCGCCTGTGCTTTGACCTTCGCGCTTTGCTGGGTGCCGGGATTTGCGTTTGCTGGGGACACTGGGGACGGGGCCCAGGTTGCTGCGACCGCTCATGGGCTTTCCTATGGGATCGAGGGTTTTGAGCGGTTGGCCAGGGGGACCGCTCGTGCTATGGAGGGCCAGCCTGAGGGCTACCGGTTTCCCGTTGACGCGGACGTGGACCTTGTAGTGGCGCCTGCTGCCGATCGCGTTGTGGCGTGGATATCGCCCAAGGCGGTCGAGAAGTATGGATTGGATCCGCAGGATAACGAGTGCGTATCGGGTCTCAAGGCCCTCGTCTGTGAGCTCGACAGCGCAAACTGCATGGGAGGCGCGCAGCTAGGGGACGTGGATCTTCCTTGGTATGTCACGGCGGAAACAACGTTTGATGCCGGCGGGTATACCTATGGCTTTGACGAGCGCGGTGAGGATGGGGACCGCTATGTGGTGATTGCATCAGCCTCGGGTGATGCCAAGGGCGGCGCGCGTTGGCTTGATAGCGCTCAAATGGTTGAAGCATCGTCTGTCGTGTTGCGGGATGAGCAGGGGCCCTTGACCTCTCTGGCCTCCTTTTTAGGCGACATCGACTATCGCCCGTTTTGGGTGTCCATTAAAACGAGCGGCCTTGCCCTGCTGATCTCCTTTGCGCTGGGTCTGTTCGCCGCGTGGAAGACCATGGGTACCTCGAGTCGCATCAAGGGCCTGCTCGATTCGGTCTTTACGATTCCTATGGTGCTGCCGCCCACGGTCTGCGGCTTTCTGCTCCTCATGCTGTTTGGCCGCTCGACCGGGGTGGGCCAGTGGCTCATCGCGCACGGCATCTCGATCGTCTTTACGTGGCCCGCGGCGGTCATTTCGGCCGTCGTTGTGTCGTTTCCGCTGGTCTACCGCACGGCGCTCGGAGCATTTGAGAGCCTTGACACGCAGATGCTCGATGCCGCGCGAACCTTGGGGTGGTCCGAACGTCGCGTCTTTGCCAAGCTCATGATGCCGCTCGGCTGGCCCTCCATCGCCGCCGGCACGGTGCTCGCCTTCGCGCGTGCCATGGGCGAGTTCGGTTGCACCCTGTTCTTTGCGGGCAACTACGCCGGTATTACGCAGACCATTCCCATTGCGATTTACTTTGAGTGGATGGGCGGCAATACGTCGGTGGCCCTCTTTTGGGTCGTGGTCGTAATTGCGTTCAGCTTCCTGGTCATCCTATTCATCAACATGTACACGGCGCATTCGCAAAAGTATCGCGAGCGTGGTCTCTCCCGCGCGGAGCGCAAACAGGCCAAGCAGCTGTGTGGCCAGGCCGATTCGCTCGACCCAGTCGGCGGCGATGCGCTGCGTATCGATCGCGAGGCGCTGGCCGAGCTCATGCGCGATGATACGGTCGCAAAGGGAGGTCGATAAGCCATGTCGCTTGTTCTGGATATCAAAAAGCGCTATTCGGGGTTCACCCTCGACATCCAACTCGAAGCCGGCGAGGAGCGCGTGGCGCTGCTCGGCGCCTCCGGATGCGGCAAGAGCTGCACCTTGCGCTGCATTGCCGGCGTGGAGACGCCCGACAAGGGCAAGATCGTCGTCAACGGCGTAACCTTCTTTGATTCGGCGGCGGGCATCAACCTGTCGCCCCAGGAGCGCAAATGCGCTCTGTTGTTCCAAAACTATCAGCTCTTTCCCAACATGACGGTGGCCGATAACGTGTGCGCCGGCGTAAAGGATGCGGGCGACGCCGCGGCGCGCAGGCAACTTGCCGAGCCTTACCTGGGCATCTTTGGCCTAGCCGATTTCGCCGACCGCTATCCCGCGCGCCTTTCGGGCGGCCAGCAGCAGCGCGTGGCGCTCGCGCGCATGGTGGCGGCGCACCCAGGCATCTTTATGTTTGACGAGCCCATGAGCGCGCTCGATGCCTACCTTAAGAGCGCCCTCGAGCAGAACATGCTCGACCTGTTCGATGTCTGCAGCCGCACCGTGCTCTACGTGAGCCACGACATCGACGAAGCGTGCCGTCTGTGCGAGCGCATCTGCGTGATGCACGACGGGCATGTTGAGGAGATCGGCTCCGTCGAGGACGTGGTCCGCCGCCCGCAGACGTTGGCGGCACTGCGCCTTACGGGCTGCAAGAATACAAGCCGAGCGCGCAAGATCGACGACGAAGAAGTTGAGGCCCTCGACTGGGGCATGACCTTTAACGTGGGACACGAGGTTCCCGATGATGTGGCGTACCTGGGGATTCGCGCAAGCTACTTCCATGTTGACAATCGTGCTGAGCGGGGCCGCAACAGCTACGATTTGCACGTGGCCCGTGTGAGCGATTCGCGCTTTGAGCGGCTGGTGCTGCTGGATGTGCCGCGCATCGATGCGTCCACGCGTCTGCAGTGGAAGGTCAACAAGGTGAGGATGCCTGTCGACGAGCTACCGCAAGCAGGCGAGACGCTGCGCATGCATTTTGATGCGAGCAGGATTCATTTGGTTTGTCGATAGTGCCGGGTAATGCCGTCGGGGGATATAAGCCTCGGCGGCTTTGTTTTTGCCGTTCGCCGAATGAGGGATGACAAACTCTTATCAATCAAGATAATAATTTATTGAATGACGGAACACGACGCTGTCGTACGAATGTCAACGGTGTTCGCATGGTCGATGACCGTTGATATAGTTGACCTCAACTTGTAAAGGAGGGTGCGCACATGCCGCAGACGACATATATTCGCCGCGTTGCCGCGCGCGCCCTGTATATGGCTCGGAGTCGCATATGAGCAAGTATGTTCACGGCTCCGGGAGAGACGACGCACAGCTAAATAATCGACCGCAAAGCAGGTTCCCCAAAATCCCGGGTTTAGGCGCGGCTGGGTTTTCGCCACCCACCGTGCAGCAATACCGTAGCTATTCATATTTGGTTCGAGAGGGGAACCGTCATGGCTGAAGAATTTGATTTCCATCCGATGTGGGAGAGCCTCGGCATGAATCTTGCCGACCACGACATGCTGCTGGGCGCCGTGGGCCAGATGTACGGCGATATGTTCTTGACGCAGAACAATCGCCCCAAGTCCACGTCCTACCTGGACTTTGTGGCCACCAACATCCACAGCGGCCGTATTAAGGAGATGCTCGACAAGAAGGAGGCCGGCGAGGCCACCAAGATCGTGGGCTCGTTCTGCGTCTACGTGCCCGAGGAGATCGTGCTTGCCTGTGACGGCATTCCCGTTGGTCTGTGCTCGGGCGCCGATTGGGCAACGGACAAGGTCGAGGAGCACTTGCCGCGCAACACTTGTCCGCTTATCAAGAGCTTTGCCGGCTTTAAGCTGGGCGAGGTCTGCCCCTACATTGAGTCGAGTGACTTGGTGGTAGGCGAGAACACCTGCGATGGCAAGAAGAAAGCCTACGAGTTTTTTGCCACGCAAAAGAACATGTACGTCATGGATATTCCCAACGTACACGACGAGTCGACGCTCGTGACCTGGAAGGCCGAGGTCAAGAAGCTCGCCGCCAAGATCGAGGAAGAGTGCGGCGTCACGATTACGCCTGAGCGTCTGAAGGCCGCCATCCACGCCGTCAATGAGAAGCGTCGCGCCCTGCAGCGCCTCGCTGCCACGCGCGCTGCCGACCCTGCGCCCATCAGCGGTCTTGACAGCCTGCTGACCGTTCAGGCCGCCTTTATGGACGACACGCCACGTCTGACCGGAGCCATTAACGATATGGCGGCTGAGTGCGAGCAGCGTGTCGAGGCCGGCGAGGGCGTGGCGCCCAAGGGGACCAAGCGCATTCTGTACACCGGCACGCCCATGGCCGTGCCCAACTGGAAGCTGTTCAACCTCATCGAGAAAGCCGGCGGCGTTGTGGTAGGCGAGGAGTCCTGCACGGGCTCGCGCTACTACAAGGACCTGGTCGACGAGTCCGGTGAGACGGTGGATGAGATGCTCGATGCCATCGCCGAGCGCTACTTTAAGATCAACTGCGCCGTCTTTACGCCCAACGACCAGCGTATGAAGGACATTGTCCAGATGGCCAAGGACCTGCATGCCGACGGCATTGTCGACGTGGCCCTGCAGTTCTGCACGCTCTATGAGATGGAGTCGTTTGCCGTGGAGAAGGCCGCCGAGGAAGCCGGCATTCCGTTTATGCACATCACGACCGACTACGCCGGTGAGGATGCAGGCCAACTGCAAACCAGGATCGAGGCCTTCTTGGAAACCATTTAGGGCTATCCGTCCCGGCGGCTTTCCCAGGCACCCGATCTCGCCGTTCAAACCGTCGCTTGCGTGCGAAAGTACGCGGCGCGCCTCTTTCACGGCAACCTCGGGAACCTGGGAAAGCCGCTTCCTTGGTTGGTTAAAAGGTTTAGGAGTTATATGTCGGAAAATATTGAGCAGCCGTTGCCGCGCACGTTTGAGGAGTTCAACGAGCAACGCAAGGCGGCGTTTATTCGCGTCAAGGATTACAAGCAGGCCGGCAATCGCCTGGTCGGTTTTCTGTGCAGCTACACGCCGCTCGAGATTATCGATGCCGCGGGGGCTGCGAGCGTGGCGCTGTGCGGCACGTCCGACGAGGTGATTCCCGAGGCCGAGAAGGTGCTGCCGGCAAATCTGTGTCCGCTCATCAAATCGACGTACGGCTTTGCCTACTCGCAAAAGTGCCCGTTTACGTACTTTAGCGACATGATCATCGGCGAGACCACCTGCGACGGCAAGAAGAAGATGTACGAGCTCTTAAACGAGCTCAAGCGCACGCACATTCTGCATCTTCCGCAGGGTCGCGATCGTGCCTACGAGCGTGATGGCTGGTACGAGGAGTGCCGCCTGCTCAAGGAGGAGCTCGAGGGCTTCTACGGCATCACGATTACCGACGATGACCTGCGCGCTGCCGTCCGTCGTCGCAACCGCTTGCGTGCGGCCCAGCTCGAGATGTTTGCACTGCAGGCTAACCAGCCGGCGGCCATGAGCGGCGTCGACCTGATGAGCACCATGTTTGCCGGTACGTTCAGCTTTGATATCGAGGCCTATACGCAGCGGCTGGAGCAAAAGGTCGCCAAGCTGCGCGAGGCCTACGACGCGGGCGAGCGCCCGGTCGCGGCGGATGCCAAGCGCATTCTGATCACCGGCTGCCCGGTGGGCGGCGTGATCAACAAGATCGGCCGCACCATCGAGTCCAACGGCGGTGTGGTCGTGTGCATGGACGACTGCTCGGGCGAGCGCACGGCGGCCATGATGATCGACCCGGAGGCTCCCGACATCCTGCGCGCCATCGCCGACCGCTACCTGGATATCAACTGCTCGGTCATGACGCCCAACGACGGTCGTATGGAAAACACGCTGGCCATGTGCGAGAAGTATCATGTCGATGGCGTAGTGGAGAGCGTGCTGCAGGCGTGCCACACCTTTAACGTGGAGAGTGCGCGCATGCAGGAGGCTGTCGAGGGTGCGGGTATTCCGTATATGAAGATCGAGACCGACTACAGCAACGGCGACATGGGCCAGATTGAGACCCGCATCGCCGCCTTCATCGAAACCCTCTAGCTTCCTCAGGCACCGGATCTTGCCCCTCAAACCGTCGCTTGCGTACCAAAGTACGCCGCGCTCCTCTTTCGGGGCAACCTCCGGCACCTGAGAAACCTAGAGCTAAGGCGCCTGAACGCGCCGCTGTCTTTGATGTTTGGATTAGGAGAGAGCCATGATAGGGATCGGGATCGATATCGGGTCTACGGCGGCTAAGGCTGCCGTGGTCGATGGGGAGGGTTCGGTGGCGTGGACGTGCGTGCAGCCCACCGGGTTCTCCTCGGTCGATGCTTCCGAGCGGCTGCGCGAGGCACTGGCAGCGGCCGGCTATGGCGTGACAGCCGACGACGTGCGCGTGATCGCGACTGGCTACGGCCGTGTCGCCGTGCCCTATGCGCACAAGGTCGTGACCGAGATCACCTGCCACGGCACCGGTGCTGTGCGCCTGTTTGGCGATCACGGCACGGTGATTGACGTGGGCGGCCAGGACACCAAGGTCATTCAGCTTAAAAGTGGCCGCGTGGCCAAGTTTGCCATGAACGACAAGTGCGCCGCCGGCACGGGGCGCTTTTTGGAGATTATGGCCGACCGCCTAGGCATTTCCCAGCAGCAGATGGCCGACCTGGCGCGTTCCGGCGAGCCCACCAAGATCAGCAGCATGTGCACGGTGTTTGCCGAAAGCGAGGTTATCAGCCTGATCGGTCGCGGTGAGCCGCGCGAGAACATCGCACGTGGCGTGATCGACAGCGTGGTCTCGCGCGTGGCGACCATGGCCGGGCAGTCCGCGCCCGCCCCGTACTACCTGACCGGTGGCCTGTGCGAGAACGCCTACGTTGTGGAGCGGTTGGGCGAGCTACTGGGGTCGCCGGTGACCACCTCGCCCCAGGCTCGCTTTGCCGGTGCCATCGGCGCGGCGATTCGCGCACAGGCGCTCGCGTAGGGGGCTTGCGATAAATCGCCCGCTCTCGGCGCCGCCATGCGTATACTGGGAGGAACTGATTGACCTATGAGAGGAGGAATCGATGGCTGACGAACTCGTGAAGCTCACGTCCATGACGGCCGCGAGCGGTTGAGCCGCTAAGTTGGCCCCCGGAGCCCTCGCCCAGGTCCTGGGCGATTTACCCAATGTGCATAACGACAACTTGCTCGTGGGGTTCGATACCTCCGACGATGCAAGCGTCTTCCGCGTTGGCGACAACTTGGGCCTCGTGCAGTCCATCGACTTCTTCCCGCCGATGGTCGACGACCCGTTCCTGTTTGGCCAGATCGCCGCGGCCAACTCGCTGTCGGACATCTACGCCATGGGCGGGCGGCCGAGCCATGCCATGAACTTGCTGTGCATCCCGAGCTGCCTGGGCATCGAGGTCGCCGGCCAGATTCTGGCGGGCGGCGCCGACAAGTGCGTCGAGGCTGGCTGCGCCATCGCGGGCGGCCACACCATCAACGACGACGAGCCCAAGTACGGCCTGTCCGTGAGCGGCTTTGTCGCGCTCGACCGCATGCTCGCCAACAGCGGCGCACGCGTGGGCGATGTTCTGCTGCTGACCAAGGCGATCGGCTCGGGCATCATCACCACGGCCATTAAGGGCGAACTCATCGAGCAGGACGAGGCCACAGCCGTGTTTGACTCGATGCGCACCCTCAACGAGGCCCCGATTCGTCTGGCCGAGGGACTCGAGCTTCACGGTTGTACCGACATCACGGGCTTTGGCCTGATCGGGCACGCGTGCGAGATGGCCGAGGGCTCGGGCGTGCAGATTGAGCTCGCGTCGGGGGCGGTGCCGCTCTTTGACCAGGTGCTCGATATGGCGCGTCTGGGCATTATCCCCGCGGGTTCCTACCGCAACCAGGACTTCTTTGGCCCGCGTGTGGCTGCCGACGAGGACCTGGAGTCGGGCATGTTGGATGCGCTGTACGATCCGCAGACCTCGGGCGGCCTGCTCATCGCAGCGCCTGCTGCCGATGTGGACGAGCTCGCGCGCCGTCTGCATGCCGAAGGTCGCGTTGCCGCCACAATCGGCCGCGTGTGCGAGGCGGAGCCGGGCGGTCCTGCTGTTCGCGTTGTTCGCTAGCCCGCACGTTTATGTAACTGTTTACCGTTCTCTAGAACGGTTCTTTCGAAAGGATTTTGCTATGTCTATCAAGATTGAAGTCAATGCCATGGGCGATGCCTGCCCGCTGCCCGTCGTCAAGACGCTTAAGGCACTCAAACAGCTTGATGGCGAGGGTGCCGTGGTGACCTCGGTCGACAACGAGACCGCCGTCAAGAACATCTCCAAGATGGCGCAGGAGAAGGGCTGCACGGCTTCGGTCGAGAAGATCTCGAACGCCGAGTGGCACGTGAGTGTCGCGACCGCCGGTGCCGTGGCCGTTGCGGACCCCGAGCAGGACGGTGCCGCTTTCTGCGACGCCAGCGCCGGCAAGGGCAAGCTCGTCATTTCCGTCTACACCGACTGCATGGGCCGTGGCGACGACGTGCTGGGCCACAAGCTCATGAAGGCCTTCATCTTTGCCGTGACGCAGCAGGAGGAGCTGCCCGCGACTATGCTGTTCTACAACGGCGGTGCCAAGCTGACCGTCGAGGGATCTCCAGTGCTCGACGACCTGAAGGGCCTGGCCGAGCAGGGTGTCGAGATTCTCACCTGCGGTACCTGTCTCGACCACTATGGCATTAAAGACCAGCTTGCGGTGGGCGAGGTCACCAACATGTATGTGATCGTGGAGAAGATGGAGCAGGCCGTGCGCGTCGTGCGCCCGTAGCGTATTGGTTGGAGTTGCCATGAGGGAGAAGCGCCCGGCGCTTGTCATCACGTTTCCCACCACGGCGGCCGCCATGGGCTGCGAGTCCCTGTGCATCGAGCGCGGCCTTCCCGGGCGAACGATTCCCGTGCCCGGGGAGGTCGCTGCCGGCTGCGGTCTGGCGTGGAAGGCGTTGCCTGCCGATGAGGAGCTGCTGCGCAGCGAACTTGCCGCGGCGGGCGTTCCCACCGAGGGCTATACCGTGATTGATATGTGGGAGGTCGTGCGATGATCTACCTGGATAACGCGGCGACGACCATGCACAAGCCGCAGGCGGTCATCGATGCCGTGACGCAGGCGATGTGCTCGCTCGGCAATGCCGGGCGCGGCGCCACGTCGGGTGCCCTCGACGCGGCGCGTGCCATCCACGGCTGTCGCGCCAAGCTTGCGCGCTTGCTGGGCTGCCCGCGTGCTGACCATGTTTGTTTTACGCCCAACTCCACCACGGCGCTCAACACCGTCATCAATGGCGTGGTGCGCCCCGGCGACCGCGTGGTCACAACGGTGCTCGAGCACAACTCCGTGCTGCGTCCGCTCAACCGCCTGGCGGCAGAGCAGGGCGTGACCGTTGAGCACGCGGGCTGCGACGCGAACGGCGTGCTCGACTACGATGAGCTCGAGCGGTTGGTCACGCCGGGCACGCGTGCTGTGGTGGTGACGCACGCCTCCAATGTGACCGGCAACGCGGTCGACATTGCACGCGTGGCCGCTATGGCCCATGCTGCCGGTGCGCTGGTGATCGTCGATGCCTCGCAGTCTGCCGGCACGGCGCATATCGATATGCGGGCCATGGGGCTCGACGTGGTGTGCTTTACCGGCCACAAGGGGCTCATGGGACCTCAAGGCACGGGTGGCCTGGCCGTGGCGGAGGGCATTGACGTGGCTCCTTGGGCCATGGGCGGCACGGGCGTGCACAGCTTCGATGCGCTGCAGCCGCGGGAGTGGCCCACGCGCCTTGAGGCGGGCACGCTCAACGGTCACGGTATCGCCGGCCTTTCTGCCGGCCTCGACTTTATCGAGGCCCAGGGTGGGGTCGAGGCGATTGCTTCCCACGAGCGTGCGCTCGCTGATCGCTTCCTTGCCGGTGTACGCGAGATTCCAGGGATTAAGCTCTACGGTGCGTTTGACCTGCCCACACGCTCGGCGATCGTCTCGCTCAACGTGGGCGATATCGATTCTGCCGAGATTTCGGATGCGCTCATGCAAGGGTGGGGGATTGCGACGCGCCCCGGTGCTCACTGCGCTCCGCTCATGCACCGCGCGTTGGGAACCGAGCGCCAGGGTGTCGTTCGCTTCTCGTTTGGGTATTTCAACACGGACGAGGAAGTTGACGCCGCGATTGAAGCTTTGCGCGATTTAGCTTACTAAAGCGTATATACTTGCGGGATGGGCCTTTTGCCCGTCCCGTTTTTGTTTCGACCCGAAAGGTGGTCCCATGGCCTCATCCGCGCCGCGCGGCCTGCGCTCCGACCATGTCGTTACCGTCGGTATCGCCCTGTTCTCGATGCTCTTTGGCGCCGGCAACCTCATTATTCCGCCGCTGCTGGCGCTGCAGGCAGGTTCTGCCACGCCGGTCGCCATGCTTGGCTTTCTCATCGCCGCCATCGGCTTGCCCGTTATGGGCTTTATCGCCGTGGCACTTGCCGGAACGGCGCGCGAGCTTGCCGGCCGCGTGCACCCCAAATTTGGCGAGTTCTTTGTCGCGGCGGTGTATCTGGCTATCGGCCCGTGCCTGGCCATTCCGCGCACGAGCTCCACGGCCTTCGAGATGCTGGTGCCGCTGCTGCCCGAGGGCGTCTCGCTCGCCACGGCTCGCCTGGTGTTTGCCGTCGGGTTCTTTATCGTCGCATTTGCGCTCACGCTGCGTCCCGGCGTCATCACGCGCGTACTCGGCCGCATTACGGGCCCCGCGCTCATCGCCCTTATCGTATTGGTCGTGGGCGCTGCCGTGGTCTCGCCGCTGGGTCCCGCTGCCGCGCCACAGGCTCCCTATAATGCCGGTGCTGCCGTGCAGGGCTTTTTGACCGGCTATCAGACCATGGACCTGCTCGCGTCGCTCGCCTTTGGCATCATCATCGCCGAGACCATTCATGAGCTGGGTGTTACCGATGACAAGCGTGTGGCCTTCGAGATTTCGCGCTCTGGTGTTATCGCCGGCGTGCTCATGGCCATCATCTACTGCGGCTTGGGCCTTGCCGGTATGCAGCTCGGCACCGTGATGCCCGACGCTACCAACGGCGCCGCTATCCTTGCGCGTTCGGCCTCTATGCATTTTGGTCTTGCCGGCACGGTCGTGGTCTTTGCGATCTTTTTCCTCGCCTGCATGAACGTGTGCATCGGCCTTATCAGCTGCTGCTCGCGTTACTTCTGCGAGACGTATGTGGTCGAAGGGGGAGCGGAGGCTTCCGAGGAGGCCATGCGCCGTCCTTTTGCGGTTCTCGCCTTTGTGTTCGCCGCATTTTCGTGCGTGCTTTCCAACGTGGGCCTCGACGTGATCCTTATGTTCTCGGTGCCCATGCTCAACGCCTTGTATCCCGTTGCCATTGTGCTGGTGCTGATGGGCCTGGTGCACGGCTTTTGCGACGCACATCCGCAGGTTTGGGTCTGGGTCGGCGGCGTTGTCGCGGTGCAGAGCGTAATCACTTCGGTCCGCGATGCGTTCTTTGCGGGCGCGTGGCTACCGTTCGATGCGTTGCCGCTGGCAGATATCGGCGCTGCGTGGGCACCGGTTGCCGTGGTTGCCTTTGTGATCGGTCTGCTCCATAGCCGGTTTGTCGCACATTCGAGGAGCTAGGGTATCGTCGCTTGCACAGGCGGGGAGTCTCACCTATAATTTCCTTCGCTTTGGGACACGCAAGGTTTAGACCTTAGCTGCTCAACACCTTCGGGACGTGGCGCAGTTTGGTAGCGCGCCTGCTTTGGGAGCAGGATGTCGCAGGTTCAAATCCTGTCGTCCCGACCATATCTTGCGGGCGTAGTTCAATGGTAGAACCCCAGCCTTCCAAGCTGATGACGCGGGTTCGATTCCCGTCGCCCGCTCCATTAGATAGACGAACGGCTCTGGCTCCTTTTGGGACCAGAGCCGTTTTCATATACATGTCGGGACCCCACATCCCCTCCTAAGTTGCGGTGAAATAGTTCCTGGATTAGCCACAAAAGCTGTTATCCAGGAACTATTTCACCGCAACTTATTGAGGCCGAGCGGGCTGGGTCGATGATGGGTTCTGTTGTCGAGATGATGAGGGCAGCCGGTCAGGAGTCTGCGTAGGGTTTTGTGGTTGGTATACCGTAGCCGCGCATCATGGAGCCGAGCGCTTTGACATCGTAGGTGTCTGAGAGTTTGAAATGAATGACGTTGTGGCCCATGGCACGTAGGTTCGCGTCGCGCATGAGGGCAGCTCGATAGGTTTTTGCCGCAGTATGTTCCGGATCATTTTGGGCATCGTCCTCAAACTTGCCTAGTCCATGCAGCTCAGCCAGCACCCAAGAGCCGTTTGGCATCTGCCAGCCGTAATCTGCCAAATAATAGCCGGCGTTTCCCGGTCGAGTGATTTCAACCTGAAGTTCGGGAGCGGCAACTCCCGCCAGAATCATTGCCGCCCGTGCCTCGGATTCTCCACCGTTATCCGATCTGCCATCCATGTGTTCAAAAACGTCAAATGCGCGCGCGATGCCGTGCAGTCCGCGGCAGTTCGCTTGTGCATATGCACGCAATTCTTCACGCTCGACACCGTACTCACGAGCCAACCCGTCGACATAGCCTAGTGCATATCGAAAAGCGCTCGTTCGGGCGATGTCGACCACCGTGCGATATGGATCCGTTAACGAAAACGGGCCGAGCTGCCATACGTCGCCCGACCGCCAGCGTCGGTATTCAACGAATTCGTACATATCGCGTCTGGTGGAACGCGGCAGCAGCACTTGCACCTTGTCGAGAAGCGAATATGCAGAACCGATGCCATAGAGCAGTGCCGCCGTTGCACCACAAAATACGGCATCCGGTTCAACGACCGCAATAGCGGATGCCAGCTGAAAGATTCGATCTTCTATACCAAGGTCATTCCAATATGCAGGGTCGGCATATACGTGGTTATAGAGTCGAACGACCAATTGTTTTTTCGTGAGTGCGTAGGCGCAACGTTCATCCCATTTTTCCGTAGCTACAAACAGTCGTCCGTCATGATGAGCCTCGAATATCGAGAAGAATAGCTTTACCTGTGGTTTAGTACAGCGGTCATCGTTACTCATTGGCGACCCCAAGGCATTGAGAGGGAACGAATGACATCAAGCTATCGCATATTCATTCTGTCGGACCTTGCCATGAACTGACCAAAAGCTTGACGGTGCAGGTCAGGAGCTTATAACGGAGCTGGGCACATCGGCAAACGGTCGATAATGGCCTTTCGACGGTATTAAAACCTGCCCTTAAAAAAAGTTGCGGTGAAATAGTTCCTGAAAAGCTCGAATAAGCCTAAAACCAGGAACTATTTCACCGCAACTTAGGAGGGGATGGGGTTAGCTGCGGGGGTGGTGGCGGAGCTTGTCGATGGTGGAGTCGGTGCCGTGGCTGCGGGCTTCGGCGGCGCGGTCGCGGGCGTCGGTGGCGGTTTGGCGTTTACGGCGGTAGTCGATCATGCCTTGGATGATGGGCTTGCCAAAGCTCACGACATCATCGTTGTAGATGGCGGTTCGGGCTGCGAGGAGGCAGTCGGAAAAGTCCATATGGGTCTTGCCAAAGAGTTTGACGGCAAGGGCGACAACGGTGGGCTCGTCGACCATGACGTCATCGAGCAGCCTTTTCATGGCCGCAGCAATCTCGACGCGGGGAACCTTATAGACGTCGCGCAGCGTGACCACGACGCGCGTGATGATTTCGGGGTAGACGCGAGCGGTGCGCGTGGCGATGACCTTTGCGGCGCGCGGTGACAGAACTTCGTCGTCGTCGAGCAGATAGCGCAGGATGACGGTTTTGTCGATGATGGTGCTACTCATGGATATCTACTTCCTCGGGACCCAAAATCGAATCGTCGCTTTCTGTGGCAAGGTATTCAATCCAGGCATTGCGCTCCTCGGAGCGGCGATTGGGGTCCCCATATGCTTTGAGCGATCCATAGGCGGCGGTGCCGTCCTTTGAGCGCACGGCGACCGGCTGAAAGGGAAGTTTGCGCATCAAAATGCTCTGCGCGACAAAAAGACGGACGGCCTCGGCGAGCGATGTGCCCATGGCGTCGTAGAGACGCTCGGCATGCTGCTTGTCTTCTTCGCGAATGCGCACCTGCAGGATGGCTCGTTTTTGAGTCGATGACATCACTGGCCTCCCTTAATGAGCGTGCAATTTGAATAGTCAAATACAGCATCGACTAATAATAGCTAATCTTACAACCACTACTTTATTGCACTAGAGTAATTGAGTGTAAACGATATTACAAACGTACTACATCCTTCAGAAATGAGCGTGAAATCTCCCCTGGATGTACGCATGTAATACACTCACCTTTATAGCTTCTAGAGAATAATTCCAACCTGCCAAAACCCCTGCAATACACCCGTATTGCAGGGCCTATGCTCAAGTTTGCCCCCTGCAACTGCGTATATTTAACCTGTATATCGTTGGAGGAATTCTATCGAAGTGCCTGTTTCGCCGCATGCACTCGATACGCCGATGCCGGACCACGGGCGGTCCGGGACAACGTCGGCAGGGTCTCTCTGGCATGGGATTCAGGAGGGAGTGAACAACATGGGCAATAAACGAGTCGTGGCTGATTCTTCACGCTGCATTGGGTGCCAAACCTGTATGGCGGCGTGCATCGAGGCACACGATATTCCCGGCAACATCGCCGCACCTCGCTTGCGCGTAACGCGCACCTACGAGATCTCCGCGCCGGTGGCATGTCACCACTGCGAGGATGCCCCGTGCGCCAAGGCCTGCCCCACGGGTGCCTTGTTCTTTGATCCAAAGAACCATCGTATCGGCGTCAACGAGGACAACTGCATCGGCTGCAAGAGCTGCGTCATGGCCTGCCCCTTTGGCGCCGTGAGCGTGGCGACCACGCAGGTCCCCGTCTTGATGGGCGACGTGCGCGTGGGTTCGCAGACCAAGAGCTTCGTGCTCAAGTGCGACCTGTGCGTGGACCGTCCCGGCGGTCCGGCGTGTGCCGAGGCGTGCCCGACCAAGGGCCTCACCCTGGTAGACGAGGAGCGCCTGGCGGAACTGACCGCCGAGCGTGCCCGCGCCACCATCGAAAACGAGGCGTAAGCGGGCGGCTAAACAAGCCCAACGATTGTCAAATACGTACCGAGTAATCGGTAGCAGAGAAAGGAAGGAGGGTGTCATGGAGAAGCATAAAGTGATCTGCCCGTACTGCGGCGCCGGTTGCCAGTTTAACCTCCTGGTCCAAAACGGCCAGGTCGTGGGTACCGAACCGCTCAACGGCATCACCAATCAGGGCGAGCTGTGCCTTAAGGGCATGAGCGGCTACGACTTCATCAACGACACCAAGATCTTGACTCCTCGCGTACTGCACCCGATGATCCGCCGCACCAAGGGCGCGGATCTTGAGCGCGTAAGCTGGGACGAGGCACTGGATTTCACCGCATCTAAGATGCAGGCCATAATTGACGAATATGGTCCTAACGCTGTCATGACCACCGGCTCTTCGCGAGGCGGCGGCAATGAGGCGAACTACGTCATGCAGAAGTTTACGCGTGCGTGCATCGGCACCCACAGCGTGGACAACTGCGCCCGTACTTGACACGGCCCTACTGTCCTCGGTCTGATGGACACGGTTGGTTCAGGTTGCATGTCATGCTCCATCCCCGGTATGGAGGATGCGGGCTGCATTTTCCTCTTCGGCTATAACCCTGCCGATTCGCACCCCATCGTCGCAAGGCGCATCGTGCGAGCCAAAGAAAAGGGTTGCAAGATCATCGTCGCCGACCCGCGCCATATCGAAACCGCGCGTATCGCCGATATCTACCTTCCGATCAAGAACGGTTGCAACGTCGCGTTCCTCAACGCCTTTGCCAACTGTCTGGTCAACGATGGCCTCTACGACAAGGAATTCGTCGCCGAGCACACGAACGGCTTTGACGAGTGGTGGGAGACCATCAAGAACTACACTCCCGAATCCGTACAGGACATCACGGGTGTCGATCCCGCGCTGATCCACCAAGCTGCCGAGATGTACGCCACGGCGAAGCCTTCTGCCATCATTGGCTGGGGCATGGGCGTATGCCAGCAGAAGCAGAACCTGAAGACGGTGCACACCATCGCCTCCATCGCCTGCGTTGCCGGCCAGATCGGCAAACCCAATTCCGGCCTCGCGCCCGTGCGCGGTCAGAATAACGTCCAGGGCTCCTGCGATATGGGCATGCTGCCCAACCTGTACCCTGGCTACCAGAAGGTCACCGACCCGGCTGTGCGTGCCAAGTTTGCCAAGGCTTGGGGCGTGCCCGAGGAAAAGCTCCCGCTCGAGGAGGGCTATAAGCTCACCGACCTGGGCCACCTGGTCGACGAGGGCAAGGTGCACTGCTTCTACAACTACGGCGAGGACCCGGTACAGACCGAGCCCGATTCGGCCGGTATGCGCAAGACGCTCTCCGAGCTGGATCTGTTCATTTGCCAGGACATCTTTATGACGCAGACGACCATGCTCGCCGACGTCATCCTGCCTGCCACCTCTTGGGGCGAGCACGAGGGTGTCTTTACCGCATCCGACCGTAGCTTCCAGCACTTTGACGCGGCCGTTCCGCCCAAGGGCGAGTGCCGTCACGACTGGGAGATCTTCGCGGACCTGTCCACGCGTATGGGATACCCCATGCACTACGACAACACCGAGCAGATCTGGAACGAGTGCATTAGCCTGTGCCCCAACTTTGTGGGCGCGACCTACGAGAAGATGGCCCCCGAGGGCGGCTACGCCCAGTGGCCCGTCAAGAGCACCGATGTGAACGACCACGGCACGGCCGACATGTTCGCTGGTGGCAAGTTCACCACCAAGGACGGCCGCGCCAACCTGATGGCGCACGACTGGGAGGCGCCCTCCGAGCTTCCCGACGATGAGTACCCACTCATCCTGTGCACCGTCCGCGAGGTCGGCCACTACAGCTGCCGCTCGATGACCGGCAACTGCAAGACGCTGGCGTTGCTTGCCGACGAGCCCGGCTTTGTCCGCATGAATCCCGCGGACGCCCAGGCGCGCGGCATCAAGAACGGCGACATCGTCTCGATTCACAGCCGCCGCGGCCAGGTATACAGCCGCGCCGACGTGAGCGACCGTATCAACAAGGGCACGGTCTATATGACCTACCAGTGGTGGATCGGCAAGTGCAACGAGCTGACCATGCACAAGGTCGACCCGGTCTCGCACACGCCCGAGGACAAGTTCTCCGCCTGCCAGGTCGACGCCATTGCCGACCAGGTTTGGGCAGAGGGCGAGGTGGAGCGTCAGTACACCGAGCTCAAGCAGGCTCTGGTCGACGCCGCCGCTCCCCAGGACGTTGAGCCCGGCGCCGCCAAGTTCGACGACGAGACGCACGTGAATCAAATCGTGTAGTCCCGTTCTCGTTGGCTTTTTGGGCCGGGCGTCCCGTACGTTCGGGAGCCCGGCCCGTTATTTTGAAAGGAAGTGGGGATGAACCGCTTCATCGACATCAACCCGGAGAGGTGCATCGGCTGCGGAACATGCCAGTCCGCCTGTGCCGACGCCCACCGGATGCAGGGTCTTCAGGATACGCCGCGCCTGGCGCTCGTGAAGACCGGCGGTATTTCGGCCGCCCTTGCCTGCCACCATTGCGAGGGTGCCCCCTGCGCCGAGGTTTGCCCGGTGAATGCCATCGAGCACGATGGCGATCGCATCCACGTTAAGGAGCAGGAGTGCATCGGGTGCAGGCTGTGCGCCATCGCGTGCCCCTTCGGAGCCATCCATCCCGATGGCACGTCTATCGCCGGTGTCGCAGGCATGTGCGACCCGACGCCTTCGTATCCTAAGTCCCTGAGCAGCCTGCTTACGTGGGCTCCTGGCCAGTACACCTGCGCCGTTAAGTGCGACCTGTGCGCCTTCGATCCGGACGGCCCGCATTGTGTGGCGGCGTGCCCCACCAAGGCGCTGACCGTCATGGGCGGCGCGGCCGATCGCGAGCTCGACGAGGCCAAGCGCCTGCGCTCGATCGAAAACGGCCCGACTGTCGACGTTACCGCCGTGGCCCAGGGCCTGTCCGAGAAAGCAGAAGGGAGCGTAAACAATGGATAGCATGACGCTGTTTATCGCATCGCTTGCCGTCTCGTGCATCGGTGCGCTCGCCTCGGTTCTGCTGATCAAGGCCGATAATGCCGCCAAGACCGCCGGCTGCCTTATCGGCGCCGTCGCTGCGGTGCTTTCGTTTGTGGCCGGTATCCAGGCCATGCTGGGCGATGTCACGTCGGTCGACACCATCGTGTTCTTCCCGTTTGCCCATTTCCAGCTGCTGCTCAATCAGCTGTCCGGCCTGTTCGTGGCGCTCATCTCGGTGCTCGCGTTTGCCGGTTCGATCTACGGTCTCAACTACTTTGATGAGTACCCGGGCAAAAAGGGCCGCGCCGGCTTCTTCTTTAACACCTTCGTGGCGTCCATGATGCTCGTCATCACTGCTGACAACGTGTTTTGGTTCCTGGTCGCCTTTGAGCTCATGTCGCTGACCTCGTACTTCCTGGTCGTGATCGAGGAGAACGAGAACTCCATCCATGGCGGTTGGCTCTACTTTGTAATCGCGCACGTGGGCTTTGTGCTCATCATGGCGAGCTTCCTCACCATGACCAACTTCGCCGGTGGTTCGTTTGCCTTTGCGGATTTCCGCGCTACGCAGTTTAGCCCCGCGGTCGCATCCGTGTGCTTCGTGCTCGCCTTCTTTGGCTTTGGCGCCAAGGCCGGTATCATCCCGCTGCACGGCTGGCTGCCCAAGGCACATCCCGAGGCGCCGTCCAACGTGAGTGCCCTCATGTCCGGTGGCATGATCAAGATCGGTATCTTCGGCATCCTCAAGGTTGGTCTCGACCTGCTCTCCGCCTCGGGCGTTCAGGTCTGGTGGGGCCTTATGGTCATGGTCTTCGGTGCGATCTCGTCGGTCCTCGGCGTGGCCTTCGCCCTGCAGGAGCATGACATCAAGCGCCTGCTGGCCTATCACTCCGTCGAGAACATCGGCATCATTCTGCTCGGCGTCGGCGCCTCCATGGCCGCCATGGCGCTCAACTCTGTCGGCATCGCCGTCCTGGCTTTGATGGCCGCCCTCTACCACACGTTTAACCACGCGATGTTTAAGGGCGAGCTGTTCTTGGGCGCCGGTGCGCTGCTGTACTCCACGGGTACGCGCAATATGGAGAAGATGGGCGGCCTGTTCCGTCGTATGCCGGCAACGGCCATCTGCTTTCTCGTTGGCGCGCTTGCCATCTCGGCCATCCCGCCCTTCAACGGCTTTGTGTCCGAGTGGTTTACCTACCAGTCGCTCTTTAACGCCGCCATGCAGGGCGACAAGGCCGTCATGATCGTGGCTGTGTTCGCTGCCGTCGCGCTTGCCATTACCGGCGCTCTGGCCGTCACGTGCTTCGTCAAGGCCTATGGCGTCTCCTTTGCCTCCGCGCCCCGCTCCGAGGCCGCGGCTAATGCCAAGGAGGTTCCCGCCCCCATGGTGTTTGCGCAGGGCCTGCTCGCGGCCATCTGCGTCGTGCTTGGCATTGGCGCTCCCGTGATCGCGCCCGTGCTGGTCGATGTCGCCGCGTCCGTGCTGCATCCGTACGGTGGCGTGTTTGCCGCCGAGGGCATGGAGCTCATGAACCAATACTCCGGCGCTGCCACCTCCACGCCCGCGATCGCTATTGCGCTCGTGGTGCTCGTCGGCCTTGCCTGCGGCTATCGCAAGCTCAAGACCGTCGGTAAGGTGCAGAAGTCCCAGCCGTGGGCATGCGGCTATGCTCCCAACGAGCATATGCCCGTCGTGGCCACGACCTTTGCCTCCGAGGTGTCCTGGTTTATGCAGCCGCTCTACACGCTGCGTGACCGCTGCACGGCCGTCTGCTGGTCCATCGCGCACTTCTTCCAGAAGCTCACCGGTGTGGCTGAGGCTGTGGAGCCCGTACCCGACAAGGTTCTCGTCGATGCCCCGCATAAGGGTGTCGAGAAGCTCGCCGACCTCGCGACTAAGCTCGAGGGCGGCAACTACAGCATCTATATCTGCTACATCGTCGCGGCACTCGTGGTGTTCCTAGTGCTCGCCGTGCAAATGGGTTAAGGAGGGGAGAGCATGAACAACATCGTACTTGCCGTTCTGCAGGGCGTGGTCGTCATGGCCGTTGCGCCGTTCTTCTCCGGTCTCGGCCGCGTGATCCGCGCCAAGATGCACAACCGTCGCGGCCCCAGCATCATGCAGGACTACCGCGACCTGGCCAAGCTCTTTGCGCGCCCCGAGTCCCAGAGCGAGGACGCGAGCTTTGCGCTGCGCATTATGCCGCCGCTGTTCTTCGCCGTCGCCTTTATGCTCGCGATGGGCCTGCCGCTCTTTACGGCGCAAAGTCCCATCCCGGTCTTTGGTGACGCTATCACCATCATGTACAGCCTGGCGCTCGCCCGCTTCTTCTTCGCCCTCTGCGGTGTGGATTCGTCCAACGCCTACGCCGGTATCGGCGGCGTTCGCGAGCTGCTCATGAGCGTGCTCATCGAGCCGTCCATGCTGCTGGCGCTGTTTGCCGCCGCCCTAGTGTGCGGCTCTACCGACATTGCCACCATGGGTCAGCACATCATGACGGGCGCCATCGACGCGCCGGTCGCCGTGATCCTTGCCGGCATCGCCTTTGCGATTGCCTGCTATATGGAGCTCGGCAAGCTGCCGTTTGATCAGGCCGAGGCCGAGCAGGAGCTTCAGGAAGGTCCGCTCGCCGAACTTTCCGGCCCGTCGCTTGCGATGGCCAAGCTCGCCATGTCCATGAAGCAGGTCCTGGTCGTCGCCTGGTTCTGCGCGATCTTCGTCCCCTGGGGCGAGCCCGCGACCGTGGGCGGCGCCGCCGTTCTGGGCGCGGTCATCTTCCTGGTGAAGTGCCTGATCGACTTTGTCGTGTGCGGCGTGATCGAGAACTCCTGCTCGCGCTCGCGTTTTAAGGTGCTCGGCAATCAGACCTGGGCCGTCGTGGGCATCGCCGTTCTGGCGTTTGTCTTCGTGGTCGTCGGCGTGTAGGAGAAGGGAGAAACAATGTCATTTGCAGTCAGTCTGTCCCTTCTCGGCTTGGTCGCTATCGCGGCCCCGATGGTGGCCTCGGTGCTCGTCGCCCTGTTCCCCCGTCCGTACGCCAAGTGGTTCAGCGTTTTGGGTGCCGCCGTCTCGACGGCCTGCACCATCGCCCTCGCCGCGAATTTCGCTGGCACCGGCATGCCCGACACGCAGGTCTCCCTGATCTCGTTTGGGCAGACCCTCGTCATGGGATTCACCTTCGATCGCATGAGCACGCTGCTCGCGCCCGCCTTTGTGGGTATCGGCCTGCTTGTCGTGATCTATTCGATTCCCTATATGAGCGAGAATAACCGTGAGCATCCCGACGCACCGCGTCGTCGCTTCTACGCGTACCTCGCGACCTTCATCGGTGCCATGGCCGGCCTTGTGTACAGCTCGACTCTTTTGGGCCAGCTCGTGTTCTTTGAGATCACGGGTGCGTGCTCTTGGGGCCTCATTAGCTACTACATGTCGCCTACGGCCAAGAAGGCCGGCATGAAGGCCCTGATCATTACACATATCGGTGCGCTTGGCCTGTACCTGGGCGCCGCTATCGTATTTGCCCACACCGGCACCTTCGCCATCACCGCAATTGCCGGCCTCGACGCCAAGCTCAAGGCTATCGTCCTTTTGCTCGTGCTGTTTGCGGCCTGGGCCAAGTCCGCACAGGTCCCCATGTACATGTGGCTGCCTTCGGCCATGGAGGCGCCGACGCCTGTTTCGGCCTACCTGCATGGTGCCTCGATGGTCAAGGTCGGCGTGTGCGTGTTCGCGCGCGCACTCGTCTCTGCCGGCGAGATTCCCGAGATCGTGGGCTGGGTCGCCATTATCGACGCCATGGTCACCATGCTCTTTGGTTTCCTTATGTACCTGCCGCAAAAGGACATGAAGCGCCTGCTGGCCTTCTCCACGATCGCCCAGCTCTCCTATGTTTTCTTTGGTCTGGGCCTTTCGGTCTTTGGCAGCCAGCTGGCCTTTGACGGTGCCGTGTGCCACATCTTTAACCACGCTTTCGCCAAGACGCTGTTCTTCCTGATCGCCGGCTCGTTCTCCTTTACGCTCGGCACGCGTATGCTGCCCAAGCTTCGCGGCATCGTAAAGAAGTACCCGATCTCGGGCGTGGGCTTTGGTGTCGCGGCACTCGCCATTGCCGGCGTGCCGCCCATGAACACGTTCTTCTCGAAGTTCCAGATCATCGCCGGCGGCTTCTCTGTGGGTGCCGGCAACGTTGCGATCCTGGTGCTCGTGTGCATCATGGTCGCCGAGACCGTCGCCACCTTTGCCTGGTTCCTCAAGTGGATGGGCTATTGCCTGCCCGGCGAGCCGAGCGAAGAGGTCGCTGCGGGAGCCCCGCTTCCCCGCGCGATGGCGTTCGTGTTCATCGTGCTCATCATCATGGTCATCGTCAGCGGCCCGCTTTCGGCCAGCTGGATCGGTTAGGAGGTAGAACGACATGGGTTATTCGATCGTCAACATCCTTGGCGGCCTTCTGATCGTCACGTCCACCATGGTGGTCGTCTCTAAGAACATCAAACATGCCATCCGTTGGTACGCGGTGCAGTCGCTGGTGCTCGTGGGGCTGCTCGCCACGCTCGGTGTCACCACCGGTGCGCAGGAGCTGCTTATGTGGGCTGGATCTGCCTTTATCACCAAGGTCGTCCTGGTCCCTTATATCCTCAACCACGCATATAAGAAGATGGGTGAGCCGAGCGACGCATCGCTCAAGGCCGGCCTTAAGCCCGCGTGGGCCATCTGCATCATCGCCGTGGAGGTCGCGATCTGCTTTGCCGTCGTGACGCAGATCAGCCTGCCCACGGCCGAGGTCGCAACGCCCGCGCTCGCCATTAGCTTCGCTCACTTCTTTGTGGGCCTCACCTGCATCATCTCGCAGCGCAACATCATGAAGCAGATCTTTGGATACTGCCTTATGGAAAACGGCAGCCATGTGACGCTCGCGCTTTTGGCTCCCACCGCTCCCGAGATCATCGAGATCGGTATCGCCACCGACGCCATCTTTGCCGTCATCATCATGTCCATCGTCGTGCGTCGCATTTGGGACGACTCTCACTCGCTCGATGCGCGCGACCTGTCCGAGCTGAGGGGGTAGTCCATGGAAACGTTGATTCTCGCCCTGCTCGCGACTCCTTTGGTGTTCTCGCTGGTCATGGCGTTTTTGCCCAAGAACACGTCCTATAACGTGTTTGCCGGTCTCAACCTGGTCTCCGTCGCAGCCGTCCTGGTGCTGTCGATTATGACGGCCGGTGACGTCCTTATGAGCGGCGAAACCGCGAGCGCTCTTGGCCTGTGGTTCCACCTCGATTCGCTGGGTGCCATCTTTGTGATGCTCATCGGCTTTATCGGTTTTCTTACGGGACTGTTCTCGCTGCCCTATGTAAAGGCCGATATCGAGGAGGGCTCCATGCCCGCCGAGCGCGCCAAGCAGTATTTTGCGCTGTTTAGCCTGTTTGTGTTCACCATGCTGCTCGCGTGCCTGTCCAACAACATGATCCTCACGTGGGCCGCCGTGGAGGCAACCACGCTTTCCACCGTGTTCCTCGTGGGTATCTACAAGAACAAGACGGCCCTCGAGGCTTCTTGGAAGTATGCGATGGTCTGCACCGCCGGCGTGGCCTTTGGCCTGTTCGGTACGCTGCTGATCTACGCCAACGCCGCCGACGTGATTCCCAACGCCCACGAGGCCGCATTCCTGTCGTGCGTGCTGCCGTATGCCGACCAGTTCGATCCGACGCTCATGCGCCTCGCCTTTGCGTTTATCGTGATCGGCTTTGGCACCAAGGCCGGCCTGTTCCCCATGCACACTTGGCTGCCCGATGCCCACTCCCAGGCCCCGAGCCCTGTCTCGGCCCTGCTCTCTGGCGTGCTGCTTAAGTGCGCCATGCTTGTGATCATGCGCTTCTACGGCTTTACTATCCAGGCCGTGGGCGCCGAGTATCCGCAACTTTTGCTGCTGATCGTCGGCACGCTGTCCATTTTGGTGGCGGCACTCTCGATGTTTCGCCAGGACGACCTCAAGCGCCGCTTTGCGTACTCGTCTGTGGAGAACGTGGGCGTTATCGCCCTGTGCCTGGGTATCGGTGGCCCGCTGGGTATCGCCGCGGCCCTGCTGCACTGCGTGTTCCACGGCTTTACCAAGACGCTTGCCTTCTGCGTGTCCGGCAACATCCAGCACGCCTTTGGCACGCGTAGCCTGGCCAAGATCCAGGGTGTCGTCGAGGTTGCTCCCGCAACCGCCGCGCTCGCCGTTCTGGCGCTGCTCGGTCTTGGTGCCTTCCCGCCCTTTGGCATGTTTATCTCCGAGTTCCTGACTTTTGTCGCCGGTGTTACCGCCGGTCCCATGTGGCTGGTCGTCGTGGTCGCCCTCGGTCTTACCGTGGCCATCTCCGCGCTCACCCGCATCGCACTCAAGTCGGTATTCGGCCATGCGCCCCAGGGCATGGGCAAGCATGAGGCCCCGGCGCTCATGCTTATCCCCGAAATCATCCTGGCTGTCATGATCTTGTGGTTTGGCATCGCCACCCCGCTGCCTCTCGTGCACGGTGTGGAGACCGCGACCGGCATCGTGCTCGAGCAGAGCACCGAGGAACTTCACGCGACGCCGATGTACCGCGCTGTGTTCGGTACCGAGACCGCTCAGAGCGAGGTGGAGTAACGAATGATTGAAACTGAGAACAAGGTGTATGCCCGTCGCTGCGAGAGCCATGTCGAGGCCCTGCGCCGCGCCGTTCCGGGCTGCATCGAGAAGGTCGAGTGGCAGTGCGAGGACCAGCTGACGATTACCGTCAAGCAGGACAAGCTGCCCGAGGCCGTCCACTACCTGTATTACGAGCGCTACGGTTGGATTCCCGTGATCATCGGCAACGATGAGCGCAGTCTGTGCGGCCGTTACGCCGTGTACTACGTCATCTCCATGGAGGGGGAGGACCCCGGCTGGGTGACCGTGCGCACCGAGGTCGATCCCGCCAAGATGACGTTCCCGTCCGTGACGCCGTTCGTCCCCGCCTGCGTGTGGGGCGAGCGCGAGCTTCGCGACATGTTCGGCCTGATCCCCGAGGGTCTGCCCGATCGTCGTCGCCTGGTGCTGCCCGACGATTGGCCCAGCGGCCTGTACCCGCTGCGCAAGGACTCCATGGACTACCGCTTCCGTCCCGCTCCCGCGAGCGATATGGAAAACTACGAGTTCTTGGCCGATACCAAGGGCAAGGAGACGACGCTCGTCCCCATGGGCCCGTTGCACATTACCTCCGACGAGCCCGGCCACTTCCGTCTGTTCGTTGAGGGCGAGACGATCGTCGACGCCGACTACCGTCTGTTCTACGTGCACCGCGGCATGGAGAAGGTTGCCGAGACGCGCCTGAACTATGATGCCGTGACGTTCCTCGCCGACCGCATCTGCGGCATCTGCGGCTGCGCCCACTCGGTGGCCTATGCCGAGGCCGTCGAGCGCGCCCAGGGCATCCATGTCCCGCCGCGCGCCCAGTACATCCGCGCCATCATGCTCGAGGTCGAGCGCCTGCACTCGCATCTGCTCAACATTGGCCTCGCATCGCACTACACGGGCTTCGACTCCGGCTTCCAGCAGTTCTTCCGCGTCCGCGAGAAGTCCATGGACCTGGCCGAGAAGCTCTCCGGTCACCGCAAGACCTACGGCCTCAACGTGATCGGCGGCGTGCGTCGCGACATTTTGGCCGAGCAGAAGCTCTCCACGCTCACGACCATCCACCAGCTGCGCTCCGAGGTTCAGGAACTCGTCGACGTCTTGCTCTCCACGCCCAACTTTATTGAGCGTACGAGTGGCATCGGCATCTTGGACCGCAAGATCGCACGCGACTTCTCGCCGGTCGGCCCGCTCATGCGTGGCTCGGGCTATGCCCGCGACGTGCGCTTTGACCATCCCTTCGACGGCTACGCCGATCCGGACGTCCAAAAGATGCACGCCGCTACGGCCGACACCTGCGATGCCTTCGGCCGTACCGCCGTTCGCATCCAGGAGGTCTACGATTCGATCGACATGATCGAGACCATGCTCGAGAACTGCCCGTCGGGCCCCATCCTCACCACGGATTGGGAGTACACCCCGCACAAGTACGCCATCGGCGCCACCGAGGCGCCGCGCGGCGAGGACGTGCACTGGGCTATGCTCGGCAATAACCAGAAGTGCTACCGCTGGCGCGCCAAGGCCGCCACGTACAGCAACTGGCCGGTCCTGCGCTACATGTTCCGCGGCAACACCGTGGGCGACGCGGCGCTGATCGTCGGCTCGCTCGACCCGTGCTACTCCTGCACCGACCGCGTGACGGTGACCGATGTCGCCGCCAAGCGCGACCACGTGCTCGACAAGGAGCAGTTCGAGAACGTCTGGCGCGACAAGTCGCCGCTTGCGGGCGAGGGCACCATGGCCGCTCCGCTCGATGAGGAGGCGCTCTAATATGCTGAAGCTTTGGAAGGTTAACGCCAAGGCTGGCGACGCGACGGTCAAGTACCCGTTTGCGCCGTTCCCCACCAACAAGGACATGCGCGGCAAGCCCGAGCACAACGCGGAGCTCTGCATCGCCTGCGGTGCCTGCGGCGTGGCGTGCCCGGCCGATGCCATTCGCATGGACACCGACCTTGCGGCCGATACCATCACCTGGTCGATCGACTACGGTCGCTGCATCTTTTGCGGCCGCTGCGAGGAAGCCTGCCCCATGGAGGCCATCAAGCTCACCGAGGAGTTTGAGCTGGCCGTCATGAGCAAGGACGACCTCACCAGCAAGAGCGTCTATACGCTCGAGCACTGCTCGCGTTGCGGCAAGCCGTTTGCCCCGCACAAGGAGATCGACTACGCCAAGCGCCTGCTGCAAAAGGCCGGCGGCATGGAGGCCGAGCAGGCCGCCCGTACCGTCGGTATGTGCCAGGAGTGCAAGCGTGAGCTCGACGCCCTGCGCGCCGCCTCGGCCGTAAAGACCGGCAACGCGCGCGGCATGGCTGCCAACGAGACGCTTGCGTCCGGTGAGCCCCAGGGCCCCGGCATGGAGTATCTGGGCGGCCACGGCGTGAACCCGGAGTATATCGACCGCGAGCTCAACCCCGATGCGCCCGAGATCCCCGCTGGACCTGCACCGGTCGAGGGCATCATCATGGATTTTGATACGAAGGAGGAGTAACCATGGCCGAACCCACGCTTTTGCCCGAGCGGCTTCAGTACCGCCCGACCAAGATCGAGCTCGACGAGAGCATCGAGAAGGCCAAGGCGACCCTTCTTAAGAAGATCAAACGCTCGGTGTACGTCTACCGTGTCGACTGCGGCGGCTGCAACGGTTGCGAGATCGAGATCTTCGGTTCCATCACGCCCGTCTTCGACGTCGAGCGCTTTGGCATCAAGGTCGTGCCCTCGCCCCGTCACGCCGACGTGCTGCTGTACACCGGTGCCGTGACGCGTGCCATGCGCATGCCGGCCCTGCGCGCCTTTGAGGCCGCACCCGATCCCAAGATCGTGGTGTCCTATGGCGCGTGCGGCTGCACCGGTGGCATCTTCTACGACAACTACTGCGTCTGGGGCGGCACGGACAAGATTCTGCCGGTCGATGTCTACATCCCCGGCTGCCCGCCTAGCCCCGCGCAGACCATCTACGGCTTTGCCATGGCGCTCGGTCTGCTGGACCAAAAGCTCCATGCCGAGACCACGGTGGAGGCCGCCGGCGAGCAGGCCGATATCCTGCACCCCGGCGTGCCGTACAAGCTGCGCGTCGCCATCGAGCGCGAGGCTCGCGCCATGAGCGGCTACCGTTACGGCCGCGACCTGGCCAATGAGTTTATGGATACGCTCGAGGGCGCGCCCAAGGGCGATATCCGCGGTGCCATGGCGCTGCTCATCGACAAGCAGGACGATCCGCGCCGCGTCGAGGTGTACTCGGCGCTGCAGGATCTGGTGCTGGCCGGAGGTCGCTAGATGGAGCTCACGGACCGCTCTGGTTACTTTGCGGGCCCCGGTATGCTCGGCGGCTCCTTTGGCGATGCCTCGCGCGCAAGCGACGAGGCCGCCGAGGGCGTCGCCGACCCCTGCCTGGGCCATGCGCCCGACCAGGTGGTCTTTTACGAGCTCACGCGTAAGTTTGTGGAGACCGAGGAAGACGTTCCCCAGGAGGCCTGCGACGTGCTGTACTACACGCTCGCCGTGGGCCACCACACCGGCGTGCTCGACTGCTTTGAGCCGCGCCTGTCGGTGCCGGTGAACGTCTTCTATTCGCTCGTCGACGCGCTGCCGGAGGGGGAGGCCAAAACCAAGTTTGAGGCCATCCGCTCCTTTGGTGAGTGCCAGCTCGACAAGGCGGCGGTGCCGTCGCTGCTCGAGGCCTGCGATGCGTTGCTCGACGAGCGCGGTTTTCGCGGGTCGGCCAAGGCCGGCATCTCGGTGTTCGACGACGACTTTGGCCTGCATGCCCAGCAGGTCGCGTTTTTGATGAAGTTCCGTGATCTGGTTGAGCGCGTGCGCGATGTGTCGGGCGTGTATCTGACGGGGAGGTTGCAGTAATGGGTCGCGTTGTGGATGGACGTGTGAACGGAGCCCCGTTTGCGGGTATCGTGCTCACGGCGGGAAGCGTACTGCGTGCCGACGATGCCGCCGGCCCCGTGCTCTCCAAAAAGATGGAGGACGCACCCATCGCCGGTTGGTACACCATCGACGGCGGCCAAACGCCCGAGGATGACATCATCGAGGTCAAGCGCGAGCGTCCGCCTCGCCTGGTCTTGGTCGATGCCGCCGACATGGCGCTGCCCGTCGGGTCCATCCGCTTGCTCGACAAGCGCGATGTGGCCCGCAAGTCGATGTTCACCACGCATTCGCTTCCCTTGTCGATTCTGATCGAGGAAATCGAGCAATCGTGCGATGATATCGTCTTCGTCGGGATTCAGCCGGGTGACACGGAGTTCTACAACCCCATGTCCCCGGAAGTCTTTGACGCCGTCGACGCCGTGTACGACGCCGTGGCCGCCAACGACTTTTCCCACTTTGTCCGCTTGGGGCAAGAGCAATAGGAGCGCTTGTCTCTGCTGATTAGGAAAGAAGTGATTGACATGGCAGATTCCAAGGTGGAGTACTCCGCTCCCGATTGCCTGGCGCCCGCCGCGATCGAGGCCAAGACCGAGACCGCCGGCGTGACCAAGGCTAACCTGCCGGTCGCTAAGGCCTTTCTGTTGGCAATGTTCGCCGGCGCTTTTATCGCCTTCGGCGGCCTGTTCTTTACAGTGTTTTTGAGCGACAGCACGCTCGGTTGGGGTGCCCAGCGCGTCGTGGGCGGCCTGTGCTTTTGCCTGGGCCTGGTGCTGGTACTGGTGTGCGGCGCCGAGCTGTTCACCGGCAATTCTCTTATGGTCTGCGCGCTCAAGAGCAAAAAGATCACCCTGGCTCAGATGCTCAAGGCTTGGGTCGTCGTATGGGTCGGTAATTTTGTCGGTGCTCTGTTCATCGTCTTTTTGGTGTACATGGCCGGCATTTACAAACTCAACGGCGAGGCGGTTGCCAATTCCATGGTGAGCGTCGCCGCCGGCAAGGTGACGATCGACTGGGTGACGATCTTCTTCCGCGGCATCCTGTGCAACATCTTTGTGTGCCTGGCCGTGTGGATCGGTACCGCCGGCAAGACCGTGGTCGATAAGGTCGTGGGTATTTTGCTGCCGATCGCTGCCTTTGTGGCCTGCGGTTTTGAGCACTGCGTTGCCAACATGTACTTTTTGCCCATGGGTGCCGTGATGCACGCGTGCGGCTATGGTGCTGACGTCGCCGGCGCCGATGCGCTCAACGCTGCGGGCATTGCGTTTAACCTGTCCGCCGCCACGCTGGGCAACATCGTGGGCGGCGCGGTTCTGGTCGCGCTCGGCTACTGGTTTATCTACGCCAAGAAGTCCGAGGCGTAAGGTACCGTCTGTTTGACGTTGGGCCTCCCGCGGGGCGTTGCCGTGCGGGAGGCTTTTTTGGCCTGGGACTCGTTGCCGGGCTTTTGGCCTGTTGTGTTTGGCTGATGAAAGGGGTAATCGAGATGGCATCTGCTGTGAAGCGTGACGGTCGCGCCGTGGTGACTACATGCGGGGGATGCTATGCCGATTGCGCCTTTGCGGCACGCGTTGAGGACGGTCGCGTGGTGGCCGAGCTGCCGGTTGTGGGGCATCCGTGCGCGGCGCGTGCCCTGTGCGCCCGCGGTCGGCATCGCCTGTCTATGCCGTTTGACGAGCGCGATCGCATTGTGCACCCCATGCGCCGACGAGCTGATGGCTCGGGGTTCGATGCGATTTCGTGGGACGAAGCGTTTGCCCAGATTGCCGAGCGTCTTTTGGGGATTGTTGACGAACGTGGCCCCCGTGCGCTGGGCATGACGCTCGGCGTGCCCTCGTTCGACCGCTACTGGGCATATCGCCTTATGCATGCGCTGGGCTCGCCCAACGTGTATGGTGCCGACGGTGCCTGCGAGGTAAGCCGTCTCACCGGCTGGGAGCACAGCCTGGGTTACAGCCCCGCCACCGACCTGTCGCATACCGATTGCATCATGTATCTGGGGCGTTCCATCGTCGATTCGTCGACGATGGGGGCTGTTGATGCGCTCAACGATGCCCGTCGCCGTGGGGCGAAGATTATCGTGGTCGACCCCCGGCGCAGCGGCTCGGCCGCGCTTGCCGACCGCTGGCTGCGCGTGCGCCCGGGCTGCGACCTGGCCTTGCTGCTGGGCATTGCGCATGTCTTGATTGCCGAGGACCTGTACGATCACGAGTTTGTTGCCCGCTATACCACAGGCTTTGACGAGCTGGCGCAGGCGGCCCGTGCTTGGACGCCCGAGTGGGCCGAGTCGATGTGCGACGTGCCGGCCGCAGAGATTGTCGCCACGGCGCGCGATCTCGCTGCCGCCGCGCCTGCCGCTGTGGTGGATGCGGGCTTTCATGGTGGCATCGGTATCGCGTATGCCAATAGCACCCAGACCGCGCGCGCTATCTGCCTGGTCGATGTGCTGCTGGGCTGCATCGGGCATGTAGGCGGCGCGCTCAATCCGCCCACGCCGCTTGTGTTGAGCGACCTCGATCCCGCGCGCTTTGCGACGCCGCCGGTGCCTCGCGGGCCCAAGCTGGGGTCCGAGCGCTATCCATTGGTCGATCCGGTGCGCGGCCTGTGCACGACCATCGGTCAGTCGATACTGGCCGGCGATTTGCGTGGGATCATCGTCTATGCTAGCAATCCCGGGGCAGGCTATGGCAACGCCGGAGCGTGGTTGGGTATTTTGCAGCAGCTCGACTTGCTCGTGACGATTGATATCCGCTGGTCCGAGACAGCGCGCGCTTCTGACTTCGTGCTGCCCGATGTGACGTATCTGGAGGCCGACCGCGGTGTGGGCACAGTCGTGGGTGCCAACGATTCGCGGGTGTTCTACCGCAACGCCGTGCTGCCTGTGCAGCATGACGACGCACGTCCCGGTCGGGAGATTTTTGCCGGTCTGGCGCAGGCGTGTGGGGCTGGCGAGTACTTCCGGTTTACGTCTGACGACCTGGCGGCTGCCCAGGTGGCGCCTTTTGGGATCGATCTGGACGAGCTCAAGGAGCGCGGCTGGGCCGACACGTGTGTTGCGTTGCCGTCGCGTACGGGCGAGCCGGCGATTCCCTTGGATGGCGGCAAAATTGCGCTGGCAAGCGACGTATGGGAACGAGCCGGCCTGGGTCGTGTACCCAACTGGATCGCCCCCATGGTGGAGCCGGGCCTGGGGATGTTTCGCCTCATTAGCGGCAACCGTCCCTTTGAGTCGCATACCTCGCGAAGGCTTGCAGCCCAAGGTGCCGCCGAGGCTGGGTCGGACCTGGATGCCGTGCAGATGAATGCCGATGCTGCCGCGCACATGGGCATCGCCGACGGCGAGATCGTCGAACTCGTGAGTGATATGGGCCGCGACCGCGTGCGCGTGGAGACGACGCCTTATCTGCATCCGGCGTGCATCTTTACGTCGGCCGCCCCCGGCGGGCGTTCGCTTGGCGCCGATGCCGGTGGCGCTCAAGCCTTGGGCGTGGGCCCGCTCGACCATACGCCGTTGCGTTGGGACCCGTTGACGGGTGCTGCGCTCACTCAGGAAAACGCCGTTCGCGTGGAAAAGATCGCGGCGCGCGGGGATAATGACGAGTAATTGACTCAGCTGATGTATTCGACTGATCCACGTTTCTTTTGAAAGGCCGCACATGAGCGATAGCCAGAACATGTCCGATGAGGTGCGCGCCCGCCTGCGCGCCATTCCTTCCGTCAACGAGCTGCTTGCCGAGTGGCCGGTGGTGAAGGCGGCGGGGGAGACCTGCGACGCGGTGGTCCATGCTGCCGTGACGGCCGAGCTCGACGAGGAGCGCGCCGCCATTCGCGCCGGTGCCGCCCCGCGCTCTAAGCGCGACCTGGCCTCGGCCATCGAGTGGCGTGCGCATCGCTCCGCGCTGCCGAGCCTGCGCCCCGCCGTCAACGCCACGGGTGTGGTCATCCATACCAATCTGGGCCGTGCCCCGCTTGCGGAGTCGGCGGCAAAGGCCGTGGCCGAGGTTGCGCGCGGGTATAGCACGCTCGAGTACAGCGTCGACACCTGTTCGCGCGGGTCGCGCAAGGAGCACGCCGCGCAACTGATCCGCTCGCTCACCGGTGCCGAGGACGCGCTGGTCGTCAACAACAATGCCGCCGCGGTGCTGCTGGTGCTTGCCACCCATGCCGCGGGCAAAGAGGTCATCGTGAGCCGTGGCGAGCTCGTCGAGATCGGTGGCAGCTTCCGTATTCCCGACGTCATGGCGGCTTCGGGCGCCAAACTCGTCGAGGTCGGCGCCACCAACCGCACGCACCTGTCGGACTACGAGCGCGCCATCACGCCCGATACGGCCATGATCCTTAAGGTCCATCCTTCTAACTATCGCATCGTGGGTTTCCACGAGGAGGTGGGTTCTCGGGAGCTTGCGGCGCTTGCTCACAAGCATGGCCTGCTGTTCTACGAGGACCAGGGTTCGGGCGCGCTGCTGCCCGATGACATCTTGGTTCGCGGCGGCGAAGAAACCACGCCGGCTTCGGTTTCGGCAGGGCTCGATCTGGTGTCGTGCTCGGGCGATAAACTGCTCGGTGCCGCACAGGCGGGCATTATCATGGGCCGTCGCGATCTGGTCCAGGCCTGTGGGTCGCATCCGCTTATGCGCGCCCTGCGCCCGGGTAAGTTGGCACTTACTGCGCTCGAGGCCACGTTGCGTATCTACATGGACGGCGCCGATGTTGCCCACCGTGATATTCCGGTGCTCAGTATGCTTACGCTGCCGCAGGCCCATTTGGAACGACGTGCCCGCAAGCTTCGCGATCGTATGGTTGCCGGGCTCGATAAGGTCGGTTGCCCGTGCGCCGTTCAGGTGGAGATCGTCGAGGAATCGTCGACCCCCGGTGGCGGCTCGCTGCCTACCGTGGAGCTGCCTACGATGTGCGTGGCCGTCTGCCCGGTCGACGGGCGCCTGTCCGTCGATGCGCTCAAGCGCTCGCTCGTCCAAGACTTCGATACGCCGGTCGTCACGCGCACCTCGCACGACCGCATTCTGTTTGATGTGCGCACGCTCGTGGGCGACCGCGATATCGAGACGGCGGCATCGACGCTCGTCGCGTGCGTTGAGAAGGCGATTGCTCGATGAGTGAGGTTCAAGCACTGGTGGAGTGTCCCGTTATCGTAGGTACGGCGGGACATGTTGACCACGGTAAGTCGGCGCTCATCGAGGCGCTGACGGGTAAAAACCCCGACCGCCTGGAGGTTGAGCGCCGTCGCGGTATGACCGTGGAGCTGGGCTTTGGCGAGCTGGCGCTGCCGAGTGGCAAGATCGTGGGCCTGGTCGACGTGCCGGGCCACGCGCATTACTTGCGCGCCATGGTGCAGGGCGCCACGGGTATCGACGTGGCCGTGCTGGTGGTTTCGGCCGTGGAGGGCGTAATGCCGCAGACGCGTGAGCACGTGCACGTGTTGGAGCTGTTGGGCGTCACGCATATGGTGGTGGCGCTGACCATGTGCGACCTTGCGGACGACGAGATGGCCGAACTTGCCGAGCTCGACGCCGATGACTTTTTGTCGGGTACCGTGTTTGCGGACGCGCCGATCGTGCCCGTGTCGTCTAAGACGGGCGAGGGGATCGACGGGCTGCTTGCGGTGCTCGACGAGCAGGTAAGTGCCTGCTGGGATTCCTGCCGTGCCCGTGCCGAGCTCACCGATGCCGCACCGCGTCTGCCGATTGACCGCTGCTTTACGATTAAGGGCGTCGGCACTGTCGTAACGGGAACGCTGCACGATGCGCCGGTTGCGGTGGGCGACGAGCTGATGGCTTTGCCGTCGCGTACGGTCTGTCGCGTGCGCGGGATTCAGGTGCATGGCGATACGCCGCGCGCGCTGCCTGGTCAGCGTGTGGCGCTCAACCTAGTTGGTGACGGTGTCGCGGCACTTGACCGCGGCGAGATGCTGGGCGTGGCGGATCGCTTTGGTCAGACGTTGCGCTTTATGATGACGTTCACCTACCTGGGCCGCGAGGGCGCCAAGCCGCGCGTGCTCGAGTCGGGCGCGCGTGTGCATGTGATGGCCGGCACGGCCGAGGTCGTCGGCCACATCATGCTTTTGGAGGGCGAGGCCCCCATGGCGGTGGGCGAGACCCGTACCGTGCAGGTGCGCTTGGAGGAGCCGCTGCCGCTGCGAGCCGGAGACCATGCCGTGGTGCTGTCGTATTCGCCCGTTATGCTCATTGGCGGCGGGCGTGTACTGCTTTCGCGCTGCCGTCGCACGCGAGAGCTTTCGGCGGAGGAGCGCACGCTGCTTGCAGCGCTCGAGTCCGGCGATATCGCGGGCGGTGTGGGCGCTTGGTTGGCGCTGCAGACGCTGCCGGTTACGGCGATTGATGTTGCCGAGGCTTTAGATCTTGGTGTCGGCGAGGTCGATGCCGCACTGCGCGGGTTGGTGGCGCAGGGCTCCGTTCGCAAGCTTGCCGTAGGTGATGCAGACCTCTTGGCGGACGCCGTGGTGCTCGACGCCGCGATGGATGCACTGGCGGCGACCCTGTCAGCCATGCACGCGGCGGCTCCCAAGGAGACAGGCTTTACGCCCGGCGCCGTTGCCCATGCTGCGTGGCCTGCCGCTGATGAAGACGTTGCCGCGGCTCTGATTGCCGAGGGCTGCTCGCGTGGCGTGTGCGCCGCCGAGGGCGCCGAGGTATTCGATCCACATTCGGCCGCCGCGGCGGCACGCGTGGTGCGAGAGGCTTGCGAGCGGATCGTCGCGCTGCTTGACGAGGCCGGCCTGGATGCACCGACGTTGCCCGAGGTGGGCGAGCAGCTGCAGCTCGATCGCGACACCATGACGCGTGCCCTGCGCGAGCTTTCGCTCAACCGCTCGATCGTGAAGGTCGAGCGCAACGTTGCCCTGTCCGCTGCCGCCGAGGCCCATGTGCGCGAACTCGTCGCCGCCGCCATTGAGGCCGCCGGCGGCGCTGCCACCACGAGCGTGCTGCGCGAGGCCCTGGGCGTGTCGCGCAAACGCGCCATCAGCATCTTGGAGCACCTGGATGCCGTGCGCTTTACGGTGCTCGACAAGGAGGCCGGCGGCCTGCGCTCCCTGCGCTAGATTGGCTGCTCGGTTTGGTAAAATACCGCCGCACTTGGGAACGGATGGGCTCCGGTGGGCTCCGCGGTCCTCAAAACCGTTGCGAGGCGTGCAAAACGTCTTGGATGTGTTCGATTCACATACGTTCCCGCCATACGTTACCAGCGCTTTTGTGCTCGCGGTCTTGCTGCGTGCCGCAAAGGCGCTGTTTTGTTTTTGCACGAGCTTTTCGTAGCGCCGCTATTTCGGCGGCAGTATTTAGCTTTGCGCACCGGGTTTCGAGCATGCCGATGGGGGTGTTTTGCCGTATGACTACCGTAAGACGTGCCGATCTTTCTTGTGTCGTCCAAGCGGGCGGGCTGTCCTCGCGCATGGGCTGCGATAAGGCCCGCATGTCGTTTTGCGGCGAGCCGCTCATCGAGCGCGTGCTGGGCCGGCTGGCGCAAGTTGCCGGCGAGTTGGTCGTGACGACGTCGCGTCCCAGCGAGCTGGCCTACCTTGAGGAGCGCGCGTTTGGCGGCCTGGTGCCGCGTGTGGTGGCGGACCTTGAAGGGCCGGCGGGTGCCATGCGCGGCATCGCGAGTTCGTTGGCCGCGGCCCGATTGCCGCTCGTGGCGATCGTCGCCTGCGATATGCCGTTTGTCTCGCCGGAACTCATCGGCGCGCTTGCCGATCGTGTTGAGGCCGAGGCGCTCGACGTGTGCGTGCCGCGCGAGGAGCGGGGGATTGAGCCGCTTTGTGCCGTCTGGCGCCGTGACGCGTGTGCGCCGGTCGCCCAAGAGCTGCTCGTCTGCGACCGTCAGCGCATTCGCTGCCTGATTAATCGCGTTCAGGCTGGTTATATGGATGAGCCGCAGATCGTTAAGGTCGCAGGCTCGACGCTCTGCTTTGAAAACGTCAATACGCCCGAGGAGTTTGCGGCGGCAGAGTTACTCGCCTAGACGATTGGAGTTGCCATGTCTCACGATATTTGCCCCGACACGGGAGAGCCTTGCACTTGCGACGGGTCCGAGCCCTGTACCTGCGGCTGCGGTGGCTGTGGACATACTGCGGAAGAGGAAGCGGCCGCCGCGGCGTATCGTGAGGCACACCGCGAAGGCCCGTCCGGTGATGTCCTCGACCACGAGCGCAAGATTATCGTGTCGTTTGACAGCACCTTCGATGTGATGGAATGCGAGCAGCTGTGCCTGGATGCCGGCGTGCCCGGGCGCATTATGCCTTTGCCCGGCTCCATTACCGCAGGTTGCGGTCTGTGCTGGGCCATGCCGTTCTCGGGCGATGCGCTCGCCGCCTTCCGCGCTGCCACCGAAGGCCGCGTAACCCCCGCCGACTACCATCAGCTCGTCCTCTAACCGCCAACACCACCACAAAGGTGCCTGTCCCCAATGTGGTGGTTTGGAACATGTGGACGAAACAGCTTCGAAACACGCGAGTTGTTCGTCAGGTGCTCAAAAACGCTTCTACCTGCATCGTAATCAAAACGAAACATCTGCTCGTCGGCTTATGCGAAACTTTGCTGCAACAGTGCGATATTATCCATACTCGATAAAGCTCGCGGCGCATGGGGCGCCTCGAACGATACTTTTCTTTTCCATCAATTGGAGGAAGCATGAGCTACACGCAGAAAGTTCTCGACGAGCTCAAGGCCCGCTATCCCGAGCAACCTGAGTTCATCCAGGCCGCGACCGAGATCCTCGGCACCATCCAGCCGGCGCTCGACGCCCACCCCGAGTACGAGGAGGCCGCCCTGCTGGAGCGCCTCGTCGAGCCCGAGCGCATCGTCATGTTCCGTGTTCCCTGGGTCGACGACCAGGGCAAGGTTCAGGTCAACCGCGGTTACCGCGTCGAGTTCAACTCTGCCATTGGACCCTATAAGGGCGGCCTGCGCTTTAACCCGACGGTCACCCTGGGCATGCTCAAGTTCCTGGGCCTGGAGCAGATCCTCAAGAACAGCCTGACCACCCTTCCCATGGGCGGCGGCAAGGGCGGTTCCGACTTTGACCCCAAGGGCAAGTCCAACAACGAGATCATGCACTTCTGCCAGTCCTTCATGACCGAGCTCTATCGCCACATCGGCCCCAACACCGACGTTCCCGCCGGCGACCTGGGCGTTGGCGGCCGCGAGGTTGCCTACATGTTCGGTCAGTACAAGCGCCTGACCAACGAGTGGACTGGCGTTCTCACCGGCAAGGGCCTCTCCTTTGGCGGCTCGCTCGCCCGTACCGAGGCTACCGGCTACGGTCTGGTCTACTTTGTGGACGAGTACCTCAAGAGCCGCGGCGACTCCTTCGAGGGCAAGAACGTCGTCGTTCACGGCTCCGGTAACGTCGCCATCTACGCGGTCCAGAAGGTCGCCCAGCTCGGCGGCAAGGTGCTCGCCTGCTCCGACACCCATGGCTGGGTCGAGGATCCCGACGGCATCGACTACACCGTGCTCGAGCATGTCTACAACAAGAAGCGCTCCGGCCACGACAAGGGCGTTACGCTCGCTATGTACGTCGACGAGAAGCCCAATGCCACGTGGCACGAGGGCGACGGCCGTGGCGTGTGGCAGCTGCCCTGCGACATCGCGCTGCCCTGCGCTCGCGAGAACACGCTGCTGCTCGAGGACGCCCAGGCTCTCGTCGCCAACGGCTGCAAGGTGGTCGGCGAGGGCGCGAACATGCCCACGACCATCGAGGCCACGACCTACTTCCAGGAGAACGGCGTCGCCTTTATGCCCGGTAAGGCTGCCAACGCCGGCGGTGTGCTCGTGTCCGGCCTGGAGATGAGCCAGAACGCCGAGCACCTGTCCTGGACCTTCGAGGAGGTCGACGGCAAGCTCGAGCAGCTCATGCGCGGCATGTTCCACAACGTGGACGACACCGCCAAGGAGTATGGCCAGGAGGGCAACTTTGTCATGGGCGCCAACATCGCCGGCTTCTTGAAGGTCGCCGACGCCATGCTCGCCCAGGGCGTCTGCTAAATCTTCGCTCGACATAGCATGTGATAAGGCTCCCAGTCATCTTGGCTGGGAGCCTTTTCTATCCTGGAGGACTCTTCATAACTTGCGGTGAAATACGGACTGTTTAGCGCCCCGGAACGGCTAATCAGTCCGTATATCACCGCAAGTTATGGATGGGTGGGTGGATTTTGTCCTAAAACGGTGTGCGGCCCCTCGTTTGGTACACTTAAAGGTGCTGGACAAGTGAAGAGATGGGGGAGAACGTGCTCAAGTTCGGTACCTACGTCCGTGTTGGAAACGCGGCCGAAGCCTATGAGCTCTTGCAGAAGAACCGCAACAACAAGATTGTGGGCGGCGGCATCTGGATGCGCCTGGGATCGCGTCGCGTGGCGACGGCGATTGACCTTTCGGCCTGCGGACTCGATCAGATCGAGGAGACCGAGACCGAGTTTCGCATCGGTGCCATGTGTGCCCTGCGCCAACTCGAGCGCCATGCCGAACTCAACGCGCTCGTCAACAACGTATTTGAGTTTGCCGTCCACGACATTGTGGGCGTGCAGCTGCGCAATACCGCCACGGTGGGTGGCAGCATCTACGGCCGCTTTGGCTTCTCGGATGTTCTCTCCGCCTTCCTCGCGCTCGATTCCTATGTTGAGCTGACGGGTGCCGGCCGCGTGCCGCTTGCCGAGTTTGTGAACATGGGCTATGTGCGCGACGTGATCGAGCACGTCGTGGTCGTTAAGCACGACTACCGCGCGAGCTACGAGGCCGTACGCAAGGCCGCGACCGACTTCCCCTCCCTAAACGTTACCGCCGCCTGGTGGGACAACAGCTGGCATGTCACCGTGGGTGCCCGTCCGCTGCGCGCGACCCTGCTGCAGGGCGAGGCATGCGGCCTGGTGAACGAGCAGCCTTCCGAGGACGAGCTGCGTGCCCTTGCCGCGTCCGTGCGCGCGCTGAGCTACGGCACCAACCTGTGGGGCTCAGCCGAGTACCGCCGTCGCATCTCGGCGCCGCTTGCCGTGCAGGCCGTGCGCCGCGCCGCCGGCATCGAGCTTTCGGCCGCGCTTGCCCGCGAGCTCGAGGGCGTGCAGATCCCCAAGTTCGCCACGGACGAGTATTCCTGCCGCCGCGTGCCCGGCGTCGATTCTAGCGAGGTGCGCTAATGGCTGCCAAACTCATCGATCTTTCCTTTACGCTCAACGGCCGCAAGGTCAAGGTTCAGATTGCCCCCGACACCATGCTCTTTGCGCTGCTGCGCGAGCAGGGTTGCGCGTCGGTGCGCTGCGCCTGCGAAACCACCAACTGCGGCCTGTGCACGGTGTGGCTCGACGGCGACCCGGTGCTGAGCTGCTCGGTTCCCGCCGCGCGCGTCGAGGGCCGCTCCGTCACCACGCTCGAGGGTCTCAAGGCCGAGTCCGAGGCGCTCGCTCGCGCCATGGCTGTCGAAGGTGCCGAGCAGTGCGGTTTTTGCGCTCCCGGCCTCATCATGAACGTGTTGGCGCTCGCTCGTGCCGCCAAGGAAGACCCGAGCCTCGTCGCCACGCGCGAGGAGCTCTCGCGCCAGCTTGCCGGCAACCTCTGCCGCTGCAGCGGCTACGAGAGCCAGCTGCGCGCCATCGTCCGCTTCCTCAACGAATCTGGCGTACAGGTGGGCTTTGAGTTGCCCGAGCTGCCGGTCAATGACACCAGCTGCGACGGCGTCACCTACAAGCAGATCACTCACAAGCAGCCCAAGAAGGACTCGAAGGCCCTGCTCGAGGGCCGTCCCGTCTACACGGGCGATATGGTGCCCGCCGGTGCGCTCATCGTCAAACTCAAGCGCAGCCCGTACGCCCGCGCCAAGATTCGCTCTATCGATACGTCGCGCGCCCTGAAGGTGCCCGGTGTCGTGGGCGTCTACACCTACGAGGACGTTCCCAAGCGCCGTTTTACCATTGCCGGCCAGAGCTATCCGCAGCCGAGTCCCTACGACCGTCTGATTCTCGAGAACCTCGTCCGTTACCAAAACGAAGAGGTGGCGATCGTCGCCGCCGAGACCGAGGAGGCCGCCGATAAGGCGCTCAAGCTCATCAAGGTCGACTACGAGGTGCTCGAGCCCCTGCTCGACTTTACCCAGGCACTCGATAACGACATCGTGGTCCACCCCGAGGGCGACGTGACCTTTATGTTCCCGCAGGGCGGCGATGTTCCGCGCAACCTGGTGTGCAGCGGCTCGAGCGACTTTGGCGACTTGGACGAGGCGTTCGCCCAGAGCGACGTCGTCTTTACCCGTACCTACACCAGCCAGGCCACGCAGACCGCGCCCATGGAGACCTTCCGCGCCTTTGCGACGACCGACGCGTTCGGGCGCATCTCGGTGACCACCTCCACGCAGGTGCCCTTCCACGTGCGCCGCATGGTCGCGCAGTCGCTCGACATTCCGCAGTCGCAGGTGCAGGTCATTAAGCCGCGCATCGGCGGCGGCTTTGGCTCCAAGCAGACGGGCTGCTGCGAGATCTTCGTGGCGTTCGTCACCCAGCAGACCGGCCGTCCGAGCTATTGCTGCTACACCCGCGAGGAGACCATCACTGCGGGCAACTCGCGCCACCAGATGCAGATGACCGTTAAGCTGGGCGCCATGAACGACGGCACCATCACGGCCATCGACCTGCATACGCTTTCCAACGCCGGCGCGTACGGCGAGCACGCCACCACGACGATCGGCCTTTCGGGCCACAAGAGCCTGCCGATTTACAACCATGTAAAGGCGAGCCGCTTTAGCTGGGACGCTGTCTACACCAATACCAACCGCGGCGGCGCGTATCGCGGCTACGGTGCCACCCAGGGCCAGTTTGCCGTGGAGAGCGCCGTTAACGAGCTCGCCGACATGCTGCACATGGACCCCGCCGACCTGCGCCTTAAGAACATCGTGCGCGAGGGCGAGATCATGCCGCAGTACTACAACGAAAAGCTCAACGCCTGCGCACTCGACCGCTGCCTGCTGCGCGCGATGGACATGATCGGTTGGCGCGACAAGCCGCTGGCCGTCGACCTGGGCGACCGCGTGCGTGCTCTGGGCTGTGCGCTCACCATGCAGGGCTCGGGCATTTCCAATGTCGACATCGCCGGCATCGATATGCGCCTGGAAGAGGACGGCTTCATTACCATCGGCACCGGCGCCACCGATAACGGCATGGGTGTCGACACGATTCTGGCGCAGATTGCCGCCGAGGAGTTGGGCGTTGAAAGCTCGCTCATTGTGGTGCGCGGCGTGGACACCGACGTGTCGCCGTTCGACGCCGGTTCGTACGCGAGCTCCGGTACCTACGTGACGGGCCTTGCCGCCAAGAACGCCGCGACCGAGCTGCGCGAGAAGATTTGCGCCAAGGCCGCTCAGATGTGGGACGTTGACGCCGCCGACGTGGTCTTCGACGGCCAGTACGTGCGCCTGTCCGACGAGCGTGCCGCTCGTGAGCGCGGCCGCTACCTCACGCTGCGCGACTTTGCCAACCTGTGCGTCAAGAACATCGCGGGCGGCGACGCGCTCACCTCGCACGCTTCTGCCTGCCTGCCCGTTTCGCCTCCGCCGTTTATGGCCGGCATTGCCGAGGTCGAGGTCGACAAGGCCACCGGCAAGGTGACTGTGGTGGACTATGCGGCGGCCGTCGACTGCGGCACCGTGATCAACGAGGCGCTCGCGCGCGTTCAGGCCGAGGGCGGCATTGCCCAGGGTATCGGCCACGCGCTCTACGAGATCGTGGAGCACGACGACCGCGGTCGTCTGCGCACCGGCAACTTTATGAGCTACAAGCTGCCCACGCGCCTGGATATCGGCAGCATTCGCGTGGCCTTTGAGCCGAGCTACGAGCCGACGGGTCCTTTTGGTGCCAAGTCGATCGGCGAGGTCGTCATCAACACGCCGCTCGCCGCTGTTGCATCGGCCGTGGCACACGCCACCGGCCACCAGGTGCGCTCGCTGCCGATCACGCCCGAGAAGGCCCTGCTGGGGGAGTAGCGGGTCGGCGAACAAGTCGTAATGGGCGGGGCGGGGCAACTCGCCCCGCCTTTCGCACTCGTGGTGAGGTCGTGAGCCTGTTAAAGGTGTGCGTGCGCTTGCCGCTCGTATCTGCTATCATTCCTAATCTGTGCGCTCATGCGGGCGTGGCGGAATTGGTAGACGCGCCAGATTTAGGTTCTGGTGGGATTCCCGTGAAGGTTCGAGTCCTTTCGCCCGCACCAACGCACCCGCGTCGGCTTATGCCCTCGCGACGCTTGTTGCATAAAGGTACCAGCACCTCAGATAAGCTGGGCAGTATGAGGAGGAACGTGTTGAACATCACCGCTTCTGACGTCAAGGACGCCAAGCTCACCGCTACGGTCACCATCCCGGCCGCCGACGTCGACGCCGCGATCAAGAAGGCCTACAAGGAGACCGCCAAGAAGTACCGCTTCCCGGGCTTCCGCGCCGGTAAGGCTCCCCGTCCGGTTATCGACTCTGCTCTTGGCGCCGAGGCTACCCTCGCTCAGGCCACCAACGACCTGATCGCCGCCAACGAGCCCGCCGTCCTCAACGAGCTGGACATCGTCCCCACCAAGAACGGTGACTACAAGGAGCTCGACCTCGCTAAGGATCACGAGGACTACACCTACACCGTCGAGTTCTCCCTGCGTCCCGCCGCTGAGCTCTCCTCCTTCGACGCTGTCGAGATCGAGATGCCCCCTGCGGAGGTCACCGAGTCCGAGATCAACAACCAGGTCGAGATGCTCCTCAACTACCGTGCCACCTTCGAGGATGTCGAGGGCCGCGCTGTCGAGTCCGAGGACTACGTTACCGTCGACCTCAAGGCCGTCGAGAACGCCGACAACTTTGCCGCCGAGGGCCGTATGCTCATCGCCGGTAGCGACAGCAACCCCGCCGAGTTCAACGAGGCTCTGATCGGCGCCAACGTTGACGACGTCAAGTCCGTCACCTGGACCGACGAGGCCGAGGAGGGCGAGGAGGCCGAGACCCACACCGTCGAGGTCACCGTCAAGGGCATCAAGGTCCGCAACACCCCCGAGCTCACCGACGAGCTCGTCAAGTCCGACTTTGGCTTCGACAGCATCGACGCCATGCGCGACGCCATCAAGATTGAGATTGAGCAGGACAAGGCTTCCCGCCTCCCGGCCGAGAAGGAGAACCGTTGCGTCTCCGCTCTCGCCGAGCGTCTGCAGCTCGACGAGATGGACGCCGACTACGAGCAGTCCGTCTTTGAGGAGCTTGGCCAGAACTTCCTGTCCAACCTCGCTGCCCGCGGCATGACGCTCGACACCTGGCTGCCCGCTTCCGGTCTGACCATGGAGCAGTTCATCGGCGACCTGCATAAGCAGGCCAACGACGTTGCCCGTGAGTCCCTGGCTCTGGACGCCCTCGCGCGTGAGCTCAAGATTGAGGTCACCGAGGACGACATCAACGCCGAGTTCGAGAAGGCCGGCGTCAAGGACGTCGAGGCTTCCAAGGCCGAGTTCATCGCCGATGGCCGCATGCCTGCCGTCCGCGAGTCCATCCGTCGCTCCAAGGCCGTCGACCACCTGGTCGAGAACGCCAAGGTGACCGAGGTCGACGAGACCGCCAAGGACGCCGAGTAATTCTCGCCACCTTGCCCGCGAGCGCATGTATGTGCCCGTGATGGGGTAAAGTTAATAGCCGGTTATCCGGTTGCTTCGTACGGTGCCAGCCAATGCATAGCATGCGGGCACCGTACGTTTATCTAGAACCAATTTGGTCCGCAAGAGAGAAATGGAGATGCGTATGATCGCTAAGTTCGATTCCGCCCTCGTGCCATACGTTATCGAGCAGACGCCGCGCGGCGAGCGCAGCTACGATATCTATTCGCGCCTGCTCAACGACCGCATCATCTTCTTGGGCGAGGAGATCAACTCCGTCAGCGCCAACCTGGTCGTTGCCCAGCTGCTGCATCTTGAGAGCCAGGATGCCGAGAAGGATATCTCGCTCTACATCAATTCGCCCGGTGGCGAGGTTTACTCCGGCCTGGCGATTCTTGACACCATGAACTTCATCAAGCCGCAGGTCTCCACCATCTGCGTCGGTATGGCCGCGTCCATGGCCGCCGTGCTGCTTTCGGCCGGCGCTAAGGGCAAGCGCTTCTGCCTGCCGCACTCCAAAGTCATGATTCACCAGCCCAGCGGCGGTGCCCAGGGTCAGCAGACCGAGATTGAGATTGTGGCCGAGGAGATCAAGAAGACCCGCCGCGAGCTCAACCAGATCTTGTCCGATGCCTCGGGCCAGCCCATCGAGAAGGTCCAGGCCGATACCGAGCGCGACAACTACCTGACCGCCGCCGAGGCCCTCGACTACGGCCTGATTGACCGTATCGTCACCTCGCGAGATCTCGCCGCGAAGGATGCCTAGGATGGCAGGTAACATGCAGGACAACTTTGACGAGAACGGCAACCCCATCCGCTGCTCCTTTTGCGGAAAAGAGCAGGGCCAGGTCCGTCGCCTCGTAAAGGGCCCGACCAACATCTTTATCTGTGACGAGTGCGTCGCCGCCTGTTCCGAGATCCTTGAGGAGTCGCTGGCTTCGGACTTTATGGACGCTGCCCGCAACGGCAAGCTGCCGGGCTTCCTCAACGACCACGGCCAGGCTGCATCCCAGCCCGCCGTGGACCCCGAGGCCGAAGGCTTTGAGCTCGAGGACGACCGCCAGGTCATCACGCACGTGCCGACGCCGCACGAGATCTATGACGAGCTTTCGGCCTATGTCATGGGGCAGGAGGACGCCAAGCGCGCCATGTCGGTGGCCGTGTACAACCACTATCGCCGCGTGATCGAGGGCGGCGCCGCGGTGTCCGCTTTTGACGACAGCATGGGCTCGCAGTTCGACACCGATATGGACGAGGTGGAGCTCGCCAAGTCCAATATTTTGCTGCTCGGTCCCACCGGTACCGGTAAGACCCTGCTCGCCCAGACGCTCGCCCGCATTCTCGAGGTGCCGTTTGCCATCGCCGACGCCACCGCGCTTACCGAGGCCGGTTACGTGGGCGAGGATGTGGAGAACATCCTGCTCAAGCTCATCAACGCCGCTGATGGCGACATTGAGCGCGCTCAGGTGGGCATTATCTACGTGGACGAGATTGACAAGATTGCCCGCAAGGCCGAGAACCTCTCCATTACCCGCGATGTCTCGGGCGAGGGTGTGCAGCAGGCGCTGCTTAAGATTCTTGAGGGCACGGTGGCCAGCGTTCCGCCTACCGGTGGCCGCAAGCATCCCCAGCAGGAGCTGCTGCAGATCGACACGACTAACATCCTGTTTATCTGCGGCGGTGCCTTTGTGGGTCTGGACAAGATCATCGCCGACCGCGTGGGCAACAAGGGCGTGGGCTTTAACTCCGAGATCGCCGGCCCCACCTCGGTCGACGAGAACGACCTGCTGCGTCAGGTGCTCCCGCAGGACCTCAACGCCTTTGGCATGATCCCCGAGTTCGTGGGCCGTACGCCCGTTGTCACCCAGACGCAGGCGCTCGACGAGGACGACCTGGTGTCGATTCTGACCGAGCCCAAGAACGCCGTGGTGCGTCAGTACCGCAAGATGTTCCAGCTCGAGGACGTTGAGCTTGAGTTTGAGGACGCGGCGCTGCACGAGATCGCCCGCATGGCACTCGCCCGCAAGACCGGCGCCCGCGGCCTGCGCTCCATCTGCGAGGACGTGCTGCAGCAGACGATGTTCGACCTCCCCAGCGAGGAAGGCGTCGCCAAGGTCATCGTGACCGAAGCCTCCGTAAAGGGCGAAGAACAGCCCCAGCGCATCTATGGGTAAATAGCGCCCGTTTAGGTCCCGCGGCAACCACTGCGGGACCTGCCTTTTAGGGACAGGTTTATTTTGGTCGGTTTTATATGGGCAAACGTCATTCTGCCTGATAAAACCTGCCAAAATAAACCTGTCCCTTTTTGGTAGGTATGCCTGTGCTATTCTGTGAGATTGTTTAGCTAGTATCTTCAGACTGAAGTAATCGATACCTAAGGCGTGTCCGCCTGCTTGGTTTTCGTAGATTCCGCACGAGCCGAAGAGCACTAAATGTGCTCTTCGTGCGAGCCAGGACCTGACCGAGCGAAAACCAAGCAGGCGGACACGCCGGTGGGACAGGGAGAGATATATGGAAGAAATGCCCAAGAACTACGATCCGTCGACTAACGAGCCGGCGATCCTGCAGAAGTGGCTTGACGGCGGCTACTACAAGCGCCGTGAGGGCGTGGGCGACTGCACCGTCACCATTCCGCCTCCCAACGTGACCGGCAAGCTCCACATGGGTCATGCCACCGACGACTCCATCCAGGACGCCATCATCCGTATGGCCCGCATGCGCGGCAAGTCCACGCGCTGGGTGTTGGGCACCGATCACGCCGGTATCGCCACGCAGACCAAGGTCGACAAGAAGCTCAAGAGCGAGGGCATCAGCCGCCTGGAGATTGGTCGCGACAAGTTTGTCGACGCCTGCTGGGATTGGACCCACGAGTACGGCGGCATCATCGTCGAGCAGATCAAGCGCATGGGCTGCTCCGTTGACTTCGACAACGAGCGCTTCACCATGGACGAGGACTATGCCCAGGCCGTGCGTAAGGTCTTCTGCGATTGGTACCACGACGGCCTGATCTATCGCGGCAAGCGCATCGTCAACTGGTGCCCCAATTGCACTACCGCTATCTCGGACGACGAGGCCGAGTACAAGGACGAGAAGGGCCACCTGTGGCACCTGCGCTACCCGCTGACCGAGCCGGTCAACGGTCAGGACTACATCGTCGTCGCCACCACGCGTCCCGAGACCATGCTCGGTGACACGGGCGTTGCCGTCTCCCCGAAGGACCCCGAGAAGGCCGCCTTTGTGGGTAAGACCGTCAAGCTCCCCATCGTCGACCGCGAGATCCCCATCTTTGAGGATTGGCATGTCGACGCCAACTTTGGCTCCGGCTTTGTCAAGGTCACCCCGGCCCATGACCCTAACGACTACGCCATGGGTCAGGCCCACGACCTGCCGCAGATCAATATCTTTGATGAGCACGCGGTGGTCGTCGAGGGCTACGGTGAGTTCACCGGCATGAACCGCGACGAGTGCCGCGAGGCCGTCATCAAGTGGTTCGACGAGCACGGCCTGCTCGATCACGTCGAGGACCTCGACCACTCCGTCATGCACTGCTACCGTTGCGACTCCGCGCTGGAGCCGTGGCTGTCCGAGCAGTGGTTTGTGGCCGTCGACAAGCTCAAGGGACCGGCGCTCGACGCCGTCAACTCCGGCAAGGTCACCTTCCACCCCGCGCGCTGGACGCAGACCTACACCACCTGGATGGAGAACCTCAAGGACTGGTGCATCTCGCGCCAGCTGTGGTGGGGCCATCGCATCCCCGTGTTCTACTGCGAGGACTGCGGCTGGGAGGACGCCCTCACCGAGGACACCGATGTGTGTCCCAAGTGCGGCGGCCATCACGTGCATCAGGACGAGAACGTGCTGGACACCTGGTTCAGCTCGCAGCTGTGGACCTTCGCCACGCAGGGCTGGCCGCAAAAGCCGGAGCTGCTCGAGGGCCATCACCCCACGACGGCGCTCGTCACCGCACGCGACATCATCGCGCTGTGGGTCGCCCGTATGGTCATGAGTTCGCTGTATTTCTTGGACGAGGTGCCATTTAAGGACGTCGTCATATACCCGACGATCTTGGCCAAGGACGGCAGCCGCATGTCCAAGTCCAAGGGCAACGGTGTCGATCCCATGGACCTCATTGGCATGTACGGCGCCGACGCCATGCGCTTCAACTTGCTCACGCTGTGCACCAACAACCAGGACGTCAAGTTTGACGCGAACATCGACAAGAAGACCAAGAAGCTCATCGACAGCCCGCGTACCGACCAGGCCAAGAGCTTTGTGACCAAGATCTGGAACGCCAGCCGCTTCCTGCTCATGAACATGGAGGGCTACACGCCCGGCGAGCCTGTCGTGGAGACGCCGGCCGACGCTTGGATGTTCAGCCGCCTGGCCAAGGCCGTGAAGATGGTCACCGAGGGTATTGAGAACTACACCTTTGGCGACATGGCCCGCGGCGTGCAGCAGTTCTTCTGGAACGAGGTCTGCGACTGGTACGTCGAGGTCACCAAGGCCCGTCTGAAGGGCGAGGGCCGTCTGCAGGCGCAGCGCAACCTGATCTTTGTGCTCGACACCTCCATTCGCCTGATGCACCCGCTTATGCCGTTTGTTACCGAGGAGATCTGGGACAACATGCCGGCGAGCGTGCTCGACCTGGACGCCGAGGGCAACGTGAACCGCGCCGAGGCGCTCATGATCGCCAAGTGGCCCGAGCCCGCCGACTACGCCAAGTACGTCGACGAGCCCGCCGAGCGCGCGTTTGAGCTGTGCCGTGCCGTCGTTTCCGCCGCCCGTGCCACCCGTTCGCGTTATCGCTTGAGCCCTAAGGCCGAGCTCGACGTGGTCGTGCGCGCCGGTGCCGAGGACATCGAGAAGCTCGAGAGCCTGCGCTCCACGATTGAGCCGCTGGCCAACACGGCTTCGCTGGTTATGGGCACTGACGTTGAGAAGCCGGCGGCGAGCATCGCCGTGGTCGACAGCGGCGTCGAGGTCTTTGTGGTTCTCGAGGGCAAGGTTGACCTTTCGGCTGAGAAGGCGCGCCTGGAGAAGGAGATTGCCGCGGCCCAGAAGGAGCTCGCCGGCTGCGAGAAGACGCTCGCCAACGAGGGCTTTGTGGCTAAGGCCGCGCCCGCGGTGGTCCAGAAGAAGAGGGACCGTGCAGCTGAGCTCAAGGAGATCCTGGCGGCGCTGACTGCTCAGGTTGCTGACTTCTCGTAAGGTTTACTCGGGGGCGCGGCCCGATGCTTTGCTCTCCGCTGCGGACAGTCCTGCGCAAGACGGACAGCACATTAAGTGCTGTCCTTTGCGTGCGGAACTTGCGGCGAGCAAAGCGTCGGGCCGCTCCTAGTTCGCTTACGTGGTTGTTTACAACTGGTAGGTTGGGGCCACTTGGTTGTGGCCTTGATCTCGCTGCAAGCGGATAAAGGCTGATATTGTCAACGCGAGGGGCTCATTCTATTTGGTGGGCCTCTTTTTCTGTTATGGGGGACTTTGGGTTATGGCTAAGCGTTCTGGGTCGTATGTCGTTCCTTTCTCGTTTGAGCTGCTTTCGTTTGATGAGGCTGTGGGGCTGGCTGCTGATACGGGGCGGATTTCTGGGGATGCTGGTCCTCTGCTTGAGACGGTTGTCGATATGCTCGATGAGCTGGGACGTCCGGACGAGTATTTTGATTGCATTCAGGTTGCCGGTACCAATGGCAAGACTTCGACTACGCGTTTTTCGGCTGCTATCCTTCGAGGCGAGGGGCTCAGGACCGCGCTGTATACGTCGCCGCAGCTGGTGCGCTATCCCGAGCGTATGGAGGTCGATGGGTGCGTCGTAAGCGACGAGGCGTTTGCCCGTGGTGTTTCTGCCGCTGTTGAGGCGGGACATCGCGTGAATGCCCGTCGTGTGGCGGCGGGGGAGCGTGCCTATACCATCACGCCGTTTGACCTGCTGACGGCCGCTGCGCTTGTGGTGTTTGTCGAGGCCGCGGTGGATGTTGCCGTGCTCGAGGTTGGCATGGGCGGTCGTTGGGACGCCACGAGCGCGACCGATCCCGTCGCCGTTGCCATTACGGGCATTGGACTCGACCACACACGCATTTTGGGCGATACGCTCGAGGCCATTGCGGGGGAGAAGGCTGCGGTCATTAAGCCCGGACGCCTGGTTGTGCTGGGCGAGGGCACGCACGAGGCGAGCGTTCAGCGCGTGATGGATGCACGTTGTCGCGAGTGCGGCATAGTGCCGCTGGTGGTGAACCATGCCACGACCAAGGTGCCGGCACATGTGGGCGACACGGTGGAGTTCAGCTGCACCACGCCGCGTGCCATCTATACGTCGAGCATGGTCAAGCCGGCGTATCAGCCGCAGAATGCCGCGTGTGCGATCATGCTGTGCGAGGGGTATCTGGGTCGCGAGCTCGATCATGACAAGCTCGATGCGTCGCTTATGGGCTGTCCCACGCCTGGTCGCTTTGATGTGCTGGGAACCGATCCGCTCAAGCTGATCGACGCCTGTCATAACCCCCAGAGCTGCGAGAACTTTGTGAGCGCGCTGGACGAGATCGATCCGTGCGTGGAGAACCGCCCCGTGCTGCTGTGTGCCGCGCTGGCCGATAAGGACGTGGCGGGTATCGTTGACGTTCTGGTTCCGGCGTTCCCCCGCGTGGTCGTGACCCAGACCGATTCCGATCGCGCCCTGCCGGCAGAGGAGCTCGCTGCCCTGGTGGGTGCCGATAAGCTCGCGGGCGTATACCCGAGCGTGTCCGAGGCCCTCGCTGCCTTCGATGCCGCAGGCGAGCCCTTCGTAGCAGCCGGCACCATCACCCTAGCCGGCGAAGTAGCCGGCCTGCTGCGCTAACCCATCCCCTCAGCGGTTGCGGTGAAATGCGGACTGTTTTACAAGCCAGGAGCCTCAAACAGTCCGTATATCACCGCAACTTAAAAGTAGTCAATTTGGGACGGGGCAATTTTGACTACCCTGCGCCTCGAGTTGACTTGCTCGCCACGAAATGGGCCTATCTACTACGTTTTACCGACTACCCTCGACCACGCGGGGCATTGTGAAATTAAAACCGCAGGTAAAGGGCTCGCCATTTTTCAAAAAAGACCTGCATGGTCGACCCATGCGGGTTAAACGTAGTAGATAGCCCGTTTTCGTGGTGCGACGTTAACGGAATGTGTCAACGGGGCTGTCCCTTTGGCACATTGGCTAGCCTAGGCGGACTGGGTCGTGGGGGTAGGCGTTGAGGATCTCGACGCCGGACTCGGTAACTAGGGCCAGGTCCTCGATGCGGACGCCGGTGCGGCCGGGGAGGTAGATGCCCGGTTCGATGGAGAACGTCATGCCTGGCTCTACGACCTGCTCGTTGACCAGCGAGACGTCGCCCGGTTCATGGTCCTGCAGACCGATCGAGTGACCCAGGCGATGCGTAAAGTACTTTCCGTAGCCAGCGTCCTCAATCACGTCGCGCGCGGCACGGTCCAGGTCGCACATGCGCACGCCCGGTGCGATGAGAGCCTCGGCGGCCTCGTTGGCGCGGCGCACGATATCGTAGATGCGCGCCGTCTCTTCGTCTGGCTCGCCCCAAAAGAACGTGCGCGTCATATCCGAGCAGTAGCTGCGGCGGCGTCCACCAATATCGAACAGCACTACGTCGCCGCGCTTGAGTACGGTGTCGTCGGGCTCGTGGTGCGGGTCGCCGGCGTTGGCGCCAAAGCTCACGATCGGCGGAAAGCTGAAGCCCTCGCAGTCGTGCTTGCGATACAGACCAAGCATCTGGTCGGCAATCTCGCGCTCCGTCACGCCCTCGTGAACGAGCTTGATCGCGTCGGCCATCACGGCGTCGTTAGCGGCCGAGGACACGCGCATGAGCTCCTGCTCGGCGGCATCCTTGTGGGTGCGCGCGGCGGTGACGGCAAAGTCGCCCAGGAAAAACTCGCTGGCGGCGTGGCGCTCCATGAGCGGCATCAAAAAGCCGGAGCGCATGACGGTATCGATGCCGAGCGGCTTGATCGGATCGATCTCGCGAGCGATGGCGTCGGCCACGATATCGGTATCGGTGTGGTAGGCGACGCGGGCGTTGTCGTACTCGGGCAGCTGATGCAGCGCGTTGACCAAGATTACGGGCTCTCTACCGCGTACGAGTAGCACGCCGCAAAAACGCTCGAACATATCGGCATAAAAGCCGGTCAGGTAATAAATCGACCACGGGTCGTTTACGAGCAGCTGCGCGCCGGGGTGCTGAGCCTCGAGCGCATCGAGCACGCGCGCCACACGCTGGTCATCGACATGTGCCATGAAACATCCTTTCGCTAGGTTGCCACCATGGTATCCCCAATGCCAGGGTAGTCAATTTGCGACGGGCTATTTTAGCTGCGTCCAACATGCGGAATGATAGGTAAAAGTAGCCATAAGAGGTCCGTCCCAAATGGGCTGGTTTCAAAACTATGGCGGATTACGGGGCTGGACCTGTATTGCTTGACCATGGGAAAAATTGCGAAATTAAAACCGCAGGTAGACGGGTTATCAAAAATCGAAAATTGCCGGTATGGATGGGGGTCTCCGAATCAGCCCCGTAATCCGGCATAGTTTTGAATTGGCACTAAAGCAGGCACAAGCTAAATACCAATTCCAAGGATAGTTGCGGTGGAATGGTTCCTGGATGCCGGGGTTTTGGCGGAAATCAGGAACTATTTCATCGCAATTGAGGTGGGACTGGGTGGATGGCGGGGTAGCTAAAAGAGCCCCGTCCTAAATTAGCTACTCGATGTCCATGCTGGCGATGAGGTCGATACCGGTGTCTAGGAGGTTGGGTAAGACTACGTCGCCCATGCGGATGGGGGCCTCGACGACCACGCCGCGGATGAGGTCCATGGCCTGGGCGTGGAGTTCTAGCGGGATGGCTTCGGCCGTGCGGACGGGGAGTAGGGCTTCGTCGCCGCCGGATACGGCCACGGTCGTCGTGAGCACGCGCATAGGGCAGGTGAGCTCCTGATGTGCGAACTTATCACCGCGCGGGCATCTGTTGCCGGTCACGGAGTGCACCTCTACCACGGCGCCGTCTGCGTCACGCTCCACCTCTACGGTCAGGAGGCACTCGGATGGGCAGGTGGTGCAGTTGAACTGCAGCGTCTCGATCGTGTTTGTGCTCATGGCCTTATGCCTCCTCAACGGGATCGACGGACAGGACAATCTCGCTAACACCCTGGTCGAGTGCGCGCTGAATCACCCTTGCCGGCAGCGGGAAGCTTTCCATGACGCTCGGTTTAAACGCGCGGACCTTGCCTGCAAACAGTTCCTCGTCGCCTGCCAGAATGCGCACGCGGGCGGCGTCGACCGGTCGGCGCACGCGGAAGTTGAGTTTGGTGAGTGCCACAGCCGTAATGCGTCCCGGCAGCGCGTAGCCTGCGATGCCGGCGGGGGAGACCGTGAGCTGACAGCCCGGGCCCGCAGCGTCCACGTTGGACTCAGAGCCGCCACCCAGCGCGTACGTCGCCGCAGACGCACCGGCACGCTCGGATTCGGTCGTCACGTTGTCTGCCAGGTCGTGCACGTGCAGTACGTTGCCGCAGGCAAAGATGCCCGGCACGCCCGTTTGCAGGCTCTGGTCCACTATGGCGCCGCGCGTGCGTGGGTCAAGCTCAACGCCCGCGCCCACCGAAAGCTCGTTTTCGGGAATCAAACCCACCGAAAGTAGCAGCGTGTCGCACGGAACAACGCGCTCGGTTCCCGGAATGGGCGCCAGGCTCTCGTCGACCCGACTCACCTCGACGGCCTCCACGCGGTCGTGTCCGATCACGCGCGTGACCGTGGTAGACAGATGCAGCGGAATGCCAAAGTCGTCCAGGCAGTTCTTGACGTTGCGGCGCAGACCGTTGGCGTACGGCATGAGCTCGTACACGCCCTCGACAGAAATCCCCTCGAGCGTGCAGCGGCGCGCCATGATCAGCCCGATGTCGCCCGAGCCCAAAATGATGGCGCGTGAGCCGGGCTTGAGGTTTTCGATATTGATGTATCGCTGCGCCAAGCCGGCCGTAAACACACCGGCGGGGCGGCTGCCAGGGATCTTGATCTCGCTGCGCGTGCGCTCGCGGCACCCCATGGCAAGGACGACCGCGCGTCCGGTGAGCTGCAGCATGCCGGTACGGCTCATGAGCGTGACGGTATGGACTGCGGCATCTCCTGCGGTTTCGTCCACGCCCGACGCGCTCGCGGCCGCACCCTCGCCCGAATCAATCCCAAGCACCATGCTGCCCAGGAACAGCGCAATGTCGGTCGCGCGCACCTGGTCGATAAAGCGCTGCGCGTACTCGGGACCGGTGAGCTCCTGCTTAAAGTGCGAAAGGCCAAAACCGGGGTGGATGCACTGGCGGAGGATTCCTCCTAGATGCCGCTCGCGCTCCACGATGGCCACGTGGGCGCCGGCATTATGTGCGGCAAGCGCAGCCGCCATGCCAGCAGGTCCGCCGCCGATGACGACCACGTCGAAGGCCTGCGTCGGTACCGACGCTGCAGTTCCGGCCTCCTCGCGTTCGTCGAGCATATCAGACGTCGCCATCCTAGTGCACCCCCTTCAGCGGTCCCTCGACAAGCCAAGAACCGGCATCCTCCAACAGCACTTCGCTGGGCTCGCAGCCCAACTCGCGCGCCAGGATTGCCATCACGCGGCTCTGACAAAATCCGCTCTGGCACCGACCCATGCCGGCGCGGCAGCGGCGCTTGACGCCCTCGACCGAAACCGCGCCCGGGCGGCTTCGAATCGCGGCCACGATTTCGGCTTCGGACACCGTTTCGCAGCGGCAGACGATCTGCCCCCACGCGGGATCGAACTCAATGAGCTCTTTCTTGCGCGCGAGCGGTGCACGGTCAAAATCGTCCGGCGCGCGGCGAATCGGGTCCCAATCGTTCCGTTCATGCAGGGCAACGCCCGCCTCGCGCATCACGTGCTCCATGCGCTCGGCAATGGCCGGCGCGCTCGCTACGCCCGGCGACTGAATGCCCGCAGCCTGGAACAGGCCTGGTACCACGGCCGACTGCCCAATAAAAAAGTCGTTCGTCCCCTTAATGACCGGACGCCCGCCGGCAAATGCGCGCACCACGCGACGCGTGTCCAGATCGGGCACCAGCTTGCGCGCTCCGGTCAGGAGCGCGTCGACATCGGTAGCGTAGGTCTGTGTATCACCTGGCTCGCGCACGGCGGCGGTCGCGGTAATCACGGTGTTGCCATGAACGGTCCCCGTCACGATGACGCCTTTGGAAACTGGCGTGGGAACGGGGTAGAGCGGCATGAGCGCACGCGGCTCCTTGTCCAGCACCACAATGTTGCCCTGGCGCCAGACCATCTGGAACTCCTCGGCGCCGGCCATATGCGAGATGTCCGCGGCCCCGTTGCCCGCGGCGTTGATCAGGTAACGGCAGCGCACGTCGCCGGCGGGCGTCACCAGCGTAAAGCACGCGGCTCCGTCATCCGAGCCGGCAACTTCAATGGCTTCCACCGGCGCGGAGCGCATAAACGTCACGCCGTTGGCAACGGCGTTTTCTAGCGCGGCGATGGCGACCTCAAACGGGTCGACGTAACCGGTCGAAGGGCACCACAACGCGCACGTCGCCTTAGCACTCGCGCGCGGCTCCAGCTCGTGGATGCGCTCGGGGCCAATGATCGCCAGCTCGGGCACGCCGTTGGCAAGGCCATTCTGGCGCAGCTGCTCCAGGTGCGCTCGGTCCTCGTCGTTAAAGCCTAGCACCATCGACCCGGTGCGGCGAAACAAAAAGCCTAGCTCCTGGGCCCACGTGCCATATAGCTCGCAACCACGGGCGTTGACCTGCGCCTTTACCGTGCCCGGCGTCGGATCGTAGCCGGCGTGCACCAGGCCGCCGTTGGCCTTCGACGCGCCCAGCGCGATATCGTTGGCCGCCTCGACCACACAAATGGACAAGTCAAACCGCGCAAGCTGCCGCGCGATGGCGCACCCGGTAATGCCCGCGCCCACAATTGCGATATCTAACGTTTCTGCCACGGTGCCTCCCAGACGAGTTGACAGGCCGTCAATAGGACTATCCTACGGTCTGCACGCCCTCAGTGCAGCGGCAATGCGGCGAACAGCCCCGCAACACCCGCCAACGGCAGGCGAGGGGAGACTCGGTAACGTTGATAACCTCGTTTGCCGCCCTGGTGTCAGAGTTTTGTCTCGTTCTGTAACAGTAAGCAGAAGGGTTGGGTCCCAGATGTTACAGATCGAGACGTTTGCCAGGCGGGCCCTCTGTTTGTCTCGATCTGTAACAGTAAGAGGGGAAAATCGGTCCTATGTGTTACAGATTGAGATTTAAAGTCAGGGAGAGATTTTCTGTCTCGATCTGTAACATCTAGTGACCGTTTTGGGGTCTAGATGTTACAGATTGAGATGAACCTATCAGTCGGTTTCGAATGTCTCAATCTGTAACAGTTAGACCTGTTTTTGCCGGGTAACTGTTACAGATTGAGACATTCGGTTCGGACGGTTTTCTACGTCTTGATCTGTAACAGCTAGCTGATGATTTGGGTTCTAGATGTTACAGATTGAGATGTTTGTGTCCGCGCCAGCCCCGCCCCTAGCCGTGGTCCCATATAAACAAACCCCGTGGTAAACTTGACCGGACTGTAAATATCCCGAAAGGTACCCGTAATGTCCAAGTACATCTCCGAGCTCATGTCGCCGCAGCTTATGGGCGTCGTCTATGCCTTCGTTGGCTTTATCATCGCCCTGTATGTGCTGTCGGTCGTCTATGTGTTCATCGACGCTCGCCGCCGCGGCGCCAGCGCCTACGTGGCATGGGGCATCATCGCCCTCATCCCGTTTGTGGGCCTCATTGCCTACCTGGTCCTGCGTCCGTACTCCTACGCGTCTGACCGCGAGGAGCAGGAGCTGGACATGGCCCTGCGCGAGCGCCAGCTTGCCCAGTACGGCACCTGCCCGCAGTGCGGCGCGCCCATCGAGAAGGATTTCGTCGTCTGCCCGGTGTGCGATACGCAGGTTCGCAACGTGTGCCCCAGCTGCCATCGCCCGCTCGATGCGCACTGGAAGGTCTGCCCCTACTGCCGAACTCGCATCCAGTAACGCATCCATCGCCGGGCCGGCCGCAAGCCACGGGCACCGCGCGTCCCGCGCAACCGCCACGCGTCACGGGCACGCCGCAAGCCACGCGCGCCCCACACCCCACCCCACACGATGAAGCATGCGTAGAAAATCGCCCGCCGTGCCATTAAGGTGCGGCGGGCGCTTGTATACCAAGGCAACCTGCCTATAATGATGCAAGTCAAAAACGCCGAGCGCATCGCACGCACTTGCATCAGGCATCCGAGAGGAGAAAACATACCCATGAAGGCACTCTACAATGACGGTTCGGTGGCCGAGCTCCCGCAGGACGAGGTCACGCACGTCATCCGCCACTCCGCCGCGCACATCATGGCGCAGGCCATCAAGCGCCTGTACCCCCAGGCCGACTTTGCCTACGGCCCCGCGACCGACAACGGCTTCTACTACGACGTCGACCTGCCCGAGGGCGTCAAGATCAGCGAGGACGATTTCCCCGCGATCGAGGCCGAGATGAAAAAGATCGTCAAGGAGAACCTCAAGTTCACCGTATACGAGAAGCCCCGCGCCGAGGCCATCGCCCTTATGGAGGAGCGCGGCGAGAAGTACAAGGTCGAGCACATCGGCGACCTGGACGACGACGCCCGCATCACCTTCTACCAGCAGGGCGACTACATCGACATGTGCGTCGGCCCCCACATCTGCTACACCAAGGCGCTCAAGGCCTTTAAGCTCACTGGCGTCTCGGGCGCCTACTGGAAGGGCGACAAGGACAACAAGATGCTCACCCGCATCAACGGCGTCGCCTTTGCCACCAAGGAGGAGCTCGACGAGCACATGCACATGCTGGAGGAGGCCAAGAAGCGCGACCACCGCAAGATCGGCCGCGAGATGGACCTCTTTATGATGCGCGACGAGGCCCCCGGCTTCCCGTTCTTCCTGCCCAACGGCATGATCCTTAAGAACACGCTGCTGGACTACTGGCGCGAGATTCACCACAAGGCCGGCTACGTGGAGATCTCCACGCCGCTCATCATGAACAAGCAGCTGTGGAAGACCTCGGGCCACTGGGACCACTACAAGGACAACATGTACTCCACCGTCATCGACGACGAAGAGTACTGCATTAAGCCCATGAACTGCCCGGGCGGCGTGCTGGTGTACGCCTCCAAGCCGCATTCCTACCGCGAGCTGCCCATTCGCGCCGGCGAGATTGGCCTGGTGCACCGCCACGAGCTGCGCGGCGCCCTGCACGGTCTGTTCCGCGTTCGCTGCTTTAACCAGGACGACGCCCACCTGTTTGTGCGTCCCGACCAGCTGACCGACGAGATCGTGGGCGTGGTCAACCTCATCGACTCCGTGTACCAGAAGTTTGGCTTTAAGTACCACGTTGAGCTGTCCACACGCCCCGAGGACTCCATGGGTTCCGACGAGGACTGGGCTCGCGCCGAGGAGGGTCTGCGCACCGCTCTGGAGAAGCTGGGCATGGACTACGAGGTCAACGAGGGCGACGGCGCCTTCTATGGCCCCAAGATCGACTTCCACCTGGAGGACTCGCTCGGCCGTACCTGGCAGTGCGGTACCGTGCAGCTCGACTTCCAGATGCCGCTCAACTTTGACCTGGAGTACGTGGACGCCGACGGCACCAAGAAGCGCCCCATCATGCTGCACCGCGTATGCTTTGGCTCCATCGAGCGCTTCATCGGTATTCTGATTGAGCACTTTGCGGGTAAGTTCCCCACCTGGCTGGCTCCCGTGCAGGTCAAGGCGCTTCCCGTCTCCGAGAAGAGCCGCGACTACGCTCACGAGGTGTGCGCCAAGCTGGAGGAGGCCGGCATTCGCGTGGTCTGCGACGACCGCGACGAGAAGATCGGCTACAAGATCCGCGAGGCCCGCAGCATCGACCGCGTGCCCTACATGCTCATCCTGGGCGAGAAGGAGGTCGAGGCCGGCAACATCTCCGTCCGCGATCGCTCCAACGAGACCGTTCAGATGAGCGTTGATGAGTTTGTTGCCAAGGTGACCGAGGAGATCAAGACTCGCGCCTAAGGCAAGCTTCACAACAATTAACAAAGGCGACCGTCCACAAAGGGCGGTCGCCTTTTTTTCATGTCAAAATTAGAAAAGCCGCTGGTTGAGCGGCTTTTTTTGTTGCACAAAAAGGTACAGGTTTTTGTAGAGGGGTATGGAGATGTACCTACTAGCAGTACATTTTGCGTAATCTGGGCAAACGCTGATTGATTGCTCGTATAATGTCGTCTGTCGAAAGATACAAAAACCTGTACTTTTGCGACTGCGCCTAGCTGCGAGCGAGAAGCCTGTTCTAAACGCCCCTGCATTTGTGCGTGCATCGCAAAGCCAAAAGAGGGGGCGAGAGATGGAACAGACAATGCGGCGCCAAGAGCAGCTGCCTGGCGCATTTAACGGCACCACCACCAACAGCCAGCACGGCCGCGTCCGCTGGTATCTGGTTCATACCCCCAATGGAAAAGAGCGCGAGACCTGCGAAAAGGTTCGTCGCATTATCCCGCACAACCTTATGCAGGACGCTTTCGTGATGCAAAAGGAGTTCTGGTTTAAGCGGGACGGCGCATGGTCGCTCCAAACCAAGCCTATGTACAAGGAATACTTCTTCGTCGCCACGCGCGATGCCGCCGCGCTCGATAGGGCCTTGGCCCAGTTGAGCTTTGGCTGTCGCATCGCCGGCAGTAGGGAGCGGGCTTACATGCCCATGCCGGACGATGCGCAGGACTGGTACCGCAGTGTGCTAGACGGCGACGGCGTGGTGCGCAACAGCGTAGCGCGCATAGAAGACGGTGTGTTGCACATAGAACACGGTCCCTTGGTGGGGCAAGAGGCCCGTGTAAAGAAGATCGACCGTCATAAGCGCTGGTGCCTGGTAGACGTGGGCGAGGGCGACTCCACATTTAGGGAGCTGCTTCCGCTAGACGTGCCCAGCAAAACGTAAGGGAGACGTTGCACCGGCAATTCATTTGGTTTTTGGATTCATAGATGGGGGGGGGGGGTTCCTGGGGACAGGAACGTGAGTTTTATTGTGGCTGCTAAAGAAGTAACAGAGAGCTGTGTATCCGTGGGGGACGCACTGGCTATTAAAGAGATTAAACCGAGCGGTACGCTTGGCTATCGCTTTATTAAGAGACTGTTTGACCTGGTGTTCAGTCTTTTGATGAGTGTGCTGCTGCTTATTCCTCTTGCTGTGGTGTGCGCGCTGATTAGTCTTGAATCGCCCGGCAGTCCTATGTATACGCAAGAGCGCGTTGGCAAGGGCGGAAAGACAATCAAGATTTTTAAGCTTCGTAGCATGGTCGCCGACGCAAACGACGTGCGTAAGTACCTGAGCCCTGAGCAGCTTCATCAATGGGAAGTCGAGCGCAAGGTCGACGATGATCCCCGCATTACTAGGGTTGGTCAGTATATTCGTAAGTGCTCCATTGACGAGATGCCGCAGTTCCTTAATGTACTGAACGGCGACCTCTCCGTCATTGGGCCGCGTCCCATTACAAGGGATGAGCTTGAACAGCATTTTTCCGACGAAGAAAAAGCTGAGCTGCTCTCTGTCCGGCCCGGCATTACTGGTCTGTGGCAGGCAACCGATCGTAACGAGGCAACCTTTGAGAGCGGCCTGCGTCAGAAGATTGAACTCCGCTACGTGCGCAATCGCTGTTTCCGCATGGACTGGAAATGCTTTACCGGCACTTTTGGTGCCATGTTCGGCAAGAAGAGGACGGGGCGATAGATGACCACTTCAGTCGCCACGACCGCTTATAGCGTATTAATGAGCATTTACAAAAAAGAAAACCCTACTTTTCTGCGCCAGGCCCTCGACAGCATGCTCGTTCAAACTGTGCCTCCGGCCGAGATCGTAATGGTTAAGGACGGACCCTTGACTGCTGAACTCGAGTCGGTTCTTTCCGAATATAACTTGCAGTGGCCCGATCTGTTCAAATTTGTTTCCTACAGTGAGAACCATGGACTAGGATATGCTCTTCATAAGGGCGTACTCTCCTGTTCTAATGAAATCGTTGCGCGTATGGACACCGATGACGTGGCGCGTCCTGATCGTATGGAGAAGCAGCTTGCCGCTATTGAAAGTGGGCTCGATATGGTCGGTAGCGATGTCGTCGAGTTTATTGACTCTCCTGAGACGCCAATTGCTTCAACGAATTTGCCCAAGGGACTGGACAATATTCTCGCTTGTTCCAAACGTCGAAATCCTTTCCGGCACCCACCTATGACGTTTAAAAAATCTAAGGTGCTGGAGGCTGGGAATTACAGCTCTGAATATCTTTATTTCGAAGATTGGGATTTATTTAACAGGATGCTAGCCAGTGGCTGTCGCGCAGATAATCTACCTGAACCACTTGTGGCGATGCGCGTGAGCTCCGATTTTTATGCTCGCAGAGGCGGCCCTTCGTATCTACCGCATATCTGGAAATTCAAGTTTGCTCAATTGCGTACTGGCTGGTTTAGCCCTGTTGATTTTGTTGCCTCATTTGTTCCGCATGCCGTTGTTTGTGTCATGCCTAACGGACTTCGTTCGTTTGTTTATAAGAAATTACTCAGAAAGTAGGTTTGTGCATGTCTCGAAAAGTCGGAGTTATAACACTTCATAACTCGCCGAACTATGGCTCCTGCCTGCAGACCTATGCAACTCAGGTTGTTTTGGCTCGTGTGGGAGCAGATGCCGAAATAATTGATTACTACCGTAAGGATGCGATTCCCGAAAACGAAGTGGATCGTGCCCTTAACGGCCAGCTCGTAAAGAAGATGCCTATATTTAAGGTTCCTGGCGTCAAGCAGATTGCAAAAATACCGGTTTCTCGTATGGTTGCAAGGAGACGCGCCCCCCTTGATGAGTTTAGACATTCCAAGCTTGCGCTGACTGAGCGTTCGTACTATTCCGCAGATGAGTTGGACGCGAATCCTCCGGTAGCAGATATTTACTGCACTGGTAGCGATCAGGTTTGGAATAGCATTTGGAATAACGGTTTTGACCGTACTTTCTATCTCTCCTTTGCTCCCGAGGGGAAAAAGAAGATTGCCTATGCTGCGAGTATCGGCAAGGCCACGCTCGAGGATTGGGAAGCTGAGCCGATGAGAAAGGCTCTCTCCTCTTACTCTTGTATCTCTGTACGCGAGCAAGAGGCGGCTGACCTTCTTGATTCTATCGGTGTCCATGGGGCTATGCCCGTTATCGATCCCACGCTCATGTTGAATCGTGATGATTGGGAAGCAATTGCAGATGGTTGGATTTCTCCGGAACCCTATGTTCTGGTCTATCAGCTCAACCGTAATGCCGAGTTCGATTCTTATGTACAAAGGGTCGCCAAGAAGACTGGTCTCAAGGTTATGCGAATTGCATACGGTGTGCATGAGAAGCGTTCTGGCGAGAATGCTGTTATCTGTCCTTCCGTGGGAAGGTTCCTTTCTCTGTTCCTTGGGGCCGAAATTGTCATTACGGACTCGTTCCATGGAACTGCCTATTCCGTAAATCTTGGAAAGAAGTTTGTCGCCATCAGCCCTGGTCGTTTTAACGGAAGAATTTCAAACCTATTAAATATGACTAATCTTGACAATCATTTGTTGGATGACTTTGGAAATCTGACTATTTCTGAACTTGATTACGCCTCCAATTCGGTTCAGGCACAGCTTAATCTCAAACGAAATGAAGCCTTTTCTTTTATTGAAAAAGCCTTGGATATTTAGGAAATATGATGGGAAATATTTCGGTTTCTGCTTTAAAGGATCATTTGCCTGATCCTGTCATGGGGGTTGCGAGGGCCATTTTTAATGGCTATCCAAGTTTGCTCGCCGCTTCAATGCGGCAGGCGGCACGGTTCGGGAAGTCTTATTCTCGAAACAAGATCAAATATGCAGAGCAAGCAGAAGCTCATATAATTTATTGTACCCATCAGCTTGAAAAAGGGTTGAGCCACGAGGACTTTCGTGCTGGATTTGGAGTGAAGGTCCTCGCCGAACTCTCTCGCTACATGCATGTCTTTGAAGATATGGGTGGAAGTACGGATAGCCTGGCCTATCAATCCGCCTTGGGTGCGCTAATCGAATATCGTGACAGACATGAGAATAGTTCTGAATATACGCATATGTTTATGCAAGCAATTGGCGACCAACTGTTTTCTAAACTGGATTCAAAGCCTTTATATCCCGGTGGAAGCTGCAAAATCGCTCATGATTTTGCTGTGGCAGGCATTATTCCAGGTTCTGTTGACGAGCTATTAAGTAACCGTCATTCTGTTAGAGAGTATTCTGATACTCCCGTTTCGTTGACAAAGGTCATTAATGCTATCGAGACGGCCACCAAAGCTCCGTCTGCATGCAATCGACAACCAACAAGAGTTCGGATTATCAATAACCAGGAACTCATCCATGAGACATTAGGAATTACAAGTGGATTCAGAGGCTACGCGATGCCTCCAATGCTCGTCGTGTTGACGGTTGATAATCGGGTTTACTTTGGACCGCAAGAACGTAACGAGGGCTTTGTTGATGGCGGCATTTTTGCAATGGCGTTATTGCTGGCACTTGAAGAGCAGGGTTTGGCTTCTTGTCCGCTCAATACAATGCTAAGACGAGGTCCTGAAAAAGCGATTCGCGGTCTATTGAAACTACCCTATTGGGAGGAATTGGTCATGCTGATTTCCATAGGGAATTATTCAAAGAATGCCCAATCATGCGTTTCTGCTCGTTTTCATGCCGACGCAATTGTTACGGTGGTTGACTAGCTTGATTACCTCATCTCCAATTCATGTTCTCCAAGTGGTTCCCTCATTAAGTCGTTCTGCCGGTGTTTCTCAATTTGTTCATAACATGTCTTTGGGCATTGATGAGCATCGAGTTGTATTTGATTATCTACACCATGCAACATTGAATGGTAAACCCTTGCGTGACTGCACTTATGATCAGGAGCTTATTGCGCACGGTTCTCGTGTCTATACGGTGTCTTTCGCTTCTGCGGGGCTTGGCCAGTTCATTAAAGAAGTCGAAGAGTTTTTCGTTAAGCATGGACGCGAGTACGATATCGTGCATTGTCATATGCCCAACTCGGCTTTTTGCGTTCTCAGGGAGGCTAAGCGTGCCGGCATCGAACATCGTGTCCTACATAGTCATCTGAATAGTTCATCTGACAACGTTCTTCATCGTGTTCGAAATGCTCCGTTGATTGCGTGGGGCAAGAGGTATGCAACTGATGGGGTGGCGTGCTCTGATGAAGCTGGTAGATACCTGTTTGGAAATAAGCCGTTTGCTGTAATGAAAAATGGAATCGTACTCAGCAATTATGCATATGACGATAGCTCCAATGCTTCCCTGCGTGCTGAACTCTGCATTGGCAATAGTGACCCCGTTATTGGAAGTGTCGGTCGTTTTGTCAAGCAAAAGAACTTTGAATTTGGCGTCAAGGTGTTCGCAGAGCTGAAGCGCAGTATTCCTAATGTTAAGTGGGTGATTTTGGGCGCTGGAGATGGCATGGACAGAGTTAGGGCCATTGCTAAGGAGCTTGGTGTAAACGAATCCGTCGTCATGCCCGGCGTGCGCGTTGACGTCGCTCGTTTTTACTCGCTGTTCGACGTCTTCTTTATGCCTTCGCTATATGAGGGGCTTCCTGTCTCTGCTGTTGAAGCTCAAGCCTCTGGGCTTCGTTGTGTTTTTTCGACTGGCGTTCCTGAGGAAAGTGACATAACGGGCGTGAGTAGATTTGTCGGTTTAAATGAGCCATATGCTGTATGGGCCTCTGCACTTGCTGATGCTATGTCGGTTGGTCGTGATAGCGGAGCTGTTGAGAAATTAACCTCCGCTGGCTATTCGGCAGCGGCTAATGCAAAGAAATTGATGGAGTTCTACGAGGGGCTTGTTGCTCAGCGTTAGATGCGTTTTTCGATGCAACGGGTGTGGTTTTGGTTGAAGGACCTAGACATGAATAAAGACTATTTTGGAATTGCTGAACGGGTAATCAGAGAGAAAACTAACAGTCGTTTTTCTAAGGGTAGGCAAAATCATCTGACACGAAGCGATTTTTCTATTATTTCCAATAATTGTTGGGCCGGAACGGTCTATCGGTATTTCGGCTTACCGTATCAATCGCCTACAGCAGGGCTGTATTTTTTTGGAACTGAATACGTAAAGTTCGCGGGAGATTTAAGGCACTATCTGAATACGCCCATAGAATTCATCGATTCTTGTGATTCGGCTCATTACGAGACTTTGAAATCTCGCAATGAGCTGAGTAAGCCTGTTGGAATTATCGATGACGTTGAGATTGTATTTCTACATTATCCAACGCCTGAGGAGGCTAGAGCTAAATGGGAGCGACGGGTTGAAAGGGTGAACTGGGACAATCTGTTTATTAAATTCAGCCAGATGAATGATTGTCGCGAAGAAGATCTTAGGGCGTTTGATTCTTTGGAGCACACGAACAAGATTTGCTTTACGGCGATGCGACGCCCCGATATTGCATGCTCGGTTTATCATCCCGCCTCTGTTCGGGGGGGGGGGGAAAAACAAATGATACGGATCGCTTTACACAAGGATTCAATTTAGTCGATTGGTTGAACTCGGAACCTGCAAAGTATTGCTGATGAAGGTAATTCTCTTATTGAGATGCATTGAGGGAAATGGATGTATAGAGTAGTTATTAAAAACAATGTAGATATGTCGCAGCCCGCACCTAAGGAGTAGGGTGACTATCTAAATGTTGGTATATTTGCAGCTTATTGTCTTTGCGGTAGTTTTTGGTTTTGTATTACGGCCTGAACGTTCCGCTTCCTTTAAAAAGACCTATCTTTTAGTCACTTTTTCAGCAATTTTCTTTGTTGCTTCAGTGCGATCAAGTTCAGTTGGTATTGATACTGAAATGCACTGTAGAGCGTTTATAAGTGCCTCTCGTTTGCCGTTCTCTTCTCTTGTTGAGATGACAGACAGATTTGAGTACGGTTTCCTATTATTTTGCAAGGTTCTTTCACTCATCAGCGGTGATTTTCAGATTCTTCTCGTAGCATCAAGTGCGGTTATATGTCTCTGCACTGCATTATTTATTTTTAAGCTCGCTGATGAGCCTATTTTGCCCACTGTGCTATTTTTGTGCCTGCTGTTTCCGAGTTATCTGAACATCATGCGCGAGGCAATTGCTATTGCAATCGGTATGCTTGCAATAATTGTACTTAGGGATCGTAAGGTTCCTGTATTTATTCTACTCGTGTTCCTTGCCGCCTCATTCCATAGGTCCGCTCTCGTGCTGTTTGCTCTCATCCCTCTCAGCAAGGTTGAAATTAACTTAATGAGCATGACAGTTCTTATAATTGGAGCTATATTCAGCTTTCTATTTGTCAATCCACTCCTTAACGCGGTCGCGGCAGTCCTGGGCAAAAATAGTTTTTATGATGCGGACTTTATGGGGTCAAACTATTTTGGCGCTCTAATTTCACTTCTATTTAATGCCCTGCTCGTCGGCATATTTTTTAATTATCTAAAAGTTGCTGACCGCGCTGAGGGCGTGGCTCAAGGTAAGTCCGTCAGCCTTGCCTTGCGCTGGGGTGAACTGCTCTGGCTTGTCTTTTCCGCCGTCGGTATGAAAGTACAAATTGTTGCTCGATTCGGATACTATTTCGCGCCTCTTGTTCTTGTTGCTTTGCCTCTCGTTTTAAAGGCAGCTAATGACGGAGAAACGCGTTTCGTTCGGTTCTCATTGATTGCGATTTCTGTTATGTATTTCGTTGTTGTTCAATTATTTAGGCCTGAATGGTATGGAATCGTTCCTTATACGGCTGACTTGTCGCGGTTTATGTCTCTGTTTTACTGAGCCCTAAGTATTTAATTGTGCCGTGTGAACTCATTTTTCGTGATCCCGTCGATTCACTCTTGTAATTAATCGTTTACCACAGTAAATAAGTTCTTAGTTAGGATGTAATATGAATAATAAGCTGAAAATGGCTATTAAGTCCGTCCCCTTTGTTTCCGGTATCGCAAAAGGTGTAAATCGCACTGTGGGGATTACGGTGCGTACTGCTATGCATTATCCTGCGATGCGCAAGCTGAACAATGAGCTCGTTGATTCAATGGCTAGACTAGATAAGACTAGCGGCATGCGTATCTGGTATTTTGGGGTGCCCACTCACCCGAATTTGGGAGATCAAGCTCAAAAATTTGTTATTGAAAAATGGCTCCAAAATAATTATTCGGAAGCTGAAATTATTAAAATTCCAAGTAAGGCATTTAACGCCGGTACCAGCAGGATTGTCCGCATGATTCAGAATCTAATTCGCCCTAATGATCTGATTGTCATGCAGAGTGGTCATACGATGGACGGACTCCACGACGATGAGACGCCGCATAGGCTTGCTTCAACTTGTTTTCCCGATAACAGAATTGTTTTTTTCCCGACTTCAATTCGTTTTAACAGCAAACGTGGTAAAGAATTGGACCGTAAGGCAATAGGGTCACACGTTAATACTTTGTTTTTGGCTAGGGATGCCGTCTCTGCACAGATTGCTCGAGATTTGTATCCTCGACTTGATGTCCGTCTTTATCCTGACGTTGTGACCTCATTGATTGGGAAATATTCCTTTGATAACCAGCGCGAAGGTGTATTGCTTTGCGCTCGAAATGATGGCGAGAAGCTGTACTCTTATGCGGCCATCGATAAGCTTGCTTCTGCTCTTTCCGGTCTTTGTGATGTTTCTCGGACTGACACCACCGTTAAATGGGATGGTATCGATCTGGACTCTCATGATGCTTGGACCGGAATCGAGGGCGTCATCGAATCTTATTCGCAAAAGTGCGTTATTGTTACCGATCGTTATCATGGCACGATATTTGCCCGTATTGCCGGAACGCCCGTTGTGGTTCTTAAGACCAATGATCACAAGGTTGTCTCAGGTGCCAAATGGTTTACAGATGCAGGGGATGAGGGGATTGTTGTTGCTGACAATCTTGAGGAGGTCCCAGGGCTTGTGTCCGCTTTCATGAAGCGCTTCCCGGATGGCGTTTCCGCTCCTGCTTTCGCTGCCGATTATTATGATGGTCTGAAATCCGTTATTGAGGAAATGTAATAAATGAAGAAAAGCTATAAGGCGCTTGTAAGCGATGCTGCAGTTTTTGCTGCCGGCAACATGCTTACGAAATTGATACAGTTCCTATTGCTTCCGATGTATACCGCACTGCTTACTACTGAGCAATACGGTATTGGTGAGCTTGTAAACAATACTGCCGAATTGCTTTATCCCCTTTGCTGCCTCGGTGTCTATGAGGGCGTGTTTCGTTTCTCAATCGACCGGGACTCCGATAATAAGGCCGTATTCTCTACGGGTATCAGTATCGCTCTTTTCCTTTTGCCAGTTGTGGCAGCTGCGGGAATTTTCGGCTATTCATTTACTGGCTTTGATTACACAGGGCAATTGGTCATTCTCTGCTTTATTACTTCCTTTAAAGTGATTTGCCTTCAATTTTCCAAGGGTATCGGTAAGACTCGACTTTATGCCTCATCGGGGGTTTTGGGTGCACTAACGTTGTTCTGTGCCGGTTACCTTTTCCTCGGCGTCTTTGGCATGGGCGTAAATGGCTACCTGCTGGCGCTGATTCTGTCGCAGGGCATTCAGCTTTTACTTGTCATTTTTGGGGCCAAAGTCTGGCGCTTTGCCAGTATGGGTGCATTTTCAAAACCACTGGCTCGAGACCTGCTGCGTTATAGCCTCCCAATGATTCCTAACGCCCTAGCTTGGTGGTTTGTTAATCTCTCCGGTCGTTATATCGTTATGTTCTCGCAAGGCGCCGATGTCGCAGGACTATACACAGCCGCTTCTAAGTTGCCTGCGGTGATGAATATGGTTGTTACCATTTTCCAGCAGTCGTGGCAAATTTTCTCAGCACGCGAATACGATGCAAGTGATTCTAGGAGTTCCTTCGGAACAGTTTTTAAGGTCTTTACTGCATTCCTTTTGTGTGCTGGTTCATTGGTTATTGCACTGACCGTTCCACTTTCGCGCATTATGCTTAGCGGTGATTTTTTTGCCGCTTACGTCTTCGTTCCTTTTCTAATGCTCAGTTCTGTCATTAGTGGATATTCGACTTATTTCGGCACTCTATACAACGCGGCTAAGAGCAACGGCATGATATTTGTGACAACTATGGTTGGCGCTTTTGTTAATGTGGTGCTTGGCGCTTTGCTCTCTTTTGCGATCGGGGCATGGGGGCCCATCATTGCTGGTGTTGTTGCCTATGTTTTGATTTCACTCATGAGGGCTTATGACACAAAGAGACTAATTAACATTGATGTTGACATCCCATATCAGATCATTGGACTCGGGCTGCTGCTTGTTGAATGTGTCCTCATTTCATTTGGTTTTGCATTCGCAACTCTGGTTTCTGTCGTCTGCTCCCTCCTCTTCATGCTGTTCACGCTATATAGGTATCGCAGGATAGCTAAAACTCTCTTGAAATCATTGAAAGTAGGACATTAACGTGTGTAATGTAGAGACAATTGGTTTACCAGCTTCAGATAATTGCCTTGGTTGCTCGGCATGCGTGGCAGCGTGCGCTAGGGGAGCCTTGAATCTCGAACAGGATGAGCGCGGCTTCTATCGGCCGGCGGTTGATGATGGGCTATGCGTTGGTTGCGGCGCTTGCTCTAGGGCATGTCCCGTTGTTGGTTCGCCAACCTCACGACACAGGCCTTTAAAGACGATGGCTGCCTGGGACAAGGATCGGGGCCGTCGTTTGGCCGCAACATCTGGCGGTATGTTTATGCTTCTTGCTGATGCCTTTGTGCGTCAAGGCGGCTGGGTGTGCGGTGCGGTCATGAATGAAGATATGATTGTTGAGCACATTGTCTCTAACGATATTGATGTCATCGCCAAGATGCGCGGTTCGAAGTATGTTCAGAGTCGTATTGATGCGGCCCTGTCAGACTGTCTTGATTTGCTTAAACGCGGTGAGAGGGTTCTGTTTTCCGGAACTTCCTGCCAGGTCGATGCGATGCGCAGATTGGCGCGCGGCCGACTTTCCGCGAATCTTATGACGGTAGATGTTCTTTGCCATGGCGCTCCGTCTCCCAGGGTTTGGGGCGACTATGTTTCTTATCGTGAGAGGGAGGCTGGAAGTAAGGCTGTTTCTGCGCGATTTAGGAAGAAAGATCCTTCGTGGACAGTATTCAGCCTTGAAATGCTGTTTGAAAACGGGGATAGACGTTCTTGGTGCACTGTGGACGACTATTATCTCCGAGCTTTCCTCGGTGATTACATTACGCAAAATGCTTGCCATTCGTGTCCCTATACGGGGACTGACCGATTGAGCGATATCACGCTCGCAGATTTCTGGGGCTACGTTTCGGAGTCGCGCGCTGATAGAAATACCGAAGACGGTATTAGCCTTGTTCTTGTTAATTCTGATGCTGGAATGGGTTTGCTTAAATCCGTTGACGGTGTCCACTTGATTGACAAAGAGCTTGGCGAGGCGGTTAAGGGCAATCCCCCTTTGAGGACGGTGTTTCCCGCAAATGGCAGGTCCGATGAGTTTTGGGCTGATTATGAGAAAGGCGGTTTCGATTCTGTTCTTGACGAGTATTTGGGACCGCGTGCTTCTAGTAAAAAGCATCAGCTTAGTCTCTGGTTCAATGATCATGCCTATTTCTTCCCGGGTCCGCTGCGCCGCGCATTGGTAAGCGCGAGGGGTGGAAAATAGCCAGGTGGCTATTTGCTTATGGGACATGTATCGTGTCGGTTTGAGGGGTATTGGCGAAGGCCGGTGCCCCTTTTTAGTCGCGATGGCTCTAAAAGTCTTTGGCTTTCCGCTATACGGATCCTGCTATTTAAAAGTCGTCAAACGGTATACCTGCATTGTTTGCGCATGAAATGATGCCGTCAAGATTCTTTCGCAAATTGATTTAGCCGTCTTCGGCCCCGCCCTCTTCTAGCCCTCCGCCTTTTCCTTCAGCTCGTCCATCTCCTCCAGTTTGGACATGTCCAGGTACCTTCTCTTGCCCCACTCGTGCTCCACTATGTACTTCAGCCTCGCAGTGACCAGCATGAGGGCCGAGTTGCCGTCCGGGAAGGTCCCGGCGATCCTTGTCCTCCTCCTGATCTTGCGGTTTATGCGCTCGATCCCGTTGTTCATTCTGATTTGGCGCCAGTGCTCGGGCGGGAACTCCGTGTAGGCCAGTGTCTCGACGAACCCGTCGCGCACCGTCCTCGCGGCCGCTCCGAAGGGCTTCGGCACGCTGAGATCAACTACCCCGGCGCCCGTGACGATCCATCTCGCGTACTAGCCGCTGTGGTAGGTCTTCCGGCCCGCCGTCCTTTTATAGCGCTCGGCCCGATAAGCTCGGACGCTCCTCGTTGAGCAGCGCGTCGAGCGCCCCCTCGTCTACCGATGCGATGTTCGCAGACGCGGCCCGTGCCCCCTTTCGTCGGTGATTTGTTGTTTAGCCGCTAAAAATCAAATGACAGGGCGCGCGCCGTGTTCCGCTATGCGGTTGTCAATTTGCGAAAGTAATTTTGCGTCACCGCTGTGTTCCAAACAGTTCGATCATCGGGCTACCGTTTGGCGGAAAATAATAGGCTGATGCGCTCTTCTAAAGTGTCGGGGAGTAATATTGTTTCAGGCGTTCACTGCCTGGTGCATGACGTTAGCGTCCACTTGTTGACCATTGAATTTGGTCGACTGATTATTGGGGGTTGTCATGTCGCTAAACAATAGAGCTATACAAAATGCCGGAAGTAATAAGTTGGTTGTCGGCTCGTCCGATTGATTGAACAGATTGTCACACTGTTTTCTTTCGAATTGTTGGCTCGGCATGCTTGTGCCTTTGAGAGACGCGTTACTCATATTGTTTGTTTTGCGCTAGGAGAGATAATGGCTGATAAAGATCCCAGCACTAGAGAGTCCCGATTTTATGCTAATCATCCGGTAATTTTCGGCATCTTGTTTGCAATAATACCGTGCCTCCTGTCGGCGTATCTTGGCGATTTGCATGGTCAGTCTGCTATGGTCGGCGAGTTGTCTAAGCGCTTTGATTCCGTAGAAGAAAGCATGAGCCTTAACGAGGCTCTTGAAAGCGCGTATAGAGATTATGCTAACGCCGAGGCGGAACTCAATGCCCTCAAGGATGAGGAAGCGGGCAAGCAGGTTCTTGCTGACGCTACCGCTGCCTGGGATTCCGGTAAACTTGAGGAAGCCTTGACTTCGCTGTCAAAGGCTTCTAAGAAATCTGGAGACTGCGCTGTTGCATTTGCTGAATACTCGTCTACTTACACTGAAGAGGTTTTAGCCAAGGCTAACGAGCTGGTCTCATCTAAAAAGTATGATGATGCAAAAAGCGTTTTGAAGGCTGCTTCGAAGATTGTGAAAGATCCGGCAAGAATCAATGACCTATTGGATGAGCTCGAAGGCGTTTCTGAAGTGGCGCTGACCTCTCTTACGGTTGCTTCTTCCAGCCGTTTTGAGTTGATTGAAGGCTCTCAAAAAGACACTGCTGGCAATAGTTATTCAAGTGACGACACTTGGGTTGGTCGTCCTAATAGTGCTGATTCTCCTTCGGTTATATCATTTTATATCGGCAAGAAGTACCGTTCGTTGAATGGCAAAATTGCTGTTGAATACGTAGAGGACACGAGCATCTTGAAGGACTATGAGGCGAGACTCGAACTAAGGGGCTCTGTCGATGGGTCCGATTCAAAAGTAATTTGGCAAAAGGACCACATTACGATGAATACCGCACCTACTGACATTCCGTCGAATGAAATTGATCTATCTGATTTCGATTGGCTTGAGTTCAGGGTTTACTCCACTAAGGGATATACCGGTACTGGTATTCCGGTTTTGCTTAGTAACGTCAAGCTGATTAAAGAGTGAGTGGCCGCTTTGCTTGACTTTGTTTAACGGTGTATTTATAGGGCTGTCAATAAACGATTTCGGGGAAGATCGCGCATTATGACTGTCCTCTATACTGGCATTCAGGCGTTTTGCGCCGCTGTCACACTTTGTCTAACGATATTTGTTGTTTGGCGCGACACAAGGCATATGAATACAGATGACAAGCGCTTGAAAACGGCCGAGAAGTTAGCGCAGCCATCTTCGATTGCTGCGTGGCTTGAAAGAGCGCCTACGGGCGATACGTGTATCGTAATTCGCAACGACAGCGATCTTCCCGTATATGAGGTAGTTGCGACAATTGTCGTCACCTATGGAGCGGGCTGCGGCAAGGGGGAGGATTTGGAATCCTCGTACCAATACAGGAAGATACTCGACTTGATTCCTCCGGGACTTCATTCGGTATCTATTGATATGGGCGGCTTCTACGGAATGCATCGACATCCGCTGGTCGAGATTGCTTTTGTGTGTGCAAAGGGAAAATTCTGGGTCCGTCGGGGAGATGGCGCTCTTGATGAACTCGATGTTTCGCCGTTTACCCACTATGAACTTGGTCTTCCCATTGTTTTTGATTCGATTTCGCCATATTAATAGTTATTGGTGCCGTTAGTTTTTTTGCAAATTGACTTAATTGTTCCGGTTGCGAATAGGCCTTCGTCCTTCCGCAGGACTGAGCAAGTTTGCAGCGTTGCGAGTTGAACCCATTGCCCTGCTTGGCGCCCATCTTCCGTAGCGCCGCGCCCATAATCTCCTGTAGGTTATCGTGACTCTCGTTCACCTTAATGGTTCTCCTATTGCCGGTGCGTTAGCTTTGCCGGCATGGTGGCGGCGGGAAAGCGCAGCGGGCATTATTCGGTGACCTAAATTGGTCAAAGCGTTTGGCTATTAGTGACTAAAATCGCCTGGCGCTAACATGCGCGTGGGCACTAGGACCGGCACGGGAGCTAGCGCCTATTTGTTGTCAGCAGTTACCATTGTTTTGCTCTGCTATATAGTCCGCGAACCATTTTCGTGCGTTATTCTTCAGGACACGGATGTTCTCCTCGTTTGCGATGTCGATCTCCTGGAGTGCCCGCTTAGCGATAGTATTCGGCTCTTCGACAGATTCGTCGATACTTGAACGGTATTTCTCGGCGACCGAGGTTATGTACCTGCTTACGAAAGTCTTTTTCTCCTTATCGTTCAGGGGCTTGAAATTCACCTTGAGATTGAATCGCGAGAGCAGTTCCGGTGGGAACTTGCCATGTACCTCGGTCCTTGGCGTGTTCGAGGTGAAAACTATGGTATAGCCATTGAGGTCGTGTTCCTCGCCTTGGGAATCTGTGAATTTGCCGTTCTCAAGCAGGTCGAGGAAGAAGCTCCATACTGCTGAATCCCCCTTTTCGAACTCGTCGATGAGGATAACGCCTGAGTTGCTTCGCTCTATCTTCATTGTGAGCTCACCTTCTTCGCTGCCCATATAGCCACGCGGGCTGCCGATGAGCGAATTGAGCGAGTCCTTGCTGCTGTAGTTGCCAAAGTTGACCTTAGGTAGTGGTTCTCCCGGGGCGAGAAGTTTACTGAGAATCCTTGCGGTCTCGGTCTTGCCCACACCGGAGGGTCCGATCAGGAATAGGGAGAGAATCGGCTGCTCGCCGATACTGTTAAACAGCCTGAATATCTCGACCTGTTTGCGGAATTCACCTTTGAATAGTTCCTGTCCGATGAGGTCGCATGCGAACTGGTCGAGCAATTCTTTTGCCTCTGAGTCGTCAAGGTCTATCAGACGCTTCGGCTTCTCTTCACAGAGCACGGCTTGGTCCTCACTATTATTCTCGATATCACAAGGCTGTACGGCGTCAAATATAGTGCGCATCTCGTAGGCGTATTTGTTTGCCGCCGTTTCGTCGGCGACAAACACAGTGCTTTTGGGCATTTGATAGAGAAGGGCTTCAAATGTTGCGACTATGCCTGCTTTGCCGCCGGAAGAATCGGGCAGGGATATAAGCGACGAGATATCGACTGCCATACTACGCTCTCCAGCTTGCTGTGCAATTTCTGCAGTGCTGGTAAGTGATAACGCTGAGGTATAGTCGTATCCTTCGTTTTTAAGCCTGTCCTTTAGACGGGCGAACTGGTCTCTCCTGTATGTAGTTAAGTTTAGCATGTCTTATTCGCTCTTTTTATTGACCGCCTGAATGATGGCGATGACATCGATATAGATAGCTTCGGTCGCCTCTTCTTCTTTGATCGAATCGCCTGCACGTACTTTGGCTGATCCGTCTATGAAGCCGTCGTTCACTGGTTCAGCTGTCTTGCCCTTTGTTTGAAAAAATTCGTACGAGCTACGAAGGTCCGCTGGACGAACTTTCCCTTTACAAATTCCGATGATGCCGACCTTGCCGATAAGGAGGTCATCGACTGAGTAACCGCTTTCAAAAAGATTCGTTCCATCGATGGGGATTTTCACGATAATGTTGCTGCTAATAACGCTATTAGCGCCCTCGATTTTCCCGATGAGTTTGAATGACGTGCCCGACTTAATGAAGGACTGGAATAGGTGTCCCACATCGAGGCCGCCGGCCTCCGGGATTGTAATCCCATCGAACGTTCCCGACATGATCGTAATGAGGGTGCGCACTTCGTCCTCGTTGAGCAGTGAGAGGCTTACATTATCGATGTAGACGAGGTCGCCCTCTTTACGCTCATTTTCGTCAAATCTAAGGCAGTATCCCTTGATTTCAGCAAGCATTCGGCTCTTGGTGTTGATGTACTCGAGCGTATCTATCAGCTTTGTTCGTTTCTCGTGTCCCAGGTTTGCGTCCACGTCCCCAGAAAACTTCGAAAAGAGCGGGACCTTTCCTTCTCCTTTTACATGGAGCTCGGCATTGCCTGAAGCGGCCTTATCTTCTTCGCTTGTGGCCTCTTTCCAAATCTTGTTGTTTAGCAGCATGCGCATCTCATAAACCTTGGAATGGTTCATGTAGTAAACCGTAAAGAGGTCTTTGATTTCGGCTTCATTTGACATGGCGTTCCAATCCATTTGATTCGTACGTCTGTTCTATCAATTATACCTAAGGGCACGGTGTCTTGAAGATGAGCGGTGACTTGAAGCTGGGAAAGACCCAGCCACCTTCGATTGCTGCATGTTCCGAAAGGGGTTAATCGGCGTGGTACGTACTGCGAACTGTACATATCAACCGATTTCATTTTGGCTGCAATTAAATAGTGAATCATGTGACATAGTTTGATGGACTTAAATTGCCTTAGCCCCTCCGTCATGCGAGTTAAATGACTACGGTGGAGTAGAATTGTTTTAATTAGTGACTTTATGGCGGTGTGATATGGATCTATCAGGAATACTCTCGCAAGCAGGTTTTGCTTTCCAGATGAAAGTGTTTCTGAAGCAGGTGACAGAGTTAAACCCTAATACAGTTGCCAGCTATGAATATCTTGATGACATCTCAGCTTCTACCAGCCTTGATGAATTAAGCGGGCGGATTGGACTTTGTGAATCTCGGCTTATTCAGGTAAAAAATACCAATGTTGCTAAACGAGATGTTGTCCAAATTTATACGAACTGGATTCTTGCCGTTAGCAAGCACGAGTCGATTTCTTCCTTTTGGCTTCTTTATTCGGATGATAAAAGCCTTTCCGTACATTTTGATGCCATTACCGCCAATCAATTTATTGAGGGTCTTGATGAAAGGGCTAAAAAGTCCAGTAGGTCAAATGCCGCGAAGCTAAAGGCCTCTTTAGATGATGACGACATTGTCAGACTCTTTTCTTGTGTCAAAGAGAAGGCGAGTGCTTACGCCATTAACGAGAATGCAATTAATTCCGAGATTAGGGATAATCTTTCAAGTATTTTTCACCTTACTTCGAACGTTGATTTATTTGATGAGCGAGTTGCTGAGTTGAGGAGAAGGATTCAGTTTAATGTGTCCGAAGCGATGCTAAAAGCAATTCCTTATAAAATCGACTATGAGTCATTTATGCAGCTTTGCGAGTAGATATGCGCAAAAATTTCTTCAAAACGATTTGAGCCAGATTACTCAGCATGGATGGCTGCCGCTGATGACGATTTGCTTGAGGCCAGGGAGTCATCGCGTGAATATCGACAACTGCACTCTTGTCGGAAAGATGCTTCATTTATTACGCAACATCTGTATTTCTGTGAATACTATCGCTCTATAAATTATGAGAGACTTGCAAAGTGTCAGGCTGACACTGTTGCTAGTTTGGAAAGCGCTACATTTAATAACTTTTGCGATTCGTGTAACCTGCTAAAGCTTGATGGCAAAGACGATCCAATGCGACGGCTAATAGAAACTAAGCGCTGCCAAAATAGCTATGCGGATAACGATCATGAAAAATGGGGATCTTGCATTTGGCTTACGAGGGAAGAAACACCTACTGAGAAAAAAATTTCATGGAAAGACGAAACCAATGACTAGCTATTCAAAGGATCTTTTTCTTCGCCAAAGAGCAATAGTGGTCAGTATTTATCTTGACTATTTGCTTGCCATTCTTTCTTGCGCTGACAGCATGAGCGTTACTAAATTGTTGGTTTTAATGTTCTTGTCGAAATCAATCGAATCTCATGGGAGCGGGCTGTTGAACGGCAGGCATTTAAAGAATCTAGTCGAGAGAGCTACCTGCGCGGTTTCTGGTGGTTATGAGTCGTTCTTATATGAACTTCAATACTCAGTTGAAGCCATTGAGATAGCCGCTGAAGGCGGTTTTATTGCTATTGAAGATGCTTTCGTCTGCCTCAGTAACGAAGGACGAGCACAGGGCTGCAGAGTTAACAATTCGTTTATTCCAAAATTGATAAGTGAAGTTGCTTCCCTGGACGATAAATATGTTCTGTCGGAGATGATTCGTAATGTTTAGCATTGAGTGCTTGGAACTAATCTCTTGTTCTGGGGAGTCGTTTAGATACTCCTTTTCGAGCGGCGTTAATTACATTCAGGGTCCTAATAGCTCTGGAAAAACCGAATTTTACAATTTTCTCGACTATATGCTCGGGGCTGAGAAGAAGAAGCTATCCGAGTCGCCTTGGTTCAAGGGGTCGTTACAGGCGGCCAAGATGCAGATCTCTTTAAATGGCCATGGTTTTTCCTTGTATCGCGATTTGGCTGGCGATGAGTTTGGACTAGTAATAGATGGAATACCTTACAAGGTATCTGATCTCGCGGAATATAGAAATTACCTCAATACGTTGTTTCTGGAATCGGCGGATGACCCTACCAACCTCTCTGAATATGTCGGCCAAGAGCTGACATATAGGACTTTTACCTTATTTTGTTTTCTTAATGAAGTGACGGTCGGCCGAATTAATGGCTTCTTCAGCAAGCTTCTCGAAACTAAATATCGGGTTAAGCAGAGACCCTTATTTGATTATCTGTTTAGCACCAACCCAGATCGAATCGTGTTCCTTCAGCGCAGGATAGCGGAACTTAGCAAGCGAGCTCGCGAGCTAGAATCTCAACGTGACTTTTTCAATCACTATTTAGAAGCAGTTAATCAAGAGCTGGCCAAGCTCGGAATCGTCGAACGTTTCGATGGCAGGAATGTTGCTGTCGTATCTGAATTAATTGAGACGGCTGCTGTTTCCATTGAACTTAATTCTTCTTCTAGCTTGATGGCAAACGATGTTGTTGAGGCAGATCAGCTAAGAAACGATATCAAGGCTCAGAAACAAATGATTCGCGAGCTTAAGGGGACAAAGGCTCAGGATGAGAAACGGTATCGCCTTCTGGACAGGTTGAACTCGCTGATTGCTGACGATGGTTCTAGAGCAGATCTTTTGGGTCAAACTTGCAATTTACTTGGTGAAATTGAAACGGCGATACCCCGAAAAGACCTTGATTTCAACAGGAATTACTTGCTCGCAAAGAGAGCAGGCTGGCTCAACTTGAAGCCAAGTTAACAGCTGCAAACGTGGTGTTTAATCCATTAGACTTTAATGAAAAAAGCAAGGCTGTTTTGGTGGCAAATGAGTATTTATCCCGGTATTCGGCGCTCTGCAAGCCTGATGATCTTGAAGATGTAAAAACGGATATTTCTCGTCTAAAACGGGAGCTGCTTAAACTTAAGCATTCTGATGACAATGCTTCTATTAATTCCATTTCTGATACCGTAACCGATTTGTATCACTCGGCTTCTCAGGTGTCCTCCTTTGTTGAATCTGATTTTAAGCAACTTGATTTTCATATCAAGTTTCAAAAGGAAGGAGTGGGGCTTCAGCCCACCTTTTCCGAAAGGGACGATAGCGTTGATTTGTTTACTGGAAGTCGTGCTCGTCACTCGTTGATGCAGATCTGCGGTTACTTTGCATTCATGCATTACTTGCTTCCAAAGCGTAACATTCCACTTGCCCCTTGCTTGTATTTGACCATGTTTCGTCGCCATTTGATAAGGAAAGCCGTGGGGCGATAGGAACAATCATTTCGAAGTTTTATTCACTTGTGGATAAAGTTGATGTCCAATCATTTCTGTTTGAAACGGAAGATCCTGATGCCTTGGGAATCGTTCCTGATAAGTATATTTCTCTTGTTTCAGACTTCCGTACTGGTTTCAACCCCTTTTATGTAGCAGGCTAAAGCAATCTGATTTTGGTGGAGGTGTAAATGTGCCTGGGGTTAAGAATCAGCACTACGTGCCGCGTTTTTATCTCAAATCGTTTACCGATGACTTGGGCTACCTTAGTGTTGTGAGGCGCGATGCTGGCGGATTGAAGCCCGCTTTCCGATCAAAGCCCGAAAATGTTTGTGCAGAAAAATACCTCTATGAGGTCAAACGACGTGTGTCCCAGGGCAATGATGGATTCATCGAGAAGGGCGCCATCGAAGATACTCTTGGGAAAATCGAGAACAGTCTTGCACCTACCTACCGATTGTTGCTCAGTTGCCTTGATTCCGGAAAACTGCCAAAAGGTGAAGAGTGCGTTGCGCTGATTTCTCGACTGGCATTTTTGCTTGCATCGCTTATTGCGAGGCACCCTAAATGGTTGAGCAAGGTGAGGGGTGACGTCGGCGCTCACTCCGTCGAATTGTTGTCGAGCGCCTTTTTCTCTGACAAAGACATTTCTCAAATGGATTTGGCTGGCTACAGGAATGAATTTGAAGCCATTGTCGAGCTTGCTTGTCTGGATACAGCGCTGTTCAGGTTCGATAAAGGCGCGCCAATGTATGATTTACTTGTCTTATTGCTCGACATGGATTGCCTGTTTTATATAGCGCCAGAAGGCTCTGAGTTTATAACCTCGTCACTTCCTGTGCATGCTGAGTGGAAGGACGAGAGTGATGAAAATCCTTGCGGCGTTTACTTCCCGTTGAGCCCTCGGTACGCAGTCGTATTTAGACAAAGACTGGAAGAGGAACGTTGTGTCTCTACTACTCGTATGTCTTCCATTGAAGTCGATTCATTTAATCGTATTCTGATGAACGGTGACGGGTTGTGGGAGTTTCTGATTGCAAAAGATCGCCTTTACTTAGAACGACTAATTGGGCAATATCAGCCCGGGTTTTAGGTTGCGGAGTCTTATGTTTGACTAGATAGTCGCTTACGCTCGAAAAATTCTGTCACATGTTAACGAGGAGGCGGCTCTGTATGAATCTTAGCAGTTGCCGCTAGCTCGGCGTTCTGGCCCCGGTCAATGGTTGATTCATGAACGATTTAACCGAACATAGAATGTAATTCCTGTATGCACCGCATTAGCGATTAATTTAGGGTACTATACCAGTAGTGATGCAGTCGTCGTGGACTCTAAGTGAGGCGATGACAAAGAAGGGTCGTTGTCCGGAGTATTCCGGCAACGGCCCTTTGATTTTAGGAGCTTGTTTTGGCAAAAGAGTTTAAGACTTTCGCTCCACTAATTGAACTCCTAGAGAGCCGTGGGGTGGCGACTGATGCAACCACGGTAGATTGCCTGAGACGTGAAAGCTATTACGCAGTTATAAACGGCTACAAAGGCCCTTTTCTTGATAAAAATGCTGCGCAGTCCTCGTTAGATGATGTTTTTAGAGAGGGCACTTCATTCAAGAACATCTACGATCTCTTTTTGTTCGATAGAGAACTTAGACAACTTACATTTTCCTATCTTGCAAGAGCAGAGGCCGTACTTAAGAACGCCGTTGTATATTCGTTTTGCAATGAATACCGTGCTGCAGATGCCTACCTGGATCGTTCTAATTATGTTGCGTCTAGTGATTTGCTCGTGCCTAAGGCGTTTCGAGGCAATAAGGGTTACCAGCACTCGAAGAATCTTGCTGAACTGCTAAAACTGCTGAATGATAAGGTATCAAACGAGCAGCGTATGCGCCCATTTGTGAGGCATTATTTGAATAAATGCGGTGCAGTGCCCTTGTGGGTTCTTCAGAATGATCTGACATTTGGCAATATCTCACACTTCTATCAGCTTCAAAAACGCGGCGTGCAAAATGCTGCCTGCAAGTTGGTCAGCCAAACCGCAAATAGAAATCACAGGCTCGAGCCGGTAATGCTGCTTCGCGTCATTCAAGTTCTATCTGGCTTTAGGAATATTTGCGCGCATGACGAGCGGCTCTATTGTGCGGTCGTAAGAGGGGCAAGGTTTTCCGATATGTACTCCCTGCTCTGCCGTGTTCTGCCTGACGACGAGACGAAAGCGATGCTCGATGATTTAGGTGAGCTTGTTGTATCTTATCGTGGGCTAATTGCACAAGATGTTTTATACAGCGTGTTTAAAGAGATGAACATCTAAGTGTAGAGAAAGCTTCAATAACGCTGATGGTAATTGGACCGCCGCATCCACGGTGTTTGTTCTGCTAGGAATAGCGATTCTCGGTGCTGTACATCTCTACGAGATGGTGTAGCATACCTAGTAATCATACAAAAACTCTGAGGGAGCTTTAAGGGCGACGCTTTCGACAAGAGAGTGTTGTCCTTTTTTTCTTGTATGTACTGTTCGGCGTGCTTGTCTTCCGATGTAGAAACCGCTCAAAGCAGCCATATCGCACGATGCCGATCCAGCCATCGGCGCACCTGAGCTCCTCGATTAATCGCCCGGTAATCACGACAGTGCTGGCAACGATGTCGCTCTCTCACACTGTGTGCATGCAGTAGATCGGTAAGAGCCAGTTGACGTAGATGCTCATCCCGTATGCTAAAGACGCTTCCAATGGATTGCCCTGCTCGTCGGGTAGATTATGATAATAGCCAGCTGCGTTCATGCAGATTCGCGAAAGATAATGACTGCTCTCTTAAATTGAATTGACCCCTTGGAACCCGGGCGATAGAGTAAATGAGCGGTATTGACGTAGTCAACCTACGGGCCTACGTCCTGCGGAGAGGCGGCTGTTCTGCTGGATGGCCGCCTCTCTTCATTGCGCTCATGATGAGAAACTATATTGCGCTGAGGCTGGCGGACGTAAAAACGTTAATGACGTCCTGATGGCTGTTGGACCCATAGACAAACAAAGGCTATCGACTAGAATATAGGCAATTGCGGTGTAAGCCTTCGGGCGACACCTGAAGAGGGTTGATGCGTCGGCCCTCTTTTTGTTCGGATGTAAGATTTGGCCTGTCAAAACTTACATCTCGGTTGGGGAAAGACGTAGTTGCGGGTGTTTTTCTGCTCACATGTAACTTTACTGACGCATTGCTGCTCAGCCTTAATTCGCTGCGGCTTGCCGGTAAAGGATTGACTGAGATTGGGTTTTTCCTTAATGTTCCTACTGTGATGAGGCCTTGCGACGGTACGTCCGGCTTGGTCCGTGGAAACCGCCGAAAGGCGGTTTTTGCGTTTAAGGGGCTGTTTTCCGAGGGGCATTTGTCACGTTTTCGCTTTGGGACAGTGGGTTTTTTTATCGCTATTTTCGGAAGAGAGGGGAAAACCGGAAACCTCCGAGCACAAACGGATTTTCGGCAACAAAACCGCACGTCTCGGAAGCCTAAAACAGGGGTCTGGTCGGCAGATCTCGGTTTTTCACCGCACTTCTGGAATCGTCCGTCGGAAGTATGCGGCAAATTTCGGAACCCTCAAGCACACCGCCCTTTTCATGAACAGAAACCGCAGGTAGACGCGTTAACACTATCCAGCGTGGTCGGCATCTCTAGAATTTGCCGCATACTTCCGGATTGAGCACTACTTGGTTGGATTGTTTATCGATTTAGGGCTGCGGATTCTAGCTTATACCTTGTTATTTGTATTTAAAGAGATACACTTAACTTATAAGTTAAGTGTATCTAGAAATGGGAGGTGGCCTTTGGTTGAAGGATATGATCTTGTCGAATATGGGGATCCCAAGGGCCGTCCGTTTTGGGAGCTGACGACTTCTCCCGATAACTCTCAATTTCAGAAGATGATGTCAGATCCCAAACGGAAATTTGCCGCCCGTAAAATGATCGACCAGATTTCTAAAATCTATGATTATGGGTTAAAAGTTGCGAGTGGTACCTCAAAGATGCGATGTATTGATTCTAAGATCGGCCTCTATGAACTTAAGGGGTTTGACGGGGCAAATCGCGAGATGATTTATGCCGTATGTCAGGGCGTAGACAAAATCGTTCTTCTATTTTGGTTTAAGGGGCATCAAGGGTCGGGAAATATCAGTAAAGAAATTGAGCCGGCCAAGCGGTTAGCCGTAATTGCGTGTCAGCTTCTGGAGCCTTGAAGCTGGCATATATGCCTGGCTTTCGAAACGGAGAACACAATGAATAAAGTAGATTTATCTGATTTTTACGCCGATACAGAAACCAGCGAAACACGCGCTTATGAACACGCGCTAGATATCGAGTTTATTGTTCATCGCGAGATGAAGCGTCTGGGTTTAAGCAAAAGCGATTTGGCAAAGCGTATGGGCGTGAGCCTTCAGTCGCTTTCGAAGCTGTTGAATTCTCAGCCCAATATGACGCTGAAGACGATCGCTAGGTTCGAGCTTGCTTTGGGTATCAATATCGTTCCTAAGGTTACCGTTAGCTATTCTAAAGAGCTACCGTTTCTTTCATCCAACAATTTCGTGCGAGAGCAATGGTCTTTTAGGAACGAGCGTCCGTCCTCGCATGTGAATCTCGAGATGATTTCCGGAGGTTTGGCAGCATGAGTGGGGATTTTATTGCTCCGATTCAAGTCGTTCATTTGTTCGTCGTTGACTCCGATTTCCATATCGAGGATTCGCCCTCGGATAACATGGAATTAAAAGTTGACGTTAGCTACCAAGATGTCCATCTTTCGAAAAAAGGTAATGATGCACGCGCAAGTCTAAAGATGTGCGTAATTGGCAGCCTCCTTGACAGAGACGAAGGTGCACAGGAGAAGATGCACGCTGGCGTTACAGTATCCATCTCGGTTTCAGCGCAAATGCCAATGAACTCTCCCGATGACGAGGCGCGTCACTACCTTCTTTCAAATGCTATTTCGATGGCATATGCCCATGCAAAGAGCTATTTGATGGTTGTTACTGGACTTTCACCCATGGGAGCGCTTACATTGCCTGCCATTCTCCCTGCAGAGCTGTCAGCAGATTGCGATGTGCCTTTTCAGAGCGAATAGCATTTCCTCGATGAATCTAAGTCGAATGAGTTGCCGCTCTCACATCCTCTAAAAAGTTCTTAAAACAGCCTTAAAGGCGCCTTGGCTCGCTTTTACAGCGTACAATACGCATGTTTGACTATGGCAAAAGTAGATTTTTGGGGAGGGGGAACGCCGTGGAAGTGCTGGTTGTTGGCAACACCGCATATGTTGACGATGACTTTTGCTCCAAGGCGTTCCCCGGCGACCATGTGTAGGTCGTAGCCGCGCAGGACGCGCGCCGCGATGAGTCGTCGCCCCATGCTTCGTGGAAAGAGCTCCTCCAGCACCTGGACCAGGCCTACGAGTTTGAGCGCGTGGTCTACCTTTCTACCTACCTCACCCCGCATACCGTGACTTTTGGCGACATTGGGCTGCTGCGCTCGGTGTTTCGTGCCTGTATGGGACGCAATGTGCAGCTGCTGTTTATTGCGGGGCCCGCGGGTGCAGAGGGCACCACTGGCGGATGTGACGACGACGCCACGGCCGCCAGTGGGGCCCAGACGGGCAAGGGCATTATCGCCCGCGCTGCCAACGACCTGTGCCGTTACTATGCATCGCGCGACGGCATCCAAGCCAAAGTCCTGCGCGTGCCGTATCTGTATACCGCATCGCCGGCATTAACCGACCCATTTTTGATGCCGTTGTTCGAGGCATGCTCGGGCGGGTCGGTCGCGCTTCAGGGTGCGGCAGATGCGCCGTTTCCCCTGCTGTGTGCCGAGGAACTCGCGGTGTTGGTGCATCGTATCTTTGACAGCTGGGATGCCAACTTTGAGATGCTCGACGTTGCAGACGCTTTTGGCCACCCGAGGCCTATGGCGTGACCGTTGACGCTCCGGGTGCGAGCGTGACCTATCACACGCTCAGCATCTAGGCGTTTCGTCGCCTATCGGCGCTATACTGCAGCCGTTGCCCACGATGCGGGGAACACCCGCATCGTGGGTTTTTTGCTTATGAAGGGACGGTGCCGCGTGGACGTACAGCAGCTAGAAGAGGCCTGGGCTGCAAGGGCCGGCGCGCGTGAGGCGCGTCTTGCTGCAGCGCCGCATGTGCCGGCGGCGCTGTCTCTGTTGGGGATTGTACGTCCCGGCGATCGCCTGGTTGCGTTTGCCGATGACTTTGCCGATGCGTTTGCGCGCGGCTTTGAGTGCTGCGACGTGGCTATGGTGGAGGAGCCGTCGGTTGCGGCGTTTACTGCTGCGTCCGAGGGCTTTGATGCTTCGTTTGAGGTCGAGGGGCCGCACCTGTGGTGGTTCGTCAACTCTATTGGTGGGTTTGGATTGCGCGTGCCCGATCTGCGCGCGTTAGGACGTGCCGCGCGTGAGGCTCATGCGCTGCTCGTGGTGGATAACACCGTGGCTGGTGTCTTTGGGTGCGATCCGTTGCGCTTGGGTGCCGTGCTGTCGCTCGAGGCACTTGACCGCGTGTGCGCCGGTGAGGCTCCGCACAAGTTGGTTGCCATATCGGTCGCGCGCTCGCAGCTCAAGCGCCATCGTGTGGATGCTGCTGCCGAGTGCGCGCATGCTCTGCTTGAGGGCTGTGGCTTGGTCAAACTTGATTTGCCTGCTGATGAGGCCGGTGTGCTGGAGCGCGGGCTGGACTCGCTCGATGCCCGCATGCAGGCACATTTCGACCGCGCACGTGCGCTGGCCGAGTACTTGGCTGCCAATGAGATGGTGCACGCCGTGCGCTATCCTGGACTGAGCTCGCATCCCGACCATGCGGTTGCAACTGGAATCCTCGAGCACGGCTTTGGTCCGGCAGTTGAGTTTGACCTTATCGAGCGCAGTGCGGGCGATTTGTTCGATGCTTTGCCGGGGGAGTTTCGCACATCGCCCGCCGGCGGCGCAACGACGCGACTCTCTGCTCCGCGCGGCAAGCAGGGGAGCACCATTCGCCTCTTCGCCGGTACCGACGACCCCCTGGTTGTAGCGTCCACCCTGGACAACGCGCTCCGAAAGTAACTAATCGGGGTGTGTGTCACGAAAACGGCCTATTTTCTACGTTTAAGCCATAGGGGTCGACCATACCCGCCTATTTCGAAAAATGCCAAGCTGTCTACCAGCGGTTTTATTTTCATAATGTCCGGTATGGTCGAGGGTATTCAGCTAAACGTAGTAGATGGGCCCGTTTTGTGGCACGAGCCTCAATCCGAGGGCACGGTGGACAACAATTCAGTCCCAAAAGGACTACTCTGCATTGATGCTGGCGATGAGGTCGTTGGCTTTGGTGGCGATGACGTTGTTGATGTCGGCCTGCAGCTCCTCGTAGGCCGCTATGGCGCGCTCGCCGGCGGGGGTGAGCGATGATCCGCGGGCTCCGTCGCGCTCGATGAGCTTGCAGCCCAGCTGGCCTTCGGCCTCGTTTACGATGCGCCAGGCCTTGGAATACGCCATGCCCATGCTCTTGGCGGCACGGTTGAGCGAGTGTTCGTGGGCAATACCCTGCAGCAGCAAGACGCAGCCGTGGCCGAACACGCCCGGTAGGTCTTTGTCGCACGCTTGAATGACCAACTTTGCCGTCGTCTTGTACTTCATACGCTCCACGTCTCCCCGCTAAAGTGTTTGCTGGGCAAACGCAAAGCCTGCGTCAAACCCTCGTGTGCTCTTCTTAAATCATGCATTGTAGCAGTCAAAGTGCGTTAAGATACTTCCCCAGTATTGGGCGCCCAAGGTTGGGCTGGGTCCTACGAGGCCTGCAGCCGACCGGTCGCATGGAAAAAGGAGAAACATGGCTACGTTCTTTCCCGGTGAGTCCCACACGTTTTCGGAGTATCTGCTGGTTCCTGGTTACTCGTCCTCGCAGTGCATCCCCAACAACGTCTCTCTTAAGACGCCGCTAACCCGCTTCAAGCGCGGTGAGAAGCCGGCAATCACCCTGAACATCCCCATGGTTTCCGCCATCATGCAGTCCGTCTCGGGCGTCGACATGGGCGTCGCGCTCGCTACCGAGGGTGGCCTGTCCTTCATTTACGGTTCTCAGACCCCCGAGTCCGAGGCTGCTATGGTTAAGGCCGTTAAGGATCACAAGGCTGGTTTCGTTCAGTCCGATTCCACGCTGACCCCCGACATGACCATGGAGCAGGTCATCGAGCTCAAGGAGAAGACCGGCCACTCCACCATGCCGGTCACCGACGATGGCACTCCCAAGGGCAAGCTCCTGGGCATCGTCACCAGCCGTGACTATCGCCCCAGCCGCGATGACCACCAGAAGAAGGTCTCCGAGTTCATGACCCCGCGCGAGCAGCTCATCGTGGGCGACAAGAACATCAGCCTCAAGGTTGCCAACGACGTCATCTGGGACAACAAGCTCAACGCTCTGCCCATTGTCGACGACAACGATCACCTCATGGGCATCGTCTTCCGCAAGGATTACGACAGCCACAAGACCAACCCCAACGAGCTGCTCGACGGCGATAAGCGCTACATGGTCGGCGCCGGTATCAACACCCGCGACTATGCCGAGCGCGTGCCGCTGCTTATCGAGGCCGGTGCCGACGTCCTGTGCATTGACTCTTCCGAGGGCTTCAGCGAGTGGCAGAAGCGCACCATCGAGTGGATCCGCGCTAACTACGGCGAGGACGTCAAGGTCGGTGCCGGTAACGTCGTCGACGCCGAGGGCTTCCGCTTTTTGGCCGACTGCGGTGCCGACTTCATCAAGGTCGGTATCGGCGGCGGCTCCATCTGCATTACCCGCGAGACCAAGGGTATCGGCCGTGGTCAGGCCACCGCGCTGATCGATGTCTGCCGCGCTCGCGACGAGTACTACGAGGAGACCGGCGTCTACGTGCCCGTGTGCTCCGACGGCGGTATCGTCTACGACTACCACATGACGCTCGCCCTTGCCATGGGTGCCGACTTTATGATGCTGGGCCGCTACTTCGCCCGCTTTGACGAGAGCCCGACCGAGCGCGTCAACGTTAATGGCCAGTACATGAAGGAGTACTGGGGCGAGGGCTCTGCGCGCGCCCGCAACTGGCAGCGCTACGACCTGGGCGGCGCCGCGAAGCTCAGCTTCGTCGAGGGCGTCGACTCCTACGTCCCGTACGCCGGCTCCCTCAAGGACGGCGTGGGCGGCACACTCTACAAGGTCAAGTCCACGATGTGCAACTGCGGCGCCCTCTCGATCCCCGAGCTCCAGGAAAAGGCGCGCCTGACCCTGGTCAGCTCCACCTCCATCGTCGAAGGCGGAGCCCACGACGTCGTAGTCAAGGACTCCCAACAGAGCGTAACGTATCGATAAGATAAGACCTGCACATAAAGGTTGAGCCTCAACCACGTTATTTAGATAAAGCGAGATGCCTGCAAGTCGCAGGCATCTCGCTTGTTGTATTTGCTATCATCAGTCGAGTTAACGATGTGGCGGGGCGTTCTTACCTTTGCTCGCTGCAAGTTCCGCACGAGCCGAAGAGCACTTAATGTGCTCTTCGTGCGAGCAGGACTGTCCGCAGCAGCGAGTAAAGGTAAGAACGCCCCGCCCCAACCCAGCTAACAAAGGAGCTGATATGTGCGATTGCACAGATCATAAGGATGAGATCCCTGCCTACGACGCGCAGGCCATTGAGTCCCGGTGGATGAAGGCCTGGGAGGACTCCAACCTCTTTGCCGTCGACACCGACGACAGCAAGCCCAAGAAGTATGTGCTCGAGATGTTCCCGTATCCGTCGGGCGACCTGCACATGGGCCACGCGCGCAACTACACCATCGGCGATGCCATGGCCCGTCAGGCCCGCATGCGCGGCTACGACGTGCTGCACCCCATCGGCTTCGATGCCTTTGGTCTGCCCGCCGAGAATGCCGCCATCAAGCACAACACACAGGCTGCCGCCTGGACGTATAAGAACATGGACCAGGCGCTCGCCACGATGAGGCGCATGGGCTTCTCCTACGATCTGGATCGTACCGTTAAGACCTGTAGCCCCGACTACTATCGCTGGGGTCAGTGGATCTTTGAAAAGATGTGGGAAAAGGGTCTGGTCTACCGCAAGAAGAACCCGGTCAACTGGTGCCCCACCTGCAAGACCGTTTTGGCCAACGAGCAGGTAACCGAGGGCAAGTGCTGGCGTTGCGGCACCGAGCCCGAGAAGCGTGACCTCGAGCAGTGGTACTACAAGATCACCGACTACTCCCAGGAGCTGCTCGATGACCTGGAGAAGCTCCCCGGCTGGCCCGAGCGCGTCAAGCAGATGCAGGCCAACTGGATCGGCCGCTCCGAGGGCGCCGAGGTCGACTTTACCCTGTGCGACACCGATGGCGAGCCCATCGAGGGCGACGAGGGTAAGATCACCGTCTTCACCACGCGCGCCGACACGCTCTTTGGCGTTTCCTTCTTTGTCCTGTCTCCCGAGTACGTGCGCCTGCACGAGCTCGTCGAGGGCACTCAGTACGAGGAGGCCGTCACCAAGATCGTCGAGGACTCCAAGCATATCTCTGCCGTCGAGCGCGCCCAGGGCACCCTCGAGAAGCACGGCGCCTTTACGGGCCGCTACGTGGTAAACCCCGTCAACGGCGAGAAGATCCCCGTGTGGGTTGCTGACTATGTCGTTGCCGACTACGGCACCGGTGCCGTCATGGCCGTTCCCTGCGGCGACCAGCGCGACTTTGAGTTCGCCCGCAAGTACGACCTGCCTATCGTGCCGATCATCCTGGACGATGAGGATCGCGCTGCCGTCGAGGCTAGCGGCGAGACCATCGACACCTTCCATGCCGAGAACGTCGACTGGGATTGCGCCCACGCTGCCGAGGGCACGCTCGTCCAGTCGGGCAAGTACACCGGCATGCGCGGCGGCAAGCACTCTGAGGGCGAGGCTGCCATCGTGGCCGACCTCGAGGCCATGGGCTGCGGCCGTCGCAAGGTCGAGTTCCGCCTGCGCGACTGGCTCATCAGCCGTCAGCGTTACTGGGGCAACCCCATCCCGGCCATCCACTGCGAGCACTGCGGCATCGTGCCCGTGCCCGAGGACCAGCTGCCGGTGACGCTGCCCGAGAACCTGGACCTGGGTGCCGGCGAGACCCTCGCCGAGTGCAAGGAGTTCTACGAGACCACCTGCCCGGTCTGTGGTCGCCCGGCCAAGCGCGAGACCGATACCATGGACACCTTCACCTGCTCCAGCTGGTATTACCTGCGCTATACCGACCCGCACAACACCGAGCTGCCCTTCTCCCGTGAGGCCGCCGATCGTTGGATGCCCGTCGATAACTACATCGGCGGCATCGAGCACGCCATTTTGCACCTGCTCTACAGTCGCTTCTTTACCAAGGCGCTGCGCGACCTGGGCCTGCTGAGTGTGGACGAGCCCTTCACTAACCTGCTGTGCCAGGGCATGGTCAAGGACGAGAACGGCGACACCATGTCCAAGTCCAAGGGCAATGTCGTGCCCCCGAGCTCGGTCATTGAGCCCTACGGCGCCGACACCATGCGTCTGGCGATCCTGTTTATCGCCCCGCCCGAGAAGGACTTCGACTGGGATCCCAAGGCCGTCGAGGGCGCCAACCGCTTCATCAAGCGCGCCTGGCGTATCGTTTGGCAGCTCGTCCAGTCCGGCGACGCCAACGTGGCCTTCGACAAGTCCGCGCTCGACGAGGTCGCGGTGAAGCTCTATCGCGAGCGTCACCGCACCATCGCCAAGTGCACCGAGGACTTCGATCGTGGCCAGTTCAACACCGCCATCTCGGCCGTCATGGAGCTCGTCAACGCGGCGAGCGCCTACCTCAACGCCACCGAGGGTGCCGCCCGCGACACGGCGCTGTGCTACGGCGTGGCTAAGGATATCGTGAGCGTCCTTGCCCCCATCTGCCCGTTCTGGGCCGACGAACTGTGGCATGAGGCCCTCGGCTGCGAGGGCAACGCCTACACCGCCGCCTGGCCCGAGTTCGACCTGGCCGAGTCCATCGAGGATACGGTGCAGATCGTCGTCCAGGTGCTCGGCAAGGTCCGTGGCCGCATCGACGTCGCCCGCGACGCCTCCAACGAGGAGATGCAAGCTGCCGCTGAGGAAGCCGTTGCCAAGTGGCTTGAGGGCAAGACGGTCGTCAAGGCCATCTGCGTGCCCGGCAAGCTGGTCAACCTGGTGGTCAAATAAGCTCTGCGCGCTTAACTGACGCATAAAAGACGAGGGACGATCCGGTTGGGTCGTCCCTCGTTTTGTTTAGCCTGGCCGCGGTCAATTGTCCTATTCTTGTGGAGAAGCTGTGCGCACGCTGACCTGCAGATTCGTACTGTGCTTGCACGTTTTCGCAGCTATTGCTATAGTTTGCTTGCAAATGAAGTTGTAATTGAAAGAAGTGGGGTTTCGGCCCCGCTTCTTTTTTGTATGGATGGAGGTGCCGCAATGGTCAAGACTAAGACCGAGCAGGCGATCATCGATGCGCTCGAGGCCGTCGCTCCCCAGCACGATGTCGACATCGTCGACGTCGAGCTCGTGGGTGCCACCAAGGCCCCCTGCGTGCGCGTGCGTATCGAGGGTGCCGAGGGTCAGAGCCTGTCGCTCAACGACGTCACGGCCAATACCAAGTGGATCGGCGACGTGATTGAGGAGCTCGACCCCATCTCTTCGAGCTATACGCTCGAGGTATCGAGCCCGGGTATGGCGCGCCCGCTGCGCCGTCCGCGCGACTTTGCCCGCTTTGTGGGCGAGGACTGCGAGCTCACCTCCACCGCCACCGAGGGCCGTCGCAAGTACGCCGGCAAGATTGCCGCCGCCACCGAGACGAACGTGACCCTCGAGCTCGAGGACGGCGAGTCCGTTACCCTCGATTTTTCTGATGTTAAAAAGTGCAAGTTGAAGCCCACCTACGACTTCAAGCCCGCGAAGGAAGGAAAGTAAGATGGCAGCATCCGACATGATGTCCGCCCTGATGGAGCTTTGCCAGGAGAAGCACATCGACCAGCTCTACCTGATCGACCGCCTGGAGCAGTCGCTCGCCAAGAGCTATGCCGAGATCCTGCATCTTGAGTGGGGCGCTAAGGTGACCATCGACCGCACCACCGGCAAGATCTACGTCTACCGCCTGGAGCCGATCGACGATTCCATGGACGAGGAGGGCAACTTCACCGAGTTCGAGGAGATCGACGTCACCCCCAAGAACACGAGCCGCATCGCTGCCCAGCACGCCAAGGCCGAGATCAACGCCATCGTGCGTAACTCCGCCCGCGAGCAGATCTACGAGGAGTTCTCCGGCCGCATCGGTGACCTCATCAGCGGTACCGTGCTGCAGTCCACGCCCGACTTCACGATCGTCAAGATTCGCGAAGGCGTCGAGGCCGAGCTGCCGCACTTCGATCAGCGTCGTTACGAGAACGAGCGCAACGAGCGTCCGATGGGCGAGCGCTACCTGCACAATCAGCACATCAAGGCCGTGATCATCGACGTTCGCGACCCCAACTCCAACCTGCAGCCGGTTCGTGGCGAGCACAGCCGTCCGCCGATTGTCATCTCCCGTACCCACCCCGAGCTCATGCGTCGTCTGTTTGAGCAGGAGGTGCCCGAGATCTATGAGGGCACCGTCCAGATCAAGTCAATCGCCCGCGAGCCCGGCCAGCGTTCCAAGGTTGCCGTCCACTCGCTCGACGACCGTCTGGATCCCGTGGGTGCCTGCGTCGGCCCCAAGGGCAGCCGTGTTCGCGCTGTCGTGGGCGAGCTCCGTGGCGAGCGCGTCGACGTCATCCTGTGGGATGCCGATCCTGCCGTCTACGTCGCCAACGCCCTGTCGCCCGCTAAGGTCACCCGCGTCCTCATCGACGAGGAGAAGGCCTACGCCGGCGTCATCGTCCCCGACGACCAGCTGTCCCTCGCCATCGGCAAGGAGGGCCAGAACGCCCGCCTCGCCGCGCGCCTGACCGGCTGGCACATCGACATCAAGTCCGAGACGCTTGCCGCCGACATCCTCAAGAACGTTCCCGTTCACGAGGAGCCCGCCGCCGACCTGATCGGTGACGAGGAGGACGAGGACGTCCGTCGCTGCGAGTACGTGTCCGAGGACGGCATCCAGTGCCGCAACCAGGCCCGTCCCGGCTCCCGTTTCTGCGGTGTCCACGACACCGACGCCTTCGATGATGCGGAGGACCTGATCTAGCGCGCGGTCGCGCCGGGCGGGTCCCGGCGCGTCTCCCACGCTCGTTCAGTCTCTAGGCACCCAAGGTGCCAGAAAGGGTAGGTGAAGTCATATGGCAAAAGTCCGTGTGTCCACCCTGGCCAAAGAGTTCGGCATGACCTCCAAGGAACTGATGGGTCATCTCGCCGATATGAAGATTCCCGCTAAGTCCGCTTCCTCCACCTTGGAGGACGCCTATGTCGCCATGGTCCGCAAGCAGCTCGCCTCGGTGATCGAGGCCCGCGCTCAGGAAGTCGAGGCCGCCAAGCAGGCCGAGGAGCAGGCAGCTGCCGCCGAGGAGGCCGCACGCGCCGCCGAGGCCGAGCGTGAGCGCATCGCCGCCGAGAAGGCACGTGAGGAGGAACGCCGCCAGTTTGCCGCAGCCCAGGCTGCCGAGGAGGCTGCCCGCGCCGAGGCCGAGGCCAAGAAGAAGGCCGAGCAGGAGCGCCTTGCTCGCGAGAAGGAGGAGGCTGCCCGCGAGGCCCAGCGCCGCGCCGTTCCCGCTTCCGACTCCGGTTCGCGCTTCCGTTCGCTGCTCGACCAGATCGCCGCACAGGAGACCGTGCTCAAGGAGAAGAAGGACGCCGAGGACAAGGCCAAAGCCGAGCGCGCCGCCGAGCGCGGTAACCGTCGTGGCGGCAACAACGACCGCCGCGGTGGCCGTCGTAACGATCGTAACGCCTCCGACAACAACTCCGAGCGCAACGCCTCCGAGAGCCGTCCGCACAGTCATCGCACCAACGCCAGCAACAACGTCGCTGCCGGCATGGACTTCCCCAACCCCGACAAGCAGGGCAAGGGCAAGAAGCGCAAGGGCGGTCACAACAACGAAGAGGACCACTATAGCCGTATGGCTCGCGAGGCCGAGGAGTACAGCCGCGAGAAGGTACTCGAGGAGGCTCGTGCTGCCGTCGAGGAGGCCTCTCGTGAGTCCACCGGTCGCCGCAAGAAGCGCAAGGAGAAGCGCGAGCGCGAGGCTGCCAAGGCTCAGGAGGAGCGCAAGATAGAGGAGGCGTTGGCCCAGGGCGTGAACCCCGAGGAGCTCGACGCCATCAAGGTCTCCCAGGGCGTTACCGTCCAGGAGCTTGCCGAGGCACTCGACGTTCCGGCCAACGACATCATCAAGCGCCTGTTCCTGCTGGGTACGCCGCTCACCATGACGCAGTCCATGTCCGACGACCTCGTCGAGCTCGTCGCCGACGACCTGGGCCGTCAGATCAAGATCATCACCCCCGAGGAGGAGAACACCTTCTCGTTCTACGACGATCCCGCCGACCTTAAGCCGCGTGCCCCGGTCGTCACCGTCATGGGCCACGTCGACCACGGTAAGACGTCGCTGCTCGACGCCATCCGTCACACCGGCGTTGCTGCCGGCGAGGCGGGCGGCATTACGCAGGCTATCGGCGCTTCGCAGGTCATGATCAACGACCGCAAGATCACCTTCATCGATACTCCGGGTCATGCCACCTTTACGGCCATGCGTGCCCGTGGCGCCAAGGTGACCGACATCGTCATCCTGATCGTCGCCGCCGACGACGGCGTCATGCCCCAGACGGTCGAGTCGATCAACCACGCCAAGGCCGCCGGCGTACCCATCGTCGTCGCCGTCAACAAGATCGATAAGCCGGGAGCCAACCCCGACCGTGTGCGTCAGGAGCTCACCGAGTACGGCGTCATCCCCGAGGAGTGGGGCGGACAGAACATGTTCGTCAACATCTCGGCCAAGCAGAAGATCGGTATCGACGACCTTCTGGAGACCGTGCTGCTCCAGGCAGACGTGCTCGAGCTCAAGGCTAACCCGGACACCTTTGCCTCGGGCAACGTCCTCGAGGCCAAGCTCGACAAGGGCCGCGGCTCGGTCGCTACCGTGCTCGTGACCCGCGGTACCTTGCACGTGGGCGATACGCTGGTCGCCGGCCTTACCTACGGCCGCGTCCGCGCCATGCTCGACCCCAAGGGTCGCGCCGTCACCGAGGCCGGTCCCTCCGACGCCGTCGAGATTCTGGGTCTGCAGTCCGTGCCCAACGCCGGCGACGAGTTCCGCGTGTTCGAGGACGAGCGCGAGGCTCGCGCCCTTGCCGACGAGCGTTCGCTCAAGGCCCGTATCGAGGAGCAGAGCCGCGTGAAGCACGTCACGCTCGAGAACCTCTTCGAGACCATTGCCGACGCCGAGGTCAAGGAGCTCAACCTGATCATCAAGGCCGACGTCCAGGGCTCTATCGAGGCCCTTCAGGATTCGCTCGACAAGATGGATCAGTCCGAGGTCCGCATCAACACGATCCACTCCGCCGTTGGTGCCATCAACGAGACCGACGTCGTCCTGGCCGACGCCTCCAACGCCATCATCATCGGCTTTGGCGTCCGTCCCGACGGTAAGGCCCGCTCCGCCGCCGAGCGTGAGGGCGTCGAGATCCGTTGCTACGACGTCATCTACAAGTGTCTCGAGGAACTCGACGCTGCCCGTATCGGCATGCTTAAGCCCACCGAGGTCGAGGTCTCCACGGGTACCGCGACCGTCCTGGACACCTTCAAGGTGCCCAAAGTCGGTATCGCCGCCGGTGTCCGTGTCGAAGAGGGCGAGATCGCCGCGACCGATTCCGTGCGTCTGGTGCGCGACGGCATCGTGGTCTTCAACGGCAAGATCGCCTCGATGCGCCACTACAAGGACGAGGCCAAGAGCCTCAAGAGCGGTTCCGAGGGCGGCATTGGCCTGGAGAACTTCCAGGACATCAAGCCCGGCGACCAGATCGAGGGTTACCGCATCGACCAGGTTGCCCGTACCGAGTAGGGGGTAGCGCTATGAAGCAAACGCAGGCAACCCGCCGTCTGGGCGAGCAGCTTCGCGAGAAGCTCGGTTATATCCTGCTCTTTGAGGTTTCCGATCCGCGTCTCGACCTGGTTACTTTGACCGCGGTCGAGGTCGCGGTGGACCGTTCGTTTGCGCGTGTGTACGTGTCGTGCGATGCGAGCCGCTACGACGAGGTCATGGAGGCGCTCGCAAGCGCCAAGGGCCGTATTCGCAGCCTGTTGGCTCGCTCGCTCGATTGGCGTGTCACGCCCGAGCTCGATTTTCGCATCGATCGCTCGACCGATGAGGCCGAGCGCATCACGCGTGCGCTGGAAAACGTTCCCGCCACGCTTGCGATCGAAAAGGACGAGGACGGCTATCCGATAGCGGATGCCGCCCAGGAGGCAGCTTTAGATGACTAATTCCGCCGACCTCGCCTCGTGCGAGTCTGCAGATATTCAGCGACGCATCCTCGAGCTCATCGAGGGTGCGTCCTCCATTGCGATTTCGGGACACACTTCTCCCGATGGTGACGCCCTGGGCTCCGTGTTGGGTCTGGGCCTCTCGCTTATGAAGTTTTTTCCCAACAAGGACATTGCGCTGCTGTTGGCAGACGATGACCCGGTTCCGCGTATCTACCGCTTTATGGAAGGCTCCGATCGCCTGGTACCGGCATCTGCGTATACCGGCAATCCGGACCTGTTCATCTCGGTGGACGTGCCGGTCGTCGAGCGTCTCAATAATTCCGCCGAGGTGCTTCGTCGCTCCAAGCATGTGGTGTGCTTCGATCACCATCCGGCGCGCGAGGAGTTTGCCGAGCTCAGCCTGAGGCGCGTCGAAGCTGCAGCCTGCGCCATGATCATCGACCGCTTCTTGGACAATTGCGGCATTGTCGCACGTGATGGCGTTGCAACCTGCCTGCTGTGTGGCTTGGTTACCGATACCGGCCGTTTTCAGTACCAAAACGCCGACGCCGCCGCGTTCCATGCAGCCTCGCGTCTGGTTGCCCACGGTGCCGATCCGGCGCGTGTGGCACTCGAGGTCTACCAGAGCATGCGCGTTGAGTTTTTGCATCTCAAGTCCATCGTTATGGGCCGCATTAAGACGGTGGCCCACGGGCGCGTCGCGTATAGCTACGCGTACCAGAGTGACCTTGAGGCGTGCGGTGTCACCTCGGATGAGTGCGACGGTCTGGTTGACGTGGTGCGCTCGGTGATGGGCGTCGAGGTCTGTCTGTTCCTGAAGGGCATTGAGGGCGATACCAAGGTGCGCGGCAACCTGCGCTCCAAGGGCGACCTCAACGTGTCCGAGATCGCTGCTGCCTTTGGCGGAGGCGGACATCCCGCTGCCGCCGGTTTCTCCAACAACGGAACGATTCTCGAGACGCTCACCGTGGCACTTCCCATGCTGGCCGAACTGGTAGGGGAGGATCCCGCTTCGGTGACTGTCGAGCTTTAACTTTTTGGATGGTACATGGCTCGTCGTACGCCTTCTCAACTGAATATGCTGCTCGCCGTCGATAAGCCGGTGGGCTGCACGTCCCACGATGTGGTCTCGCAATGTCGGCGCGCCCTCCATGAGCGTCGCGTCGGCCATGCCGGCACGCTCGACCCCATGGCATCGGGTGTCATGGTGGTGGGTGTTGGCCAGGCTGCTCGTTTGCTGGGCATGCTAACCCTCGATACCAAAAGCTATGTCGCCGACATCTCGTTTGGCGCCGAGACCAATACCGATGATGCGGAGGGCGAGGCGGTCCGCACGGTGGCTATTGCCAACGAGCTGCGCGATCCTGCCTATGCCCGTGAGCGCTTGGCGGCCATGCTGGGTCCGCAGATGCAGGTGCCGCCGGCGTTTTCGGCTATCTCGGTCAATGGCGTTCGCGCCTACAAGTCTGCTCGCGAGGGCAATGCGGTGGACCTACCTCCGCGCCCCGTCGAGGTCTATGCCGCCGACCTGATCGCCGTGGGCGGCGAAGGTGATACGTGTGTGTGGACCGTGGCTTTCTCGGTGAGCAAGGGCACCTATATCCGTGCGCTCGCTCGAGACTTGGGCCGCGCCTGTGAGAGCGCCGCGCACATTTCCGCGTTGCGCCGCACGGCCTCCGGTGTTGTTTCCATTGGCGCTTGTCATGCGGTCGAGGAACTTTCCCCCGAGTCCGCGGCTGGCTTTGCCCTGGATCCCATTGCGGCCCTGGGCGCCACGCGTGTTGACTTGCCTGGCAATCTTGCCGATGACCTGCTCTGCGGCCGACGCATTCCCGTTGAGCGTGCGCTTGCGGATTTCGATGCCTCGAAGGCGCCGTTTGCGTTGGTGCTCGATGGGGGACTCAAGGCGCTCGCCCGCATTGAGAGTGGCCGCTTTGTCATGGAGCACGTGTTTCCGCAGGCAATCGGCGGTGTTCGATGATGTTGTCCGCTCGCGAGCTCGCGCGTATCTTTTTCGCGGGCGAGTCGGACGAGGCTCGCATCGTTGCTGCCGATGCATTTGATGAGTGCGAGCACTTGGGTGCTGCCTCCATCGCCATCGGCGTTTTCGATGGTGTGCACCGTGGACACCAGGAACTCATCGAAGCGCTTGTCTGTGATGCCCGTGCCCATGGCTGTAAGGCGGTCGTGGTTACCTTCGATCCCGACCCGGACGTCGTGGTGAGCCCTTCGCCCGCTCAAAAATTGATGACGACGGCCGACCGTCTGCATGCCCTGGCTCAAACCGGGGTCGATGCGGTGGTGGCCGTTCCCTTTACGCCTGAGGTTGCGGCGCTTGACCATGTTGATTTTCTCTCGCTGGTGTCGCGTCTGGTCGACATTCGATCGATTCGCGTTGGCAGCGACTTTAGGCTGGGTCGTGGCGGTGCTTCTGGTGTTGCCGAGATGCGCGCCTGGGGTGCCGAGCGCGGCGTTGACGTATACGGGCACGACTTGCTTTGCGAGGGCGGTGAGGCCATTTGCGCCACCCGCATTCGTCATGAGCTGGGACAGGGCCATGTGGAGCTTGCTGCTGAGTTACTCGGCCGCCCGTATATGGTGCGCGGCGGTGTTATTCGCGGCCGTCACGAGGGTTCTGGCATGGGCTTTCCCACGGCAAACCTACATGTTCCCGACGGCATTCAGGTGCCTGCCGATGGCGTGTATGAGGGCCTGGTGCTGGTCAACGACATCGTGTGGCCCGCTGCCGTTAACGTCGGACTGCCGCCGACGTATGCTGACGATGCGGCATCTGCGCATCTCGAGGCCAATTTAATTGGTTATACGGGCGACCTGTATGGCGCTTCCGTTTCGCTGGCGTTTACGCGCTGGCTGCGTCCGTCGCGCGTGTTCGATTCGCTGGATGAGTTGATCGCGACCGTCGAGGGTAATATCGAAGATATTCGTCACAACTTGGGCGAGCAGGGGGTGAGCGTCCGTGATTAGCGATGAGGAAAAAGACCAGGTCCGCGCTGCGTCCGACCTAGTTGCCATCGTGCAGGAAACGGTTGAGCTCAAGCCCCGCGGCCATGAGTTTTGGGGCTGCTGCCCCTTTCATGGCGAAAAGACGCCGTCCTTCCACATAATCCCTGCCACGCAGGTGTGGCATTGCTTTGGCTGCGGCGAAGGCGGCGATGTCTTCACCTATATCATGAAGCGCGAGAACCTGAGCTTTCCCGAGTCAATCCGATATTTGGCCGATCGCGCGGGTATTGAGCTGCATGACACCGGAGATCGCCGCGAGCGCGGTACCAAGCGTGCCCGAATCTACGATCTGTGCGCCGAGGCCGCCCAGTTCTACCACACCATGCTTATGCGCGGTAAGGACGGCCGTCCGCGCGAGTACTTTGCCAGCCGCGGCATGGGTGGCGACGTCTGCCGCCGCTACTGCCTGGGCTTTGCACCGGGCCGCAACGCGCTGGTGTCGCACCTGTCCCAGGCGGGTTTTACCCCGCAGGAGATGATCGATGCCAACGTTGCCGTGAGCCGCGGGCGCGGGCAGCTTGCCGACCGCTTCTACGACCGCGTGATGTTCCCCATCTTTGACGAGCAGGGTCACAACATTGCCTTTGGTGGTCGCATCATGGGTGACGGCCAACCCAAGTACCTCAATACCGCCGAAACGAGCGTGTTTCATAAAAAGCGAAACCTCTACGGCTTTAATTGGGCCAAGGAGTTTATCGTCGCGCAGGATACCGCCATCGTGGTGGAGGGCTATACCGACTGCATCGCCTGTTGGGAAGCGGGGATTAAAAACGTTGTCGCCACGCTGGGCACCGCGCTCACGGAGCATCACGTCAAGACGCTCACCCGCTTTGCCAAGCGCATCGTGTATATGTTTGACGGCGATGCTGCCGGTCAAAAGGCCGCTCGCCGTGCGATTCAGTTTATCGAGCAGGATTCGATGGACCTGCGCTGCGTGGTGCTGCCCGACGGCAACGATCCCATGGAGTTCATCACGGCGCACGGCGGAGAGGAGCTGCAGGCGCGCATCGACGCGGCCGAGCCGCTCATGGACTTTGTCTACCGTTCGCTGCAGGAGTCGAGCGACATTACCACGCCGGGCGGTCGTGCCAAGGCGCTCGAGGATGCGCTGACGCTCATCTATCCGCTGCGCGATAGCTACATGATCGATACGTACTTTATTCAGATTGCCGATCTACTGGGTTTGGATCTGGAGACGGTGCGTGCGAGCTCGGGCCGCGTGTTTCGCGATGTCGCCAAGCGCGAGGATGCGGAACGACGTCGTGAGCAGAACTATGAGCGCCAGCGGGCACAGGCCGAGCGCTCTGGAAATGCGGGCGGTCGGGCATCGAGTTCTCGCGATGCCGGTCGCGGTGCTTGGGCATCGGGCGCGACTCCGGCCGTAGCGGCGCCGGTCGAGGAAGAACCGTACGACTACGTCCCGCTCGATGCCTACGGTGCCGCGCCCGTGGAGGTCGTTGACGACTTGCCGCCGATCGATGTGCCTGATGATATGGGCGCTGCGCCTGTGGCTGATGGTTCGAGCGCATCGGCTGCGGCGGCGCCGATGGTTTTGACCGATCTAGAACGCAAGTCCTTGGCAGGGGAGCGCGAGCTGCTGACCATGCTCACGAGCTACCCCGACCTGTTCCGCACGTATGCCGACCGCATCTGCTCCATCGAGTGGGTTGACCCACGTCACGAGTCCATCGCATGGGCCGTACTGGCGACGCCCCCGGGCACCGATCCTGCGACCTGCATGGATGCGGCGCGCTCGGTGTGTCCCGAGGCGGCAACGCTTGTGAGTGCCGGGCGCATCTCGGCGACGAGCAAGCACCCCACCGAGACGAACATCGTGTTTATGCTCGATACGCTCGAGCTCTACACCATCAAGCGCCGCATGCGTGCCGCACAGGCCAAGCTGCGCCAGGATCGTTCGCTCGACGATGAGGCCCGTCGCGCGCTGACCGTGCAGGCCGCGCGGGATTCGCAGCGTCAACGCGAGCTGCAAAAGTCGATCGGCGGCGTGGCGGACCCGTTCCGTTTGATCGGCTTGGAGGCCGCAGGCACCGAACAAGCCTAGATGTTGTGGTCAACCAGCGTATTCTCGCCTATATCCAGTTCTCTTTTTGGGTATAGACGTCAATGTGTGTGCTAAAGTATTGAGTCCTGTGGACTATGAAGGGAGAATCTGTGCCAAAAAAGACTGAGAGCACGGGTACTGGGCTGGAATCCTACGTTGCAAAGCTCATGGGCAACGGCTCAAACAGGACTTCGGTAACCGAGGACGAGATTCAGGTCGCCCTGAAGGATATCGATGTTTCTGACGAGCAGCTCACCGCGGTGTATTCCGCGCTGCGCAACAGCGGCATCCAGATTATCTCCGCGAGCGGTAACGACGACGCCCCCATGGACGTCGACGATGACGATAACGATACCGATACCGACAATTTCGATGACGACGACGAGCACGATTCCGGCTCGCTCGACGATCACGAGCTCAAGATGGCCCGTCAGGCCGACGCCGAGATGGGTTCTTCCAAGAGCAAGAAGAAGCGCACCGTGCGCACGTCCCGTTCACGCTCGCGCGTGCGTGGCATCGATGCCTCCACGGTGATGCTGACCGGCGACCCGGTCCGTATGTACCTCAAGGAGATCGGCAAGGTCGACCTGTTGACCGCCTCCGAAGAGGTCGATCTGGCCATGAAGATCGAGGCCGGTCTTGAGGCCACCGAGAAGCTCGAGGCTGCCGAGGCGGGCGAGCTCGAGCTCACGCGTGCCGAGATGCGCCGTCTGACCCGTATCGAGAATGTCGGCCTCGAGGCCAAGCAGGCTCTCATCAGCGCAAACCTGCGTCTGGTCGTCTCCATCGCCAAGCGCTATGTTGGCCGCGGCATGCTGTTCCTGGACCTGATCCAGGAGGGCAACCTCGGTTTGATTCGCGCCGTCGAGAAGTTCGACTACCAGAAGGGCTTTAAGTTCTCCACGTACGCCACGTGGTGGATTCGTCAGGCCATTACGCGCGCTATCGCCGACCAGGCCCGTACCATCCGTATTCCCGTGCACATGGTCGAGACCATCAACAAGCTCGTCCGCGTGCAGCGTCAGCTCCTTCAGGACCTGGGCCGCGACCCGACCCCCGAGGAGATCGGTGCCGAGATGGACATGAGCGCCGACCGCGTCCGCGAGATCCAGAAGATCTCGCAGGAGCCCGTGTCGCTCGAGACCCCCATCGGCGAGGAAGAGGATTCCCAGCTGGGCGACTTCATCGAGGACTCCCAGGCCATCGTTCCGCCCGATGCCGCCAGCTTCTCCATGCTGCAGGAGCAGCTCACCCAGGTGCTCGATTCGCTTGCCGATCGTGAGCGCAAGGTTATCGAGCTGCGCTTTGGCCTTGTCGACGGACATCCCCGTACGCTCGAGGAAGTCGGCCGCGAGTTTGGCGTCACGCGCGAGCGCATCCGCCAGATCGAGTCCAAGACCCTGGCCAAGCTCCGCCACCCGAGCCGTTCGAGCAAGCTGAAGGACTATATCGAAAGCTAGTCAAGCAAGAAGCGCCCTCAAGCACATCCGCTTGGGGGCGCTTTCATGTAGCCGTTAGGGACGTTCTTGAATGACTAGTCGTTTAACACTCATTGGGGACAGACTTAAATGAGTGCCCGCAAAATGAGAGTGAACCTGGCAGTTGGGGACGTTCATTTTTTGCCGGCACTTTGGGACACTCCTTGCCGCAACGGTTGGGTCGGAAAATTTCTTAAAAAAGTTCTTGCCCTGAGCTGATTCGTCCGTATAATAAACTTCGTTGCTTGAGAGCACGCACCTATTCCTCGGTAGCTCAATGGTAGAGCACGCGGCTGTTAACCGCGCTGTTGTAGGTTCGAGTCCTACCCGGGGAGCCAGAATTTTCCAGCCCTTTCCGTTGGGCTTTTAAATTCCTCGGTAGCTCAATGGTAGAGCACGCGGCTGTTAACCGCGCTGTTGTAGGTTCGAGTCCTACCCGGGGAGCCAGGTTGTTAAACCCGTCGCTTTTGCGGCGGGTTTTTTTCATGCCGCGATCGCCGGTCGCGAACGTTACCATATCAACATTTCGTGTCGAGGATGTAATCCCGCGACCCACCACCTCAACATGGCGCGGTCGTTGTAGAATATTGCAATGATTGCTCCCACGAGATGGTGCCGCGAGCACCAGATAAGGAGATTCTTGTGTCTGAGACCATTAACGGCAGCCTGAGCGTCTCGAACGACGTTATTGCCGATATTGCCGGTTATGCCGCGATGACGTGCTATGGCGTCGTCGGTATGGCTGAGCAGCTCCAGGGTGCCGAGAGCGTGCGCCTGCTTGCCGGTCAGCGCCTCCGCAAGGGCGTGCTTGTCTCCGCTGACGAGAACGGCCTTACGGTCGATCTTCACGTCGTGCTCGAGAACGGCGTCAACATGAAGTCCGTCTGCCACAATCTTTCGAGCTCCGTTGCCTTCACTCTGCAGGAGATCGCCCAGATCGATCCCGCCAGCCTTAAGATCGGCATTCACATCGACGCGCTCAAGAGCCGTCTGAACTAGCATCCGAAAACGGAGATTCAAATACCCATGATTGCAAAGACCATTCGCACCTGTTTTCCGATCGCTGCGGCTGCCGTTTCCGACAAGGCCGAGGAGATCAACAAGCTCAACGTCTTTCCCGTACCTGATGGCGATACCGGCACCAACATGTCGCTCACGCTCGCCTCGGTGACCAAGGAGCTCTCCGCCCTTCCTGCCGACGCCGACATGGAGGCCATCGCCGGTGCCATCACCCATGGCTCCCTGATGGGTGCCCGTGGCAACTCCGGCGTCATCACCTCGCAGATTCTGCGTGGTGTGGCCGAGGGCCTTGTCTCTGCCGATGAGCCCATCACGTCCGCTAACATCGCCTATGCGTTCCGCCGAGCCGTCAAGGTTGCCTTCCAGGCCGTCCGCAAGCCCATCGAGGGTACGATCCTCACGGTGCTGCGCGACGTCTCGACCAAGGCAGACGAGTGCGAGAAGAAGAAGTTCTCGGCCGAGGACGCGCTCGACGCCATCGTCGTCGAGGCCTACCAGTCCGTCGCCCGCACGCCCGACTTGCTGCCCGTCCTCAAGGAGAACGGCGTGGTCGACTCCGGCGCCTTTGGCTTTGCCATCTTCCTTGAGAACTTTGTGGCTGCAGCACTTGGTCGCAGCACCGTTGTCGAGGATTTCTCCGCTACGTTTGACTCCGCCGGCTCTGCCCGCGATGCCGCTCTTGGCCGCGTTGAGATCGAGGCCAATGACGACTGGGAGGGCTCGGAGTTCCGCTACTGCAACGAGTTCCTCTTTAAGGCCGACGCTCCGTTTGACGAGGACGAGTGCCTTAAGTTCCTGGGCTCCATGGGCGACTGCGAGCTGCTCGTGGGTGCCTACCCCGACTACAAGATCCACGTGCACTCCAACACCCCCAACCTGGTGCTCGAGCACATGCTGCAGCTCGGTCAGATCTATGAGGTCTTTATCCACAACATGGAGATGGAGGCCCATGACCGTACCGCCAAGATCCACGAGGACCAGGAGAAGGCCGCCGAGCCCGCCAAGGCGCTGGGTTTTGTCGCCGTTGCCGCCGGTTCCGGTGAGGCCGACATCCTTAAGTCCCTCGGCGTCGACGTGATCGTGTCGGGTGGCCAGACCATGAACCCCTCGACTGCAGACCTGCTGGGCGCCGTTGACCAGGTCAACGCGACCTCGGTCATCATCCTGCCCAATAACGGCAACATCCGCATGGCCGCCGAGGCTGCCGCTTCTGCCTGCACCGACAAGAAGGTCGCCGTCGTTCCCACCAAGACCGTTCCGCAGGCCTTCTCCGCGCTGTTCGCCGTCCTGCCCGATTCCGAGCTCGAGGACGCCGTCGCCGCCATGGTCGACGCCATCAGCGAGGTCCGCGATGGCGAGGTCACCCGTGCCGTGCGCGACTCCAGCGCCTCTGACGGCTCGCCGATTCACTCCGGTGACGTCATGGGCATCATTGCCGGCTCCATCGACGTGGTCGGCTCCGACGTGAAGCAGGTCACGCTCGATTGCATCAACCGCATGCAGGAGGAAGAGGAGGGCGACGCGCTGACGATTCTGGCCGGCGAGGAGCTTTCCGACGAGGCCTTCCAAGAGATCGTCGACGCCATCGAGGAGGCTCAGCCCGATCTGGAGATTGACGCCCATCGTGGCGAGCAGCCGCTCTATCCCGTGATCTTCTCGATCGAGTAGGCAACTGCCCATGTCCGAGCTGTGCTCCGTGCCGCGCGTCTCGGAGCGCTTTGCCCAGAGCAATGCGCTCGACGAGGATATCGCGCGACTCAAATATGTTTCGGGTAAACGTGAGGAGGCCCTTCGCCGTCTGGGAATTCGGACGGTGGGGGACCTCCTTCTCCATATCCCTCATCGATACCTGGACTTTACGCGCTCCTGGTCCATCGAGATGGCGCCCATCGGTACCGTGTGTACCATCATCGCCACGGTCGACCGTATCGTTCAAAAGAAGCCGCGTCCGCGCATGCAGGTGACCGAGGTCTCACTCGTTGATGAGACGGGCGTGCTGCAGGTCGCCTTTTTCCGTCAGCCTTGGATTGCCCAGCAGCTTAAGCAGGGCGACCGCCTGGCCGTGATGGGCAAGGTTGAGTTTGCCTACGGTTTTAAGCAGATGGCCTCGCCGCACTTTGAAAAGCTCGATGAGGGGCGTGCTGCGGGCACCATTTTGCCGGTCCATTATGTGAGTGACGGCGTGAGCCAGGCATGGATGCGCCGCATCGTAAGTGGCGCGCTCGAGGTCGTCGGCAATCCCTTCGACCCGATTCCCGCACGCTTGCGCGTTAAACGTCGCCTGATGAGCGATGCTCGTGCGCTTCGATCGATCCACTTTCCTTCGAGCATGGCTGAGCGCGATATCGCGCGCGCACGGCTTGCCTACGAGGAGTGCCTCTACCTGCAGCTGGCGCTGCGCCTGCGCAACGACGGCAGCCTGGTCGATGTGGTGCCCTACGCCCACGCCGCGGGCGAGCACCTGGCCGCGCTTAAGCAGGCCCTGCCGTTTTCTCTGAGCGACGAGCAGGAGGCCGCGTTCCAAGATATCCTGCGCGATATGTGCGATGGCGGGCGCGTGATGAACCGCCTGCTGCTGGGCGATGTCGGTACCGGTAAGACCGCCGTTGCCGCCTGCGCGCTGGCTGTGGCTGCCGATAGCGGCACGCAGGCCTGCGTTATGGCGCCCACGGGCGTGCTGGCGCGTCAATATGCCGATAAGACCGGCCCCTTGCTCTTGCAGGCTGGCATGACCTGGGCGCTCCTGACGGGCGCCACGCCGGCGGCCGAGCGCGAGCGGATCCATGCCCAGCTGGAATCGGGCGAGCTCGATGTCCTCTTTGGCACCCACGCGGTGCTTTCGGATAACGTGGCGTTTAAGCATCTGTCGCTCGTGGTCATCGATGAGCAGCACCGGTTTGGCGTCGGCCAACGCAACGCCCTGCGTGCGAAGGGCCCTGGTGCCGATCTGCTCGTTATGACGGCAACGCCCATCCCACGTACGCTGGCGCTTTCGGTCTACGGCGATCTGGACACGAGCATCATCCGCCATCGGCCCGTCCCTGGCGCTGGCGTGACGACACGCGTGCTTACCGAGTCGAGCCGCGACCTTGCCTATGGCGCCATCCGCGAGGCGCATGAAAAGGGTCAGCAGGCCTACGTGATTTGCCCGCTCGTGGAGCCGAGCGACTCGGCCGATGAGCTTGAGGATGTGCCCGGTATCGTCCGTGACGACGAGGGTCGCGTAACCGTGCCCGTGCCGCTGCACGATACGGCAACCGAGCTCGACCGCCTACGCCTGGCGTTGCCGGGGCTTACCATCGAGCGTCTTCACGGCCGCATGCCGGCGGGGGAGAAGGATCGCGTGATCGACGCCTTCAAGCGCGGCGAGATCGACGTGCTCGTTTCGACCACGGTGGTCGAGGTGGGCGTCGACGTGCCCAACGCCACCGTCATGGTCATCGAGAACGGTGAGCGCTTTGGCTTGGCGGCCCTGCACCAGCTGCGCGGCCGCGTGGGCCGCGGCAGCGTGTCGGGCACCTGCCTGGTCATGACGCACTCCAAGGGCAACGGCGGCGCTTCGGCGGCGCAAGACCGTCTCCAGTCGCTCGAAAAGACCTCGGACGGCTTTACGCTCGCCCAGATGGACCTTCGTCTGCGCCACGAGGGCGAAATCCTGGGGTACCGCCAGCATGGCGGTGTGACTCTGCGCTTTGTCGACCTGGATGCCGACGAGGAGCTGATCGAGTGGGCCCATTTGGACGCGGTCGAGCTCTTGCGGTATGCTTGCAACCTTGACTCCGTGGCGACGCGCCCCCTGCGCGATGCGGTCGCCATGCGATATCGACACATTTTTAAGGAGGTCAGCGGAGGATGAGAATCATCGGCGGCGAATGGCGCGGTCGTAAGATCGAGGAGCCCCGTGGTCGCGATGTCACCCGCCCCACGACCGATCGTGTGCGCGAGGCATGCGCATCTATGGTCATGTCGGCATTTGACTTCGATCTGGACGAGGTCCGCGTGCTGGACGCCTTTGGCGGCTCCGGCGCCTTAGGGTTAGAGATGCTCTCACGTGGCGCCCGCTCGCTCACGACGTTCGAGATCGATCGGAATGCCGCGCGGCTCATTACCAAGAATATCGAGTCGCTCTGCCGTGACCGTGCGCGTTGGCGCGTGGTAACGGGCGACATGCTGGCGAGCGCCTCGCGCGGTCGTGTGCCGGGCGGCCCCTTTGATCTGGTCCTGCTCGACCCGCCCTATGCTTTTGGTGCCGAGCCGGTCGAGATACTGCTGCAGAACCTGGCTCAGCAGGGTCTGCTTGCACCTGGCGCTTATGCCCTGTTTGAGCATGCCGCCGCTGATGCGGGCGCGCATCCGGCAGGCTTTGAGATCGTGCGCGAGAAGCGCTACGGCATTACCTCGGTCGACCTGCTTCGTTGGGTCGGCGATGACGATGGTGAGGAAGATTGCGCCGGCACCGATGCTCACAACACCGATGCCATGACGGTTCAGGAGAACGCCCATGAGTGACACCATCAACCGCGTGATCGTCCCGGGCACCTTCGATCCCATCACGTTTGGCCATATCGACGTCATCCGCCGCGCCCGCCGCATCTTTCCCAGCGTGATCGTCGCTGTCGCCGAGTCGCAGGGTAAAAACGGTGTGGGCACCACGTTTATGCTGGATGAGCGCGTGGCGCTGGCTCGTGAGGCGCTCGGTGATATCGACGGCGTCGAGGTCCTGCCCTTTACCGGCCTCTTGGTCGACTTCGCTCGCGAGCAGGGGGCGGGGGCCGTGGTCAAGGGCCTGCGCGCCATGACCGACTTTGAGTACGAGCTGCAGCAGGCAGACCTCAACTATCGCTTGGATAACGAGCTGGAGTCCATCTTTGTCATGAGTGCGCCGCAGTACGGCTATATCTCGAGTTCGGTCGTTCGCCAAATCGCCTCGCTCGGCAGCGATGTATCGACGTTTGTCCCGCCCAACGTGGTCGGAGCGCTCAGACACCGCTTTTCGTGACGTTTTTTATTGCCTGGTGGCATGTGGTAAACTAGCACGATGATATGTTACCTATGAAAGGAGACCGGATGCCGGGCGAGAATTTTCCTGGCGATAGGATCGTCAGCTTGGTCGATGAGCTCGAAGGGCTGATCGAGGAAGCCAAGCCGCCTTTCGGCAAGAACGCTCAGTTCAAGGTCATCGACGCCGACGTGTTCTTCAACATCCTCGACGAGATCCGCATGAGCTATCCCGAGGAGTGGCAGAAGTCCCGCCGTATCCTTAAGGAGCGCGAGGAGCTTATGGCTTCCGCCGCCGCTCAGGCCGATTCCATCATCGCCGACGCTCAGCAGCAGGCCCTCACCATTGCCGGTGAGCAGGAGATCGTCCGCTTGGCACAGCAGCAGGCCGACGACATCCGCGATCGTGCCCAGCAGTACGAGCGCGAGACGCGTTATGCTGCCGAGGACTACGCAGAGCAGGTCTTTACGCACCTGGAGGAGAACCTCAAGAGCCTGACCGGCACCGTTACCCGTTGCCGTCAGCAGCTCAACGAGGGTGCCGCCCAACAGAATGGTCAGTGGTAATGGCTGAGTTCCCGAGCGTTACCGTCGATCTTTCCGAACAGCTCGAGTTTCCTGGTGATTCGTATCCGCTGACCGGCAAGGTCGATGTTGCCACCTACACGGTGGGCGAGAAGGAGTACCAGCTACAGGACGGCATCGACTACGACGTTGTCTTTACCAATGCCGGTACCGGTGTCTTGCTCACGGGCATGGTCCGCGCGCACGCCACCGGCGAGTGCGACCGTTGCCTGGAGCCTGCCTCGTTTGATATCGCCGGCGAGATCGAGGAGTTCTACCTCTTCGAGAAGCCCGAGGATCCCGAGGCCTACGAGGACGGCTACGAGCTCCTGGGTGAGGACCGCATCGTCGATCTGGGTGAGCCCATCAACGACGCGGTCGTCATGGACACGCCGTTTGTCGTTCTGTGCAAGCCCGATTGCCGCGGCCTGTGCCCCACTTGCGGTTGCAATCTCAACGTCGAGCAATGCGATTGCGCCGCCCAGGCAGAGGCAGAATGGGCCGCTGCCACGGAAAATCCATTTGCAGCATTGAAGAATCTCAAGCTCGACGAGTAAAACTGTGGTAGTATCGCTACTTGCGCGTAATCGCCACACTGGATAGTTCATAAGGAAGGTCACTATGCCCGTACCTAAACAAAAGCAGGGTCGTATCCGCACTCACACCCGTCGTTCCGCCAACATGAAGATCTCGGCTGCGGCTCAGTCCACGTGCCCCCGTTGCGGCGCTGTCAAGCTTCCGCACCACGTGTGCCCCAGCTGCGGTTTCTACAAGGACCGCGAGGTTATCGTTACCGAGTAACGGTATACTCTGGATGCGATGCCGTTCCAAATGGAACCACAATGGCCGGCTCAATGAGTCGGCCATTTTTGTATAAGGAGTATGTATATGAGTAACGTTCGCGTTTGTGTAGACGTTGTGGGCGGAGACGAGAAACCTCAGGTTGTTCTCGATGGTATCGAGGCTGCGCTTGCCGCCGATCCCGATATCGAGGTCCTGGCAGTCGGTCCCGCCGAAATCGTCAATCCCTTTGCCGCGGCCCATGCGCGTGTGGAGGCTCTGGAAGCCCCTGACATTATCGCCATGGATGACGATCCCATTCGCGCCGTGATGACCAAGCGCAAGTCCTCGATCGTGCTTGCCTGCCGCGCCATCAAAAAGGGCAACGCGGACGCGTTTTTCTCCGCCGGCTCCACCGGCGCCATGACCGCTGCCGCGACCGCCTACGTCACGCCGTTTAGATATATGGCCGAAGGCAAGAAGCAGCCGGTGCGCCCCTGTCTGACCAATGCGCTGCCCAATCGCGCCGGCGGTCTGACGGTGCTGTGCGATATGGGCGCCAACCCCGATGTCGAGGTCGACGACATGGTGCGTTTTGCCCAGATGGGTAGCGCCTATGCCCGCGTTGTCCTGGGCATCGAGCATCCTCGCGTGGGCTTGCTTGCCAATGGCACCGAGGACGAGAAGGGCTCCAACTTTACCAAGGCCTGCTTCCCAGCCATGAAAGCCGCGGTTCCCGGCTTTGTGGGTAACTGCGAAGGCACCGATCTTACGTCGGGCAATTTTGACGTCGTGGTCGCCGACGGCATGTCGGGCAACATTGCGCTCAAGGCCACCGAGGGCGCTGCCAAGTTTTTGTTGCAGGAGCTCAAGGGCGTCTTTATGTCTTCGCTTGGCACCAAGATCGCCGCGCTGCTCATTAAAAAGCAGATGCGTGAGATAAAGGCCAAGCTCTCTGGCGACGCCAAGGGCGGCGCGATTCTTTTGGGCCTGCGCGGCGTGGTTCTGATCGGCCATGGCGCCACCTCGGTCGAAGCTGTTAAAAACGGTACGCTTGCGGCGGCCGAAGCCGTGCGCGCCGGGCTGGTCGAGAATGTCGCCAACTCCATGGACGGCATCGTTTTGTAAGAGCGAGTTAGAGCGCTGTTATGTGCCTCGCGGCCTGCTTCGTGGGGTAGAATCAGAACCGTGTCTTGGTACCGCCCGGGCGGTACCATTCTTTTGGTATTCATGCACTATGAGAGGAAGCGCTATGGACCGCTCCGAAATCTTCGACAAGATCGCCGAGGTCGCTGCTGACGTTCTGGGCGTCGATGTTGCCGAAATTAGCGATGAGACCACCTTTGACGATCTCGATGCCAACTCGCTCGAGCGCCTGCAGCTGGTTACGGCTATCGAGGACGAGTTCAACCTCGAGATCGATGACGAGACTCTGCTCTCGCTCAACTCTGTCGCCGACGCCGTCGACGCGATTGAAAACGCCAGGGAGGCCTAGGTCTTGGCTTTGTCTGAACGACTTACGCGTGCCCAGGAAATTCTGGGCCACGAGTTCAATAATAAGGTGCTTCTGCGCGCGGCGCTTACGCATCCCTCGGCAGTCGAGGGCCAGCCGGTTTCTGCCAGCTATGAGCGCCTTGAGTTCTTGGGCGATTCCATTTTGGGCGCCGTCGTCGCCCGTTCGCTCTTTGAGTCCTATCCCGAGTTTGACGAGGGCAAGCTCACGCGCCTGAAGGTGTCGCTTGTCTCGGGCGCTACGCTATCCGAGGTGTCGCATGAGCTGGGCATCGACGACATCATCATCTTTGGTGCCTCCGAGACCGGTACCGGCGCGCGCGGCCTGCACTCGGCGCTCGAGAACGTCTACGAGTCGCTCGTGGGTGCGCTGTACCTGGATGCCGGCTGGGATGTTGCGGCGGACTTTATCCATCGTACGCTCAAACCGCACCTGGCCTCCGAGCGTGCCGAGCACCCCGCGAACCCCAAATCGTTCTTACAGGAGTGCGTGCAGGCAGACGGCCACGAGCCTCCTGCGTATAAGCTGGTCGGCTCCGAGGGTCCCGCGCATGCGCCCACCTTTACCGCCGTGGTGCTCATCGACGGTATCCGCCAGGGCCGCGGCTCCGGCTCCTCAAAGAAGGAAGCCGAGGGAGCCGCTGCGCTCGAGGCACTCGACCGCATGGGCTACACCACCAACGGCGTGATTCTGAACAAGAAGCCTGTTTAAGCGAGGAGCCGTGTATCTCAAGTCCCTCACGCTCAAAGGGTTCAAGTCGTTTGCCGACCGCGCCCATATGACGTTTGAGCCGGGCCTGACCGTCATCGTCGGTCCCAACGGCTCGGGAAAATCGAACATCTCCGACTCGATTCTGTGGGTCCTGGGCGAGCAGAGCGCCAAGCAGCTGCGCGGCCAGGCCATGGAGGACGTCATCTTCTCGGGCTCGTCGGCGCGCAAGCCGGTGGGTGTGGCCGAGGTCACGCTGGTGCTCGATAACTCGGACCATATGCTGCCTGTCGACTTTGACGAGGTCGCCATCACCCGTCGTATGTACCGCTCGGGCGAAAGCGAGTACCTCATCAACTCGAGCCCGTGCCGCCTGATGGACATCCAGGATATCCTGCACGATTCGGGACTGGGCAAGGATACGCATTCCATCATCAGCCAGGGCAAGCTCGATGCCATTTTGCAGAGCCGCCCCGAGGAGCGCCGTGCCCTCATTGAGGAGGCCGCCGGCATCTCCAAGCACAAGCGTCGCAAGGAACGTGCGCTCAAAAAGATTAAATCGATGGACGAGCACCTGACCCGTGCCCGTGATATCAACAAGGAAATCGCCCGTCAGCTGCGACCGCTGGAGCGTCAGGTCGATCGCGCGCGCAAGTACAAAGAGCTGTCCTCGCGCGCGAACGAGCTTACGCAGATGCTGGCCGTCGACGAGCTTCGTTCGCTGCAGTCGCAGTGGAACGACCTGGAGAGCCGCTCCAAGGAGGGCGCTGCCGAGCTTGAGCTTGCGCAGTACCGCCTGGGCGAAAAGGAGCGCGAGCTCGAGAAGCTCCAAGTTATGCTCGAAGAAAAGGGCCTGTTTGTGGGCGACTTGGGCGAGCAGCGCCGCCATATGCAAGATGTGGTCGGTCGCATTAACTCAGACATGCGTCTGCTCGAGGAAAAGGGCCATAACATGGTGTCGCGCCTGTCCGACATGCGCGGCCAGATCTCGAGCTCCGAGCATCAGCGCCGTCGCGTGGTCGAGGAGCTCGAGGATGCACGTGCCCAGCTTGAGGAAGTTACCGGTGCGCACATGCAGGCCCAGGAGGACGTTGATGCCGCTGGTCCTGCCGCCGCCGAGCTCCACGAGCGTCGCGTTGCGCTCGACAATCAGATTTCGCAGCTCACGCGCGAACAGCGCGATGTGCAGCGCGTTGCCGATAATGCTGCGCTCGAGCTCGCCAAGGTGAAGGACTCGCTGAGCAACGCCGAGGTCGAGGACAACATGTATGCCTCGCGCCTGGAGCAGATCGATGAGCAGCTCGAGGAGGTCACGGCATCGCTTGATAGCCGCCGCAACCGTGCTGAGGAGCTTGAGAGCGCCCTTGAGGCGGCTCGTCAGGCCCAGAGCGATGCGCGCGAGGCCACCGAGACGGCGCGCGCTGCCCTCAAGGACCTGCGTGCCCGCGAGAGCGAGGCACGCAACAAGCTGTCCGAGGTGCGCTCGGAGCTTGCCAGCCAAAAGAAGCTTGATGCTCGCATGGCCGACAGCTCGCCGCTCGTAAGCCGTCTGGTGGGCGCGCTGGGCGACGATGTCTCGGGTCGTCTGGGCGATGTGCTCGAGGCCCCTCGTGAGCTTGAGGGCCTGGTTGAGCAGCTGCTCGCCGGCGATATCGATGCCCTGTTGTTCGATAACGCTGCCGCACTTGAGCGCGCCGGTCGCGCCGCCCTGGACCAGAAGAAGGCCTCGGGCGAGGCGCTGCTGGTGGCGCGCAGCGTGAGTGGCTCTGCGGCTGCCGAGGGTGCCGCCGGTACCCGTCTTGTTGATCGTCTGTCCGTGCGTGCGGGCTACGGTCCGGTCGTCGAGGCATTGCTCGGCGGCTATTACGTGGTCGATGACCTTTCTGCCGCCCTGGCCGCGCCCGTCGTTGATGGTGTGACCTACGTGACTCCCGATGGCGCACGCGTTGCCTGCGGCGGCTTGGTTCGCGTGGGGGTCGATGCCGGCGAGGCTTCGGGCGCTCTGGAGCGCAAGCGTCGTATCCGCGAGCTGGAAGGCCTGGAGCCCGATCTTGCTACCGTGTTTGAGCGTGTTTCGGATCAGGTCGTCGAGGCTAATGCTGCCGTCGAGGAGGCGCGCGCCGCCGAGGGCGATGCCGCTGGCGAGATTGCCCGTCTTGAGGGCGAGCGCCGCTCACTGTTCTCCGAGATCGGCCGCCTGGAGCAGCGTGCCAACACCGCCGAGGTCGAGCGCGTGCGTATTTCCAAGCGCCGCGAGCAGGCAGCTGAAGCTGTTCGTGCCGCACGTCCGCGTGTGGATGAACTTACCCGTTCGCGTGACGAGTCTCGTGCGCAGGCGAGCGACTTAGGCCTGCAGATTGCCGAGGCCAACGACGAGCTCGATCGCGTGCGCCGTGACGATTCCGAGGCCGCCGGTAAGCTCGCCGACGCTAAGGTGCGTCTGGCCCAGACGAGCGAGCGCCTGCGTTCGCTGAAGGGCCGCGTGCCCGATCTTGAGCATCGCCTGGAGGGTATCGACCGTCGTATCCGCGGGACGCGTCAGGCCTCACGCTCGCTCGAGCTGCTGCGCCTGCGTGTCGACCCCATGCACGAGCGCTATTCGGCCTTGCTGGAGCGCGCGTCGGATTGGGCAGCGCGCCTGCGCGATCAGGCATCGCTTGAGGAGGCGGACTCGGCTTCGCTTAAGAAGACCATCGAGGACGCCAAGACCGAGGTCGCCCGCGCCAAAGAGAGGGTCGATGTTGCCGCTACGACGCAAAATGAGTTCAAGGTCGCACGCGGCAAGCTCGAGGTTCAGGTCGAGGCTGCCATCAAGGCCATCACCGCCGATGGCACCACGGTGCTCGAGGAAGCGCTCATGCTGCCGGCGCCCACCGACCGTGACGCCGCCGAGCGCGAGCTCAACCAACTCGTGCGCCAGATCAACAACTTGGGCCCTGTGAACCAAGTCGCCATGGAGGAGTACGAGCAGCTCAAGCGCCGTGCCGATTACATCGAGGAGCAGCTGGCCGATCTGGAGAGCGCACGCAAGGCGCTCACCAAGATTACCGTGGCCATCGACCGCAAGATGCGCAAGGCGTTCCTGGTGACCTTTGAGAAGGTCGATGCGAACTTCCGCGAGATCTTCGCCATGCTGTTCCCGGGTGGCCAGGCACATCTGGAGATGACCGACCCCGAGCATCCGGCCGAGACGGGCATCGAGGTCGTGGCGCAGCCGCGCGGCAAGCGCATCACCAAGATGATGCTAATGTCGGGCGGCGAGAAGAGCCTGACGGCGCTCGCCTTGCTCTTTGCCGTGTATCGCACGCGCACGGTGCCGTTCTATGTGCTGGACGAGGTCGAGGCCGCGCTCGACGACGCCAACCTGTCCAAGCTCATCGGCGCCCTCGATGTGCTGCGTTCCGATACGCAGCTCTTGGTAATCTCGCATCAGCGCCGTACTATGGAGGATGCTGACGTTCTCTACGGCGTCTCGATGCAAGCCGACGGCGTCAGTCGCGTCGTCTCGCAAAAACTCGATCGCGAAACCGGAAAGGTCGTGAATGCATAATGGGATTCTTTGACGCACTCTCGCGCGGACTTGAGCGCAGCCGCGAGGCCCTCAACGAGGTCTTCTACTTTGGCGGCGAGGTCGACGAGGATTTTTGGGAGGACCTTGAGGACACCCTCGTCATGGGTGACATGGGTGCCGAGGTCGCCATTCAGGTCTCCGATGACCTGCGCGACGCCGCTGCAAAGAAGAACCTCAAGACCGCCCCGCAGCTTCGCCGCGCCCTGGCCGAGCAGCTCGAGGGCCATTTTGTGCCTGTTGAGCGCGACCCGTTTTCCGATACGCCGAGCTGCGTGCTGTTTGTCGGTATCAACGGCGCCGGCAAGACCACCACGGTCGGCAAGATTGCGAGTGCCATGGCCGCCCGCGGCAAGAACGTGGTGATCGGTTCGGCCGACACCTTCCGCGCCGCCGCCATCGAGCAGCTCGATGTGTGGGGCCAGCGTGCCGGCGTACCGGTAATCAAGCGTGACCGCGGCTCCGATCCGGCGAGCGTGTGCTATGACGTGCTCGACGAGGCCGATAAGCGCGGCAGCGACCTGGTGCTCATCGATACCGCCGGCCGTCTGCACACGAGCCCCGAGCTCATGCGCGAGCTCGCCAAGGTGGTCAATGTGACCCGTAAGCGCGCCGCCAATATGGCCGCCGGTCCCATGCCTGTCTCGGTCGTGCTTGTGATCGATGCCGCCACTGGCCAGAACGGTCTGAACCAGGCGCTCGAGTTTAACGAGGCGCTGGGCCTGGACGGTATTATCATGACTAAGCTCGACGGCACGGCTAAGGGCGGTATCGCCATGGCCGTGGCCGAGAAGCTCAAGCTCCCGATCCTGCGCATCGGCGTGGGCGAGCAGGTCGATGACCTGCAGGAGTTTAACGCCAAAGATTTCTGCCGCGCCCTGGTGGGCGAGTCCAACTAAGGAGTAACCAGTGTTTGATTCCCTGAGCGATCGCCTCAACGACACATTTGACCGCCTGCGCGGTAAGGGTAAGCTGACCGAGGCCGATATTACTTCGGCCATGCGCGATATTCGCATGGCGCTACTCGAGGCCGATGTTAACTTCAAGGTCGTCAAGGAGTTCGTCGCCAAGACCAAGGAGCGCTGCATGACCGCCGAGGTCATGGAGTCGCTGTCGCCGGCGCAAAACGTCGTCAAGATCGTGCTCGACGAGCTCACCGAGATGCTTGGCTCAACCGAGAGCAAGCTCGTCTTTAGCAACCGCATCCCCAATGTCATCATGCTCGTGGGCCTGCAGGGCTCCGGTAAGACCACGGCTGCCGTAAAGCTGGCCTACCTGCTCAAGAAGCAGGGCCGTTCGCCGCTGCTCGCCGCGTGCGACGTCTATCGTCCCGCCGCTGCCGACCAGCTGGCCACGCTTGGTGGCGAGATCGGCGTGCCGGTCTTCCGCGGTGACGGCGCGCACCCGGTCGACATTGCCAAGGGCGCCATCCAAGAGGCCGTCGACCACCTGCGCGACGTGGTCATTGTCGATACCGCCGGTCGCCTTCAGATCGACGAACAGATGATGCAGGAGGCCGTCGACATCAAGAAGGCCGTCAAGCCCGATCAGGTGCTGATGGTCGTCGATGCCATGACCGGCCAGGATATCGTCAACGTCGTCTCGACCTTCGCCGATCGCACCGACTTTGACGGTGTGATTATCTCCAAGCTCGACGGTGACGCCCGTGGCGGTGGCGCACTTTCGGTGCGTCAGGTGACCGGCAAGCCCATCAAGTTTGTGAGCATGGGCGAGAAACCCGATTCGCTGGAGCCGTTCTATCCCGATCGCATGGCCAAGCGCATTCTGGGCATGGGCGACGTCGTCGGCATCATCGAGAAGGCCCAGGAGGCAGCCGATGCAGAGCAGCTTGAAGCTGCCGAGCGTATGCTGCGCGAGGGCTTCACCATGAACGATATGCTCGACCAGATGAAAGCCGTCAAGAAGATGGGCGGCATGAAGGGTATCCTGGGCATGCTCCCCGGTGGCCAGCGCGCGCTCAACCAGATGGGCGGCAACCTGGACGAGGGCATCTTCGACAAGAACGAGGCCATCATCATGTCGATGACCAAGGAGGAGCGCCTGCGTCCCTCCATCATCAACGGCCAGCGCCGCGCCCGCATTGCCAAGGGAGCCGGCGTAACCCCCACCGAGGTCAATAGCCTTATGAAGCAGTGGGGCGAGATGAATAAGATGATGGGCCGCATGCGCACGATAGCCAATCAGGCACAGGCCGGCGGCAAGAAGGGCAAAAAGGGTAAGAAGGGCAAGAAAATGCGCATGCCCAATATCCCTGGCCTGGACGCTATGGGTCTGGGCGGCATGGGCGGCCTGGGTACGGGCGGTCCCAAGTCCGATATGGAGCTGCTGCGCCAGATGGAAGCGCAGATGCGCAATAAGAAATAGGGCTGTAATTCCAGCTTGATATGGCAAAGGCCACTCGGAAGCTGCCGGGTGGCCTTTGTTGTTGGCTTTGATTGTTGGGTTGCGTTCGGCGTCGCGCCCCGAGCTCGTGGTGCCGTGCCGTTAGTGGCAGCTGCAGCCCTCGTGGCCCTCGTGCTCGTGATGGCCGTGGCAGCTGCAGGACTCGCCATGTTCGTGGGCGTGGCCGTGGTCATGGCCGTGGCAGTCGCACGTGGCCTCGCCGTTCTGTGCGAGCGTACCGGCGATAAGGGCCTCGACGCAAGCATCGCAGCTGCCCTGGGCACCTGCGTATACCGTGATGCCGGCTTGGGCAAGCGCGTTGATAGCGCCGCCGCCGATGCCGCCGCAGATGAGCGTGTCCACGCCGCCGTTGGCGAGCAGGCCCGCCAGGGCGCCGTGGCCGGTGCCGCCGGTGCCCACGACCTGCTCGTTGAGCACCTTGCCGTCCTGAATGTCGTAGATCTTGAACAGCTCGCTGCGGCCAAAGTGCATAAAGATGTTGCCGTTGTCGTACGTAGTTGCCACCCTCATGGTGTCAACCTCCTTTGCTGGCCATGCGGCCGTTGTCGTGGTGATGGGGGAGTACACGATATTGCCGCCTTCGATGATGAGCGCTCGTCCGTTGACCAGCGCGCTTGCCACCTTGCGATGCGCGCGGCTGCAGATTGCCGCCACCGTGGCGCGCGCGATACCCATCTGCTGTGCGACCGCCTCTTGGTTAAGGCCTTCCAGGTCGCACAGGCGCAGGACTTCGAGTTCGTCGACCGTCATGTCGATGGCCTCTCCGCTTGCTAGGCCGTCAGGGGTAAAGCCGCGGTATTCGGGGATGATCCCAACACGGCGCAGTTTTTCGCGTCTTCCTGCCATGCGCACTCCTTATCTGACATATGTCAACAATAGGATAGCGAACGTGTAGATTTGCGCAAGGAATTTCTGGCATATGTCAGAAAATGAGGGCTTATGTTTGGGCTGTGGGGCCGCGTGCGCCTGGGCTACAATGAATCTCGCTTGTAGGCGACTGACAGGAGGGTCAATGAGCAAGGCTGATCAACAGTTTGTAACCATGTGCCGCGATATCTTGGACCATGGCACCACGACCGAGGGCCAAAAGGTCCGCCCGGTGTGGGAGGACGGCACCCCTGCCTATACCATTAAAAACTTTGGTGTCACGGCGCGCTACGACCTGCGCGAGGAGTTCCCCGCGCTTACGCTGCGTCGTACGGCGCTCAAGTCCGCTATGGACGAGATCCTGTGGATCTATCAAAAGAAGTCCAATAACGTGCATGACCTCAACAGCCATATTTGGGACGAGTGGGCCGACGAGACCGGCTCCATCGGCAAGGCGTACGGGTACCAGATTGGCCAGAAGAGCCATTATGCCGAGGGCGATTTCGACCAGATGGACCGCGTACTGTACGATCTTAAGCACACGCCGTACAGTCGCCGCATCATGACGAACACCTATGTGTTTAGCGACCTGTCCGAGATGCACCTGTATCCGTGCGCTTACAGCGTGACCTATAACGTCACGCAGCGTCCGCAGGACGACAAGCCGACGCTCAACATGATTCTCAACCAGCGTAGCCAGGATATTTTGGCCGCGAACAACTGGAATGTGTGCCAGTACGCCATTTTGCTGATGATGGTCGCGCAGTCGGTCGATATGATCGCTGGCGAGCTGCTGCATGTGATCGCCGATGCCCACATTTACGACCGTCATGTCGATATCGTCCGCGAGCTTATCGAGCGTCCGCAGTTTGCCGCGCCCAAGGTAACGCTCAACCCGGATGTGCATGATTTCTATGCGTTTACGACCGACGACCTGATCGTCGAGGGCTATGAACACGGCCCGCAGGTCAAGAACATCCCCATTGCGGTGTAGGTGACGCGTATGACGTGTAAGCTTTCAGCCATTGTCGCCGTGTGCGATGACTGGGGTATTGGGTGCGAGGGCGACATGGTGGTGTCCAACCGTGCCGACATGCGCCATTTTGTGGCGTGCACCAAAGGCTGTCCGGTCATTATGGGACGCAAGACGCTGCTGAGTTTTCCCGGCGGGCGTCCGCTTAAGAACCGTCGCAATATCGTGCTCACCCGCGACGAGAGCTTTGCCCCCGTGGGCGTCGACGTGGTGCATAGCGTTGACAAGGCCTTGGCCGCCGTGGCCGATGAACCCATTGCGTGGGTGATCGGCGGCGGCGAAGTGTATCGGCAGTTTTTGCCGTATTGCGTGGAGGCCGAGGTTACGCATGACCATTGCGTGCATGACGTGGATACGTACTTTCCCGATTTGGATGCCGATCCCGCGTGGGGGATTGCGCGGCGTTGCGGTGTTGCCACGATTGCCGCGGGCGAGGGTGACGAGGGTCTCGATTATGAGTTCGTGACGTATCGTCGCGTTGAGGCGTAAATCGTCTGGCGTGAACGGTATCATCGGGTTGTTTGAATGCATGGGGCGGCGCTTAGCGTCGCCTCGTTTGGTATAGATGTGCTGTAAAGAAGGGTGCGGGCTGGCTGCTATGACTGATGCCGTTGAGGTGCTGCGAATCGATTCGCTCGAGGACGAGCGGCTCGATGCCTACGTGCGACTGACCGAGCGTGAGCTTCGCTGCGTGCTGGAGCCGCAGAAGGGCATTTTTATCGCCGAGAGTGCCAAGGTCATCGAGCGTGCGGTTCGCGCCGGATACCAGCCGGTGAGCTTTCTTTTGGGCGAGCGCTGGCTCGACCAGATGATGCCGCTGTTTGAGCGCCTGATTGTGCGCGAGGGCGCGGGTCCGGTTCCTGTGTTCGTTGCCTCCATGGAGCTTATGGAGCAGCTGACGGGCTTCAATGTGACGCGCGGTGCGCTCGCGGCATTCCGTCGTCCACGTCAGATTCCGGTAGCCGAGTTCTTGGGTGGCGTCGTCGATGCGGCGGGGGAACGCCCGGTGCGCGTGTGCGTGCTCGAGGGCATTGTCGACCACACCAACGTCGGCGCGATTTTCCGCTCGGCGGCTGCGCTGAACGTCGATGGCATTTTGGTGAGCCCTACGTGCTGCGATCCGCTGTACCGTCGTTCGGCCCGCGTGAGCATGGGCACGGTGTTCCAGGTGCCCTGGACACGCATTGGCAGCGAAGCGCGCGTATGGCCGCATGATGGGCTGGCGGCGCTACACGATGCCGGCTTTTCGTGTGCCGCTATGGCGTTGACGGATGATTCGGTGTCGCTGGACGATCCCGCGCTCCAGGAGATTGACCGCCTGGCAATCTTTATGGGCACCGAGGGTGCTGGCTTGGGCGCCAAGACCATTGCAGGCTGCGACCGCGCCGTGCGTATTCCGATGGCACATGGGGTCGATTCACTCAACGTGGCCGCGGCAAGCGCTGTTGCCTTTTGGCAGCTGTGCCCGCATGTGAGCAACGAGTACCACTACCAGCCGGGGCTGTATCACTAGGCAGATAGTTAGCACCGGGCTCTGGTTCGGGGCGTTTCGGCCGACGTCGGTCGGTGCTAAGCTGGTATTGGCTTTGGTCTTAAATTGCCGTTTTGTTGTTTGACGTACGCTGGTGGGGAGGGCGTGTGGCTAAGAAATCTACGGCTATCGATGTAACGCAGGGTGTCATTTGGCAACAGCTGCTGTCGCTGTGCGTCCCTATCTTCTTTAGCTCGTTTTTTCAGCAGGCTTACACGCTTATTGGTACGTATATCGTTGGCCAGTTTGGCGGCAAGCTCGCGCTGGGTGGCATTCAAGCCACGATGGTGCTCACCGAGCTCTGCATTGGCTTTTGCGTTGGCGTTGGCGCTGGCTGCGCGGTCATTACCGGTCAGTATTTTGGTCGGCACGATGATGAGCGCCTGAGCCGATCGGTCCATACGGCTATGACGCTCGCGCTGGTGGGCGGCATTGTCATTTCCATTCTGGGCATGGTGTTTGTCGAGCCGATGCTTGTGTTGATGAATACACCGCATGAGCTGCTGGCCGAGGGTGTGGCCTATGCCCGTTGCTACTTTGCCGCCATGTTTGCGGCGCTGCTGCTCAATATGGGGACGGCGCTGTTGCGCGCCGTGGGCGACACGCGCGGTCCGGCGGTTATTATTGCATCCGGCTGCTTCGTCAATGTGGCATTCGACATTCTCTTTGTCGCCGTGCTGCACATGGAAGCGCTGGGCTGCGGCATCGCGATCGTGCTGACTATCTGCACCAATGCCTCGATGATTCTGGTTCGTATGATGCGCGCTCCGGGTGCGTGGCGGTTGTCGCTATCCAAGCTCGGTATCGATCGCGGCATTTGCAAGAGCATGCTTTCGTGTGGTCTTCCGCTGGGCGTTCAGTCTGCGGCGTATTCGATCTCCAACGTTTTGATTCAGGTGTCGGTCAACTCGTTTGGTGCCGATGTCACGACCGCTTGGGGCCTTTCCGGCCGCCTGGACGGCATTATCTGGATGGTGACCGAGGCGCTCGGCGTGTCGATCACCACGTTCTCGGCGCAGAACTTTGGTGCGCGCAATTACGATCGCATGCGAAAGGGATACCACACGTCGCTCGTGCTGTCGTTTATGCTCATTGGTGGCCTGTCTGCCGTGCTGCTTGTGTTCTCGGGTCCGTTGTCGCGTTTGTTCATCGACGATGCCGCGATTTCGGCCTACACCACGACGATTCTTCATTTCATCGCGCCGTTCTACGCGATCTTCTCGATTATCGAAAACGCGTCTGGCTCCATCCGCGGCGCTGGCGTGAGCTTCCAGCCTATGATGCTCACGATCTTCGGCACGGTCGTGCTCCGCGTGGCGTGGGTGTTCGCGATTATGCCGCTCGACCCCTCGCTCGAGCATCTGCTGCTGGTCTACCCCGTAACCTGGGTAATCACCGCCGCGATGTTCACTGTCTACCATCACAGCGGCAACTGGCTAGGCCGCGCCACTGCCTAGCCATTGGGGACGTCCGCAATGGCTAGTATTCGATGCCTTGGCGGGCTAGGAGGCCTTCGTCGAAGTAGTGTTTGACGGGGCGCATTTCGGTGACCAGGTCTGCCAGATTGGCGTGGGGCAGCAGACCGCGGCCGGTGAGCACGAGCTCCGTGGTGGTTGGTTTCATCGCGATCAACGCTTCGACATCTTCGCGCGTCACAAAGCCCCGTCGCATGGCCTCGCCGAGTTCATCCAAAATGAGCACGTCGACCTGCGAGATCTGTTCGCGTGCAAGTTCCATGATCTGCTCGGCGCAAGCCTCGGGCGTGTCGCGATCGGCCTGTACAATGCGCAGTCCCAGGCGCGGCGCGGCATCGTGTTCGGCGCAGTGCAGCTTCTTGGCAAACTGAAGCATGAGTACGTTAAGTCCATAGCCCGTGGCGCGCAGCGCAAGCCCCAGCGCAGCCGTCGTCTTGCCCTTGCCGTCGCCCGTATAGATTTGAACCTTGCCGACTCCCAGTGATGCCTTCTCTGTCCTTTCGTGCCCGGCGTCGGTTTATCGCCGTCCGGGTTGGGTATTCTAGAAAAAATTATCAACCCCAGTAGATGGAGTTCAAGCAGATGGAGATGGATGACAATAAACGTAGACGGAATATGATCCTCTACGTGCTCATCGCCTTCGTCGTCTACCTCGTGCTCTCGACCGTTCTGTTCCCCAACATCGGTCACACGCAGCAGATTACGAAGACCGATTACTCGACGTTTGTCAAAGCGCTCGATAAGAAGAGCGTCGACAAGGTCGAGTACAACACGGACGATTACACGATTTATTACACCAAGAAGGGCGAGGACGAGAATATCGCCTACAAGACGACCGGTGTGCCGAATGACGCGGGCTTTACCGATCGCGTGCTTGAGTCCGGTGCTTCGCTTGAGTCGGTCGTTCCCGATAAGAACTCGGGCCTGATGACCTACTACCTGCTCACCCTCATTCTTCCCATGGTGATTTTCTTCCTGATTGGCTGGTGGCTCAACCGCCGCATGAAGAAGGCCATGGGTGATGACGGTCCGTCGATGAACTTTGGCGGCGGTGGTTTTGGCGGCGGCGGACTGGGCAAGTCCGGCGCGCGCGTGATCGCCTCCAAGGACGTGGGCGTGACCTTTAAGGATGTCGCCGGCCAGGAAGAGGCTAAGGAGTCCCTCAAGGAGGTCGTCGACTTTCTGGAGAAGCCGCAGCGCTACGAGGAGATCGGCGCCAAACTGCCACGCGGCGCTCTCCTTGTCGGCCCTCCGGGTACCGGTAAAACCCTGCTCGCCAAGGCTGTGGCCGGCGAGGCGGGCGTGCCGTTCTTTAGTATTTCTGGTTCTGAGTTTGTTGAGATGTTTGTCGGCCGCGGCGCCGCTAAGGTTCGCGACCTGTTTAAGCAGGCCAAGGAAAAGGCCCCGTGCATCGTCTTTATCGACGAGATCGATACCATCGGCAAGAAGCGCGATGGCGGCGGCTTTAGTGGCAACGACGAGCGCGAGCAGACGCTCAATCAGCTGCTGACCGAGATGGATGGATTCGATAACCACAAGGGTATCGTCGTCCTCGCTGCGACCAACCGTCCCGACAGCCTTGATCCGGCCCTGCTGCGCCCCGGCCGCTTCGACCGCCGCATCCCCGTTGAGCTGCCCGACCTGACCGGTCGCAAGAATATCCTTGAACTGCACGCCAAGAGCGTGAAGACGCAGCCGCCGATCGACCTGACCGCGATCGCCCGCGCCACGCCTGGCGCCTCGGGTGCCGACCTGGCCAACATCATCAACGAGGGCGCCCTGCGCGCCGTCCGCGAGGGTCGCAAGCGCGCCACGCAGGATGACTTTGAGGAGTCGGTGGAGGTCGTCATCGCCGGCCAGCAGCGTAAGTCCACGGTGCTGTCCGATCACGAGAAACAGGTCGTGTCCTATCACGAGATCGGCCATGCCATCGTTGCCGCCCGCCAGAAGGGTTCTGCGCCGGTTACGAAGATCACCATCGTGCCGCGTACGAGCGGTGCTCTGGGCTACACCATGCAGGTCGAGGAGGACGAGCGCTTCTTGACCACGCGCCAGGAGGTGCTCGACAAGCTCGCTGTCTACTGCGGCGGACGTGCTGCCGAGGAGCTCATCTTTGGTGAGATGACGACTGGCGCGGCCAATGATATCGAGCAGGCCACCAAGCTCGCCCGCAACATGGTGACGCGCTTTGGTATGTCGGAAGAGTTTGGCATGATGGCGCTCGGTACCGTTCAGAATGCCTACCTCAACCAGGACACGTCGCTCACCTGTGCCCCCGGTACGGCCGAGCGCGTCGACGCGATCGTCGCCAAGCTGATCGAGGACGCACATGACCGCGCCCTGCAGATCCTCAAGGAGAACAAGTTTAAGCTCCATGAGCTGGCTCGTTATCTGTACAAGAAGGAGACGATCACGGGCGAGGAGTTCATGAATCTCCTCACGCGCGAGAATCCGCTGATGCCAAAGCAGCAGTAAGGCTGGTTGCACAACGTCGAACGCCCCATTTGAGTTTCTATCTCAAATGGGGCGTTTTGTTTGGGAGGGATATGTATGAAGATCGTGGTGAGTGCCTGCTTGATGGGAGAGAGCTGCAAATATAACGGGCTCGACAATTACCATCGCGCGTTGGTCGAGGCCTGCGAACGCACAGGGACCGAGGTCCTGTTGGTGTGCCCCGAGGTTTTTGGCGGCTTGCCCACACCGCGCAAGCCGTCCGAGATTGTGAATGGCGAGGTTTGTACCTGCGAGGGCATCTCGGTCGATCGCGAGTTTCGCCAGGGTGCTCAGCGCGCGCTCGATATGTGCGAGCAGGCGGGCGGCCCGTCCGAGATCGTTGCGTGCATTTTGCAGGACCGCAGCCCCTCGTGCGGTACGGGTCACGTCTACGATGGCACCTTTAGCGGTACGCTCACCGCGGGCAATGGTGTTTTTGTCGATCTGCTGCTGCGTCACGGGTACCGTGTGATTCCGGCTAGCGAGTTCGATCCCAGCATGCTGGAACATTGTCCACAGCACTCGAACCCAACACTTCCTCACGGGTGACCGTTTTGGTATCATCCGTGAAGTTGATATTGAGTACGACCCGGTCATCAAAGACGTAGACCGAGTTGACAGGCGCCGTACCCAGGCAGCCCCTCCCCACGGCCCTCGCGCAGGAACGCGCACACGGCCTTCCCGTCTCTTGTGCCTCTCCCGGAACTGTCCACATCAGCGTAGCCAATCCAGTCCGCCAAGGGCTGCAGCCCGGACAACGCGGCGATGGAGGGCTTCTTCGGCCTGCTCAAGAAGGAGTTCTGGCACGGCAGGGACTGGTCGGACTGGACCCCCGCCCGCTTCATCGAGGAACTCGGGGGCTGGATCGGCCGATACAATACGGAGAGGCGCAGCGATGCGCTCGGCGGCCGCACGCCGGCCGAGTTCCGCTCCGCGCTGGGAAGGGCCGCGTAACGGTCCAAGAAATCGTCCGCAGTCCCCATTCTTGCCCCTTTGGGACGGCTTCTTGTTGGGGCGTGCCTGCCCCAAACCCTGCTAGGAACGAGTGCAGCAAACTGGAATTTTAAATTACTCTTTGCAAATAACCTTTGAACCTTCACCATCAATTACAATTCCCTGACGATTGTTAATTGGGCATAGATTCAAATCCGAAAACTCAGTTATTATTTTCTCGGTAACTTTCTTAAATGGTGCTGTAAGAAAATGCGGAAGAACATAGAAATCAATCAAATTAAGCCCTGCATCATCTTCTTGTGAGTAGTCCTCCGGCTTTTCATCCATTTGCTCGATATATTGGATGCTTGGAGCGCATACAATCGCACCTGCCGATTCACCAATCATCAGTTTTCCTTTTGCCAATTCTTTCTTCAACAGCTCATCCGTTCCCGTTTTACGGAGCTGGTCTATAAGGAAAAAAGAATTTCCGCCGGTAAAATAGATCACATCCGCATCTTCAAAAAGAGACTGTATCGTTGAATAAGCCTCCGTTGAAATATCAATTTCAGTTACGATTGCTCCCAACTTTTTGAATAATTTTCGAGCCGAGCCGACATAACCGGTGTAGCCTTCACGCAGCGAAGCTGTTGGAATAAATGCGACTTTTTTACTTTCAACTTCTTCCTTAATCAGACTTCCTACACTTGAAAAGTGAGAACATAAAAACAGTTTCATCAGTATTCTCCTTTATATATAAATTCTTATTTGTTGAACTAAGCCGTGTATACCATACTCTCCAATGAAAGAACGCCCTGATATAGCGAAATTTTGCCGTTTTCCTGCGTACGTGCGTACACACTCCACAGGAATTCTAAGGGGCCTGCCCCCTTAGCACACGGACTTTGGAACAAAGTCTAGTGTGCTACGCCTTGCCAGAGGTGTACAGGCTCCCGGTATGCACGTACGAAGCAATTGCCATCAATGCGCCATATAAGTGGCGATCAAGTTCGCATAAAGCGACCTTGATCCTGCAAAACAAAAGGCAGGATACCATCACCACGATGATACCCTCCCTCTGTTCGTTTCTGTTTACCGTTCCGAGTAGTCCTTCCGCAGAATTTCCGATAAACAAAAAACGTACCCGAACCCTTTCTCGTAAAGAATCGGGTTCGAGTACGAACTGAATGCTGGAGCAATAAAAAACCACCAGAAAGGTGCCCGTCCCCTTTGTGGTGGTTTTGGGTCGGTCCTAGAGCGTGTGGCCGTAAGCGTTGGCGGCCTTGATGGCGGCGGCGAATTTCTCGTCGGTGAAGGGCTCCGGGTTGCCTTGCTTCCATTCGTTGGTGGCGTGCGCGTACTCGCACAGGGCAGGGATATCAGCCTCGGAAAGCCCGACCTGCTCAAGCGTCACGGGCAGGCCCATCTGATTGTTAAAGGCGGCGTAGCGCTCAAGGTTCTCGGTATCGCCCGTATAGGCGAACAGTACCAGCACACCCAGGCTTACGACCTCGCCGTGCAGGTAGGAGCCCTCGCGCGGAATGCTGCAGGAAGCGTTGTAGAACGCGTGCGCCACGCTCGAGTTGTAGTAGTAATCGTTTTGGTTGGTCAGGTTGGAGACGTAGCCCGTGTTGACCACGATGTCGAGCGCGATCTGCTTGACGGCTTCGGTCGACTGGTCCTGGCGCACGTCCTCAAGACCCTGGACGCCAAAGGCAAACAGCGGCTCGGAGCAGGTGTGGGCGAGTGCTAGGCCAAGGCCTGCCGTGTGCTCCAGGTTGCCGGCGCTCGTGGCGTACTCGACCTCGGGCTGCTTGGACAGGGCATCACCCACGCCGGCCCAGAAGTACTCCGCCGGAGCCTCGGCGATGATCTTGGGGTTGATAAAGATATGCGCAGGTCGGTTAGGGTACGAATAGCCCTCGAGCGAGCCGTCGTCGTTGTAGACAACGGCAATGGCGGTCGCGGCGGAGCAGTTGGAACAGATCGTCGGGACGGTGAAGACGATCTTCTTGAGCTCAATGGCAGCGGTCTTCACGGTGTCGAGCGCCTTGCCGCCGCCGCATGCGATGAGCACGTCGGCTTCCTGACAGGCAGGGGAGTTTACGACCTTGGCGATATTTGCGCGCGTACTGTTGGTGCCGTAGACGCGCGTCTCCAGAATCTCGACGTCGGTACCTGCCAGCGCAGCTTCGATACCGGGAAGTGCTGCGGCCAGTGCTCGTTTACCACCAATGATGGCGACCTTGGTTGCTCCGTACTCGGCCAACGCGCCGTGCAGCTCGTCAAAGCAGTCTTCGCCAACGGTATAGTCGCTCATTCCGATCGTGCGCATAGCAATCTTCTTTCGTTCGATAAAGTGCTTACAGGTATTTTGCTCCAAGAGAAGGTCCACGGCCGCAAGAAATTTCGAACGTATAAAACCAGTGTTGAGGGTTTTTCGCCGGTGCGGAACGTGCTAGCATACTCCGCATAAGCGTTGATGGGGACGAGTAGTCGGCCGTCCGCATGCTACAGAGAGCGGGGAGCGCTGAGAACCCGTGCATGCGACCGATGAAAATCACCCCGGAGCTGCGGTCCCAACGGACGTGCCGCGTAGGTTCGTCTTAGTAGACATCGCCGAGATGGTCGTCGATACAGACCAGCCGAGTAACGGATGCGAGCGCGCGAATACGCGGGCGAGGGCATCTAAGCTGGGTGGTTAAGCGAAGAGCTTTTGCGGGCGTGCAGTCCGTTTGTGGCGCTTCGTCCCAGCTTGTAGGGACGGGCGCTTTTTTGGTGCCCAGAGGGCGTGCGCGCCCACGACATGAAAGGGGTACCGTGGCAAACGAGTACAAGCAGACGATGAATCTGCCCAAGACCGGTTTTCCCATGCGTGCCGGTCTTTCCAAGTCCGAGCCCAAGCGACTCAAGGACTGGCAGGACAACAAGGTCTACGAGCAGGTTCTGAAGAAGAACGAGGGTCACAAGAAGTTCGTGCTGCACGACGGCCCTCCGTACGCCAACGGCCCGATCCACATCGGCCACGCCATGAACAAGATCTCCAAGGACATGATCAACCGTTACTGGATGATGCAGGGCTATGAGGTTCCCTATGTCCCCGGTTGGGACTGCCACGGTCAGCCGATTGAGCACAAGGTCGAGGAGAAGCTCGGCACCGAGAAGTTCAACCAGACTTCCACGGCCAAGATCCGTGAGCTCTGCAACAAGTTCGCCGTCGAGAACATCGAGCTGCAGAAGGCCGGTTTCCGTCGTCTGGGCGTGCTCGGCGACTGGGATAACCCCTACCTGACGCTCTATCACCAGCATGATGCCGCCGACATCGAGGTCTTCAAGGCCATGTTCGATAAGGGCATGATCTATCGCGGACACAAGCCGGTTCACTGGTGCAAGCATTGCCACACCGCACTCGCCGAGGCCGAGATCGAGTACTCCGATGAGACGAGTCCCTCCATCTTTGTTCGCTTTGAGATGACCTCCAAGCCCGCCGGCCTCGAGAACTTCGACGGCCCGGTCGATTTTATCATCTGGACGACCACGCCGTGGACCATCCCCTCCGACCAGGCCGTTTCCCTCAAGCCCGGCGCCGCCTATGTCGCCGTTGAACACGAGGGCCGTGCCGAGGTCATGCTCGAAGACCTGGCTCCCAAGTGCTGCGAGGAGTTTGGCTGGGAGTACACCCCGGTCATGGTCGACGGCAAGCCCTACGTGGTTCCTGCCGAGACCTTCCACCACATCCACTACAAGCAGCCGATCTTTGACGGCGTTGAGGGCGTGGCGCTGCTGGCCGATTACGTCGGTGTCGATGACGGTACCGGTATCGTCCACAACTCGCCCGGTCACGGCGTCGATGACTACTTTGCCTGCCTCAAGGAGGGCATCACCGACATCTGCATGCCGGTCGATGACGACGGCAAGTTCTACACCGGCGAGGAGTTTGGTACCGGTGGCCCCTTCAGTGGCATGGATACCGACGAGGCCAACCCGCACATCATCGAGTTCCTGCGCGAGCGCGGCACCCTGGTCCTCGAGAAGAAGATCACGCACAGCTATCCGCACTGCTGGCGCTGCAAGCACCCGGTGCTCTTCCGTGCTACCGACCAGTGGTTTGTCTCGATGGACAAGACCGGTTTGCGCGAGCAGGCCGGCAAGGAGGTCCGTGAGAACGTCAAGTGGTATCCGGCCCACGCGGCCAACCGCATCGGTGCCATGGTCGAGCAGCGTCCCGACTGGTGCATCAGCCGCCAGCGCAACTGGGGCGTGCCTATCCCCAGCTACACCTGCGCCGACTGCGGCGAGAAGGTCATGAACGACGCCACGCTCGACGCCGTCATCAAGCTCTTCCACGAGAAGGGCTCCGACGCCTGGTTCACCGACGCTCCCGAGAGCTATCTTGGCGAGGCCTGCGTCTGCCCCAAGTGCGGTGGCCATCACCTCAAGGCCGATAAGGACATCCTCGACGTGTGGTGGGATTCCGGCGTCTCCTGGAAGGCCGTCTGCGAGTACCGTCCCGAGCTGGAGTATCCGGCGGATGTGTACCTCGAGGGCTCCGACCAGCACCGCGGTTGGTTCCAGAGCTCGCTGCTCACCTCGGTGGGCGCCAACGGCCACGCTCCGTACAAGGCGGTCGTCTCGCAGGGCTTCACCCTCGACGGACAGGGCCGTAAGATGTCCAAGTCGCTCGGCAACGTCATCGACCCCAACAAGGTCTGCGACGAGATGGGCGCCGACATCATCCGCCTGTGGGTTGCCTCCGTCGATACCAGCTCCGACGTGTCCATCGACCACGAGATCCTTGCCCGTACGTCCGATGCCTACCGTCGTTTCCGCAACACGCTGCGCTTCCTGCTCTCCGAGCTCGAGGGTCAGTTTGAGCCCGAAACCGACGGCGTCGCCTTTGCCGACCTGCTGCCGCTCGACAAGCTCATGGTTGCCCGTCTGACCCAGGTCCAGGCCGAGGTCGATGACGCTTACTCTTGCTACGAGTTCCCGCGCGCTTACCGTGCGCTTTACGACTTCGTGGTTACCGAGCTTTCCAACGTGTACCTCGACGCCCTGAAGGATCGTCTGTACTGCGACAAGCCCGGTTCGCTCGAGCGCCGCAGCGCCCAGACCGTGCTTGCCGAGCTCTTCTCGATGCTCATGCGCGACCTGCAGCCGATCCTGTCCTACACGGTCGACGAGGCCATGGCCTATGCACCCGCCGGCTGCGTCGATCACCAGAAGTACGCCGCGCTGCTCGATTGGTACAAGTCGCCCATCACGGTTGACGAGGCCAATGAGTTTGAGGGCGTGCTCGAGGCTTCGCTCGAGCTCCGTAGCGCCGTGACCAAGGCCCTTGAGGATGCCCGTTCTGCCGGCACCTTCACCAAGAGCCAGCAGGTCCGCGTCAAGGCGGTCGTACCCGCCGAGATGTATGCGCTGCTGACCGGCGACAAGGCCGTCGACCTGGCCGAGTTCTACATCGTCTCCGATGTTGAGCTGACCCAGGGCGAGGAGCTTTCCGTTGCTATTGAGGCTGCCGAGGGCGAGTGCTGTGACCGTTGCTGGAACTACCGCACCACCGTCGGCGAGTACAACGGCCACGCTCACATTTGCAAGCGCTGCTCGAATGCCCTTTAAGGCACGGTAAGTCGGCATTTTAGTTATAGGGAGAATTTGACGCCTTCGGCCCATTTGCTCCGCTGAAGAAAAGCGACATTCCGTTATCCGGAATGCCGCTTTCTTTTATGCTGGTTATTTATCTGACGTTAGCGAATATGTCGTGCGCTCTGCGTATGGCAATATAAGATGGTTACTTGCACTAAACGTAATTTGAGTCTTGAGGGTAGGGGATTTCTTTGGGTCGTGGTGCGGATATGACGCCGTCTTTGCGTTGGCGGTTGGGTGTTGCTGGTGGGATGGCGCTTGCCGTGCTGCTTGTTGACCAGCTGACCAAGCTTGCGGTTCGTGCCGTGGGCGATGCTCTGCACATGACCGTTATCCCCGGTGTGATTGACTTTCTGTTTGTCCGCAATATCGGAGCTGCCTTTAGCATGGGCGAGGGCCATGGTGTAGCGTTTGCCGTGCTGGCACTTGTCGTCATCGTTGCCATCGCGGTGTACCTGGTTCGTGCGCCTCAGCTCGCTCGTCTGGAGGTCGTTGGTATGGCGATGGTCGCGGGCGGTGCCATCGGCAACGCGATCGATCGCCTTGTCTTTGGCTTCGTGACTGATTTTATCGCCACCACCTTCATCGAATTTCCCGTCTTTAACGTCGCCGATATCGGCATTACGGTCGGTGTCGTGCTGGCGCTCATCGGTTATATGTTCTTAAGTCCCGCCGCTCGCGAGGTCGATGCGACCGCCGAGCTCAACGCTCGTGACGAGGCCCGCGCCAAACGCAAAGCCAAGCAGCGTGGGGAGCGCGCCCGCAAGATTCGCGAAAGGAATGAGCGCTAATGGCCGATATCCATATTCTTGTTGCCGACGATGCTACCGGTCAGCGTCTCGACGCCTATCTGGGTGCCAACGACGGCTGTCCCACACGCTCTGCCTGCGCGCATCTGATTGAGGGCGGCGCCGTTGCCGTCAACGGCGAGACCTGCCTGTCCAAAAAGTACGCCGTGCGAGCCGGCGACCGTATTTCGGTCGATTTGCCTGAGCCGCACGACCCGACCGACGTGATTCCCGAGGCCATTCCCCTCGATATTCGCTACGAGGACGACTACCTTATCGTGCTCTCCAAGCAGCGCGGCCTGGTGTGCCATCCTGCGCATGGTCATGAGAGCGGTACGCTCGCGAATGCCCTGGTCTATCACTGCGGTATCGACCATCTGGGCACCGTGCAGGGCGAGGATCGCCCCGGCATCGTGCATCGTCTGGATCGCGACACTTCGGGCCTTATGCTTGCGGCGAAGGACGACGACACCCAGCGCGCGCTCCAAAATCTTATCCGTACGCGCACGCTCGACCGCCGCTATATTACGCTCGTTCACGGACATATCGCTATGGATGAGGGCACCATTAACACCGGCATTGCCCGTTCTACGCGTGACCGTGTCAAGATGGCGGTTTCGGACGATCCTTTCGCGCGCCAGGCCATTACGACCTTTAAGGTCCTCGAGCGCTTCGATTCCACGCGTTTTGACGACGGCTATACGCTCGTCGAGTGCCACCTGTTTACGGGCCGCACGCATCAGATACGCGTGCATATGCGCCATATCAACCACGCCTGCGTGGGCGATCCACTCTACGGCAAGTGCGATGCACGCGCCGATCAGGGTCTGACCAGGCAATTCCTTCATTCCTGGCGCGTCGCATTCGACCATCCCGTGACGGGGGAACGCATTGAGTGCCGCGACGAGCTGCCGTGGGATCTCGCTGCGGTTCTTGACGACCTGGCCCCGCGCTCGCTTGGTCGCACCGCTGCCGGCGACGAGATCGTTCCTCAGCTCGGTCTGCTCGAAGCCTAGCCAGTATTAGGTGGTTTCTTGAACTCGGTAAGCCTGCGGTAAGATATACGGTTGTTTACGTAACACGTTCCTGGGAGCCTGCATGCTCGCCTTTTTACAAACCAACACACCCATCGTGATCTTCAACCAGATTGTCGTCACGCTGCTCACGGTCTGCTTCTTGTACCAGGTGGTCTTCTTTGTCATCGGTGCTCTCCGCGGCGAGGTCGCGCCTCCCAAGGCCAAAAAACTCCACCGGTATGCCTTCTTTATTGCAGCACACAACGAGGAGGCCGTTATCGCCAACCTCGTTCGCTCCATCAAGGACCAGGATTATCCGTCCGAGCTCATCGAGGTCTTTGTCGTCGCCGATGCCTGCACCGATAACACTGCGCAGCTCGCGCGCGAGGCGGGCGCTGTCGTGTACGAGCGAAACGACCTGGCCCGTAAAGGCAAGAGCTGGGTCATGGACTTTGGTTTCGACCGTATCCTTAACGAGTATCCCGACACCTTTGAAGGTTACTTTATCTTCGATGCCGATAATGTTATCGCCCGCGATTACGTGTCCAAGATGAATGATGCCTTTGACCAGGGCTTCCATGTGGTCACGAGCTATCGTAACTCCAAGAACTTCGGAAGCTCGTGGATCTCGGCAGCGAATGCCACTTGGTATCTGCGCGAGGCGCGTTTTCTCAACAACGCGCGCAACATCTGCAAGACGTCCTGCGCCGTATCGGGTTCGGGCTACCTTATCTCGGCGAGCGTTATTGAGGGCATGCACGGCTGGCAGTTCCATACGCTGACCGAGGATATTCAGTTCACCACGTTCTGCGCCATTCACGGCATTCGTATTGGCTATGCGCCGGCGGAGTTTTTTGACGAGCAACCCGTGACGTTTAAAGCGTCCTGGAAGCAGCGTATGCGCTGGACCAAGGGCTTCTACCAGGTGTTCTTTACCTACGGTAAGCATCTGGTCAAGTCGACCTTCCGTTATCACCGCTTTGCCGCCTACGACATGTTTATGACGATTGCTCCGGGTATGCTGCTGTCCCTGATCTCCATGCTCGCCAACGCGACCTTCCTCATCGTTGGCGGTCTTTCGCATGGCTTCTTGGCCACCGAGGTCGAGATGCAGGCTTGTGCCGCCTCGCTCATTATGACCTTCGCGATGATGTATCAGACCTTCTTTATCCTGGCTCTACTTACGACCATCTTCGAGTACAAGCACATTCATTGTGCGCAAAAGTGGCGCCTGGTGACCAACCTGTTTACCTTTCCGATCTTTATGTTCAGCTATATCCCCATCACGGTGGCTGCGTTGTTCCTGAAGGTCGACTGGGTCCCGACGCAGCATGCCGTCAGCGTTACCCTCGACGAGGTCATGCAGGGCGCTAAATAACCACCACCAAAACCACCACGAAGGGGACAGGCACCTTTGTGGTGGTTTTTGCTTTTGAGTGACTGCCACGGGAGGTGTTCAATGGTCTATATTCCCTTTTGGATCTGCGCCTTTGCCGGTGCGGTGATTGATGTCCGTGAACGGCGGTTTCCCAACGCGCTTGCCGCCGCATGCGCCGTGGCGGCGTTTGCAGGCGTTTGGCTGGACAGGGGCTTGAACACGGCGCTTGACCACGCCGGTCCTGCCGTTATCGTGTACCTTTCCCTTGTGCTGACCGAGTCGCTTTGGCGGCGTTTCCGCCAGGCCCCCGGCATCGGCATGGGAGATGCTAAGGCACTTTTCGCGCTTTGCACGCTCGACCCTCTGGGCGGCATCGTGGCATTTGCCGTCGCGCTCCTGGTCCTGGCCCTCTCCTGCCTCTTCACAAAATCGCGCTCCCTGCCATTGCTCCCGTTTTTGGTGCCGATATTTGCCATAATCGAGGTCGTGGGCTGGACATTGTAACCGATTGCGCATCCTTTTTAAGGAGCATGCCATGGCAACTAATCAAGAAACGGCCGTCATTAAGGCGCGCATGGACCGCATTCCCGCGGCGTTGTCGCCCGAGCTGGTCGAGCGTATCGCCGCCGACCGCGCCTCGGGTGTCGTTAATCCTTATCGATGCTGCGACGACCAGGTCATTCGTCGTATAGATCGCGCTGCCGACAAAGGCACGCTTATGCGTCCGGCGTTTATGCGCGATACCGAAAAGATTCTTCATCTTCCTGCGTACACGCGTTATGCCGGCAAAACGCAGGTCTTTAGCTTTCGCAGTAACGACGACCTGTCGCGGCGCGGCCTTCATGTGCAGCTCGTCTCGCGCATTGCCCGCGATATCGGCCGTGCCCTGGGCCTCAACTGCGATTTGATCGAGGCGATTGGCCTGGGCCACGATTTGGGCCACACGCCCTTTGGCCATGCCGGCGAGCGTTTCCTCAACGATATCTATCACGAGCGTACGGGTCGTTATTTTTTCCATAACGTGCAGTCCGTCCGCGTGCTCGACGCGCTGTACGGCCGCAACGTGTCGCTCCAGACGCTCGACGGCGTGCTGTGCCATAACGGCGAGTACGAGCAGCGTGTCTTTGAACTCTCGGACATAGCGTCGTTTGACCAGTTCGACCGTACCGTCGAGGACAGCATTGCCGCGGGCTATGGCGCGATCGAGCACCTGCGCCCCATGACCCTCGAGGGCTGTGTGGTGCGTATCTCGGATATCCTCGCCTACGTCGGTCGTGATCGTCAGGACGCCATTGCGGCGGGCCTGCTGTCGCCCGACGCTTTTGACGATGGTCGGGGCGGCGCCTATAACAGCTGGATTCTCACGCACGCTTCCATCGATATCGTTGAGCATAGCTATGGCAAACCGCGTATCGAGATGAGCGAGGACCTGTTTGAGGAGATCCGCCGGGCGAAGCGCGAGAACTACGAGAAGATCTATAGCAAGGGCGGTATCGAAGGCGATTCCGAGGCAGAGTTGCGTGAGGCCTTCGAAAAGCTCTACGACCGTTGCCTGCAGGATCTAAATAAAGGGGACGAGTCCTCTTACATCTTTAAGCATCATGTTTCGCGCATTGAGCAGCAGCTTTCCTACTACGATCGCACCTATGCCTGGCAGGACGACAAGGATCAGGCCGTCGTCGATTACATCGCAAGCATGACGGATGGTTATTTCTGCGAGCTGACGAGCAAATTGTTCCCAGGTCTAAAGTTTCCGCACCGCACGTATATTAACGAACGGTAGTTCGTATCCTTTCGGTATACTGTTGGTCAACAACGATTTTGATTAATGCACGGGATGGCTATGGACGACCTTTTTTCTGCTTCGACGCGCGAGCGCTCCTTTAAAAATGCGCCGCTTGCGGTGCGTATGCGCCCCAATTCGGTCGACGAGTATGTGGGCCAGCAAAAGGCCGTCGGTAAGGGCTCGTGGCTGCGCGCCGCGATTGAGCATGACGTGCTGTCGAGCGTGATTCTGTACGGCCCGGCTGGCACGGGCAAGACGACGCTGGCCCACATTATCGCCAACCATACCAAGAGCGAGTTTGTCGAGGTCAGCGCCGTGACGGGCACTGTGAAGGACCTGCGCCGCGTAATCGATGAGGCTAAGACCCGTCTGAACACCTACGACCGCCGCACCATTCTGTTTATCGATGAGATCCATCGCTTTTCGAAGTCGCAGCAAGATGCCCTGCTGCATGCGGTCGAGAACCGCACCGTCATTATGATTGGCGCCACGACGGAAAACCCGTACTTTGAGGTCAACTCGGCATTGCTCTCGCGTGGGCGTGTGGTAGAGCTTGAGCACCTGAAGGACGAGGATATCGCCACGCTCATTGAGCGTGCGCTCGAGGCGCCGCAGGGTTTAAACGGAAAGTTCTCGGCCGATAAGGATACAGTCAAGACCATTTGCACGCTGGCCGCGGGTGATGCGCGCTCGGCGCTCACGACGCTCGAGCTTGCGAGTGAGATTGCCGTTACGCGTCCCGATACTGAGGGAACGCCAGCGCCGGCGGCGGGGGAACGCTATCCCATTACCGTGGACGACGTGAAGATCGCCAATCCGCGTCGTGGGTTTTCGTATGACAAAAACGGTGATATGCACTACGACATTATTAGCGCGTTCATCAAGTCCATGCGAGGCAGCGATCCCGATGCCACCATTTATTGGCTTGCGCGCATGATCGATGCGGGGGAGGATCCCAAGTTTATCGCTCGCCGCATTATGATTCAGGCTTCCGAGGATGTTGGCAACGCCGACCCGCAGGCGCTTTTGGTGGCACATGCCGCATTTAAATCTGCCGAGGTCATTGGCTATCCCGAGTGTCGCATCAACCTGGCTCAGGCTGCGCTCTATGTGTGCCTGGCGCCTAAGTCCAACGCGTGTGAGGCCTCGATCGATGCGGCGCTGGCCGATATCCGCAGCAGTGGTCTTCGCGAGGTGCCGAGTTACCTGCGCGATCGTCATCGTCCTGGCAGCGACGAATACGGTGTGTATAAGTATCCGCATGATTATCCCGAAGGCTGGGTCGAGCAGCGCTACTTGCCCGAGGGGCTGGAGCGCGGCGCGTTCTGGCAGCCTGCCGGCCGCGGTTGGGAAGAGTGGCGTGTGGAGCAAAGCGAGCGCGACCGTAGCGGCAACGCTCCCAAGTAGGCCATTGGCGCCTCGCGCATTCCCTTTGGGTATCTTTGCCCTTCTTTGGGGTACCATGAAAAACGTCTGTATTTCGATTCCTTCGGGAGGCTTGTATGAGTCCCATTCAAATCGCCCTGCTGGTGCTCGCCGTTGCCGGCGTGTGGGCTGTTGTCGAGCTCGCGCTCACGTTACGCAAGACCCGCACCGTCGTCGACTCGCTCGACAAGACGGTGAGCGACCTCAATAATACGCTTGCCGAGGCACAGCCCGTGGTGGCAAAGCTCGATGGCGCCGTTGACGAGCTTACGCCGGCACTTGCCCAGATGGAGCCGCTCCTCAAGTCGAGCAAGACTGCCGTTGACGCCCTAACGTCTAACCTCGTTGAGGTTGAGGCGGTCGTTCGCGACATTTCCGAGGTTACGGGCAGCATGGCCGAGGCCAGTAATGCCGTGTCGAGCGTGACTGATTCTGCGGCCGGCGCCGTGCAGAAGCTCTTCAATAAGGTGAAGGCTCCTGCAGCCGACGCCGATCGCAAGCTCGCCGCTGCCGCCGCCGAGGCCGAGCAGCCTACTGAGCGCGTTCTGATTGGCGATGACGATGCCGCTGCTGACGACGATGATGTTCAGAAGCCCGCAGCCAAGCCTGCTCAGTATTACACCTATACGCCTGCCGAGACCTCCGAGGAGTCCTGCGATGAGTAGTGAAGCAACCTGCCCCATCACGCTGAGCGTTGCCGGTGATCCTCGTCTCGCGCGCTTGGTGCGCATGACGGCCGCCAACGTCGGCGCCCTGTGCTCTATGTCCGTCGATCGCATCGAGGATATCCGCATGGCTGCCGAGGAAGCCTTCATCTTTGGGTGCACCGCGGTCGACTGCGACGACATCACGATCAATTTCGATGTGGACGAATCTCACGTCGGCATGACCTTTACCTTTGGGGAACAGGCCACCGTCGACGAGGATGACCAGGCTGCTGTGTATGCCGAGCTCATTCTTGCAAGCGTGTGCGATTCCTACGAAAAGACTGCGGCGCCCCTAACGCTTTCCCTCGACCTCAAGGCGGATATCTAATATGACCGAACGTTCCCGGAGCGGCAAGACCGCTTGGGACAAGGAGAAAACCCGCGAGCTGTTTCGTCGTTATAAGGAGACCGGCGATCCGGATGCTCGCGAGCAGCTCGTCATGTCCCATATGAACCTGGTAAGGTTTCTTGCCAACAAATTTAAGAACCGCGGCGAGCCGCTCGATGACCTTTTGCAGGTCGGGTACTTGGGCTTGCTCAAGGCTATCGATCGCTTTGATCCTGAGCGCGGACTCGAGTTCACGACGTTTGCCACGCCCACCATCTTGGGCGAGATTAAGCGCCACTTCCGCGACAAGGGCTGGAGCGTGCGCGTGCCCCGTCGTTTGCAGGAGCTCTCGGCCAAGGTCAACCAGGCTACCGATAAGCTCACCAACGAGCTGCAGCGTTCGCCCAAGGTTGAGGAAATCGCCGAATACCTGGACGTGACCGTCGACGAGGTGCTCGAAGCCATGGAGTCGTCCTCGGCCTACACCTCGGTGCCCATCGAGGCCCCCGGTGCGTCCGATTCCGATGATGCGCCTTCGATTCTCGATCGCTATGCCGACGACGACAACGAGCTCGACTTTACCGATGACCGCCTGGTAATCGAGGAAGCCATCCGCGATTTCTCGCCGCGCGAGCGCGAGGTTATCGAGCTGCGCTTCGTTAAGGGCATGACCCAGATCGAGATTGCCAAGAAGCTTGGCATCTCGCAGGTGCAGGTCTCGCGCCTGCTGCGCCGTACCCTTAAGAAGATTCAAGATAAGATCGACCCCGACGGAGTGATGATTCGTTCATGAGTGAGCACCCCCAACAAATCGACCGCACGCTTCGCGATACCCGCATTCTGACGCTGCGCATTTGGGGTGTCGTCGGCTGCATTGTCATCGCTGCCGTCATCTTTAACCTTATGGGCATCCTGGCACCGGTCATCGAGTTTCTCGCTGTCGGTTCCATCATCGCTTTTGTGATGTCTCCGATCACCAACTGGCTCGAGCATCACGGCGTCGGACGTGGCCTCGGTTCGCTCATCGCACTCATTGTGGTTGTTGCCGTGCTCGTCGGCGTCGTCTGCATCCTATCGCCTATTTTGCTCGGTCAAATCATGGAAGTCCTGAGCCGCCTGCCCGAGCAGCTTCGTGTTGCGGGTGGCGATCTCAACGAGATGCTCTCGCACGCCAAGACGCTCAATAACACGCCGCTCAAGGAGTATCTGGACGACAATCTTTCTTCGCTGGTTACCGTAGCGTCCAAGTACGTCTCGCAAATCGCTGCCGAGCTCGGTCGCGGTGTATTCCCGCTTATTACCAATACGGCCTCGCAGCTGTTCGTCATCTTCCTGGGCTTGGTGCTTGCCTATTGGTTGGCCTGCGACTATCCCCGTATGCACCACGAGGTCTGCACCATCATCGGACAGGAAAAGGAGACCTCGTACCGCTTTATGGTTGCCATCCTTTCACGCTCGGTCGGCGGCTATATGCGCGGCATGGTCGTGACTTCCATCTGCGGTGGCTTTTTGGCTTTTATCGGCTTTACGCTCATTGGCCATCCATACGCAGCACTTATGGCCATCTTCACCGGCATTATGCACTTGGTTCCGGTTGTCGGTCCCTGGGTGAGCGCGGCGATCGCCACAGTGCTCGGGTTTATGTTCAGCCCTATGCTGGCGTTATGGACGCTTGTCGTGACCATGGTGGCTCAAAACGTCACCGATAATGTCATTTCGCCTAAGGTCATGCAGAGCTCGGTGCAGGTGCATCCCGTCATGAGCCTTACGGCCCTCGTTATCGGTTCGGCACTCATGGGTCCCATCGGCATGGTTATCGCTATTCCGCTGTGCGCGGCCCTCAAGGGCATTTTCGTCTACTACTTTGAGAACGAGACCGGCCGTCAGCTCGTGGCATACGACGGTGCCGTGTTTAAGGGCACGCCGTATCGCGATACCGAGGGTAACCCGGTCGCCGCCTACGACGCGCTCGGAGACGATACGTTCATCTATGAGTCCGAGCTCATCGGCAACGAGACAGCACCCGAGGCCAAGGCTATGCCCAAGCCCGAGCTCGATAATCCCTGGATTAAGCTCTCAGGCCTACAGCCCGACGCGACAGGCTTTTTCAAGAACCCCTTCGCCAAGGATGACGATTCCAATACGGACGACGACACCAAAACCGGCATCGACGGCTCCATGGACGATTCGGATTCCAAATAGGCCCTGTTAGCGTTTCTTGATGTTGTAAATAACAATAAACGCGATCAAAGCGATTGATAAGGGGCCAGCCACATAGAAAAAGATGGCGTCAATTGCGCTTAGGGTGTAATACGCTTTATCGCCAGATGTTACTGCGTACAATGCGTAGCCAAATCTCGGCTGGTTCACATACCAGCTCGAGTAAGCGAAGATTGCTAAAAGGGCTACTGAGGTCAGTGCATTCACGACAAACCGTTTGCTATTCATCGATCGCTCCTTCCGGACGATTCTTATATGAAATTTTACCGAAATCATTTTTTTTTCAAAGTATTTGACAGACCTAAATAACGTGCACTTTCGCTGGAGGGTCGCTGTTTGGCGGCCCTCTTTTTTGCACAGGCGCGGTGGGATGGTAATATCGTTACGTTTGAACTGTTTCGATGTGAAACCGAGGAGATTCCCTCTATGAGTGCTGACTACCCGTCAATGACTACGGCCGAGATCCGCTCCAAGTTCCTCAACTTCTTTGAGGAGCGCGGTCTTAAGCTCTATCCTTCTTCGTCCCTCGTCCCCGACGATCCTTCGCTGCTGCTTGCCAACGCCGGCATGAACCAGTTTAAGGAGTACTACCAGGGCAAGAAGACCATGAAGGAGATCGGCGCGATCTCCTGCCAGAAGTGCGTCCGCACCAACGACATCGACTGCATCGGCGAGGACGGCCGTCACCTGTCCTTCTTTGAGATGCTCGGCGACTTCTCCTTTGGCGGCGTCTCCAAGCAGCAGGCCTGCGCTTGGGCCTTTGAGCTCATCACCAAGGAGTTCAAGCTTCCGCTCGACCGCCTGTACTTTACCGTCTTTACCGAGGACGACGAGACCCACGACGTGTGGCGCTCTCTGGGCGTTGCCGAGGATCACATCTCCCGCCTGGGCGAGGACGACAACTTCTGGGCCGCTGGCCCCACCGGCCCCTGCGGTCCGTGCTCCGAGATCTACTTTGACATGGGCGAGGAGGTCGGTTGCGGCAGCCCCGACTGCAAGCCTGGCTGCGACTGCGACCGCTTCCTTGAGTTCTGGAACCTCGTGTTTACCCAGTACGACCGCCAGGAGGACGGCTCCATGCCGGAGCTGCCGCACCGCAACCTCGATACGGGCATGGGTCTGGAGCGCATGGCCGCCATCATGCAGCACAAGACCGCTAACTACGACGGCGATCTGATGCAGCACCTCATCAAACTCGGCGAGGAGATCAGCGGCAAGACCTATGACGCCGACGATTACTCCGGCGCCAGCCGCTCCCTGCGCATCATCGCCGACCACTCCCGTGCCGTCGACTTTATGATCTCCGACGGCATCCTGCCCGGCAACGAGGGTCGCGAGTACGTCCTTCGCCGCCTGCTCCGCCGTGCCGTGTTCCACGGTCGTCTGCTGGGCATCGAGGGCGCCTTCCTGACCAAGTTTATCGACGAGGTCAACGCTCAGATGGGCGAGGCCTATCCCGAGCTGCTCAAGAACGTCGCGCTCGTTAAGGGCATCGTCGCCTCCGAGGAGGAGCGTTTCTCCACGACGCTCGACAACGGCCGCGTTTACCTGGACGAGGCCCTGGCCGCGCTCGCCGAGGGCGCTGTCCTTCCGGGCGACGTTGCCTTTAAGCTGCATGACACCTTTGGTTTCCCCATCGACCTGACCGTCGAGATCGCCGGCACTGCCGGTCACGACGTCGACATGGACGGCTTTACCGCTTGCATGGAGGACCAGAAGGCCCGCGCCCGCGCCAACGCCAAGGGCGATGCCTGGGGCAGCTTCAACGACGTGTGGGTCGAGCTTTCCGACAAGGTTGCCGCGACCGAGTTCGACGGCTATGACAACGACGTCATCGATGGCGCCAAGGTTGTCGCCATCGTGCGCAACGGCGAGTCCGTCGAGTCCGTCGCTGCGGGCGAGGACGTCGAGGTCGTGCTCGACCGCACCCCGTTCTACGCCGAGATGGGCGGCCAGCAGGGCGACGCCGGCGAGCTTTCCGCCGAGGGCGTTGCGCTGACCATTTCCGATACCAAGAACCACAACGGCCTGTATGCCCACGTCGCCCACGTCGCCGAGGGCACGCTGACCGTCGGTGCTACCGTGACCGCCGCGCTCGACGCCGAGCGCCGTGGCTTCCTGCGTCGCAACCACACCGCCACGCACCTGCTCGACGCCGCGCTTAAGCAGGTCCTGGGCGAGCATGTCTCCCAGGCTGGCTCGTTGGTGACGCCCGAGCACCTGCGCTTTGACTTCACGCACTTCGAGGCCCTGTCCTCCGAGCAGCTCAAGGCTGTTGAGGACCTGGTCAACCAGCAGATCTTCGCTTCCAAGCCGGTCGTGACCCGCGTTATGGGCATCGACGAGGCCAAGGCTGCCGGTGCTGTCGCCCTGTTTGGCGAGAAGTACGGCGACGTCGTCCGCGTTGTCTCCGTGGGCGCCGAGGATCAGCCGTTCTCCCGTGAGCTCTGCGGTGGTACGCATGCCGCCAACACTGCCGAGATCGGCCTGTTCAAGATCATCTCCGAGTCCTCCACGGGCTCGAACGTCCGTCGTATCGAGGCCGTGACCTCTAAGGGCGCCCTCGATTACATGGCCGACCGCCTGGCGCTCGTTGACGCCGCTGCCGCTGCACTCAAGTGCCGCGTCGACGAGGTTCCCGCCCGCGTCGAGAACCTGCAGGCCGAGCTGCGCGAGACCGCCGGCAAGCTCAAGAAGGCTCTGACCGGTGGCTCTTCCGACGCCATCTCCGGCGCCATCGAGGGTGCCGTCGAGGTCAATGGCTATAAGCTCGTCGTCGCTGAGCTCCAGGGCCTTGAAGCTGCCGACCTGCGCAACGTCTGGGATACCGTGCACCAGAAGGTCGCCGGCCCCGTCGCCTGCGTCGTCGCTAGCGTGACCGAAAAGGGCACCCCGGCCCTGCTCGCCGCCGGCTCCGATGACGCCGTCAAGGCCGGTTTCCACGCCGGTAACGTGATCAAGCAGATCGCGGGCCTGGTCGACGGTCGCGGTGGCGGTCGTCCCAACATGGCCCAGGCTGGCGGCAAGAACGCTGCCGGTATCGCCGATGCCCTCGCGGCTGCCAAGACCGCGCTCGGCGCTTAAGTAGTCGCTGTGGTCGCGCTCGCGCTGGACATAGGGGAGACCCGGATTGGCATTGCCGTCTCGAGCCGTGATGGCAAGATGGCAATGCCCGTCAAGGTGCTCCCGGCTGCCGAGGTCACTGGCATAGCCAAGACGTTCCGTTACCTGGTTGAGGACTATGAGCCCGATATCCTGGTAAGCGGACGCCCCTTGACCATGGCCGGTGAGCCCGGCCCCCAGGCCGAGCGCGTTGCCGCCGTTGCGCAAAAGATTGCCCAAGAGCTCGATCTTCCGCTTGAGTTTGAGGATGAGCGCCTGTCCTCGCAAGAGGCAAAGCGTATCCTGCGCGAGCAGGGACTCAACGAAAAGCAGATGAGGGGCAAGATTGACATGATTGCCGCCAGCCTGTTCTTGCAGACGTGGCTCGATCGCAAAAACGGGGAGGTTTCGCATGCCTAGCGCTTCCGATCCGCGCCAGCCGAATCGCCAGGGGCAGCCTACGCCGCGCCCTGTATCTTCCGGCCAGCGTCCGATGCAACCGACGCAGCGTGCGGCTCAGCCTGCTGCTCGTCCCGCACAGCCCTCCTCTCGTGCAGCACAATCTGCTCAGCGTCCTGCCCAACAGCCCGCTGCCCGCGCAGCCCGGCCCGCAAGCGGTACCCGCTTTAAGCAGCAGGCGCCCACGCAGCGTGCGCAGGCGCCTCAATCGCATACGCGTACACATCATGCTCACGGCTCACATGGCGTAGCTCCGGCTACGCGCTCGAGCTATAACACGCATGCTCGTCGCGGTACCCAAAAGAAGAGCTCGCCGGTGCCCATGATTATCGGCGTTGTTGTTGCCGTACTTGCTCTTGCTGCCATTGCCTTCTTTGTCGTTCCGGCCGTCAAGGGCCTGTTTGGCGGGGAGGAGACAGGCGTCACCGCTGGCCAGCAAGTTACCGTCACGATTCCCGAGGGAGCTTCGGGCGATACGATCGCCTCGATTCTCTCCGAGAACCATATTGTCGAGAATCCCAAGGATTACTACGCGGCGGTCAAAAAGCTCAACGCAGATATGTCGCTCAAGCCCGGCACGTACTCGTTCACGACGCTGATGGATGCGACCAAGGTTGTCCAGCAGCTCATGGAGGGGCCCAATGCCGGCTCCGATGCGCTGACTATCCCTGAGGGCCTAACGGTCGACCAGGTCGCCGATCGCGTGGCCGCGGCATACGACAGCATCTCCAAGGAAGACTTCCTTAACCAGGCCAAGGCGAGCAATTATGTGAATGATTACGCTTTCCTTAAAGATGCCGCGAACGATTCGCTCGAGGGCTTCCTATTCCCCAAGACCTATTCGTTGGGTAGGGACCCGTCTGCCGATGATGTGATTCGCGCCATGCTTGACCAGTTCAACGCCGAGTATAAGTCGCTTGACTTTGCCAGCTGCGAGGCCAAGATCAAGGAGCGCTATGGCGTGGAGATGTCCGATTACGACATCGTTAACCTTGCCTCGATCGTCGAGCGCGAGGGCCTCAACGCCGATCAGCGCGCGCATGTGGCTTCGGTTTTCTATAACCGTATGGCGGGCAAGCTCGATGGCCTGCGTTACCTCAATAGCGATGCGACCATGATGTATGTCACCGGCGGCGAGGTTACCGCCGACGACCTGCAGAGCGATAGTCCGTATAACACCTATAAGCATGAAGGCCTGCCGCCCACGCCCATCTGCTCTCCGTCGCTCGAGGCGCTCAAGGCTACCCTTGAGCCGACCGACTCCGATGACCTGTATTTCTACATTACACAGGACGAGGAGTATTTCTCGAAGACCTACGAAGAGCACCAACAGTCTTGGAATTGATCATGAGGATTTTTAGCCCCAAACGATATGTTGTCTCAGTTGACCGCATCGACCTCGATACCCTCTGGGCCGACGGCAAGCGCGCCATTCTACTCGACCGCGATAACACTCTGGTGCCGCGCGATACCGAGCAGGTTCCCGCTGCGGTTTCAGCTTGGCTCGAAGCCGCCCATGCCAAGGGCTTTAAGCTGTGTATGGTGTCCAATAACTGGCATCGCGACCAGGTCATGGCATCGGCGCGCGAGCTGGGGCTCGAGGCTATCAGCCACGCCATGAAGCCCGCCCCGTTTGCCCTGAAGGCGGGTCTTAAGCGTCTGGGCGCCACGGCCGACGAGGCCGTGCTGATCGGTGACCAGCTTTACACGGACGTGTGGAGCGGTAACTTTGCCGGCGTTGACACTATTCTGGTCAAGCCGCAGGCGACCCAGGACCTGTGGTACACGCAGATCTTCCGTATCTTTGAGCGCCGGGCCCTGCGCGACCTTCCCTGCGAGGAATAGGTTTCGCCATGTCTCAGCACATCAAACACGGCTGCGACCATATCTTCTTTATCGGCTTTTTGGGCGCGGGCAAGTCGACGCTTGCGCGCAACGTGGGCACTATGTTCAAGCGGCGTTTTATCGATACCGATCGTTTGGTTGTGCGTCGATGCGGCAAGTCGGTGACCGAGATATTTGAGACCGAGGGCGAGGATCGTTTTCGCGAGCTCGAGACCTCGGCACTCCGTTCGCTTCAAAGCGAACGCAGCCTGCTGGTATCGTGCGGGGGCGGCATCGTCGAGACGCCGGTGAACATTGAGCTGATGCACGAGATGGGTACCTGTGTGTACCTCGAAGGCGACTTTGAGGACTCGTTGCGCCAGATTCGCCGCTCCGATACCCGGCCCGATTTCCGCTCGCCCGAGCACGCTGCGCGCCTGTTTGAGCATCGCCGTCCGCTGTATCGCCGGGCCGCCGATATTACCCTTGATATTCGCAACAAGTCCTTCGAGGACGTTTCCTACCTTTGTGCCGAGATGCTTTTGGAGCGTGGACTGCTATGATTCGCCGTCAACTTATCAATTTCCAAAACCGCAGCGTCGATGTCCGCGTCGGATTGGGCGCGTTCGAGGAGCTGCCGCGCATGTTTGCCTCGGCTGTGGGCAAGCCTAAGCGCGCGATGGTGGTTTGGAACGACGCCACATCCGAGCGATTTGGCGAGGTTGTCGAGCATGCACTGGTTGACGCCGGTTTTGCCGTGTCGCTGCTCGTCCTCGAGGTTTCACCTGCCGGTGCTACGCTTGCCGATGCCGATACCGTCTTTGGCGCCCTGTCGGCTAACGGCATTACCTGCGACGATCTCGTTGTCGCTGTCGGCGACACGGCGACCTGCTCGGTTGTTTGCTGGTGTGCCAATCAGTGGTGCGGTCGCACCGAGTGTGCCTTGCTGCCGACGACGTTCGACGCCATGCTCACGGTTGCGACGACCATGAAGCCGCTCGTCGCCTCGTCGGCGAATGCGCTTCCCGCTATCGCGTTCCGTCCCGAGCCGGGCTTGGTCGTGTGCGACCTCGACCTTGTTCGCGAGGCGGACCCCGAGGACCTCAAGCTCGGCTATGCGGTACTTGTTGGCACCATGCTTTCGAGCAGCAAGTCCCGCTGGAATCAGTTTACCGAGACCGTCCCCGAGATTCTCGCGGGCGAGGAGGTCGCGCTTGTCAATGCCATTCAGTGGTCTCAGACTGCCCGCAAGGACGTACTGATGGCCACGAACCCGAGCGCCCGTCATGCGCTCGATTTTGGCAAGACGGGGGAGCGTACCCTGCGCGCCTGCTTGGTCGATGCCGCGTCGCAGGTCCCTGTCTACCAGCTGCTGTCCGAGGGCATGCGCTTTGAGGCGCGCCTCGCCCATGATGCCTGTGACTTCGATATCGATTACGTCTTTGAGGTCGATGACTGCCTGGAGGACTTTGGTATCGAGGAGCTTGCCTTCGATCTGGAGCCTGCCTCATATATCGAGGAGTTCCGCAGGCAGCAGTTTGTCCGCTCGAACCGCAGCATGTTGCCGCTGCCCGCGGCGCTCGGCGCCATTCGTCTAACGAGCGTTGAGGACGAGGTTCTCGACCGCCATGCTCGCGCATACTTGGCTTCTCGCAAAGAACTTCTCTAGGATTTATTGACATCCATCGTCTTTCGTATCATGTTGAGGGGCGGGTTTCCAATCGGTTGCGAATCGCTCGCGATTCCGTACGTTGATTGAGCCCGTCCCGTCTTTATGAAGACAACAAGAAAGGAATCTGCATGTCTGAGTTTGCTGCCGGTCCTGCCGGTCGTATCGAGCGTGTCCGTGCCCTGATGGCCGAGCGCGGCTACGACGCCATCGTCGTGCGCGACGAGGCCAACCTCCGTTGGCTCACGGGCGTGAAGGGCGTTTTCGACTACACTTTTGAGTTCCCGCACGCCGCGTTTATTACGGCCGATCAGTGCCTGTTCCACACCGACTCGCGCTATCTCAACAGCTTTGAGGAGAACACCCCCGCCGGCAGCCCTTGGGTCTACGACATGGACGAGGGCACCATCCCCGGCTGGGTCGCCGGTAAGATCGCTGCCAACAAGTGCCGCGTCTGCGCCGTCGAGGATGACATGCAGATTAACTTCTACCAGGGTATTCAGCGTGGTCTGGAGGATCGCTCCGTCGCCTGCATGTTGCCGCTGATGCACGACGACATCCGCAAGATGCGCGCCATCAAGGATGCCGAGGAGATCGAGCTCATGCGCCATGCGCAGTCGATCACCGATACCGCCTTCCAGCATATGCTCGGCTTTATTAAGCCCGGTATGACCGAGAAGCAGGTTCGCAACGAGCTCGAGAACTTTATGTTTGCCAACGGTGCCGACAGCCTGGCCTTCGGCTCCATCGTGGCGAGTGGCCCCAATACCGCCAACCCGCATGCCGTCCCGAGCGACCGCGTGATCGAGAAAGGCGACTTTGTCCTGATGGACTACGGCGCGGGCTACTGCGACTACCGCTCCGACATGACTCGTACCGTCGTGATGGGCGAGCCAACCCAGGAGCAGCTCGACCTGTACGCGCTCGTGCGCCGCACCCATGAGGAGTGCGTCGCCGCTATCCATCCGGGTGTGGAAGGTAACGATATTTTCAAGCTTTCTAAGAAGATCATCGGCGATGCCGGTTATGGTGATTACTACAACCATGGTCTGGGCCACGGCATCGGCATCGACATCCACGAGCTGCCCAACTTCAACCGCAGCAAGAACATCATCGAGGTCGGCTCGGTTATCACCATGGAGCCCGGCGTGTACCTGCCCGGCGTGGGCGGCGTGCGCCTGGAGGACTTCGGCGTCGTCACCGAGAACGGCTATGAGCCCTTCACCAAGACCCCGCACGACCTGCACGTCATCGATTGCTAGCCCATTTCGATAGATTTTTGGGGCGGGGCGTCCGGAGCAATTCGGACGCCCCGCGTTCTCTTTTTATGCGCTCGCTGCAGGCGCCGTCTGCAAGTGTATAATTTCGCTCGTATGTAATTTGGACGCTTGTGCGTCTCGCCAATAACAAGAAAGGTCGCTATGCCTACTATCTCTACCGCCGACTTCAAGAACGGCCTCGGTCTCCGCATTAAGGACAAGGTTTACACCATCGTCGAGTTCCAGCACGTCAAGCCTGGCAAGGGCGGCGCTTTCGTGCGCTACAAGACCCGCGACATCAAGAGCGGCCGCGTCGTCGAGAACACCTGCAACGCCGGTACCAAGTTCGAGAGCGTCATGCTCACCACTCGTGAGTTCCAGTACCTCTACAACGACGGCGCCGACTACATCTTCATGGACAACGAGTCTTACGAGCAGGTTCCCGTTCCCGAGGACATGGTGGGCGAGAACGCCAAGTGGCTGCGCGAGAACGACACCTGCCAGCTGCTCTTCGCCGATGACGAGCTCATGGGCGTGACCCCGCCGATGTTCATCGAGACCACCATCGTCCAGACCGACCCGGGCTTTAAGGGCGACACCGTTCAGGGTTCCACCAAGCCGGCCACCATCGACACCGGTGCTGTCATCCAGGTCCCCATGTACCTCAACGAGGGCGAGGTCATCAAGGTTGACACCCGCGACGGCAAGTTCGTCTCCCGCGTCTAGCAACCAACTTTTCTAGGAGGACTCATGCCCCAGGAAATCAAGATTGACGGCATCGGTATTTCGCCCGATGTTCTGACCGCCATCGTCTCGCGCGCCGTCACGGATGTCGAGGGCATCGCCTCCGTGGGCGTCAAGGACCTTGCCACCAACCTTGTCTCGATGATGCTTTCGTCCAAGGCCCCGGCTTCCGAGCCGGCGGTCGAGGCCGAGGTCATCGGCGACAAGCTCGCACTTACCGTGCGCGTCGTGGTGTTCTTTGGCTATCCGTTCAAGAAACTCGCCGAGGCCGTTCGCGCCGCCGTGGTTGCCGCCATCGACGCCCAGGTTGGCGTCGAGGTCGAGCGCGTTGACGTTTGCATCGACGGCCTCGTTTTCCCCAAGGAGTAACCTTTGAGCCTTAAGGTTTATCGCGGGCGCACGCTTGCCCGCAGTCAGGCGCTGCAGCTGCTGTTCCAGGCCGAGGCCACGGACAGCCCGCTCGAGCGCGTCCTCGAGGGCGATTTCCTGATCTCGAAGGGTCCCCTCGACCCCTACGCGCTGGAGCTGTGTCGCGGTGCCTACGAGCACATCGACCGCATCGACTGTGCCCTGCGCTCCATCGCCAAGAACTGGGATCTTATGCGCATGCCCGGCGCCGACCGCAACCTGCTGCGTATCGCCGTCTACGAGATGCGCTTCCTCACCGACGAGGAGGTCTCGGACGCTATTGTTATCAACGAGGCCGTCGAAATCGCTAAGGCTTATGGCACCGACCAGTCCGCATCGTTTGTCAACGGCGTGCTGGGCAAGATCGCTCGCAGCGAGGAGCTGCCGGGTGAGGATTTGTACCAAGAGCTGCTGACCGAGGATCGCGCTCGCGAGGAGGCACAGGCTGCCGAGGCGGCCGCCAAGGTCGCTGCCGCTCAGGCTGCCGCCGGTGTACTTGCCGAGGATCCGGACGCTGCTGAGGCCGTCGAGGCCGACTCCGTCGAGGAGTAGCCATGCCAGAGGGTTCCGTCCGCAACTTCGATGAGATCTCGGATCGCCTGGACCAGATCATCGCCACCGTTCGCTCCAAGGATACGTCCCTGGAGCGTTCGCTCGATTTGTTTGACGAGGCGATTGAGCTTGGTTCCCGTGCGGTCGATATGGTCGACAAGTTTGAGCTGACGCCGCGTGAGGCCGACAAACTCGAGCAGGAATACGATGAGGATGCGGCAAACGAGTCCCAAGATAGACAGGCTGCATCCCCGGATACGAATGGTTGATGGCATTCATGAAACGCGTGCGTCTCGATGACGAACTGATTTCACAGGGCATCTGCGCCGATCGCGCGGATGCCCTTCGCACTCTTATGGCCGGCTTGGTCTCGAGCGGCGGTGAGCGTTTGACCTCTCCGGGGCTCAAGGTGACGCCGGGCCTGCCGCTGCATGTTAAGGGACGCATTCCGTACGTTGGGCGCGGTGGCCTTAAGCTCGAGGGTGCGCTCGATGCGTTTTGTATCGATCCCACGGGCCTTGCCTGCCTGGACGTAGGTTGCTCTACCGGCGGCTTTACCGATTGCCTGCTCAAGCGCGGTGCTGCGACTGTTGTCTCGGTCGACGTGGGCCGTGCTCAGTTCGACTGGTCGCTTCGCCAGGACGATCGCGTGACGCTGCACGAGCGCACGAATGTGACGCAGCTGCCCGAGCTCGGCTACGGCGACGCAATCGACCTGGCCGTGTGCGACGTGTCGTTTACGAGCATCGCGAACATCATCGACGCCGTGCTGGCGTGCCTGACGCCGACGGGGTCGTTCTGCACGCTCGTGAAGCCGCAGTTTGAGGCTCCGGCGGCGCTGGTGGGCGAGGGCGGTATCGTGACAGATCCTGTTGTCCGCCACGATACGCTCGTGGCGGCTATTGAGCTCTTTGCCGCCAAGGGCCTGTTCCCGCTTGACGTGTGCGTGTCGCCCATCCATGGCGCCAAGGGCAACGTGGAGTTTTTCCTGTACGGCACGAGGTTTGCCCCCAGCGAGCGCTCCGATGACGAGTTGCAATCCCAGGTATCGGCTTTGAGCGAGAAAGCTGCAACGCTATGAAGGTCTTTCTGGTTCCCAATTACTACAAGCAAGAGGCGGTCGAGAGCGGCCTGATGCTCGAGCTTTGGCTGACGCGCCAAGGCTACGAGGTCGCATGGGCGGCCGACCAGCGCTCCAAGATCCAGAGTACGCCCGACGTGGATGGTGCCGATCTTGTCATCACGCTCGGCGGCGACGGCACGTTGCTTCGTGCAGCCCGTATCCTCAACTATCGAGAGATTCCTATTCTGGGTCTTTCCTATGGTCACCTGGGCTTTTTGACGGCGGCTAGTCCCGAGGAACGCGACATTTTGAAGGTTGTGAGCGACGCGCTGTCCGGTGAACTCCATGTGAGTCGTCGCGCCACGATCGCTGCAGATATCGTTTCCGTGCGCGAGGACGGCACGAAGGACGTCGTGCGTTCGTTCGCCCTTAACGACATGGCGCTCACGCGTGGGCCCCTGTCCGATATGGTCGAGTTCGACATTACCGTGTCGGGCCACCATATCGATCGCTTGCGCGGCGATGGTGTGGTCGTGTCTACGGCAACTGGTTCCACGGGCTATGCCCTCAGTGCCGGCGGTCCTATCGTGAGCCCGGATTACACGGGTATGGTTTGCGTGCCCATCGCGCCACACACCATTCAAGCTCGCGCTTTCTTGACTTCGCCAAGCGATGTCGTCGAGATTTTTATGTCTGACGACCGACCGAGTGTGCCGGCTATTGCCATCGACGGGCAGTTTATTACCTGCGATGGCACCGTCGAGAGCGTAGCCGTGCGTCGCGGTCCCGGCGATGTGCTGCTGCTCGACTATGGCCCTGAGAGCTTCTACAACTCGGTAAGCCGCGTGTTCTACGGAGTTCGCCATGATCGATGAGCTGCAGGTTTCAAACATTGCGCTCATTCGCGAGGCGATGCTGGTGCCCAGCGCGGGCCTAACTGTCCTGACCGGCGAGACCGGCGCCGGCAAGACTGCGCTGCTCTCGGCGCTTAAGCTCATTTTGGGCGAGCGCGCGGATTCTTCGACCGTGCGCGAGGGCGAGGCGCTTGCGAGCGTCGAGGCGCGCTTGTTCGATGGCCCGCACGACACGGAGGGCTTCACCGTGCAGCGCAGCCTTTCTGCCGAAGGCCGCAGCCGCGTCAAGATTGATGGTCGCATTGCCAGCGTGCGCGAGCTTTCCGAGCGCGTCGGCGTGATGATGGATCTGTGCGGCCAGCACGAGCATCAGCGCCTGCTCGATCCGGCACATCATGTTGCCATGGTCGATGCCTGGGCTGGTCGCTCTGCGCTCGAGGCGCTGGAAAAGTACCGTGCCTGCTTTAGGGCGTCGCGTGCGGCTGCCAAGGAGGTCCGTCGCGTAGAGGAGGCGTCGCGTGCGCAGGGGAGTCGCGTCGAGGAGGCGCGCTTCGCCCTGGAGCGTATCGCTGAGGTCGACCCTAAGCCGGGTGAGTATGAGGAGCTCGAGGAGCTGCTGCCGCGCTCAGAGCATGCCGAGGTGCTGGTGGCCACGGCTAACGAAGCCCATGCATCGATTGCCGCCGAAGGGGGAGCGCTCGATGCCGTGAACAGCGCCGTGGCCGAGCTTTCACGCATGACGACCGTTGACCGCAAGCTAGGCGACATCGCCGATGCCCTTTCGGATGCCTGCATCTCACTCGAGGATTGCGCCAACGAGTTGCGTGCCTATCGCGATGGGGTCGCCTTCGATCCGCGCGAGCTGGCTCGTATGCGCGAGCGCTATTCCGACCTCAAGGGTCTGCTGCGTCAGTGGGGTCCCACCATGGACGACGTGTTTGCCATGCGCGATCGCTCGCAAGAGCTGTTGTCGCTGGTAGACGATGGTGATGAGCAGATCAAGAAGGCGCGCGAAGCGCTTGGCGCGGCGGAGCGCGAACTTTTCGCCGCTGCCAAGGCGCTTAAGCGTGCACGCAATACGGCAGCCCCGCGTTTTTGTCACGAGGTGGGTCGTCAGATGGCACGCCTGGAGATGGGCGGTGCTGAGCTGGTCTGGGAGTCCCGCGATCTTCCTCGCGCTGAGTGGACACCCGCGGGTCCTTCGAGCTATGAGCTGCTATATCGCAGCGGCGCGGGTCTCACGCCGCGTCCTTTGCGCCGCATTGCCTCGGGCGGCGAGCTCAGCCGCGTTATGCTGGCGAGCAAGGTTGTTTTGGGTAATGCCGATGGTGTCGATACGCTGGTGTTTGACGAGGTCGATGCTGGTGTCGGCGGCTCTACGGCTCGTGCTCTTGCTAGTGTGCTGGCCGATCTTGCCGCCACGCATCAGGTCATCGTCGTGACGCACCTGGCGCAGGTTGCGGTCATGGCTGACAAACATTACGTGGTCAGTAAAGAGCCCGGCGATGTTCCCCAGACGCACCTGGACGAGGTGACTGGGGACGCCCGTACCGCAGAGATCGCTCGCATGCTGAGCGGCGATCAGTCCGAGGCAAGCCTAGCGCACGCCAGGCAGATGCTGGAAGAAGCGCGTGCTTAGGCCGAGCCGTTACATGTATGTTCGACCCGGCCGCCACGAAACCGGCCCATCTACTACGTTTAATAGGCTATCGTCAACCACGCCAAGAATTGCAAAAAGAAAACCGCAGGTAGAATGCCTGCGGTTTTCTCTATTTTCGGTATGTGGTTGGGCTATACGGATAAAACGTAGTAGATGGGCCCGTTTCGTGGCTGGTGCTGTTTATCGGCTCCCCAAAATGTCTACTCCACGACCTTGTCCGGCTGGATGAGCTCCTCGTAGTAGCTGATGTGCTCTCGGGCGTCCTCGATTTCGGGTAGCAGGAAGTTGTAGATGACCTCTATGATCATCGTGGCACTCATCTTGGAGAATGCGAAGTCGCCCGTTGTCAGCAGCGCCTCGTGATTGACGGTATTAAAGGTGTAGTCGGCTAGGCGCGCAAGCGGAGACTTGCTGTCGCTGCTGATGACGACTACGGTAGCACCGCAGTCTCGAGCTGCTTTTGCCATGCGATTTAGTCGGCGCGACTTGCCAGAGTTCGAGATCAGCACGATAACGTCGCCGGGGCGCAATGTGAGCGCGAAACCAATCGAGGTCTCGCTGATGGTGCTTGCCATGCAGCGAAGGCCCAGCTGCGAAAACTTAAACGTCGCGTCGAGCGCGACGGCATTGGTGTTGCCTACGGCCGCGAACTCAATAACGCCGGCATTCTTAAGCGCGTGCACAACGGCCGTTAGCGTATCGTGGTCAATCCCGTCGATGGTCGCGTTAAGCTCGCTAACCTTGGCAGCCAAGATATTTTTAAGACTCTGTTCCATGTTGTCGAGCGAGACCTCGTCGGTCAGGCCCTCGTTGCGCTGACTCTCCAAGTCGCGCGCCAACGAAAACTGAAAGCTGCGGAAGCTGCCAAAGCCCAGCTTGCGGCAAAAGCGCGAAACCGTCGCCTCGGACGTGGCGGCGGCTCGTGAGAGCTGGGCGGCCGTCAGGCGCGGCGCCTCGGACTGGTGCTCCAATATATAGTCGACAATGCGCTGCTCGGATCCACTATATCCCTGATGAGTGCTAATAAGGGAGAGCGCGCTCTTGCTGCTATCGGTCATGGATGGCTCCTGGTTGGCATGAAATATAGGACTCGTTTTTCAATGCCATAGTATACGGGCATTTTCAATTACAAGATACACCTTGCCGTTTCAAGTGTTGATGGTAAACTTTCACCTACCGTTTACGGTTATGAAAGAACCTTTCACCGGAGAATTGGGACATTTTCCTTTCCGCGAAAGCGCTGGGTTGGTATCTTTCAGTTGTGGAAAAGCGCGCAAGGACGCGTGTGTAGGGGAGCGCCTGCGGGCGCAAAACTTAAAAAGGAGGGACACATGGCTAAGTTTGACATCATCGCCGCCACCGGTTGCCCGACCGGTATCGCGCACACCTTCATGGCGAAGGAGGCGCTAGAGAAGGCAGCTGCCGAGCGCGGTCTGACCATTAAGGTCGAGACCCATGGCCAGGTCGGTGTCGAGAACGAGCTCACCAAGAGCGAGATCGCTGGTGCCAAGGCCGTTGTCGTCGCAGCCGATAAGGATGTCCAGGCTGAGCGTTTCGCCGGTAAGCCCATGGTTTCCGTCGGCGTTTCCAAGGCCCTGTCCGTCGAGGCCGCCGGAAAGCTGATCGACCGTGCGCTCGCCGCCAAGGGCGACGACACGGTTGCCGCTGCCGCCGATGTCGAGGACGAGGTCGAAGAGAAAGAGTCCATCGGCCACGTCATCTACAAGCACCTCATGAATGGCGTCAGCCACATGCTGGTCTTCGTCGTCGCCGGTGGTGTTCTGACGGCCGTTTCGTTCCTGTGGGGCATCACGTCCTTCGATTCGACTGCTGCCGACTACAACAGCTTTGCCGCTATGCTCAAGATTATCGGCGGCATCGCCATGAACCTCATGGTTCCGGTGCTTTCCGCCTACATTGCCGAGTCCATCGGCAAGCGCCCGGCGCTCGTCCCCGGCTTTGTTGCCGGTATGATCGCCATCCAGGGTCTGCCCGTTAACGCCGATACCGGCATGATCGACGCCGGTGGCGCCGGTGTGGGCTTCGGCTTCCTGGGCGGCATCGTCGGCGGCTTCCTCGCTGGCTATGTCATCCTGCTGCTCGAGAAGGTCTTTGCCGGTCTGCCCAAGAACCTGGACGGCCTCAAGGCAATCTTTTTGTACCCGCTGTTCTCGACTGCCATCGTCGGTCTGGTCATGCTCGGCATCTCCGGCCCCATGGCTGCCATCAACACCGCCATGATGGACTTCCTCAAGGGTCTGTCTGCCTCTGGCGCCGTTGTCCTGGGTCTTGCTATTGGCTGCATGTGCGCCTTTGACATGGGTGGCCCGGTTAACAAGGCTGCTTACGTCACCGGTACGGCTATGCTCACCGAGGCCCTGGCCGCCGGTGTTGGCACCGAGACCTACAACTTCGGCACCAACTTCATGGCTGCCGTTTCCGCCGCCTGCATCGTTCCGCCGCTGATCACCACCTTCGCCGTCGTCGTCGGCAAGAAGTACTTCAGCCAGGAGGATCACGACGCCGGTGTCGTCAACCTCATCCTTGGTTGCACCCACATCACCGAGGGCGCCATTCCGTTCATGACCAAGAACATCTGGCCCGTCATGCCCATCATGATGCTCGGTTCTTCCATCGCCTCGATCCTGACCATTATGTTCAACGTTCACGATCCGGCGCCCCACGGCGGCTTCCTGGTCCTGCCCGTTGTCGAGAACGGTCCGCTGTGGGTCCTCGCGATCCTCATCGGTGCTGTGGTCGGTGGCATCTTGTTCGTGGCCTTCAAGAAGTACGACTTCGAGAAGAACCAGAAGGCTGCCCCTGCAGACAAGCCGGTTGATGCCCCCAAGGCCGCTGCTGTCGAGGCTCCCAAGGCCGAGGCTGCCGACTTCGTGAAGGTCGAGAACGTCTTTGTCGCCGAGGACTTCGCTTCTCGTGACGAGGCCCTGAGCTTTGTCTCCAACCAGGCTGTCAAGGCCGGTATCGCCGGCGACGCCGACGCCGTGATGAACGCCTTCCTGGCCCGCGAGGCCGAGGGCACCACGGGCATGATGGAGGGCTTTGCCATCCCGCATGCCAAATCTGACGCCATTACCGAGGCCGCTGTCATCGTCGTCAAGGACGAGTCCGGCGTGACCGGTTGGGACACCATGGACGGCGCTCCCGTCAACGTGGCCATCGCGCTGCTCATCCCGGGTGCACAGGCTGGCACCACGCACCTCAAGATCCTGTCCAAGGTCGCCGAGGCACTCATGGACCAGGACTTCCGTGCCACCGTCAAGGGTTCCACCGACGCCGCCGAGATCGCCAAGACGATCAACGCCCGCCTGATCTAATCCCACAGTTCGCGAATTACATCGCCCCCTGTATATAAGGCGGAGTCCCTCTCCAGGGCCTCCGCCTTTTTCATGCCCCTTCTTCTAACTTGCGGTGAAATAAGGACTGTTTAAACGTTTCAACCCCAAAATCAGTCCATATTTCACCGCAAGTTAGAAGAAGGGGATAGCGCTGCCTGTCTATCGGATCGTCCGGGCGGACAAATATTCAGCCTGAATTCCTTTCAGCCGACATTACTCTGGACCGACCGAGTTTCCACAGCTTGCTCGCCCACAGGGGCCCGTGCGCGGCCTGTGAGATTTATCGCGAGTTCCGCACGAGCCGAAGAGCACTTAATGTGCTCTTCGTGCGAGCAGGACTGTAGAGCAGGAAATCTCACAGGCCGCGCACGGGCCCCTGTGGGCGAGCAAGCGGACGACAAACACATCTGTCCAATAATTCGTCTGAAACACAATGAAAAACCGTTTGATGTGAGTTAATATAAACAACGTCGTGAATCTGACTCCTGCCGCATGCATGACAGGGGTTAAACACAAAAAGGAGTCAATTATGGTTTCTGAGAAGGCTACCCTCGTCAATCCGCAGGGTCTTCACATGCGTCCGGCTGGCCTCTTCGCCTCCACCATGGGCAAGTACGCCTGCGACGTGACGGTCGTCACCCCCGAGAAGGAGGTCAACGGCAAGTCCCCGATGGCCCTCATGGCTGCTGGTATCCCCTGCGGCACCGAGGTCGAGGTCAAGTGCGACGGCGCCGACGAGGCCGAGGCTCTGGCTGCTGCCATCGAGCTCATCAAGAGCGGTCTTGGCGAGTAGAACTCAAACGGGTCGCATGTTGAACAACTAAGTTCATATTTGGGGGCGCAGTGACCTGTCTTGAGGTAGCTGCGCTCTTTTGTCATGGATATGGCAAAACGCTTTATCACATGACACGGAGAGAGGAATGGGAATGTATCAGGGAGTCAACGCTTCCGAGGGCATCGGTATCGGCACCGTTATGGTCGCCGTCGATCCCGACTTGACGTTTGAGCCGCACGAGGTTGCCGATTCGGCAGCAGAGAAGGAACGCTATCAGACCGCTCTTTCGGTCTTCTGCGAGAAGACTCAGGCTCAGGCCGACCACATGAAGGAGACGGTGGGCGAGGCCGAGGCCGAGATCATGAGCGGACACATTGTCCTGGCTCAGGATCCGGGCATGACCGACGCCATCAACGCCGCCATTGACGGCGGCACCTGCGCCGAGCAGGCGCTCATGGACACCTCGACCATGTTCGAGAACATGTTCCTGTCTATGGACGACGAGATGTTCCGTCTGCGTGCGGCCGACATCGCCGACATCCGTACCGGCATTCTGGCCGAGTTGCTGGGTAAGGAGGTCGTCGACCTCTCCGTCCTGCCCAAGAACACCGTCGTTGTCGTGCACGACCTCACGCCGTCCATGACCGCCACGATCGATAAGGCGCACGTTGCCGGTATCGTCACCGAGACTGGTGGCCGCACGTCGCACTCCGCAATCATTGCGCGCGCCCTCGAGATCCCGGCTGTCCTTTCGGTTTCCAACAGCTGCACCGCACTGCGCAACGGCATGACCGTTGTCGTCGACGGTGGCAAGGGTATCGTCGAGGCCGATCCCGATGAGGAGACGCTCGCCGCTTACACTGCCAAGGCCGAGGCTTTCGCTGCCGAGAAGGCGGCTCTCGAGGCCTTCCGCGGCAAGCCGTCCGTGACTGCCGACGGCATCAAGAAGATCATTGCCTGCAACATCGGCAACCCCGATGACGTGCCCAACGCGCTCGATCACGACGCCGAGGCTATCGGCCTGTTCCGTTCCGAGTTCCTGTTCATGGACTCTGCTGAGCTTCCTTCCGAGGAGGAGCAGTTCAACGCCTACCGTAAGGTCGCCAGCGCGCTCAAGGGCGCTCCGGTCATCATCCGCACGCTCGATGTGGGTGGCGACAAGGAGATTCCGTACCTGCACATGGTCAAGGAAGAGAACCCCTTCATGGGCTTCCGCGCCGTGCGTTACTGCCTGGCCAACCCCGACCAGTACAAGGTCCAGCTCCGCGCCCTGCTGCGCGCCAGCGCCTTCGGTGACGTCAAGATCATGATCCCGCTCGTCACCTGCGTCGAGGAAGTCTTGGCTGTCAAGGAGCTCGTCGAGCAGTGCAAGGCCGAGCTGACCGAGGAGGGTCGCAAGTTCAACGAGAACATCGAGGTTGGCATCATGGTCGAGACGCCTGCCGCCTCGCTGCTCGCTGACCGCCTGGCCGAGGTCGCCGACTTCTTCTCCATCGGCACCAACGACCTGATCGGCTACACCATGTGCGCCGACCGTGGCAACGACACCATCTCCAACCTGTACCAGGTTTACTATCCCGCCGTGCTCCGCTCGCTCAAGAACATCATCGAGAGCGGCGTGAAGGCCGGCATCATGGTCGGTATGTGCGGCGAGGCCGCTGCCGATCCGTTGCTCGAGCCGCTGCTGATCAGCTGGGGCCTGGAGGAGTTCTCGATGAGCGCTCCGTCCATCCTGCGCGCCCGCAAGACCATCAGCCAGTGGACCAAGGCCGAGTGCGACGAGCTCGCCGAGAAGGCGCTCGCCTGCAACACCGCTGCCGAGGTCAAGGCACTGCTCGAGTCCGCAGCTCGCTAATTTGGTATCAGAGGTAACCGCGTGGTTGGAATGGGCCGGCCACGCGGCCCTCACATATACAGGGGGTACTGTAAATGTTCTACACGCTAACCGCTAACCCGGCTGTCGACATGACGGTTTCGAGCTCTCCGCTCGAGCCCGACGAGAACGTCCGCACCGGCTCGGCCAGCTACACGGCTAACGGCAAGGGCCTCGACGTGTCCTTCGCCTTTAAGAAGATGGGCGTCGACACCGTCGCGCTCGGTTTCTTCGCCGGCTTCACGGGCAAGTTCATCGTCGAGGAGGTCATGAACCTGGGTTGCCTCTGCCGCCCGGTCTGGACCGACGGTATCACGCGCATCAACACCTACGTCAACGATGGCCAGCACGAGTACGGCATCCTGAACCCCGGTGCTCCGATCACGCCGCAGCATCAGGAGGAGCTCTACAACATCCTGGACACCGCGGGCGACCTTGAGTGCCTGATCGTCTCCGGCTCCGTGCCTCCCAAAGCTACGCCCGACTTCCTGGCTCAGGTCATGGAGCACGCTCAGGCCCGTGGCGCCGACGTCGTCCTGGACCTGTCCTCCGACAAGCTCAAGGAGCTCGCTCACAAGAAGCCGCTGCTCATTAAGCCGAACCATCACGAGATGAAGGCTATCTTCGGCGTGCCGGTCGACACCGACGACGAGGTCCGCGTTGCCATGAAGCTGGCTCACGAGGCCGGCGTCCAGAACGTGCTGCTCACCCGTGGTAGCCGCGGTGACGCTTACTTCTCCAACGGCGAGGACATCTGGTATGCCAAGCGTGAGTTCAACATCAAGCTTGTCTCTTCCGTCTGCGCCGGCGACTGCACCCTCGCTGCGTTCCTGCACAAGTGGTACAGGGATCGCGACAACGTCGAGGAGGCCATGAAGCTCGCTATGGCCACCGGCGCCAACGTTGCTGAGTCCGTCGGCATCGGCGACTTTGGTCACGTCGACGAGTACAGCAAGCGCGTTGCCGTTCGCAAGCTCGATCGCAAGTAAGCGAAACACGACAAACTCGTGCGCATACGGCGTCCCGGTTTCGACCGGGGCGCCGTTTTTTGTCCCACTCGAACCTCGGAGCCGCGCTTCACGCGTTCCACACCGTTCACCGAGTTGTTGTAGCCTTTTGCCGAAGCGTGGAATATACTTTCATTAACACGTTGCTTCGTGAAAGGAACATTCATGATTTACACGCTTACTGCAAATCCCGCTATTGACTACAACATCTCCTGCGATGGCTTGTCCGCCAACACCGTTACCCGCACCCGTAACGCTGTCTACACCCCCAACGGCAAGGGTCTCAACGTTTCGTTTACGCTCGACCACTACGGCGTCGACACCACGATCCTGGGCTTCTTCGCCGGCTTCTCGGGTGAGTATATCGTTAAGGGCGCCGAGGCCCTGGGCGTGCCCGTCAAGCCCGTGTGGACTGACGGCATCACGCGTGTTAACGTGTTCCTCAACGCCGGTCCCGACACCGAGTACAACATGGTCAACGCCGGTGCCGCCATCAACGAAGCCAACGAGCAGGAGATGTTTGAGCTTATCGATTCGCTCGATGACATGACCTGCCTGGTTATCAGCGGCTCGCTGCCCCCCAACACCTCCGAGAGCTTCCTGGCAGAGGTCCTGCGTCGCGTGAAGGCGAAGGGCGCCGAGTTCGTGCTCGATATCTCGAGCCATCAGCTGGCCGACCTCATTGCTATGGAGCCGTTGCTCATTAAGCCTAACGACGACGAGCTGCTCGACATCTTTGGCATTAAGGTGAGCGGTGGCGACGACGAGTCCGTCAAGGGCGCCATGGCCGAGCTGCACGCCAAGGGCGCTAAGAATGTACTGCTGACGCTCGGCGGCGACGGCGCGTACTTCTCCAACGGCGAGCACATCTGGTTTGCCAACCGCACTTTCGACGTCAAGCTGCTGTCGACCGTCTGCGCGGGCGACTCCTCGCTGGCCGCCTTCCTGTCCGTGTGGCACGATGCCCCCGAGCGCGTCGAGGATGCCCTGCGCCTCTCGATGGCCACCGGCGCCAACGTGGTCGAGTGCCCGGGTCTGGGCGATTTTGCCAAGGTCGATGAGTATCAGAAGGGTATTGCAATCCGTCAGGTTTGCTAGTTCCGGCACCTTGCCTGAATAGTTCAATTATTTCGCATCCGTCTTAGACCAGGACGGATGCGTTTTTGTTTATCGGACTTGCGTGTGCAGTGGAGGCTGTTTCTTGCTAGACTTCTTGCAGACGCAATCGATAGCCAATTTGATAGTCGCAGGAGGCCATAGGCATGTGCAATGTTTCGCTCAACGGTACGCAGCCGACCGATGCCTCTATCCGTGTCCTGCGTGCGCTTGAGGCAGCAGGTCTTGAGGCCTGGTACGTGGGCGGTTGGGTACGTGATGCCCTGATGGGACGCCCCAGCCACGATGTTGACATGTGCTGCAGCGGCCTGTGGCAGGAGTCCAAAGAGGCGCTCGAAGCGGCTGATATTGCCGTGGTTGAGTCGGGCATAAAATTTGGCGGCATCACGGCTATTTGCGATGATGAGCGCATTGAGGTCACCACCTACCGCCTAGACGGCTTTTACACCGACGGCCGCCATCCCCAGAGTGTGGAGCGTGCGGCGTCGCTTGAGGACGATCTGGCGCGTCGTGACTTTACCGTTAACGCTATGGCCTGGCATCCCGAGCGTGGTCTTGTCGACCGCTACGATGGTCAGGGCGACCTAGACCGCAAGCTCATCCGCGCCGTTGGAGATCCCAAGCGTCGTTTTAACGAGGACGCGCTTCGCATGCTGCGCGCGGTGCGTTTTGCCTGCCGTCTGGATTTTATGATCGAGCCTAAGACTAAACAGGCGCTTGCCGAGTGCGCGCCGCTGCTCGATGCTGTGGCGCGCGAGCGCGTGGGCATTGAGCTCGAGGGTATCCTTTCGACCGGCCACGGGGGAGACGCCATGCTGCGCTACCCCGAGCTCATCTGCGCCGCCGTGCCCGAGTTGGCAGCGGGTCGCGGGTTTGATCAGCGCAGCGTCTATCATGCGTTTAACGTTTACGAGCATATCGCCCGTGTGCTGACGGTGGCGGGGGAGTTGGCGCTGTGCGACGGCTTTACACCCTCAATGAGCCTAATGTGGGCGGCGTTTTTGCACGACGTTTCCAAGCCCGATTGCTTTACGGTCGACCATGCGGGCAGCGGCCACTTTTACGGTCACCCCGAGCTCGGGGCCAAGAAGGCGCGCGCCATCATGGATCGCTTGGCGCTTTCGCACGACTTGGTCCGCGACGTGTGCCTGCTCATTAAGTACCACGACAAGCCGCTGCGCCCCGAGCGCTCCTGCTTGCTCAATATGATGCGCTTGCTTTCGGGCGAGGGCGTCGATACGCCGCGCCTGATGGACGAGCTTATGGACCTTAAGCGTGCCGACACGCTGGGCAAGGCGCCGTCGTGCTTCTATTACGTCGAGACGATCGAAGAGATGCGCTCACTCGCCCATGATTTGTTGGAGGCGGGGGAGCCCTATTCGCTCAAGATGCTTGCTATCAACGGCGGCGACTTGATTCGTGCCGGTGTGAAGCCGGGGCCCGAGCTAGGCCAGCTACTCAACGCCGCCCTCGAAGCCGTTATCGAGGACAACATCCCCAACGATCGCGAAACCCTTTTGGTTCATCTCAACTTGAATTAGCTAATTAGTTGACCTGCGCGTTCCATAACCTGTCGACAATTTTTCGGCAATTTGGAATTTCTTCTTGCGCTGATGTTTTTTGTCCCGTAATATATTTCCTCGCAGCACGGCAGTGCAGATGTCATGTGGCCCGTTCGTCTAGCGGTTTAGGACGCCGCCCTCTCAAGGCGGAGATCACCAGTTCGAATCTGGTACGGGCTACCACTTCTTTTCTGCCGAGGCCTATGGCCCGTTCGTCTAGCGGTTTAGGACGCCGCCCTCTCAAGGCGGAGATCACCAGTTCGAATCTGGTACGGGCTACCACGCATCTGATACCCGGTCTTTCCATGGAAGGCCGGGTTTTTTATTATCAAACAACTGTCTGTCATTCCCGTTTGAACAAGAGCTTTGCGTTCTGCTTATGACCCTTACGGGTACAATAACCAAGATATTTTGACTGTTAGAAGGAGTCTCATGACGGAGTCCTCTCAGCATACGTCCAAGCCCCAGGTCGAGGTTGAGGCCTCGGGCGGCGATGACAATAAGAGTGCACGCCGCGGCGCCATCTTTATCGGCGTCGTGCTGGTGGGTTATATCGTCTATCTGGTGGTAACCGGGCAGATGGGGCAGTTTTGGGCCGCTATGTCGAGCGTCCAGGCGCCCTGGCTCGTTGCCGCGTGTCTATGCATGTTCATGTATCTGTTCTTTGGCATTGTGGCCTATGCGATCGCCGTCTGGCTCGACCCCAATTCACCCGTCGGCATTCGCGACCTGATCTCGGTCGAGGCGAGCGGCATCTTTTTTGGCAACCTCACGCCCATGATGATGGGCTCGACTCCCGCCCAGATCTACCGTCTGACCAAAGCGGGCCAAAATGTCGGCGAGGCCGGAGCCACGCAGTTCACGCGCTTTATCGTGTACCAGTTTGGCCTCGTTGCCTGGGGCGCTATCCTACTGCTTGCCCGCATGCCGTTTTTTGCCGAGCGCTATGGCGACATGACGCTGCTGTGCGTCTTTAGCTTTGGTGGGCACTGCTGCATCTTGCTGGGCATCTTCGCCGTCGCGCTCATGCCTAAGACCGTCACGCGCGTCGCCCATTGCATCATCAATTGGCTCGAGCGCATAGGTGTCTCGGCCACTAAGATCGAGGGATGGCGCACGTTTGTCGACGGCGAGATCTACTCCTTCTCCGAGAAGTTCAAGCTTTCGGCCGGACATTTTTCTTCCATGCTGCTCACCGTGTTTATCACCATGCTGCAGCTCGCGTTTTTCTATCTGGTTCCGTATTTCCTGATGCTTGCCTTTGGCCATCACGAGGTCGACTTTTTCTCGGTCATGGCCGCGAGTGCCTTTGTCCAGCTGCTGAGCTCTGCGGTTCCCTTGCCCGGTGGAACTGGTGGCGCTGAGGGCGGCTTTGCATTGTTCTTGGGTCATTTCTTTGGGTCGGCTTCGACCGCCGGCTATCTGCTGTGGCGCCTCATTACGTTTATTGCGCCGACCATTTTGGCTGCGCCCCTGCTGGGACTTAAGAGCGCCCACAACGAGAGCATCCATGCGCGCTGGGATCGCGTGATGCGCAAACTCGGCCGCACGTCTCAGACGCCCTCTGCGCCCACTAAGCCGCACCCCACGAATGCGGTTACCGTTGATCCCAAGAAGCACGCTCAGAAGGCTTCTGGGACCGCCAAGCCGGCTCATAAAGCCTATGTGCGCCAGACGGGCGACGGTATTCGCGTATCTCCGTCGGCACTCAATAAGAAGAAGCACCCTAAGTCGCAGTAGGGCAGTCGTGCGTTCTTCATGATGCGGGGCATATTTGTGCTGTATGGGGGATAATCCTCTTACGTAGATTATCTCTCATCTGTTGATGAATGCCCGTATATCGAAGGGACACGCCCATGGCCACCAGCAAACCGCGTATTGATCGCCGCATCGTTCGCAGCCGCAATGCCATCCTTTCCGCTTTCGAGCGCCTGCTCATGGAAAAGCCGCTGGCAGACATTACGGTGAGTGCCATCGCGCGCGAGGCCAATGTCGACCGCAAGACCTTTTACGTTCACTTTGGTACGGTTGACGGCCTGCTCGATGGCATTGCCGTCGATGTGGTGGAGATGATTGTCGACTCGGTCGAGAAAACGCTTGCTTCAATGGACGGTGACACCAACGAGCGCGCCCTGGGCGCGGCGGCGACCTTGTTTAAAACCGTTAACGAGGCACTGTGCAACAACTTGGTGCTCAATCGTCAGCTGATCGAGAACATTCCGCTCGATGATTTTATGGCTCGTCTTCGTGCGCCGCTCGAGCACGAGATTGCCGAGCGCGATCTGCTGCCCCACGGTCTCAAGGACGAGATGTTCGACTACTATCTGGCGTTTTTGCTGTCGGGTATTATCGGTATCTATCGCACATGGGCACTGTCTGACGGCTCGGTTCCTATCGAGCGTGTCTCGGAGGTTGCTAATACTCTGACGTTGAGCGGTCTTTCGAGTTTGGAATCTCGCTTGGATTAGGTCTAGTTGGGCTCGTCGGCGTGGAAATTCCTGTTCACGAGGTTCTCCGGCGCCTTGGAGACCTCGCCGGCGTAGGAGCTATAGCCTGAGGATCCTTAAATGAAAGTCCAGTTTATCCTTCCCACTCCAATTGGGAATCCTCCGATGCGCCTTCGCACGCTCGCATGACCTCGATACCATGCGAGCGTGCGAACTCGACGAGCTCTGCGTTGCGGGCGTTTATGGTGCCGAAGGCGACGGGGCACACGATAAGGAGCGCGCAGTGGACGAGGAGCTCTTTGGCGCGGGCTATGGTTCTATCCCCGATCGGCTCGAAGGCGCGCTCGGCCACGCATTCCGCCGCCAGGTCGCGCGCGAGCTCGCAGTCGATGTCCCCTTCGTGCAGAACGCCCGTATAGAACGCCTTGCCCTGCCGGATGAGCTGGCGAAACACAGCCGACCCCGTACCTGCGCCGGCGATGACGAACGTGTGCGCATCGCCGTGCGGGCGTCCAATTTCCACGCTGCCGAAGCGCTCGTTGAAGGTGCCATGTTGAAGGCCGTAGAGCTCGCCAATCGTCTCGCGCGTGAATATGTCCTCGGGTGCGCCGGCGCGGAAGACCCGGCCGTCCTTCACGCAAATCACCTTGTCGGCGCTTTTCTGCGCGAGCTCGAGTTCGTGGATGGACATGATGACAGCCACATTCCGCGATTTCGCAAGGTGGCGAAGTATTCGCAGCAGGTCGATCTGGTAGCGGATATCGAGATATGACGTGGGCTCGTCGAGCACGAGCACACGCGGATCCTGCGCGATGGCGCGTGCGAGCATGACGCGCTGGCGTTGCCCGTCGCTTATCTGCATGAAGTCGCGCTCGGCGAGCTCTTCCACATGTGCGGTTTTCATGGCCTCGTCGACCCGACTATGGTCGTCGGGCGAGAGTGTGCCCATTCGCCCGGTGTAGGGGTGCCTTCCCGCCTCTACGACATCGCGGCAGGTGAGGAGCTCGGTCCGGGGGCGATCTGTCAGCATAACGGCAAGGTTCCTTGCAAACTCCGCCGTCTTCCATCGGGAAATCTCCCGCCCGTCGAGCTCGACCGCGCCGGCAAGCGGTGCCAGATGGCGTGTGATGGTTTTCAAGATGGTCGACTTGCCCGAGCCGTTCGGCCCGATGAGCGCCACGACGTCGCCCGCGCGAACCTCCAGATCGACGCCTTCGACTACGACCTTCTTGTCGTAGCCCGCCGACAGGTCGCTTATGTGGAAAAGCGGCGCTCCGTCAGCCTGCGTTTCGACCGTAGTTTCGAGGTTCGGCTCCGCTCGGAGGAGGCGTTCCGCGCGCAGTTCCGCACGAGCCGAAAGTGCCTTCTGGCGCTTTCGTGCGAGCTCAGGACTGTCTAAGCATGGAATGTCCCCTCCGAGCGTTTTGGGCCGCGGCACGAATTCCCCCATCTACCTCACCCGCTTCTTCAACATGAGCGCGATAACCACCGGAGCGCCGAAGATGGCGGTGACGGCGCTGATGGAAAGCTCGACGGGAGAGAACAGCGTGCGCGCGATCAAATCGCAGCCCGCGCAGAAGATGGCGCCTCCCAAGAAGCACGCAGGAATCACGCGGATGAGCTTCGACGACTTTAGCGCCGACTTCACGAGATGCGGAACCGCGATGCCTACGAACGACACCGGACCAGCGAACGCGGTCACGCAGGCGGAGAGCATGCTCGCTAGAAGGACGAGCACCACGCGGAAGCGTTCGACGTTCACGCCGACGCTTTTCGCGTAGGCTTCTCCCAGCTGGAAGGCGGAAAGGGGCTTCGATATCGCGAATACGCATGCGCTCACGGTGATCACCACGACCGCGATGACCGCGATGTCGTCCCAGCTCGAACCCGAGAAGCTACCCAAAGACCAGTTGTGCAGGTTCACGATGGACTGGTCGTCGGCGAAGGCGATGAGGAAGTTCGTCGCCGCCGAGCAGATGTATCCCACCATGACGCCCGCCACGATGAGCATGGCCATGGAACTTATGCGCCGTGCGATGAGGAGCACGAAGCCGATGGTGATAAGCGAGCCCAGAAACGCTGCGGCCACCATGGCCGGCGAAGACATGGCCATGTTCGCGCCTAGAAGTACGATCATCGTAAGCGCGACGACGAACTTTGCGCCCGAGGAGACACCCAAGATGAACGGGTCGGCGATGGGGTTGTTGAAAAACGTCTGCAGCAGGAACCCGGAAAGCGAAAGTGCCCCGCCGAGAAGCACGGCTGAAAGCACGCGCGGCAGGCGAATCTCCCAGATGACCTGGCTTTCCATGGAATTGGCCGCGCCGCCCGAAAGGATGCCGGGGATGTGGTCTGCGGGCACGAGCACGCTCCCGATGCACAGGTTGGCCCCGACGAGCACGATGAGGGCAACAGCGAGCAGCGCCGTCACGACGCGACACCGCGCGGCGCGCCCCGATTCGTCGTATGCCATGGAAAGCCGGCTTCTCATGGCGCTAACCGAGCTTCCTCAGATAATGGAAGTCGCTCGCGTCATCGCCGGTGAACGCCCCGTGCAGCTCGTCGATAATGTCGGCGGTAGAAGTCATCTGCTGGTACATGTCGGCGCTTGTGACCCAGACGTTGCCGTTCTTCACGGCTTTGAACTGCGACAATAGCGCGTTTTTGCCTACGAAGTCGTTCAAGGTGGCAACCGATTCGTCGATGGTGCCGTTGTAGACGATGATGTCGGCATCCTTCGCCGTCGCGTAGAAGCGCTCCATTTCGAGCGTTACTGACGAACCTGACGTCGACGCCGTCTGCGCGTCATCGAGCGCATAGCTGCCGCCTGCAAGCTCGATCATCTGCGCCACGTAGTCGCCCGCCCGCCGCGTGACGGCGGCCCCGTTCGAGTTAATGTAGAAATACGCCACGGTTTTACCTGACGACGCGAGCCCCGACGTTTGCTCGACGCGGGCCTTCTGCTCGTTGAACAGGTGCGCGGCCTCGTCTTCCTTGTCGAACAGGACGCCGAAAAGCTTAATCCACTCGACGCGCCCGAGTGCTTCGGGCTCGCTCGACGACTGTTCGGTGAGCACGACGAGCCCGAGCTTCTGCAGCTTTTCCTTCACATCGGGCGTGTGGTTGATCATGGTGTTCTCGATGGCGAGCGTACAGCCCGAGGCCGATATTCGCTCGTAGTCGGGCGCGCTGTACTTGCCGCCGTAGGCGATCGCCCCACTTTCGAGTGCGCTTTTGAAGCCCACGACCGAGCAGTCGTCGGCCTTCGTGCCCGACATGATGATATTGTCGTTCGCATCGAGCGCGTCGACTAGGCACATCGTCGCCGACGACACGAGGTACACCTTGTCGGCGGGGCGCCTTATGACCGCGATGTCGGAGCTCAACCCATCAGGTACCTTCGCATCTTGCGGCACCACGAGGAAGCGCTCCCCGTTCGTAACGCAGATAAGCCGCAGGCCGCCTTCGAACTCGTCGACAGTGAAGTGCTCGGCGTATTCAAGCTGAAGCGCTCCCGTCGGCTCCCAGCCGCAGCCCAAATCGGCGTTGTGGAAGTCGGCCGCGGCGCTTGAAGCCGTTCCCGCAGGGGAGCCGCCGCTTGCATCGTCGCCCGATTTCTCCTTCATGGTGGATGAGTCGAAGTGGAGCGTGTAGTCGATGGTGTGCGGCGTCGACATGGCGACGGTCTCGGCCGACACGGCGATGTCCTCGTCGAGCGTGACGGGTATCTCGAACGTGGAGTTGCCGCCGTCGTTTACGGGCGCGTAGTCCACGCCGTCGACGGTCATCTTGTCGTAGTTCGAACTCGACCAGGTGATGGTCGCGGTGTAGGTGTCGCCATCCTTCACAATTGTGGTGGGTGAGGCGATGCTTGCGCGCCCTGACCCGCCGGAAAGCGAGACGCTCACCGTGTATTCCTGAGAGCCCGCCGTGCCACCGGTCGCGTTCGGGCTCGCACTGCACCCCGCGAAGGGAAGCGCGAGCAGGGCGACGAGAACGCAGGCGATCGCGCGCGCCGCGATGCTGTGGAGCTTCCTGTTTTCCCCCTTGGGAAGAATCGACCGCATGGCGTTACTTCAGTGCGTCGGCGCGCAGATCGACGCCGGCGGATTCGAACACAAGTGTGCGGTCGTACCACTGCTCTTTTCTAATACTCCACGCGGCACAGGCGGTGTCCTCGTCGAGCGCATCAACGGGCACGTCGTAGGTGTACTTGCCTTCCGCGTTTTCCACATAGGGGATGAAGTCGGCCTCGCTTGCGGCGGCAGCCTCGTCGCCCGTGCCCATGAAGAGCTTGCCGTAGCCCGTGCCGGAAAGCGTCATCACGCAGTGCATGGAGCCGTTTTCCACGATGAGCTGGGCGTCCACGATCCTGAACATGTTCGAGCTGGAATCTACGGTGATTGGATAGGTGCCGTCGGCCACCTTGTCGGCGGTGATGGGGGCAGCGCTTGCGCCCGCGGGCGCATCGGCCGCCTGTTCGGTCTTTTCCTGGGAATCGGCATCGCTTGCCTTTGCGCTGTCGATTGAATTTCCGGCGCAGCCGGCGAGCGAGAACGCGCAAAGCGCCGCCGACAGGGCGAAGACGAGGGTTTTCTTCAACATGGAGGGGGTTCCTTTCAATCGCTTCGACCGCCCGTGCCGTGCGGTGGGCGGTCGGGATGCGAATGCAACGGGCATGCGTCGTCAGTCGGGGAAAGGCGCATGCCCGTTGCACGGGGACGCGACCGGCGCCCCCGTGCGCGGCGAGTTTACAGCTTGGCGATGGCGTCGTCCACGTGCGAGACGTAGATGTCGTCGACCGCGACGTTCTGTCCCAGACCCTGGAGCAGGCACGTCACTTCGAAGCCGGCGGCCACGAACTTCGCAGCCCAGCTGTCGGGGTCGGTCTCGTCTGCCATGTCGTTGTTCGCGTGGTCGCCCGCGACCACCATGAACGGCGCGAGCACGGCCTTCTTGTAGCCTGCGGCGCTCGCGGCGGCGATAACATCCTCGCAGGTCGGTTCAGCCTCGACGGTGCCGACGAAGAACTGCGTCAAACCCTCGTTCTTGAACACTTCCTGCATCTTGGCATAGTCGGCGTTGGAATCGGCTTCGGTGCCGTGGCCCATGAGGCACAGCGCCGTCTCGCCGTCGTCGAAGGACGCCATGTTCTCCTTAATGGCCGCGGCCACCTTTTTGTAGTCGTCGTCGGAGGTGAGCAGCGGGTCGCCGAGCGAGATCTTGTCGAACTTGTCGGCGTACTTGTCGAGCTCGTCTTTCACGTCGGCGTATTCCAGGCCAGCCATGAGATGCGTCGGCTGCACGACGATTTCCTTCACGCCGTCTTCCACGCAGCGGTCAAGCGCCTCGGTCATGTTGTCGATCGTGATGCCGTCGCGCTTCTTCAGCTTGTCGATGATGATCTGCGCGGTGAAGGCGCGGCGGATGTCGTAGTCCTGCCAGTACTTCTCGCGGATAGCGTCTTCGATGGCGCCGATGGTGATGTGGCGCGAGTCGTTGTAGCTCGTGCCGAAGCTCGTGACGAGGATGACCGGCTTCGCGGCCTTCTCCTTTTCACTAGATTTCTCGGAACTCGCGGAGGTGTTGGAGCAGCCCGCGAGCGCGACTCCGGCGAGCGCGACGGCTCCGGTTGCTGCGGCGCCCATGAAGCCGCGGCGTGACATCTGGTCGGACATGGTTTTTCCTTTCCTCGGTTTGCCGGTCCCCCGGCGACAGTTGCTTGTCGGCACAAGCGAAAGAAAAGCGCACCCCTCGGGGTTCACAAGGAGCTAACGCCACGGCGATGCCGTGAGGAAAAGGCGAAGCAGTCTGGCTTGGGGCGCGAGGCGGTTCGCCCGCGCGTCCTATACAGTAATGTCCCTTGCCCAGGATTCCCACCTGGTTCCCTCCGCAAGCCAGCGCGGGCTGTGCAGGCGCCGCGCCGGTCATTTCCTTTTATCCGATTGTCATATGCTCGTTGCCGAAACTTTTACTATGATAGTGGGCACTTGTGAACGTGTCAAAGCCAGCGCGGGCGGCATTGCGCCTCCTGCCTGCGTATTTGCGCCGATTGCTGCCGCAGGCGCCGTGTTTTGCCCGCTGCGCGAATGGCGGCGTAAACGGTTGCGATGAGAAACGGGAAGGGAAGGCTCGGATGATTCATATCGTTGGCGCAGGCTCGGGCGCCGCCGACCTTATCACGCTGCGCGGGGCGCGCCTTCTGCGCGCGGCCGACGTAGTCGTTTGGGCGGGAAGCCTTGTGAATCCCGAGCTGCTCGCCGAGTGCAAGGAATCCTGCGTTGTCTACGACAGCGCGCACATGACCTTGGAGGAAGTGCTCGACGTGATGTGCGCGGCAGATGCGCGGGGCGAGGAAGTGGTGCGCCTGCACACGGGCGACCCGTGCCTGTACGGCGCCATCCAGGAGCAGATGGACGCGCTCGACGCGCGCGGCGTGGACTACGAGGTGGTGCCCGGCGTGTCGAGCTTTTGCGGTGCCGCGGCGGCGCTTCGCCAGGAATACACGCTGCCGGGAATCAGCCAGTCGGTCGTGATCACGCGGCTTTCCGGACGTACCCCCATGCCCGCGGGCGAGGGCATGCGCACCATGGCGGAAAGCGGCTCGACTATGGTCATCTTCCTGAGCTCGGGTATGCTCGCCGAGCTTTCCGCCGAGCTTTTGGGCGCGGGCCGCAGCTCCGACGAGCCGGCGGCGCTCGTGTACAAGGCGACCTGGCCTGAGGAGCGCGTGGTGCGCTGCACAGTGGGCACGCTCGCCGATGCGGGCGCGCGAGAGGGCATCGACCGCACGGCGCTCGTGGTGGTGGGCCGCGTGCTCGGAGCTCGTGGCGGGCTTGCGCACAACGGCGCGCAAGCGGAGTCGTACGAGCGCAGCAAGCTTTACGACCCTTCGTTTGCCACGGGGTATCGAAAGGCGAGCAGCTAGCGTGGCCTTCGAGCACTACATATATACCGGGACGACCCGCCTGCGCTGCGGCTACACCACGGGGAGCTGCGCCGCGCTCGCGGCGAAGGCGGCCTGCGAGATGCTCTTGTCACGAAAGACCGTGGGCCGCGTGTCGATCGTCACCCCCGGCGGGCTGCCTGTCGAGACGGACGTGGTTGACGCATGTATCGGCGAGGGGTGCGCCCAGTGCGCCGTGCGAAAGGACGCAGGCGACGATGCCGATGTGACCGACGGCGTGCTCGTGTACGCGCGCGTGGAACATGCGGGGTCGGGCACGGGCGCTGCGGGCAGCAAGGGCGTGCCCGCGCGCGAATCGGAAGTTTCCGTCGATGGCGGCGTGGGCGTGGGGCGCGTGACGTTGCCCGGGCTCGAGCAGCCGGTGGGGTCGGCCGCTATCAACGCGACGCCGCGCGCGATGATCACTTCGGCGGTGCGCGAGGTGTGCGCCGCGCACGGCTTTTCTGGAAATATTGCTGTGACGATTTCGGTACCCGAGGGTGTTGCCCTTGCCGAAAAGACCTTCAACCCACACCTGGGGATAGAGGACGGCATTTCCATCCTGGGCACGACGGGCATCGTCGAGCCGCGCAGCCTCGCTGCCTTGCGCGACAGTATCGAGCTCGAGATCCGGCAGCATGCGGCTATGGGGCGGCGCGGAGTTGTGCTCACGCCCGGCAACTACGGCGCGCAGTTCATCTCGGGGCATTTTCACCTAAACGGTGCGCCGGTGGTCTTCATCTCCAACTTTGTGGGCGATGCGATTGATTGCTGCGTTCGCGAGGGATTTACCAATGTCCTTCTTGTGGGACACATCGGCAAGCTGGTGAAGGTCGCGGGCGGCATCATGGACACCCATTCGCGTACCGCCGACTGCCGCGCGGAGATTCTGGCCGCCCACGCGGCCTTGGCCGGCGCGGGCGCGAAGACCGTGTGCGAGATCATGTCGTCGGTCACGACCACGGCGGCGCTCGAGGTAATCGAGGCCGCCGGCGTGGGGGACGCTGCGTCCGCCTCGCTCGCTGTGGCAATCGAGGACAGGTTGCGCCGCCGCGCGGCGGGCGCATGCGACATCGCCGCGGTCGTGTTCGACGCCGAGCGCCGAGAGCTTTTCCGCACGTCGGGCGCTGATGCAGTTATCGGGGAATTGGGGGCTACGTATGAGTAAAGGCGTGCTGTACGGGGTGGGCACGGGGCCTGCCGACCCCGAGCTGCTCACGATCAAGGCCGTCCGCACAATCGAATCGTGTCCGGTCATCGCCGCACCGCAGACGGCGGACGGGGCCATGGTCGCGCTCGACATCGTGCGCGGCGCCGTCGACCTTACAGGCAAGACGGTGATCCCCGTGCGATTCTCGATGACGCGCGACGTCGAGCGCCGCGCGGCCGAGCATGCCTCGCTTGTTCGCGAGCTTGTCGCGCACCTGGATGCGGTCCGCGACGTCGCGCTGCTGAACCTGGGGGACCCGAGCATCTACGCCACCTTCCAGCGCATAGCGCCCGACGTGCGCGCCTGCGGGTTCGAGGCGCGCGCCATTCCCGGCGTGCCGAGCTTCTGCGCGGTCGCCGCAGCGCTCGAGCGCGACCTCACGCCCGAGATGTCGTCGCCTCTGCACATCGTGCCCGGCGGCTACGACGACGTGCGCCGCGCAATCGGCTGGCCGGGGACGAAGGTGGTCATGAAGGCGCGCCGCTCGCTTGCGGACACGAAGCGCATCCTTCGCGAGGAGGGCGCCTTCGACGGTGCCGAGCTCGTAGAGGACTGTGGGCTTCCGGGCGAGCGCGTGTACCGCTCGCTCGACGATGTGCCCGATCGGGGCAGTTACTTCTCGACGATGGTGGTGCGCTAGATGAGGGTTTCCTGCATAGCGTTCACTGAGAGGGGGTATGCGTTGGCGGAGCGCACCGCACACGCGCTTTCCGATTGCGCGCAGACAGGTGAAGATGACCCTGGCTGGGACGTTTCCGTTTCGCGCGGGTTCGGCGAGGGGAAGGCCGACCTGCGCGCATGGACGGCGCTCGCGTGGGAAGCGTCGGACGCGCTTCTGTTCGTGGGCGCGGCGGGCATCGCCGTGCGGGCGATCGCGCCGCATGTCGCCTCGAAGGCAAGCGATTCCGCGGTTGTGGCAATCGACGAGGCGGGGCGCTTTGCCGTCCCGCTTTTGTCGGGGCATTTGGGCGGTGCGAACGAGCTTGCGCAAACTGTGGCACGCGCGGCAGGGGCCATCCCCGTCATCACCACGGCGACCGACGTCCGCGGCGTGTGGGCGGTGGATACGTGGGCGCGCTGTGCGGGGCTCGCCGTTTCGAATCCCGAGGCCATCAAGCGAGTGTCGGCGCGGCTGCTTTCGGGCGGGCGCGTGGCGCTCTATTCCGACATGCCGATTTCGGGACAGCCGCCTGAGGGGGTTGACATTGCGTCCGACCGCGCTCGGGCCGATATCGTCGTGTCGCCGTTCGCTGGCGCGAATGCAGGTGCGTCCGTTCGCGCAGCGGAGACGACGGGCGATGTCGTGCCCGCCGGTGAGACGGGGAAGCCGGCGGGCGTGCGGGCGCAGGCGCCTGCGCCCGAGCCGCTTCGCCTTGTCGTGCCCTGCATCGTTGCGGGCATAGGGTGCCGTCGCGGTGCGTGCGCCGAAGCGATCGGGGAGGCGTTTCTTCTCGCGTGCGGGCAGGCGGGTATCTCGCCTTCGGCCGTGCGCGAGGCGGCGACGATCGACGTGAAGGCGCACGAGGAGGGTCTGCTCGCCTTCTGCCGCGCGCGCAAGATTCCGCTTGCGACGTATTCCGCAGAGGAGTTGTCGCAGGTCGAAGGTAGCGTTTCGCCATCTGATTTCGTGCGCGCGACGGTGGGGGTCGACAATGTGTGCGAGCGCGCGGCGCTCGCGGGCGGGGGCAAACTTATCTTCCCGAAGCTCGCTCACGGCGGCGTGACCGTCGCGTTTTCCAAGGTAACTATCGAACTTTCGTTTAAGGAGCGGTGATGGGAAAGCTCTTCGTGGTGGGGATCGGCCCGGGCGGCCCCGACGGCATGACGATTGCGGCTCGGCGCGCGCTCGAGGCGGCCGACATCGTTGTGGGGTATACGAAATACGTGGAGCTCGCGCTCGCCGCCGTGCCCGACGCGGCGCATCTCGCGACGCCGATGATGCACGAGGTCGAGCGGTGCCGCCTGGCGCTTTCGCGCGCGCAGTGCCGAGAAGCCGTGGCGCTTGTGTGCAGCGGTGACGCGGGCGTGTACGGCATGGCGAGCCCCGTGCTGGAGCTTGCTGAGGACTACCCCGATGTAGACGTGGAAGTTATCGCCGGGGCCACCGCGGCTCAGAGCGGGTCGGCGGTGCTCGGCGCCCCGCTTGCCCACGACTTCGCGGTCGTGTCGCTCTCCGACCTGCTCACGCCGTGGGAGGTCATCGAGCGCAGGCTCGCCGCCGTGGCGAGCGCCGACTTCTGCATCTGTTTGTACAACCCGCGCAGCAGAAAGCGCGCCGACAGGCTCTCGCGCGCGGCGAAGATTATGCTCGAATGGAAGGCCCCCGACACGCTCTGCGGCTGGGTACGCAACATCGGGCGCGAGGGGCAGCAGTCGGGCATGTGCAGGCTCTCCGAGCTGGGGGAGTTCGACGCCGACATGTTCACCACCGTGTTCGTCGGCAACGCGGACACGAAGCGCGTAGGCGGCCGTATGGTCACGCCGCGCGGGTATCGGGAGATTCCATGCGAAAGGTAACGATCATCGGGGCGGGGCCCGGAAACCCCGACTTGCTCTCGCGCGCGGCGCTCGACGCGATTGACATCGCCGACGTGGTCATCGGCGCTCATCGCGCGCTTGTCAGCATCGACGTGCCGCCCGACGTGGTGAGATGCGAGCTCGTGAAGACGGCGGACATCGTCGCCGCGCTCACCGATGCGGCGTCGTGGCAGCGCGCCGTGGTCGTGATGACGGGCGATGTGGGGCTGTTCAGCGGCGCGCGCCGCCTGGTGGAGGCGCTCTCCGGCGACGCGCAGGTGGACGTGCGCGTCATTCCCGGCATAAGCTCAGCGTCGTATCTCGCCGCGCGCCTCGCGCGTCCATGGCAGGATTGGCGCTTCGCGAGCGCTCACGGCGTGGCGTGCGACATCGTGGCCGAGGCCGAGCGCGCAGGTGAGCTCTTCCTCGCCACGTCGGGCGGGGAAGACCCCTCGCGGCTTTCGGGCGAGCTTGTGCAGGCTGGCTTCGGGGACGCGCGCGTGACGGTGGCCGAGCGCCTGTCGTACCCCGACGAGCGCATCACCTGCGCGACCGCAAGTGAAATCGCAGGTCAGACGTTCGACGACTTGAACGTGATGCTTATCGAGTTCGCAGGCTGCGCCGGTTCGCCTGCGGGCTCTAGCGCAGCCTCCGAGGCGCCGGCCGGCGCGTCTGCGCCCGCGGCGGCTTCTTTCGCGGCGGACTCTGCGGGCGCATCCCGCGCCGCGAGCTCCCGCTGGCCGTACGCTTCCTCGGGCATTCCCGACGAGCTCTTCATCCGCGGCGACGTTCCCATGACCAAGCAGGAGGTGCGCGCCGTCGCGCTCGCGAAGCTGCGCCTTACCGCGACCGACACCGTGTGGGATGTCGGCGCCGGCACGGGGAGCGTTTCGATCGAGGCGGCGCTCGTCGCGCGAGCGGGGTCGGTATGGGCGGTCGAGCGCAACGCGACCGGCGTGCGGCTCATCCGAGAGAACGCGGATGCATTCGGGTGCGGCAACGTGCATGCGGTCCCCGGTGTCGCCCCCGAAGCGCTCGCGAAACTGCCCGTCCCCGACGCCGTGTTCGTCGGCGGGAGCGCGGGCGAGCTTCCCTCCATCGTGGAGGCGGCGCTCGAGAAGAACTCGCAGGTTCGCCTGTGCGTGCCATGCGTCACCGTTGAGACGCTCACCGAGGCGTTCGCGCTCCTCTCGGGTTCGCGCTTTAAGGGGTTCGAGGCGTGCCAGGTGTCGGCCGCCCGTGCCGAGGCTGTAGGCTCGCACCATCTTATGAAGGCGCAAAACCCCGTGTTCCTCGTCAGCGCGCGTGGTGCGGGCGCGGATGCCGAGGAGCTTGCCGAAGTCGGCGCGCTTGCTGAGTCGCCTGTCGGGGAGGACCTCTCTGTCGAGGGGAACCCATCCGTTGAGGTGGTCTCGCTTGCTAACTGCAGCGCCGCAGGTGGGGAAGGCGGCGCCCGGTGAGCACGTCCATCCCGCGCTTCATGGTCGCTGCGCCCTCGAGCGGGAGCGGCAAGACGGTCGTAACGTGCGCGCTCCTGCGCGCGCTCGCGCGCCGCGGCCTTGCATGCGCGGCCTTCAAATGCGGCCCCGACTACATTGACCCGCTCTTTCATCGCCGCGTCGTGGGTGCGCGCTCGGGCAATTTAGACGGCTTCTTCACCGACGCCCCGACGCTGCGCGCACTGCTCGCATGCGGCGCCGCGGGCGCGGATGTCGCGGTGCTCGAGGGGGTCATGGGCTTCTATGACGGCATGGCGCCCGGCGTGGCCGACGCGAGCAGCTATCAGGTTGCGCGCGACACGGAAACGCCGGTCGTTTTAGTGGTGAACGGGCGCGGGGCGTCTTTATCGCTCGCCGCCGTAATCCGCGGCATCGCCGAGTTCCTGCCTTGTGCGAACGTGCGCGGCGTCGTGCTGAACAAGACGAGCGCCGCTGCCTGCGCCTACGCGGCGCCTGCGATCGAGAAGCACACGGGCGTCGCGGTTTTGGGGAATATCCCCGCCGACGAGGCGTTCTCGCTCGAAAGCCGGCATCTGGGGCTTGTGACCGCCGACGAGGTCGAGCAGCTCTCCGCGCGCATCGACAAGATGGCCGAGCTGGTGGAAAAGAGCGTCGACGTCGACCGCTTGCTCGAAATAGCGGCGACGGCACCCGATATCCGCGAGGAACCTTACCGGTTGGAGCCGATCGCGGGAGCGCGGCCCATCGTCGCCGTCGCGCGTGACGAGGCGTTCTCGTTCTACTACGAGGAGAACCTGCGCGCGCTCGAGGATCTGGGTTGCGAGCTGGCCTTTTTCAGCCCCCTGTGTGATAGCGAGTTGCCCCGGGGGACAAGCGCCCTCTATCTGGGGGGCGGCTACCCGGAGCTCCATGCGCGGCAGCTCTCCGAGAACGCGCCGATGCGCGAGGCGGTGCGGCGCGCGGTGGAATCCGGCATGCCGACGGTCGCCGAATGCGGTGGGTTTCTTTACCTGCAGCGCGAAATCGCCGATAGCGAGGGGCGGCGCTGGCCTGTTGCGGGCGCCCTTGAGGGCGCAAGCGAGAACGGGGGAAGGCTGTCCCATTTCGGGTACGTGGAGCTTACTTCCCAACGCGACGGGCTCTACGGGCCGCGCGGCACACGCATCCGCGCGCACGAGTTCCACTACTGGCAGTCCACCTGCCCGGGCGGCGACTTTTGGGCGCAGAAGCCCCGGCGCGACAAGGGCTGGCCGTGCATGACGACCACCCCGTCCCTGGTGGCGGGCTTCCCGCATGTGTACTATCCTGCGAACCCCGACGTTGCGCGCGCGTTCGCGTCTGCCGCAGCGTCGTTCGCAGAGAGGAGGCGGCATGGCTGAAGCAACCGAAACCGCGCTTGCCTGCATCCGCGAGGAAGTCGAGCGCGCGTTCTCGTCGGCGCCGGGCGCCGTGCTCGAAGCCGCGCTCTCCCGGATCGAGCCCGCAGACGAGTGCGCCCGTGCCGCCGCGTACGCCGCGTGGGACTCCATCGCGCACCCCTTGGGGGGATTGGGCGACTTTGAAGACGCCGTCGCGTGTATCGCCGCAGCTCAGGGGAGCGCCGAGGTGGCCGAGTTTCCCCGTGCGCTCGCGGTATTCTTCTCCGACAACGGGGTCGTTGCCGAAGGCGTGTCGCAAAGCGGGCAAGATGTGACGCGAGCCGTCGCGCGCAACATGTGCGAGGGGGCCGCGAGCGCCTGCCGCATGGCGGCGTTCGCGGGTGCCGAGGTCGTGCCCGTCGACGTGGGTATGGCCCGGGGCATAGAAGACGCGCGCATGGTGCGCGCGAACGTGCGGCGGGGGAGCGGCAACATCGCTCTCGGCTCCGCTATGTCTCGCGATGGGGCCGTGCGCGCGATCGAGGTCGGAATCGCCGTCGCGTGCGGGCTTGCCCGCGCCGGCGTGCGCCTTCTCGCCGCGGGCGAGATGGGCATCGGCAACACGACCACCTCGGCGGCGGTGGCCGCAGTGCTCATCCGGGCGGACGCGCGGAGCCTTGTCGGGCGCGGCGCGGGGCTCTCGGACGCCTCGCTCGCGCGCAAGCGCGACGTGGTCGAGCGCGCTATCGACGCGAACTCGCCCGATCCCGCCGACCCGATCGACGTGCTCTCGAAGGTGGGCGGCTTCGACATCGCTGCGTTGTGCGGCTTCTACCTGGGGGCCGCGGTCTCGAAGGCACCGGCGCTCCTCGACGGGGTCATATCCTGCACGGCGGCCCTGTGCGCGGCGCGCCTGTGCCCCAACGCCTTGGGCTACCTCGTGGGCACCCACGCATCAAGCGAACCCACAAGCCGGGAGCTCCTTCGCGAGCTCGGCATAAAGGCACCACTCGACGCAGGCATGCACTTGGGCGAGGGCGCGGGAGCCATGGCGTATCTGCCCCTTCTGGATTCGGCGTTGCGCGTGTACCGGGATGGGAAGACGTTCACGGCGACTGGCATGGCTGCTTACGAGCATTTCGAGGCCGGGAAATGACGGTGACGCTCGTTATCGGCGCCGCCGCGAGCGGCAAGAGCGCCTACGCCGAGTCCCTGTGCCTCGGGCACGACGGCCCCCGCGTGTACCTGGCAACGATGGAGCCCTTCGGGGAAGAGGGCGCCCGCCGCATCGCGCGCCATCGGGCGCTGCGCGAGGGCAAGGGGTTTTCTACCCTCGAGTGCACGCGTGACGTGGGCGCCGCAGTGCCCGGGCTTCCGCGCGGCTGCACGCTTCTTTTGGAGGACGTGGGCAACCTGGTTGCGAACGAGCTCTTCGCGGAAGGCGGCTTGTCCCCGCATGACCCCGACGCTGCGGCGCGCGAGGTGCTCAGAGGCATTGAACGGCTCGCTCAGGCCGCTGCGTATACGGTGGTGGTCACCGTCGACGTGTTCGCCGATGGGATGCGCTACGATGAGGGGACCGAGGCATGGAGGCGCGCGCTCGCGCGCGTGAACGCGGGTGTGGCGGCGCTGGCCGACCGCGCAGTCGAAGTGGTATGCGGGATTCCCGTGTGGATGAAAGGCGAAGGACCTACAAGGTGAAGATGGTAGAGGCAATCGGCGCGGCGTTCGGAACGTTCTCGCGCATCCCCGTCCCGAAATCGGCCTGGACCGATTTCGGGTCAACCCATGCGCTTGCCGCGTTTCCCCTGGTGGGCCTTGCGGAAGGCTTCCTCATGACGGCGTGGGGACACGTTGCGAACCTGCTCGGCGTGCCCGCGACCATCGTCGCGGCCGTGCTCGTGGCGCTGCCTGTGGCGGTGACGGGAGGCATCCACCTAGACGGGCTCTGCGACACCTCCGATGCGCTTGCAAGTTGGGCCCCGCGCGAGCGAAAGCTCGAGATCATGCACGACCCGCGGGCGGGCGCCTTCGGGGTCATCGGTGTTGTTGTGTACCTTATTCTGCAGTTTTCCCTTTTCACCGCGCTGTCGCTTACGGCGGGGGCGTTCCTCGCGCTTCTGTGCTCTCTCGTGTTCTCCCGCTCGCTTTCGGGGCTCGCCGTTGAATGCTGGCCTGCCGCGCGGGCGGACGGCATGGCCGCGGGGCTCTCGCCTGCGAAGAAGCGCGCGGCGATCGTCGTGCCGCTTTGCGCTTTCGCTGCGGCTTCGGCTGCAGGGATGGTCGCGTGCGCTCAGGCCGTCGGCGCCCTTATGGCGGTGGCGGGGCTTTTGGCGCTCGCGTGGTACCGCCATGTTGCTCTGTCCCGCTTCGGCGGAGTGACGGGGGATTTGGCCGGATGGTTTCTGCAATGGGCCGAGCTCGCGATGCTTGCCATGCTGGTGGCGGGGGGCATGCTCCTATGATGCTCGTGGTAGGTGGCGCGCATTCGGGGAAGAGGACCTTCGTGCGCGAAAAGCTCGGGTTCGCGGCGGACGATTTCGTCGACGCGGCGCAGTTTGCGGAGGGCGGCGTGCCCGCGGCTTTTGCCGGCCGTGTCGCTTACCGTGCTGAGGAACTCGTACGCGCGCTCGACGCTGACCGGGCGCTTGAGCGGCTGATCGGCTTCGACGTTGTGATTCTGTCCTTGGTCGGCTCGGGGGTCGTCCCTATGCGTGCGGAAGACGCCCAATGGCGCGAGCGCGCGGGGCGCCTGGGATGCGCGCTCGCTGCGCGCGCCGACGTCGTCGTGCGCATGACGTGCGGGATACCCCAGGTCATCAAAGGAAACCTTGCGGATGCGCCTCGAGGGACGCAGGGCGCGGGCGCGCCTTTGGAAGTCGTCTTCGTGCGCCATGGTGCCACGGCGGGCACGGAAGACCATCGCTACAGCGGGGCGGGCACCGACGAGCCCCTGTCGAGCGCGGGTGAGCGCGCTTTGCGCGACCTCGCGTGCTATCGTGACGTGTTCCGTGTTATCACGAGCGGCATGGCCCGCACCGACCAGACGGCGCGCATCCTCTTCCCGAACGCGGAGTTTATGGCGTGCCCCGGTCTGCGCGAGATGGATTTCGGCGACTTCGAGGGGCGAAGCGCCGCCGAGCTTAAAGAGGATGCGCGCTACCGCGCCTGGGTTGACTCCTGGTGCGAGACGCGCTGTCCGCATGGCGAGGGCAAGAGCGATTTCACCCGCCGCGTCGTCGCGGCGTTTCGGGAGGCGTGCGAATCGGAGCGCGTCCAGGGGAGTGGGCGCGCCGTCTTCGTCGTTCACGCGGGTACCGTGAAAGCGCTGCTTTCCGAGCTAGCTGTCCCGAAAATTGGATACTTCGACGTGCATACCGAGCCGGGCGGCGCATGGGCCGCCACCTGGGATGGGCGCAGCCTTCGCGACGTTCGTCCCGCTTCGGGGGGCGATGCCCGGTGATGACGATTCTTGCCGTCGTCGCCGGGTTCGCGGCCGACCTTGCCTTCGGCGACCCGCGCTGGCTTCCCCATCCCGTCGTCGCCATGGGGCGCGCGATCACGTGGGCCGAAGGCCGCCTGCGGCGCGCATTCCCGCAAACGTCCGCGGGCACGCGCGCCGCAGGGCTTGTGCTCGCCGTGGCGCTTCCGCTTGCGTGTGGGCTTTTGACCTGGGGAATCCTGCATCTTTGCGGCATGGTTCACTCCGGCCTGCGCTTCGTGGCCGAGGCATGGGCGAGCTATCAGATTCTCGCGGCATGCGAGCTGCGCCGCCAGAGCCTGGCCGTGGCCCGTGCGTTCTCGAGGGGCGGCCTTGTCGCGGCGCGCGAAGCCGTCGGGCTCATCGTGGGACGCGACACGTCTGTTCTCGACGAGCAGGGCGTCGCGCGCGCCGCCGTGGAAACGGTGGCGGAGAACGCGAGCGACGGCGTCATCGCGCCGCTTTTCTACCTTATGATCGGGGGTGCGCCCTTGGGCATGGCGTACAAGGCAGTGAACACGCTCGACAGCATGGTGGGCTACAAAAACGAGCGCTACATCGACTTCGGCTGCGCCTCGGCGCGCCTCGACGATGCGGTGAACTGGATTCCCTCGCGCTTATCGGCCCTGCTCATGATCGCCGTATGCCCGATCGTCGGGCTCGACGCGCGCGGGGCGGCGCGCATCTGGCGCCGCGACAGGCGTCGCCATGCGAGCCCGAACGCGGCACAGACCGAGTCAGCGTGCGCGGGCGCGCTCGGGCTGCGCCTGGCAGGACCCGCGGTGTATTTCGGCAAGCTCGTTGAGAAACCGACGATAGGTGACGCGTCCCGTGAAATCGAGTGGGGCGACATCGCCCGGGCGACAAGGCTCATGCTCGCCGCGTCCGTATGCGCGCTCGTCGTCTTCGGTGCCGTGCACGCGGCGGTCGTGCTCGCCGTGGGGGCGATGGCATGAGGGAAGACCACGCCGCGCCCCGGGCTGCCGGGGGAATCCTGCGCGCCCGTGCGCATGGGGGTAGCACGCAATCGCTCGGCATCGCTTGTGAAGGGGGCGCCTCCGACCTCATTGACTTCTCGGTGAACGTGAATCCGGCAGGCCCCTCGCCGCGCGCCGTCGCCGCAGCTTGCAAGGCGCTTTCTCGAATCGACGCCTACCCCGATAGGGAAAGCCTCGCCCTCGTTCGCGCCCTAGCGCGCGCCCAGGGCATTCCCGAAGATACTATCGTCTGCGGCGCGGGCGCGGCCGACATCATCTGGCGGCTCGCCGCGGCGGTGCGCCCGAAACGCATCGTCGTGTGCGCGCCGACGTTCTCTGAATATGCGGAGGCGGCATCGTACTACGGCGCATGCGTGCAGGAGTTCCCGCTCTCCGAAGCGGACGACTTCGACGTGCCCGCCTCCTTCGCCCGCGCGATCGAGGGGCCGGGAGACGTGGCGTACCTCTGCAATCCGAACAATCCGACGGGGCGACTCGTCGACCCCAGCGTGATCGATGCCGCGGCTTGCCGCTGCGAGCAGGTGGGCGCGCTGCTCGTCGTGGACGAGTGCTTCCTCGGATTTGCGCCCGACGCCCGCGAAAGGAGCGTGGCCGCACGTGCCGCGTGTTCGCGCCATGTGGCCGTGCTCTCCGCGTTCACTAAGCTCTACGGAATGGCGGGGTTGCGGTTGGGATATCTGATCAGCGGAAACGCCCAACTCATCGAGGGGATTCGCCGGGCGGGGCAGGCGTGGCCCGTCTCCTCGGTCGCCGAGGCCGCGGGTATCGCCGCCCTGGAAGACGTTGAATACGTCTCGCGCACGCGCGACGTATTGGCGGGCGAGCGAGCGTGGCTTTCCCACGAGCTCTCCTCGCTCGGGCTTTCCGTCGTGCCGTCGGATGCGAACTTCCTTTTAGTCCGCACGCCGGCGAAAGACATCCCCGAGCGCCTGTATAAACAGGGGGTTTTGGTCCGCACGTGCGACTCGTTTTCGGTACTGTCCCGTTTCTGGTGCCGCGTTGCGGTGCGCACGCGCAAGGAGAATGCCCGGCTTGCGATGGCGTTCAGCCGCGCACTTCGGGCGGAAGGTGCATCGGGCGAAGGCGAACCCGATGAACGGGGCGGCGCTTCTTGTAGCGGCGCTATGGCGGGCGCGGATGGCCGAGGCTCGGCGAAGGAGGTCGATACCCGTGGGTAGGGCGAAGCCCATCATGATCCAGGGCACCATGTCAAACGCGGGGAAGAGCCTGCTTGCGGCGGGGCTGTGCCGTGTGCTTTCGCAGGACGGCCTGCGCGTGACTCCCTTCAAGAGCCAGAACATGGCGCTCAACAGCGGTGTCACGGCCGACGGGCTCGAGATGGGGCGCGCCCAGATCATGCAGGCCGAGGCGTGCGGAATCGCGCCCGACGTGCGCATGAACCCCATCCTTCTCAAGCCCGAAAGCGACCACCGAAGCCAGCTCATCGTGGCCGGCAAGGCGAAGGGAGTCTTCGCTGCGAGGGACTACTTCGCGCGAAAGAAGGCGCTCATGCCGCAGATTTTGGAGGCGTTCGATTCTCTCGCGGAGGAAAACGACGTCATCGTCATCGAGGGCGCCGGCAGCCCCGCCGAAATCAACCTTTCCGAAAACGACATCGTCAACATGGGGCTCGCGCGCGCCGTGTCCTCCCCCGTGCTGCTCGTGGGCGACATCGACCCAGGCGGGGTGTTTGCCCAGCTCTACGGTACGGTCGCGCTCTTTGCGCCCGAGGATCGCGCGCTTTTGCGGGGGCTTGTGGTGAACAAGTTCCGCGGCGATGTGGAAATCCTGCGCCCGGGTTTGGCCCCGCTCGAGAAGATGTGCGGGGTTCCCGTCGTGGGGGTCGTGCCGTATCTTACGCTCGACCTGGACGACGAGGACTCGCTCGCGCCGCGCCTATCTGCCCGCGAGGCGCGCGGCGTCATCGATGTCGCCGTCGTGCGCCTTCCGCATCTGTCGAACTTCACCGACTTCGACCCGCTTTCGCGCGTGCCAGGCATGGGCGTGCGCTACGTTTCCTCGACGACCGATCTGGGCCGACCCGACCTGGTGGTGCTCCCCGGCTCGAAGTCCACGCTCGACGACGCGCGCTGGCTTGCGGCTAGCGGCATCGGAGCCTGTGTACGCGCGCTTTCGGGCGCGGGCACGCCGGTGCTCGGCATATGCGGAGGCTACCAGCTTTTGGGAGACGAGCTTTCCGACCCGCACGGCAGGGAAGGCGCTGGCACCGCGCGCGGGCTCGGGCTCATCCCTGCAAGCACGGTGTTCAAGGAGGAAAAGCGCCTCGCCCAGTCGGAGCTGCGCATCACGGGCGCCCAAGGCGCGTTCTCGGTGTGGAACGGCATGACGGCACGCGGGTACGAGATTCACGACGGCGAAACGACCGTCTCCTGCGCCCCTGCAGGCACGATTGGCGGCAAACCAGAAGGCGCGGCCTGCGGAAACGTGTTCGGAACCTATCTCCACGGCCTGTTCGACGAACCGGGGTTGGCGCTCGCCCTCGCGCGCTCGCTCGCGCGCATGCGCGGCCTGCCCGAGAGCGTCGTGGGTGCTGCGGGCGCAGCGTCCGCAGCCGATCACCGTGCGCGCGAGTTCGACCGCCTGGCCGACGTCGTGCGCGCGGCGCTCGACATGGAGTATGTCTACCGCATTATCGAGGAGGGCGTATGATCCACGTGTATCATGGCGACGGCAAAGGCAAGACCACGGCGGCGATGGGCCTCGCCCTTCGCATGCTCGCCGCAGGCCGCCGCGTCGTCGTCGTGCAGTTCCTGAAAGACGGCGAAAGCGGGGAGGCGCGCCTGCTCGCCGAGCATTTCGGCGTGCCCGTGTTCGCGGGGAAGGTGTCGGACAAGTTTACCTGGTCAATGACGTCGGAAGAACTTGCCGCGACGTGCGAGCTGCACGATGGGAACCTCGCTTCCGCGCTCGCCGAGTTCGAGGGCGCTCAGGAGGGGCTGCTCGTGCTCGACGAGGCGCTCGACGCGCTTTCGAAGGGGCTTGTCGACGAGGCGCTCGTGGACCGCGCGCTCGATATGTCCGCGCGCGGCGTCGAAGTAGCGCTCACCGGGCGCGCGCCTTCCCGCAAGATCGTGGAGAAGGCCGACTACATAACCGAGATGCGGTGCGAGAAACACCCCTACGCTCAGGGGATATGTGCAAGGGAAGGAGTGGAGTACTAGATGGATTCCAAGGAGATGGCGCCCGGCGACATCGAGCGGCGCAGCTTCGAGATCATCACCGAAGAGCTCGGCGGCCGCACGTTCCCGCCGCTCGAAGAGCCCGTCGTGAAGCGCGTCATCCACACCACTGCCGACTTCTCGTACGCCGATTCCCTCGTGTTCAGCCATGACGCCGCGCACTGTGCGCTCGACGCACTGCGCGCAGGGGCCACGGTGCTCACCGACACGAACATGGCGCTCGCAGGCATAAGCAAGCCCGCGCTCGCGAAGCTCGGCTGCAAGGCCGTGTGCTACATGGCCGACCCTGATGTCGCCGCGGCTGCGCGCGCCGCGGGCACGACTCGCGCCGTTGCGAGCATGGACAAAGCTTGCGGCATCGAGGGTCCGCTCATCGTGGCCGTCGGCAACGCTCCCACAGCACTTCTGCGCCTCGCCGAGCTCATGGACGCGGGGAAGATCGCGCCCGCGCTCGTCGTTGGGGTGCCGGTCGGGTTTGTGAACGTGGTCGAGGCGAAAGAGGAGCTACTCGCGCGACGCGTGCCGGCCATCGTCGCGAGGGGTCGCAAGGGCGGCTCGACCGTGGCGGCCGCCATTATGAATGCGCTGCTCTACCAGATCACGCGCACGGCTGGCGCGAAGTGACGGCCCCCGCATCCGTGCCGGCGCTGCGCATCTTCGCCGGCACCACCGAGGGCCGCCTTCTATGCGAATGGGCGAGCGAGGCGGGCATCCCCGCCCGTGCCTACGCGGCAACCGAGTACGGAGGTGAGCTTTTGGGCGAGCTTCCGGGCATCGAGGTGCATGCGAGCAGGCTCGACGAGGCCGACATGGAGCGCGAGCTATTCGGCGCGCGCATCGTCGTCGACGCCACGCACCCCTTCGCTACGCTCGCAAGCGGCAACATCCGGGCCGCTTCGCTCGCCGTGGGCGCACGATGCCTGCGCCTTGCGCGCCCGGCCGAGGCGCTGCCCAAAGGCGTCGTGTCGGTCGCGTCGATCGCCTGCGCGGCGCGCTTTCTCTCCGAGAACCCGGGTCGTGCGCTTCTCACGACGGGGAGCAAGGAGCTTGCTCCCTACACGCGCGTCGCCGATTTCGCGGAGCGCTTCTTCGTGCGTGTGCTCCCACTGCCCGGTGCTATAACGAAGTGCATCGACGCGGGGTTTTCGCCGTCGCACGTCATCGGCATGCAGGGGCCCTTCACCCGCGAGCTCAACGAGGCGATGCTACGGCAGGTGGGCGCCCAGTGGCTTGTGACCAAGGACTCGGGAACCGTAGGCGGCACGGCCGAGAAGCTCGCCGCCGCGCGCGACGTGGGAGCGCGCTGCATCGTGGTCACCCGTCCCGCCGAGGGAAGCGGGGCCCTTTCGCTTCGGGAAGTGGAAGACGCGCTCTTACGGGAGTTCGCGCGCTAGGCGCTCGCCGCGCCTGCGCGCCCTCCCGCCCGCGAGGAGGATCGCCTCGAGTAAGCTCGACCCGTACAAGCCCGTCATCCGCCAATAGCTCGAGGACGACGCCCGGAACTGGCGCAAACAGCCCTTCAATAAGTTGCGGTGAAATAGTGTCTGTTTTTACTGCTAGATAGCATATTCAGTCCCTAATTCACCGCAACTTGTTGGTGGTGGCTTACTGGTAGCGTAGACACTCCACCGGGTCGAGCTTTGCCGCGCGTCGAGCGGGGTAGAAGCCAAAGATTACGCCGATGCCGACGGATACGGCGAAGGCCAGCAGTACCGTGGCGATTGAAAAGCTCGGTGTGATTTGCCCGCTGGCACCCAGCTCGCCAAGAATCCCTGATCCGGAGGCAAACATCGCGAGGCCCCAGGCCAGCAGATAGCCTATCAGGACACCCAGTAGGCCACCGGTGACGCACAGCGCCGAAGATTCGGCCAAAAACTGCGCGGTGATATCGCGACGACTGGCGCCCAGAGCGCGGCGGATGCCGATCTCTCGAATGCGCTCAGTCACGTTGGTGAGCATCATATTCATAATGCCGATACCGCCGACAAGCAGCGAGATGCTGGCGACAGCACCCATGATGAGCGAGAACGCGCCCATAAAGGAGTTGAGTGAATCGATGGCGCTTTTCATGGATGTCGCCGATACACTGTCGTACTCATCCTCCTCCTCGATGCCTTTCATTGCGCGCACCTTGGACTCGATGGTCTTACAAAGCTCATCCATGTCCGAGCCCTCGGCGGCAAGTGCCGTCACGCTGGGGAATGAAGGATTCTCGTCGCCAAACAGCCCGGCGATGGTTTCGCGTGGCATATACAGCGTGAGCGAGCCCATGGAGTCGCTGCCGCCATCAATCACGCCTACAATCTGCACCTCGCCGTTAGACACCTTGATGGTTTTCCCCAGCGCATCCTGTTCGTTGCCGTAAAGCTGATCGGCGCCGCCGCGGCTGATGAGCGCCACGCGCGAGCCTGCCTTTGACTCGACATCGGTGTAGGTGCGCCCCGCAACGAGCTTGCTGGCCCCCACGGCGTCGAGCATGTTGCTATCGACACCCTGTGCCATGACGGTATAGCTTTTATCGCCGGTCTTGTACTCGGTATACGCGCTGTCGACAATGCCGATCTGCTCTATCTGCGGCACCAGTTTTTGAAGCTTCTGGACGTCAGAATCAGTGAGTTCTTGGGACGAATAGATCTGAATCATGCGAGCTGCGTTGAGGCCCAGGCTGTTGACCAAGCTGTTTTGGATGCCGCCGATGAGCGAAGTCATGGCAATGACCGAGGCGATGCCGATGACAATGCCCAGGATGGTGAGCAGGCTGCGCCCCTTGTTGGCCTCGAGCGAGTGAAGGGCTTCCTGGATGAGATCGCTGGCGCTCATGCCATCACTCCTTTCGGCGGGTTGGCGGAGGCGGAAATCATGGGCAGGCTATCTACGGCGCTGCGCAGGGTCCGCGGTGCATGCGGAATATACGCGCCGTCGTGAATGCGACCGTCGCGGATGGTCACGGCACGGTCGGCCTCGGCGGCGATGCCGGGGTCGTGTGTGATAAGCACGATGGTTTTGCCGCGCTCCTGGAGCTTGTGGAAGGTTTCCATGACGAGCGCTCCCGTGGCGGAGTCCAGGTTTCCCGTCGGCTCGTCAGCCAAAATGATGGGCGGATCGTTGACGAGGGCGCGTGCGATGGCGACACGCTGCATCTGGCCGCCCGAGAGCTCGGATATGCGGTGGTCCCAGTGGTCGACGGGCAGCGTGACGGCCTGCAGCGCGTGTACGGCGCGCATTTCACGCTGGCTACGGGGCACGTTAGTGTATGCCAGCGGCAGCATGACGTTTTCGATGACCGACAGGCGCGGCAGCAGGTTGAAGCTCTGAAAGACAAAGCCGATGCTCAGGGCGCGGACTTCGGTGAGCTCGTCATCATCGAGCTCGGCCACGTTGAGCCCTTGCAGGTAATAATCGCCTGCCGTCGGTTTGTCCAGGCAGCCCAGGATGTTCATGAGCGTTGACTTGCCCGAGCCCGAGGGGCCGGTGATGGCGACGAACTCGCCGGGATCTACCGCCAGGCTCACGTTGTGCAAGATATGGGCGCAACCCGCCTCGCTCTCAAAGATGCGATGCGCGTTGCGAATGTCGATGACGGGACGCATTACATGCCCTCGTCGGCAGACATGCTGCCCGAATCCGCGCTGTTGCCGCCGTCAGCCGTTGCGTCCGCTCCGGTGTCCATGACGAGGGTGTCACCATCGCGCAGTTTGGTGACCGGCACGTCAGGGCTGATTTCGTTGCCCTGGTCGTCGTGCTTGACCTGTGTCTTGCCGACTACGGCTTCGTTGTCGTTTTGCGTCACGACGGTCACCTTCACGCGACGGGATTGCTTGCCCTCGTCATCGGTTGCCACGTTGACGTAATAGTGTTCGCCGTCATCGGTCATGAGCGCCATCGTCGGCACCATCACCACGTCGTCGAGCTTCTCGGTCACTACCGAGACCTCGGCAGTCATACCCGGCTTAAGGCGACTGTCGGGTGCTTCGATGAGGATGTCGACGTTAAAGGTCACGCTGCCGCCGCTCCCGGAGGAGGAGTCGGAGTTTGCCACCGAGGCGATAGCCGTGACGGTGCCCTGGCTCACGATATCGGGAAACGCGGGATAGGTCACGTTGGCGCTTTGGCTCACGGCAATTTTGGCGATGTCCTTTTCACCCACTTGCACGGTCACCTTCATCTTGGACAGGTCGGCGATCTGCATGCACTGCTTGCCGCCGCTCGTATCGCTTTCGCCCATGATCATGCCGCCTGTTACCGTGGCGCCCACCTTGGCGTTGAGCTCCACGATGCTACCCGAGCTCGGGGCCGTGACCGTGCGACTGGCGGCCTTGGCGTTCGCCTGGTCTAGGTTTGCCTGGGCCGATGCGAGGCTGCGCTGCGCGGCCGATACGGCGTTCGTGTCCGCTGATGCGGCGGAGATGTCAGCCGCTGTGGAAGCTCCATCGACGTCCGTCGTTGGGGTGGCCTGCGCGGCGGCTGCGGCTTTCTGTGCGTTGGCGAGGTCTTCTTGAGCGGCTGCAACTGCACGCTGCGCCTCGGCAACGTTGCGATCGAGCTCGTCGTTTTTAATGGTCATAAGCACGTCGCCCTCGTTGACGGATTGGCCTGCCTGCACGTTGATCGAATCGACCGTACCGTCGACAGAAGGGGAGACCACTGAGGACGAAATGGGTTTAAGCTGGCCTTTCGCCTCGACCGTTGTGGTAAACGTGCCCTCGGTCACCATGTCGGTCACAGGCCCGCTAGCGCCCTGTGGCTGCGCATTGATAACCAGGGTTGCGACAATGGCAATGAGCGCGATGGCACCCACGACGCCGGCGGCAATACCGCGTCGAATCAGTTTTTTGCGTCGACGTTCGGCACGTTTTGCCTTGAGCTTGGCATATGCCTCTTCATCGGAAATCTCGGCCGTATCGTTCGTGCGTCCGCTCTCCTTGTCGGCATGTATGTCTGTGATTAGAGGAAGCGTTTCGGTGACACCTTCGGGCGTGTGCTCGGTATCATCCGGGCCCGGGGTGATCGTGGGGACATTCGGCATAGCGTCTCCTTTATAGAAAGAACCTCGATAAGTATATGCGCCCACCGGTTGGGACGGGCGCATAGGACGGTTTCTTTCGGAACTGTTAGATTGGTCGCAGCAGTTCCATGTTGTATGAATGTGCGCGTTGCACTACGAGTGTACAACCACGCACAGGCCGACTTTGATGCAATCGTGCAGCGCCTTGGCGTCGGCCAGGCGAAGGTTGATGCATCCATGGCTGCCGCACCACTTGTAGGAGTTGGGATCGTCGAAACTCTTGTCGTTTTGCCACGTTGCATCGTGGAAACCGACCATGTTTCCCTCAAACGGCATCCAATAGCTGACCGGGCTCTCGTATTTTGGCTTGCCGGTCTCAGGGTCCTTGGCACCGATGAGCTTGCTGGCGCCATCGTTGCTGTTAATCTGCCATACGCCCTCGGGGGTGGCGTCCTCTCCCGGCTTGCCGGAGATAAAGTTGGCCTCCCACACGATGTTGCCGCTCTCGTCGTAGTAGCGCGCGTGCTGCTCGGATAGATCGACATCGACGTATGCCTTCCAGTCGGGCTCTCCCTTTGCGGTAAAGGTGTCGGCCTTCTGGGAGTACTTGATCTCGATTTCGCCGGTCTGCTTGTTGTTAATGGCGTCCTCGACCTGCTTGGCGAGCGAACTGCTGTCGATGGACCAACCAAAGTCGCCGCCTTCGACGGCGCACTGCTTGCCATCGGCGCGCGTCCACCAGCGAGTGGAGCCCACGGTATTAAAGCCGTTGGCGAGCTCGGCTGCCCAGCTGCTGATCTGCGACGTATCGAGCGTGGGGTTGGCCGGATCGGCAAAGCTGATCCACTGCAATACGGAGCCGCCATCAACCTTGCCGGCATCCTCGCCGTTGAGCTTGAGGGTCACGTTGACGCCCAGGAAGTTGTTGGCGGCATCGCATGCGGCCTGAATCTGATCATCGGTCAGCGTTCCATTGAGCGGCTCATAGGCATCGTTGCCGAGCTTGGTAAGATCTACGGTCTCGGCCAGCGAGGCAAGCTCGAGCTCGGCATACTTAATGACATGCTCGCGGTTGAGTTTTTCGTTGGAGCGCGCCTTCTCGACGGTAAATTTGCCCGCTTGCTCGTCATAGGAGCTATTGGCTTCGAACGTGCCCGAACGCCCCTCGTTAAACTCGTCGATGGCGGCGCCCAGATCCTCCTCAAACTTCTTTTGGTTAAAGGTGTCGGAGAGCATGGACAGGTCGACGTCTTGATCAAGATCAACTTCGTTGGAGGTAGCGGTTGTTTTGGTCTTGCCGCTCAAGGATTCCACAAGGCGGGCCGGCCATATAAAGGCTTCGTTGTGGCTGATAATCTCTTTTGCGGCAGCTTCGCCGTCGACAATGGGCTCATAGGACTCGGGCTGATAGGTCCAGCTAAAGTCATCGCCCGTCACGGTGAGCTTATAGTGCTTCCATGCCGAGTTAACCTTGGTGGCGGCAGACGAAGCGTTGGAGAACGAGACGTCGACGCCGGCGATGGTGGTGTTGGGGTAGGCTAGCTGGGAAAACGCTACGACGCCTACGATATAGACAATGACGATAAGACCCAGGACGACAAAGAGCGTCGTCTTTTTGCCCGACTTATTGTTCTCGGCGGGTTTGCGCGTGGGGCCGCGATCGCCTCGACCATGCGCGGGGGGCTGCTTGGGCGCATTGCCGTTTGCCTGGCGCTGCTGACGTTGCTGGTTCGGCCGTTGGGAAGCGTTTGCCGCACCACGCTGCTGACCGTGACTCGGCGCGATAGGACGCGGCGACTGAACGCCGCCGGTGTGCCTGCTCGGCTGCTGCGGATCGGGAATCAGTTGAGTTCGATCGTTTTGCGACATCGTATGCATATCCTTCGAATTTCGCCTTGCGGCTCATCGTGTTTTTACTGGGCTTGCATTATAGCGATTGCCCTGCTGTTTGTGGTACGGAAACGGTGGCATTCAAAAGAGGTGGGACATTTGTCCCACCTTTGAGTCGTCCTTTGTCGCTATCCGCACACACCGCATTTTGCACAGGCCGAAAGTGCGGCCGGAGCCTGCGCGATGCCGCCCTTGGCCGTCTCGCGCAGGGTTGCCGGCAGGGCGTGGCCCACCGAGAGCATCACATGCGCCATCTGGTCAAACGGCACCAGGCTCTTGATGCCGGCGAGCGCGAGCTGGGCCGAGCTGAAGGCCGCGGCCACGCCGATGGCATTGCGGTTTTGGCACGGCACCTCGACCAGTCCGCCCACGGGGTCGCAAACGAGGCCTAGCAGATTGCTCAGCGCGATGGAACTGGCGTCGAGTGCCTGCTCGGGGGTGCCGCCGAGCATCTGCACCAGCGCGGCGGCGGCCATGGCGGCGGCACTTCCCACCTCGGCCTGGCAGCCGCCCTCGGCGCCGGCGACGCAGGCGCTCGTGGTGAGGTTGAGGCCGATGGCGGCGGCACAGTAGAGGGCATCCATGACCTGCTCGTCATCGAGCTGCAGGTGATCGGCGAGCGCCAGCACGCAGCCGGGGACGACACCCGCGGAGCCTGCCGTAGGGGCGGCAACGATCACGCCCATGGTGGCGGAGCGCTCGAGTACGGCCATGGCACGGGCCACGGCTTCGGTCTGGACGGCGCCCATCAGGCTTGCACTCAAATCGTTGCGGCCGGTGGCATCGACGAGCTTCGCTTCGCCGCCGATAAGCCCGCCGAGTGATCGCTGCGGATTGGCGATGGGGGTTGTGGTCTCCTCGCGCATGACGTCGAGGACGCGGCGCATGGCGGCGACGGCGCGGGCCTCGCCGGTCAGGCGCGCCTCGCGCACGGCCATGACGGCGCCGATGTTGAGGCCGAGTTCGGCGCAGGCGTCGAGCAGCTGTTCACCGTCATCGAAGATCTCCTTGGCCGAGACGCCGGGTGAGAGCGATGATGCCGAGCCGGGGAGCTCAATAAAGGTGGCGTAGTCGACGTTGTCGAGTTTACGCAGCATGGGAATGACGGTGTCATCGGGCGTGCCGTCGGTCTCAAAGACGGAGTAGGCCTGGCCGCCCACCTCGGTGCGGTAGGTGCGGCAGAAGGCGATGTTCACGTGTGCGTAGGCGAGCAGGTTCGTGAGCGCGGCAAGTACGCCGGGGACGTCGTGGTGCGCCACGAAGAGCGTGGAATACATGCCCGAGATGTCGACGCCGATGCCGTTGATGCGGCTGATGCGCATCTTGCCGCCGCCGAGACTCTCGCCGCGGACCTGCGCCGTGGCGCCCGTGTCATCGACCATGTCGATGTCGACGGTGTTGGGGTGGATGGAGGCGTCGTCGCCCTTGATGTCAAAGTGATATTCGAGGCCTTGCTCGCGTGCGAGGTCGAAGGCCTGCTTGATGTTCTCGTCGTCGGTGTCGAGGCCCAGGATGCCCGCGACAAGCGCGCGGTCGGTGCCATGGCCGCGGTAGGTGTGCGCGAAGGAGTTCCACAGGCCAAAGGTAACCTTGGTGATGCGGCCCTCGAGCAAGCTGGCGGCCACCTGTGCGCACCGCAGGGCGCCGGCGGTATGCGATGAGCTGGGGCCGACCATGACGGGGCCTAAGATCTCGAATGCCGAGGTCGTAGCTAGTGTTTGCGGCTTGCCTGCCATGGCTGCTCCTTTGCCTTGTCTCGTCGTCCCGAGGGGCGGGGCATAAGGTCGCCTGCTCGGACAGTCCTGCTCGCACGGAGAGCATATTAAGTGCTCTCCGGCTCGTGCGGAACTTGCGATCGACCTTATGCCCCGCCCCTCGGGACTAAGGATACATGGTAGAGGCGCGTGTGCTGCAAAATTCATTAGCTGGTGACCTATTCCATGTCCCAGGTTGGCTCATCTTCGCCACCGGATTAATAAAAAAGAAGTACCGCTTAACCGTGGTGCCATAAGAAAACATGGAAAAGCCCAGTAAAAACAATGTTTTTAAGGGCAGCGGAAAACGGGGCAGGTCAAAACAACTGAATAATCAGACAGAAACAGGGTGTTGTCAAGCATGACAGCGCCCATTTCTGTTCCCCGGCTAAGCCGCAGATTTTGAAAAAGTCTGCGGCTTTTCTTTTTGCCCAAACGCAGAAAGGAGGCGACGGCCTATGTACTTCACTTCCGGCAGCGACCGGGCCTTTGAACAGCTCATGCAGGGCAAGCCCGGTTTCGACCACTACGACAGCGGCGAGGCGGTCACGCCGGAGGACTGCGGCACCTGCCGCTTTTATCGCCCGCACTGGAAATATCAATTCTGCGTCTATGCGGAATGTCCCTACCAGCCGGGCAAGCTGACCGCCTACGACGCGGTGACATTTCGAGTGAAAGGAGTTGAGAATATGGCAGTATTTCGTGTAGAGCGTAACAAGGGCTACACGGTGATGTCCAATCACCATCTGCGGAACAAGGACTTATCCCTGAAAGCCAAGGGCCTGTTATCGCAAATGCTCTCCCTGCCGGAAGATTGGGACTATACGCTCAAAGGCTTATCCCTTATCAACCGGGAGCAGATCGACGCGATCCGGGCCGCAATCCGGGAGCTGGAACAGGCCGGGTACATCGTCCGATCCCGTGAGCGCGACAGCCAAGGGCGCTTGCGCGGCGCGGACTATGTGATCTATGAACAGCCCCAGCCTGTGCCGGATTCACCTACGTTGGAAAATCCAATGTTGGATAATCCAACGCAGGAAAAGCCTACGTTGGGAAAACCAACGCAATTAAATAAAGATATATCAAGTAAAGAAAAATCAATTACTGATGTATCAATTACCGATCCCATTCCTATCCTTTCCCGACCCTCTCCTTTGGAGGACGAGGCGGCACAGCCGCCGGAACGGAAAGGAACGGAAGCGAAATCACAGAGCGCTATAGAGATTTATCGTCAAATCATCATGGACAACATCGAGTACGAACACCTTTGCCAGCACGTCAAGGGCATTGACCGGGAAACGCTGGACGAGATTGTGGACTTGCTGGTGGAAAGCGTATGCAGCGCCCGCAAGACCATCCGCATTGCCGGGGACGATTACCCGGCAGAGCTGGTGAAATCCAAGTTTATGAAGCTGGACAGCTCTCACATCGAGTTTGTCTTTGACTGTTTGAGCAAGAACACTTCGGAAATCCGCAACATCAAGAAATACCTGCTGGCTATGCTGTTCAATGCGCCCAGCACGATCAACGGGTACTATGCCGCGCTGGTGGCCCATGACATGAACACCGGAAAAATCTGAAAGGAGGACGGCCCTATGAAACAGGGTGCATTGATTTTTGACGAGCGCAGCGACCGTTACGACATTCGCTTTGATCTGGCGGACTACTACGGCGGCCTGCACTGTGGAGAAACCTTTGACGTGATGGTGGGCGGCAGGTGGAAGCCCACCCGCATTGAGTACGGGGACGACTGGTATCTGGTTGGCATCCGTGCCGACGACCTTTCCGGCCTGCGGGTGAGGATTTAATCGGGGACAACCGGCGCAAGCGGCTGTCCCTTTTCTGTTTCCTGCGGCGGCTGACGGTGCCACCTTAACCGTGCCGCCGCACTTCTGCGAAAGGAGGGATAGCGATTGCAGGAGGAAGTAACCCAAAAGACAATGGCCTTTTCCATCAAATCGGCCAAGCTGACGGCCCAAGTGCTGCAAGCGGCGGCCCGCAAGTTTCTGGAAACCCAAAACAAGGGCAAGACCAAGCTGCACCACGGCCAGCAGAGCCTAAAGCAGCTCAAAAAGCACGGGGCGGCCCTGTCCAATATCGAGATCACCGACGCCAACATTGGACTTTTTAAGCCCTGCGCCAAGAAATACGGCGTGGACTTCACGCTGCGGAAAGACGCCAGGTTGATTTTCAATCTCAACGCAACAGCCTGAACGGGCCCCGCGTT
>NZ_CABJFS010000002.1 GCF_902364945.1 Collinsella aerofaciens | reverse complement strand
GGAAAGCACTTAATGTGCTTTCCGTCTTGCGCAGGACTGTAGAGCAGCAAACTTAACCCCCGCCCCCAGCCCCGGAGACCCTCCCGGAGGGACCGAAAAATTTTTTCAAAAAAGTTGTTGCGCGCCGGACAGACTTCTGTGTATACTAATCCCCGCAGCGCACGCGAGCGGAAACAAACGCGAACGCCTGCCTGGGGAGTTAGCTCAGTTTGGTTAGAGCGCCGGCCTGTCACGTCGGAGGTCGCGGGTTCGAGCCCCGTACTTCCCGCCAACGCAATTAAAGCCACGTCTTCGGACGTGGCTTTTTGCGTTTGATACACTTTGTTTCGATAGAACGATCGCCCTGATGCATCTTTTCCCAGAATCCCCGCGCCTTCGGGAACGCAAGTAAAATCCAATAAGTATATTTGTCTGAACAACAGCTTTGTTGCGCAACACCTGTTCAACGAGACAGGGGGTTAGGTTATACTAAATTGCACTGTAGGCCGCATCTGATGCATTTCGCTCCAAGCGCGGCACTCAGTGGATATCCAATTTATCATTTGGATGTCCTAGCGGTCATTTAGCGTCTCGACACAAGCTCGGCCCCGGAGCTCGTTCGAGCTGTTCGTATTCCTTGAAAGGGGAAAAATGGACATATCGAGGAAGACTGATTACGCCCTTCGTATGTTGGCGATGCTTGCCGAGGATCCGGAGCGTTTGCTTTCTGTTCGCACCGCTGCCGAAGAGGTCAATGTCCCGTATTCGTTTGCCCGCTCGATTCAGCACGGTTTGGTCCAGGCCGGTATTGTGGAGAGCCTGCGTGGCGTTCGCGGTGGCATGCGTCTCAAGGTCAGTCCGGACGATGTCACCATCCGCCAGGTCGTCGAGGCTGTTCAGGGCCCCATGGTTATGAACGACTGCACCGCGCCTGACGGCGACTGTGCGCGCATGGGCACGTGCTGCTATCATCCCCTGTGGGCCGGAGCCCAGGCGTTGATGCGCGACTATCTCGATTCCGTTTCGCTCGGCGATATTGTCGCCCATCGCCAGTTCCCGGCTGTTGATCCCAAGTTCGCCGACCGCGATGCGTTTCCCGAGTACGCCACCTGCGCGTGCGCTTGCCGGGAGGAATAGCGCAGCATAAGGAGCATTGCCATGATTCAGGACCCCTTTCGTTCGATGATTCGTTCGGAAGGGGTCCTGCGTTATCGCGACCTTCCGTGGCGCCGCACGCGCGACCCGTATATCATCTGGCTTTCCGAGGTCATGCTGCAACAGACGCAGGTGCCGCGCGTGGAGACGCGCATGCCGGCGTGGCTCGATCGCTTTCCGACCGTCCAGGCGCTCGCTCAGGCCGCTCCCTCCGATGTCTTGGATGCGTGGCAGGGGATGGGCTACAATCGCCGCGCTCTGGCGCTCCATAGGGCCGCACAGTGCGTTGTGGAGGACTGGAATGGGGAGTTTCCGCGCGAGACGCGCGATCTGGTCGCGCTGCCCGGTATTGGCCCGGCGACGGCGCAGGGCATCCGTTCGTTTGCGTTTGATCTTCCGGGTGTGTATCTGGAGACCAACGTGCGCACGGTCTTTCTGCATCATTTCTTTCCCGATGTGCCGGCTGTTCCCGATCGCGAGCTGGTGCCGCTGATCCAGGCCGCCTGTCCGGCAGCCCCCGGCACGGCGGCGGACGAGATCGCACCCTTTGCCGTGCCTCAAGACGATGCCGACACGCCGCGCGCGTGGTATTACGCGTTGCTGGATTACGGCGCGTATCTTAAAAAGACGCTGCCCAACCCGTCCAGGCGCTCGGCGGGCTATAGTCGTCAGTCCAAGTTTGAGGGCTCGCGTCGCCAAAAGCGCGCGCATATCGTGCGCATGTTGCTGGCAGCGCGCGACGGCCAGCCGGCGGGGATTACGCTTGCTGGTGCCGTGGTGGGCGTTAACGAGATGGAAGCGGCGGCTGGGCGTGGACCGGTCGAGCGCGAGCTTGTCGCGGGCATTCTAGCCGACCTGGAGCGTGAGGGCTTTTGCCGAGCCGAGGGCGATCGCTGGCTGAGCATCTAGCCTGTGCAAATCTGAAGAACAGGATTGTAAGGTTTAGATTTCCGGCATGAGGGCATCCTAAAGACGAGGCCGCTCGAAGCCTACGGGCGGCATGCGTTGAAGGGAAGTACACCTATGGATTTTGAGAATTCCCAAACCAAGAAGAACCTCGAGACCGCTTTTGCCGGTGAGTCCCAGGCACACACCAAGTATCGCTACTATGCATCCAAGGCCAAGAAGGATGGCTACGTTCAGATCTCGAACATCTTTGCCGAGACCGCAGGCAACGAGTCCGAGCACGCCAAGCTGTGGTTTAAGTATCTGCACGACGGCGCCGTTCCCGACACCTTGGACAACTTGCGTGATGCCGCTGCGGGTGAGAACTACGAGTGGACCACGATGTATGACGAGTTTGCCAAGACCGCCGAGGAGGAGGGCTTTGTCGAGATCGCCGAGAAGTTCCGTGGTGTCGCCGCCGTCGAGAAGGCCCACGAGGAGCGCTACAACAAACTCGTCGAGCGCATTGAGTCGGGCGAGGTGTTTGAGCGCGAGGGTGTAAAGGTGTGGAAGTGCCTGAACTGCGGACACCTGCATGTTGGTGCCGAGGCGCCCGAGGTGTGCCCGGTGTGCAACCACCCGAAGGCGTACTTTGAGGAGCAGGTGGTGAACTACTAGCGCGTGGCGCTGGCTGCTGCGGGGCGCGGGGCGGGGAGATACCTTCCCCTCTCGCTCACGGCTTCGCAGAGTCGCGCGAGGGGAAGGTATCTCCCCGCCCCGCGCCCCGGCGTTGGGTCGTCGCGTGCTCGCTACAGAAAAGCTGATATTAAAGTTTGTGTGCCGCCCCCTATGGGGCGGCACGTTTTGTGTGGGGATGGACAGTTAGTTCAGATTCGTATTTTCCAATCGCTCGATGGCTGTCTTTTGGGTCCTTGGAGGTCTGTTGGGCGTCATTTGGATGCCTGTTACGCCTGACTTTGGGTCTTTGATGTCCGTTATGGGGGACTAAAATGCGGCAAACGGAGCGTGTCGGCCCTTCTGTGGGGGGTCTGATTTATACATATCTGAACTAACTGTCCAGGCTGTTTCGCTTGGGGCTGTCACGTTTTACTTGAGGTCCCGGTCTCCACAATTTTCGTCAAGCTTTTGGTTAGGTTTTGGTCGGTTGGCGCAAGGGCGAAAGGGCAAAAGATTGCTGGCGAAAAAAGCTCAAAGAAAGTGCTGGTAGGGGAGTTGTTGAGCTTTTCGACAGCTTTTGAGCAAAAGAAACTTTGTGGCTATTGCCGGCGATTGCGTTGTCGCGGTCATGGCGGTGCGGGATGCTGGTCGTAAGCGTCGAATGCCCCGATTTTGGAGGCCAACATGGATCTGTTTCTTGAGACTCCGCAGCAACAAGCTGAGCGCATGCTGCGTCAGCAGCAACGACTCATGGAGATGCAAATGCAAGGGGTTGCCAACCAGGCGCCCGTGCAAAACGTCGTGCCCGCTGCTGTACCTGCAGCTGTGCCCGGGTGTGAATCGGCGCCAGAGGCCTATTCCGTACAGCAAGATTCATATGCGCAGGAGCTCGCGTTCGACAAGCGCCGCGCGCGCCGCCGCCGGTTGGGCCAGCGCCTGCGCACATTGGCGATGATCGTGCTCATCCCGTTGGGGCTTGCGGCCATCTTTCTGGCGTCGTATGCCCTCACGTGCATCCTCAATGGCGCATCGCCCAACGAGGTGCTTCAACATCTAGCGGCCCTGGGCCAGCGCCTAGGTGACGTCATAACAACCATCCGCGCCGGTTGGGAGAGCTAGCGTTTTAGCGTCCGCGGCTCTAAGAGAAATTTGTCTGCAAGGCAGTGAGTGATCCGTGTGTGTGGCGGGGTAAGATTGATCGCGGTTTTGATTGGTGCTCGATTGGGTTTGTTGGGCGGAGTTTATGTCTGCTATTGATGCTGTGCTTGTTGTAATCGCCTTAGTGGCGGTGGGAGTTGCTGTGGTTTGCGCCCTGCAGCTTAAAGACCTGCGTGTCGAGTTGCGGGGGCGTGGCGACAGTAGCACGGAAACGCTGGCGGCACTCGAGCAGGCCAACAATGCGCTCGATGCCCTGAACGTCGCGCTGGCTGAAACCCGCCGCACGGCCAATGCCATCGCGCAGCAGCAGACGACCGATGCGGCCGTGGAGCAGCAACGTTACCTGACCATCGCACGCGAGTTCTCGCAAGCTGGTGATCGGATGGACGACCTGCGCCGCGAGACGGCCCAACAGCTCGGCGCCAATCGCGAGGGCATCGAGCAGCGCCTGGACAAGGTGCGCGAGACGGTCGATGCTCAGCTGGGTGCCATCCGCAAGGACAACAACGTGCAGCTCGATCAGATGCGCGCGACGGTGGACGAGAAACTCTCCCGCACGCTCAACGACCGTCTGTCTGCATCGTTTAAGCAGGTGAGTGACCAGCTCGAGGCCGTGTACAAGGGCCTGGGCGACATGCAATCTATCGCCACTGGCGTGGGCGACCTTAAGCGCGTGCTGGGTAACGTCAAGGCGCGCGGCATTTTGGGCGAGGTGCAGCTGGGCGCGATCCTGGTGGACATGCTTACGCCCGACCAGTATCTGGAAAACGTCGCCACCAAGCCCGGCGCCTCGGAGCGCGTTGAGTTTGCCGTCAAGCTGCCGGTGGACGAGGGCAACCCCGTCCTGCTGCCGATTGACTCCAAATTCCCGGGTGATGCGTATGAGCATCTGCTCGATGCCCAGGAGTCGGGCGACGCGGAGGCCGTCGCCGCTGCGCGCAAGACGCTCGATGCGATGGTGAAACGCGAGGCCAAGGACATTTGCGAGAAGTACCTGAGCGTGCCTGCGACCACCAACTTTGGCATCATGTTCGTGCCGTTTGAGGGCCTGTACGCCGAGATTGTCAGCCGCCCCGGGCTTATCGAGGCTCTGGGACGCGACTATCACGTCAACGTTGCCGGCCCCAGCACCATGGCTGCCATCCTCAACAGTCTGCAGATGAGCTACCAGACGTTTAAGCTGCAAAAGCGCACCGACGACGTGCTGCGCGTGCTCTCCGCCGTCAAGGCCGAGCTGCCGCGCTATCAGGCGGCGTTGCGTCGCGCGCAGCAGCAGATCGAGACCGCGGGCAAAACGGTCGAGGGTATCATCACCACGCGCACCAACGTCATGGAGCGCAAACTCAAGGACATCGACGCGCTGGAAGACGCCGACCAAGCCGATGAGATCTTGGGACTCACGCCCGCGGACCATCTCACAGACCAAAAAGACGAGGACTAGCCGCACCTGACAGCGGGGCGTCTGCGCAGGCGCGGGGCGCAGCGCTTTTCGCATCGCACTTGTCTGGAGCGTGCCCCAATGTGCAACAATGGCGTTTCGCCCTATCAGACGCGAAAGGAAGCCCATGTCTCAGAGAAGCACCAGTCCGCTCAAACGCTCCACCGTGCGCCGCACGCTGCAGCGGTTTTGGGGTGTCACGCGCACGCAGCCGCTGATTGTCTTTCTCTCGGTGTTCTCGTCGGCGGGCTACATCTTTTTGCTGACGTTTGCCAATACCTATGTGATGGCCCTCATTGTCGACCGCGTTCAAGCCGGTCCCGTGGCGGGTGACCAGGTGTTTGAGGTCTTCGGCCCCTATATCCTGGCGCTCGTACTCGTTAACCTGGTGGGTCAGATCCTCTCCAAGTTACAGGACTACACCGTCTACAAGCTCGAGATTGCAGGCAACTATCACCTGGCGCGTCTGTGCTTCGACACGCTCTCCAACCAATCCATGACATTTCACACCAGCCGTTTTGGCGGATCGCTCGTGAGCCAGACGAGCCGTTTTATGAGCGGCTATACGGGACTGGTGGACGTGACGGTGTATTCGCTCATTCCCACCATCACCTCGGTCGTCTGCACGGTGGCGGCACTCGCCCCGGTGGTGCCCACATTTACCGTGATCCTGGTGGGCATCATGGTCGTCTACATTGCGTTTGTCTGGCTTATGTACAAGCGCATCATGCCACTTTCGGCCGCGACGTCCGCCGCGCAAAACAAGCTCTCGGGCGTGCTCTCCGACGCGGTCACGAACATCTTGGCCGTCAAGACCTGCGGACGCGAGGACTTTGAACGCGATCTGTTCGACACCGCCGATCGTGCCGCGCGCGACGCTGAGACGGTCTCGATGCACGCCATGATGCAGCGCAACTTTACGACCTCGGGCCTTATCGTCATCACCATGGCCGTGGTGAGTGTGTTCGTGGCGGGCGGCAACGCGTGGTTTGGCATCTCGGCCGGCTCGCTCGTCATGATCTTTACCTACACGTATAACCTCACCATGCGTCTGAACTACGTGAGCTCCATGATGCAGCGTATCAACCGCGCGCTGGGTGACGCCGCCGAGATGACGCGCGTGCTGGACGAGCCACGTTTGGTGGCAGACGACCCGGACGCCCCTGAGCTCAAAGTGACCGAGGGCGCGATTGATTTTGAGCACCTGAGCTTTGCCTATCGTGACGCCGCGGCGGGCGAGAGCGTATTCGACGACTTGACGCTCCATGTGGCGGCGGGCCAGCGCGTGGGTCTGGTGGGCAAATCGGGCTCGGGCAAGACGACGCTTACCAAGCTGTTGCTGCGCTTGGACGATGTGCAGGGCGGCCGCGTGCTCGTGGACGGCCAGGACGTCTCGCGCTGTACGCAGCAGAGCCTGCGCCGCCAAGTTGCCTACGTGCCGCAGGAGGCGCTGCTGTTCCACCGCTCCATTCGCGAAAACATTGCCTACGGTCGTCCCGATGCCACTGACGAGCAGATCCGCGAGGCCGCGCGCCTGGCCAATGCCCTGGAATTCATCGACCGCCTGCCCCATGGCTTTGACACCATGGTGGGCGAGCGCGGCGTCAAGCTTTCGGGCGGTCAGCGCCAGCGCGTGGCCATTGCCCGTGCCATCCTCACCGACGCGCCGATTCTGGTGCTCGACGAGGCGACGTCTGCCCTGGACAGTGAATCCGAGGCGCTGGTGCAGGAGGCGCTCGAAAACCTGATGCGTGGACGTACCTCCATTGTGGTGGCGCACCGCCTGTCCACCGTGGCGGCGCTCGACCGCATTGTGGTGCTGGCCGATGGTGAGATTGTCGAGGACGGCACGCATGCGCAGCTCGTCGAGGCGGGTGGCGAGTACGCGAGCCTGTGGAGCCGTCAGACCGGCGCATTCTTGGAGGCGTAAGCGTCTCGGACGTGGGACAATTGTGCCCATTAGTTTATTGTGCCGTTGAGCCGAGGAGTCGTTATGCCACGCGAGACCAATGCCGCCAAGCGCGAGCGCGCCATCGAGGTGTGTGAGCGCCTCAACCGTCGCTATGGCCCGGTCGAGTGCTTTTTGGACCACGAGAATCCCTTCCGCCTGCTGATCGCGGTGCTGCTTTCGGCGCAAACGACCGATGCGCAGGTCAACAAAGTGACGCCGCGGCTGTTTGCCCAGTGGCCCACGCCCGAGGCCATGGCCGGGGCGAGCGTGGCTGACGTGGCGGACACCATCAAGTCACTCGGCTTCTACAAGAGCAAAGCCAAGCATGCCGTCGAGGCCGCGCAGATGATCGTCACCGACTATGACGGCGAGGTGCCGGCCGACATGAAGGAACTCGTGAAGCTGCCGGGCGTGGGACGCAAGACGGCGAACATCGTGCTCAACGTGGGGTACGGCATCGTGGAAGGCATCGCGGTGGATACGCACGTCAACCGCATTGCGCACCGCCTGATGCTGAGTCCCAAGACGCATGCCAAGGAACCGCTCAAGACCGAGCAGGATCTGCTCAAGATTTTGCCGCACGAGTATTGGGAGTCGGTCAACCATCAGTGGATCACCTTTGGTCGCGAGATCTGCGACGCCCGCAAACCCAAGTGTGACGAGTGTCCGCTGGCAGATTTGTGCCCCAGCGTGCGCGTGGCGGGGTAGGGCGGAACGCATCTTCGTCTGGCGTTTTTTGCGGGGCTGGGTTTGCCCTTGAGCCGGAGTCCTCTCCATGCGCTACCATGACAGACAATGTATTTGACGTACGACCCGCCGAGCTTGCCCCGGCGGGCTTTTGGCGTTGCGATGCCGGAGGAACAGCATGCTCATTCACCGTATAGCCGCGCAGCTCTACACTGCCGAGGCGCTGCAGACCGTCGAGTCCGGACTCGATGCCGGCGAGGACGTGACGCTGGCCGTGTCGCAGTCGGGCCGCACGCTCATGGCGGCAGCTCAGTTTGCGCGCCGTCCGCGTCCCACGGTCTACATCGTGAGCGGCGAGGACGCGGCCGATCGCGCCGCGCGCAGCCTGGCCGCCTATGTGGGTCTGGCGCATGTGTGCCGCTTTCCCGAGCGCAAAGACTATCCATGGCGTGAGCAGGCGCCCGACGACGCCGAGGTGGCCCAACGCTGCGAGGCTTTAGGGCGCATCGTGCGCGGCGATAACTGCATCATGGTCGCCTCGGCCCGCGCGCTACTGCGTTGCGTGCCGCCGGTCGAGAGCCGCTATTGGGAGTCCACCACCTTTGCGGTGGGCGAGGAGATTCCTTTTGACGAGGTGCCGCAGCGCCTGGTGGGCATGGGCTACACCAATGCCGGTGCCGCTGATGCGCCCGGTCTGTTCCGCGTTCACGGCGACACCGTCGAGGTGTTTCCCGCGCAGGAAAAGGCGCCCGTGCGCATTGAGTTCTTTGGCGACGAGATCGATCGCATACGCCGCATGGTGAGCTCCACGGGGCAGACCATCGGTAACGAGGACAGTATCGAGATCTTCCCCTGCCGCGAGCTGGCGCTTACCGACGAGGCGGTCCACAACATGCATGTGGCGCTCTATCGCGCCAGCCAGGACGATAGCAAGCTGGCGGCGCTGCTCGAGATGGTGGATGCGCGCATTGTCACGCCCGAGCTCGACCGCTTTTTGCCGGTGATGTACGGCCAGACCGTAAGCCCGTTGGCGCACGTGAGCGGCAAGGCGCTCGTGGTTCTGTCCGAGCCGCGCTCGCTGTTCGACGACTGCCTGCGCGCCTACGAGGATATTGAGGCCCGTGCCGGCGAGGCAGGGATTGACCGCCTGGATGGTCTGTACGTGCGCGCCCAACAGCTCGATTTTGGTGCCCAGCAGCGCCTGAACTATGTGAGCCTCATCCGTGCCGGCGGTGCGGTGACGGCCGAGCTCAAGATTGAACAGCCGGCCATCGCAGGCTCGGACAACCGTTTTATGACGCGCATCCAGGAGGTCGTGGACAAGCGCTATGCCTGCGTGTTTGCCATCCCCGACCGCGGTGCGCGCGAGTCGATGGAGCTCACCTTTGGCGACGAGGGCATTACCTTTGAGGAATCGCTGACCGCGGCGCCCGAAAATGTCGGCGCTATCGGCGACCGCGTGCGCGTGACAGCGGCGGATTCCGCCGACCGTGCCGCACGCCAGGAGGCCCATGCTTCCATTCGCGAGCGTAAGGCCGACGCGCTCAACGCCCGCTCGCTCGAGGCGGGTGCCGCGCAGGCTGTCGCCGGCGCCGCCGTGCCCACCATCTCGCGCGGACGCGTGACCTTTGTCGATGCCGCTCTGCCGCAGGGCGTGGTGGTGCCCGATGCCAACCTGGCCGTGTTCTCGATCGCCGACCTCAACGCCCGCATGGATGCCAACCGCGCGCGCAGCCGCCGCAAGGTTGACATCACGCAGATCACCTTCCCGTTTAAGCCGGGCGACTACGTGGTGCACGCTACCCACGGCATCGCGCTCTTTAGCGAGATCGCGCGCCAGGAAGTGGGCGGCAAGGAGCGCGACTACTTTTTGCTGGAATATGCCGACGGCGACAAGCTCTACGTGCCGCTCGAGCAGGTCGACCGCATCACACGCTATGTTGGCCCCGACGGCGACAAGCCGCGCCTGACCAGGCTCAATACCGCCGACTGGACGCGTGCCACCAACAAGGCACGCAAGAACGCCAAAAAGCTGGCGTTTGACCTGGTCGACCTGTATACGCGCCGCTCGTCGATTACCGGTATCGCCTGCCCGCCCGACACGCCCGAGCAGATCGAGATGGAGGAGAGCTTCCCCTACGACGAGACGCGCGACCAGCTGGAGGCTATCGCCGATATCAAGGCCGACATGGAGGCGCCCAAGCCCATGGACCGCCTGCTGTGCGGCGACGTGGGTTTCGGCAAGACCGAGGTTGCCCTGCGCGCGGCGTTTAAGTGCGTTGACTCCGGCCGCCAGGTCATGGTGCTCTGTCCCACGACTATTCTGGCCCAGCAGCACTACGAGACGTTCTTTGAGCGCTTTGCCCCGTTTGGCCTCGAGGTCGAAGTGCTCAGCCGCTTCCGCACCCCGGCGCAGCAGAAGCGCGCGCTCAAGGCGTTTGCCGAGGGCACGATTGATGTGCTCATCGGCACGCACCGCTTGCTTTCTGCCGACGTGAACCCCAAGAACCTGGGCATGGTGATCATCGACGAGGAGCAGCGCTTTGGCGTGCAGCACAAGGAGCAGCTCAAGAACCTGCGCGAGCAGATTGACGTGCTCACGCTTTCGGCAACGCCTATTCCGCGAACCATGCAGATGGCCACGAGCGGCGTGCGCGACATGAGCCTAATCACCACGCCGCCGACCGGGCGTCGTCCCGTGATCGTGCACGTGGGGGAGTACGACCCCGATGTGGTGAGCGCAGCGATTCGCCTGGAGGTGGGCCGCGGCGGTCAGGTTTACTACGTGTCCAACCGCGTCAAGACCATCGACGATGCCGTGGCGCGCGTGCACGAGGCCGCGCCCGAGGCGCGCGTGGGCGTGGCGCACGGCAAGATGAGCCCGCGCGAGGTCGAGGACGTGATGATCGAGTTCGCGACCAAGAAGATTGACGTGCTTATTGCCACGACCATCGTGGAAAGCGGCATCGACAACGCGACCGCCAACACGCTCATCATCGAGGACTCGCAGCGCCTGGGCCTGGCGCAGCTCTACCAGCTCAAGGGCCGTGTGGGCCGCTCTGCCACGCAGGCCTACGCGTACTTTATGTTCCCGGGTGAGCTGCCGCTCACCGAGGAGGCAACGGCGCGCCTGACCGCGCTTTCCGAATTCCAGGACCTGGGCAGCGGCATGCGCATCGCCATGCGCGACCTGGAGATCCGCGGCGCCGGCTCGCTTATGGGCGCCGAGCAGCACGGCAACCTGTCGAGTGTGGGTTTTGACCTGTTTACGCAGATGCTGGGACAGGCCGTGGCCGAGGCGCGCGGCGACGACGATGCCGGCGTGGAGGCGGCGAGCGTGGGCATCAACCTGCCGGCCGACTACTTCTTGTCCGAGGAGTACCTGCCGGCGGTGGACCAGCGCGTGCTCGTGTACCGCAAGCTCGCTGCGGCTGAGGACCTGGAGAGTATCGACGAGGTGCAGGAGGAGACCGAGGCCGCGCATGGCGAGCTGCCGTTGGCGGGACTCAACCTGTTCAATCGCGCGCGCATCCGCATTCGCGGCGAGCGCCTGGGGCTCGAGAGCGTCACGCTCAGTGGCGGCCGCATCACGTTTTTGGGCGTCGACGTGCCCAAGAAGGTGGCCTTTGAACTAAAGACCCGCTATGGCGCGGTGAACTTTCCCAAGAGTCGCAAGCTGTCGGTGCCCTACAAGGCGGGCGCCGGCGCGGGCAGCGGCCTGGGTCGCGGCCTCGACGCCAACGACGGCACCGGCCCCGTGGCCGCGGCACTCATGCTGCTGCAGCAATTAGGCGCGAGCGACGATGACTAACAAGTAGGGGGCGTGGCGGGGCAGAGCTACCAGTTGTTCTTTGCCCCGTCACCTCGCAGGTTGATTCCAGCCCCATCGAAAGGAAAGCATGTTCGGGTACATCTATAAGAAAGACGCCGCCGCTATCGCGGTTGTCCTGTGTCTTTGTCTGGGCGTGGGCAGTTTCTTCGATTATCAGATCTCGAGCGCGCTGTTCAACATCGGCAGCATGTACGGCCGCTTTATCGAGGCCGCTGGCGAGTTGCCGTTTGAGCTGACGGCGAGCATCGCGGGCGTTATGCTCGTGCGCGCGGTGCGTCCCGACTCCAGGGGCAGCAAATGGCTTGCCGCGCTCGGCATCCTCGTCAACGTTGGCCTGACCGGCTACGAGATCGTTTCGTCCCTGAGGGTTGGCGGTAAACTCATTGCGGCTCAGTTGGTGCTGACGTTTGTGCTGGTCATCGCTGCCAACCTTATCGTCTATCGCCTCACGCGCACGACCGAGCCCGACGAGCTCACGCGCTGGGCGTTGATGGTGCTTGCCGTGTGGATCGCTCAGGCCATCATCCTCAACGTGATCGTCAAGCCGCTGTGGTCGCGTCCGCGCATGCGCGTGATCGAGGTCACGCCGGGACTCGATTTTCAGCCGTGGTGGGTGATCGGTAACCCCGACAAGTGGACTTATATCGCCGCCGGCGTGATCAAGGACGGCTTCAAGTCGTTTGCGAGCGGACACACGGCGCACGCGGCGATCGGCCTTATGCTCGCCGGGCTTCCCGCGGCGGCCTTTAAGGAAAAGCCGTCACGCCGTCGTGTGGTCTTTTGGACGGCGGCTGTGGTCGCGGCGCTCGTCGCGCTTGGCCGCATCGTGATCGGAGCGCACTTTTTGAGTGACGTGAGCTGCGGCTTTGCTCTGGTGCTGGCGCTTGAGTGCCTTGCCGCGCGCATTGCCTATCCCAACGGCGTACAATAGCTCCGTTTGAATCATCTGGCCGATACCCGGTAAGAGAGGATTGCCATGCTCGCGTTCAACAACGATTATTCCCACGGCGCACACCCGGCGGTGCTGCAGGCGCTCGTCGATACCAACATGGAGCCGCAGCCCGGCTACGGTACCGATGCACATACCGAGCGCGCCAAGCAACTTATTCGCGAGGCCTGCCAGGCCCCCGATGCCGACGTGTTTTTTCTGGTGGGCGGCACGCAGGCCAACGCGACGGTGATCGACATGTTGCTCGCGCCGTACGAGGGCGTCGTTGCTGCCGAGACCGGCCACGTCGCCTGCCACGAGGCGGGCGCCATCGAGTTTGGCGGCCACAAGGTGCTCACCATCCCCGGCTACGAGGGCAAGATGCACGCCGAGGACCTCGAGAACTATATCCAGGTGTTCTACGAAAACGAGAGCTACGAGCATACGGTGTTCCCAGGCGCCGTGTACGTGAGCCTATCGACCGAGTACGGCACGCTGTACTCCAAGGCCGAGCTCGCGGCGATCCATGCGGTGTGCCAGAAGCGCCAGATTCCGCTGTTTGTGGACGGTGCCCGCCTGGCCTATGCGCTGGCGGCCGATGAGTGCGACATTACCCTGCCCGAGCTGGCGCAGCTGTGCGACGTGTTCTACATCGGCGGCACCAAGTGCGGCGCTCTGTGCGGCGAGGCTGTGGTGTTTTGCGGCATACACGCTCCGGCGCATCCCATTCCGCGCATTAAGCAGCACGGTGCGCTGTTGGCCAAGGGCCGCCTGACGGGCGTCCAGTTTGAGGCGCTCTTTACCGATGGCCTGTATTTTGAGATTGGCCGTCAGGCGATCGAAACCGCGCAGGCGCTTCGTCGCGTGCTGCACGAGCACGGCTACCGGTTCTTCTTGGAGACGCCGACTAACCAGCAGTTCGTGATTCTGCCCAACGAGGACATGGCCCGCATTCGCGAGCATGCGGCGATCGAGTACTGGGAAAAGTACGACGAGACCCACACGGTGGTGCGCTTTTGCACCAGCTGGGCCACGACGCAGGAGGATATCGACGCGTTGGCGGCGGTTCTGTAGCCTGATGTAATGACGAGGGGCCGCCTTGCGCTGGGTTTGGCGCAAGGCGGCCTTTGTTTTTGAGGGGGAAGGGTTGTATGACCGAGATGTCCGAGCCGACGATTCGCCTGGCGACGCCCGATGATGCGCCGGCGTTGCTTGCCATCTATGAGCCGTATGTGCGCCAGACGGCGATTACCTGCGAATACGAGGTGCCGAGCGTTGAGGAGTTCGCCGGGCGCATCGAGCGCACGCTCAAGCGCTATCCGTATTTGGTGATGGAGCTGGATGGGCGTCCGGTAGGTTATGCCTATGTGAGTCCGCTCAACAGCCGCGAGGCATACGACTGGTCGGTCGAGACATCGATCTACCTGGCGCGTGATGTGCGCCACGGCGGGCTGGGCCGCAAGCTGCATGACGCGCTCAAGCAATGTCTGGTCGCGATGGGCATCACCAACATGTGCGCGCTCATCGCCGTGCCGCACGACAAGGACGACGAGTACCTGACGCACAACAGCCAGGACTTCCATGCCCATATGGGGTATCGCCTGGTGGGTGCCTTCGACCGCTGCGCCCAAAAGTTCGGTCGCTGGTACGACATGTGTTGGATGGAGCTGGTCCTGGCCGAGCGCACGCCCAACCAACCCAAACCAACCTGGTTCCCCGACCTCCCCAAACCTACCATTTAGGGACAGGTTTATTTTGGCAGGTTTTATCTGGGCAAACGTTGCAAGCCGCTGCGAAGGATGCGGATACCTTCGCGGCGGCTTTTGTTTTGGGTGTGTATGACCAAGGCGATTGACCTGCGGATGCAGCAAAGCTCCAGATAAAACCGACCAAACTAGACCTGTCCCTTTTTGGCAGGTTTTTGGCTGTCTTGTGGCATCAAATCGCCGCAAGAAGCACGGCGTTCGTATGCTATTTTGACCTGAATCGTCCCCTCGGGACGCCTTGCGAGCTAAGTGAGTAGACTTTTTGGCGCAGGGCGAGCACAAAGCGCATCTGCCTTACTAAAACCGCAGGTCACAGAGATGGCTGTTTTGGGTGTGCTCGGCAGATCGCGAAAAGTCTACTCACTTAGGTTTACGGTGCTGGATATTCTGGACAGGAACAGTTGAGCTTGGACGGCGTGCGTTGCCAGGCGATGCTGGCATTTGCGCCATGCTGGTTTGAGATTTTATAAAAACCGCAGGTAAAACGTATATTAGGTGCATTTTGCCTGGTTTGGCGCGCTAGCCGATGGGCTCGGTGTATTTGGCGCGGTCGGTGCGTTGGATGCGCTTGGAGATGTGCAGCGGGCGGCCGTCGGTGTCGTAGACGTAGTCAGTGATAAGGATCAGTGCCTGCCCGCGCTCAACGTTGAGCAAAAACGCCTCGTTTTGCGAGGCGTAGCACACCTCAAAGGTCTTATGCCCCTGTGCCGGCGCGCGATGGAATTCTTGGCGCAGCGTGGCGTAGAGCGAACCGTTGATATCGCGATCGATGAGTGCTTCAAAGCTCGGTGGTAGATAGGTGGTCTCCAGGCACAGTGGCGCATCGTCCAGGTAACGCAGGCGGACAAGTTTGACAAGCTTGCTGCCCACGGTAGCGTCAAAGAACTTGGCCACGCTGCCCATTGCTTTGGCAAAGCCCGAGTCCACCGTGCGCGTGGTGGGCTTCATGCCCCGGCCTTCGACCTGCTTGGTATAGCTCGAAAACACCAGGTTGTTCTCGTGGAGCGCGGGCGTGTCGGCCACAAAGGTGCCACGTCCGCGCTCGGTGCGCACCAGGCCCTCGTCAACTAACACCTTAAGCGCGTGGCGCACGGTGCTGCGCGACAGCCCCGATTCGTCCATGAGCTCCATCTCGGACGGCAGCTTGTCTCCGCGTGCGTAGGTGCCGGCGGCGATGCGGTCACGCAGCGTACCCGCCAGACGCTCGTATTGGGCCAAGTTCTTTTTTGACGAAGTGCTCATGCGAATAACCTGTATCTAACTTATATGCTTACCGAACCAAGCATGTATCCAACATGACAACAAAACCGCTGGTAATAGATTGCCGAAAACTTTACCAGCAAAATTTCTAAGACAAATATAGCATACAACTAGTCGACATAACCAAAACATGTATGTAACTTGTATGCCATCGAGAGCATCAAACGAGAAGAAAGGCTGATGCACGATGACTACTCAGGAACAGGTTAAGGACGTCGTCTCCCAGGTTTTGGCTGACAAGGCGGACAAGGGCGGCATCAAGCGCGTCGTGTGGATCGGCGCTGGCGGATCCAACGGCGGTAACTATCCTGCCCAGTACTTTATGGAGCACGAGGCCACGCAGGTCGTGAGCTCCAGCTACACCAGCAACGAGTTCGTGCACGCCACCCCGGCCTACGTTAACGAGAACACCCTGGCCGTCGTCGTGTCCATGCGCGGCACCAAGGAGACCATCGTCGCCGCCCAGGTCGCCAAGGATCACGGCGCCAGCACCATCGCCATCTATGTCGACGAGTCCGGCCTCACCGAAGTCTGCGACTACAAGATCCAGTATGACAGCTTGGCCGTCGATGAGTCCTGCATGGGCCGCACCAACTCCGCCGTCGTGACCATGATCGCCATGGAGCTTACGCAGCAGACCGAGGGCTATGCCGAGTACGAGACCGCTATGGCCGCTTTCGACTTGGTCGACCCCATCTATCGAAAGGCCGTCGAGTACACCCGTCCGCTTGCTGCCAAGTGGGCCGAGCAGAACGCCGACAAGCCCTGCATCAACGTGATGGCTCAGGGTCCGCTCTTTGGTGCCGCCTACGTCTTTAGCATCTGCAACGTGCAGGAGATGCTGCAGATCGACTCCTGCACCATCAACACCTGCGACTTCTTCCACGGCCCCTTCGAGATTCTGGACAAGCGTACCTCGCTGTTCCAGCTCATCAGCGTCGGCCGCAGCCGCTGCAACGACGAGCGCGGCATCCGTTTTGTCAATCAGCACGGTGGCGAGCGCGTCTATCAGCTCGACGCCAAGGAGCTCGGCCTCAACGACATCAAGGACAGCGTGAGCGAGTACTTCAACCACCTGATCTTTGCCCCGATCCTCAACAACGTGTACATGCGTGCACTCTCTGCCGTTACCCACAAGGACTACATGACGCGCCGCTACATGTGGAAGCTGGACTACTAGTTACGCCGTTCTACCGAACGGCGTAACGGCTCGACGCTGCGCGCCCGGCATTTGGCCAATCTGCCGTTCAATTTCAAAGGCGCGACCAGAAGGTCAGCGCCTTTTCATTTCACGGCACCTTGGCTCAAATGACGGGCGCTCGCTGACGTTGCCAAAACGTCGGCGTCGTCGTGTTTGTTAAGGGGTTGGTGCATTGGGGCCAGGTTCATATGCACCAAGTTGGTGCATATGAACCTGGCCTCTTTGCACTAATGGGTTGTAGCGGAAAAGCAGATTTTCCCGTCTGCCGATTTGTGCCTTGAAAAATGTATATAACGACTATAACGTAGTGTGAAACATATTGGAAACAATACCGAGGAGGCTGCGTTGAAGAAAAGCAATCTGGGCTATGTGCTGGTGCTGATCGCCGCGCTTATGTGGGGCAGCATCGGAATCTTTGTAAACGGCATCTCGGCCATGGGCGTTACGTCCCAGAGTATGGCTGCCTTTCGCTTGTTGTCGGGTGCCGTCTTAATGGCTCCGGTCTTGGCATTCATGGGTTGCCAGGGAGGTGCTCGTGAGGGAAAGGCATCGGGTCCCCTGGCACTGTTCAAGGCAAGTCCTAAAGAGCTTGTTCCTTGTGCGCTTCTTGGCATTATCGGCCTCGCCACCGCTAACACGCTTTATTACGAGTGCATGGGCGAGGTGGGCATGTCCACGGCCTCGGTGCTGCTCTACACCTCGCCGGTGTTTGGCGTCATGCTCGGCCGCGTACTTTATCGCGAGGATGTGACTCCCAACAAGCTCGTTGCCATCGCTTTTAACATCGGTGGCTGTGTGCTTGCAGTGACCGATGGCGACCTTTCCGGTTTTCATTTTTCGGTTTGGGGCGTCACGTCGGGCGTGATTGCGGGCTTTTGTGGCGCGTCGCTCGCGGTGTTTAGCCGGATAGCAACCAAGACGGTCCACCCGCTGGCTGTCACGTTTTGGGGCCTTGTTTTTGGCGGTGCGGTTATGGCAGCTATCGCGGCTCCGTGGCCGGATGTCGCCGCGGCAATGTCGCCACAGCTGCTGCTGCTGTTCCTTGGCTTTGGACTCATCCCCACAGCTGTGGCTTACATCTTATATATGCAGGGTCTGTCCATGGGGCTCGAGACGTCGAAAGTTCCCGTCGTAATGTCATTCGAGACAGTCGTCACCGTACTGCTGGGCATTGGTGTCTACGCCGAGCCCGCCGGCGCGATCAAAGTTCTGGGCATCGTTTTGGTGCTCGCGTCCATCGTGATTATGAACACCGACTTTTCCAAGCTGCGCAACAGTGTGTTTGTCGGTCATGTCGTTGAGAGCATGACCTTTAAGCCCAACGCGTGGTGGACGGAGAAATCGCAGGACATGGATCTCTTCCGCGAGCGCACGGGCATTGCGCTGGAGCCCACCGTGCAGGAAAGCCCCTGGTACTTCGTGCGATAGGGGGTTGCGCGCGGCGTCCGACCTGGGGTTATCCAGCCAGCGCCGGCCTACCCAAGACCATCGTTTCGATTGCGTTAAACCCGCCAACGGTCGTTTTTCACCCGCGAACGGTTTATATACTAATTATCAATATCCGCAACGTATAAGACGTTATAATGACCATAACGAAAAGGAGGAGGCAAGATGAATCAGATCATTCTCGCATCTCATGGCGGCCTGGCCGCAGGCGCCAAAGACACGCTCGAGATGGTTCTCGGCGACGTGTCGAACGTCCACGTCGTGTCGCTTGCTCGTGACGACAAGGAGCCCATCACCAATAAGGTGGACGCCATGATCGCCACGTTCAACGCGGACGACACCGTCTATGTGTTGACCGATATGCTCGGCAGCTCGGTCAACAACAACATGGTCGAGCTTTCCAAGAACGGCACGAAGTTCACGGTTGTCAGCGGTTTCAACATCCCGCTGGCACTGACGCTCGCTATGAGCCCCGCCCCCATCAAGGGTGCCGAGCTCGCGGCCCTCATCAACGAGGCCCGCACCGGTCTGACCAACCCCAACGCACCGGTCGAGGTCGCCGCGGCTCCCGCCAAGAAGGCCAAGGCACCCCGTCACAGCTCCGGCCCCGCCAAGATCGTCCTCGCGCGTCTTGACTACCGTCTGCTGCACGGCCAGGTCGTCTTTACCTGGACCACCAAGGTCCAGGCCGAGCGCATCATCGTCGTCGACAACGCTGCCGCCAACGATGACATCAAGAAGGGCGCTCTCAAGCTTGCCAAGCCCCAGGGCGTGCGCCTGAACGTCTTTACCGTCGAGCGTGCCCTCGCCAAGATGGACAAGCTCAACACCCTCGGCGAGCGCGTCATGTTCGTCTTTGGCAACACGGCCGAGATGCTGCAGTTCTGCCAGGGCTACAAGCTCGACGCCATCAACCTGGGCGCCACCGCCAACCACGACGGTGCCGATCAGATCGGCGGCAAGGACAGCTCCGTCTTCCTCGACGCCACCCAGAAGGCCGACGTCAACCAGCTGCTCGACATGGGCATCAAGCTCTACGTCCAGCAGACCCCTACGTATCAGAGCGTCGACATCGACGCCAAGCTGTAATCAACCAGGCTTTTGCCTGACTGAAAGGAGAAGGGTATGAATACGTTCATCAGTGCGGTGCTCGTCGGCCTCGTCGGCGTGTTCTGCATGTGGGACTCCCGCCTGCTCGGTCGTCTTAACTTCGAGCAGCCCCTCGTTGGCGCTACGCTCGTCGGTCTGCTGCTGGGCGATGTGCCCACCGGCCTTGCCGTCGGTGCCGCCGTCGAGCTCGTGTCCATGGGCCTGGTGCAGGTCGGCGCCGCCGTTCCGCCCGATATGGTCCTGGGCGGCATCGTGGCAGCTGCCTTCGCGTGCCTGACCGATGCTTCTGCTGAGACCGCCATGACGATCGCCATCCCGGTCGCCGTCCTGGGTCAGCTCCTCGGCATCGTGTTCCGTTCCATCATCGCCGCCCTCACCCATGTGGCCGATAGCGCGATCGATAACGGTAACTTCAAGACCGCCTACCGTATGCACATCTGCGCCGGCTCCGGTCTGTACGCCATCATGTACTTCCTGCCGATCTTCCTGGCCGTCTTTGTTGGCACCGACCTGGTTCAGGCCATCGTCAACATGGTTCCCGAGTGGCTGTCCGTTGGTCTGAACGTTTCGACCAAGATCATGACCGCCTACGGTCTGGCTCTGCTGCTCACCATGATGATCAAGAAGGGTATGACCCCGTTCCTGTTCATCGGTTTCCTGCTCGCCGCCTACCTCAACCTGTCCGTCATCGCGGTCGCTCTGATCGGTGTGTGCCTGGCTATCGTCTTCATGGGCTTCAAGTTCAATGGCTCCCATGCAACCGCCGGTGTCGATTCCGACTACGATCCGCTCGAAGACGACGAAGACTAAGGAGGAACACACTATGGCAACCGCAACCAAGGACGTGTCCCTGAACAAGAAGGTCAGCCAGTTCTTCTGGCGCTCCTGGGCCATCCAGGCCTCTTGGAACTACGAGCGTCAGATGAACATGGGCTTCCTCTACGGCATGGTTCCTACGCTCGACCGCCTCTATCCGGACGAGTCCGACCCCAAGCAGCTCGCTGCTAAGAAAGAGGCTTACCACCGTCACATGGCGTTCTACAACTGCACCCCGCAGACGAGCGCTTTTGTCCTAGGTCTCGCCGCCTCCATGGAGGAGGAGTACGCCAAGGATCCCGAGAACTTCGATCCCGATTCGATCAACGCGGTCAAGACCTCCCTCATGGGTCCGCTTTCCGGCATCGGTGACTCCCTCTTCCAGGGCACCATCCGCGTTATCGCCTTTGGCCTGGGCGTTCAGCTGGCTCAGCAGGGCTCCATCATGGGCCCGATCCTGGCCATGCTCATCTCCATCGTCCCCTCTGTGCTGATCACTTGGTTCGCAGCCAAGATGGGCTATCAGGGCGGCCACGAGTACCTGAGCAAGCTTCAGGGCGGCGACCTCATGGAAAAGCTCATGTATGTCTGCGGCATCGTAGGTCTTATGTCCGTGGGCGGCATGATCGCTACGCTGATCGGCGCCACCACCCCGCTGCAGTTCGCTGAGGGCACCGTCGTTATCCAGGACATCCTGGACGGTATGATGCCCCAGATGATCTCCCTTGGCCTCACTGGCCTTATGTACTGGCTCATCAAGAAGAACGTCAACACCGGTTGGCTTCTCGTGATCGCCATCGTGGGCGGCATCGCCCTCTCCGCGGCCGGCATCCTGGCCTAGTCGCGACCAAGCGCCTAACCGCTTTCCCCCGGGGGCCTGCCTGGCATCCCATACCCCAGGCAGGCTTCCATCCCTAGATGTGTCAAAGGGACAGTTCCTTTGACACATCCTCAACGGGCCGGCGACTCGGTCCAAACCACGGTAACCCTGCGAGCGCCCGGCAATGTGGCGCCGCAAAAAATCGAAAGGAATGTGTCAGATGTACGAGATCGACCTTAACCTCCCTAAGCAGATCGTCGCTGACGTCCTGTCCAACCACGAGATCCACAGCGTCGCCTTCGTCGGCTGCGGTGCTTCCATGTCCGACCTTTACCCTGCCAAGTACTTCCTGGCCAACAACACGGACAAGCTGAACGTTCAGATTTTCACCGCTAACGAGTTCAACTACGACACGCCTTCCTGGGTCAACGAGCACACCTTCGTGATCACCTGCTCCCTCGGTGGCTCCACGCCCGAGACCGTCGAGGCCAACAAGACCGCCAAGAAGCACAACTGCCCGGTCGTCTCCCTCACCAACAAGGCCGGCTCCGCTCTGACCGTCGACGCCGACCACGTCATCGTTCACGGCTTCCATGCCAACTACGCTGCCAAGTGCGAGAAGCCTGGCTACGCCATCGCTCTTGCTCTCGAGATCCTTCAGCAGACCGAGGGCTATGACCACTACGAGGACATGATCACCGGCCTCACCAACGTCTTCGAGCTCTGCGAGAACGCCGCTCAGTCCGCCAAGGGCCTCGCCAAGCAGTTCGCCCAGGACTTCAAGGACGACAAGATGATCTACTTCATGGCCTCTGGTGCCTCCGAGAAGATGGCTTATTCTCACGCCGCCTTCCTGTTCACCGAGATGCAGTGGATCGACGCCGCCGCCTACAACACCGGCGAGTACTTCCACGGCCCGTTCGAGGTTTCCACCGAGGGTAAGCCCTACGTCTTCTTCATGTCCGATGGTGCCACCCGTCCGATGGACGCCCGCGCCCTCACCTTCCTTAAGCGCATGGGCGCCAAGGTCGCTCTGATCGACTCCAAGGACTACGGTCTGGCCGACGCCGTGCCGGCAAGCGTCGTCACCTACTTCAACCCGCTGCTGCACCTCGCCGTTATGCGCGAGTACGGCAACCAGATCGCCGAGGCCCGTCAGCACCCGCTGACCATGCGTCGCTACATGTGGAAGCTTTCCTACTAATCACAAGTAAGTAGACCTTACGGGTTGATTGAGAGGGGATGGGGTTTTGCCCCGTCCCCTTTTTTGCTTTGGGGAGGGCGTGTCTGTCGCGTCGCAAAACACCAGATAAAACCTACCAAAATAAACCTGTCCCTTTTCGGCAGGTGGGAGGAGATGCGTATGATTAAGGCAGTGCTGTTTGACATGGACGGCGTGCTGGTCGATACCGAGTGGTTCTACAACCGCCGTCGCGTGGCGTTTATGGAAGAGAAGGGGTTCCATTTTGACGAGATCCCCGATCTTTCGGGGTCTAACGAGCCTGCCATTTGGAAGTCGCTGGTGCCCGACGATATTGAGCTGCGCGAGCGTCTGCGCGTGGAGTACAAGCAGGTCTACAGCCCGGTTCACCCCGTTCCGTATGCCGAGCTGCTCAACGAGCAGACGGAGCCGGTGATGCGCGAGCTGCACGAGCGCGGCGTGAAGTGCGCCATCGCAAGCTCGTCCTATCGTGAGCTCATTGACGAGCTGGTTGAGATTGCCGGTATCGCCGACGTGCTGGACTACACCATCAGCGGTCACGAGTGCAGTGCGTTTAAGCCCGACCCCGAGATCTACCTGCGTGCCATGAAGGCGCTGGGAGTTGACCCCGCCGAGTGCCTGGTTATCGAGGACTCGCCTTTGGGTATCGAGGCCGGCAAGCGCTCCGGCGCCCGCGTCCTGGCACTGCGTCCGCATGAGGGCGTCAACCTGGACCAGTCCGCCGCCGACGTCGTCATCGACAACCTGAGCGACATTTTGGCCGCTCTGTAGTGTCAATCCACCGCGAGAAGCACTGGTTCACGCGTCATTTGCTGCGGATTGGCTTAATTTGTCATCTATTTGGATCCGTTTGGCTTCGATTCGGACTAAGTGAGTAGACTTTTTGGTGCAGGACGAGCACAAAGCGCATCTGCTCTAGTAAAACCGCAGGTCACAGGGGTGGCGGTTTTGGGTGTGCTCTGCAGATCGCGTAAAGTCTACTCACTTGTAATTTGGGCCTTTGGTCGTGGGGTTGCTGGTCCCGCTTTGGTTGTCGAGAGAGGGTGAATTGAAGCGCCCCCGCATGCTCCATGCTACAATCGCGGCCACGCCCCACAACTACATCTGCCTTCGAAAGGAGCCTACGTGGCGAACGCCATCGATCAGCTCACGGACCGCGTGCTCGTGCTCGGCCGCCTCACCATCGTTCGCCGCGCCATTACTGCCGTGGCGGTCACCATTTCTGCCGTTCTCCAGACATTCCTGATCCAGGCGTTCATTCAACCCGCCGACCTGCTTCCGAGCGGCCTTACCGGCGTCGCGGTCCTGCTCGATCGCGTTACCTCGCTCGGTGGCGTTCACATCGACATCTCGCTCGGTATGCTCGCGCTCAACATCCCCGTGGCGCTCCTATGCTGGAGCGGCATTAGCAAGCGTTTCGTCATCTTCTCGATGACGCAGGTCGTGCTCTCGTCGCTGTTCCTCAACGTCTTTCACTTCGCGCCGTTTTTGGGCGACAAGATCATGCTAATCATTTTTGGCGGCGTGGTCTCGGGTCTGGGCGCTGCCATCGCGCTTAAGTCCGGCGCATCTACCGGCGGCACCGACTTTATCGCGCTGTGGGTCTCCAACCACACGGGTAAGACCATCTGGGGTGTCATCTTTGGTTTCAACTGCTTTATCCTGGCGATCTTTGGCTTTATGTTTGGCTGGGATAACGCGGCGTACTCCATAGTGTTCCAGTTTATTTCGACCAAGACCATCGACAGCTTCTATCATCGCTACGACCGTGTGACGCTGCAGATCACAACGCGCAAGGCAGACGAGGTCATGACCGCCTATGTTGACCATTTTCAGCATGGTATTAGCTGCGCCGAGGTCATCGGCGGATACAGCCGTGAAAAGATGTACCTGCTGCACACCGTTGTCTCGACCTACGAGAGCCAGGACATTATCAAGCTAGTGTGCGACATTGATCCCGGTGCCGTGATCAACGTGTTCCACACGCTCAGCTTTGTGGGCGGCTGGTGGGGTGGTCATGTCGACGAGCCCATGCCCACGGCCGTTCCCGATCCCGACAAGCCCGCACGCATGGCCAGCAGGCAGGCGCGCCTCAGCGAGCAGGACAGTCTGCAACAGGACGACGGCAAGTAAGGTTTTGCTGTATGTGGTGTATCGTTTTATCCAACTGAGGTAACATATAAAAAGACGTTATATACGTATTAGTTATTTTAATATTTCGATAAGAGTGATTAGATATGCCTGCGCCCAAAAATGCACCGCTTTACCAGCAGATTTACGACGAAATCAAGGATGCGATCGAGAAAGGTGTTTATGCACCCAAGGAGCGTATTCCGTCCGAGCTCGAGCTAGCCGAGCAGTACGAGGTGAGCCGAATTACGGTGCGCCGCGCCGTCGAGGAGTTGTGCTCCGATGGCTACCTGGTTAAGCAGCAGGGCCGCGGCACCTTTGTTTCCACGCCGCACATCAATCGCCAGTTTCACGCCTCGACGCTGCAGACGTTTACCGCGCTGTGTGCCGACAACGGCATGAAGGCGGGCGCACATGTGATCGATCGTCAGATTGTTCCGGCGCGCCAAAACGAGATGGAGTTCTTTGGCCTGCAGAAGGATGCGCTGCTGCTGCATATCAAGCGCGTGCGTACGGCCGACGGTGAGCCCATCTTTGAGGAGAACATCTTTGTGCCGTTTGACGCCTACCGTGAGCTGTTGACGGCCGATCTTGAGGACAAGTCGATTTTTGCCGAGGTCGAGCGTGTTGGCGGAACGCCGATTGTCTCGGTTGGCTACCGCACGGTCGAGGCCGTTCGCGCCAATGCCGAGCAGGCGGCTGAGCTGGGCATTGCTCCGCACGATCCGCTGCTCAACCTGCGTGCCGGCTTTATCGGCCCCAATGGCGAGCCGGTCCTGATGGGTAAGCAGTACTACGTGGGCAGCCGCTACGTCATGGTTATGTAGCCCTAGTTGCGCGGTTTTCCAAACCGCGCAACGGCTCGACGCTGCAAGCCCGCCAGAACGGCAATCTGCCTTTCAACTTTGGCGGCATGACCAGAAGGTCAATGCCGCCTTGTTTCAAGGCACCTTGCTCGCTCTGGCGGGCTTTCGCTGTCCGCGCCAAAACATCGACTACCCCCAGAATGAGCGTGGATAATCTCCCGTTTTTGGTTTGGTGACGGGCCCAAAGTGGGAGATTATCCACGCTCATCCGGAAAGTGTCTAAAAATCCACGCTCGTCCCCTTCGGATTGCGTAGCCCATCGCTGGTGGCCGTGCGGCACCGGTCCGCGTGGCGGCGTATAATCGGCGGCAGATGACTTGGACGTTAGGAAACCATGACCGATAGCATGCAGCAGATGGCGCTCGACACGCTCGGCGCCTATTTTGGCTACACCTCGTTTCGCCCGGGACAGGACCGCATGGTCGATGCGATCCTTGCCGGTCGCGATGCGCTGGGTGTTATGCCCACAGGCGCCGGCAAGTCCATTTGCTACCAGGTGCCCGCGCTCATGCTGCCCGGCATCACCTTTGTGGTGAGTCCGCTGCTGTCGCTTATGGAGGATCAGACCCGCGCATTGCTCGCGGCGGGTGCGCGGCCCAGCTATCTCAACTCCAGCCTTACTCCGGCCCAGCAAAACACCGTGCTCAAGCGGGCGCGCGAGGGCCGCTACCAGCTTATGTACGTGGCGCCCGAGCGCCTGCTCGAGCCGCGCTTTTTAGCCTTTGCGCAGGAGGCCGCGGCGGACGGCGGCATCGGCGTGCCGCTCGTGGCCATTGACGAGGCCCACTGCGTGAGCCAATGGGGCCAGGATTTTCGCCCCGCTTACCTGCAGATTCGCGAGTTTATCGATTCGCTGCCGCAGCGCCCCATCGTGGCTGCCTTTACCGCTACGGCGACCGAGCGCGTGCGTGCGGACATTCAGCAGATGCTCGGCTTGCAAAACCCCGCGACGGTGGTGACGGGCTTCGATCGCAAGAACCTCTACTTTGGTTGCGAGGAGATGGGCGACAAGGCCAAGACTGCCTGGGTGCGCGACTACGTGATCGCGCATTCGAGCGAGAGCGGCATCGTGTATTGCTCCACCCGCAAGACGGTCGATGCGCTGGCAGGCGAGCTTGCCGAGGCGCTGGGACCCAGCGGCATTCGCGTTGGCCGCTACCATGCCGGCATGGGTAACGACGCCCGCCGCCAAAGCCAGCGTGCCTTTATCGACGACGATATCCAGGTGATGGTTGCCACCAACGCCTTTGGCATGGGCATCGACAAGCCCAACGTGCGCTACGTGATTCACAACAACGTGCCCGAGAGCATCGAGGCATACTACCAAGAGGCGGGTCGAGCCGGCCGCGATGGCGACCCGGCCAGCTGCCATCTGCTGTGGAACGGTAACGATTTTCGCATGCGTCGCTTTTTGATCGACCGCGGCGATGCTGCCGATGAGGCGCTCGACGACGAGCAGCGCGCGTGGGCGCTCCAGAATCGATATCGCCTGCTCAGCCAGATGGAGGGCTACTGCAATACCACCGGCTGCCTGCGCGAATACATGCTGCGCTACTTTGGCGACGAGGCCGCGGCCGAGCATGCTGCCGCGGCTGGTGCGGGCAGCACCGCCACGGACGACGCCGAGGGCTGCGGCAACTGCAGCAACTGCCTCACGAAGTTCGAGGTCGAGGACGTCACCGATATGGCCCGCGCCGCCGTGCGCTATGTGGCCACGCGTCCCATGCGCTTTGGCAAATCGCTGGTCGCCGATGTGCTCCACGGCGGCAACACCGAGCGCATTCGCCAGATGCATCTGGACGAGGACCGCGGCTACGGTGAGCTGTCGAGCGAATCGGTCGGGCGCATCAAGGATATCATCGGCCAGCTGTGCGGCCGCGGTTATTTGGCCACCTCGCAGGGGCAGTACCCGGTCGTGGGGCTGGGCCCGCGTGCCGGCGAGGTCGAGAACGAGGCGTTCGCCTTTACCGTTAAGCGTCGCGCGTCCAAGCGCAAGGCCTCGGCCCGCGCCCGCCGTGCGGTGGATCTGCTGCGCGAGGAGGCCGAGCTGGATCAGCGCCCGCGCGTGGGCGACGATGCCGAGCTGTTCGAGCGCCTGCGCGCCCTGCGCAAGGAAATCTCGACCGAGCTCGAGATGGCGCCGTATATGGTCTTCTCCGACAAGGCCCTGCGCGGCCTGTGCCGCCTGCGCCCGCAGACGCGCGACGAGCTTATCCAGGTCAACGGCATCGGCGAGAAAAAGGCCGACGCCTTTGGCGAGCAGTTTATGGCGGCGATTGAAGAGTTTGAGTCCGAGCATGCGCGGGATGGAGCGTAACGATGGCAACCGACGATAAAACCGACCGCGCTGGCGTATCCGCCGTACCACTGTACCAGCAGGTCATGGACGACCTGAAGGGCGAGATCGCGCGCGGCGTGTATGCGGCCGGCTCGCGCATTCCTTCCGAGATGGAGCTCGCGAAGTCTTACGGCGTGGGGCGCATCACCGTGCGCCGCGCCATCGAGGAGCTGTCGCGCGCGGGGTATCTCAACCGCCAACAGGGGAGGGGCACTTTTGTGTGCGCTCCCAAGCTCAAGCGCAAGATTCGCCAGAAGGGTGACGTTCAGAGCTTTTCCGAGGGTTGCGCTGCCAACGACATGGTTGCCGGAGCGCGCCTGGTGTCGCGCACGGTGGTCGCGGCGACGCGCGAGGACGCGGCGTTCTTTGGCGTGGAGCCCGGCTGCGAGCTCATCGTAGTCGAGCGCGTGCGCACGGCAGATGGCGTGCCCGTCATGCTCGAGAACAACTCTTTTGTGCTGGCCGACCATCCCTACCTGCAGACGCTTGCCGACGAGGACCTTGCCGATAACTCGATCTTTGCACTCGTTGCCGAGCATTCGGGCCGCGCGCCGCTCAAGTCCGACCCCTGCACCGTGGAGATTGCGCTGGCGGATGCCCAGGCGGCCCCGCTGCTGGAGGTGCCGGTCGGCGAGCCGCTCTTCTATATGGAGGCGTACTTTACCGATGCGGACGGGCGGCCCCTGCTGCTCGGGCGCCAAAAGATCGTGGGCTCGCGCTACGTGTTCGACATCTAACGTCCATAGATAGAACAACATAGAACAAATTTGCTGAAATGACTTCACGGGCACCTGCTTGCATGCTATAAATAGAACAACATAGAACGACTGCAGGTACGAGCTGCCGTCGTCCAAAGCCGCCACACAAGGAGGAGCGTCACCGTGAACGCACACGATCTGATTCAGGAAATCATCGAGCGCAAGGGCAAGGTCGAGAATGTCTTTTGGATCGCCTGCGGCGGTTCGATGATCGACCTCATGCCGGCTAACGAACTGCTCAAGCGCGAGGCCACCACGTTTACCTCGACGGTCTACACAGCGCGCGAGTTTTGCCTGATGGCCCCCAAGAGCCTAGGGCCGAAGTCACTCGTCATCGCCTGCAGCCACAGCGGCAATACGCAGGAGGTCGTCGACGGTTGCGAGATGGCGCTGGCAGCCGGCGCCGAGGTCGTGGCCATGACAGACTGCGAGGGCTCCAAGATTGATAACGGCAAGTGGACCACCTGGGTCTACCCTTGGGGCGAGGGCGTGTCGCAGGCCGAGGTGCCGCAGGGCATCGGCGCTCTGATCGCCGCCGAACTGCTCCACCAGCAGGAGGGTTACGAGGCGCTCGCCGATATGTACGCCGGCCTTAAGCAGATGGATGCGCTGTTGCCCGCTGCCCGCGAGAAGGTTAATGCCGAGCTGGGCGATCGCTTTGCCGAGCTCTGCCAGCAGCACGAGTTCTTCTACATCCTGGGATCCGGCCCCAACTTTAGCCAGACCTACGCCATGGCCATCTGCTCGCTCATGGAGATGCAGTGGCAGCACTGCTGCTACATCCACTCCGGCGAGTACTTCCACGGCCCGTTCGAAGCCACCGAGCCCGGCGTGTTCTACTTTGTACAGCTCGGATCGGGCGAGTGTCGCCCCATGGAGGAGCGGGCGCTCGCATTCCTCAACACGCATACCGATACGGTCATGGTGCTCGATGCGCTCGAGTACGGCGTGGGTGAGGTGCCCGCCAGCGTGCGTTCGTTCCTAGAGCCGATCTTCTTCTACGCGATGAGCCGCGAGCTGCGCGCCGCTCGCGGCAAGGTGTTCGACCACAGCCCCGAGGTTCGTCGCTACATGGGCATCGAGCAGTACTAAGTAGCTGGGAAAGCAATCTTTTACGACGGGGCCTTCACCAAACGAGGGTCCCGTTTGCGTCGCGGCACCCCGTCCCAGCTGTCTGATAACGAAGTCAAATACTTTCCCCAGAAGTGAACGACCTATTTTGGACCCCTGAAGCATCCGCACTTTTTGGCGCCAAAACCGCAGGAAAATCTCGATGAAACCGCAGGAAATAGCAGCTGAAAAGTGTCGATGCTTCGGGGGTCCGATTTTGCTCGCTCACTTTGCGGGAAAAGTATTAGACCTGAATCTGCGAGCGTGTCGCGTGAGCCAAAAAAGCGGGCCGTGCCGGGGATTTCCGGCACGGCCCGCCCTGCATTGCGTCCGTTATGAGCGAGTTGCCGCGTCAACCGGCGAACTACTTTGCGTCGTAGGCCTCGGCATCCCACCAGTCGAGCTGGGCGATGTTGTCGCGAATGTGCTGGCAGCTCTTGTGGAAGCCCTCGAGCTCGTGCTCGGAAAGGTCGAGCGTGTAGACCTCCTCGACGCCCTCGGCGCCGATCACGCACGGCAGGGAGGTGAAGATGCCCTCCTCGCCATACTGGCCGGTCATGAGCGTGGAGGCCGAAAGCACGGCATGCTCGTTGTGCAGCACGGCGGCGCAGACACGCGCAGCGGAGTTGGCGACGGCGTACTCGGTGCACTGCTTGCCCTGGTAGGTCACATAGCCGCCCTTGCGCGCGAGCTCCTCGACCTCCATGTGGTCAAAGGCGTACTTGTCGGGGTTTTCGGCCTGAAGCTCGTTGAGGCTCTTGCCGGCGATGGTTGCGGCCTTAAAGGCGGCCAGCTGGCTAAAGCCATGCTCGCCGATCATGTAGGCGTCGATGGACTTGGGGCTCACACCGACCTTCTTGGAGATCTCGGTGCGCAGGCGGGCGGAGTCCAGACCGCAGCCCGAGCCGATGATCTTCTTGGGATCGTAGCCGGTCAGGTGCCACAGCTCGGTGCACACGACGTCGCAGGGGTTGGAGATGCTCACGAAGATGCCGTCAAAGCCGGCGTCGACGATGCGCTTGGCAAAGGTGCGGGCGGCGTCGGTGGTAAAGAACAGCTCACCGTCGCGGTTGCCGGCGGCCAGCGCGACCTTGCCGGCAGCGTTGACGATGACGTCGCAGCAGGCCAGCTCCTCGTAGTGGTCGTAGCAGTTGACGATCTTGGTGTTGTACGGGACAAACGAAAGGGAGTCGCGCAGGTCCTGGACCTCGGATGTCACCTTGGTCTCGTTGATATCGCACAGGTACAGCTCATCGGCAATGCCCTGCATGAGCAGGCTGTTGGCGACATGTGCTCCTACGTGGCCCTGGCCGACCACACCGATCTTACGCGTCTGGTACATATATGTATCCTTTCGGCCGAGTTTCTCGCGTCGAACCATTGTAGCCTCCTGCCGTCACTTTGCTAGGCTAAAGCGAAGTAGATTTTTGGGACATGCTTTAATCTCTACTTTTGGAGTGATTTGGGCCGCTGGCGACATCGCCGGGCGATGTGCTCGCGCGGATGGGGCCGCTCGTTGTACCATAGCTGCAACTGACTCGTAAGGAGCATCCATGCCCATTCGCATCCCCGACGCCCTCCCTGCCGCCGCGCAGCTCGAGAGCGAGAACATCTTTGTCATGACCGAGTACCGCGCGCTGCACCAGGACATCCGTCCGCTGCGCGTGCTCATCCTCAACCTCATGCCCACCAAGATCGCCACCGAGACGCAGATCATGCGCAAACTCTCCAACACGCCGCTGCAGGTGGAGGTGGACCTGCTGCGCACCAAAACGCACGAGGCCACGCACGTGAGTGCCGGCCACCTGGAGACGTTCTACCGCACGTTCGACGACATCCGCGACATCCACTATGACGGCCTGATCATCACGGGCGCGCCGGTGGAGCAGATGCCGTTCGAGGAGGTCGACTACTGGCCCGAGCTCTGCCAGATCATGGATTGGTCCACCACGCACGTGCACTCTACGTTGCATATTTGTTGGGGCGCACAGGCGGGGCTCTACCATCACTACGGTATCCAGAAGCACGACCTGCCGGCAAAGGCGAGCGGCGTGTTCGAGCATTATCTGGTGAAGCCGCAAAGCCCGCTGGTCCGCGGCTTCGATGACCGTTTCTATGCCGTGCATTCGCGCAACACCGATGTGCGTCGCGAGGACGTGGAGGCCGAGCCGCAGCTTGAAGTCGTGGCCGTGTCCGACGAGGTAGGCCTGTACATTGTCAAGTCGACCGACAGCCGTCGCTTCTTTGTCTTTGGCCATCCCGAGTACGATACCGACACGTTGCGTCTGGAGTACGAGCGCGACGTTAAGCGCGGCCTCAACCCTCAGGTGCCGGCGCATTACTTCCCGAACGACGACCCCACCGCCGAGCCGCGTAACGTCTGGCGCAGCCAGGCTCAGCTGTTCTACACCAATTGGCTCAACTACTACGTCTACCAGACCACACCCTACGACCTGGCCCGCGCCGGCGAAGAGCACTAGGCCTGTCGGGAGGTGCGCCAGCCGTTAGGCGCTGATGATGTGGGGTAGCGGCAGGTCGTGGACATCGGTGGGAACGTGATCGACACGCTGCTCGTCAAAGGCGATACCGACGATTTGGCATGCGGGCGAGAGCATGGTCAGGTAGCGGTCGTAGCAGCCGCCGCCGTAGCCCAGGCGCGCGCCGGCGTGGTCGAAGGCTACGAGCGGCACGACGATCATGTTGAGAGCCTCGGCAGGCACAATGGGGAAGCGGACGCTGTCGATGTCCGTGGCCGCAAAGGTACGCGTGGGGTGGGCGATAAACGGGGCCGCGGCCGCGTCTCCAGCCGCGACTGCCCGCATGCACATGCGCTGGCCACAAGCTGCGGCGTCTGTTGCCGAGAGCATGCACGGATAGGCCACGCGCCAGCCGCGTTTGGCGGCAGCCGCGGCAAACGCGGCTGGGTCGACTTCGGAACCCATCGCGGCATAGACGGCAACGGTGTGCGGCGCCGCGGCATCCAAGCGGCCTAGCAGCTCAACCAGCCGCGCACAGATATCAGCAGACTTCGCCGCCCGCAAGTCCAAATCAAGAGCATCGCGCCGAGCAATCACCGCCCGCCGCAACTCAGCCTTGTCCATCCCGGCTTCCTCTCCCAAACCTGCCAAAAAGGGACAGGTTTATTTTGGCAGGTTTTATCTGGGCAAACGCGATAATGACAGCCCAAAACCACCACAAAGGCGCCTGTCCCCTTTGTGGTGGTTTGGGCCCATGCGTTAACGCTATAGCGCAGCAGCGATTGCTTCGGTCACAAACTTATTGAGTGACTCACCCTTCTTTGCCGCTGCCAGCGCTGCCTGCTTGTGGAGTTCGGAACCCGTTCTTACGTTGAACGAGCCTTTGAAAGCCCGTTCGGGTTCCTTGCCCTGCTCGGCGCAAAACTCAAGGTAATCGTCGACGGCGTCGTGGAAGCATTGCTCAACTCCGTCAGCCGTGGAGCCCTCAAATACGATTGCGTCCCTAATGCCGGCGACCATACCTGTTAGCACATGCTGTTCGGCATCGAACTCGACCGGGGCGAAATAACCCTTGTATGCCAAAACGTTACTCATGACTACCTCCGACATCTTGCAGAAAGCGAACGATGTTCCAAGGCGTTCCGCTTCATAGCTGCAACTATATTACAGTTGCAAATTATATCTGATGCAGACACCCATGTTCGAACCACCGCAAAGGCGCCTGCCCCCCTGTGCGCCAAAGAAAAAGGTAGATTTTCGGGCATGTCCCAAAAATCTACCTTTGGTGGTTAGGCGAGCAGGTCGATGACGTTGAAACCGGCGTTGCTCTTGGCGATGACATCTCGGCCGCCAAAGACGCAGGTCGGCGACTCGGCTGCGATGCGTGTCACGTCGGCGCCGAGCGAGCGCAGTTCACCGGGCGTGGCGGCGAGCATCTGGGCGCGGCGCTTTTCGCGCGCGTTGGGATCGAGTCCGGCCAGGTAGGTCGTGTTGCGGCGCTTGGTGAGCGCGTACGGCTTCACCGGCGCGTCCATGCCGCTCACGCAGCTTACGATAAAGCCCTCAAAGGCGGCCTCGTCGGGCTCAAAGCTGCCAAGCCATGCACCCGCGCGCTCCACGCGCTCAATCGAAGGATCGATCGCCGGGTCGCGGTAGGTGTAGAACGCCGTCTGGCGCTCGCCGGCTGCGCGGAATCCGCAGCCGTACGCACCGCCCTTCACGCGAATCTCGTTCCACAGGTAGTCGTAGGAGAGCGCGTTGGCGGCAACCGCCCAAGCGCCTGTCACGTCAATGCCCAAGCGACGCGGATCGCACGCACGCGCGGCAAAGCAGATGTCGCTGGGGATGACAAATGCCTCGTGGCGGTCGCGCGGCGTCGGCACTACGAGCGCGTCGCGGCCGACAGCGCCCGCGCCCAGCCTCAGGTCGCCCGCGGCGGCCCAGTACGCGTTAAAGTCATCATCGCTGCCGGTAAAGCTCGCCAGGCAGCCATCGGCCACAAAGATGCGGCCCGCCAGCTCGGCGAGCTTGGCACGTAAGCCGTCCAAGCGCTCGTCAAAGTGCTCGAGCAGATCGCGCAGGAACAGGTAGAAGTCCACGCCCGAGAGCTGCTCGCGCACCACGGCCGAAGGCGAGCTGTAGCTCATCGCGCGACCGAGCGCCGCCGAGTGGCCGTTGTTGATAAAGCCCTGCTCAAGCCCAATGCGAATCTGCGTGAGCACGTCGCGCACGCGGTCGGCGTCGGCGTCTGCCAAAAGCGTGCTCGACCATACCTCGCGCGGCAGACTCGCCAGTGCATCGATCTTCTCGGACAGGGCGCCGGCGCTCACCAACAGGTAGGGGCGCACGCCGTCCACTTCGGGCTGCGTCATGACTTCGGTCGTAAAGCTCAAAAAGCCCAGCTTGCCGGCGAGCAGGTTGTCGAGTTCCTCGGCCGAATGCTCGCGCGTGGGCAGCTGCTTAAGCAGGCGGCAGAGCAGTGTCACATAGGGTAGGTCCTCAAACGCGACACAGCTCAGGTCGAAATACTGCATGGCGTAGGCCAAGCGGTTGGTGGGGATGCCGTGGCGCAGGCAGGGGATGGGTGCAGTGGTGTCCACGATCAGCGGCGGCTCGGGGCGCGCCTCGCCAATGTCGGACACGCGCAGGCGCGGCAGCGTGGCCTTGTCCTCGGGCGTGTCCTCGGCCTCCTGTGCGGCACGCAGTACGGCCGTGCGCTCGACCACGTCCGCCAGCTCGGCATCGGTCATGGCGTCCCGCTTGGCAGTCAGCTCAGCAGCTTCGGCGCCCTCCGGGCTCTCGGCAGTGTCCACCGGCACCAGCTCGACCAGCGCCATGTGGTCGTTTTGCAGCACCAGCTCGCGCAGCAGGTCCTCAAAATAGCTGCCGTCCAGCTCGCCACGCAGCTCCTCGTACACCGGGCCGTACTTAAGCGCCAGCGTCGCGGCGTTGTCATCGTAGAGCCAGGTGCTCAGCGCGTCGCACGCAATGGCCACGCCGTCGGCGATGCCGTAGTCGCGCTGGCGCAGGTCGTACTCGTTGCTGCTGATGATAGCTTCCAGGCGCTCGCGCGGAACGCCGTGCTCGCACAGGTCGCGGCAGGCGCCCTGGAATACGCGGCGCAGCTCGCGCGCCACGCCGGGCTGCGCGTTTTGCAGCATGATGAGCTCGTAGGGCTGCAGGCTCTCGGCCGCGGTGTAGCTCACCACGTTGCCGCCCAGGCCGGCGGCCAGAATGGCCTTCTTAACCGGCGCTTCGTTGGAGCCCAGCAGCGCCTCGAACAGGATATCCGCTGCGATCGTGCGCTTGCGGTCGAGCGCGCTGCCCAGCACCAGGCCCAGGCCCACCAGGGCGTTCTCGGGTGTAGTGGCCATCTCGACGCGCTTATACTCGCAGGTCACAGGCGCCTGCACGTCCAGCGGATTGGGCGCCAGCGCGGACGGGTCCTCGCCGGCGGCAACGGCGGCGTCCATGCGGCGGCTCGCGGCACTCGACTGCGACAGATAGCGCTCGTCCAAAAAGGCCAACGCTCGGTCCACGTCCAGGTCGCCGTAGAGCGTGATGTAGGAGTTAGAAGGATTGTAGTGGCGCGCGTGCGTGTCCAGGAACTGCTCGTAGGTGAGCGCGGGAATCGCGCGCGGGTCGCCGCCGCTTTCGTGCGCATAGGCGGTGTCGGGATAGAGCGCAGCGTTGACAGCGTCGTCCAGCACGCTCATGGGATCGGACAGCGCGCCCTTCATCTCGTTGAACACCACGCCGTTATAGCGCAGCGTGCCCTTGCGCAGGCTGGCGGTGCCGCCGTCGCCTTCGCCCTCGGCGCCCTCCGGCAGGTCCAGCTCGTAGTGCCAGCCCTCCTGCTCAAAAATAGTGGGCTTGGTGTAGATGGCCGGGTTGAACACCGCGTCCAGGTACACGTCCATCAGGTTGTACAGGTCCTGCTCGTTGGTGGTCGCAACGGGATAGATGGTCTTGTCGGGGTAGGTCATGGCGTTGAGGAACGTCTGCATGGAGCTCTTGATCAAGTCGACAAACGGCTCCTTGACGGGGAATTTGGCCGATCCGCACAGCACCGAGTGCTCAAGAATATGGAACACGCCGGTGGAATCGGCCGGCGGCGTCTTAAAGCCAATGGCAAAGGCCTTGTTCTCATCGTCGCATGCCAGGTACAGCAGGCGAGCGCCCGAGGCGGTGTGGCGCAGCACGTAGGCATCCGAGTCGAGCTCGGGCACGGTCTCGCAGCGCTCGACGGCAAAGCCGTGGCAGGTGGTACCGGGCACCAGCAGCGCGGCGGCCGCGGCGCGCGGGTCGGTTGAGGTGGTGGGCATATGCAGTCTCCTTTGACGCCCCAGCGGGGGCGAATCGAGTCGAATCCTCGAGAGTATACCCATATGGGGCCCTCGACCAATCTGCCGGATGAGCGTGGATTTTCGGACGGAATCTGCCGCAAAAGCCCAAAATCCGTCCAATAATCCACGCTCATGCGTCAACCACGTATCTCTCGCCTCACATTCATCTCTATGACGAGGGATAACTGAGAGACAGACAGAAGATAAAAATCAATCGGCTTATCGGATGCATTTATCGCCATCAGGTTGAGGCTGTATGCGGAGATGGATGGACTCTACACCGCTTACACAAAATAACCCTTGCCTGTCGAAACATATAGAAAATGGCATGGAGTGCTAAAAGTTCTAATACAATATAAGTCATATATCTATAAATTGTTGATTCCTTGCAAAGGTATGGTTGATATGGTTGAAGCAAATAGCGTTATCCCCCTGTACAAACAGATTGTTCGTGCGCTTTCTGATTCGATCGCCAACGGCACGTACCGCCCGGGAGATAAGCTCCCGACCGAGACGGAGCTTGTCGAGCAATTTGGCGTGAGCCGAATAACGGTTCGCTCCGCAATTAAAGAAATGGAAGATGCTGGGCTTGTTGAGAGGGCCCGCGGCAAGGGCACGTTCGTTTCGTCGGACACACAGATGTATGCCGCGGACGACCGTGAGAGCTTTACCCATTCGTGCCAGCTTGCGGGAAAACAGGCGTCTACCAGGGTTCTCGAAATGGGCTGGGACTTCCCAAACCTGCGAGACGCGAAGTTCCTGGGCGTAGACGATACCCAAAAGGTATTGCGTAGTCGTCGTCTGCGCCTTGTGGATGGCAAGCCCACGATGCTGGAAACCAATAGCTATTCCGCTGCGCTTTCTTTTTTGGAGCATGAATCCCTCGAGGATTCGCTGATGGCGGTACTCGATCGCCAGGGGATCAAGATGGGTCCAAACACGCGTACGCTCGAGGTCTGCTATGCGAGCGAGCTTGAGGCGGCATACCTTAACGTGGAGCTGGACTCTTCGCTACTTCTGTTTGTCGATAGACGTTATGCTCCAAGTGGCGAGCCGCTTTTCATCTCCCGTCAGGTGTACTGCACCGAGCGACTGAAGTTCTATTTGTAAATTAGAGATAGATTGGTTTACCGACCAATTGTTACCGTTCGCGGATTTGGAAAATTGTGACATACCGCGTAGGTGGAGATTGCTAATATACTTTGTTATGACAATATAGTACGTCTTATTGATATTGGAGAACTATGAATAAGATATTGCTAGCGAGTCATGGTTATCTCGCCCAAGGTATGAAAAGCTCTCTGGAGATTCTGATGGGTACCGACGACCGAATCGAGTGCCTGTGCGCCTATGTCGATGACGACTCAAGGGACGTCGCGGCGTTGATTGATGCATGGATGGAGGCGAAGGATCCTGCCGACTCTTGGTTTGTCGTGACTGACATCTTTGGCGGCTCTGTAAGCAACGAATTCATTCAGCGACAAGTCGACGGATCGTTTACGTTGATTGCTGGAATGAATCTTCCGTTGCTTGTCGAAATGGTTACGCAGCTGGACTCTCTGGATGCGGGCAAGGCCAAAGCCGCGGTCGAGGGATCGCGTGCGTTTATTCAGCTTTGCGAGGCGGCGGACATGCTTGCCGGCGCCAAAGAAGAAGAGTTCTAGTGACGTTTTCTAGCCGGAAACACGTTGATGCTCGGCATTTATTGAACCAATGCTCTATGCCTAAGCCCGTCGATCATTTGATCGACGGGCTTTTTATTGAAGATAAATCAAAATAGTCTGAAATTGTTCTTGCATAGTTAGTTATATAAAGTATTATAACGTCATGGGATGAATGAAGGGTTCATCCAAGTGAGTTAGGAGTAAGGGATGTTCAATTTCGATGAGCCTCGTTACGAGAAGGTTGTGAGCGATGCCCTCGCTCTCCGTCCTCAGATTGAGGCTGCCGTGGACGAGGTCTGCGAGCAGGGTTATTCCAACATCTTCTTCATCGGCTGCGGCGGCACCTGGGCCCACACGCTCCCGATGAAGTATTGGGTCGAGACCACCACGGCCGACGTCGACGTCCACTGCGAGATCGCCGCTGAGTTCCTCGCGTGCCCGCCCAAGACCTTCAACAAGGATTCGGTCTGTGTCTTCTCCACCCGTACCGGCACCACCCCCGAGATCATCGAGGCTGCCAAGTTCTGCCAGGAGCAGGGCGCCCGCACGCTGATGTATGTCTCCAACGACAACACCCCGGCCACCGAGTACGCCGATTACAAGTTCTTCAGCTTCGCCGAGGACGACGTCCTGTGCGAGGCCATCTACACCTACCAGATCACGCTGGTCGCCCGCTTCCTCAAGAACGCCGGCGCCTTCCCCAAGTACGACACCTTCATGGAGGAGTTCGGCAACATCGCTCCGTACCTCATCAAGGCCAAGGACGCCCAGGACGAGCGCTGCGCCGCCATGGCCGAGGACTTCAAGGACACCGACTACCACATGGTGATCGGATCCGGCATGCTCTGGGGCGAGGCCTACGACTACGCCATGTGCATCCTCGAGGAGATGCAGTGGATCAAGACCAAGTCTATCCACGCCGCCGAGTTCTTCCACGGCACCATCGAGCTGTGCGAGGAGGGCACGAGCCTCATTATGCTCTACGGCGAGGACGACACCCGTAAGCTCATGGACCGCGTGGACAACTTTACCCACATGCTCGCCGACGAGAAGGGCGTCAACGTCCGCGTGAACAAGTTTGACACCGCCGAGGTCGAGCTGCCGTTCAGCGACCCCGAGTTCCGCAAGATTGTCTCCCCGATGGTCACCTACACCATCACCGAGCGTCTGAGCTGCCATCTCGAGCACGTCCGTAACCACCCGCTCACCACGCGTCGTTACTATCACCAGATGAACTACTAATCCTCTCAAATTGCTGCGGTTGTCTGCAGGCGAGCTGCGCAGAACGCCTCGCCTGCAGACCTATTTCTGGGGTTGATCGAAATGGTTGTCCAGTATCTTCTAGTTGCACTGGTCGCATTTATTGCGTCCATGGACGAGCAATTATTTGGCATTACGATGCTTGGTCGTCCGCTGTTTACGAGCCTGTTTGTCGGCTTGATCCTTGGCGATGTCCAGCAGGGCGTTATCGTCGGCGCTGCTTTGGAGTCCATGTTCATGGGCGCCATCATGGTCGGCGCGGCGGTTCCTCCCGAGGTCTATGCCTCCGGTGTGCTTGGCTGCGCGTTTGCCGTCATTACGGGTACGGGCACGGCAACTGCCGTCGCGCTTGCCCTTCCCGTCTCCGTCTTCCTTCAGGTGTGGCGCAACTTCTGCTACGCCGTTCCGGGTGCCTTTGCCTGCAAGAAGATTGAGACCGCTCTGGCAAATCGCGATCTTGCCAAGGCGAATCTGTACCATCTGACCATCGTGCCGCTGTCGATTGGCATTCCGTCTGCACTGCTGGTGTTTGGCTCGCTGTTCTTTGGTGCCGACCTCATCAACAATGCACTCAACGCGATTCCGCAGTTTGTGATGGACGGCCTCAACGTTGCGTCCGGCGTCATGGTCTGCATCGGCTTCGCTCTTCTCATTAGGACCATGGGCGATAATAAGCTTCTTCCCTGGCTGTTCCTGGGATTCATTATGGTCATCTACCTCAAGATGGACGTTATCGGCGTCGCCGCAGCTGCCATTTGCGTCGCGCTGCTCCTGGCCTTCCGCGAGGGCTCGTCCGGTCCGCAGACGGTTGCTGCAGATGAAGAGGAGGACTTCTAATGGCTATCCAGAACACCGACCTCAAAGAGGCCAAGAAGGACGCGATTATGACTCCCGATATGTATCGGAGCATGTTCCTTCGCCAGTTTACGAGCCAGTGCTCGCAGTCGTACGACAAGATGATGGCAATGGGCTTCATGTACACCATTCAGAAGCCCCTGCGAAAGATCTATCCCAACGACGACGATTACTATGCGGCGCTCGATCGCCATACCGAGTTCTTTAACATCACGCCTCATGTGCTTCCGTTTGTAGCCGGCCTAACGGTTTCGATGGAAGAGCAGGCGGCTGCCGATAAGAACTTCGACACGTCCTCGATTAACGCCATGAAGGTTGGTCTCATGGGACCGCTTTCCGGCATTGGCGATTCGTTCTACTGGGGAACGTTCCGCGTGGTTGCCGCCGGCATTGGTATCGGCATCGCTTCGACGGGCAACCCGCTCGGCCCCATCGTGTACGCGCTCATCTACTCCGTGATTAACTTTGCAACGCGTATCGTCGCCACCCATCTGGGATACGACCTGGGAACCAAGTTTTTGCAGCAGTCCGAAGAGAGCAACCTTATGTCTCGCATGACGCATGCTGCCGGTGTTCTCGGAATGACCGTTATCGGCGCCATGATTGCGGCACAGGTCTCGCTGTCCACGGCTTTGACCTTTGACGTGGGTGGTTCGGAGATTGTCCTGCAGGATCTGTTCGATTCGATCTTCCCCGGTCTGCTGCCCTTGCTGGCAACGTTCGCTTGCGTCGCCCTGTACAAAAAGGGCGTCAAGACCATTTGGATCATCTTGGGCATCTTTGCAATCTGCATCATCGGAACGGGCTTGGGAGTGTTCGCGGCGGCGTAATGTTGACTGCTATGCTCGCGCGCTCGATAACTAACTGACCGTTTGAAAACGGGGCTCGGCGTAAGGCCGGCCCCGTTTTTTGTTCGAGGGATTTTCCGACCGTCCAATAATCCACGCTCGTCCATCACTCACGTATCTCTCATCTCTCATTCGTCACTAATACGAGAGATAGCAGAAAGACGAGAGATAAATATGAGAGATAACAATGCTGCAAGGTGGCTGGGGATCGAGTCAAAGTTCCCGTATACATGTGTTTACCTGTGCGAACGTGACTTGATTGAACCGATAACGGCATTTTTGTCTCTCGTCTCTCACTCATCACTAATGTGAGAGAGAAATGAGAGACGAGAGATAATTATGAGAGATAGCTGAGAGATAGACAGGCAGACGGTCTGTCGGGGACATGCATCGCCGTCAGATTGATGCCGCGCGCAAAGCAGCTGCACTAGCGCCCGCCCCGCCTCATCCCGCCATTTCGTGCACTGCACGTCGAAACCTGCAGCAAAGCAGCTACAATAGCCCAATGTGCATCGCGCACGACGATGATATCGGCGCCCGCGACTGGGGGAGACAACATGGCAGAGCAACAGATAACGCCGGGGACCAAGCTTCAGGTGGCATTCGATGTGCCCATGGGCCAAAAAACCGACTTCAACATGCTTGCCACGTACAAAGAGAACCTGGACGACGCGTACTTCCTTATGAGCGCGCCCATGCTCGCCGGCAAACCGCTGCTCATGGACGAAAACCAAAAGCTGCTGCTGCAGTACAAAGTAGGCGAGGAAACGTTCGTGCTCGCCGGCTATCCCGAGGCAGTCGAGAAAAAGGGCATCCGCACCTACTGGAAAATGCGCAAAGTCGCCGAGCAGCGCACCTTCGTCAGGCGCCGCGACGAGCGTTTTAAGGTCGCCATGCGCCTGACCTACCAGCGCGACAACGCGCCGACCCCCGAGCCCGAGGACGCCATGACCATCGACGTCTCGGCCGGCGGTCTGGCCGTCTACCTCAACGATTATCCCGACGTGGGCGAGGCCCTGGCTGTGCAAATGCCCACAATCCGTCTGCAAGGCGAGCGCCACGAGCTACCCGAGCAGCTGGGCATCGTGTGCTGGGTGCGCCGCGCGCCCAAGGGCAGCCTGTACCGCAACGTCTGCGGCCTGCAGTTCCGCTACGCCGACGACATGGAGCGCGAGCTCGTCAAAGAATACGTCGGCTACATTCGCGCCAAATATAAGCTCTGATCGCCATGGCTCTGTTCAAGCGTAACAACAATAAAGAGCAAGCTGCTGAGGATTTGGCCGAGGGTGTAGCCGAGAATCATGCCGAGGGCATGGCTGAGGATTTGACCGAGGGCCAGCCCGAGGACACCCACAGCACCGACCCCGCCCCACGCAAACGCTCCGGCAACCGCAAGCCCAAACCCAAGCGCGACCTGCGCGGCGTGGTGCGCATCGAGGAGCTGGAGCAGGCGCTGGCCGACCAGGACCTCGACGACATCGACCCCGATGCGGTCGTGTCCATGTACATGCCCAAGCGCCGTATGGAGCGCATCGGCGCGGCGCTGCTGCGCATGGACAAGCTGCAAAAGGCCCTCGTGGCGCTGGCGCTTGCCTTTGGCGTGCTGTTCGCCCTGTCGTTTATGCAGGAAAACATGGGCAACTTCACCATCAACCTCAACCGCCTGGAGCTGTTCCGCCGCGGCGTGGCCATTGCCGACAACGGCGACTTTAAAAATGCCACCGCGCGTCTGGCGGCCGACGCCGTGGACAACGGCACCAATATCGCTACCGACGACCTGCCCGACAACCTGGACGACATCGACGGTAGCCACAACGGCAAAAACTACGTGGCGTATACCTTCTATATCCGCAACGCCGGCAAGACCGATCTGGGCTACAGTGCCAAACTCAAGGTGGTCAGCGCCAGCAAGGGCGTGGAGAAGGCAGCGCGCGTGAGGGTGTATCGCAATGGCGAGCCCACCACCTACGCGGCGACCGCGGCCGACGGCAACCCCGAGCCCAATACCGAGCCGTTTGCGTCCAAGGACGTGGTGACGACCATTAGCCACACTAACTTCCGCGTGGGCGATGTGGACAAGTACACCGTGGTCATTTGGCTGGACGGCGACGACCCGGAGTGCGTGGACAAGATTATCGGCGGCGCAGTGGAGTTTGGCTTCGATTTTGATTCGTCCGAGACCGATGACACGAGCCTGTTCATTAAGTTCGTGGAGGATATTGCCGACACCCTGACCGGCAACGACCCCATTAGCGCGAGCGGTAACGAGGCGCCCGATTACTACAAGGAGCACAACGTGACATGGAGTAACCGCCGCAACCAAAAGAACTCGCCTGCAGGCGATGGGGACAAGTAGGGCGAACAAGCGCCGGGCCGGGATTGATGTTCCGACCCGGCGCTTTTGCTATGCGCAAGTGTTGTCTTTGGAGGTGGAGTCGTTGCCGGTGGCGGCATCCAGCAAGAACAGCCGCAGCGCTAGTTTGATCGCGTAACCTGGTTTGACCTGCACCGCGTCTCCCATGCGTTCGCCCAGGTCACTACAGTAGGCGTAGAGGTCGCGGATGAGGTTCGCGCCCGAGAGCGTGAACATGTAGCCCACGTCCGAAAGCGCGTTGGGTGCTGTGGGCAGCCCCGCGGCGTGACAAAAGCTCGCAAGGCTGGGGCTCATGACGGCCTCGTAGTCAATCGTGTGTCCACCGTTTTGTGCGGCCCGCTCCTGCTCGTGGGTGTACGACAACGCCGCCGCCAGCACAAAGCTAGGCGTGGGAGCGTTGACGTCGTCGGTGGTGGCGACGAGCTTGCCGGCCGCCTGCGTGACCAGCCAGGCGACTTCGCGCTGGCAGCGAACGGCTTTGCGCGTCACCGGCTTGATCGATCCGGCAGAAACGCTTCCCTTGGGTTGAGTGGCGGCAGCCATGGGGCCCTCCCAACAAATAGCCCGTTAAGCAGGCAAAAATGACACGTTCTACACCAGTATAGCGAGGGGGAAGGACTAGGGCGAAGCATGGCGGGGGGCGTATGCATGCGTTGGCGTGGCGCTGCGGTCGCAAGGCTTAAGAGGGACTTATGGCTGCGCTGGAGAGTGATCAAATAAGGTAAACGATGTTCACATAGCACCACATATAACCCGAGGTAAACCTATGAATCCGTCGGAATGTAGGTTGCCAAAAACTCATAAGGAAATCGTAAGAATTATGGTATTCTCGATTCCATATCTAAAGGATGGGCAAGCAACATCCAACACGAAAGCGCGGGCTCCCCTTCCGGGCTTCTCGAGGGTCATCTGGGATGAATGGGGAAAGAAAGGGGTCCGCATGGATACCAAGGCATTAAAGAAGCAGATGGGCGCCGCCATCGCCATGGTGCTGGTAGCAGCCGTGGCGTTGGGCTCTGCCACGTTCGCATGGTTTGTGACGAACAACACCGTCAAGGCGACGACGAGCAGCATCAGCGCTCAGTCCAACGCGTCGTATATGACGATCAAGTACAACGCCACTGCTGTGGGAGCGGACAGCACATTTGACGTTGCCGGCGATACGGAAGCAACCAAACTGTATCCCGCCACCTTTGGTGAGCAGAATGGTTCTACCGAGGGCCAGTTTATGACGGGTTACGGCAGTACTGTGGACGATGGAACTCTGTCCGGAAAATTGAACACTGTTGGCGCTACAGGTACGCCCGATGAGGCCGCTACCAATGGCTTTGCTAAGAAGAATGTTTTCAATATCAGTTCCCGCGGCCAGAACCTCTCCAACTTGAAGGTCGCTTCTGTCGAGGCGAAATCTGCTGACGGTAAGGCGACGGACCTTGCTACCGCATCTGGCATCAACTCTGCGCTTCGTCTTTTGGTGAAGTGTGGGGAAAGGTGGGTTGTTCTTGACAAGGACGGTACGTTCAAGCTTGGTTCCAATGGCATCACTGCTGCCAATGGCGTTCTTGCTGACACTATTACTGCCGACAAGGATACTGAGGTCGATATTTACGTCTTCTTCGAGGGCAGCGATGCAAAGGTTTATACGAACAACCTCAAGAAGCTGACCGATTCTTCCAAACTGACCGTAACTTTTACTGCTGATAATCAGAATAAGAAATAAAGTAGTTCCATATACAGCTTGTGAAGGGCAGGTCCCCAGCCCGGGATCCTGCCCTTTTCCTTAACGAAGGGAGGCGACGGGTATGCACGATTCAGTAAAGAGGCTTAAGGTTCAGCTTGTTGGAGCGGCGTTGACCGTCGTCGTCTCGGCGGTGGCGCTTTCTGCAACTACCTACGCATGGTTTGTCACGAACAGTAGGGTCCACGCAACTACGAGCACCATTTCCGCTCAAGCGAATGGCATGGTGCTGCAAATTGCTCAGGGTAAAAATGTTAACCATGACGGTTCGGACAAGCAGACCACTGCCAGCTCCAATGGTCACGAAATCAGCCCTTCATCGACGAACGATGCGCAGTCTTGGTTTGTTCCCAAGTCCTGGCAGGGCACTGATGTCTCTGGCTACCAGAAGGTAAACACAGACGCTGGCGGCAAGTACACGCTGACGAGCGGCACCGATTCTTATTATGCCTATGTCGCTGCTGACTACACCCTCTACACCGTGACGAACACGGGCATCGCGGATGTTTATCTAGACGGCACGAATCCTGTTACCATCAAGCCCTCCGACAACGTAACGAATGAATGGTTCAGCAAGATTAAGGGCAGCCTGCGCGTCGGCATTGTTATTGATGACGAGCTTAAGGTTGTTTATGCTCCCGTAGAGCCTTCGACTACTGAGCATGGCAATGACGCCTCCTCAACGATTGGTTGGAGCTGCGTCGCGGCTGAAGGAACGGCGACTCAGGCGCCATCGTATGCGCATGTTGCCGGCGCGAGTCTAACCGACCAGAGCGGCGGCGATTGGGCCGCCACCGGATCGAGCGGTTCTTATTCCAAACCTGCTGGAGCGAATCCGAAAGCCATTGCAAAGAACGTTGGCTACAACGGCACGAACATGAAGATCGTCATCTGGATGGAAGGCACCGACTCCGACTGCCAAAACTGGTCCGAGCGGGACAAGAACACCGTTGCTCCGACCTTTGATGTCACCGTAAGCTTGGTTGGCATCGTGCCTGATTCCAAGTAGGGCTAAGCCATTAACTGAATCCGCCTGATAGGGGCCGGTTCAAATTCGAAGCGGCTCCTTTCTTGTGCGATGGCTTTGCACAAAACGGCTGCACATGAGCCTACGTAATTCGGCGATAATGTGGGGAGCTGTTCTTCCTGGAGGTTCCTTATGGACGGCATCGCTTCTGGTGTTCCGCTGATTGCTCGGCCGAGTTATGACCGCACTTGCAGCTTTGTGCCGTCCGAATATGTCCAGGCTTGGGAATGGTTCTTGCGCGAGGAGCAGCGTGGCGGCCTGTGGGACAAGCTCCCTCATCGCACCAATGCCGATAGCCCTCAATATCCCTTCCGCCTGACGATTGATTCCGAGCTCTTTCCGGTGCGCGCGATTCGGGCATCTTTTGACCTGGTCGCGGGCGCGTTAAACAGCCGCGCGAGAAGACCTTCGCTCTTTCGGTGCACAATTCCGAGCGCGGCGCCTACCCCGATGTTCCCCCGCTCTATCTTGAGGACGGCGCGTGGGTGTTCAAGTATTCATCGTAAAGTGCTTCGGTCGAAAACTGGCGCGATCAGCGCTACAACTAGAAAATGATCAACTGCATGGAGTGCGGCGTTCCCGTTGGTGTGTTCTTTGTAACGGGTGCTGGCTACAAGGTGCTGGGCCTAGCGTTCGTTGAGCGCTATGAGCCGGAGAACAGCTGGTTTGTACTGCATGGTCCTGTCCATAAAGGTGGACCCGATGCGCGTTTCTACCCCGATATGAGCTATATGAAGGACGCCCCAGTCGCGGCAGAGTTTTCCGGCGCTCCGGCGAGCGACGACGAAAAGGTTCGCTATGCGCTGCGTCGCGAGCGAATCGGCCAGCAGCGTTTCCGCACGCAGCTCTTTGAAGCTTATGCCGGTCGATGCGCCGTCTCGGGTTGCAATGTCGACGAAGCGCTCGAAGCTGCGCATATCGAGAACTACTCGGGTCCCAAGTCGCAGGCTGCCAGCAACGGTATTCTGCTGCGCCGCGATTTGCATTCGCTGTTCGATGCCCATCTGATTTCGTTTGAGCTGGTACGCGGCGATTATCAACTTTGCGGTTCGTACCTTCTACAGCATACGGATTATGCGACGTTTGCGGGCTCGGTATTGCGCGAGCCGGACGAACATCGCTTTCGCCCCAACGCTCGATTCCTCGAGGCCCATCGCGCCGAGTTCGATTTCTCGGAATCGCGACGTCATGCGGAGGCCGTTGCTCCGTATTAGTCGGCTGCCGCCCGTTTCAACCCAATCATGTCGATTGATCGGATCGCGCCATGCCACATCAATGGTCGCGCGATCCTGCCATCCTTTCCTCAACAGGTAAAACGGGAAAGGGGAGACCATGGGATGGCGAAGCGATATCGCGCGAGGCGTGTACGGAAACCTGCCGCGCGTCCTGATGGATCGGAGCTTATTTCCGCTCGTCGAGGCCAGCTGCAGTCAAATCTGCTTGCCCTGTCCTCGCTGCGGCGCAGACCTTCCATGCCTAGACATCAGCTTCATCGACGTCCGCGACAAACACGCTACCAACCAGCGGGTTCGAGCAGGCCTGCGCCTTCCAATCTATCCTCAACAATGCCCAACCTGCGAATGTGCCATTACCTATGACGACCCGGAGTCATAGCTTCGAAGACTGAATATCTAGTCGGGCAAACCCGGTGATTCGACATTTTCTGCGTTACACCAACAACTCAACTACCTGCACATACTCGATTTCCGAGGATTTTCGCACTGGATTTCCGAGGATATCTGGACTCGATTTTCGAGTTTTGCCCTACAGGTAAATCCCCTCGCACAGGGTCTTGTGAAACTGGGTGTGGTGATCGCGTGCCCAGGTGAAGAGCGCCTGGTCAAAGTTGTCCTGGCTGGCGGGGATGCCAAAGACGCCGGCGACTTCCACGCGCACGAACTCCAGCGCGGGCAGTTTGTTGATGGCCGTGAGTGCAAACGGCGACGTGGGCTCCTCGAACAGGTAATGGCTGCCTTGCAGCGCGCCGCAGCCGGTGCAAGTGCTGGCGAGCGATGCGGTCTTGGTGGTGCGCGACGTTACGGGCTTGTAGCCACAGCGCTCGCGCAGGTAGTCGCGGATCTCGGCCGGCACGCAGCCCAGCGCGGGGACGATGGCCACGGCGTTGGCGCGGGCGGTGTCGATCGCGATGTGCCCCGTGTCGTCCATGGTGGGCGCGGTGCTGGGCGCAGCCTTGCTGCCCGAGTCCTCGGCCGCCCAATACGGAATGCCAAAGGCCGCGACCGTCGTCTGCTCGTGACACTTCCAGCATTCGCGCTTGCCCAGCACCAGGTAGATGTAGGGCGCGCTGGGGTCGGAGCGATCCACGCCGGGCAGCCACGCGGCAAAGGGCTCGGGGTTGACGCCACCGGGCACGTACCAGATCTTCTTGACCCGGTCCCACTTGGCGCCCAGGGCCTTGGCCTGGTCTTTGTGCGAAAAGGGAACATCGAGCTCGGTGCGCATGGCGGCTCCTTTGTGCGGCTTGCGGTGCATGTGCTCCAAGGATACCCCAGCGGCGAACGTCCGATGCATGCCGACGGAATTGCTGATGTTCTTGCTGTTGGCCGCGGCTGTTTGCAAACGCGACGGTGCCGTTGGGGCATTGCTATAAGTCAGCAAATGAGCAATTTGGCCGTCCAAGCAGTCGCAAAGCAAAATGGAAGTCCCGCGCCGTCAAGCAGTTTTGCCACTGCTGCACTACATAACCACAGTTAAACGCGGCAATTCGCTCTTGTACAGTCTTAACCGTGATCACACGTCATTAGTAGCTCAGAGGTTAGGGCGGTGACTGAATGGCTCGGTACAAAGGCGAGAATAGGGCATGGGAAGGAGCCGCTCGGCTGCTCGCAAATCCGGCGCGCGGACGTGAAGGTGTGCGAGACCCCCAAGCACGTGGCCGAGATCGGCGGGTGGAGCCTGCGCCAAGTCCAGAAGTGGTGCGCGGACGGGACGCTCCCCGCGATGATGATCGGCGGCACCTGGGCGATCAGCGGGCAGAAAATCTGCGACATGCTCGGCATTGAGGACTAGCGATGCCTATGGAAGCATTCAAGGAAAATGACACCGGTGGCCGTATACTTGGCGGTGGGGCCACCGGCGGCGAGTGGACAGGACGGGGGCCTGTCGTGGCTGCATCATACAGCTCGGTCACGGGGAGCGCCGCCTCGCAGCTCGATTGCGGGGTGAGCCAGCATGAACGATAAGGAGAAGGCCGACTTGGCGTTCCTCTCTATGGAGCCGCCCAAGAACTACGAGACTTGGAAGAACATCGGCATCAGCTACGAGGCCGCTGGAGGCGACCACGACACGTTCCTCAGCTGGTGCTCCCACGACCCCGAGAAGTACGACGAGGCCGTTACCCGCAAGCTCTTCGAGCATGTGGACGAGGGCGGTAGGATCACGGCGGGCACGCTCTTCTGGCATGCGGCGAACGCAGGCTGAAAGAGCACGGGCGACCATACAAGCGGAGCGCTTTGCACGGCCTCCGGCGGCCAGGACCTCTCCGTATTGCCGTACTTGGAGCAGGCGATCAAGCAAATCGAGGCCAAGGCGTTTTACCTGCACTTCTGCTGTTTACGAGAAGCAAACAGCCGTTCGGTGACGTTTTCAAGCTCAGGTCTCCAATCCCCCTGATTGCTGCTAATCTATAAAGTTAGCGAGTTGAATTCTTTTCGAGTTTGTGACGCTCGCATACGGTCATTCTAGGACGCCGAAGGGGTGATTGCGATGAGCGTTGATAGTTCCACGGAGGATAAGGCTCAGAGCGCCTCCATTGGTGCTGTGGATTTGTTTTGCGGGGTCGGGGGCCTGACCTACGGTTTACGCACCGCTGGCATCGATGTGGTGGCTGGGTTTGACCTCGATTCCTCTTGCCAGTACGCCTACGATGCGAACAACGGCAAGGACAAGTTCATCTGCAAGAACATCGCCGAGGTCACCGGGGAGGAAGTCAAGGAGCTCCTGAAGGACTTTGACATCAAAGTCTTGGTAGGGTGCGCTCCTTGCCAGCCCTTCTCGAAGCACCGCAAGGACAAGAAGCATCGCGAGAAGCACAAGGACTGGGGGTTGCTTGCGCAGTTTGGGAGGCTTGTACGTGAAGTGCAGCCAGATTACGTGTCCATGGAGAACGTGCCCGAGCTCGAGAAGGAGAGCATCTTCTCTGGTTTCTTGAACACGCTTAAGGAGTCCGGATACTCGGTGGAATACAGCGTCGTAAAGGCTGAGGAGTACGGTGTGCCCCAGCATAGGCGGCGATTGATTCTGCTAGCTTCTAGAAATGGGTCCATCAGCTTGATTGACCCTACGAATGATAACGCTCATGCTGTTACGGTTCGGCAGGCAATAGGTGCGCTGCCTGCCGTGAGCGCTGGCGGCTCTTGCAGGGGGGACTCTCTGCAAACGGCGTCGGCGCTATCAGAACTAAACTTGAAGCGCATTAAGGCTTCGACGCCTAATGGCACGTGGCGAGATTGGCCTGAGGACCTGAGGCTTGATTGTCATAAAAAGGCTGCTGGCCAAACGTACCCTGCGGTCTACGGGAGGATGGCTTGGGACGAGACGTCCCCAACTATAACTACGCAGTTCTATATGTACGGTACGGGCCGGTTTGGGCATCCAGAGCAAAATCGAGCCCTAACCTTGCGTGAGGGTGCCGTCTTGCAGAGCTTCCCGCAGGATTACAAGTTCATTAGGCCTGGCGAGAAGATCAGCAAGAAAGCTGTGGCACGGCATATTGGAAACGCCGTGCCACCAAAGCTCGGCGAAGCGGTTGGCAAAAGCATAATTGCCGCTTGCGTACACTAGCCCTCTTCTGATTCGGTCATACCGCGCCGATATTCACCGGCGTTGAGGTAGGTCGAAACATCCTTGCGGAGCTGCATCAAAAATGAGTCAACATGATTGACTAGCTCCGCAAGCTCCGGTGTTGTCACCTGATTGCTTGCTTCTGCAAACGATATTGATCCATGAGCTAGGTCATTCCGTCGATTCTTGATGTCTTTAAGCTCGCTCTTAATCTCATCCCTCTTGCAGTTCGCTATATCATCATGAATCGATATTCCGTGGTCATCAAAGAGCTTGAGGATTTTGTCTGCATCTAGATTTCCACCGGCGATGGTGTTCCGAACGCTGAATTGAAGTACGTTATTTTTAACAGCATGATCAAGCAACCTCTTGCTTATGGACTCGGCAGTACTATTGCTGGCTTTTGGGTCGCTCAACCCGTTATACATTTGGGTATGGTGCCAAATCGATTGAAGCTTTTCGGAAACCTCAGCGTAGCCGCAACCCTCGTCCTTTACTCTGTCGTAAATCGCCTGCATGAGATTAGTGACTGAGTACTCAATGATGTTGTAGATCATAAGCTTGACGTTGGAGCGGATGACACTGGAAACGAGGGTCACATCTGGTGTCGATGAGGGCAGGCCACTGGGATTTGCCTTTTCAGCGATTTCGTACGCTCCCCGCATTACAGCATTGTAGCGCACGCCCTCTGCACCTTGGTCAAGCGAATCGAGCAGGGTCGCGAGCGTAATCATGCTCTTGGTCTCACCAAGGCGGTCGTTGTAGACCTCTTCGTACCCCAAGTTAAAGTCATTGGAATCCATAAGGTTTACCGCTCCGCCTTCAGCTTGTTGGCAACGAAATCAATGCGAGCTTTCAACTTGGCCTTTACGTTTGCCGAGTCTGACCGCACAAGGGTCTGGAACTCTTCGCAATCAACCCAAGACATGTCTTTGCGCGAAAGGTCCTTGTCCTCCGACAACGCCACGGCAACGCCGACCGCAATAGCTTCGAAACGCGCATGAGGAGTCGTTTTTCCTGTCGGTGTCTTTTTGAAACCCCTGTCTCCCAAGCACTTCTCAACGTATTCCAACATTTCTTTGAAGCGAGCGACGAGTTCATTGCGCTTGTCAGGTGACTCGGCAAGCTCGATGTTCATGCGTTTCGTGTATTCATCCAGGTAACTAGCAACGCGGTCTTTGTAACCCTCGAAATCTGGGTAGCCGTCTGCATAGGCGAAGAAACGAGTGACAAGTTCCATGTCATCGTAGTGTTTGCGGGCCGTCTCGCTTAACGGGGCAAGTTTTATAAAGAGCGGATCTTTGGAGAGCTCGCTTACTAGTTTTGTAAAATCGCCGCCCATGGAGCCACGGCGAATTTCTTGCGATTTGAGCTGCTTGCCCGATGAATTGATACGACGAAAAATCTCCTGTCGGACGTCAAAGGTGGTCCCTTCCTCAAGGTAAACCACTCGAAAGCTCGCGTTATCGAATCTTCTTTGTACCTCTATGGGAAGTTCTGAATAGGTCTTTCCGTTGACAGATGTAAGGATGTCTAGATTGCACAAGGTTAAATCGCCTCTGGCAAAGTTCACCAAGGCGTTCATCCTTTGCGCTCCATCAACGATTTCCGTTCTGCCATCTTCAGCATCGGCAAAGAACATGTAGGGAATGGGCAGGCCAATCAGCACAGACTCAATAAAGTAGCTGCAGTCAACGTCCGTCCAAACGAAGTTCCGTTGATAGTCAAGCGGAATGTAGAATGCATCAGCATTGAACTTATTGATGAGGTATTCCGCAACGTATTCGCGAGTGCTGAATCGCACATCCTTTTTCTTGTCGCGAATCTGTTCGGAAATCTCGATCGTCTCACTTTGTTGATCAGTCAATCGCCTTCACCTCAATCTATAGCAGGACGAAGCCAACTTAGGTCTGACTGGCTGTGGGATGTGAAGTCCTCTCCCATAACCAATGCTGCACTCTAATGATACCAGCAGATGCCTGGCATTAGAGTCGTGCCCCTCTGCCACTTTGTGACGCCCGTCTAGGCTGCTCGTATCGAATAACTGGGCGGGCGCCTTGTTGTGCCTGCCGCGATTTGAAAGCAGGATACATGGACGGTGAGACTCATGGCGACGAGGCGGCGAAGGTCGAGCTCGCGGAAGGGCAAGAGGACGCGAGGTCGGCAGAGGTGGCGGACGCCCTTCGCTCGGAGATCGAAGCGGTGGAGGGCGCAGCAGCCGACGAGCGCGTGGAGTACTGAGCTCAGGCTCGCTGGGGCGCGGAGCGTCAAGGCCGCGCGTGCCCTTCTCGACGAACACGGGGGCGACGTGGGCGCGCTCAAGGAGGCGGAGCCCTGGCTCTTCTCGGTCCCCCCCGCGCCCGCTGGGACCACGGGGCTGCCAAACGCGGGAGCCGCTGTTTGTGTCGACGACAAACTGAACATTGTGGCGCGACCAAATTGAGCACTTTGGCAAACACGCCGCGTTAACCTATCCCACCGCCTTGCCGAGCATGAGCGTCGCCTCCATACGGTGACTCGCGCCGGTGAACTCGACCAGGCGGCCGTGGTGGACGATGCGGTCGATCATCGCCGCCGCCATCTTGTCGTCCCCCAGGACCGTGCCCCACTTACTGAACTCAATGTTTGTGGTGATGACCAGGCTGTGCCTCTCGTAGCAGTCCGACACCCCCTGGAACAGCAGCCTCGCGCTGTCGAGGTCCAGCGGCACGTAGCCGAACTCGTCCAGGATGACCAGGTCGTTTCTGGCGATGTCCCTCATCGCCGCCTCCAGCGAGTGCTCGCGCGCCGCCTTTTGGGATACATTTGGGATACAGCACTATATACAAGAAACCGGTCTACCGCATTTCCGCAACTAGACCGGTTGAACATTTGGTGGGCGTTAGAAGATTTGAACTTCTGACCTCTTCCGTGTCAGGGAAGCGCTCTCCCCCTGAGCTAAACGCCCGATCAAGGGTGCGCGAGTGCGCAGGGAATAATATAACGGAGCTCCCACCCAGTGGCAAGAACTATTTTTTAAAAAGCGCCGATTTGCGACCCTATCCGCCCCGATGCAGCGCGAACAGCACGCGGAAAGTCGCGTTTGTACCCCCGATGAACTGCACGTTCGCGTAAAATGGTTTCATTATGGGCAAGTCGTGCCCAGGCAGTTTACAACGCGGCAAATGGGGGAGGGGCATGTCGGACGCGCGCTCGCTGCGAAAACAGTTCAATCGCATGCTCGCCACGTTGCTGGTGGCCCTTGCTGCTGCCGGAGCCGTAACGTATGCCTGGTACATCTACAACGCCAACCGCCATATCACCGACGTCAAGATGGCCGCCGGCACGGGCGTGACCTTCCTTATCTCCAACGAATACGACGGCGAGTACAAGACCAACGCCGGCCTGAGCTTTTCGGGCCTGCTCGATCCCGTCTCGACCGACAACGTGCTCAACGGCTTCCAAAAGGTAACGGGCTTTACCGGCGGAACCACCCAGGACTCGCTCTTTGCCAGCATGTTTGGCGCCGCTGAGCACTCCGACTACTACAAGACCTCCCTGTACCTGGCTACCAATTCGGCCGCGACCGACGTGTACCTGTCGGGCATCGACTTTACCGAGCAGGACCCGGCAAACCCCATCTCCACCGCCCTGCGCGTGGGCCTGGTTACCTATGCTCCGGGGCAGGGCGACACCGTTACGGGCCAGTACGTCTTTGAGGTCTCGGGCGAGCGCAATCCCCAGGCGCGCTACAACACGCTCGACGGCAAGGATGCCGGCGAGAACGAGCAGAATCACCTGGTGCTCGACAGCACCCGCTCCGATGGAACAACAGTTCATTTTGACCAGCTGACCAGCGCAAATTTCTGCGACTACAACGAAGACACCGGCATCGTGAGCCTCAAGGAGGCCACGACCAAGATCTGCAGCCTGCCCGCCGCTGCCAAGGGCGCCAACCGTAGCACGCCCGTGCGTGTGGATGTATACGTGTGGCTGGAAGGCTGCGACCCCGATTGCACCAACAACCTGGCCGCCACCAGCCTGCAATCGCTGGCGTTGCGCTTTGCCGGCAAGCGTTCGTAAGGGGGCTGGACATGAGTGCGTCGAACATCAAAGACATCCTGAGCTCGCGCCGTCGCATGGTTGCCGCGGCCGCATGGATGTTGGTGCTGGTAACCGCCTTGAGCGCCGCCACCTACGCCTGGTTTAGCAACTCGCGCTTCACCAACGTGACGCCCGTGGCGCACACGGTAAGCGACGAGAGCTCCGACCTGCAGATTGGCCTTTCGGCCAACGGACCCTGGGACACGACGGCAACGCTTGCCGCTGCCGACAAGACACTCTATCCCATCTCGACGGCAGACCTTTCCCGCTTTTGGCGCGGCACGTTCCAAAACGCCGCGGGCATCACGACCGACTACGCCGACTGCACCGCGCAGCTGGACGACTACGCCCTTTCGGGCACGCTGTACCTTAAGGGCAGCGATAGCGCACTCAACGTGTACCTGTATCAGGGCCAGATGGGCGTGACGAGCGATCCGCAGTTGCTGGCCGCGCTGCGCCTGGGCCTGGTAATTGCAACCCAGTCGGGCACGCAAACGCATATCTTTACCTGCGACGATCTGGGCAATACCGCGGGCGCCACCAGTAGGCGCACCACCGCGCAAGACGGCGTGGTCGTGGCAGCTGGCGCCTCGGGCTGGGCCTACACCGCCGATCCCGCGCGCGCCATAAGCGCCTACAGCATGGACGGCACCGGCGACACGCCCGCGGCGCGCGCAGGCGCCACGCCCGTCTGTACGCTAGCCGCCAACGAAGTGGCAAGCGTTCGCTACGTTGTGTACATGGAAGGCTGCGACGCCAATTGCATCGACGAGGCTCAGGCCCGCGATGTGGTGCTGCAGCTTGCCTTTGCCGCAGCCAAGGCATAAGGGGGCGAGCTAAATGCACAAGAATAAGCACATGCAGGTAGGCGCCAGCGAGTCCGCGGGCGCAACCCCGGGGACCGTACCCGCCGCTGCCGCCGAGCGCGCTGTGGGTTTGGACTCCGCCGCCCGCCGTCACGCCCGTCGCGCGCGTGCCTACATCGTGCTCGTCATGGTGGCACTCGCCGCCACGCTGAGTGCCGCAACCTATGCCTGGTTCACCAGCAACATGAAGGTCAACACCAACTCGGTGAGCGTGCACAGCGACACGTCCAAGCTGGTATTGGAGCTGGGCGACGCCGATGCCGGCAGCTGGTCGCAGCAAGGCGATGCATCTCTGGCCTCCACCGCGAGCGGGGTCGCGACGCTCTACCCGGTCTCGACCTTTGACCTCAACGGCTTTGCGGCCTGCGCGCAAAACAACTCAGCCGGCGATGCCACGGTGTTTGAGCAGGCAAAAGACAACGGCTCCACCTACTATCACGGCTGGATTGACCTGCGTCCCACCATTACGGGCACGGGCGCCAGCAAGGTTAAGGGCAAGGTGAGCCTGTATCTGGCCGAATCGCTGGTTCCGCAGGGTGCCGACGCCGAGCTGCTGCGCGCGGCCCGCGTGGGCATCAAGATCTCGAGCGGCAGCCAGGTGCTTGCCACCAACATCTTTGAGCTCGACAGTTCCGACAGCGGCCATCGCGGCGAGCATCCCACGACCGCGCCTGCGGGCCTGGCGGGCTACGCCGATGGCATGCTGCTGGGCTGGCAAAACGGCCAGCTCGCTTGCGGTGCCAACGTGACGCAGGACCCGGCCGCTTTTACCCTGGACGCCGGCGAGACGGCCGAGCGCCCGCAAAACTCGCTCGCCACGCTGGCGCTGGGCCAGACCTATCGCCTGGACATCTATTACTACATCGAGGGAGCCGACCCCGATAGCGCCGACTATCTCTATCAGGATCCAGGCACCCTGCACCTGGCCCTCTTTGCGACCTTGGACGGTGAGTAGCCATGGCGCGTAAGCAACCCGCCGCCAACTGCACGCCCGCCACCGGCAAGCCCAACGCCGCCGTGCCCGCCGACACCGATCTGCGCCGCAAGCTCACCACCACCGTGGTGCTGGTCCTGTTTGCCCTGGTGGCGATAGCCATGGCAACCTTTGCCTGGTTCTCCATCGCCGATAGCGCCAAAACCCGCATGCTCATGATCGACGCCAACGCTGACGGTTCGCTGCGCTTTGACCTGGACGAGCATGCCACCTTCGACGAATACGTCCACAGCCTGGGCTTCGACCAGATCTCGGCGCGCATCGCCAGCGAAAAGGGCGTGGACATCGACGCATCCAAGCTCAAACCCGTCACCACGAGCGACTACCAGACCTTTACCTTCGAGGATGGTTCCACCGCCGATCCCGCCGCCGGCGCCTACCTGGAGTTTACGCTGCACTTTATGAGCAGCACGGACCTGCGCGTGCGCCTGACCGGCCAGGACGGCGACAACGGCGCATCCGGCACGCGGTTTAGCTCCGAAACGCAGGGCATGGCCAGCGCCATGCGCATGAGCTTTACCGCCGACGGCCACACCTGGGTCTACAACCCCAACGGGGGTGGCGGCTCATCGGGTTCTGTCACGGTCTTTGGACTCGATTCGGGTACGGCAACCTCGGCCAGCGATATGTTCGACCTGATAAAAGAAACGGACAAGCCGGTGACCGTTCGCATATGGCTCGAGGGGACGGACCCAAATTGCACTAATATGCTAAAGGGAGCTAACTATTCGGTTTCGATGCGCTTTGAGGGCATCGAGGAACAGTAGATACGCACGGCGGCCACCGGGCCGCGCACGACCTAGTCAGACACGGTAGTAAGGGACATCATGCAATCTGTTAAAAAAGCCGCATCCATCGCACTGAGCGTCGTCATGTGGATCATCATCCTGGTAGCGGCCCTGTACGCGTTCACCACGCTCGCCACGCGCGAGGACGGCAGTGTCTCGGACATCGCCGGCTTCACCCCGCTCGCCGTGCAGTCCGACTCCATGGCGCCCACGTTTAACAAGGGCGACCTCATCGTCATCCAAAAGTGCGACACCTCTAAGCTCGAGGTGGGCGACATCGTGACGTTCCACACCATCATCGACAACGAGTACGCGCTCAACACGCACCGCATCGCCGCCATCGACGAGGTCAACGGCATGCGCAGCTTTACCACCAAGGGCGATAACAACGACGTGGCCGATACGCACATCATCAGCGACGGAGACATCGTTGGTAAGTACCTGTTCGCGTTGCCGCAGATGGGCAAGGTCATGGACTTCCTGTCCAGCTCTATGGGCTTCCTCATCGTGATTGTCCTGCCCATGCTGCTGTTCTTTATCTACCAGGTGTATCACCTTATCGTGGTGGGCATGAACCTTAAGCGCGCTATGGCCGAGGAAGACCGCCTGGCCGCCGCGGCTGCCATCGTGGATGCCGAGGGCAAGGGTGACACCGCCACCGTTGCCGCCGATAACGCCGCCGAGCAGCTCGCCCAGGCCGAGGCCAAGCTCGAGGAAGCCCGTCGTCTGAAGGCCGAGGCCGAGGCGGCGATGAACGCGACCAAGCAGGAGGATACCGACGGTGAGTGAGTTTCTGGGATTTGCCTGGGAGCTGCTGGCAAAGGTTGTCTACAACGTCGTTGCCGTTGTGAGCTCCATCCTTAACCTGCTGGTGTTTGGCTGGGTTGAGTACTTCAACATCTTTATGACCTACTTCACCACGTTTGACCTGGTGGGCAAGATCGGCGCGGTCATTCTGTTTGCCATGCTCATCGCGGTCCCCGTGCTGATCGTGGCCATCCTGGTCTACCGCTACCGTATCAACCGCCGCCTGCATCGCGACGACACGTCCAACAAGGCGCTCTATCGCGAGATCGGCCGCCTGAACAAGCAGGTACTCGACCTCATGGACGAGAAGAACAAGCTGCTGGCGCTCAAGGTCAATGCCATGGGCGGTACCAAGCAGATTCCGTACGTGGGTGCCTCGGCTCTTGCCGACGACCACCTGCCCACGGTGGGCAACGTGGTGGGCGCCGCTGCGGGCGCCGGTGCGCCTGCGGGCGAGGGCGCACCGGCGACGGCCGTCATGTCGGGCAACGCGTCGCTCGCGCTCGATGGCGCGGGCGTCAAGGACGCCGCGGCCGCCATGGCCAAGGCCACCGTCGAGGCCAAGACCCTTGCCGAGGAAAAAGAAATCGCCCAGGCCAACCGCTTCCCCAAGCTGTCCCTGGTGGACCTTAAGTACCGCGACTGGGAAACGCCGGTCTACGACGATGCCATCTCTCTGGAGGACTTTGTCGACAGCTTCCGCGCGTTTGCGTGCAGCCAGATGAAGCTCTACTACACGCCCGAAATCATCCGCCGCTTTGTGGCCGGCATGGCCGCCTCCAAGCTGCTGATCCTGGAGGGCATCTCGGGTACCGGTAAGACGTCGCTGCCCTACAGCTTTAGCCGCTACCTGGACAACCCCGCGACCATCGTGTCGGTGCAGCCGAGCTTTCGCGACCGCACCGAGGTACTCGGCTACTTTAACGAGTTTTCCAAGCGCTTTAACGAGACCGAGTTCCTCCGTGCCGTGTACGAGGCGGGCCTTCGCCAGGACCCGTCCATGATCGTGCTCGACGAGATGAACCTCGCCCGCGTGGAGTACTACTTTGCCGAGATCCTATCGGTGCTCGAGATGCCCAGCCACGACGAGTGGGTGCTCGACCTGGTGCCCACCCAGTGGGCCGCCGACCCCAAGGGCCTGCACGACGGCAAGCTCACCATCCCCGACAGCCTGTGGTTCATCGGCACGGCCAACAACGACGACTCCACCTTTACCATCACGGACAAGGTGTACGACCGCGCGATCCCCATCGAGCTCAACGAGCGTGCCGACGCGTTTGAGTGCGAGCCGCACGAGCGCGTGCACGTGACGGCCGACCACCTGCAGTATCTGTTCCAGAAGGCCAAGGTTGAGTACGTGATCGACGACGAGCTGCTCCAGAAGATGCACAAGCTGGACCAGTACCTGCAGACTCGCTTTAAGCTGGCCTTTGGTAACCGTATCATCAAGCAGATGTACGACTTTATCCCCGTGTACGTGGCGTGCGGCGGCACCGAGCTGGGCGGCATGGACTACATCATCGCCCGCAAGGTGCTCAAGAAGTTTGAGTCCATGAACGTGAGCTTTGTGCGCGACGAGATGAAGGGCCTAATCGAGTACATCGAGAAGACCTTTGGCGAGGGCGGACTGCCCGATTCCGTCATGTACCTGCAGCGGATCCAGAACTTCTACTAATGCTATAAGTGCGGGGCGGCGTGATGCCGCCCCGCCCCTTTCCGATCGATCCAATCTATGGAGTAACCCATGTCCGAGACCATTCACGACCTCTATACCAGCTTCTCCGAGCAGATGGAGCCCATCCAGGAGGACAGCCGCTACTTCCGCTATCTGTTTGAGATGGCGCAGGCCTCGGGCACTACGATCGAGCAGCAGCGCGAGGAGCTCGTCAAGGTGGTGGACGAGGAATGGATCAGCATGATCGAGGACTCGCTCGACGCCATCAACACCATTATCGAAAAGCCGCGCCGCTTCATCACCACCGAGGAAGAGGTGGTGCCGGTCTCGCTCGCCAAAAAGATCAGCGCCGACAGTGTCCGTCACCTGAGCCAGAACACGCAGTTCCTGGCGCCGAGCGAGGACGGCAGTGTCCACCCTACGCGCATCCTCAACGTCAATACCGTCGAGACGTATGACCTGTATGAGAACCGCTTTATCTACCACCTGATTCAGCGCCTGCTGACGTTTGTGGACAAGCGTACCGACGTGATCTTCTGGTCGACGGGCAACGAGATCCGCAACCGCTTTAAGATGCACAGCAAGATCGACGATGCGTACGAAGAGATCGAGTACAACGTCGAGATGACGGTCAAGAACCGCCAGAGCTTTGCCGAGAACGACGCCGACAACATGGACGTCTTTATGCGCATCGACCGCGTGCGCCGCCTGGTCATGGCGCTGCGTGGCGCGTCGTTCTGCCAGATCATGAACGGCTGCAGCGCGGTCCGCAGCCCCATCCAGCGCACCAACCTCATCATGAAGGATCCCAACTACCGCAAGTGTTACCAGCTGTGGCTGTTTATGGAACGCTACGACAAGGTGGGCTACAACATCGACGTGCAGCAGCAGGCGCTGGCGTTCGATGACGAGTACATGGTGCAGATGTACACCAACCTCATTAACAACTACACCGTCTTTAAGAGCCTGACCGACGACGAGCGCAACCTGCAGGAGCTCGAGAGCGTGCAACACGCGCCGGTGGCGCCCAAGTTTATTAAGGAGATTCAGGAGGTGCAGGTCGATAGCCCCGACCTGCCCGATGTCGAGGTCCGTCGCGTGTTTGTGGAGGAGGTCACGCAGGCCCAGCTCGATGCCGAGCAGGCGCTGGCCGAGGCGCGCGAGCAGATCGAGGAGCTGCAGGGGCAGCTTAAGTCTTGGAAGGTTCAGGCCCATGCGCTGACCGACGAGCGCGACGACCTGGCCGACGAGCTGGACGAGGCAAAGACGCGCGAGCTGGCGTTGACGCAGCGCGCTCAGATGGCCGAGGCTGATGTTGAGGAGCTGCGCGCTTCGCTGGAGGATGTCGAGGCGGGCAAGAAAGCTGCCGAGGCCGACGCTGTCGAGGCGCGTGAGACCGCGGCAGCGCAGCTGGCGCAGATGCGCGCCGAGGCCGATGCCGAGGTCACGGCCGCTCGCGCCGATGCCGATGCCAAGATTGCTGCCGCCAAGCTGCAGGTCGAGGAAGTACAGCTGACGGCCGAGCGCGATGCCCGCGCCGCGCAGGAGGCGGCCGATGCCGCCGCTGCTGTAGTGGAGCAGAAGCTCGCCGACACCGTTGCCGCGGCCGAGGCGAAGGTCTCCGCTGCTCAGCAGGCCGCCGATGCCGCGATCGATGCCGCCCGCGCCGCCGCCGACTCTGCTGTTGAGCGGGCTGCGGTGGATGCCAACGAAAAGGTCGCCACCGCTGCCGCCGAGCGCGACGCCGCCGCGCGTGCCGCCGAGGAAGCTCGTGCCGATGCCGATGCGCGCATTGCCGCCGCCGGGCTCGAGGCCGGGGAGCGCATCGAGCAGGAGGTCGCTGCCGTTCGCACCGCTTGCGAGCGCGAGGTCGAAGCCGCTCGCGCGGAGATGCAGCAGCGCCTGGATGCACTGGCGCAAGAACTGGAGCAGGCCGAGCGCAATCGCGAGCGTGCCGAGCGCCGCGCCGAGGGCAACAGCCTGTCGCGCTATCTGCTGGCCCGCCTGCGCGGCGAGGCTGCCGAGGGCGTGGCCGCCGCGCCTGACGAGGATGGCGCTTCTGCGACGGATGCCACCGAGGCCGAGGTCGCTGCCGACCCCGAGACTTCCGCAAAGGACGCCGACAAGTGATGAAGCACGTGCTCCGCGTGATCAACGTGCTGGCGACCGTGGTGATCCTGGTCGCCTTTGTGGTGTTGCTGCGCACGGTGTTCACGCCCGCCGGCGAGATCCCCACCATCATGGGCTACGGCTTTATGCGTACGCTGACCGGCTCGATGGAGCCGGCGATTCCCGTGCATTCGTTTATCGTCGTCGATACCGACAACAGCCAGGTCTACCAGGCGGGCGATATCATCACCTTCCATTCGTCCGATGACGCGCTGGAGGGTTCGCTCAACACGCACCGTATCGTATCCGTGGAGGCCGCGTCCGACGGCTCGCTGGTCTATCACACTAAGGGCGATGCCAATCCGGTCGAGGACGCCGCGCCCGTGCCCGCCGCCGATGTGGTGGGCCGCGTGGTCTTTGTCTCGGCAGGCCTGGGCGTGGTGGTGTCGCTGCTCACCAACCCGCTGCTGTTCTTTCCGTTTATCGTGGTGCCGTTGACTGTGCTGCTGGTGCTCGAGATTCGCCATATGGTTAAAGCCACGCAAGAGGTGGCGCGTGCCGAGGACGAGGCCGCCCTGCGTGCTGCCGTGGAGCAGATTCGCGAAAAGCGCCGTCGCGAGCAGGAAGGCCAGGACAGCGACAAGGAGCAGGGCGACGGTGGGCATGCTGAGGGGAGTGCGAAAGCCGACCCCGGTGCCCTCGACGATTCCAACCGCTCGGCATAGTGCGTCTGTGCCTTTCGTCCCTGCAATTTGGACGCCTATAGATGTTCCGAATCATCCGCTTTTTCATACCAATATTCGTGCTACAGTTTGAGCGCTTTGTTGCCAATTGATTTCGGGGGAGCGGAATGGAACAGGAGCGCTCGGCGCAGCGTGCATGCGAAAAGGCTTCGGTGCCGATGACGGCGGCGTCCAATTTTGTCGTGCCCGAGGGGACTGACGAGCTGAGCCGCAGCACCCGCCGTGCATGGCGCGACCGCCTCAACGACGCCCAGACGCGCAAGATGGCCTTGGGTGTGCTCGCCGCGGCTGCCGGCGGAACGTTCTGGGGCTTTTCTGGCACCTGTGCCAGCTACCTCTTCCATGTTTGCCATATCGAGACGTTTTGGCTCATGAGCGTGCGCCAGGTTTGTGCTGGCCTGCTCTTTATGCTCGTCGTGCTCAAAAAGGATCGCGACCGCTTGGTTAAACTGTGGACCACCCCCGCCGACCGCAAGCAGCTCATCCTATTTACGATTTTTGGCCTGCTGTTCAACCAGCTTTGCTATCTGTCAGCCGTGCGCCTGACCAACGCGGGCACCGCGACCGTCTTTCAGTGTCTGCAGTTGGTGGTCGTCATGGGGTATGCCTGCGTCACCGCGCATCGACTGCCGCGCACGCGCGAGGCGCTTGGCATTTTGCTCGCCTTAGGCGGAACGTTTTTAATTGCCACGGGCGGCGACCCTAGTACGCTCAGTATCTCGCCAATGGGCCTGCTCGCGGGCCTTTTGTGCGCAGTGGGCGGTGCCTGCATAGCAATCATCCCTGCCGGAATCCTCAACAAATACGGTAGCCCGGTCGTCACGGGCTCGGCCATGCTTTCGGCGGGAATCGTGATGAGCATCTTTACCCAGCCGTGGGCCCACGTACCGGCGCTCGAGCCCTCGGGCGTCGTCGCGCTCGCGGTGTTCATCGTGGTCGGATCGTTCTTTGCCTATATGTTCTACATGCAGGGCGTTAAGGAGATTGGCTCGGTGCGCGCGAGCCTTCTTGGAACCATGGAGCCGGTTTCGGCCACCATCACCAGCGCCCTTATGCTGGGAACGGTGTTTTTGCCCACCGACCTGGCGGGCTTTGCCATGATTATCGCGATGGTGTTTTTGACGGTGTAGCTGGCGCCGCCGCCAGGACGGAAAAGGTGTTGTGCCGCATTTTCGCCAATTGATGTCCGTGTCTGGAGTTTAGCTGTCGATGCTCAAAATGCCATAAACTAGTAACGTTATGGACTTTTTCATTGCGACTCAATTGCGAGGATTTCTTTATGGCTGGTAATCACTTTAAGGGCAGCGATAGCGGCCGTCCTGCAGTTCCGCCGCGTCCGAACGGGGCTGGTAAGGCCGGCACGCCGGGCGGCGCTGGACAGGGCGGTTCCGGTAAGCGCGTGTCCCCGGGCGAGACGGCGATGTTTACCGCTCTGTACGAGCAGTCTCAAAAGGCAAAAAAGACCGGCCGTGCAAGAGGGAATGTCTTTGCGGGCGGTGCAACCTCCGCGTCGCAGCCGAGCGGGGCTCCTTCGGTACCTGCGAACAACGCAGGTGCTGCCAACGCCGCAAATGCCGCCGGCAACGTTAATGCCGGCAAGGCCGCCAACAATACTCCCTCTGCCGGTGGCGCGGGGCTTACGGGTAACCTTGGTACGATTTACACCGGTGCCTCCGAGACTGGCACGTTCGCCCGCCTGGATGATAGCGGTGCCGAGTTTGCGGGCTCGGGTTCCAAGGAAGATTATTACGATTTTGGCTTGAACTACGGTAGCGACGCTTCGTCGAGTTCGACCTCTGACGGTCTGGTCCGTCATCGCCATCGCAAGGGCGAGCGCAAAAAGCGTCACACCGGCGCCATTGTTGCCGCTGTGGTCGCGGTGCTTCTCGTTGCGCTTGGCGCAAGCGGCTTTATGCTGCTTAACTCGGCAAAGACCGTAAAGAGCGAAGCGAAGGAGGCTGTCGAGATCGTCGGTGGCCTTAAGGACAAGGTCACGTCGGGCGATTTTTCGACGCTGCCTGACGACGCGAAGAAGATCGATGAGCTCTGCGACAGCATGAAGGCGGAGACCTCGAGCCCGCTGTGGACGGCGGCTTCGTTTATTCCGGTGTATGGCGGCGACATCAATGCGGCCCGCACCATGATCGACGCCCTGTCCGATGTCTCGAGCAACGCGCTGGTTCCCATGGCCGACAACCTTTCGCAGGCCACGCCCGGCAAGTTGTTTCAGGACGGCATGATTAACGTGTCCGCGCTGCAGGCCGTTGCCGATTCGCTTTCCGATAGCTCAAAGGTGTTCAAGAGCGCCAACGAGAAGGTCCAGGGCATTGGCGATACTCATATTTCCCAGGTGACCGAGCTGGTCGATAAGGCCAAGGACGGCTTTGCCACCCTCAACGGCGCGGTTGACGCGGCGGAGAAGGTCGCCCCCGTCCTTCCCCAGATGCTCGGCGCCAACGGCCAGACGCGCAACTACCTTGTGTACGCCATGAACAACGTCGAGATTCGTGCCTGCGGCGGCTTTGGCGGTTCGCAGGGCCTGATTTCGGTCACCGACGGCCAGATGTCGATTGGCGAGTTTGTTCCCCGCATTGGACTCAGCGAGGATGAGGCAGTCGAGAGCGTCGACGAAGAGGATGAGGCGCTGTTCGGCAACCACAGTAACCTGTACAACTCGGGCAATACCTATTCGCCTGATTGGCCCCGCAACTCGCAGCGTGTCGCAGCCCTGTGGAAATCTCAATATGGCCAGGACGTTGACGGCGTCGTGGGTATCGACCCGGTGTTCCTGCAGTATCTGCTGGGCCTGGTCGGTAACGTGTCGCTGCCCGACGGAACGGTTGTCGACGGCACCAACGCCGCAAAGGTCCTCATGCACGATGTGTACTGGAACTATCCGGTCGAGGAGTCGGACGGTATCTTTGCGGCTGTTGCCAGCGCCGCCTTCGACAAGATCCTTGGCGGTATCGGCGATGTCGATGTTACGAAGCTTGTCAGCGCCGTTGAGCGCGGTGCCGAAGAGGGCCGCCTGATCGCGTGGATGAAAAACGATGACGAGCAGAACGCTATCAAGGAGATGAACATCGACGCCTCGCTGCCCGATCCGGATGACCCGAGTGAAGATCCCGTTGCTGGTGTCTACTTTAACAACCTGAGCTTCTCCAAGCTCGACTGGTACCTGAATGCCGATACGCAGATTGGCCAGGGCATCAAGAACGGTGACGGCACATGCTCGTATCGCATCACCGTTACCCTGACGAACATCATGACGCAGGAGGAGGCCGGCAAGCTGCCCGACTACGTCGCGGCGAGCGCGCCTGATGCCGCGCGCGACGACGAACGTCTGAATGTCTCGTTGTTTGCCCCGACGGGCGGCAACATTACTGGCCTGACCGTCGAGGGCACCCAGTTTGGTCTTGGCGCCGCTACGTGGCATGGAATCCCCTTCTATTCGGGCACCGTTGACCTGCATGCTGGCGAGACGACGACGATCACATATACGCTGACCACGTCAGCCGAGGCGGGGGACAAGCCGCTTACGCTGCGTCAGACTCCTACATGCCAGGCGGCTCGCGACAGCGCGTCGGCGTAGGGTTTTTCTGGTAGCGCAGATAATCGAGTACCATTTTGGGGCGGACAGGCAATCTGTTCGCCCCTATTTTGTAAGGAGAGCGCATGAAGTACTTTGGCACCGACGGCTTTCGCGGTGAGGCTAACGTTGGGCTGACGGTAGAGCACGCTTATAGGATTGGCCGTTTTGTGGGCTGGTATTACGGCGCCAACCGCGAGCGCAAGGCGCGCGTCATCGTGGGTAAGGACACGCGTCGCTCGAGTTATATGTTCGAGGCGGCGCTGGTGAGTGGCCTGGTCGCGAGCGGTGCGGACGCCTATATGCTGCACGTGATCCCCACGCCGGGCGTAGCGCATCAGACCGTGGAAGGCTGCTTCGATTGCGGCATCATGATCAGCGCGAGCCACAACCCGTTTTGCGATAACGGCATTAAGCTCGTCAATAGCGACGGTTTTAAGATGGACGAGGACGTACTGGAGCTCATCGAGGACTGCGTCGATGGCAAGAGCGAGGTGCCGCTGGCCACGGGCAACCACATCGGCGCCACGGTGGACTACATGCAGGGCCGCAACCGCTACATTGCCTCGCTCATCGCCAGCGCGAACTATTCGCTGCAGGGCGTCAAGATCGGCATCGACTGCGCCAACGGCTCGGCGTCCTCGGTGGCCAAGCCGGTGTTCGACGCGCTGGGCGCCGACGTGCGCGTGATCAATGCCGCGCCCGATGGTTTTAACATCAACGTCGACTGCGGCTCCACGCATATGGAGCGTCTGCAGCGCCACGTGGTGGAGCAGGGCCTGGACGTGGGCTTTGCCTATGACGGCGATGCCGACCGCTGCCTGGCCGTGGACGAGCGCGGGCGCGTGGTCGATGGCGACCAGATCCTGTACGTGTGCGGCGTGTACCTGAACAAGCACGGTCGCCTTTCGGGCGGTACCGTGGTTCCGACGATTGCCAGCAACTTTGGCCTGATCAAGTCGTTGGAGCTTGCCGGCCTAAGTGCCGTGACCAGCGGTGTGGGCGACCGTCACGTGTATGCCAAGATGCGCGAGGGCGGTTACAGCCTAGGCGGCGAGCAGACGGGCCATACGATCTTTGGCGATATCGAGCGCACGGGCGACGGCATTATGACCTCGCTGCGCGTGATGGAAGTGATTCGTGCCGAGCGCGAGACGCTCTCGCAGCTCACGGCTCCGTGCAAGCTGCTGCCGCAGGCGCAGGTGGCCGTGCGCGTGGCGGACAAGGACGCCGCGCTCGAGAACATGGGCGTGCAGAACGCCATCGCCGAGGCCGAGGCTGCGCTGGCAGGCGAGGGCCGCGTGCTCGTACGCAAGAGTGGAACCGAGTCGGTTATCCGCGTGCTGGCCGAGGCACCCGACCAAGCATCCGCCGATGCCGCCATGAAGCGCATTGCCAACGCGTTCGAGGCTCTGTAGTTACGCGGTTTTACCAAACCGCGTAACTGCTCGACGCTGCAAACGCCCCTAAGCGGCAATCTGACGTTCAATTTCAAGGGCGCGACCAGAAGGTCAGCGCCCTTTCATTTCACGTCACCTTGCTCGCTTAGGGTCGTTTTCGCTGACGTTGCCAAGACATTGGCGTCAACATAGTTGGCGTTGGCGATGGCGTGCTGGTCAATCCTTACAGCTCGTACAGTGTGGTGAACTTGTCCTGCAGGTAGCTGCAGTAGTAGCGGGCGTCAAAGGCCATGCCGCAGGCGCCCTTGATGAGTTCCGGCGCGTCTTTGGCGCGGCCCCACTGCCAAATGTGCTCGCCCAGCCAGGCGCGGACGGGCGCCAGATCGCCGCTCGCGCAGGCACCGGTAAGGTCGACGCCGTCGCGGCACATGGCCGGCACAAACATGGCATCGTAGGCGCTACCCAGCGCATACGTGGGGAAGTAGCCAAACGAACCGCCGCTCCAATGCGTATCCTGCAGGCAGCCGTGCGTGTCGTCGGGAACGGGAATGCCCAGGTACTCGTCCATAAAGCGGTTCCAAAGCGCGGGGATGTCCTTGGCCGCAGCCTCGCCGGCAAACAGCATACGCTCAATCTGGTAGCGCACCATAATATGCAGCGGATAGGTGAGCTCGTCGGCCTCGGTGCGGATCAACGACGGCTGCGCGATGTTCACGGCGCGGTAGAGCGTGTCTTCGTCGACGTCGCCGTAGACCTCGGGCGCGTGACGACGCAGCACCTCGAGCAGCGGGCCCATAAAGGCGCGGCTGCGACCCACGGTGTTCTCGAAAAAGCGGCTCTGGCTCTCGTGGATGCCCATGGAGGTGCCGCCCTCCAGGCAGGTGCGCGCGTAGGCGGGATTGACGCCCAGCTCGTACATGGTGTGCCCCGCCTCGTGGATGATGCTGTAGACGTTGGAGATGCAGTCGTCCTCGTAGATGTGCGTCGCGATGCGCGCATCACCCACGGCAAAGCCCTCGCTAAACGGATGCTCGGTAAAGGCAAGCGTGGTGTCGTCCAGGTCCAGGCCGACAAGCTTCATAAGGTCGAAGCTCATGGCGCGCTGGGCAGCCTCGGGCACGTGGGCGTGCAAAAAGTCGGCAGCCGGCTGCTGGCCGCGCTCGCCGATGGCGTGCACGAGCGGCACGACCGTGGCCTTGACCTCGTCGCAAAACGCGTCGAAGCTCTTGGCGGAAAGGCCGCGCTCGTACTGGTCGAGCCAAACGTCGTATGGATCGCGCTTGGGGTCCATGAGCTCGGCCTGATGCTTAAGTTGGGCGACGATTCTATCCACATAGGTCTCAAAGCTCGCCCAGTCGTTGGCTGCCTTGGCCTTGCGCCACACGGCGTCCGCCTCGCAGGTGAGCCTGGTCCAGGCCTCGGCTTCTTCGGTGGGGATGGCACTGGCCTCACGTTGATCGCGGCCGAGCACACGGATCTCGTCGAGCAGCTGAGGGTCGTCGATTTTGCCGCCGGCGACGGTCTCGCGCGCTAACGAGCGTACGAGCTCAACGGACTTCTCGCTGGTCAGCAGCTTGTGATGCTCGCCGGCAAGCGTGCCCATGGCGTCGGCACGCGCTGCTGCGCCGTTGGCGGGGGCAATGGTCGCGCCGTCAAACTCGGCAATCTTGAGCAGGTACTCACGAGTCCACAGCTTGCCTTCGAGCTTGCGGAATTTTTTGACGGCCTTATCGACCTTCATGCCTTTGGATGTCTTGCCCGCTGCAGGCTCGGCCTTCTTATCGAGTTTCTTTCCCATACCATATCCTTGATCTCGTGAGCCGAGCGCTTCGGGTGGGCGCGCGGCCAGTTTGCACAGCTACCTGCCTTGTACCCAGTGCGAACAAAACGGAACGCGGCGATGCACACGCAGAATGTGTTATCCTATAGCCCAATGCGTTGACGGAGAGGGTTTTGCCCGCCGCGTCGCCGGCAAGAGAGGGAAGGTCATGGGCTGCGAGCCTTCCTGCGGTGACAAGGGCCAAGCGTTCACTCCCGAGCAGCGACCTCAACGGGCACGCGGCCAGCGGCGGCGAAGCCCCAGTAGGGAAGCCGTGAGCCTCGCGACAAGGGGCACAGAGTGGGCGCGGCGGGCCAGACATCCGCCGGGTCAAACAAGGTGGTACCGCGGAATTCAACCGTCCTTGGGCAATGCACATGCCCGAGGGCGGTTTTTTTGTTACCGAACCGGGCCGCACATCCGCAGCTCCGGGTGGCTCCAGCCGCCGCGGCAAGTGGATGCGCGAGAGACGAAAGGGAAGACATGAGTCTGATTGATGATCTGGTCAAACTCGAGGAAGAGGCCAAGGAGCTCGTCGCAGGCGCCGATGACGCCGCCAAGCTCGAGGCTGCGCGTGTTGAGCTGCTCGGTCGCAAGGGTCGTATCACCGGCTTGATGCGCATGATGGGCAAGCTCGCCCCCGAGGATCGTCCCGTGATGGGCAAGCGCGCCAACGAGATGCGCCAGCTGATCGAGGGCATGCTCGACGAGCGAAACACCGAGATGAAGGCCGCCGCCCTCAAGCGCGCACTCGAGCACGACGCCGTCGACATCACGCTGCCGGGCATCCGTCCGCAGATCGGCCACCAGCACCTGATCAAGCAAATCATCGAGGAGGCCGAGGACATCTTCTGCGGCATCGGCTACACCGTCGAGTCCGGCCCCATGGTCGACACCTCTTACTACAACTTCACCGCGCTCAACGCTCCCATGGATCACCCGAGCCGCTCGGCCCGCGATACCTTCTACGTGGTCGACAACAACCCCGGCAGCGTCGCGCACCCCGAGGCTCACGCCCACGGCGAGTCCGACGTGCTGCTGCGCACCCAGACTTCGGGCGTGCAGATCCACACTATGGAGTCGCAGAAGCCGCCCATCTACATGATCTGCCCGGGCACCGTCTACCGTCCCGACACGGCCGATGCCTGCCACCTGCCGCAGTTCAACCAGATCGAGGGCCTGGTCGTCGACGAGGGCATCACCTTCGGCGACCTGAAGGGCACGCTCGACTACTTTGTTAAGTGCATGTTTGGCGAGGACCGCAAGACGCGCTACCGCCCGCACTTCTTCCCCTTCACCGAGCCTTCCTGCGAGGTGGACGTGAGCTGCCACGTGTGCGGCGGTAAGGGCTGCAACTTCTGCAAGCACAGCGGCTGGATCGAGATCCTGGGCTGCGGCATGGTCGACCCCAACGTCCTCATCAACTGCGGCATCGACCCCGAGAAGTACACCGGCTTCGCCTTTGGCATTGGCGCCGAGCGCGTCGCGGCCCTGCGCTACGACCTGCCCGACCTCAGAACGCTCATGACAGGCGATATGCGTTTCTTGAATCAGTTCTAGGCTGCGGCTTGCCCAAGCACGGCACCTCGGCGCTCATTCGTCGCTTGCGTACCAAAGTACGCGGCACTCCTCTTTCGGGCCGATCTGCCGCACTTGGACAACCCTCGCTTTGTAAGGAATGTTCACAAAGTTGAAGTTTCCACCTGCATCTCTTCGCAGGCTTTCAGTATGAAAGGAGAGCTAGATGCGTGTTTCTTACGACTGGCTCAAGACCATGATCGATATTCCGGAGGATCCCAAGACCCTTTCGGACGAATATATCCGTACCGGCACCGAGGTCGAGGCGATCGATACCGTGGGCGAGTCCTTCGACCACGTGGTGACCGCCCAGGTGCTCACCAAGACCCCGCACCCCGATAGCGACCACATGTATGTGTGCTCGGTCGACGTGGGTGACAAGAACCTCGACGCCGACGGCAACCCCGCCCCGCTGCAGATTGTCTGCGGCGCGCAGAACTTTGAGGCCGGCGACCACATCGTCACGGCCATGATCGGCGCCGAGCTGCCCGGCGACATCAAGATCAAGAAGAGCAAGCTTCGCGGCGTCGTGTCCATGGGCATGAACTGCTCCGCGCGCGAGCTCGGCTTGGGCGGCGACCACTCCGGCATCATGATCCTGCCCGAGGATACGCCCTGCGGCATGCCGTTTGCCGAGTACGTGGGCTCGAGCGACACCGTGCTCGACTGCGAGATCACGCCCAACCGCCCCGACTGCCTGTCCATGATCGGCATGGCTCGCGAGACCGGCGCCATCTTCGACCGCGATTTCCACGTTGAGCTGCCCGCCATCAAGGCCGAGACCGGCCGCGCGACGGACGACGAGCTTTCGGTCGAGATTGCCGACGAGGGGCTGTGCGACCGCTATGTCGCCCGCATCGTGCGCAACGTGAAGGTCGGCCCGTCGCCCGACTGGATGGTCAAGCGCCTCAACGCCCTGGGCGTGCGTCCGCACAACAACATCGTCGACATCACCAACTACGTGATGATGCTCACCGGTCAGCCGCTGCACGCCTTTGACCTGGACACCTTTGCCGAGCGCGAGGGCCATCGCCGCGTGGTGGTTCGCGCCGCCCAGCAGGACGAGAAGTTCACGACCCTCGACGGCGAGGAGCGCACGCTCGACGCCGGCATGGGTCTCATCACCGACGGCGAGCGTCCCGTGGCGCTGGCCGGCGTTATGGGCGGCATGGATTCCGAGATTGAGGACGACACCGTCGACGTGATGGTCGAGAGTGCCTGCTTCAATGCCGGTCGCACCTCGCACACCAGCCGCGACCTGTCGCTGATCTCCGACGCCTCCATCCGCTTTGAGCGTCAGGTCGACGAGACCGGCTGCGTGGATGTGGCCAACGTGGCCTGCGCGCTCATCGAAGAGATCGCCGGCGGCGAGGTTGCTCCCGGCTATGTCGACGTGTTCCCCGCGCCCAAGACCATCGATAGCATCAAGCTGCGCTTGGCCCGCGTGCACGCCATCTGCGGCGCCGACATCGAGCCCGACTTTATCGAGCGCTCGCTCACCCGCCTGGGCTGCACCGTCGAGCGCGACGGCGACGACTTTATGGTCACTCCGCCGAGCTTCCGCCCCGACCTGCCGCGCGAGATTGACCTGATCGAGGAGGTCCTGCGCCTATGGGGCATGGGCCGTGTGACGGCGACCATCCCGGCTGCCAAGAACCACATCGGCGGCCTGACCCGCGAGCAGAAGCTCACCCGCAAGGTCGGCGAAATCCTGCGCGCCTGCGGCCTCAACGAGACCACGACTTTTGGCTTTGCCGCCCCGGGCGACCTGGAGAAGATCGGCATGTCCACCGAGGGCCGCGGCTGCCCCGTGGTGCTCATGAACCCGCTGGTAGCCGAGCAGACCGAGATGCGTCGTTCGCTGCTGCCGGGCCTGTTGCAATCCGTGGCCTATAACGAGGCCCACGGCACGCCCAACGTGCACCTGTACGAGGTCGGCAGCCTGTTCCACGGTCGCGAGAACGCCAGCCTGCCCAAGGAGACCAAGTCCGTGGCGGGTGTGCTCTCGGGCCAGTGGAGCGAGCAGTCCTGGAACATGAAGTACCGCAAGCTGCGCTTCTTCTTTGGCAAGGGTATTGTCGAGGAGCTGCTCGCCCAGCTGCGCATCGAGAAGGTTCGCTTCCGTCCCGTCGAGGGCGAGAGCTATGCCTTCCTGCAGCCGGGTCGTGCTGCCGAGGTGCTCTCGGGCGGTACCGTGCTGGGCTGGGTTGGCGAGATCCACCCCGAGGCACGCGAGGCTATGGGCATTGACGAGGTCGTCGTTGCCTTTGAGCTCGATCTGGACAAGCTGATCAAGGGCGCCCGCAACCAGGAGAACTACCGTGAGTTCTCGCAGTACCCGGCCGTTGAGCACGACCTCGCTATCGTGGTCGACAACACTGTGACCTGCGAGGATCTTGAGCGTCGTATTACGAGTGCCGGAGGCAAGCTGCTCGAGGGCGTGCGCCTGTTCGACGTCTACCGCGATCCCATCCGCATCGGTGCGGGCAAGAAGTCCATGGCCTTCGCGCTTACGTATCGCTCCGACGACCACACGCTCACCAGCGAAGAGGTCGAGAAGGCGCACCAGAAGATCGTCACCAAGGTGTGCAAGGGTGTGAACGGCGAGGTCCGCGGCTAGGACTTGCGCTGGGAGCGTAGGGCCTGATGGCGGTTGCTGTGGGCTCCGCGTGACCGCGGTGTTCGGAAAAGGCATCGCTGAGCCTGCATATATGACACACGCATTACATAACGGCGTGCTGCTTTGTCGGCAGCGCGCCGTTTTGCTATGATAGCCCGCGGCGTGTTACGAATCTGGCAATGCGTAACACTGGCAAGGTGATTCAAGCGGCGTTGCAATTCTGTGCGCCGACAACCGGGAGGCGTATATGCACATTCCAGACAACTATCTGTCCCCGCAGACCGATGCCGTTATGGCGGTGGCGATGGTGCCCGTATGGGTTCACTGCATCAAGAAAGTGCGCGTCACGCTCGATCGCGAGCATATGGCCTTTCTGGGTATTTGCGCCGCATTCTCCTTCTTGCTCATGATGTTTAACGTTCCGCTGCCCGGTGGCACCACGGGTCACGCCGTTGGTGGTGCGCTCATCGCACTGCTGTTGGGTCCCGAGGCCGCTGCCATCGCGGTTTCGGTCGCGCTGGCGCTGCAGGCGCTGCTGTTTGGCGACGGCGGCATCCTGTCCTTTGGCGCCAACTGCTTTAACATGGCTTTCGTGCTGCCGTTTGCCGCTGCTATCGTGTTCCGTGCGCTCAACAGCCGTTTGCACGACAAGAGCTGGGGCACCTCGGTTTCGGCCATCGTAAGCGGCTGGGTCGGCCTGTGCCTGGCGGCCCTGTGCGCGGCGGTCGAGTTTGGTATTCAGCCCATGCTCTTTACTAACGCTTCGGGCGCGCCGCTGTACTGCCCCTTCCCGCTGTCCATTGCCATTCCGGCCATGATGATTCCGCATATGTTGGTTGCCGGCGTGGTCGAGGGCGTGGCGACTGCCGCGATCTACGGCTTTATCAAGAAGACGGCGCCGAGCGTTATCGTCGGGCCCGAGGCCGTCGATGGCCAGCTTGCTGCCGAGGGTACAACCGCCAAGAAGACTTCCCTGATTCCCACGCTCATTCTGGTCGCCGTGCTTGTCGTGGCTACGCCGCTCGGCTTGCTCGCCACCGGTGACGCCTGGGGTGAGTGGGACGCCGAGGGCGCCGCGACCGCCGTTCAGGAGGCTGGCGACGACAGCCTGCAGGCTTCGGTCGGCCTCGACACCCCGACCTTTGCCGACGCCCTGCCCACGGGCGATTATCTGCAGGCCTATTCCGAGGAGCAGGGCCTTGGCTTTGCCGGCCAGGCTGCGATGTATATTCTTTCGGGCGTGATTGGCGTGGCGGTGCTCACCATCACATTCCGCCTGGTCTCGCTGACGGTCAAGGAAAGCGGTGCTCATGGCAATAGCCGAGCTGCCTAGTTGGCTTGCGGCCGAGGAGCGTTACGAGCCCGCGGGGGCTCGGCATCGTGTGATGCAAAAGAATGTCCTGCACCTGGCGAGCCTGCTTGAGCGGGTTCGCCTGGGTGGAGGCGCGCACGAGGGCGGGTCGATGGTCGACCGCGCCCTTTCTTGCGTTTCGGCTCCGGTGCGCCTGGTGGGGATGTTCGTTTGCGTCCTGTGCGTGTGTCTGACGCAGAGCCCGCTGTACCTCATGTTGATGGCGGCCATCGCGCTGGTGCTCGTTGCCGTGCGCCCCGTACGCGGGCTGCGTGCGACCTTTGTACCGGCGCTCGGCGCCACGGGGCTTGCGGTGGTTCTGGCACTGCCTGCCCTGCTGCTGGGCGCTTCTGCCGCGGGCGCCATGCTCAAGATCGCGCTCAAGACGTTCATTAACGTGTCGTTCGTGCTGGGCGTTTCGTGGACGCTCACCTGGAGCCGCATGTCGGCGGCGCTTAAGATGCTGCGCCTGCCCGACGAGGTCATCTTTACCTTTGATATGGCACTCAAGCATATCGAGGTGCTGGGACGCACGGCGCACGATCTGTGCGAATCGGTCATGCTGCGCAGCGTTGGCCGTGCGCCTGAGGGATTTTCGCGCACCGACTCGCTGGCGGGTATCATGGGCATGACCTTTATCAAGGCGATGGAGTGCAGCCACACGATGGACGAGGCTATGCTCTGCCGCGGCTTTGCCGGTGCGTACCCGGCGCCCGGGCGGAGCGGCTTTGGCTGGCGCGATGCGGTTTATGCGGCCGTCGTGGTGCTGCTCGCCGTGTTGTGCGTGGTGCTGTAGCGCGGGCGGCCGAGCCGTCGATGTGGATAGGGAAGGGCGACGTTTTGGCAAACGATACGAATGGCGTGATGGGCGCGAGCGGTGCTACTGGCGCCAAGAGCGTGCCGCTCATCGAGTTTCGCGACGTGGTGTTCTCCTATGCGGGGCATACGGTTGTCGATGGTGTGTCGCTGCAGGTCGATCGTGGTGAACTCGTTGCCCTACTCGGTCCCAACGGCTGCGGTAAGACGACGATTATGCGCCTTATCAACGGTCTTGAACTAGCGGACGCGGGTGCGTGCCTGTTTGACGGGCACGTGATCGATGCGGCATATCTCAAGGATTCCGCAGCCGCTCAGCGGTTCCATCAGCGCGTGGGCTTTGTGTTCCAGAATGCCGACGCCCAGCTGTTCTGCGCTACGGTGGGCGAGGAAGTTGCTTTTGGCCCCGCGCAGATGGGGCTGCCGACAGACGAGCTCGAGCGCCGCGTCCGCGATGCCATGGAGCTGTTCCAGGTTGCCGATCTGGTCGATGCCTCGCCCTATCAGCTTTCGGGCGGGCAAAAGAAGCGCGTTGCGCTGGCGGCAGTCGTATCGATGAACCCCGATATCCTAGTGCTCGATGAGCCCACCAACGGGCTCGATGAGGACTCGTGCGACATCGTAGTCAACTTTTTGCTGGCCTACGTTGCTGCCGGTAAGACGGTTTTGATGAGTACGCACCATCAAGATTTGGTGCGCCGCTTGGGGGCCCGTGCCATCTATATCGATCGATATCACCATGTGGTCGAGGCGCCTTCGCCGTCGTATGGAACCGAGAGCGGTGCTGCGGAATAGTTGCTGCGTAGAGGATGCGTAGCCGCCCGCGCGGCTTTGCCGTGATGGTATAGTTATCCAGGTTTTTTATGGGGGTTGCTATGCCAAGCTGGAACATTCATATCGCTCAAACGGAGCGCTTGCTGACACGTGCTAGCGTGCTTGCCGATAGCGTGCGCGACCGCAATGCCTTTTTGTTTGGCTGCGTGGTTCCGGACATCTTTGTGGGCTACATGGTTCCCGGCATTGCCGATCCCATCCCGTACCGCATCACGCACTTTGCTAAGCCCGAGCCTATCCCCAAACCACGCGAGCACGAGTTCTGGGATACCTATGTGACGCCGCTGCTTAAAGGCGCACCCGCGGGCGAACCTGCTGAGGCTACCTCGATTGTCGAGGAGCGCGAGCGACTGAACCGCGTGCACTATCCTCAGCGCTACAGGGATGCCGAGCCGGTTGTCGGTCCCGGCGCCTGTGAGTTCTCGCTTGCGTCCGAAGATGTGGCGCAGTCGCTGCTCGATTTAACGCTGGGCGTCTGGTCGCATCTGGTGGCCGACACGGTATGGAACACGCGTGTGAACCAGTATCTGGAAGCACACGGCGGCAAGCCGTGCGAGGAATTCCGCATTAAAAAGCAGGGCGATTTTGACTGGTTTGGCAAGACGCTGGGCATCGTTTCCATTCCGCGTGCGACCGATCGCCTCTATACCGCTGCGACACGTTTTGGGCAGTATCCCATCCATAAAGAATATGTGCTCAAGACTATCGGCGTCATGCACGAGATTGTACGCGAAAACCCCGGCGAGCCCGATCATCCGCCGTATCGCCTGCTAACCGAGGAGTTTTTCGATGCAACGTTTACCGAGGTCATCGAGCTGACCGAGGCGGGATTTGCGGCTCGCGTTGCTGCTTCTGACGTTCCCGCAGTCCCCCTGATCGCTAGCTGCTAGCCGGCCGGCTTGACGGCGAACAGCTCATCCCAATCGACCAATAGCTCCCGCCGCAGGGCATCTTCGGTGGTGCGTTTCTGATCGGTCTTTGGGATGTAGGGGAGCCCTGCCTTTTTATGGATGAGTTCGGCGATGTTGTTAAAGCTCTTCGTGTCTTTGATTTGCTCATAGGTTATCTGGATAACGTCATAGCCCATGCTTGTGAGGGCGGTGGTGCGCTCGGCATCGGAGAGACTTGCGGCTTCGCCATCGTGGGCGGAGCGGCCTTGGCATTCCAAGATGACGCCCATGCTGTCGGTGTTGCTCTCTATGAGGATATCGGCGTAGCAGCAGGTTTTGTCATACAGTGAGCGCGCGGCGTCGCTGAGTGGGATGCGCACGTTGTTTGCGATGTTGATGCCCATGCCGCCCTCGTTGCGGGGGAGCGAGACAAGCATAGAGGCCTGTACTTCGAAGGGCGAGGCGGTCTGCCCCGTCATGTGCTCGGCCGCCCAGCGCAGTTGTTTAACGCCGCGCAGGCCTGCAGCCTGCTTGGCGAACGCGGCGATATCCGCCGCGCTGAGGAGCGGCGGGCGCTTCCACAAATTGGTGTCATTGCCCTTGGTGTCGACAACACGCTCCCAGCAGCAGTTGGGTGGAATGAGCTTAAGCGAAATAGCTTCATCAAGATGTTGTTGCGTTCGCTCGCAGGGCTTAAACACTGCAAAGGAGCCGCACATCTCGTAGCAAGCCATGAGTAGCTGGTTGCGTGAGACCTGCGTAGCAAGGCTGAGCAGCGTAAACTCGGGCGACGTGACATCAAATCCATGTTCAGTTTGCCTAAACGACCCGGGAGGCGGCTCTTGGGTCAGGAGGTGCGATTTAAACAGGCTTCGCGACCCGGATTGTGCTCGAGTGAATACAAACCTGTGAAGCGGTGCGTGAAGTAGGTCTTTTACAACTGCATGACTTCCGAGGCCGCAACATCTGCGATCCATATTGCCAAGGCTAATGGCGGGGTAAAGCCCTAATACCTGCGGCGGGATACAGTGATAGTAAAAAGCGGATTGACCGCATAGCGTCAGGTCCATGATATCCTCCTGGTCGAAATGTGCTTTTGGACCGTGCGATGCCAGCGTCAATTCGGAAGTATGCGGCAAAATCTGAACCCTGTGAGCAGACCTGGCTTTTGAGGCCAGTTTATCAGGCATTTTGTTGCGAAAAAACGGGGTGTGCTCGGAGGTCTCAGAATTTGCCGCATACTTCCGAAAACGCGGTCGATCTGGCTCTTGCTAAAACGATTTAGCAGCGTCGGGTAAGGTGTGGTTTCGCCATCGGGCGAACACTTTTAGCGCTTGGGACTTTATTTTTGGGCCTCGAAAGGTGGATTTCGCGCTTTTGGTAAAGAAATGGGTGCGTGTTTTGCCGTGTGCCGGCATTGACACAGAAAAAGGGCCCGGAAGGCGAAGCCTTCCGGGCCCTTTGCAATGCAAACATGCTTGCAAGTACGACTTAACGCACCTGAGCGACGTAAGCGACGTTGGTCGAGGAGACCTTGTCCTCGAGCTGGACGCTCATGCGGGGATCGCCGGCGGTAGCGACGGTCAAATCGCCAGCCTCGACGTAGCCGAGCTCCTTAGCGGTCTCGATCGCCTTGACGATCGTGCCGTTGACGGTGCCCTGGGTAATCTCGGCCTGGTGCGGGATAACGCCCCAGTACATGATCATCTGCTGGACGGCCCACTCGTGGCGGGAGAACGCGCAGATCGGCATGTTGGGGCGGAAGTGCGAGATCAGGCGAGCGGTACGACCGGTGGTCGTCGGCACGGTGATGCACTTGGCGCCAACGGTGGTGGCCATGTTCACAGCGGACATACCCACAACGTTGTTGACGACGCGGGTGCCGTGAGCATCGGCCGGAACCTCGAGCGGAGCGTGGGCCGGGAGGTACTTCTCGGCCTCGAGAGCAATGCTGGCCTGCATCTTGACGGCCTCGACCGGGTACTTACCGGCAGCGGACTCGCCGGACAGCATGACGGCGTCGGTGCCGTCATAAATGGCGTTAGCAACGTCGGCAACCTCGGCGCGCGTCGGGCGCGGGTTCTGCTGCATGGAGTCGAGCATCTGCGTAGCGGTGATGACGGGCTTGTAGGCCGCGTTGCACTTGGCGATGATCTCCTTCTGGATGTGCGGAACGAGCTCGGGCTTGATCTCGATGCCCAGGTCGCCACGGGCGACCATGATGCCGTCAGAAGCCTCGAGAATCTCGTCGAAGTTCTCGACGCCCAAGGCGCACTCGATCTTCGGGAAGATCGTCACGTGCTCGCCGCCGTTCTCGCGGCAAAGCTCGCGGATGCCGCGGACGGACTCGCCGTCACGGATGAAGGAAGCGGCGATGTAGTCGATGTTCTCGGTCAGGCCAAAGAGGATGTCCTGACGATCGCGCTCGGTGATAGCGGGCAGCGAGATGTTGACGTTGGGCATGTTGACGCCCTTGCGCTCGCCGATCAGGCCGTCGTTCTTAACGACGCAGGTCATGTCCTGGCCACTGACGGACTCGACCTCGAGGGCAACCAGGCCGTCATCGATCAGGATGAGGGAGCCCTTCTCGACCTCGGAGGGCAGAGCCAGGTAGTCGAGGGAGATGTGCTCAGCGGTGCCGTGGAAATCCTCGGACGTGGGCTGAGCGGTGACGACGATCTTGTCGCCGGTCTTGACGGCAACCTTCTTGCCGTCGACCAGAAGGCCGGTGCGGACCTCGGGGCCCTTGGTGTCGAGCAGGATGCCGACGGGCAGACCGAGCTCCTTGGAAATACGACGGACGCGCTCGATGCGACCGTGGTGCTCGTCGTAGGAGCCGTGCGAGAAGTTAAAACGGGCGACGTTCATGCCCGCCTTGATCATCTCGCGGATGGTCTCGTCGCTATCGCAGGCGGGACCCATGGTGCATACAATCTTAGTGCGCTTGTACATTCAGACCTCCATCTGACATCGTCTTGCGCTGATAGATAAACCATAAGAAATAAAATCGAGTTGATTATAACGAAATACCGACCGAATACCCCAAAAAAACGACCGTATGCCGATTAAGAAGTTCATTTTTTGCGGGAAAAACGGTATATGAAAAATCTTTACCAACCGCTCTAACCGCTGTTATCTGGGCGATATTTCAGTTTGACGAAGTGCCGAAGAAAAAACGTTTTACCAACATTGAGCATCACACGGTCTGCACCGTTGCACTCGAGCCGTGTTTCCAATTGGAATGTTTTGGCTAGACGCGCCGCTTTGGGGTACCATAGCTCCACTATCAACTGCCGCTCAGCACGGCAGCCTTGATGAGCCCTTGCCCTTCTCCTGGGAATTATGATCGGGCATCAATCTGCTGAGTGGCCCGAATCCCAGGAGGGGACTCTATATGCAAAAGGAATACCTGTCCGCCGCGGCGGAGGTGCTCAGCGACCAAGGTGTCGATGAGAACCTCGGCCTGAGCAGCGACGAGGCGTCATCGCGCCTCGCCAAGACAGGCCCTAACAAGCTCGAGGAAGCCGAGAAGACGCCGCTGTGGAAGCGTTTCTTTGAGCAGATGGCCGACCCCATGGTCATCATGCTGATCGTTGCCGCCGTTATCAGCGCGCTCACGGGCATGGTCAAGGGCGAGCCCGACTTTGCCGACGTCGCCATTATCATGTTCGTCGTTATCATCAACTCGGTGCTGGGCGTGGTCCAGGAAGCCAAGAGCGAGGAGGCCCTCGAGGCCCTGCAGGAGATGAGCGCGGCGCAGTCCAAGGTGCTGCGCGACGGCAAACTCGTGCACCTGCCGAGCGCCGAGCTCGTTCCCGGCGATGTAATCATGCTCGAGGCGGGCGACTCCGTCCCGGCCGACTGCCGCGTGCTCGAGAGCGCCACGATGAAGATCGAGGAGGCCGCACTCACCGGCGAGTCCGTGCCCGTAGAGAAGCACGCCAACGTGATCGAGCTTGCCGCGGGCACCGATGACGTGCCGCTCGGCGACCGCAAGAACATGTGCTATATGGGCTCCACCGTGGTGTACGGCCGCGGTCGCGCCGTCGTGGTCGGCACCGGCATGAACACCGAGATGGGCAAGATTGCCGGCGCCCTGGCCGAGGCCAAGGAAGAGCTCACGCCGCTGCAGGTGAAGCTCGCCGAGCTCAGCCGCATCCTCACCATCATGGTTATCGTCATCTGCGTCGTGATCTTTGGTGTCGACATCGTCCGCCACGGCGTGGGCAACGTCCTTACCGACCCAACTGCCCTGCTCGACACCTTTATGGTCGCCGTCTCGCTCGCCGTCGCCGCCATCCCCGAGGGCCTGGTCGCCGTCGTGACTATCGTCCTTTCGCTCGGCGTGACCAAGATGGCCAAGCGCCAGGCGATTATCCGCAAGCTTTCTGCTGTCGAGACACTCGGCTGCACGCAGACCATCTGCTCGGACAAGACCGGCACGCTTACCCAGAACAAGATGACCGTCGTCAAGCACGAGCTCGCCGCGCCCCAGGAAAAGTTCCTGGCCGGTATGGCCCTGTGCTCCGATGCCCAGTGGGACGAGGAGCTGGGCGAGGCCGTGGGCGAGCCGACTGAGTGCGCGCTCGTCAACGATGCCGGCAAGGCGGGGCTCACCGGCCTGACCGCCGAGCATCCGCGTGTGGGCGAGGCCCCGTTCGACTCCGGCCGTAAGATGATGTCCGTGGTCGTCGAGACCCTGGACGGCGAGTATGAGCAGTACACCAAGGGCGCGCCCGATGTGGTGATCGGCCTGTGCACCCATATCTACGACGGCGACAAGGTCGTCCCCCTGACCGAGGAGCGTCGTGCCGAGCTCGTGGCCGCCAACAAGGCCATGGCCGACGAGGCCCTGCGCGTGCTGGCGCTGGCAAGCCGCACCTACACCGAGGTCCCGGCCGACTGCAGCCCCGCCGCGCTCGAGCATGACCTGGTCTTCTGCGGGCTGTCCGGCATGATCGACCCGGTCCGTCCCGAGGTCGCTGACGCCATCCGCGAGGCCCACGACGCCGGTATCCGCACCGTCATGATCACGGGCGACCACATCGACACCGCCGTGGCCATCGCCAAGCAGCTGGGCATCGTCACCGATCGCAGCCAGGCCATCACAGGCGCCGATCTCGACCGCATGAGCGACGAGGAGCTCGACGCGCACATCGAGGACTTTGGCGTGTACGCCCGCGTCCAGCCCGAGCACAAGACCCGCATCGTCGAGGCGTGGAAGTCGCGCGACCAGATTGTCGCCATGACGGGCGACGGCGTCAACGACGCCCCGTCCATCAAGCGCGCCGACATTGGCGTGGGCATGGGCATCACCGGCACCGACGTCACCAAGAACGTCGCCGACATGGTGCTCGCCGACGACAACTTCGCCACTATCATCGGCGCCTGCGAAGAGGGTCGCCGCATCTACGACAACATCCGCAAGGTCATCCAGTTCCTGCTTTCGGCCAACCTTGCCGAGGTGTTCTCGGTGTTTATCGCCACGCTCATCGGCTTTACCATCTTCCAGCCGGTGCAGCTGCTGTGGGTGAACCTGGTTACCGACTGCTTCCCCGCGCTCGCGTTGGGCATGGAGGATGCCGAGGGCAACATCATGAAGCGCAAGCCGCGCAACGCCAAGGACGGTGTCTTTGCCGGACATATGGGTCTGGACTGCGTGGTCCAGGGCCTAATCATCACCGTGCTGGTGCTGGCGAGCTTCTTTGTGGGCGTGTACTTTGACATGGGCTACATCCACATCGCCGATATGATCGCCGGCGCCGCCGACGAGGAAGGCGTGATGATGGCGTTCATCACGCTCAACATGGTCGAAATTTTCCACTGCTTCAATATGCGCAGCCGTCGCACGTCGCTGTTTAAGATGAAGAAGCAGAACAAGTGGCTGTGGGCCTCTGCCGCGCTGGCGCTGGTGCTGACGGTGATCGTAACCGTGCAGCCGACGCTTGCCGAGATGTTCTTTGGCCCCGTGACGCTCGAGCTCAAGGGCGTTGTCGCTGCCCTGGGTCTTGCCTTCCTGATCATTCCGCTGATGGAGATCTACAAGGCGATCATGCGCGCGGTCGAGAAGGAGTAGGTCGAAAGGCCATCCTTCCCACCGGCCCGACCGCCTGCGGGGTTTCTTCCTCGCTGGTCCTCGCGCTTCGCGCTGCGGGATCGCTCAGAAGAAACCCCTCCCGGCGGGCGGGCCTTCGGATAACCTCTCGGGACCATTAGCTGAGGGAAAGTATGTGAGTCGGTCGAGCACTTGCTCGACCGACTCTTTTTTGTGGGTAAAATACCTGCTCAGTTGTGTGGTTTTGTGCTGGGAGGCGCTTGTGGGCAAGGCTAAGGCTAAAGCGAAGAAAAAGACGACGGGAGCGCGGGCTAAGCGCGATCGTCGTCGGAAGCTCGCGACCGAGGCTCCCGCGTCTGCCGAGGAGCTGCTGGCGAGCGTGCCGGGACTCGACGCGCTGCAGGACGTTCCGGCGTTTGATGACCTGCCGGTCGATGAAGCTCAGCAGGCTGCCTTTGATGATTTCTGCGCACATGCCGAGGAGCCCGAGCAGATGCAGCTTGGCGCCGTGGTGCGCTTGGATCGTGGGTTTCCGCTGGTGGCGACTGCCGACGATACCTTCCGCGCCGAGCATGCCGTGGGATTTGCCAAGTCGCGCGGTGGGGACGAGGTCCTGCTGCCTGCCGTGGGCGATCGTGTGGCGGTGCGCCGCGCTCCCGGGCACGATATGGGCGTGATTGAATGCGTGCTGCCGCGCCGTACGAGCTTTGAGCGTTGGCGCGGCCGTGCCCGCGGAGAGCGCCAGGTGCTCTGCTCCAACGTGGATAGCGTGCTAATCGTGCAGGCGCTCGGTGCCGGCGAGGTGCTGCTCGACCGTGTGGCGCGTTCGCTGGTATTGGCGCTCGACTGCGATGCCGAGCCGGTGGTGGTACTCACCAAAGCTGACCGCTGCGATGCCGAGGAACTCGAGCGCGATCTGGACCGCGTGCGCCGCCTGGTGGGTCCGGACGTGCGCGTGATCGTGACGTCCTCTGCCGAGGGCCGCGGCCTGGACGAGGTCCGTGCCTGCGTGCCTGCCGGGAGCTGCGCCATGATTCTGGGCGAGTCGGGTGCCGGCAAGTCGACGCTGCTCAATGCGCTGCTGGGCCACGATACGTTGGCGACCGGCGGTGTGCGCGAACGCGACGACCAGGGCCGTCACACTACCGTCGCGCGCGTGATGGTGACGCTGCCGGGCGACGCCGGCGTGATCGCCGATGCCCCGGGCCTGCGCAGCCTACCGCTCGTGGGTCACGAGCGGGGACTGGCCCGCGCCTTCCCCGAGATTGTCGAGGCATCGCGCGCGTGCCGGTTTGGCGATTGCACGCATACCCATGAGCCGGGTTGCGCCGTTCGCGAGGCCGAGGACGCCGGGCAGATCGATAGCCTGCGTCTGGAAACGTTCCAAAACCTGGCGTTATCCATGCGCGTGAGTGCTCAAATGCTCGATCCCGATGTCCATCTGTAATTGATTTTTCCTATGACAGCCGTTTCCCAACTGTTCGGGAGACGGCTTTTTGCTGCGGAAAAGCCTCGAAACATGCAGTTTGCTGACGTGCTGACCAAAACCTTGCCACGAGCTTGACGGGCTGGTCAGCTTTTGGTCAGCGATTGGTTTGACATCGAAAACCAAGATTGCGATTGCGCCGCTTTGCACTCTGACCGCCCAGACAATGGTGGTACGGGCATTCGCCCGGCACTGCCATGAGAGGAGCGGCCGTGAACAAGAGCAAGCGCATCGCCATCAGTCTGGTCGCGGGCGTGCTCGCTGCTCTGCTCTGCATGGTTTACGGCTCATCGATCCGCTCGCAAGCCGAACAGGTCCAGGCTGAGACCTTGGCCAAGTACGGTGGCGATCGCGTCGAGGTATGCGTCGCGGCGCGCGATATCGATGTGGGCGAGACCCTCGATGAGACCAATGTCATAACCCAGGAATGGCTGACGAGCCTGCTGCCGCGTGACGCGGCGACCGAGCTGCGCCAGGTGCGCGGCGACGTGACGACTTCGCGTATTCCCAAAAACGCCGTGATCTGCAATGTCTACACCAAGGCCGAGAGCCACAAGCTCGAGGTGCCTAAGGGCAAGGTCGCCGTTTCGGTGGCGGTCGATGCCGAGCACTCGGTCGGCGGTGCTACGGGCGTGGGCAGCTACGTGGATGTGTATGTGCAAAAAGACGGCGTAACCGATCGGCTGTGCGGCGCGTACGTGATCGATACCAGTGAGGATTCCGGTGCCACGCGCGAGGGCAAGATCGAATGGGTGACGCTGGCGGCTGACCCCGAAGACGTCAAGGAACTGCTGGGCGCCTCGGGCAAGGGAACGGTCAGCTTGACGATTCCCGCCACGGCGCGCGGCAAAAAGAGCGGAGGCGACGAGTGATGAAGGCGATCTGGCTTGCGTGCTGCGCGTGCGGCGATTACGGGCTGTTGCAGCGGGAAGTCGAGGGCCGTGACGCGGGTGCACAGGTGCTTCGCGTGGGTGACCTGGACGGGCTGGTTTCCATGGCGCGGGCGTTTCCGTCGCGCCGCGGGGCTGCCATCATCGCGGCGTCTCTGTTTGATACCGAAGATGTGCGCAAGACTGTTGCGCGCCTGACGGCCGAAGGCCGCGTGAGTCGCGTGGTCGTGTTGATAGAAGCGCTCGATCCGTCGGATATCGAGGGGCTGTTTCGCGCGGGGGCGACCGAGGTCATCGCTGCGCACAGTATATGCGGCAACGGGCGCGCGGGCGAGGGAGCGGTTGATTCCGATCGGCGCATGACGATTGAGCCCGATGCTTTTGTTGATAGGGAACCCGGGGCGCCTCGCGCTACAAGAGGCCCGCGTGTTGATGATTATGGAAAAGCGGAAGCCGAGCATGGTCGGCGCCCCCGGAACCCCCTTGTATACGATGACGCTGGAGGGCCGGTGCCGGATGGCGATGACGTTCTGGCTGAAGATATGGGATACGTGCACGGCGTAAATCTGGCCGATGAGCTCGACGAGGTCGAGGGTTTTGCCGGGGCTGGCGAGCCGTGTGCCGCTGCGTCTTTAGCTTCGGAACCGCAGACCGGGCAGCCTGCCATGCCGGCTTGGACTCAGCACGTGACCGCGGCGGGGGAGACGGGGATGTTATCGCCCGCGTCCGTGTCGCCGGTTCCTGCGCCGTCAGCCCCCGCGCTGTCGGCGGACGCTTCGATTCCGTCGCGTCGGGCACCGGTCGTCTGCGCTATTTCGGGTTCGGGCGGTTGCGGCAAGTCGACGATCGTTGCCACCATGGCACACACATCGTCGCTGTTGGGCTTGCGTGCCGCCGTGCTCGACCTGGACCTGATGTTTGGAAACCTTTACGACTTGTTAGGCGTCGATGCTCCGCGCGATATGGCGGCACTTATCGAGCCGTCGGCGGCGGGCATGCTCACCGAGCCGGATATCGTAGCCGCTTCGATGCGCGTGGCGCCGGGCGTTACGCTCTGGGGTCCCGTCGCGGCGCCCGAGCAAGCCGAGCTCATGGCACGTCCGGTGGAGCTACTGCTTGATGTTCTGCGTCGCGAATCCGACGTGGTCTTTATCGATACCTCGGTCTTTTGGGGCGACGCCGTGGCGGCTGCGGTGGCGGCGAGCGACCGTTGCCTGGTCGTTGGCGATGCGGCGGTGTCGTCCGCGGCATCGGCATCGCGCGTCATTGAACTGGCAGGTCGAGTAGGTGTGCCGCGCACGCGCATGAGCGCCGTGTTCAACCGGTTCGGTGCGCGCGGGGCAGACGAGGACGTCGCCATGCGCTTTGAGATTGCCTGTGCGTTAAGCTCCAAGATTCGTATCGCCGATGGCGGGCAGGATCTCGCCGCGCTCATGGCGTTTGGGCGCGCTGACGAGGCAGTGGGGCAGACCAGCGCTTTTGCGACTAGCGTGCGCGAGGCCACGCGCGAGATGCTCGTGGAACTGGGGTGCGCCGTCGGCCCTTGGAGCGATATGGTCGCCGACCGTGCAACGCGTACCGAACGCCCGCGTATCCGCCTTCCCTGGTTGCGCGAGGGTGATCAGCGATGAGCCTGCAAACGAGGATTAAGGCTGCCGGCGCTGCAGCGGCGGCAGCGCCTGTAGATGCGGGGCGTCGCCGCGCGGTGAAACGACGCACCAAGCGCGCCGTGATGGACCGCATGGGTTACGACGAAGTGGCGCGTATCAGCGCCTATATCGACCCGGCACTTGCCCGCTCGGAATTGCGTCCTGCGGTGGAGGCGGCGCTCAATGTTGAGGAGCCGACCGATCTCGCGACGCCCGAGCGCGAAACCATCATCGACGAGATTTTGGATGACGTGGTGGGCTTGGGGCCGTTGCAGCCGCTCATCGAGGACGACACCGTTACCGAGATCATGATCAACGGCTGCCGCTCGGCTTTCTTTGAACGCGGCGGCGTCTTGTACCCCATCGAGCATGCGTTTGAGGATGATGAGCAGATCCGTGTGCTTATCGACCGCATTATCTCGCCACTTGGCCGCCGTATCGACGAGCGCAGCCCCATCGTCAACGCCCGCCTCAAAACGGGCTATCGCGTCAACGCGGTGATTCCGCCTGTGGCGATTGACGGACCGATTCTCACCATCCGAAAGTTCTCGGACCGTATCTGCTCGCTGGACGAGCTCGTGGGGTTGGGATCGCTGCCGCTTTGGTATGCGCAGCTGCTGTCGTGTGCGGTGTCGCTGCGACAGGACCTGGCGGTTGCGGGAGGCACGGGATCTGGTAAGACCACCCTGCTCAACGCGTTGTCATGTGAGATTTCCACCGGCGAGCGCATCGTGACGATCGAGGACTCTGCCGAGCTCAAGTTTGCGCATCATCCGCACGTGGTGCGCCTAGAGGCGCGCGAGGCTTCAATTGAAGGCGAGGGCGCGGTGACGATCCGCGACCTGGTGACTAATGCCCTGCGCATGCGCCCCGACCGCATCGTGGTGGGCGAGGTGCGCGGTGCCGAGTGCTGCGACATGTTGCAGGCCATGAACACGGGCCACGACGGGTCGCTCACCACGCTTCATGCGGGTTCAGAACAGGAGACCGTGGTGCGTCTGACGTTGCTTGCACGTTATGGCATCGATCTGCCGAGCGAGCTCATCGAGGAGCAGATTGCCATGGCACTCGACGGTATCGTGATGTCCGAGCGCCACGCCGATGGCAGGCGCTTCGTCTCCTCGTATTCGGGGGTGCGACGCGCCGCATCGGGCGGCGTAGAGCTCGAGCGCTATGTGACGTTCGATGCCGCCGAGCGCACCTGGACGCTTGACCGCGAGCCGCCGTTTATCGCAGAAGGCCTGCGGTCGGGGACGCTCACACAAGAGGAGGTGGACGAATGGAGATCGCTGTGCCCCTCGTCGTAGGGGGCTTGGCAGGGCTTTCTGTCGCGACGGCGTGCGGGGCGGAACCTCGTGTGCCGCAGGTACCGCCGGCGGAGCTGGCACGTCAGGCGCTCGAAACGGTGGCAGAGAAGCTGCCGCGTGAGCTGGTGGAAAACGATCTGCTGAAAAAGATCGCCCGTTCGTGGGCATCGCTGGCTCCGGCGCATCGCCTTGGCCTCGTGATCGAAGATGCTTCGGGACGTTTGGCGTTTCTGCTGCTATCGAGCGGTGTCTGCTGCGTTTTACTAACGATGGTGTCGTTATCGCCCCTCGGATTTGCCTTGGGACTTGTTGCTCCGTTTGCCGTTGGTGCCGCTCGGGATGGCTTTGAGAGCCGGCGCGAGCAACACGATGCAGAAGAGGCAATGCCCGAGGCGTTTACCGCACTTTCCATGTCGCTTGCCTCGGGACATTCGCTGGCCCAGGGCATGCGCTTTGTGGGCGCTCATGCGCAAGAGCCAGTGCATACCGAGTTTTTGCGGGTGGCGGCGGCGATCGATTGCGGCATCTCGGCGACCGACGCGCTCGATGACTTGCTCGTGCGTATCGACGCCCCCGGTCTTTCGCTTGTGACCTTGGCGCTTAAGGTGTCTCAGCGCACCGGCGCTCCGCTTGCCGACTTACTGTCCGAGGCGTCGAGCATGGTGGGGGAGCGCATTGAGCTCAAGCGCCGCCTGGATGTTAAGACGTCGCAGGCTCGCATGTCTGCGCATATGGTCGCGGCGATGCCGGCGGGCATGTGCGCGGTGTTGGCGCTGCTTTCGGCAGATTTTCGTCGCGGTCTTGCGACGCCTGCCGGCGCGGGCGCTGTGGTGCTGGGTCTTGCCCTCAACGCCGTTGCCCTGGTGGTTATCCGGCGCATTATGCGGGTGGAGCTATGAGCGCCCCGGTTGCAGTTGCGGCTTGCCTGTGCGCCCTGAGTGTATTTGTCGCGACGGGTTTGGATCGGGCGGATGCACGCAAGATCGCAGGGGCCTGCAAGCGCGAGGCGGTGCTGGTCACTGCCGCGGGTCGCTCGGTGGTCGATGCTCTGACCGCGCGAGTGAAGGGCGCGGTTGGAGCGGGCGGCCCGGCGCGAGTGTCGCTCGGCGAAGTGTCCGAGATGATCGATGTTGTGCGCTTGGGTCTTTCGGCCGGTCTTTCGTTTGATGCGGCGCTTGAGATTTTCTGCGCCAACCGCCGGTCAGTGCTGGCTCTTCGCCTTGAGCGCGCCTGCATGGCGTGGCAGGTGGGCGTGGGCACGCGTGAGGACGAGTTGTTGGCCGCCGCGCGCGACCTGGGCGTGCGAGCGCTCGAGACCTTTGCCATCACGGTGGGGCAGGCGCTCGCCCTGGGTGCCCCACTTGCCGAGACGCTGGCCGCTCAAAGTCGCGAGATCCGTGCGGCTCATCGCGCCGCGGTCGAGCGCGAGATCGAGCGTGCACCCGTCAAGCTGCTGATTCCCACCGGCACGCTCATCTTGCCGGCGTTGCTTCTGTCCATATTGGGCCCGCTGCTGGGAGCAGGCGGGATGATGTAGGGAGGAATACATGAACACGATGACTGACGCTGCTGGCAAGGTCCAGGGCTGGGCGTTTTGCCGGGCGGCACATGTTCGTCAGCGCGCCAAGGAACTATTGCAGGAGGAGAGTGCACAGGGTACCACCGAGTATGCCATCTTGGTCGGCGTGCTCGTGGTGATCGCGATTATCGCCATCGTCGCATTTAAGGGCAAGGTCCAAGATCTATGGAACGCTATCAGCGAGGGCATCAACAGCCTGTAGAGGGCGAGCGCCTCATCGGGGTGCTGCTGGTGTTTGCTTGCCTGACCGTGGCGATAGCGGCGGTGCTTTGGGGGCTTAACGCCGCGCGGCAGCAGCGTCCTGGGACCGCCTCCGATTTGGGCTCAGATTCGGCGGTGGCGTCTCAAAAAGATGAGATGCGAGATGCGGACGATTCGGATGTCGCTGTCACGGCGCAAACCTTTCTGCGGACGCTCGACAAGCGGTCTGGCACTGCGACGGATTCGCCTGAGGGCAACGCGATTGCGGTCCGGCTTGCATGGTCCGAGGACCGACCGATGACCGAAGCGGCGGCGGATATGCTGCGTGCCTATCGCGAGGTACCCACGGCGCAACTTGCTCTGAGCGGCTATCTCGACATCAAGGGAAACGTGTGGGGCGCCATCGTGCGCGACGAACGCGGCTGGGTCGATATGGTGACAATTGCCGCGGATGCTGGCGATGCTTCGTGTCGTCTGCGCGCCGTGCGCCTGAGCCCGCAGGCAACGGACTCAAAGGAGGGATCGTGAAATGCATGATGTCCTGCGTGAGGAATCTGCCCAGGCGACGGTCGAATACGCCATCGTCACGGTGGCGCTGTTATCGATCGTGCTGGCGATCGCGGGACTTTGGCGTGCCGGCACCGATGGGCGCTTGGCGGCGCTGGTTGAGCGGGCGGCATCCCATGGCGTTGCCTCGACGTCGGTTATCGACGCCGCTGCGGCCGCTAAGGACATCGCGTTGTATTGATGCCGCGCGCGAGGACCGGGCGCAGTCTACGGTCGAGGCCGCTTTTTTGCTGCCGACGTTTCTGACGCTCATCCTTCTCGCGCTGCAACCGGTGTGCCTGCTCTATACGCGCGCGGTCATGGAGTCTGCCGCCGCCGAGACCGCGCGGCTCATGACCACGACGACGGCGGAGGACGACGATCTTAAGGAGTTCACCCGCCGCCGACTTGCCGCAGTGCCCAACGTTTCGATCTTTCATGCCGGCGGGCCGTTGTCGTGGGATATCGAGCTTGGCCGGGCCGGTGCGGGTGGCGTCTCGTCCGTGTCCGTTTCCGGCGAGGTCAAGCCGTTGCCTGTGATCGGTGCGTTTGCGCAGGCTATGGGTGGTACCGCCGAGGGCGGCTACGTTGAGCTCAAGGTCGATGTCTCGTATCAATCGCGTCCCGAATGGCTGGAGGGAGATTATGATTCGTGGATTGCTACATGGGATTAAGCGTTTCTGGTCTAGACGCGTTTTGACGCGCCGTCCGAGCTGCCATTGCAAGCGAGGCGGCTTTATGGGTCGAGCCGGTGTCGATCTGTTTATCGAAGACGGCGCCTATACCACGCTTTCTTCTGCCGTGGTCATCCTAGTGGTGCTCACATTGTTGTTTTCGTCGACCGCGGCGATATGGAGCATGTCGCGTGCCGGGGACACCCAGGTGGCGGCCGATAGCGGCGCGCTGGCGGGTGCCAACGTAGTGTCGTCCTATCACACGGCTGCCACGGTGGTTGATGCGAGTATCTTGAGTCTGGGGCTGGCGGGGTTTGCCACGATCGGGACGGGCCTGGTCGCCATCCTCATCCCGGGTGCCGAGCCGGTTGCCGGCAATATAGTCGACACCGGGATCGAGATCATTAAAACGCGCAACAAGTTTGCCAAAAGCGCATCGGAAGGCTTACAGAAAATCGAGACGGCTCTGCCGTATCTGATCGCCGCGCGTGCCACGCAGGCGGTGTCGGCGCAGGATACCGATAGTGTGACCTATACCGGTACGGCGCTTGCCGTGCCCAGGACATCCGAGTCGGACTTTGCTGCGCTCAAAGGGTCAGAGATCTCGACCGATACCATTAAAGACACATCAGATGATTTAGAGCGTGCGGCCGAGGAGCTGCGGAAGGCCTCGGAGGAGACGGCGAAGGCAAAGGAGCGCGCTTGGCTGGCGGATTGTGGTGGGTCTGACAAGGGCTCGGTCGGCAGCTGTTCTTGTATGTGGGAGCGCGCAAAAAGCCTAACGGATCTTTCCGGTGTTCAAAATCCGCATTACTCATCGAGCGTTACGTGGGAGCCTCAAGTTGCCCTTGATCGCGCGAAGGACTACTACCATTGGCGTCTGACAAATGAGAAGCCCCAGGGCTCGAGTGTCGAGATGAAGGCAGAGTCTGCGGCGCGTAAGGCGTTTTATACCTATGCGAACGCGGAGGTCGATCGGGCATATATAACCGAGAACGGAGACAGGGTTTCCTCCTATATTCCGCTGCTGCCGCGCAACTCTGATGAGGTTCGGGCGACGGAACTCTATACCGATGCGGTGTGGCCGACTAGCGTAAACGATGACAAGGCGTATCTGCATTACGGGACGACCTGCCCCAACTATAAGAAAGGGACGCCGAGCGGATTTGCTTCGGTTGCCGATTACGATGGACAGGATAAATGCAGCAAATGCCATTTTGGCGTTTTGTCGCTTGGTGCTGTTGCGGCGCCTTCAACCTCTATCGAAAACGGCTTCGAGTATCACTTTGACAAGTTTAAAGACGCCCTGGAGGACTACGTCGACTGTCGCAACAAGGAGCTCGAGCTCGAGCGTCAGACCGAGGACGAAGCCGACCGTGCGGGCAATGCGTTCGATACCGCCATCAAAGAACTTTCCGGTGAGCGTCCGCGTATCGCTCCGCCCGGTCGCAACGGCGTGGTTGCCTTTGCGGTTTCGGGCGCCATCTCGAGCCCCGATGAGCTCAACTCTTCGTTTAACACGGCAGTCAGGCTTGGCGATCGCGGTGCCATCTCTGCCGCGGTGCTGGCGCCCGATGGGGCGACGGCGCAAAACAACGTGCTTTCGCGATTTTTCTCGACATTGAAGGAACGCTCGGGTGGCGTTGCCGGCGTACTCGATGGCGTCATGGATGTCTGGGGACGGCTGCTTGTGGGATACGGAGACATCCAAGGTTCGGCCGACGAACTTATGGACGAGATGATTAAAGGCCTAGGAGGGGGCAGCGGCGCGTTGGGCTCCATCGCATCGTGGCTCGGCGATACCGTTTCGGCGTCCGTGGCGGCGTTGGGTCTGGAGCCGTGCGACTTGCGCCTGCGAAAGCCGGTGCTGACCGACACCGCCAATGTCATCAAGAGCCCGGGGTCTGACATCACGGCTCTTTCTAATGCGCAAGACAAGCTGCGAAGTATTCCGTTGGGCGTGACCGATCCCAAGGCGCTTTGCGAGGCGTTGGAATATCAAGTCGAACGCACCATTAGCGGCACGGTGTTCACGCTTGCGGAGATTCCTCTGCCCGGCGGCGGCTCCATCCCGCTCACCGTCGATGTCGCCACGCTGTTTGGCGCTCTGGGCGGTGGGTCGTAATGAGTATCCGCATGCGTCTGCGCGAGGAGCGCGCCCAAGCGACGGTGGAGATGGCAGTGGTTACGCCCGTTTTGCTGGTGCTGGCACTCATCGTGTACAACGTCATGATCTTTGCCAGCGCTGTCGCGCGCTTCGACCGCGTGGTGCCCGACATCGTGTTGGCGCACGCCGTGGCGTCGGAGGGGGAGGGCGACGAAAGCTCTGCCGATGCCTCGGCGACGGTTCAGACTCAAATTCTGAATGCCATGGAAGGCTATGGCTTGCAGATCGAAGTGTCGAGCGAGCAAGGCGCGGAGGCATCGGATGGTGGCCTGCTCTCCCTATCCGGTACGTTTAGGACCTACACCTGCACCATGCACTATGAGCCGTGGCCGACTTCTCTCAGCATCGCTGGCGTTACGCTGGGGGCGCCGACAACGTTGTCGCACGAGCGCGCGGTGACGGTCGATCCATGGCGTCCGGGGGTGGTCATGTGACCGCGGTCTCGTCCTACATCGCGTACGCGCGGGCGCTCAACAGGCTGGGTTGGACGCCGGCCGAGTTTGTGGTGGCGGAGTCGTTTGCCGTGCGCCTGCGCGGCATGCTGGGACGGTGTCCGGTTGCCGCCAACGGTCTGCCGCTCGTCATGGCGTTTCCACGCTGCTCTTCGGTCCATACGTGTTTTATGGCCTATCCCATCGACATCGCCTTCATCGATCGCGACGGCAATATCCTCGCGCGCTACGAAAGCGTTCGTCCTTGGCGCACGTGCTCCTGCCCCGGCGCCTGGGCCGCACTAGAGCGTCCTTCAATCATTGTTTCGATCCCTGCTCTCCAACGCGTGCCGGCTTAAGAATTGGCGACAGCGGACTTTCGTCATACGAAATTGGGTAAGATGGAGGAGAAGATGCATGGATGTTGAGATCCATCCCAACGCTAAAAAGCACCTGACGGAAAAGCAGGTGCTTAGCGCTTGGCTTGCGGTTACTGAGTGCATTCGTCGCGAGTCGAAGGACGAGCCGTCGAGATGGCTTGCGATTGGATGGCTCCCAGACGGACGAAGCGTGGAGCTTGTCGCGGTCTAGCTTGTCCGTGGGTGGCTTATCATTCATGCCTTGTCTCCAGTCCAGAAGAAATTTTGGCAGGAGATTGAACAGGCTCGGCAAAGGGGTCGATGATGGGCAAGACGTATACGGCCGCTAATGGTCAGGTTGTAACGGATGAAATGATTGACGCGTGGTGCGAGTCGTACGAGCGCGGAGAGTTTCCGGATGGCGAACACACCGTTGGTGGGATCGTGCATGGACGGCCCCCACTCTCAGGTGAGGGGACGGCAACGCTGTCGGTCAAGATTCCTCTGGGAATGAAGGAGGCCATTCGTCGACGGGCGGCTGCCGAGGGGATGACGCCAAGTGAGTTTGCCCGTGCGGCTCTGAGCGAAAAACTTCTTGCTGCCGGCTGATGCCTCTGACGTGCCGATTTATAGAACCGAGGCTGTGCTCAAAAACTTTTTTGAAATTCTCGGTTGACCGGAACGCGTCCTTGGTTATACTAATCAAGCCTTGAAACAAGGCACACCTCAAATGGCTGGGTAGCTCAGTTGGTAGAGCAGAGGACTGAAAATCCTCGTGTCAGGGGTTCGATTCCCTTCCCCGCCACCTTGAATTGACTAGGACCTCTGCAAAGGGGTCCTTTTCTTTTATGTAGCCCTCGCACGGAATCGAACCCCGTGAGGGCGCGGAGCTGAGTAAACGCGTAAGCGTTTGCCAGCGCAGCTCGCAAGGCGCGTAAGCGCCGCAGCGGTCCGTCCGCGCAGCGCGCGGACGCGATTCCCTTCCCCGCCACCTTGAATTGACTAGGACCTCTGCAAAGGGGTCCTTTTCTTTTATGTAGGGTTCTGCGGAAACTGCGTCCCGGAATTTGGCTTCAGAGTGGGATGCGTTTTCCGCTTTGAGGCCGCTTGGGAAAGCGCGACCCGGAATCCGGCGTCAGAATGGGACGTGCTTTCCTTTTGCGGCCTTTGGCGGAAACTGCGTCCCAGATCCCGCGCTCAGAACGGGATGCATTTTCCGGTTGGGCCTGCTAACGGAAAATGCGCCCCATTATTGAGCGATAGAACGGGACATGCTTTCCGGTGCCTGCCTCCGGCGCGCGTACACACCTCGTCGCACCATTCCGAGTCCGTCTGCTCCCAGACATTCCTCCCACTTTCGCGTCACTTTGCAGACCGTTCGGTCGCCTGTCCGCACACGCGGGTATACTCAAAACGATACTTATCCTACGCAATACGATGCGGGTTCGACCTGCATGATCCGAAGGGGGCAGTGATGGAGAGGATCCTCGGCGTTAATCTCTCTGGCTGGTTTATTCCCGAGCCTTGGGTGACCCCGTCGCTGTACGCGGCGACCGGTGCATCCAACGCGGCTGAGCTACAGGAGGCCATGGGTACCGCCGCCTATAACGAGCGCATGCGCCGCCATTACGAGACGTTTGTGAGCGAGGACGATTTTCGCCGCATGGCGCAGATCGGTCTCAATGCCGTGCGTCTGCCGGTGCCCTGGTATGCCTTTGGCTCACAGGAGTCCGATGCCTCCTACATATCGGTTGTCGATTACATCGACCGCGCAATTGAGTGGGCTGCCAAGTACGACATCCGCGTGCTGCTCGATCTGGCAACCGTGCCCGGTGGCCAGGGCGATTCCAACGATTCGCCCACCACGCCGGAGGCTGTTGCCGAGTGGCATTCGTCCACCAACGGCCGTCATGTCGCACTCGACGTGCTCGAGCGCTTGGCCGATCGCTATGGCGAGGCCGAGAGCCTGCTGGGCATTGAGCTGCTGGACACGCCGCAGATGAGCGTTCGCAAGAGCCTCTTCACCATGACGGATGGCATTCCCGCTCACTACCTGCGCAATTTCTATCGCGATGCCTACGAGCTCGTCCGTTCGTATATGCCCGAGGATAAGATCGTCGTCTTCTCGTCGTCGGGGCATCCCAGCGAGTGGAAGCATTTTATGCGCGGCGCCAAGTACAAGAACGTCTACATGGACCTTCACCTGTACCATTACCGCGACGAGTATGCGCTCGACATCACGAGCCCTCGCGGGCTGACGACGGCGATTTCGCGTAACAAGCGCGAGCTTAAAGAAGCGATTTCGACTGGGTTCCCCGTGCTGGTGGGCGAATGGTCGGGCGCGGCGATCTTTGCCAACTCGTCGGTTACGCCCGAGGGCCGCAATGCCTACGAGCGCGTGTTTATCGCCAACCAGCTGGCTTCGTTTGCGCCGGCTGCCGGTTGGTTCTTCCAAACGTGGAAGACCGAGAAGCGCATTGCAGCATGGGACGCCCGCGCGGCGCTCGGTACGCTCGAGCGCGGCATGATTGAATAGGTTGATATGACGCAAAACAGCGCCCATACGGGCAAACTCTATGTGGTCGGCACGCCCATCGGCAACCTGGGTGACCTGTCCCCGCGCGTTGGCGAGGCCTTTGCCGCTGCCGATGTCATCTGCTGCGAAGACACGCGTGTGACGTCAAAGCTGCTGATGCACCTGGGCATTTCCAAGCCGCTTGTCCGTTGCGACGAGAATGTGATCGCTAGCCGCGCTGCCGGCCTGGTCGACCGTCTGCTGGCGGGGGAGACCCTCGCCTTTGCCTCGGACGCCGGCATGCCGAGCGTGTCCGATCCCGGCCAGGCGCTGGTCGAGGCGGCGCGTGAGGCCGATTTGCCCGTCGAAGTTATTCCCGGGCCCTCTGCTTGCGTCACGGCGCTTGTTTCGTCCGGCATTCCCTGCGAGCATTTTTTCTTCGAGGGCTTTTTGGGCCGAAAGCACGGCGACCGTGTGCGCCGTTTGCAGCGCCTTGCCGTGGTGCCCGGCGCACTCATCTTCTACGAGTCTCCACATCGCATCGTGGCGACGCTCGAGGCCGTGGCGGAGGTCTTTCCCCAGCGTGAGGTTGCCGTCTGCCGCGAACTCACCAAGCTGCACGAGGAGGTCTTGCGCGGGCCCGCTGACCAGCTTGCCGAGGAGCTGCGTGCTCGCGGCGAGGTAAAGGGCGAGATTGCGCTGGTCATCGCGCCGCCGAGCGAGGATGAGGAGGCCGGCATCGCGCCGGTTGGCGCTGCGGTAGCGGATCCCGACGAGGCCCTGCGCGAGGATATCCGCGCCGCGCTCGAGGAGGGGGAGCCCGCGTCTGCGGTGGCCAAGCGCCTGTCTCAGAAGTATTCGCGCCGCAAGCGCGATGTCTATGCCATGGTGCTCGATATGCAATAGATGGAGGATATCCAGCCCTTGCGCTAGAATCATCCTCTGTATGCAACGTTTTTCTGGAGGACAAACCCCATGGATCAAAGCAAGCCTTCGTTCTTTATCACGACGCCCATCTACTACGTCAACGCCGATCCGCACCTGGGCACGGCTTATTCCACCATCATCGCCGACGTTCAGGCTCGCTATCGCCGTTCCGCCGGCTATAACGTCAAGTTCCTGACCGGCATGGACGAGCACGGCGAGAAGGTCGCCGAGGCCGCAGCCAAGCATGGCATGACGCCGCAGGAGTGGACCGATAGCCAGGCCCCGCACTTCAAGGAGCTTTGGAGCAAGCTCGAGATTTCCAACGACGACTTCATCCGCACCACCGAGCCGCGCCAGCATCATGCCGTGCAGTATCTGTGGGAGCGCATGAAGGAGTCCGGTTACCTGTATAAGGGCAGCTACGACGGTTGGTATTGCGTGCCTGACGAGACCTACTTCACTGATACGCAGGTCCAGAAGGGCGACGAGGAGTACGGCAGCGTCGGCCAGCATCTATGCCCCGACTGCCACCGTCCGCTTGAGCGCGTGCAGGAGGAGTCCTACTTCTTTAAGCTTTCCGCCTTCCAGGACAAGCTTCTCAAGCTCTATGACGAGCACCCCGACTTTGTCGAGCCTGCGTTCCGCATGAACGAGGTACGTAGCTTTGTCGAGGGCGGCCTTAACGACCTTTCCGTGAGCCGCACGAGCTTTGACTGGGGCATTCAGGTCCCGTTTGACGAGGGTCACGTGACCTACGTGTGGTTCGATGCGCTGCTCAACTATATGACGGCCGTCGGCTACGGTGTCGACACCGACGAGGCGCGTGCCGAGCTGGCCTATCGCTGGCCCGCGCAGTTCCACATCGTGGGTAAGGACATCATCCGCTTCCACTGCGTCATTTGGCCCGCCATGCTCATGGCCATCGGCGAGGCCCTGCCCGAGCACGTCTTTGCCCACGGCTTCCTGACCGTGCGCAATGCCGAGACAGGCAAGGCCGAGAAGATGTCCAAGAGCCGCGGTAACGCCATCGCTCCGCAGGACGTTATCGACATGCTGGGCGTTGAGGGCTATCGCTATTACTTTATGACCGACGTGGTCCCCGGCACCGACGGCGCCATCAGCTTCGATCGCATGGAGCAGGTCTACAACGCCGATCTGGCCAACAGCTGGGGCAACCTCATTTCGCGCTCGCTCAACATGAGCGCAAAGTACTTTGACGGCTGCGCCCCGGCTAAACCGGCGTCTGCCGACGCGTTCGATAACCCGCTGGCAAAGATTGCCGACGGTTTGGTCGAGCGCTACATGGCCAAGATGGACATGCTCGATTACGGCGGAGCCAAGGATGAGGTCATGGAGCTCATCCATGCCGCCAACCACTACATCGAGGACTCCGAGCCCTGGGCGCTTGCCAAGGACGAGGCCAAGGCTGACGAGCTGGCATTTGTGATTTACAGCCTGCTCGAGGCCATCCGCATCGCCGCCCACCTGCTGATGCCGCTCATGCCCCAGACTTCTGTCGAGGCTCTGCGCCGCCTGTCCTGTGAGGGCGAGGCCGCGAGCGACGACCTCAAGGGCATTTGCGCTTGGGGCCTGCTTGCTGGTGGTCAGCCCGTCGAGAAGGGCGATCCGCTGTTCCCGCGTCTGGCGTAGAGACCGCGCGAGCGCCATATCGGCAATTTGCTGTTTAGCTGTAAGGGCATGGCCGCCACGGTCCATGCCCTTTTGTTTCAAGACGCCGCCATCATGCTAAGGAGGCAACCATGACAACTTCGCCTTTGGCAAACCCCACGGCCACCAGGGAGCTGCTGGAGGAGTTTGGCCTTGCGACCAAGCATCGCCTGGGCCAGAACTTTCTAATCGACAATCATGTGATCGAGCGTATCTGCGAGCTTGCCGAGCTTGCAGGTGACGAGCGCGTACTCGAGGTGGGTCCGGGTTGTGGAACGTTGACACTTGCGTTACTGCAGGAAGCGGCGTGCGTTACGTCCATTGAGGCCGATCCCGAGCTTGAGCCGGTGCTCGATGCCCACGCCGCCGACTATGCCAACTTCCGCTTTATCATGGGCGATGCGCTCAAGGTGACGCCGGAGCAGATTGAGCAGGCCGCCGGTGGTGAACCCACGGTGTTTGTCGCGAATCTGCCCTATAACGTGGCGGCGACGATCATTCTTCAGTTCTTCCAGACGATGCCCGCGCTTAAGCGCGCTGTCGTCATGGTGCAAAAGGAGGTTGCCGATCGCATTGCCGCAGTGCCGGGCAACAAGACCTATGGCGGCTATACGGCAAAGCTCGGCCTGTATGCGCAGGTGACGGGTCGCTTTGAGGTGCCGCCGCGTTGCTTTATGCCGGCGCCGCACGTGGACTCGACCGTCGTGCGTATCGACCGTGTTGACGGTGTGATGCCCGAAGAACTCGATCGCGAATTTGTGGCCCGCGTGATCGACGCTGCATTTGCTCAGCGTCGCAAGACCATCCGCAATTCCATGAGCGCCAACGGTTTTGCCAAGGACGTGCTCGATGCCGCCTTTGTGGCTTGCGATATCGCGCCCACCACGCGCGCCGAGACGCTTGACGTTGCCGACTTTATCCGTCTGGCCCAGGAGCTAATCCATGATGCCTGATGCCGAGCGCGTGACGTTTACTAAGAAAAAGAAGACGGTTGCTTGTCCCGTGCCCTTGGCACCGCTTGCCGACACGCATGCGCATCTGCTTTCGTTCTGGGGCAAAGAAGTGCCCGAGACGCTTGTGCGCGCCAAAGCCGCGGGCGTCGACCTGCTGGTGACGATGTTCGACCCCATCGCCGACAAGCGCAGCGTGACGGACTATAGTGACTGGCTCGTGCGCGAGATTTTGCCGATGCGGGATATTCCGCAGATCAAGTATCTCGCTGGCGTTCACCCCTATGGCGCGCCGGATTATACCGACGACATTCACGCGCAGGTCGTTGCCGCGCTCGATGACCCTTTGTGCGCCGGTATCGGCGAAATTGGCCTGGACTACCACATGGACTATGACGACGATATCGCGCCGGCACCCCATAACGTGCAGATTGACTGCATGGCGCGCCAGCTCGAGCTTGCCGTGTGCCGTAACGTGCCGGTGGAGCTGCATCTGCGTCACGAGGACACGGACCAGGAGCGCACCTCGCACGTGGACGCCTACAACGTGCTTCGTGAGGTGGGCGTGCCCCAGGCCGGTTGTGTGCTGCACTGCTTTGGCGAGGACCGCGCTACGATGGAGCGCTTTGTGGAGCTGGGCTGCTATATCGCCTATGGTGGTGCGGCCACCTTTAAGCGCAACGACGACGCGCGCGAGGCATTCGCGGCAACCCCACTCGATCGAATTTTGTTCGAGACGGATTGCCCGTATATGGCTCCGGAGCCCATTCGCGGTCTTGAATGCGAGCCCGCAATGATCTCCATTACGGCAAACGCGCTGGTTAACGACCGTGTCGATCGCACTGGTGAGGACGCCGAAACAATCGCGCAAGCCGCTTGGGAGAATGCCTGCAAACTTTTTCAAAAATAGTTCTTGCGTTCGTGGTGGCGCTCCGTTATTCTAATTCCTGCACGCGGGCGTGGCGGAATTGGCAGACGCGTACGGTTCAGGTCCGTATGGGGGCAACCCCATGAAGGTTCAAGTCCTTTCGCCCGCACCATTAAATGAAAGAGCTCCCAGCAATGGGAGCTTTTTTGTTACGGGCCCATCGCTGGGACTTGAACCTGCGAAGGAGCGAGCGTAAAGAAAACGCAGAGCGTTTTTAGCGAGCTGGCGAGTCCGCCGGCAGGCGGGCGAAGCCGGTGCGGATCCGCGAAGCGGATACGCGGACGTCCTTTCGCCCGCACCATTGATTGAAAGAGCTCCCAGCAATGGGAGCTTTTTGTTATGCACGATCTCCTTGGACGGGTATCCTAGTCCCAACGTGTGCCTATCAGAGGAGAAACCATGCTGTTGTCCGGTATCATCGCTGCCCTTACGAGCCTTCTACTTCCCATCATCATCCTGTTGCTGCTGCTTCCCAACGCCTGCTATGTCGTTGAACAGCAGCATGCCGTGATCATCGAGCGCCTGGGCAAGTTCAATCGCATCGTCAATGCGGGCTTCCACATGAAGGTACCCGTGATCGACCGCAAGGCCGCCACGGTGAGTCTGCGCACCATGAAAAACGGTTTTGGCATCGACGTTAAGACCCAGGACAATGTGACCATCGGCCTTGAGGTCTCTGCTCAGTACCACGTGAGCTATGACATGGGCGCCGGCCCGGCAGATTCGGGTATCTACAAGAGCTACTACATGCTGCAGGAGCCCGTCGACCAGATGCGCGACTTCATCACCGACGCCCTGCGCTCTTCAATCCCCGTCTACACACTCGATGAGGTCTTTGCCAAGAAGGACGACATCGCCAAGGATGTCAACGCTACCGTTTCCGAGCAGATGGCCGCCTACGGCTTCACCCTCGTGTCGACGCTCATCACCAAAATCGCACTGCCGACCGAGGTTGAGAACTCCATGAACGACATCAACGCCGCCCAGCGCAAGCGCGCTGCCGCGCAGGAGCTCGCCGAGGCCGACCGCATCAAGCGCGTCACCGAGGCGACCGCCGAGGCCGAGGCTATGGAAAAGGCGGGCGAGGGCATCGCCAACCAGCGCAAGGCCATCGCGCTGGGTATCAAAGATTCGCTCGAGATCATCCAGGAGACGGGTGTCGGCAATGACGAGGCCAACCAACTGTTCATGTTTACGCAGTGGTCCGAGATGATGACGGAGTTCGCTCGCACGGGTAAAACCTCGACGGTCGTGCTGCCGAGCGACTTTTCGCAGTCGGCCTCGATGTTCGAGCAGATGCTGGCCGCCGGCAAAGTTCAAAACGATTCGAAGGAGTAGACGCGCGTGAAATACACCGTCGTTTGCGTCGGTAAGCTCAAGGAGCGCTTTTGGAAGGACGCGTGCGCTGAGTACACCAAGCGCCTAGGTGCCTATGCCAAGGTGGATATCCGCGAGGTGGCCGATATCGACCCGGCTAAGGCGGGCGGCGTGGATGCCGCGCGCGACAAGGAGGGGGCGGCGATTCTTGCCGCCTTGCCATCTCGAGCGCATGTGATCCTGCTGGCTATCGAGGGCAAGGAGCGCTCGAGCGAGGAGTTTTCGGCGAGGCTCGACGATCTTATGCTGCGAGGCAGCAGCGACATTGCCTTTGTAATCGGCGGTTCGGACGGCGTGAGCGATGACGTGCGCGCACGAGCCGACGAGATGCTCAGCTTTGGACGCATTACCTTGCCGCATAACCTGGCGCGTGTGGTGCTGCTGGAGCAGATTTACCGTGCCTGCAAGATCAGTCGTGGCGAGCCGTATCACAAATAGGTCGGCAATACGAAACAATGGCGTGGGACAATACCTTTCGTTTTGAGGAATGTGTCTGAAAGGACTATGCGATATGAAGATTGGATTTGTCGGTTTTGGCAATATGGCGAGCGCTATGGCCGATGGCTGGATCGCTGCCGGTGTAGCTGCGAGCGACATGTGCGCCTGCGCGGGTCGCTACGACGCACTGGTTGAGCGCTGCGAGGCGCGCGGCATGGTCGCCTGCCACGATGCCGCCGAGGTTGTCGCCGCATCCGATATCGTGGTCGCTGCGGTCAAACCGTACATGATCGAGAAGGTATTCGCCCCGCTCAAGGATGCTCTTGCCAAAAAGGTCGTTCTGTCGGTTGCCTGGACCTGGGACAGTGCCAAGTGGGAGCAGGTCCTGCCGGGCGTCGCGCATATCTCGACGGTGCCCAACACGCCGGTTTCGGTGGGCGAGGGCGTCATCGCCTGCGAGAAGGCTTCGACGCTTAACGACGAGCAGCGTGCTGTGGTGCTCGACCTGCTCGGTAAGCTTGGCGCTGTCGTCGAGCTCGACACAAGCCTGCTGTTTGTGGGCGGCACGGTGGGTGGTTGCGCTCCGGCGTTTGTCGCCATGGCAATCGAGGCCCTGGGCGATGCGGCGGTCAAGCACGGTATCCCGCGTGCGGATGCTTATCGCATTGTGAGCCAGATGGTGCTGGGTACGGCAAAGCTGCAGCTTGCAACTGGCCAGCATCCTGCGGCGATGAAGGATGCCGTATGCTCGCCCGGTGGTGCCACCATCAAGGGCGTCGTTGCGCTCGAGGACGCCGGCATGCGCAGCGCCCTGGTCAAGGCAATCGACGCAACCCTCCAGTAAAACCGACCAAAAAAGGGACAGGTTTATGTTGGCAGGTGGGACTGCGGTTTTGTCCTTTTAGCGAAAAGTGCCCCGCAACTGGCTCAATTCCAGTTGCGGGGCACTTGCGTTTGCCCAGATAAAACCGACCAAAATAAACCTGTCCCTTTTTGGCAGGTTAGTCCCAGAAGCTGTCTTCTTCGTCCTCGGACTTGGGGCCGCGGTCGACATACATCTTATGGGTGCGCTTCTCCATTACAAAGGCAAGAATCGCAAATAGCAGGATACCGCCGGCGAAAAGGATGGCAAAACCGGTGCGGGTGCCAAACAAAAAGGAAAAAACTGCGTCCATTGGGTGCCTTCTTGCGTAGTTGAGTTGGGTCGTAAACGCTCATAAGTATATACTTGCCCATACATGTACAAGGTTGCAACCTAAATGGAATGTATATCGCCGGAGGATCTAATGCTTGATATCAAGTTTGTTCGCGAGAACCCCGATGCCATCGATGTCGCCATGGCTAACCGCCAGACGTCTTGGGATCGCGAGAAGTTCTTTGAGCTCGACGACGAGCGTCGTGCCGTCATCACCGAGGTCGAGGAACTTCAAGCCACGCGCAATGCCGAGTCCAAGAAGATCGGCGCCCTGATGAAGGAGGGCAAGAAGGACGAGGCCGAGGCCGCCAAAGAGGCCGTGCGCGCCGTCAACGAGAAAATTGACGGTCTGGCCGAGCGCCGCACCGCCCTCGAGCAGGAGCAGTACGACTTCATGGCTCACCTGCCCAACATTCCTTGCGAGGCCACGCCGTACGGCAAGGACGAGGACGAGAACATCGAACGCCGTCGTTGGGGCACCCCGCGCGAGTTCGACTTCGACTTTAAGCCGCACTGGGATCTGGGCACCGACCTCGACATCCTTGACTTCGAGCGCGGCAACAAGCTCTCCGGCAGCCGCTTCACCGTTCTCGGTGGCGCCGGCGCCCGTCTTGAGCGCGCCCTCATCAACTTCTTCCTCGATACGCACACCAGCCGTGGTTTTAAGGAGTGGTGGCCGCCCATCGTCGTCAAGCGTCAGACCATGTTCGGCACGGGCCAGCTGCCCAAGTTCGAGGACGACGCCTATCACGTCTCGGGCGACAACTTCCTGATCCCCACCGCCGAGGTCGTGCTCACCAACCTGCACGCCGGTGAGGTCCTCGACGCCGATACCCTGCCGCGCCGCTACACCGCCTTCACCCCCTGCTTCCGCGAGGAGGCCGGCTCCGCTGGTCGCGATACCCGCGGCATCATTCGCCAGCACGAGTTCGACAAGGTCGAGATGGTCAAGTTTGCCAAGCCGGAGGAGTCCGACAAGGAGCTCGAGAACATGACCGCCGAGGCCGAGTTCCTGCTGCAGCAGCTGGGTCTTCCGTATCGCGTGATTAGCCTGTGCACCGGCGACCTGGGCTTCTCTGCCCGTCAGACCTACGACGTCGAGGTCTGGCTGCCGAGCTACAACGCCTACAAGGAGATCAGCTCCTGCTCCAACTGCGGTGACTTCCAGGCCCGTCGCGCCAACATCAAGTATCGCGACCCCGAGAACTTCAAGGGTTCGCGCTATCTGCACACCCTCAACGGTTCCGGTCTGCCGGCTGGCCGCACCATGGCCGCCATCCTGGAGAACTACCAGAACGCCGACGGCACCATCACGATCCCCGAGGTTCTTCGTCCCTACATGGGCGGCCTCGAGAAGATCGAGCCGGTCGCGTAGGTTTGCTGCATAGGCGATTTGCAAGGGCGCTCCTTTCCGGGGCGCCTTTTTTGTGCGCAGGGCCTTACCATATCGTGCGGACAGCTCAATAGAATACACACGAACAAATGTTCTGTATTCAGCCATCCACCTGCTATGCTTTTCTTAGATAGAAGCGAGAGGAAGGGGATGCGATGGAGCTGTTTGATGAGCGGGTAGTTTTGTTTGAGAGCGACGAGGGCGGGGAGTACCTGCTTGTGACGTGTGAGCCGTCTGGCATGGGTGGCCTGGTGGTTCGACAGACGAGCGAGGGTCCGTTGACCCAATGGTGCTACGAGGAGTCGCCGCATGTGGTTGAGACGTTTGTGGCGCACGAGGGGCTTGTGGCCCTGGAGCATTTCTATGGGGTCCGGACATCTAACCAGGTTGCTCGCATGTTGAGTATCTCGTTTGCCGATTATGATTGTGCCCAGCGGGTGAGATCGCTCCTGAGGGAACTTGATGCTAAGTTTGACGTGATCGAAAAGCCAATCGATCGTACGGGGAACGACGGTATATGCGGAGCAGCATGACAAAACTGCGTTCCACAAAAAAAGTTTGAGATTGTGCTTGACTCCAATAAGCTAAAGTGGTTTTATATGTTTTGCGCTGCGGCGTTACCTCAGCTGGATAGAGGGTCTGACTACGAATCAGAACGTCATAGGTTCGAATCCTATACGCCGCACCAATTGAAATTGAAAGCCTCCGGCAACGGGGGCTTTTCTTTTACGCCGGCACCCCATGGATTCGAACCTCGGTCGAGGCGCGAGCGTGAAGCGGACGCGGAGCGTCCGTAGCGAGCGGGCGAGCGCGCCGGCAGGCGGGCGAAGCCGGCGCGGATCCGCGGAGCGGATGCGCGGAATCCTATACGCCGCACCAATTGAAATTGAAAGCCTCCGGCAACGGGGGCTTTTCTTTTATGGCAGCACCGCATGGATTCGAACCTCGGTCGAGGCACGAACAACTTAATTATCACTCCGTAAAATTTTTTTCTAATTGTCGCTTGACCCATCGGGGGCTCGCGTGCATAATAATCCGTGCGTTGCGGCGTTACCTCAGCTGGATAGAGGGTCTGACTACGAATCAGAACGTCATAGGTTCGAATCCTATACGCCGCACCATTTGAGATTAAAGCTCCCGGCAACGGGGGCTTTTCCTTTACGGGGGCATTGCGGAGATTCGATCCTCGTTCGAGGCGCGAGCGTTAAGAAAACGCGAAGCGTTTTTAGCGAGCGGGCGAGTCCGCCGGCAGGCGGGCGAAGCCGGTGCGGATCCGCGCAGCGGATGCGCGGAATCCTATACGCCGCACCAATTGACTTTAAAGCTCCCGGCGACGGGGGCTTTTCTTATATCGCGATGCATCGAAGATCGCGCCAAGCCCTCCAAATGATTAAAAATCAAATACGATAACTTTATTTGAAAAAATGCTTGACCATTATTCAGTCTCTGTGCATAATAATCAACAAGTCGCGGCGTTACCTCAGCTGGATAGAGGGTCTGACTACGAATCAGAACGTCATAGGTTCGAATCCTATACGCCGCACCATTTGAGATTAAAGCTCCCGGCAACGGGGGCTTTTCTTTTACGTAAACACCGCATTGATTCGAACCTCGGTCGAGGCGCGGGCGTAAAGAAAACGCGGAGCGTTTTTAGCCCGCGGGCGAGCACGCCGGCAGGCGGGCGAAGCCGGTGCGGATCCGCGCAGCGGATGCGCGGAATCCTATACGCCGCACCATTTGAGATTAAAGCTCCCGGCAACGGGGGCTTTTCTTTTACGTAAACACCGCATGGATTCGAACCTCGGTCGAGGCGCGGGCGTAAAGCGGACGATTTCCTGTCGACTCGTGTAAGATTCCGAGTAGATGTCGCGACTTATTCGCGACCACTCCTTCTTCAAGCGACCGATCAGGGTGATACTTCGTGGCAGAGCGTCCGACATACAAGCTCAGGTTTCTCGATCCCAAAAAGCGCTTTCCGGCGATGCCCGAGCAGCCTGCGGGACGCTCATATGGCGTGGTCTGGAAACTCTTTGGTGAGGATCAGCATGAATCTTGCTATGTCGTCGAATTCGTTGGCAAAAGTCATGTGTCGCTTTTGGGCTACGTAAGCGTTTCGGGCGAGGTGTACAAGGTGGACCGCCCCGTTAGCGAGACTCCGCTGCCCAACGATCCCGACATGGAACTGGTCCTTGACGAGTCGGACTCCGGTATTGGTGAGATTGTGGTTCGGGGAGCCAACGGCACAATGCGCGCGTGCGCGCGAACCGTCGGCTCTCCCGAAGGCCCCATGCGCGAGCAGTCCGACCACGAGACATGGAATTCGACCCGCTCCCTTCCTTACGGCGAGTTCATGGCATCGATGTTCCTGCGCTACGTGATATTCGCTGACTCCGAAAATGCCATTGCGAGCACGGCGGACGCCGGCGGACTCGACGAGGGTATGCAAAATGTTATCGACAAGATCAAGCTCGTAAAGTTGCCCGAGCCGGTCGAGGTGTTTTTGGGCTTTAACACGGCACCGCTCCCTGATGCTATCGAGACGCTGCTTTACCGCGTTGACCATGCCGAGAATCCGAGCGGTATCGAGCGCTATGCCGCCGCCCTTATGAGTGAAATTGACTTGCCCCGCTTGCGCACCATCGCCGCTAAGTCCGAGATGAGCCTGGCTCGCATCGATCGCTCAAAGCTTTTCTATCTCAATTTTGATCGCAGCCTGCTGGACCAGGACGAGATTGACATGCTGCTTGCCATCGAGTGCCGTCTTAACCGTCTCTCCGCCATCCTTGAGCACATCGGGGCCGGATTGGTCCCTGCGGCATCCTCGCCGAGCCTTGAGGGCTGCGCGCTCTTTGATGCGTGGCATATCGCCAAGACGACCAACGATGTTCCCCGACTGCTCGATACGGCCTCGAGCGATAACCCGTGGGGCAAACCGGGTACGGTGGCTTGCCAGCCGGGCGGTGAGTGGGATGTGCGTACCCGCTTCGCGCGTATTGTCGAGGCACTTAACGTGGTCACGCGGCTCGACTATACCTATCGGGCAAACGTTGCCGAGGGGATCATGCTCGTTCGGTTTGGGCAGTCTGTCGTTGATGCTATGCCACAACGTGAATACGACGCTCAAGATGACGCCTGGCGCGAGTTGGACGAGGACACGCGCGCGATCTGGGCTGCGGAGCACGATGCGCGCGTGTCGCTCACGCTTGCAGCAGCGTGTTTTGCCGCGGGCACCTGCATCACGCGCTGCTATGTGCAGATTGCTGCTCCCGACAGTGAGCAGGGCGAGTGCGTTGTCGCAACGTATTTCTTTGGGCGCGCGGCCTATCTGGCCGATTGCGTGCCTGTCGCCAAGGATCTTGAGAGCATGGACATGGACGATATGCCGTGCAAGCGTGTGCTTGAGGCATATGAGTCAACCGCTCCGGAGACGATTGAACCTGCGGAGGTTCATGCTCGTCCGCGTGATGACCATCGCATGCTGCCGCCGGCGCTGCGCGATCTGCTGCTTGCCGATACGGCTGACGAGCTGGAGGTCATGGAAGAGGACGACGACCCATACGTGGCCCGTGTTGTTGAATTGCGCGAGCAGGCAAAAGTCGACCGTACAGGTGCTTTTGAAGGCTTTTCCCGTCTTGTTGAGGAGTTGGAGGCTAAGTGCGCCGTCGCCGAGCTTTTGGCGACAGGTCCGGTTCAAACGCAGTTTTGCGATAACCAGCTGGTGCGCATGGTGCTACCGGTGTTGGAAGAAGACCGCTCTGTGCGAATCCTTCGTGCGCCCGATGCGCTGTACTTTGCCCAGCACGAGATCTGCAGCTTTTACGCCGAGCAAGAGGACTTTGAACGAGCACTGCCCGAGGTGCGCCATCTTTACGATCTGGCGCGCTCGTCCATGCAGTCGCACTTTGCGCTCATCAACGTGCTTGCGCGTCTGGAGCGCTTTGACGAGATTATCGAGGTGGCGCGCCACGGCCTACGTATTGCCAGCGATCGTTCTGCAATCGGCTACCTGTTCTATCGCTTGGCGTTTGCCTATTGGAATTGCGATCAGCTCAATCTGGCGCTGGCTTGTTACCGTCTGGTGCCGCGCGGCGAGGAGTCGGGCAGCAGCGCGCTGGAAGAAATGCAGGGCCTTATGAACGAGATGGGCGTCAGCGAGCCTCCGACGTTCGAGGAAGCGGTCGAGACCATCCACAAGGCTGGACTAGAGCTGCCGCCAGTGTCCGCCGTGACGAATCAGCTGGCAGATGCCGCTGTGCAACTGGTCGACAACGGTTTCTTTTTCCTGGCGCGCGGTTGTATCTTCCAAATGTGGCGCACCATGGGCAACGACGAGCTCGGCTCCCTCAACCGCTCGCTGGGGTAGGCGAAGCTTTCAAGAAGGAAAGGCTGCTGGGCAATTAGAAAATTTCCTCTTGCTCATCCTTGGCTGTTTGGTTACTATAGAACGGCTGTTACGGAGAGCTGACCGAGAGGCCGAAGGTGCTCGCCTGCTAAGCGAGTATGCCCCAAAAGGGCATCTGGGGTTCGAATCCCCAGCTCTCCGCCAGTATGAATTGAAAGAAGGGTCCCATTTGGGGCCCTTTTTTGTGCGGAGAAAGGAGGCTGGGGGTTCGAACCCGAGAGGGCACGGGCGTTAAGCAAACGCGAAAGCGTTTGTAGCCCGTGGGCGAAAAGCCGCCAGGTTTTGAAGCCGGAGGGCATGCGCAGCATGCCCGGACATCCCCAGCTCTCCGCCAGTAAGACTTTAAAGAAGGGTTCCGAAAGGGACCCTTTTTTAGTTGAACCACGTTAGCTGGGGATTCGAACCTCAAAAAAGGAGGCATCCTTTCGGACGCCTCCTTTCAGTGGGCTTATTATTCTTGCGCCCTACACCTCAGGAGCCTTGGCGACGGTCTCGCTTTCTGCCGTGAGCGGGCGGTTGTCGATGCGACGGCCCAAGCGATCGAGCTTCACGAGCAGCCATTCAATGGGATTCGGCCCTGCGCCTTCCTCGTCGGCAACCAGGTCCATGACGGCGATCTTGGTGCCGTCCTGCTTGAGCGTGACGCTACCCACCTTGTCGCCCACATGCACCGTGCCCGAAAGATCGTCGTAGCTAACCTTTTCGGTCACCTCGCCGGCAAGGGAAAACACGGTCGCTTGCGCCGTAGGATCGGCGAGTGTGGCGTCGATCGTCTTATCAGTCCAGTCGGTTTGACCGATGCGCGCCATAAGCGGGTTGCCGTTGGCGGTCTTTTCCTGCGTGTTGGCGATTGCGACCGTCACCTTGTGACCGTAGTACCAATTGGCAAGGGTTGCGGTATCGGTAAAGCGCTGGTCGGTGGTGGTGGAGTTCAAAACGACGGTGTAGATCTCGTCGCCATCGCGGTTGTAGGCACCCGTAAAGCAATAGCCTGCATCATCGGTAGTGCCGGTCTTGCCACCGATGTTGCCATCTTGGCCCAGCAAATAGTTATGCGTGTCCATGGAATGCGAATGGTCGGTGCCGTCGGCGCCCGTGACCTCGATCCAGGAATCTTCGCTCGCTACGACCTCGCGGATCGTGTCGTTTTTCATGGCCTCCTGCATCATCAGCGCTACGTCGTGTGCGGTTGAGTGCATATCGCCAGCCCACTCATCAAAGTCCAGACCATGCGGGTTTTCAAAAAGCGTACCGGTGCAGCCGAGCTTCTTAGCGCGCTCGTTCATGGCCTTCACAAAGGTTGCCTCGGCGTCTTTGGTCTTAGGGTCGATCTTCTTGCCCACATATTCGGCGAGCACGATGGCGGCGTCGTTGCCCGAGGGAATCATCAGGCCGCGCAGTGCCTGCTTCACGGTGAGCTCGTCGCCTTCGAGTAGGCCGGCTGTTGAATTGCCCACGGTGGCTGCGGCGTTGCTCACCGTGACCTTCTCGTCCATCTTGCAATTCTCGACGGTTAGGATTGCGGTCATGACCTTGGTGATCGAGGCAATCTTGACCTGCTCATCGGCGCCGCGGGCATAGTAGACGGTGCCGTCTTTGCCCATGACGAGGGCATTGGTCGCATCGATATCGGGCAGGTTTTCGGCCGTGATGCCGCGCGCATCGGCGGTTTTGCCGCAAACATTGTCGGTCGTGAGTACTTGGGCGCCGGCGACGGTGGGCACGCCAGCGGCAAGGGCGATAGCGCAGACAAAGCCGGCGGCAAGCTGGGCTGAGCGCTTTGCAAAAGAGGTGAGGGACTTCACGGATTTCGCTTTCGACGGGATGGTCTCTTCTGGAACTAGAGTATATCGTTTGCCGGCGTCGGCGATCATCGCGTGCGTGCGTGGCCCACATCCGCGCCCGAACGGGCACAAGGGTGCTTAAGGCCGACTTAATCACCCACGCTTGTTGTGTGTGGCGTGCGTCGCCTCGGGCATAATGGAGCGCGAGAGGAGCACGCATGAACGAGCGCATTTTGGTAGTTGATGACGAGAAGGCCATCGCCGACTTGGTTGGTATCTACCTTACAAAAGAGGGCTTTGATGTCCAGATTGCCTATAGCGGGGCCGATGCTGCCAAGGCAATCCTGGAGCAGGAGTTCGATCTGGCACTGTTGGATGTCATGCTGCCCGATATCGATGGCTTTGAGCTACTGCGTACGATCCGTTCCAGCCATACCTATCCCGTGATCATGCTGACGGCGCGCGATGCCCAGCAAGACAAGATCGAGGGCCTTTCGCTTGGCGCGGACGATTACGTGGTTAAGCCGTTCCGTCCGCTGGAGCTCATCGCGCGTGTGCACGCTCAGCTTCGCCGCTACACCAGCTACGGTAGCCGCTCGCAGGCGGCCGAGTCGCCGACCATCCAGCTCGACGGCCTGGAGATCAACCGCGATGCTCGTTCCGTAACGGTAGACGGTGCACCGGTGCGCCTCACGCCCATCGAGTATTCCATCTTGCTGTATCTGGTTGAGCATCGCGGCAGCGTGGTAGCCGTGGAGGATCTGTTCCGCGCGGTGTGGAACGAGGATTTTATGCCCGGCTCCAACAATACGGTGATGGTGCACATTCGCCACCTGCGCGAAAAGATTGGCGACGACGCTCAAAAGCCGCGCTTTATCAAAAACGTCTGGGGCGTCGGCTACATAATCGAATAGCGCCTTTGATGGTGGGGAAGTGGATATGACAAAAGACGATAGGCAGGCATTCGAGGTGCCCGATCGACTCTTTGAATACGTACGGGCAGTCGTCGACAACCGCGCGCTTGCGACGGTGCTGCTCTTTTTGCTGAGCCTGCTGCTGATTGGCATCGACAACATCGCCGGAATCTTAGCGGTGCTGCTTGTCGGCTTTTTGCTGATCGATCGATTCGAAATCGTGCGCCGTTGCGTGGTGATTGGCGGTGCCGCGTGGGCCATGACGTTGGCGATTGGCGCCATGGCGCTCGGCGGCATCGAAGGGCCGGTGCTGTTCGATGCCGGCTTTGTATTCAACATGCTTGGCTTTGTGCTGGCGCTTGCCGTGTGCGTGCTGTTCTTTTGCGGCCGTGCTCTGTACTACCAGGGCTACGAGCGGGGCGAGCAGCATGCCGATTGTGTGCTGGCCGCTCGTATTCAAGATCGCCTGATCGATCACCCCAACACCTGGGACAACATTGACGGCGACTTCTTGGAGGTCGAGGGCGCCCTTAACCGCGTGCGTGACCGTGAGCGCAAGGTGCGGCAATCTCTGCGTGACGAGTCGCATCGCAAGGACGATCTGGTCACGTACTTGGCACATGACCTACGCACCCCGCTTGCCAGTGTGGTGGGCTATCTTTCGCTGCTGCAAGAGGCTCCTGAGCTGCCGGTTGAGCAACGTGCGCACTTTACGGGCGTGGCGCTCGACAAGGCGCACCGGCTCGATGCGCTCATCGAAGAGTTCTTCGATATCACGCGCTTTGACTTCCACGATATCGTGCTCACGCGCGGCTATGTTGATCTGGGGTTGCTGCTGGCTCAGGTAGCTGACGAGTTCTACCCCATCCTCAATGAGCAGCATAAGGAAGCCCAAGTTGATATTCGCGAGGACCTGACGGTGCTCGTGGATGGCGACAAGATGGCTCGCGTGTTCAACAACATCATGAAAAACGCCGTCGCCTATAGCTATGAGGGCTCGACTATCACGATTGAGGCCAGACGCCGGGACGACGGCGGCGTGCGCGTGCGCTTTATCAATCAGGGCGATCCTATCCCTGCGGCTAAGCTCAAGGTGATCTTTGAGAAGTTCTATCGCCTGGATGCGGCGCGTGCGACCAATCGCGGTGGTGCCGGCCTGGGCCTTGCTATTGCCAAGGAGATCATCGCGGCACACGGCGGTACCGTTGCATGTGAATCGACGCCCGAACACACGATATTCACCATCGAGCTGTCCGCCGCATAGCCAGCGTGCCCTTACAAACACTTGACAATGTGCTCACGTGCGTATGAGCCGCGATTCCTACTATCGATACTGCTGAATTGATATCGATATGGAGGTGTGCGGTATGACGGCTGCTGCGGCTGTGGAGCCCACGGAGCTTGAAGAACTCATGGAAGCGCAGGCCGAGGCCGCGCATGAGCGCGAGGTTGGGGATGCGACTCGCCCCACGGCAGAGGATCTTGCCGCCTCACCGACGCGCATCGACGTCGAGGGCCTCGACCTGTTCTATGGCGACCACCATGCGCTCAAGGACGTGAATATCAAGATCCGCGACAAGCAGATCACCTCGTTCATCGGGCCTTCGGGCTGCGGAAAGTCCACGTTGCTGCGCTGCTTTAACCGCATGAACGACGGCATCAAGGATTGCCGCATCGAGGGCAAGATTGCGCTCGATGGTCAAGATATCCTGGGCGATTGCGACATCTGCCGTTTGCGCCAGCGCGTGGGTATGGTGTTCCAACGCCCCAACCCATTTCCCATGAGCATCTACGACAACGTCGCCTACGGTCCTCGCGGTATGGGTGTGCGCGACCGCGCCGTGCTCGATGAGCTGGTCGAGGACTCCCTGCGTCGCGCTGCCCTGTGGGACGAGGTCAAGGACAAGCTCAAAGAGTCGGGCCTGGGTCTTTCGGGTGGACAGCAGCAGCGCCTGTGCATCGCCCGCGCACTTGCCGTGCAGCCCGACATTCTGCTGATGGACGAGCCGACCTCGGCACTCGACCCTGTGTCGACGTTGGTGGTGGAGCAGCTGGCCTGCGAGCTCAAGGAGATCTGCACGCTGGTGGTCGTGACGCACAACATGCAGCAGGCCGCGCGTATTTCCGATTCGGTTGCGTTCTTTTTGCTGGGTGAGCTGGTGGAGCACGCGCCCACCGCGCAACTCTTCAAGAATCCGTCCGATCCGCGCACCGCGGATTATTTGACGGGGCGTTTTGGCTGACGCTGTCTTTTACAGGTGCCTTTAGGGTTAAGATGCGGTCATATCGGCCGCAAAGGGGTTCAACATGATCTATTACGTCGAGGACAATGACAACATCAGGGATTTGACAGTCTACGCGCTGCGCAAGCAGGGAATCGAGGCCGAGGGCTTTTCGTGTGATGGCGAGTTTAAAGCTGCCGTGGCGCGACGGGTGCCCGATGCTGTGCTGCTCGATATCATGCTGCCCGACACCGATGGCTTGGCGATTATGCGTCGCCTGCGTGCCGATCACCTGACGGCGACGGTGCCCATCATGATGCTTACCGCCAAGGACACCGAACTCGACAAGGTGATGGCGCTCGATGGCGGTGCCGACGATTACCTGACTAAGCCGTTTTCGCTCATGGAGCTTGCGAGCCGCTGCCGCGCACTGCTGCGTCGCGGCGGCATGGTCAAGCAGGCGAGCGATGTGCTCAGCGTGGGCGACATCGTGCTTTCGCCTAGCCATCGCGAGGTGACCGTTGCCGGCGAGCCGCTTAAGCTCACCCTGCGCGAGTTCGACCTGCTCGAGTACCTCATGCGCAAGCCCGGCGTGGTCTTTACCCGCGAGTCGTTGCTGCAGAGCGTGTGGGGCTGGGACTTCGACGGCGGTTCGCGCACCGTTGACGTGCACGTGCAGACGCTTCGCCAAAAACTGGGCGAGCATGCCAGCGCCATCGAGACCGTGCGCGGCGTGGGTTATCGCCTGGCCGAGCCTTCTGCCGGTGATGGTGCCGAAGGCGACGACACCGCGGCCACCGCATCGGAGGAGTAACCCGTGGTCTTCGCCCCCCAGGGAAAACATACGCTGTCGCACCGCGTTTTTGTGACGATCTTTGTCTGCGCCATGGCGGTTATCGTGGCGTTTACGGTGCTGGGTGCGTTCTTTGTGCAAAACACTTTGGCGGATGCCACGAGTGCCAATCTGGCGCAGGAAACCGAGCTCATTGCTGCCGCCCTCGACGAGCAGCAGGAGCCCATTCCGTTCTTGCGAAGCCTCGATCGCGAGGATCTTCGTATCACGCTGATCAATAAGGACGGATCTGTTGCCTACGACAACGAGGCGTCGCCTTCCACACTGCCCAACCATGGCGATCGCCCCGAGGTCATCGAGGCCTTTGAGAGTGGTTCGGGTTCCGCGGAGCGCGCAAGCTCTACACTCGACGAGATTATGCTGTATCGCGCCGTCACCCTTGATAACGGCCAGGTCGTTCGCTTGGCGCAGGCCCAGCCTGGCGTTGCGGCGATTTTGCTGTCGATGCTGGCGCCGATGCTACTTATCGCAGCAGCGGGTGCAGTACTCTCGTTTTTTATGGCGCGCCGTGAGTCCCGTGCCATCATCGCGCCGTTGCAAGAGGTGGATTTGGATCACCCACGCCGTAGCTATGAGCACGCCTATGCCGAGATGGTCCCCATGCTTGAGCGCATCGAGTCGCAGCGCCAGGAACTCAAGCGCCAAATGGCGGTGCTAGCGGACAACGACCGTATGCGCCGCGAGTTCACGGCGAATATCACCCATGAGCTCAAGACGCCGCTTACGGCGATTTCGGGCTATGCCGAGCTCATCGCAAATGGCATGGTCGAGGGCGAGGACGACCTGCGCAACTTTGGCGGTCGCATCTATCGTGAGGCGGGCCGCTTGGCAGCGCTTGTCAACGACATCCTTACGCTGTCTAACTTGGACGAGGCCGAACGTGCAACTGAAGGCGAGGCAGTGCCCATTGGGTCCACGGAGCCTATTGAGCTCTCGCGTGCGATCTACGCGGTTGAGCAGCGTCTTGAACAGGTCGCCCGTCAAGCGAATGTGACGATAAGTCATGAGACCAAGCCTGTGGTCATCGAAGGCGTGTCGCGCTTGGTCGACGAGCTCATCTATAATCTGGCAAGCAACGCCATCCGCTACAATCGGCCCGGCGGTACGGTTACGCTGCAGTGCGGCACCAACGACGAAGGCCATCCGTTCCTCGCTGTCGCCGACACGGGAATCGGTATCGCGCCTGAAGAACAGGGCAAGGTATTTGAGCGGTTCTATCGCGTGGACAAGAGTAGGTCCAAGGCACGCGGCGGAACCGGCCTGGGGCTTGCCATTGTCAAGCATGCGGCCCTGTATCATCACGCCACGCTTGATCTGTCGAGCGAGTTGGGCGTGGGAACCACCATTACGGTGACGTTTCCCATACAGCAGGACGAGCCATTCGCATAGCGATACAACACAGATATTGATGTAGACGCCGCATTTGACTTTCGGGTGCGGCGTTGTTGTGCAATTTTACGATTGCTTCCGACATTTTTACAGGAGAGCCTGTTTCTTATGTATAGAGTTTGGTCTCGGTAAAAAGATGCGATAACATACGGACAGTTTTGTCAATCCGAACTGGGGAAATGAAAGGCAAGCTGCATGACCCTTCTCGAACTGTTCCAGCTGCTGAAGAAGCACCTCAAGCTGGTCATCACCCTTCCGGTGGTCTGCGCGATCGCTATGGGCATCGTGTCCTTCGTTGCGATGGACAACACCTATACCGCGACGACGAGCATGTACATTCTCGCCAAGACCGACGATAGCGGTCAGATGAGCTACAACGATCTCTCGGCGAGCCAGATGCTTTCCAACGATATCGCCACGCTGCTGGATAGCGATAGCGTTAAGAGCGGCGCCGCCAAAGAACTGGGCCTCACCGATTTGGATGACTACAAGGTGTCTGTTTCCTCCGAGACCACCACGCGTGTCATTACGCTTTCGGTTACCGGCACCGATGCCAAGGAGACGGCTGAGGTCGCAAAGGCCATTGCCAGCTCGGTGAGTACGGTCGCTCAGAACGTCGGCGCTGCCCAGAGCATCAACGTTATCGACGAGGCTAAGACCCCCGAAGCCCCCAGCGGCCCCAAGCGCACGCTGTATATTGCCGTCGCGTTCCTCGCCGGTATCTTTATCGCAGTTGCCTATGTCGTTTTGGCAGACATGCTCAATACCCGCATCCGCGGTGCCGAAGAGGCAGAAGAGCTCCTGGGTATTCCCGTTGTTGGCCGAATTCCGGCTATGAAAGGTGGTAAATAGGCATGGCTAAGGCAAAGAACACCGATAAGCTCGTTGTACAGAATGCCGCCAAGACCCTTCTGGCCAACATCCGCTTTGCGAGCGTGGATGACCCCATTCGCACCATCACCGTTACCTCCTCGATTCCCAACGAGGGCAAGTCTACGGTTTCCGTTAACCTTGCTCAGGCAATCGCCACGAGCGGCAAGTCCGTGCTCCTGGTCGAGGCCGATATGCGCCGCAGGTCCCTTTCCGATATGCTCGGCGTTCGTTCGCGCGGCGGACTCTATGCGGTCCTTTCCGAGCAGATCTCCATTGACCAGGCAATTGTCGAGACGGGTCAGAAGAACTTCTACTTCCTCGATGCCGAGCCGCACATTCCCAATCCTGCCGACATCATCGTCTCCCATCGCTTTGCCAAGCTGGTAAAGGCACTGTCCGCCAAGTTCCAGTACGTCATCTTCGATGCTCCTCCGGTCGGCACCTTCATCGATGCTGCCGAGATTGCCAGCTTGACCGACGGCGCGCTGTTCGTGGTGCGCGAGGACTTTACCAAGCGCGAAGAGGCGCTCAACGCTATCGCCCAGCTTAAGAAGTCCGAGAAGGTCAAGCTCATCGGTACCGTCATGAATTACTGTGAGACCGAGACCAGCGAGTACTACTATTCTTACTACACCAAGGACGGTAAGAAGGTTAAGAAGGGCTCCGACGATCAGGGCACTTCCAAAAAGGGCATCTTCACCAACCGAGCAAACGTTTAGTTGATTAAGGCTGACCTATGCGTGACATTCATTGCCATATCTTGCCGGGTGTAGACGACGGCGCCGCCGATCTCGAAGAGAGCTTGGCGATGCTCGAGGCTGCCAAGCGGGCCGGTGTAACCAGAATCGTTTGCACTCCTCACTGCCGTGATCCCTATTTTGATTACGACAAGATGTGGGATGCCTTTGAGCTGCTGCGCGATAACGCTGACGGTTTTCCGCTCCAGATGGGCTTCGAGGTCAACCATCGAAAGCTCGTTGAGCTTGGTATCGATGCCGCGGATCACTTGCATTTCGATGGGACCAACGAGTTTCTGCTCGAGCTTTCGACGCATGCCGATGCGTATGCGTTTAGAGAGTACGAGAACACGATTTACGATTTGCAGTGCCGTGGCTATCAGGTGATCATCGCTCATCCTGAGCGCTATCGTGCGGTTCAAAAGGATGTAAGCGTGGCGGAGCGCCTGGTCGATATGGGCTGCAAGCTGCAGGCTTCGGCGGACTTTATTGCCGGCGGTCGCTTTGGTCGCGAGAAAAAGCCGGCACAGCGCCTGTTCGATCAGAACCTGTACAGCTTCATCGCGAGCGATGCCCATAACGTGGGTCATTACGACTGTCTGGCGAAGGCTCGCGCGAAGTTTAGCGTGCGCGGAGCTCATTTTCGCTAAAATCTGTCCCTAACGTTCGCGTTGAATGAAAGGGCAGCTATGGATATCCAACTTAAGACGGGATGCTTTGACGACGCGGCGTTGGTGCGCCGCGTCGTTTTTATGGACGAGCAGGGCTACGAGAATGAGTTCGACGCTATCGACGAGGATCCGAACTGCATTCATGTGACACTCTATGTAGACGGCGAGCTTGCCGGCTGCTCGCGCGTGTTTCCCGAGGAACTGGAGCGCGCGGCAGATGCAGAGGCCCCGGTTTCGCCGGCGTGCGATATGGACGAAGGCGTCGCGGCGGGGGAGACCTATATTATGGGCCGCGTTGCGGTGCTATCCCCAATGCGTCGCCGCGGTCTGGCGAGCAAGATTGTCGAGGCCAGTGATACGTGCGCGCGTGATGCCGGCTCCAAGCTCATTAAGCTGCACGCGCAGGAATACGTGCTACCACTCTATGCCAAGGCGGGTTACACGCAGATTGCCCCGGTGGACTACGAAGACGAGGGCCAGCCCCATGTTTGGATGGCCAAGCGCGTAGATGGCAGATAGGGACGTTCCTTTCCTGCCGGCAGTCGGGGACACTCCTTGGCAATTGGTGCATCAGAGCGTTTGGACATACAGTTTTTCGATTCCGTATGTATATATGCGCGCTAATGGGTTATAAAATCTAAGTCTGAACATAGCAGGTCTGCAATGCGGCTCGGGCAACCGGGCCGTTTTTGCGGACGGGGGTAGCGCGAAAGGACTGCACATGCGTCAATTTAAGACCGAGAGCAAAAAACTGCTCGACCTCATGATCAACTCCATCTACACCAATAAGGAAATCTTCCTGCGCGAGCTTATCTCCAACGCGAGCGATGCCGTCGACAAGCTCAACTTTAAGAGCCTGCAGGATCCGAGTGTCAAGCTCGACCAGGGCGACCTGGCCATCCGTGTTTCCTTTGATAAAGATGCCCGTACCATCACCATTTCGGATAACGGTATCGGCATGACCGCCGAGGAGCTCGAGCGCAATCTGGGCACCATCGCCCATTCCGGCTCCGAGGAGTTTAAGACTGAGAACGCCGAGCAGCAGGGTTCCGATGTCGACATCATCGGTCAGTTTGGCGTGGGCTTCTACTCTGCCTTTATGGTTGCCAGCCACGTAAAGGTTGTCAGCCGCGCCTATGGCGAGGACACCGCCCACGTTTGGGAGTCCGACGGTCTTGAGGGCTACACCATCGAGGATGGCGAGCGTGCTGAGCACGGTACCGATGTCATCCTGACGCTGCGCGAGAACGAGAAGCTCGACGCCGACGGCGAGGCCGAGACCTACGATCGCTTCCTGACCGAGTGGGGCCTCAAGAGCCTGATTCAGCAGTACAGCAACTATGTGCGCTACCCGATTCAGATGATGGTGAGCAAGAGCCGCCAGAAACCCAAGCCCGAGGACGCCGGCGACGACTACAAGCCCGAGTACGAGGACTACCAGGAGCTCGAGACCATCAACTCCATGACGCCGATTTGGAAAAAGCGCAGCTCCGACGTTGAGCAGAAGGATTACAACGAGTTCTACAAGTCCACGTTCCACGACTTTGACGATCCCGCGCGCACTATCAGCTTCCATGCCGAGGGTACGCTTGAGTACGATGCGCTGCTGTTTGTGCCGGGTCGCGCCCCGTTCGATCTGTACAGCAAGGACTACGAGAAGGGCCTGGCGCTCTACAGTTCCAACGTGCTGATTATGGAGAAGTGCGACGACTTGCTGCCCGACTACTACAACTTTGTGCGCGGTGTCGTGGACTCTGCCGACGTGACGCTCAATATTTCGCGTGAGACGCTGCAACAGAACCGTCAGCTCAAGGCCATTGCCAAGCGTGTCGAGAAGAAGATCACTGCCGATCTTGAGGACATGCGCGACAACGACCGCGAGGCCTACGAGAAGTTCTTTGAGAACTTTGGCCGCGGCCTTAAGTACGGCATCTACTCGAGCTATGGCATGAAGGCCGATGAGCTCGCCGACCTGCTACTGTTCTGGTCTGCCAAGGAGCAGAAGATGATTACCCTGGCCGAGTATGCCAAGGGCATGCCCGAGGATCAGAAGGCCATCTACTACGCCGCCGGCGACTCGCGTGAGCGCTTGGCCAAGATGCCCGTGGTAAAGGGCGTGCTCGAGCGCGGCTATGACGTGCTGTTGCTGACGCAGGATGTGGATGAGTTTACGTTCCAGGCTATGCGTGAGTACGTTGCCGCCGATATGCCTAAGATCTACGAAGACGACGCCGCCCGCGAGGCTGTCGAGAAGGCCGTTGCCGACGGTGCCGAGCCCGAGGTCGAGGATCGTCACCTGGAGCTCAAGAACGTCGCGACTGGCGATCTTGATCTGGCGACCGAGGACGAGAAGAAGGAGGCCGAGGACGCCACCAAGGAGAACGAGGACCTCTTTAGCGCTATGAAGGAGGCGCTCGGTGACAAGGTCGAGAAAGTTGCCGTCTCCGCGCGCCTGACCGATGCCCCCGCTTGCATCACCACCGAGGGTCCGCTTTCGCTCGAGATGGAGAAGGTGCTTCAGAAGGGTCCTGAGGGCGCGCCCGACGGTATGCCCAAGAGCCAGCGCGTGCTCGAGCTCAACGCCAAACACCCGGTCTTCGCCAAGCTCGTCGCTGCCCAGAAGGCCGGCGACGCCGACAAGATCAAGCAGTACTCCGGCCTGCTCTACGATCAGGCCCTGCTGGTCGAGGGCATCCTCCCTGAGGACCCCGTTGCCTTCGCAGCAGCTGTCTGCGAGCTTATGTAATTGGGTAGTTACGCGGTTCTACGAACCGCGTAACTACTCGACGCTGCAAACGCCCCTAAGCGGCAATCTGACGTTCAATCGTCGGCCGCGTACCAAAGTACGCTTCCCTCCTCTTTCACGTCACCTTGCTCGCTTAGGGGCGTTTTCGCTGACTTATGCTCAACCTGCGACGCTTTCGTGGCCCTAAGTAGTCATCGGGGACGTTCTTGTTTGAGTAGTCGTTTAAGAACGCCCCCGATGACTATTCGGATTGCTAATTTGTGCGGGTTGTGGTTTTGTGACCTGCTGAAATTTGAGATACTGTACAACTGTACGTTAACTAATCTTCGTAGTATATTGCTACCCGCAAAACTCAATACCATTGTGCTTCGAGACGCTAAAGCGCCTACGTACAATGGTTTTTGATAGTACGATTTGATTCAACGACAGGATGGATGGTCCAAGCGTGAGTCTCGGCAGCAAACTATCCAACGCAAAGGTCTCCTTTGCGATATTTAAGCGCGACATTAAGCGACTGCTTATGAACCCCGTCGCCCTGGTGGTTACCTTGGGCGTGTGCGTCATTCCCTCGCTGTATGCCTGGTACAACATCGTTGCCAACTGGGATCCGTACGGAAATACCCAGGGCATTAAAATCGCCATCGCCAACAACGATCAGGGCACCCAGAATGACTTGGTGGGCGAGCTCAATGCAGGCGATAAGGTGGTCGACCAGCTCAAGGAAAACGATCAGCTGGGCTGGACCTTCGTCGACTCGGCTGCCGATGCCAAAGAGGGCGTCGAGAGCGGGGAATACTACGCGGCGATCGTAATCCCCAAGAACTTCTCCGACAATCTTGTCTCGATGCTCGATGGCAATTACCATCAGCCGAAGCTCACCTATTACGTCAATGAGAAGAAGAGCGCCATTGCGCCCAAGGTCACCGATACCGGTGCCAACACCATCGAGGAGCAGATCAACTCGGAGTTTGTCTCCACGGTGGGCGAGACTGTTGCCAGTATCGCCAAGGATGCCGGTGTCGATTTAAAGGACAAGGCAACCCAGACTCAGGACTCGCTGACAAGTTCGGTGTCCGAGGCATCCGACACCTTTGGTGAGGTGCGCGATTCGATTGGCGATATGAATGCCGCCATCGATAAGACGAGTGGCGCTATCGCCTCGGCTGATGCGGCGCTTGCCGGCTTGCAAGGTCAGGCACCGTCGCTGACGCAGGCAATCTCCCAGGGCAACGACCTGCTGGGCGAGGCTCGCGCCACGGCGGGCAACTCTATCACCTCGCTCTCCAAGGCACTCTCGGAAGGTAGCCTTGCACTCACCAAGACGTCAGCCTCCGCGAACGCTGCGATTGGCAAGCTAACGGGTACGGTCACATCTACGACCACCCGCATCGACAACTCGCTCGAGTCTCTCCAGGCGACGATCGATCACAATAAGGCCGTTATCGGGCACTTGGAGATTCTCGTTAATGACACGTCGACAGGTTCCGAGGAAATTGACGCGCGCATTGTATCGACCATCGATTCGCTTCGCGAGCAAAACCAGAAGCTGCAGAGCATCAAGGATGGCCTTTCTGCACAATCGAGCGCCATGGCAAACGACGCTACGGCAATCTCGAACGCGAGCAACGCACTCAACGCGGCAATTCAGACCGGTACGGCTAACCTCGGTCAGGCTCAGACCGATCTGGGTCAGAGCGCACTTCCGAAGGCTTCGAGCGCGCTTGACTCCTTTGCCGCCGTTTCGGGCGATTTGACCGGCATTGTGTCGGGTATGACCCCCACGATAGCGAGCGCGCGCGGCACGCTGGCGCAGCTCGACGCCACGCTCAAGCAGGCAAAGACCACGCTGTCCCAAACCGACGCCTCCCTTGCCAAGGTTCAGGACAAGCTCGTGACCGCCGCCAATGACATTGCGGCGCTGCAGACCTCTGAGTCTATGGGCGAGTTAGCCGACCTCATGGACGTCGACGTCAATGACGTGGCAGATTTCATGGCATCTCCGGTTGAGCTGACGTCCAAGTCAATCTATCCGGTCAAGAGCTTTGGCTCGGGCATCGCGCCCTTCTACACCAATCTGGCGCTGTGGGTAGGCGGCTATGTGCTCATCGCTATCTATAAACTCGAGGTCGACCGCGAGGGCATCGGTAGCTTTACGGCGCGTCAGGGCTACTTTGGCCGCTGGCTGCTGCTGGTGATCCTGGGTGCGTTGCAGGCCATCATCGTTACGGTGGGAGATCTGGTCATTGGCGTTCAGTGCGTCAATCCGCTGCTCTTTGTACTGGGCGGCATCGCTATTTCGTTCACCTACGTCAACATCATCTATGCGCTGTCCACCACGTTTAAGCATATCGGTAAAGCCATTGGCGTCATCCTCGTCATTGTGCAGATCCCCGGCTCGTCGGGCATGTATCCCATCGAGATGATGCCCGGCTTCTTCCAATGGCTGCATCCGCTGCTGCCCTTCACCTATGGCATCAACCTGCTGCGCGAGACCGTCGGTGGCATGTATTCGTTCAACTACCTGTTCAACCTGTGCATCCTGGGCGTGTTCCTTGCCATCGCACTCTTTATTGGCTTGCAGCTGCGTCCGCTGCTGCTCAACCTCAACCTGCTCTTTGACAAGCAGCTTTCCACGACGGGCCTCATGATCTGCGAGTCCAACGACCTGCCGCGCCAGCGCTATTCGCTGCGCACGGCCATGCGCGTCATGCTCGATTCGGATTCGTACCGTCGCGAGCTGCTCGATCATGCCGTGGCGTTTGAGCATCGCTACCCGTACTACATCAAGGGCGGTTTTGCCGCCGTGGTAGGCGTGCAGGTTCTGCTCTTTGTGCTTTCGACGGTGCTCGATATCGACAATAACGGCAAGATCATCCTGCTCGTTATCTGGATCATTTCGGTTATCGCCATCTGCGGCTGGCTCATCAACATCGAATACATCCGTGCGAGCCTCAATACCCAGATGCGTATCTCGGCGCTTTCGGACGAGGACCTTCGCCGCGAGATGCGCGAGCACACGGCTGCCATCCCTGCCGCCCGTCGCATGTTTGGTCTCAACGCCAGCGAGCGTGGCGCCAAGGGAGGCGAACAGCCTACGAGCCGTCTGTCGCATATCGGTGCGCATCGTAAGGCTCAAGATGCCGACGGCGCTGACAACGTAAACGTAAACGACGGGGACACCACCTCGCTTGGCAAGCACTCTAAAGGAGGTGAGGCATAAATGAAAAACATCCTGCACCTGTTTAAGCGCGATGTCCAAAACGTGTCTCGCTCCGTGATCGGCATGGTCGTCGTGATGGGCCTGATCATCGTGCCATGTCTCTATGCATGGTTTAACATCGCCGGAAGCTGGGATCCCTACGGCAATACCGGCAACCTTAAGATTGCAGTGGTCAACACCGATGAGGGTTACGAGAGCGATCTGATTCCCGTCGAGGTCAACGTGGGCGAAAACGTAACCGCCACCCTGCGCGGCAACGAGAACTTCGACTGGGTCGTCCTCAACGACCGTGATAAGGCGATTGAGGGCGTTAAGTCGGGCGCGTACTACGCTGCCGTCGTTATCCCTAAAACGTTTAGCGCCGACATGATGACGCTTTTCTCGACCGAGGTGAAGCACGCCGATATCGAGTTCTATGAGAATCAGAAGGCCAACGCCATCGCACAGATCGTGACTGAAAAGGGTTCGAGCGCCGTCCAGAGTCAGGTCAACGAGACCTTTACCAAGACCATCACGACCATTGGCCTTAAGACCGTGTCCAGCCTGCTCGACTATATGAGTACCGACCAGGTGAGCAGCTTTATCGCCAATCTGTCCTCGACGCTGGGCGATTCGGTCGAGGACCTGCAGGACGTTCAGGCGAGTGCGACGTCGCTCGCGGGCATTTTGAGCTCCACGTCCGATTCACTGACATCGGCGGGCGGCATGCTCAAGCAGACGGGCACCGTTGATGAGTCGACGAAGCAGCTGATGGAGCACGCCAAGAGTGGCATCAATGATTCCAAGGAAGCGCTCAAGGCCGCCAACGATGCCGTTGACGCGGCGATTGACGGAAGCGCGGGCTCGTTCGACAACGTGTCCGCCGAGCTTGCGAAGGCATTCGATGCCGCGAATCAGCATGTTGACCTTACGGTGTCTCAGCTCAACGAAGCCGCAGCGGCGCTCAATACGCGTGCTGACGATATCGATGCGATGACCGATCAGCTCCGTAACCTTGCCGACCAGGTGAGTGATGACAAGCTCAAAGACGGTCTCGAGTCCGCTGCGACGTCGCTGGGCAGAATTGCCGTGGAGTACCGCAACAATGCGAAGGACCTGACGGCGACCGCAAAGTCCCTTTCGGACGGCATGGCGGAGGTCAACAACTCGCGTGCCGAGGTCGACCAGGCCATCGCCGATGCCAAGGCGGGTATCTCGGGAGCCAAGTCCGACTACGATTCCACGTTCTCGGTTAAGGCCAAGGAGCTCAAGAAGACCATTTCGGGCGTTCTGGATTCCCTGAACGGTATCTCGGGTGACTTGGATAGCGCCGTGAGCGGTCTGACCGACGCCTCTGGCTCGCTCGCAAAGGGCCTCTCCAAGGCTGCGACGCTGGTCAACAAGGCTTCCGATCAGCTGGGTGAGGCATCGGACAAGATCAGCGCCTTTAAGGACGAGCTCGATGGCGCCCTGATGTCGGACGACCTTGCCACGATCAAGACGATGATCGGCAACGATCCCGAGGGTTTGGCCGTGTCGCTTTCCAGCCCCGTCGCGCTCGACCGCAAGCCGGTCTATCCGATCCGCAATTACGGTTCGGCCATGGCGCCGTTCTATACGATCCTGTCGCTGTGGGTCGGCTCGATCGTGCTGGCGGCCATGATGAAGGTATCGGTTGACGATGAGCTCATCAACGAGCTGATCCCCGTGCGCCTGCACGAGATCTACCTGGGCCGCTACCTGTTCTTTGGAGGTCTGGCCCTGCTGCAGGCGACACTCGTGTGCGCGGGCGACATCCTGTTCTTTGGCATCCAATGCGACAACCCGCTGCAGTTTGTGCTGGCGGGCTGGGTCGCGAGTCTCGTGTTCTCCAATATCGTCTACACGCTCACGGTTTCGTTTGGCGATATCGGCAAGGCGCTCGCTGTCGTGCTGTTGGTCATGCAGGTCGGCGGTTCAGGCGGTACGTTCCCCATCGAGATGACCGGCCCCGTGTTCCAGGCGATCTACCCGTTCCTGCCGTTTACCCACGGCATCAACGCCATGCACGCCGCCATGGCTGGCGCCTACCATATGGAGTACTGGATTGAGCTGGGTATCTTGGCGAGCTACCTGATTCCGTCGCTGGGCCTGGGCGTCGTCTTCCGCCGCCCGGTCATCAAGGCCAACGACTGGATCATCGAAAAGCTGGAGTCGACCAAATTGATTTAGCGCGACAATGTGGCGTTGACGGAACATCGAGGCCTTCCGGCTCGACGCTTTAGTTGAGTGAATTGCATGAGCTGCTTGGTTGTTGCTACAGTAGCGGGGCGTGCCGGGGGTCCGGCGCGTCCCGTTTTTATTTGACCATGAGGCGGCACGCAGCCATACGCGTGCGGACACCACGCCCAGATTGAGTGCGAGGATGTTCCATGGCCCAATACGCTGCCAACGAAATCGAAAACATGCCCGATAGCCCTGTAGCCCGTGAGGATTTGGGCGCGGGTGGTATTCCCCGGGGTGCCGGCGCACGCTCGCCGTTGTTCTGGAAAGTTCTACTGCTTTCGGTGGCGATTATCTGGGGCTACTCCTTTACCACTATGAAGGACGCACTCGACACCATTCCGGTGTTCGAGCTGGTCTATGTTCGCTTTCTCCCGGCATCACTGGTTATGTTTGCAATTTTCCATAAGCGCATCATCGCTCATTTCAATGCCCGCAACCTGATCGTCGGGCTTGGCATGGGCGCGCTCATGTGGGGTGCCTACGGTTTGCAGACGATCGGCCTGGCACAGACCACGGCGGGCAAGAGCGCTTTTTTGACCGGCACGTATTGCATCCTTGTGCCGTTTGCAAGCTATGTCCTGAGCGGTGAAAAGCTTACCCGGTATAACCTGGGTGCAGCGTTGTTGTGCCTGGCGGGTATTGGCCTGGTAGCGCTCGATAGCGTCGAGTTCAATGCCGGCGATGTTATTACCTTGGGCGGCGCGATCTTCTTCGCCATCCAGATGGCGGTGACTGCCAAGTACGGTCGCAAGATGGACATCAACGTCATCACGTTTTGGATGTTTGTGGGCAATGGCGTTTTGAGTTTAATCACGTCGCTGCTATTCGAGACTCAGGCGCCCCTCTCTGCATGGACGCCGGAGTTTATCGGTGTGGCTGTTTTCCTCTCGGTGGGCTGCACATGCGCGGCGCTGCTCGTCCAAAACGTCGGTTTGGCGCATGTCCCCGCCTCGACGGGCTCACTGCTTCTTTCGATGGAGTCGCCTTCGGGCGTGTTGTTTTCGGTGCTGCTGATGGGGGAGGCGCTCACCTCGCGCCTGCTCGCCGGCTTCGTGCTTATCTTCCTGTCGATTATCTTGAGCGAGACTCACTTCGATTTTTTGCGCAAAAAGCCGCGCCCGCAATTGTAAACAACTTGTTGCGCCGCCCTCTCGGGGCGGCATTTTTTATGCGTCGCCCTTAAAGTTGTACCTTGCACTTTACGCTATCAAAGTGCTTGCTGCAAAAACGTTACTGGAGGGCATTTATGGCACCAGCTCTGTCCGATCTTCAACCGCAATCAGCGCCCAAGGCCACCGCAGCGGCGCAGGCCGCTATCGGTGACGGTCTCGTTGCAGAAGCTCAGGCTTTTGCAGACGAGCTCGCTGTGTGGCGACACGATTTACACCAGATGCCCGAGCTGGGTAATAGCCTCCCGCAGACCTCCGCGTATATTCAAGCGCGCCTGACCGAGATGGAAATCCCATTTGCCACGCTCGTCGATGGTTCCTGTGTTGTGGGCCTTGTCGGCGCCGGTGCCGCCGCGGCCCAGGGCAATGGCGTCTGCACGGACGAACAGGCCGGTACGGTCATCATGCTTCGCGGCGACATGGATGCCCTGCCCGTTGTCGAGGAATCGGGCGAGCCTTTCGCTTCCACCAACGGCTGCATGCACGCTTGTGGCCACGATATGCATGCGACGGCGCTGCTCGGCGCGGCCCGTTTGCTCAAGGCCCGCGAGTCCGAGCTTGTCGACGCTAACGCCACAGTTAAGTTGCTGTTCCAGCCGGGCGAGGAAACCTTTGAGGGTGCCCGCGCCGCCATCGCCGACGGTCTGCTGCAGAACCCGCGTCCCCAGGCCGCCTTTGCCATGCATGTCAATAGCCAGTCGCCGCTCGGCCTGGTGCTCTATGGGAGTCCGGCGCTCTCGGGCGTGTACGGTTTCCGCATCACGCTGCAGGGCAAGGGTGGCCATGGCTCGAGCCCCGAGATCTGCATCGACCCCATCACGGCCGGCGTGCATGTGCACCTGGCGCTTCAGGAGCTTATCTCTCGCGAGGTGCCGGCGGCCAAGGAGGTCGCGCTTACCGTGGGTAAGTTCGCTGGCGGTTTGGCGGCCAACGTCATCCCCGACACCTGCGTGCTCGAGGGAACGTTGCGCGGCTTCGATGTCGAGCTCATGGCTCACCTTAAGACCCGCATCGCGGAGGTCGTCAACGGCGTTGCCGCAACATATCGTACGCTGGCAACCATCGAGACGCTTTCGGACGTTCCGCCGCTCGTGCTCGACAGCGATATGACCCAGGCCTCGCTTGGCTACGTGGGCGCGGTGCTGCCCAAGGCTGCCTTCCTGCCGCTATTCCACGCCATGGCGAGCGAGGATTTCGCACTTATCTCGAGCGAGATCACAAGTGCGTACTTTACGGTGGGCGCGGCCGTGACCGATACGGACGAGCATTTTGCCCAGCATCATCCCAAGGCGCGCTTTAACGATGCCGAGCTTCCCCTCGGCGCCGCGGCTTATGCCGCCGTCGCTCTCGGATACATTGCGGACCACAAGGAGTAATCCATGTCCCAGCAACGTAAATTTTTCCCCGGCTGGCTCGTGGTGGCCTCCGGCTTTGTGATCATGGCCACGTGCTACACGATTTTCGTTAACTGCATGAGCCTGTTTCAGCCGCTCATCGTAAGCGACCTGGGCATCACGCTTGCGCAGTACAACATCTCCAACGCCATCTCCACCGTGGTGAGCGTTATCGGCTCGCTTGTCATTGGCCATGTCGCCGATAAAGTAAGCGGCCGCGTTTTGGGCTCCCTCACTGTAATCGCCACCTCTGCCGTTCTTGCCGGTATGAGCTTTGTCGGTGAGCTGTGGCAGGTCTACGTGCTCTTTGCCGTCTCGGGCTGCTTTGCCGTCGCCTCGACCCGCCTGCTCATCAGCCTGGTGACCGCCAACTGGTTTACGGCCAAGCGAGGCCTTGCCATCTCCATCGCACTTTCGGGCTCGGGCTTTGGCGGCGCTATTCTGTCTCCCATCGTGAGCTCGCTCATCGTGAGCGTTGGCTGGCGTTCCGCCTTCCTGGTGCTCGCGGCTATCTGCATGGTGGCGGCGCTGCCCGTCACGGCCTATTCCTTCCGCACCAAGCCTTCCGAGATCGGTCTTAAGCCGCTCGGCGAGAATCCAGGCGACCCGTCTGCTTCTGCCACGGGTGATAAGAACGAGAAGGCAGCCCCCGAGGTTAGCGTCGGCTGGTCTCGTATCAAGAAGAGCCCGGCATTTTGGCTGCTCGTCGTCGCCTTCCTCTTTATGGGCTTGGTCAATGGCGCCATCCTGCCCAACCAGGTTACCAACATGACGAGTGTTACCGTCAACGGTGCCAAGATCGTCACGGGCGGCCACGACCCCATGTGGGCAGGCACCGTGCTTTCGGCCTACATGGTTACCGTCGTTATCGCCAAGATTTCGCTCGGTGCGATCTATGACCGCTTTGGCCTGCGCTTTGGCAATATCCTTGGCTCCGTTGCGTGCATTATCGCCTGCGTGGCGCTGTGTTTCCCGACGACGGACCTCGGTCCTATTGTCGCTGCTGTGAGCTTTGGTGTTGGAACGTGCATGGGCACCATCACGCCTACCATCGCCGCGTCCAAGCAGTTTGGCATGGCCGACCTCGGTAAGGTCACGGGCACCATTACCTCGCTCGAGATGGTCGGCGGCACCGTGGGCGCTATCGTCTCGGGCGTGCTGTTCGATGCCACGGGCTCCTTTGCGAGCACCTGGATCGTGTGCCTGGCGTGCTCCGTGGTCATGCTCGTGTTCCTGCTGGCATCCGAGCCCATCGCCGCCAAGCTGCGCGCAAGCGTGGCGGGGGAGTAGATAGGCCAAAGCGCATTGCCGCTTGTCCGCTTCGTCCGTGGCTACCGCGGCGGCGTGTCTGGCCGAACGAGTCCCCATACCCTCGTTCGGTCAGACGCGCCGCCGCTGTTTGTGTTTGTGCCGTATAATGTCCACTACCTATGACGCGATACAAAAGAAAGGTGTTTGCCCATGCAGGCACAGAAAGCGGAGGGAACCCGCGACCTTATCGGCGCCGAGATGCGCGCCTGGCAAAAGATGCAGCAGATTGCCGCCGGCGTATTCGAGCCGTTTGGCTTTAAGCCCATCGAGACGCCCTCGATCGAGCAGGTGGACGTGTTTGTCCACGGCATCGGCCAGTCGACCGACGTCGTGCGCAAGGAGATGTTCCGCGTGTTTAGCGGCGCAAACCTGGAGCGCGTCTTTACCGAGGGCATCGACACCAAGCTCAAGCCAAAGCAGCGCCTGGCGCTTCGTCCCGAGGGCACGGCCGGCGTAGTGCGCGCCGTCGTGGAGAACAACCTGGTGCCTCAGGGCTCTACGCCGTTTAAGGCCTACTATGCCGAGGCCATGTTCCGTGGCGAGCGTCCCCAGAAGGGCCGTCTGCGTCAGTTCCATCAGGTAGGTATCGAGTGGCTTGGCGCTCCCGATCCGGCGGCAGACGCCGAGTGCATCATTATGCTTATGGAGTTCTACAAGCGCCTGGGCTTCGATCTTTCCAAGCTTCGCCTGCTCATTAACTCAATGGGCGACGCCCAGTGCCGTCCGGCCTATCGCGAGCAGGTTAAGCAGTTCATTCTCGATCACGCCGACGAGATGTGCGACGAGTGCCGCGAGCGCGCCGAACTTAACCCGCTGCGCGCCTTCGACTGCAAGAACGACCATTGCCGCGAGATCATGGCCGAGGCCCCGCTGATGGGCGACAACCTGTGCGATGAGTGCCGCGAGCACTACGAGCAGGTCAAGCGCTATCTGGATGCCGCAGGCATCGAGTATGTCGAGGATCCCACCCTGGTGCGCGGCCTGGACTACTATACCCGTACCGTCTTTGAGGTCGAGGCCCCCGGCGCCGGCGTCGGCTCCATCGGCGGCGGCGGCCGCTACGACGGCTTGGTCGAGCTCGAGGGCGGCAAGCCCACGGCAGGCGTCGGCTTTGCCGTCGGTTTTGAGCGCGCCCTGCTGGCCCTGCAGGCCTTTGGTAGCGACCTGGGTGCCGAGGAAGCCCCGTGCGTGTATGTCGCCAACGCCGGCAAGGAGCTGCGTCAGAACGTTTTTGCCATTACGCAGGAGCTTCGCGCCGCAGGCATCGTGACCGAGGCTGACTATCAGGGTCGCTCCCTCAAGGCCCAGTTTAAGCAGGCCGACAAGGTGGGCGCCAAACTCATCCTGGTCCTGGGCGGCGACGAGCTTGCCGCCGGCAAGGTCAAAGTGCGCGACATGCAGAGCCACGACGAGGTCCTCGCCGATCTGGCCAACGTGGTCGAGGCGGTTCGCGAGCGCCTGTAGCGCATGATTCTTGAGCTGCGGGCCCGCTTGGGTGTCCCGTCCATTGCGAGCGATTGTTACGGGGGTGTTTCGCATTTATGCGGAATGCCCCCGTTTGTGTATGCCGTCCACCGAGAAATACGACCATTTAGAGCAAAAACCCTTGCAATGCAGAAAATACTTTTGTGTGGTAAAGCGCAATCAGTGTCGAAAGTATTTCTCAAGCGCCTATAATGAATACCGCATGTTACGTGCATAGAAGGAGGAATGGGAGGAAACGTGGCTGAGAACCTAAGCAACCAGTCTGTACCCGAAGCCGCGGCGCGCGTCGCTGCCGTGGTCAACCGCCTCGTTAACCGAATCGGCTCGAATGCCGAGTCCAGGGAGCGTCTCGCCGAGATCGAGATCCCCGAGGAGCTGCGCGACAACTTGGCGCTGTTCCTGCGCCTGGAGCGCCGTGTGCTTAGCGAGTATGATCCCGAGATCGCGGACCTGTTCGACAAGATCCTGACGGCAGAGATTGTGGCCAACGCCGGAAACCCCGGTGCCCGTGCTGCCGACGAGGCCGTCGACGAGCAGGGCGTGCCCACCGCCGACGAGCCCACCGCCGTGGCGTTTCGCGAGGTCGTCGATCTGATCGACAGTCTGCCGCTCGATAAGCAGCAGGTCATCGTTCGCGCCTTCACGAGCTTCTTCCATCTGGCAAACCTGTCGGAGGAGAACTACCGTGTGGCTCAGCTGCGCGAGCGTGAGGCCGGCGCGTCGACCGACACCGTTGTCGACCCCGCCAATGAGCTCACCGTCGCCTATCACCAGCTGGTGGATGAGATGGGCGTCGAGGGCGCCAACGAACTGCTCGGCAAGCTTGAGTTCCACCCTGTCTTTACCGCGCATCCCACTGAGGCCCGTCGCAAGGCCGTCGAGGGCAAGATTCGCCGCATCTCCAACCTGCTGGAGGAGCGCCCGCGCCTGGGCGGCTCCGACCTGGTGGAGAACGAGCGCCATATGCTGCAGGAGATCGACGCCCTGGTGCGTACGAGCCCCATCGCGCTTAAGAAGCCTACGCCGGTCGAGGAAGCCGATACCATCATCGACATCTTCGATAACACGCTGTTCGATGTGATTCCCGTCATCTACCGTCGTTTTGACGACTGGGTGCTGGGCGACAAGGCCGGTACCGTGCCGCCGCTGTGCCCGGCGTTCTTCCATCCCGGCAGCTGGATCGGTTCCGACCGTGACGGCAACCCCAATGTCACCGCCAAGGTGAGCCGCGAGGTCGCCGCCAAGTACTTCACTCACATGGTGCTCAAGCTCGAGGACAAGTGCCGCCGCATCGGCCGCAACCTGACGCTCGAGGCCACCTACAGCAAGCCGTCTGCCGAGCTCATCAACCTGTGGAACCATCAGGTCGAGATGAGCACCCAGTACACGGCCCGCGCCGAGCTGATCTCCGAGCACGAGCCGCATCGCGCCGTCATGCTCGTCATGGCAGACCGTCTGAACGCCACCGTTCGTCGCATCACCGACACCATGTATCACAGCGCAGACGAGTTCCTGGATGACCTGCGCGTCGTCCAGCGCTCCCTGGCCGCCTGCGGTGCCGTCCGTGCTGCCTACGGCCCGGTCCAGACCATCATCTGGCAGGTCGAGTCCTTCGGCTTCCATATGGTCGAGATGGAGTTCCGTCAGCACTCCGTGGTGCACGCCCGCGCCCTCAAGGATATCCACGAGAACGGTATCCACGGCGATCTGCAGCCCATGACGCGCGAGGTCATCGATACCTTCCGCGCCATCGGCTCCATCCAAAAGCGCTACGGCAAGAAGATGGCGCACCGCTACATCATCTCGTTCACCAAGAGCGCTCAGCATGTGGCCGACGTCTTTGAGCTTGCCCACCTGTCCTTTGCACACGAGGAGGATGTCCCCGAGCTCGACGTGATCCCGCTGTTCGAGCAGCTCGAGGACCTCGAGGGCTGCGTCGACGTGCTCGACCAGATGCTTACGCTGCCCGTGGTGCAAAAGCGCCTTGCCCAGACCAACCGCCGCATGGAGGTCATGTTGGGCTATTCCGACTCCTCCAAGGATGCCGGTCCTACCACGGCCATGCTCGCGCTGCACTCCGCGCAGGAGCGCATTGCCAAGTGGGCCGAGAAGAACGATATCGACCTGGTGCTCATGCACGGTCGCGGCGGTGCCGTGGGCCGTGGCGGCGGCCCGGCCAACAAGGCCGTGCTGGCGCAGCCCAAGGGTTCGGTCAACTGCTTCTTTAAGCTCACCGAGCAGGGCGAGGTCATCTTTGCCCGTTACGGCAACCGCACGCTGGCTCAGCGCCATGTTGAGTCCGTTGCCGCCGCAACGCTTTTGCAGTCGGCCCCGAGCGTCGAGAGGACCAACACCGAGACCACGCAGAAGTTCTGGGATATGGCGGAGAAGCTCAACGCAGTAAGCCATGAGCGCTATCTGGACCTGCTGAACACCGAGGACTTTACACCGTGGTTCTCGACCGTGACGCCGCTGACCGAGGTCGGTCTGCTGCCGATCGGCTCGCGCCCGGCCAAGCGCGGCCTGGGTGCCAAGTCGCTCGACGACCTGCGTACCATTCCGTGGATTTTCAGCTGGAGCCAGGCACGCATTAACCTGGCCGCTTGGTACGGCTTGGGCACCGCCTGCGAGCAGCTGGGCGATCTTGACCAGCTCAAGGCTGCCTACCAGGAGTGGCCGTTCTTCCGCACCTTTATCGACAACATCGAGATGTCGATCGCTAAGACCGATCAGCGCATCGCCAAGATGTACCTGCACCTGGGCGATCGCCAGGATCTGTCCGAGAAGGTCTTCACCGAGATGCAGCTCACCCGTAAGTGGGTCCTTGCCATCGTCGGTGACGAGTGGCCGCTGCAGCGCCGCCGCGTGCTTGGCTGCGCTGTTCGCGTGCGCAACCCCTACGTCGACGCCCTGTCCATCGCCCAGGTCCGCGCCCTTCGCGAGGTGCGCATGAACCAGGACGAGATGGCCGAGGAGAAGAAGGCCGAGTACATGAGCCTGATTCTTTCGACTGTGACCGGCGTCTCGGCAGGATTGCAGAACACGGGGTAATCGATAGCCCTGTAGTCGTCCGGGCCCGCCATCAGCTTACTTTTAGGCACGTCCTCGGACATGCAAGAAGCCCTCGCTGCGCACTTCGTGCGGCGAGGGCTTCTTGCGTCCTGCGGAGTGTGCCTAAAAGTAAGCTGATGGCGGGCCCTACGATGTCCGGTCTTCGGTGGATTACTGGCTGGGGGAATAATGGCGCGCTTTGCGCGTTTTGGATGGGGTTTGTCCCGGCGGCGCGTTTGGCGCTTCGCGCCTCGCGTCTTATCGATCGGGATTGAGATGCATGTGGCGCTTCTCGACTTACGACTGTAGCGGCCGCGGTTCCGTTTGGGATCGTGGCCGTTTTGTTGTGGGTCAAATATGAACGTTGTGTTAATGAGTCGGTAGACGGTGGTGTTTTTCGGTGAGCGGCGTATCCTTCCAACGGTTTATCTAGTGTGTCAGTTGAAAGGAAGAGGGCGCTCGTCATTGTTTGAATGTGAACTGCCGTTTGACCACAAGACGTTGCATCTGGAACTCGAGGATAAGAACTTCGCGGGTGTGATGGAAGGTCATCAAAACGAGTTTAAGACCACGAAATCGCAGGAAGAGCTGGTGGAGGAGTCGCTTGCCAACCCTTACGGCTCGCCTTCGCTCGAGGAGCTTTGTGCTGGCAAGAAGGATATTGTCATCATTAGCTCCGATCATACGCGTCCCGTTCCCTCGCGTGTGACGATGCCTATTCTGCTGCATCACATCCATTCCGCTGCGCCTGAGGCGCGCGTTCGCATTCTGGTTGCTACGGGTATGCATCGTCCGTCGACGCACGAGGAGCTCGTCAACAAGTACGGCGAGGAGATCGTTGCCAACGAAGAAATCGTTATGCACGTCGCGACTGACGACAGCATGATGAAAAAGATCGGCACCCTGCCTTCTGGTGGCGAGTGCATCATCAACAAGATCGCGGCCGATTGCGATCTGCTGCTTGCCGAGGGCTTTATTGAGCCGCACTTCTTTGCCGGTTTCTCTGGTAGCCGCAAGTCCGTCCTGCCTGGCATCGCCAGCTACAAGACCATCATGTACAACCACAACGGTCAGTTTGTGAACGATTCCCACTCGCGTGCCGGCAACCTGTGCCACAACCACGTGAGCGAGGACATGTTTGCCGCCGCCGAGATGGCTCACCTTGCCTTTGTGCTCAACGTGGTGCTCAACGGCAAGCACGAGGTCATTGGCTCCTTTGCCGGCGACATCCACAAGGCGCACGAGGCTGGCTGCGAGTTCGTGAAGAGCCTTGCCGGCGTTGAGCCCGTCGAGTGCGAGATCGCCATTACCACTAACGGCGGCTACCCCCTCGATCAGAACATCTATCAGGCTGTGAAGGGCATGTGCGCTGCCGAGGCCACGCTTCCCGAGGGTGGCGTGATTATCGATGTCGCCGGTTGTGCCGACGGTCACGGCGGCGAGGGCTTCTATCACAACATCGCCGACAACGATCCGGCAGAGTTTGAGCGTGCCTGCATCGATCGTCCTAAGGACGAGACCCTGCCCGATCAGTGGACGAGCCAGATCTTTGCCCGCATCCTGGCGCATCACCCTGTGATCATGGTCACCGACCTGTGCGATCACCAGATGCTCAAGGATATGCACATGACGCCGGTCAACACTATCGAGGAAGCGCTCAAGCTCGCCTTTGAGATGAAGGGTGCCGATGCCAAGGTCGCCGTCATCCCCGATGGCCTGGGTGTTGTTGTCGCACAGCACTAGTGCGCGGCTTAAACGAATCGTTTATAACCGACAAGAAAGATAAGGTTTTATGCTTACCAAACTCCTCTGCGAATTCGGCGCAACGGCCCTCATGATCGTCTTTGGCGTGGGCGTTCACTGCGATACCGTGCTCAAGGGCACCAAGTATCAGGGCTCCGGCCATATGTTTGCCATCACCACCTGGTCCTTTGGCATCTCGGTCTGCCTGTTTGTCTTTGGTGGCGCTGTGTGCATGAACCCCGCCATGGTGCTTGCCCAGTGCATCGTCGGCCTGGTGCCGTGGGGCAACTGCATCCCCTTCATGCTTGCCGATATGCTCGGCGGCTTTGTGGGTGCCGTGATCGCTTGGTTTATGTATGCCGATGAGTTCAAGGCTTCCGAGGGCGTCGTCGACCCCATTGCCCAGCGCAACATCTTCTCGACCAACCCCACCACCGAGGGCACGAACTATGCTCGTAACTTCTTCTGCGAGGCTATCTGCACCTTCGTGTTCATCAGCGCCATCCTTGCTGCCGCTAGCCGCGCCGGCGAGAACGTTCTGATGCTCGCAATCTGCGTCGGCCTGATCGTTTGGGCTGTTGGCATGGGCATGGGCGGCATCACCGGCTTCGCCATGAACCAGGCTCGTGACCTTGGTCCTCGCATGGCCTATCAGGTGCTGCCGATCAAGAACAAGGCTGACAACAACTGGAAGTACGGCCTGCTTGTTCCTGGCATCGCTCCGTTTGTCGGTGCCATCGTGGCTGCGTTGTTTGTGCATGGTTTCTTGGGCATGTTCTAGTCTGAGGCTACATAGTTGTCCGCTGTCCGCATGGGGCAACTTCCCAGCGCGTCCTCGGACATGAAAGAACCCCCGCTGCGCACTGAACTGCGGCGGGGGTTCTTTCGTCCTGCGGAATGCGCTGGGAAGTTGCCCCATGCGGACGGCTGCGGGATCCTGGTCGCGTTGGAACAAGCAAGCCAACATATATATCTGAATTTGGATGGGAGGGGCTTGTTGCTGGTAGGGGCGTTGCTCTGCTGTCGACACTTTGAAATGGATCGTGCTTTGAGCTGGGGCGACACTTTGGGTTGGGAGCGGGACTTTGGGATAAGAGTTTTAAGTTAGGTGAAGAGGGGCTGTATGGCTGAGAGGTAGTCTTTGGCTACGTTGGATTTGTTGGCTTGGAAGTTGTGCCAGGCCCACCATTGGACGGTGGCTACGAAGCTTGAGGCTATGTGGTGGAGTAAGAAACTGCGGTCCATGGTGCCGGCGGGGCCTGTGGGGTCGATGGGGACGGTTTCGGCTGCGCGCGACATGATGGTCTTGCGGAGGCAGTCGGCGAAGACGCGTGATCCGGCGCCGGCTACCAGCGCTCGGACGCCCTGGCGACGTTCCCATAGATTGTTGAGAATATGCTCGACCTGCACGAGTGGGTCGTCGAGCGGTGCGCCATCGTCATCGAGGGCGTGGGTGCAGATGTCGCTCACGAGCTCGGACAATAGGTCATCTTTGCTCTTGAAGAGGCCGTAGAACGTCGCGCGACCCACATGGGCGCGAGCGATGATGTCGCCGACGGTGATCTTGCCGTAGTCCTCTTCGCGCAGCAGCTCGGAGAACGCCGCAACGATGGCGGCGCGGCTTTTTGCCTTGCGGGCATCCATGGCTATGCGTCCGCGTGAACGAGCAGGCAGCGGAGCGTACCGGAGCAGCCCTCGTAGGGACGCTTGCCGGCGCCGTAGCCGACGGCTTCGATGCAGTAGCGGGCCGGAAGATGCTCGGATGTGCGCAGCGCGGTGACGATGGCGGCGCCCGTGGGCGTCACGAGCTCACCGGCGACCGGTGCGGGCGTGAGGGCAATATTGCCCGCCTGGCACAGGTTGGCGACAGCGGGCACAGGAATGGGCATGAGGCCGTGGGCGCAGCGGATGGTGCCGTGACCCTCGGAGAGCGACTCAACCACGATGTCCTCAATACCCAGGTCATCGAGGCAGATGGCGACAGAGCAGACGTCGACGATGGAGTCGACGGCGCCCACCTCGTGGAACATGACGGTCTCGGGCGTTTTGCCGTGGGCCTTGGCCTCGGCGGCGGCGAGTGCGGTAAAGATGGCGAGGGCGCGACGCTTGGCGCCATCGCTTAGCTGCGAGCCATCGATAATGGCGGTGACGTCCGCCAAAGAACGGTGGTGATGGTGGTGGGCGTGATGGTGACCCTCGTGGCCATGACCGTGCTCCCCATGGTCGTGCTCGTGGCAGTAGTCGTGCTCGACATGGTCGTGCTCAACATGGTCGTGCTCAACATGGTCGTGCTCAACATGGTCGTGATGATGGTGCTCATGCTCGTGCTCGTGCTCGTGCTCGTGCATATGCATATGCTCATGCTCGCGCTCGACAGCAGCCTCATTACCGTAGAGCCAGGCCATATCGTGATCGTGGTTCTCGAGTTCCTCTGCAAGCTGAACGTCAAAGTCACAGGCATCGATGCCGTGCTTGTTTACGCGCGTGACGGCGATCGAAAAGCCATCGACCGGCAGCGTGGCGAGCTGTTCGCGCAGGTGCTCCTCACTGGCACCCAGGTCGAGCAGGGCCGCAACGGTCATATCGCCGCTGATGCCCGAGGTGCCGTCGATGATAAGCGTGTGCTGATGGTTGGACATAGGATGCTCCTTAGCGGGCGCAGGGCGTGCCGGCGCTCAGATGATTGATAAGACTTGCCTGGTAGGCGGCACCAAAGCCGTTGTCGATATTGACGACCGAGACGCCGCTGGCGCAGGAGTTGAGCATGGCGAGCAGCGCGGCCACGCCGCCAAAGTTCGCGCCGTAGCCCACGCTGGTGGGAACGGCGATGACCGGGCAACTTACCAGGCCGCCGATGACGCTCGCCAGGGCGCCTTCCATGCCGGCGATGGCGATGACCACCTGCGCCTGGGCAAGTTCCTCGGCATGCGCAAGCAGGCGGTGCAGGCCGGCGACACCTACGTCGTAGAGGCGATCGACTTCGTTGCCGTAGAACTCGGCCGTCAGTGCCGCCTCTTCGGCGACGGGCAGGTCGCTCGTGCCGGCGCAGGCGACAACGATGCGCCCGTTGCCGGTGGGGGAGGGCTTGCCGCCCACCAGGGCGAGCTGGGCGTCCGGGACATATCCCAGGTCGATGCCGTTGCCGAGAAGCTCCGAGGTGCGGGCGGCCTTTTTGGCGTCCAAACGCGTGACCAGGATGCGCTCCTGGCCGGCATCGCGCAGCGCTTCGATAATGGCGGCAATCTGCTTGGCGGTTTTACCCGCACCGTAGACAACCTCGCCGGCTCCCTGGCGCACCCCGCGCGAAAGATCGAGCTGCGCAAAGCCCAAATCGGCGGTCGGAGCCGTCTGGATGCGCGTAAGGGCGTCGGCGGGGGTGACTGATCCGCCGGCAACATCGCTCAGCAGCTGCTCTAGATCTCGCTTATCCATATATGTTCCCTTCGACGGCGCAAAGTCTAGCACTCAAAGGGTATGTTTCCGAACACTAAGACAAAATTGTTCGGAAACTATAGGACGGATTGATTCAATTGTTAGACGGATCGATTAGTCACGCAGGATGATGTCCATGGCGAGCATCAGGTTGCGCTCGTCGATGGCAAACGGGGCAGCTTCGCGCGTCTTGGGCTTGGCGCAAAACGCGATGCCCGTGCCCGCGGCCTGAATCATGGGGATGTCGTTGGCGCCGTCGCCGATCGCGACGGTATGGGCCATATCGACGCCGCACTCAACTGCCCAGTCCAGCAGCTGGATGAGCTTGGACTCCTTGGTCACAATGCCGGCAGCCAACTTACCGGTGAGCTTGCCGTCCACGACTTCCAGGCGGTTGGCCAGGCAAAAATCGATACCCGCGGCGGCTACGATCTTGTCAGCGATCTCGTGGAAGCCGCCGCTTACCACGCCGACCTTCCAGCCCTTGCTGTGTGCCGAACGCACAAGCTCCAGCGCGCCGGGGGTAAATGTCACGCGTTCAAAGGTGCGCTCGAACACACTCTCGTCCAGGCCGGCGAGCAGCCCCACGCGCTCCTCGAGCGCTTGCTTAAAGTCCAGCTCGCCGCGCATGGCGCGTTCGGTGATCCGCGCAACTTGCTCGCCCACGCCTGCCTCCTCGCCCAACAGGTCGATGACCTCCTGGTTGATGAGCGTGGAGTCGATATCCATAACGATGAGGCGTGCAGTCATGGCGGGCCTTTCCGAGTGCAGTTGTATTGGGGCACATTGTCGCACGCGGCGCGCCTTGGCGACGGCCAGGCCGCGTCAATTGTTTCGTCTCCGTCAAGTCTTTGGGCGAGAACTACTTTTCCGCGGCACATCGACACAGGTGCGATAAGATAGAACGCCATGTCTGGCTGCGCGGTTTACGCAGGCTGGGCAAATCTGTACGACGCCGCCCGGAACGACACGGGGCGGCACAGATCCATAAAGGAGGATCACTGGTATGAGCCAGACCCGTCCCATCGACGAGCATTCCATGCACACCCGTACCTGCGGCGAGCTTCGCCGCGAGAACGTGGGCGAAGAGGTCACCCTCACCGGTTGGGTGAGCCGTCGCCGTGACCACGGCGGCCTTATTTTCTGCGACCTTCGTGACCGCGAGGGCATCACGCAGCTCACCTTCGACCCCGAGCACTCTGACGGCGACGCATTTAAGATCGCCGAGACCATGCGTCCCGAGTGGCCCATCAAGATCCACGGCGTCGTGCGCTCCCGTGGCGAGGAGACCACCAACGCCAAGCTCGCGACCGGCGAGATCGAGGTCCTGACCGACCACGCCGAGGTGCTCAACACGTCCGTCACCCCGCCGTTCCAGATTGAGGACGGCATCGAGACCAGCGAGGACACCCGTCTGCGCTATCGCTATCTGGACCTCCGTCGTCCCGAGATGATGGCCAACCTCAAGCTGCGCTCCGACTTTACCTTTGCCATTCGCGAGGCGCTGCACAACCGTGAGTTCATGGAGGTCGAGACGCCCTCCCTGTTTAAGTCCACGCCCGAGGGCGCTCGTGACTTCATCGTTCCCAGCCGTATTCAGCCGGGCAACTTCTACGCCCTGCCGCAGTCCCCGCAGCTCCTGAAGCAGCTGCTTATGGTCGGTGGCGTCGAGCGCTACTATCAGGTTGCCAAGTGCTTCCGCGACGAGGACCTGCGTGCCGACCGTCAGCCCGAGTTCACTCAGGTCGATATCGAGATGTCCTTCGTGGACCAGAACGACGTTATGAGCGCGCTCGAAGAGGTCCTGGCCGATGCCTTCGGCCGCATGGGTGTCGAGATGCCCACGCCGCTGCGTCGCATGAACTACTGGGAGGCCATGGACACCTATGGCTCCGACAAGCCCGATACCCGCTATGGCATGCATCTGGTCGACCTGACCGACATCTTTGCCAACTCCAAGTTCAAGGTCTTTGCGACTGCGGCAAACGAGGAGGGCTCTGTCGTCAAGGCCATCAACGCCAAGGGCGCCGGTGCCTGGGCACGTGCCAAGATCGATAAGCTTGCCGGCGTGGCCTCCACGTTTGGCGCCAAGGGTCTGGCGTGGATCGCTTTCCGCGAGGACGGCTCCATCAACAGCCCCATCGTCAAGTTCTTCTCGGACGAGGAGATGGCGGCTCTGCGCGAGCGCATGGATGTCGAGCCCGGCGACCTTGTGATGTTCGCCGCCGGCCCGCGCCTGCTTTCCGACGAGATCCTGGGCGGCATGCGTTCCCACATGGCCAACGCGCTTGAGATCAAGCGCGAGGGCCACGACTTCCTGTGGGTCGTCAACTTCCCGCTGTTCCACTGGGATGAGGACCGCAAGGCCTATGCAGCCGAGCACCAGCCCTTTACCCTGCCGACCGAGACCGACATCGCCAAGATCGAGGCCGACCCGTTGGCAGCCGGTTCTTGCACCTACGACTTTGTCATGGACGGCTTTGAGGCCGGCGGCGGCGGTATGCGTATCCACAACGCCGAGATGCAGATGTCCATGCTCAAGCTCCTGGGCTTCACCGAGGAGCGCGCCGAGTCTCAGTTTGGCTTCCTCATGGAGGCCCTCAAGTTTGGTGCGCCCCCGATGGGCGGTTTCGCTCTGGGCCTGGACCGCGTGTGCATGCTGCTCACCGGCTCCGACTCCATCCGCGACGTCATGGCGTTCCCCAAGACGGCCAGCGGCTCCGACCTCATGTCGGGCGCTCCGAGTGCCGTTTCCGGCGCCCAGCTCAAGGACGTCAGCCTGCGCCTGATGTAGGCAAGCGGCTACATATTGCTTGCAACGAGGGAAGGACGTGTGCTTTCCCTCGTTTTTTATACGCCGAGGTTGCGAGGGCATAGGGTGACCGGACGTCGCGGAAACTGCGACCCAGAATCCAGCCAAATAACGGGTCGCACTTTCCGGTTGAGCTTCTGGCGGAAAGTACATCCCAGAATCGGCGTTCGGAATGGGCCGGGCTTTCCGCTAAAGCAGCCTAGCGGAAAGCCCGGCCCAGTTTCCTACAGTGAGTCTCTCTGAACGAGCTGCATGTGCATGACGGTGGTGGTGGGTACGGCGCCATTGATCATATCGAGCGCAATGCCTGCGGCCATGTGGCCTTCCTCGCGAAGCGGCTGACGAATGGTCGTCAACGCGGGGACGCTGCGAGCTGCGACCTCGTGGTCATCGAAGCCCACGACCGAAACGTCTTTGGGTACGCTAATTCCTGCTTCGTTGAATGCGGCGATAACGCCGGTTGCGATACGGTCCGATCCGCATAGCACGCCGTCGGCACGTATTTCGCGCGCGAGCAACCGCCGCGTGGCTTGGTAGCCGTCTCCGCTGCTCCATCCGGTATAGATGACATTTTCATCCGGAAGGCTTTCGCCCAAAATTGCACGGTAGCCGCGAAGGCGGTCGATGACGGCGGGGTTATCCTGCGGCCCCAGCACGGCAACGATGTCCTTGCGTCCGCGATCTTTCATAGCGAGCGCCGCAAAGCGTCCGCCCTCTTCGTCGTCGGAGTAGACCGTCGAGAACACGTCGCGATAGGGATGGCCCTCGAGCTGGCCGCATAACACAGTGGGTACGCCCAGCTCGCGCAGCACCTCGAGCAGCTCACTGCCCTTGTAGGGCGAGACGTCGATGACGGCGTCAAACGAGCGGCGCTCAAAATGCTCGCGTGCGCGGTTGCGCTCATGCGAGGAAGATGCCTGCAAGATCACGGGCAAGTAAGACGACTCCGAAAGTTCCTCGGTAATGCCGCTTAAAAACTCACTGTAGGTGGGATCGCTAAACAGCTCGCTCAAAGGCTCGGTAACCAGCACGGCGATAATTTCCGTGCGTCCGACGGCGAGCGCCCGGCCGCGTGCGTTGGGAACGAAGTTAACCTTTTTCGCCGCTGCGCGGACACGCTTTTTAGTTTCCTCGCTAATGCGGGGGGAGTCGTTGAGGGCGCGCGATGCCGTGGAGCGCGAAACACCGGCAGCTTCAGCAACCTCGGCAAGCGTGGGTGCGGTGCGTGCTGGTTGGGTCATGGCGTCTCCTGTGCAATTGGGTCGGTGGGCTATCGATAAAGGCTAATGCGGATACAGATTACTATAGCGCGCGTGAACGGCGTCCATGGTATCCGGTGACCGGTGTCGTTTTGCAATCAAACTGCGACTGAGCACGGCATGTATGGGCGAGACATAGGCAGGCGCGACAGTTGCCTGTGAGTTCAAGAACGATGCCCCGTGCTGTGCACCTAAGCTTAGGGTGACATAAGTAGCATGGTTGTACAACCGGTTGCACCGTTAATCCGACAAAATCGACCGTTCGGCGGACAACCGGTTGCACAGATTTTTGTACCGCCCGTAAGATAAGGACAACCGGTTGCACAAAGAAGCACTACGATGACGAAGGAGCATCACCATGGACGCCATTAACGATTGGGAAAACCAAGCGCTCACCCACAGGAACCGCCTGGCACCCCATGCGTACTTTATGGGTTATGAGGCCGCCGATCTCGCCGCTACGTACAGCCGCGAGCTGTCGCGCGGATTTGTCCAGCTGTCCGGCTCGTGGCAGTTCCGCCTTTTTGAGGGCCCCGCGGCCGTCTCCAACGAAGCACTTTGCACGTACAAGCCCGAGTGGGATCACGTGGAGGTTCCGCACCTGTGGCAGGTAGACGGCTATGGCAACCTTGCCTACACCGACGAGGGTTTTCCGTTCCCGGTGGATCAGCCGTTCGTTCCCTCCGACGACCCTACGGGCGTCTACCAGCGCATCGTCAAACTTCCCGCCGTGCCTGCCGGCGCTCGCGAGATTATTCGCTTCGACGGTATCGAGAGCTACGGCGAGCTGTATGTCAACGGCAAGTTTATCGGCATGACCAAGGGTTCGCGCCTGTCCGCCGAGTTTGACGTGACCGACGCGCTCGTCGAGGGCGACAACCTGTTTGCGGTCAAGGTTCTGCAGTACAGCGATGGTAGCTACATCGAGGACCAGGACATGTGGTGGGCATCGGGCATCTTCCGCGATGTGTACCTCATGCAGCGTCCCGCCGCGCATCTGGTCGACTTTAGGTTCCGCACGCACCGCGAGGGCGATGCCGCTCTGATCACGCTCGATACGGTTGCCGAGGGCGCAAGTCGCGTCGTGTATACGCTCAGCGATGGCCAGAATGTGGTCGCTACGGGCGAGTGCGTCGACGGCCATGCCGAGTGCAGCGTTGCCGATGCCCACTTCTGGAACCCCGAGGACCCCTTCCTCTATGACCTTACGCTTGAGGTCTACGACGGCGACGAGGTCAGCGAGTACGTTCCGCATCGCCAAGGCCTTGCCGAGGTGACGGTCGAGGGCAATCATATCTACCTCAACGGCACCTACTTTAAGATGCATGGCGTCAACCGCCACGACCACGACGATCACAAGGGCCGCGCCGTGGGTCTCGAGCGCATGCGCCGCGACCTGGAGCTCATGAAGCAGCACAACATCAACGCGGTGCGCACGTCCCACTACGCCAACGATCCGCGCTTCTACGAGCTGTGCGACGAGTACGGCATCATGCTGGTCGCCGAGACCGATATGGAGAGCCACGGCTTCGAGAATATCGGCAATATCGCCCTGGTCACCGACGACCCTGCCTGGGAGCCGGCTTACGTTGACCGTGTTGAGCGCCTGGTGATGCAGGAGCGCAACCACGCCTGCATCATTATGTGGTCGATGGGCAACGAGAGCGGCTATGGCTGCAACATCCGCGCGATGTACGCCAAGGCTCACGAGCTCGATGATCGTCCGGTCCATTATGAGGAGGACCGCAACGCCGATACCGTCGACGTTATCTCCACGATGTACTCCCGTGTTTCGCAGATGAACGACTTTGGCGAGCACCCATTCCCCAAGCCGCGCATCAACTGTGAGTACGGTCACTCCATGGGCAATGGTCCCGGAGGCCTGTCCGAGTACCAGGAGGTCTTCGATCGTTGGGATTGCATCCAGGGCCAGTTCATTTGGGAATGGTGCGACCACGGTTTGGCTGCTGTGACCGAGGACGGCGTTGCCTACGATATGTATGGTGGCGACAACGGCGATTACCCCAACAACAGCAACTTCTGCATCGATGGCATGGTGTTCCCCTGGCAGCAGCCGAGTCCGGGCCTTACCGAGTACGGCCAGGTTATCTGCCCGGTCCGCATGGCTTATGACGCCGAGGCAGGCGAGCTGACCGTCACCAACAAGCGTTGGTTCACCACCCTCGAGGATGTCTGCCTGTCGGCCGAGACCCTGGTGGACGGCGACGTGGTCTGCCGCAAGACGCTCATGCCCGGCGCGGTTGCCCCCGGCGAGTCCGTCCAGCTGCCACTGGTGATTCGCGAGGCCGCAGTGGGCGAGACCCTGCTGACCGTGCGCGCCTACACCATGGCCGCTCACGTCTGGTGCGAGCCGATGTTCCAGCTGGGCGCTAGCCAGTTTGCCATCGCAAACCATCCGGCGCCGACCATCGTGGCCCCCGCTCGTCCTGAGCTTACGGTTGAGGAGACCGAGCAGGAGATCCGCATCCACTCCCTCAACGGCGAGCTGACCTTCAGCAAAGTCAACGGTACCGTGAGCGAGTGGAAGGCATCCGGCCGCGACGTCATGGCCTCTGGTCCCCAGGTTGGTTTTTGGCATCCGCTCGTCGATAACCATGCCCAGGAGTATGACTCACTGTGGAAGGACAACTTCATCGATGTGATGCAGACGTCTACCCGCAAGGTTTCTTGGAAGCAGGATGGCAATGCGGTCGTCGTTACCGTGAGCCAGCGTATCGCTCCTCCCGTCCGCGCGTTCGGCATGCGCGTCGAGCTCGTCTACACCGTGCTTCCGAGCGGTCGAGTCGACCTCAAGGTTTCCGGCGAGCCCTACGGCGATTACTCGGATATCATCCCGCGCATCGGCATCTCCTTCGAGGTCCCCGGTTGCGATCGTGCCGTCGAGTGGTATGGCCACGGCCCGGGCGAGAACTATCCGGACTCGCTGCGCGCCAACCCGGTCGGTCATTACCGCACTACGGTCGACGACATGTTCACGCCCTACGTTATGCCTCAGGATTGTGCTAACCGCGAGGGCACCCGTTGGGTCGCCCTGCGCTCTAGCCACGGTGACGGTCTGGTCGTGACGCGTCCGAGCGACGCCGCCTCCAACCCGTTCTCGTTCTCGGCATGGCCCTATAGCTGCGAGGCTATAGATAACGCCAAGCACGTCTACGACCTTGTCAAGGGCGACACGGTTACGGTCAATATCAACGACCAGCTGCTCGGCCTTGGTTCGAACTCTTGGGGTTCCGAGGTGCTCGATTCCTACCGCACCCGTTTTGAGAGCTTCAGCTTTGAGGTGTCCCTGCGACCGCTGACGTCTGCCGATCTGGCTCAGGCGCTGGCACCCATTAAGGAGGCATAAGTCATGCATGTCTTTAACTCGCGCGCCGATTTCGACGCTCAGATGAAGTCCGTCAAGAAGTGGATGCGCACCGGTCAGGCGCTCGATGGCGTTGCCGACCTGCAGCACGACGTGGCTTACTCCATCGGCGACTCGTTGGTGTACTGGTGGGTCTATGCCCGCGAGGCCGCTACCGCCGATCTGGTCGGTCACCGTCGCTACCATGCCGTGCTCGCTCCGCTCGACGGCGACCTGACCGTCGAGGTTGCCCCCAAGGCAGACCTCACCTGCATCCGTGCTTACAGCGATATCGATGATCGCGAGCGCTTTGAGGGTGCGGGGGAGACCGTGACGATTCCCGCCGGCGGCGTTGCCGTCGTCGAAATTGACGAGGCCTACCGTGTCGTGGCCGATGCCGCGGATTCCCGCGTCGTGGTACTGCACGTGACGGTTGAAGGTTATTCCTTCCCCAACAAGTAGTATTCGTCCGTTTGGACGTTTGCTTCGCGCCGTTAAGGGGGATGGCTTTGTTGACTCCCTTTTCCCCATTCCCCTTAGCAGGTGCGCCGTCCACGATTGCGCTTGCAGTCCGGACGGTTTTAGATGAGATATAACGGATGATTGGGAGGGCTTATGAGCTCTGAAAAACGAGGAACGATTGGTTCGTTCGCTCTGCTGGGCATGACGGTCGCCGCCGTGTTCGGTATCAAGAACATCATCAACAACAACGCGGCCATCGGCTTGGCAGCTGCGCCGTCGTTCTTTTTCGCTACGCTTTTGTACTTTGTCCCCTATACCCTGGTTACCGCCGAATTCGTCGGCCTTAACAAGGACTCCGAGTCGGGCGTGTACGCCTGGGTCAAGACCTCGATGGGCGGTCGCTGGGCATTCCTGACGGCATTTAGCTACTGGTTCGTTAACCTGTTCTACTTTGCGTCCGTCCTGCCTAACGTCATCATCTACGCGAGCTACGTGTTCTTTGGTGCCAATGCCGAGCTCTCGCAGCTGTGGATCACCATTATCGAGATCGTCGTCTTTGCTATCGCCACGTGGGTTTCGACCAAGGGTGCTAAGTGGATCGGCTCCATTTCCTCCTTCGGCTCGACCGCGGCTCTCGGCCTGACTGCCGTGTTCATCTTGCTGTCCCTGGCTGCTGCCTTTGGCGGCGTCGAGTTCGCTACGGCTCCTACCCCCGCTAACATGGCTCCCGACACGAGCAACTTCGCAACTATGTGGGGCTTCTTCGGTACGCTTGCCTGGATCATCCAGGGCGTTGGCGGCGCTGAGTCTGTCGGCGTGTTCCTTAACGACCTTAAGGGTGGCGTCAAGGCCTTCGTGCGCACCGTCGTTATCGCCGGCCTGACCATCGGCCTTCTGTATGCAGGCGCTTCGCTGCTGGTCAACCTGTTCATTCCCGAGGGCGGCGTTGCCATCTCCACCGGTATCTTCGACGTATTCGGCGCTGTCTTTGCCCACTTTGGCATTCCCATGGAAGTGTCCACGCGCGTCATTGGCCTGATCCTTCTTGCCGCCACGCTGGGCTCCCTCATGATGTGGACCTCTGCTCCCATCAAGGTCTTCTTCACCGAGATCCCCAAGGGCGTCTTTGGTAGCAAGATCGTCGAGCTCAACGAGCACGGCATTCCTGCCCGCGCTGCCCGGCTGCAGTTCGCCATCGTCGTCCCCATCCTGATCATCCCGGCCCTGGGCTCCGGCAACCTAGACGACCTGCTCATGATCGTCACCAACATGACGGCTGCCACCGCTCTGCTCCCGCCGCTGCTGATTCTGCTTGCCTACTTTATGCTGCGCAAGAACTTCGACGCTGCGCCCCGCGACTTCCGTATGGGTTCGCGCACCTTCGGTCTGGTCATTGCCGCCTTCCTGCTCGTTGTCTTCTGCTTCGTGCTTATCTGCGGCACCATTCCGCTCGATCAGCCTCTGTGGCTGACGCTGGTCTACAACGTTGGCGGTGTAGTTGTCTTCCTGGGCCTTGCCGTGATGTGGTACAACCGCTACATCAACCGCCTGCGCGAGACCGATCCCGAGGCCGCCGAGAACGAGCTTCGCCCCTCCGTCCTCGACATGATGGAGTAGCGGCTAGGATTAATCTACGGCTGTGGAATAAATCGATTCCCTTTCCTAAGGAGGGGCCTTACGAGGCCCCTCCTTTTGTGTTTTGGGGCATGGTTTTGGACCCCGTGGTCAAAAAATGCCAAATATGAGTACTGTTGCAAAAGAGGTGTCATATTTTTCGGCCTGTTCTGAGCAAAAACGGGCTCAAAATCAATTTATCTAACCCCCTTTAAAGGGCGTTTGACGGCTTTCAACCTCTTCGAATCGCTCAAAGCAGGCACTTTGCTCGCGATTTTGCTGCTACTAAATCGGTGACAGTACTCATATTTGCCACTTTTTGCCCACGAGGTGTTCAGAGGAGCTCTCGACAAGCATCTAACGCTACAATAACTACCACGTGGTTGGGTTTGCCGGCCGAATGTGCGATGCCGCGGGAGGGGACATGGTCGAGTTTACAAAGACGATTAAAGATCCGTTGGGACTGCATGCCCGCCCGGTTGCGCTGCTTTACGACATCATTGCCAAGCATCGTAGCAACGTATCGGTCAGTATCGGCGATCGCCATACCGACGGCCGCGATGTAATGGGGCTCATGGCTCTCTACGGCGAGTGCGGCGAGGACATCATCTTCCGCGTTTCGGGCGTAGACGAGGCTTCCTGCGTCACATCGATCAGAAACCTCTCGCTCTAAGCATGACAGGGCGCGGCAAAGGACAGCTCTTTGCCGCGCCTTTTTGTTTCGTATAGGAAACTTTTTCGAAATCTAAATGGGGACCCTTTCCAAAAAGTTAACCACGTGCTAGTTTACTATAGCGAACATAGACGTGGTTAACTTTTGCTGCGTCGATGTTGAGGACGAACTGACGTTAGGAGCTCACTCATGTCTTGCGGACCGCAGATGCCGGCTATGCCGCTTTCGATGGTAAAAGCGGGCGAAACCGTGCGCGTGTCTCGCGTAAAGGGCAATGAGGATATGAAGCACCATCTCAAGGACCTCGGCTTTGTCGAGGGCAACGAGATCCACGTGGTGAGCTCGAGTGGCGCCAATATCATCGTCACGGTGCTGGGTGCACGCTTTGGTATCGATTCCAAGGTTGCCATGCACATCATGACCGTCGGTTAGTTCGTAGCATTTCGCAAAAAGCTGAAAGGGGGACAAGTACATGAAGACGTTGGGTGACGTCAAGGTGGGCGAGAGCTCTACCATCGTCAAGCTTCACGGTGAGGGTGCACTGCGCCGTCACCTTATGGACCTGGGGCTCATCAAGGGCACGTCGTTTAAGGTCGTAAAGGTCGCACCGCTCGGAGATCCGGTCGAGATCAACGTGCGCGGCTACGAGCTTTCCATCCGCAAGGAGGAGGCTGCCGTCGTCGAGGTCCAGTAAGGGCCAGCGGCATGTATTCTTGCAGGTAAAGTTAGGTTTTTCTAACTTAGCAATGCAACGTTGAAGCACAATATCCAGCCCGCTCGGAGATGACAGCGCGGGCACACAAGGAAGAAGGATTGAATGGCGGATTCTCAGATCCATGTCGCGCTGGCGGGTAACCCCAACTGCGGCAAGACCACGCTTTTCAACCTGATCACCGGCGCCAACGGCTACGTTGGCAACTGGCCCGGTGTCACGGTTGAGAAAAAGGAAGCCAAGCTCCTAAGCGACAAGAACGTTACCATCACGGACCTCCCCGGCATCTACTCGCTTTCCCCCTACAGCCCCGAGGAGCAGTGCTCGCGCGACTACCTCATGAGCGGCGAGCCCGATGTCGTTGTCCAGGTGGTCGATGCCACCAACCTCGAGCGCAACCTGTACCTGGCGCTTCAGGTTATCGAGACCGGCCTGCCCGTGGTCGTGGCCCTCAACATGGCCGACCTCGTGGAGAAGAACGGCGACAAGATCGACACGGACAAGCTTTCCAAGAAGCTTGGCTGCCCGGTCATGATGATCTCGGCCCTTAAAAACAAGGGTATCAAGGAGCTGTTCGAGCAGGTCAAGAAGTCTGCTGCTTCCAAGGGCCAGGTGCCGGAGCACAAGTTCGATTCCTCCATCGAGGACGTTCTGGACCACATCGAGAACAACCTGCCGGCGAGCGTTCCCGCCAACAAGCGTCGCTACTACGCTGTCAAGCTGTTTGAGCGCGACGCGGACGCCTGCAAGCTCATCAACCTCACCAAGGAGAAGGCCGCTCGCGTCGAGCAGCTGGTCGCCCAGTGCGAGCAGGATTGCGACGACGACGCCGAGTCCATCATCACCGGCGAGCGCTATGGTGTCATCGCGCACATCATCGATGAGTGCCTCACCAAGGCTCCTGCCAAGATGAGCACCTCCGAGAAGATCGACCGCGTGGTTACCAACCGTATCCTGGGCCTGCCGATCTTTGTGGTCATCATGTTCTGCGTGTACTACATCGCCGTTTCCACCCTGGGCGGCACGGTGACCGACTTCACCAACGACCAGCTCTTCGGCACCGACGGCTGGTACGTGCTCGGTCAGGGTCGTGACGCCTATGACGCAGCTGTTGAGGCTGCGGGCGACAACGCCGACTCGGTCGACCCGGCGCAGTACGGCCCCTATGTCCCGGGTATTACCACCGTGGTGCACGACGCCCTTGTGGCGGGTGGTACCGAGGACGGCGGCCTGGTTGATTCGCTGGTCTGCGACGGTATCGTCGGCGGCTTAGGCGCCATCTTCGGCTTCGTTCCGCAGATGTTCCTGCTCTTTGTGATGCTGTCCTTCCTGGAGGACTGCGGCTACATGGCCCGTGTCGCCTTCATCATGGACCGCGTGTTCCGCCGGTTTGGCCTGTCCGGTAAGTCCTTTATCCCCATGCTCGTGTCCTCGGGCTGCGGCGTCCCCGGCGTCATGGCCACCAAGACCATCGAGAACGAGAAGGACCGCCGCATGACGGTCATGACCACCACGTTCATCCCTTGCGGCGCCAAGCTGCCGATCATCGCCCTGCTCATGGGTTCCATCATTGGCGACTCTTCTACCACCGCTGCGTGGATCAGCCCGCTCTTCTACTTCTTGGGCGTCTTTGCCGTCATCGCCTCGGGCCTCATGCTCAAGAAGACCAAGCTCTTCGCCGGTCGCCCGACGCCGTTCGTTATGGAGCTTCCCGCCTACCACTTCCCGGCGATCCGCTCTTGGGCGCTGCACGTGTGGGAGCGCTGCTGGGCCTTTATCAAGAAGGCCGGCACGGTCATCTTCGCGTCCACCGTCGTCGTTTGGTTCCTCTCCAACTTTGGTAGCTACAACGGTTCCTTTGGCTTCCTGCCCGCGATGGACGGCATCCCCGAGGAGTTCATGGATTACTCCGTGCTCGCCATGCTCGGCAACCTGGTCGCTTGGATCTTCGCCCCGCTCGGCTTTAGCACCTGGCAGGCCACCGCGCTGACCGTCTCCGGCCTCGTGGCTAAGGAGAATGTCGTCGCTACCGCCGGCTCGCTGCTCTCCGTCGCCGATGCTGGCGAGACCGACCCGAGCCTGTGGACCGCGTTTGCGGGCATGTTCCCCACCATGGGTGCTTGCGTGGCCTTTGGTGCCTTCAACCTGCTGTGCGCTCCGTGCTTTGCCGCCATGGGCACTATCCGCAACCAGATGGACTCCGGCAAGTGGACCGCGATTGCCATCGGCTACGAGTGCGCCTTCGCTTGGGTGATCGGCCTGTTCATCAACCAGTTCTACAACCTGTTTGTGTTGGGCCAGTTTGGTATTTGGACGATTGTAGCCATCGTGCTGCTGGTTGCGATGCTCTTCCAGATCTTCCGTCCCATGCCCAAGCATGCATGGACCGACGAGGACGAGACCAACACTGCTTCCGCCGCAGTTTCCGCTTAAGTCCGAATAAGGATTAGCCCCTTTCCACGAGCCCGGGTGTCCCAGCGACACTCGGGCTTTTTGGTGAGGGAGATGTGGCGTTTCCGCAGATAAAACCGACCAAAATATACCTGTCCCTTTTTGGCAGGTGGAGAATGGGGTAAAGTAAGTGGTGGTTAACTAGAGGAGGCTTGCTATGGCACCTATCGATATTGTTGTACTGGCTGTTATCGGCATTGCGTTTGTCGCCGTGTGCGTGCGCATTTATCGCAAGGGCACCTGCGCCGACTGCGCTCAAGGTGGCGTTTGCACAGGACATTGCTCCAACAAAAAGACCTGCGCCGCACTTAAGGGCGTAGACAAAATCGCCGAAGACTTGGGCCGCGGTATCAAATAAGGTGAACGGGGACGTCTCTGTTTCTCCTTTTGACGAGTGCCGTGCAATCTGCGATCTGTCGGGTGCTGCGCAGTTACTGCTACGATAGGTACGTCAGTAACTGCCGCCGAGCGGCTCAATCGAAAGGAAACCTGCATGGAGTCCTCCGCCTACCCGATGCTCTTTAGCCCGATCAAGGTCGGTACGACCGAGGTCAAGAACCGCGTCTTTATGCCGCCGGTATCTACCAACCTGGCCGATCACGGCTATGTGACCGACGACTTGGTCGATCATTACCGTGCCCGCGCCAAGGGCGGCGTGGGTCTCATCATCACCGAGGTCGTGACGGTCGAGCCCACCTATACCTATCTGCCGGGCGATATGTGCTGCTACGACGACACGTTTATCCCCGGCTGGGAAAAGCTCGCCGCAGCCGTCCACGAGTATGGCTGCAAGATCATGCCGCAGCTCTTCCACCCCGCCTACATGGCCTTTAACATTCCGGGCACGCCGCGCCTGATCGCTCCGTCCTTTGTGGGCCCGTCCTATGCCCGCGAGGCGCCGCGCCCCATCACGGTCGATGAGATCCACGAGCTCACGCATCAGTTTGGTGACGCTGCTGTGCGCATGCAGAAGGCCGGTGTCGACGGCGTCGAGGTCCATGCGGCACACGCCCACGGCATGCTCGGCGGCTTTTTGACCCCGCTCTATAACAAGCGCACCGACGAGTACGGCGGCTCGCTCGACGCCCGCATGCGCTTCCTGCTCGAGGTCATCGCCGAGATTCGCGAGCGCTGCGGCAAGGACTTTATCATCGACGTCCGTATCTCGGGCGACGAGTACACCGATGGCGGCCTGACCCTCAACGACATGATCTACGTCTCGCGTCGCCTGGAGAAGGCCGGCGTCGACATGATTCATGTGTCGGGCGGCACCACCATCAAGCGCGGTTCCGCCATTCCCGCCGCCGGCACGCAGCAGGCCTCGCACGCCGCCTGCTCGCGCGAGATCAAAAAGCACGTCAACATTCCCGTTGCCACGGTCGGCCGCATTAACGAGGCATGGATCGCCGAGGAGCTGATCGAGGACGGCGCTGCCGACATTTGCATGATGGGCCGCGCCAATCTGTGCGATGCCGAATTCTGCAACAAGGCTGCTGCCGGCAACGCCGACGACATCCGCCCCTGCATCGGTTGCCTGCGCTGCCTGAACGGTATCATGTTTGGCAAGCGCATCTCCTGCACCGTCAACCCGGACGTGGAGCGTGACGAGGCTGGCTACGAGCCTGCCGCCGAGGCAAAGAACGTGCTCGTTGTGGGTGCCGGTCCCGCGGGCATGGAGGCAGCCTATATTGCCGCCAAGCGCGGCCATAACGTGGTGCTCGTGGATAAGCAGGACGAGCCGGGCGGCGAGATGCGCATTGCGGCCGTTCCGCCGGCAAAGCAGGAGCTCACGCGCGTGATCAAGTATCAGTACCGTCGCCTGGCCGAGGCCGGCGTCACGTGCGTCTTCGGTACCGAGCTTTCGGCCGAGGACATCCAGCGCGACTACGCGGGCTACGAGGTTGTCCTGGCTTATGGCGCCGAACCCATCGCCCCGGCCTTTATGCAGGGATTTAAGCAGGTCATGACGGCTGACGACCTGCTGGGTGGCAAGGCTTTCCCGGGCAAGAAGATTGTCATCGTGGGCGGCGGCACCGTCGGTTGCGAGACGGCCGATTACCTGGCCCCGTTGGTCAACGATCTGTCGCCGGCAAACCGCGACATCACCGTTATCGAGATGACCAAGACGCTCGCCGCCAACGAGGGTGGTGCCGGTCGCGCGGTGCTCATCACGCGCATGCTCTCCAAGGGCGTCCATGTGCTAACCGAGGCCAAGGTGACCGAGATCACCGAGGATGCCATCAGCTACGAGAAGGATGGCGAGGCCCACACCATCGCCGATGCCGATACGCTGGTGCTCGCCATGGGCTATCGTCCCAATACCAAGTTGGCCGACGACCTTGCCGCTGCCGGTGTTGCCACCCACGTGCTGGGCGATGCCAACAAGTGCGGCAACATCCGCGATGCCATCGGCGATGGCTACAAGGTTGCCTGCGAGCTCTAGTCAACTCCTTGTTGCGTGGGGGCAGGTTACTTTGCACCAACTTGGTGCATGTAAATCTGGCCCCATTGCACCATTGCGGCTTCATGGAGTAGCGCCCGTACGCATCGAATTTCTCCTCTCATAGATGTGCGGCACAAAGAGCCCCGAGTTCATACGAGCTCGGGGCTCTTTTCGTTTGGATTGCAGGCGTATTGACAGACGAAAACAGTCTGTGTCCGGTATTGAGCCATACGAAAGCGAAATTATGCGTCTTAATTCCGTACGCAAATAAAGACGAAAACCGTTTGCGTCTTTGATAAATCAGTATGCAAACGGTTTTCGTCTTATAATACGGTTATGAATGGTACGAAACGAGAGGGTTGTGCATATGGTTGTTAGAGAGAACCCTACAGTCGAATACAAGGAAAGCGTTACGCCGACGTTTCTTAAAACGGTGAGCGCCTATGCAAACTACGGGACGGGCAAGATTGAGTTTGGCGTTGATGACGAGGGCGTGGCTGTCGGCCTTGCAGATCCGGTCGCAGAGTGTCTCCGCATCGAGAACATGATTAATGACAGCTTGGATCCCGCTCCCCGTTACACGCTCGAGCGCGATGAGAAACACGGGACCGTAATCCTTACGGTTTATGAGGGCCAGGACAAACCCTATCGAAGCAAGGGAAAGGCCTACAGGCGAAACGATTCGGCAACGGTGGAGGTCGACCGGTTTGAGTATGGCAGGCTGACGCTCGAAGGCAGCAACGTAACGTTCGACGCGCTCACGTCGGCTCGCCAGGACTTGAGTTTTCACACGCTCGAGCATAAGTGTGTTGAACATCTCGGCATTTCCGAGCTAACGCCGGATATTATGCGCACGCTTCGCTTGCTCGGCAAAGATGGCTATACCAACGCTGCGGCGATTTTGGCGGATAAGAATGATTCTCCGGGCATCGACTGCGTCCGTTTTGGCGATACCGAGGATGTGATCTTGGACCGTGAGACGACGACAAATGTATCCGCAATTGAGCAGGTGGACAGGGCGGTGGCTATGTTTGCACGCTACTACCGTTTTGAGCGTATCGAAGGGATGGAGCGCGTCCAAACCGATCGAATTTCTCTTGAGGCATTCCGCGAAGCTGTTGCAAACGCTTTGGTGCATCGGACGTGGGACGTTCGAGCGAATGTTCAAATTGCCTTGTACGACGATCGTGTTGTTGTGACTTCGCCCGGATCACTGCCCGCCGGTTTGACGACGGAACAATACCTGTATGGGCAGATATCCGTGCTCAGAAACCCAATTGTCGCCGAGGTCTTTTTAAAGCTGGATTACATCGAGAAATTTGGCACGGGAATCGCGCGCATTAGACGTGCCTATCGCGATTCGATCAATCAACCAATTTTTGATGTTCGCGGCGGCATGGTGGCCGTCACATTGCCCGCTACCGATGCCTTTGAAGGGTCCGAGGAAGAGATCCAGGTTCTCAATGCCTTGTCGGGCGGGCGAATTATGTCGCGAAGCGAGATTGAAAAACAGACGGGGCTGAGCCGCATGCGGACGTTGGCGGCACTCGAATCTCTGCTTGAACGGAATGCAATCGTAAGGCAGGGAACCGGGCGGGCCACGAAATACGAGCGCTCATAGTCCAAAAGAGCCATGGTACAAGACGGACCCCAAGCCAGCGTTGGCTTGGGGTCCGTTATATCCCGGATGGTAACGGGCCGATTATTGTCAAGTTATAGCAAAGTATAGCGACGTACAGCAAAGTATAGTGAAATATAGCAAGCCGTATAGCGCGCCTTGACTATCAACCCTTGATTATCACCGTCCGTATTTCACAGCAACTTATAACAGGCTCGGGGTGCCAATTTGGGGTGCGGTAGTACTGCGTCACGAAAAGGGCCTATCTACTACGTTTAAGCCGCAGGGGTCAACCATAGTCGGCTTTTTCGAAAATCGACAAGCTGTCTACCTGCGGTTTTGTTTTCACGGTTTTCGGTATGGCCGAGGCTATCCGTGTTAACGTAGTAGATGGGCCACTTTTGTGGCAAGGGGGCCGATCTGCGGGCCAGGGTAGCTAAAAGAGCCCCGTCCCAAAAAGACTGATTGGGAGCTGGGGCGTGTCGATGCGATAGTATTACGTGGTGGAATTCGACAAACCGTGGGCTTCATCCGAGGGCTTTATGGAACAACACCAGCATTATCAGAGCCTGCAAGATCAGGCATACAACGCACTGCGCTCCAAGATTATCTATGCCGAGCTCAAGCCCGGCACGCGCCTTTCGGCGATTGGTCTGGAAAAGGAGACGGGGATCGGGCGCACGCCAATTCGCGAGTCCTTTGTGCGCCTGCGCGAGCAAGAGCTGGTGGAAACGCGTCCCAAGAGCGGCACCTACGTCTCTAAGATCAGCATGGAACACGCCGAGAATGCCTGTTTCTTGCGCGAGAAACTCGAAAGAAGCGTACTCATTAAATGTTGTCCGGCTGCCACGTCCGAGCAAAAGCATCGGCTCGAGCAGATTCTTGCCGAGTCCGAGTCGCTCGACCATAGCGAGACGCGTCGCTTTTTCGACTTGGATAACCTGTTTCATGAGACGTGTTTTGAGATTGCCGGTCGTCACATGCTGTGGGATTGGATGAAGAGCGTCAACACGCATTTTGAGCGATACAACTGGTTGCGTATGGTGTCGCAGGATCTGGATTGGGAGCCGATTCGTCGACAACATCGTCGGATTCTCGAGGCCATTAAGAGGGGCGATACCGACACGGCGAGCTACCTGGCAGAGACGCACTTGCACCTGATGCCCGAGGAGCAGGGCCCGGTTATCGCCTTGCATCCCGACTATTTCGAGCTGTCCAAAGACTCGTCTATCTAGCCCATCACCGCATCTGCTCGAGACGCAAAAACGATCCTGCTCACCTACAACGTTTTGCAAGCGAGATTTTTAAAAAAATGCCTAAAATGGCTCAGACTGCTGACAATTGGGAAACGGGGTGCGCTATGGCGCAGATGAGGATTAAGGACATTGCTGCCGAGGCGGGCGTGAGCCCGGCCACGGTCTCGCGCTATCTCAACAACCGCCCCGGGCAGATGACCGAGGAAACCCGTGCTCGCATCGCGGCAGTTATCGAGCGCACCGGCTATCGTCCACGTGCCGCCGCGCGCAATCTGCGCAGCTCGCGTACCAACCTCATCGGCGTGATCTTGGCCGACATTGCTAACCCGTTCTCCAGCGCCATGCTCGAAGGGCTTTCCGCCAGCGCCGCCGCGCGCGGCTGCTCGCTCATGACGGCCATTAGCGGCAACGACCCCGCCAAGGAGGCAGAGTCGCTCACCAGACTTATCGATGCCGGCGTGGACGGCCTGGTCGTCAATACCTGCGGAGGCAACGACAAGGCGATCGCCGAGGCTGCGGGACGCCTGCCCGTCGTGCTGCTCGACCGCGATGTTGCCGACGGTGGTGTCGATCTGGTGACCTCCAACAACCGTGAGCTGGTCGCCGGCCTGGTAGACGCCTTGGCCTCTGCTGGCAGCGAGCGCCTGTGCCTGCTCACCGAGGCAAGCGATGACAGCCCCGTGCGTCGCGAGCGCGCCGAGGCGTTTGCCGACGAGCTCTCGCGCCGCGGCCTGGCCGGCGAGGTCGTCACCTTGGCGGACGGTGGTGTCGAGGGTGTCAGTCGCCTGGACGAGACCATCCGCGGCTATGCGGGTAAAAAGCTCGGCCTCATTGCCGTCAACGGCTTGGTTTTCCTGCGCCTGACCGAGGCGCTGGCCCAGCTGGGGCCCTCGTTGCCCGCGGGTCTCAAGATTGCAACGTTTGACGACTATCCCTGGAACCACGTCCTCTTTGGCGGTGTGACCACGGCCGCGCAGGACACTCTTACCATTGCCGAGCGCGTAGTCGAGCGCCTGTCCGAGCGTATCGATGTCGTTACCACTACGGTGGGCGATGCCGCAAAGCTCGCCCCCAAGCGCATCGAGATCCCCGGCCACATCGAACACCGCGCTTCGACCTCGCGCTAGCCGCTCGTTCGCAACGGCCTGCTCAAGCACGTTTTTTGAGCGCTTGATACGCTTTAACCCTGCGGAAACATTTTTCTGCGATAGTATCTGCGATATAGACCAGTCGAAACCCGCCCGAAAGAAAGGGGAGCGACATGAACCAGCAGAACATCGATTACGTACTCCGCTCCGTAGAGCAGCGTGACATCCGCTTTGTGCGCCTGTGGTTTGTCGACATTCTCGGCCGCCTCAAGAACTTTGCCATTAGCCCCGAGGACCTCGAGGTCGCTTTTGAGGAGGGTATTGGCTTTGACGGCTCCGCCATCGAGGGTTTTGCCACGCCCGAGGAGGCCGACATGCTGGCGTTCCCAGACGCTTCGACCTTCCAGATCCTGCCGTGGCGCCCGAGCCACAACGGCGTCGCCCGCGTGTTCTGCGACGTGTGCACTCCCGATCGCAAGCCATTTGCCGGCGACCCGCGCGATGCCCTGCGCCGCATGTTCCGCAAGGCCGAGAAGGCTGGCTATCTGCTCAACGTGGGTGCCGAGCTGGAGTATTACTACTTCCCCGACGAGCACACCCCCGAGCCGCTCGACAACGTGGGCTACTTCGATCTTTCGGTGAGCGATGCCGCCCGCGACCTGCGTCGCAACACGGTTCTCACGCTCGAGAAGATGTCCGTGCCCGTGGAGTACACCTTCCACGCCGCCGGCCGCTCACAGCATGGCATGAGCCTGCGTCACGCCGAGGCCCTGAGCATGTCCGACGCCATCACTACGGCCAAACTCATCATTAAGCAGCAGGCCTACGAGAGCGGTTGCCACGCCTCCTTTATGCCCAAGCCGTTGGCGGGCGAGGATGGCAGTGCTATGTTCCTGTGCCAGTCGCTGTTCGACCATGACGGCAACAACGTCTTTTGGGGCGAGGACGACGAGAAGTACCATCTCTCCGACGTCGCCAAGCACTACATGGCAGGTATTCTGGCGCACGCGCGCGAAATCAGCGCCATCACCAACCCCACGGTCAACTCGTACAAGCGCATCACAACGGGTGGCGACTCCGTGCCGCAGTACGCCACGTGGGGCCTGCGCAACCGCGCGAGTATGGTCCGCATCCCGGTCTACAAGCCCGGCAAGCCGCTGTCCACGCGCATCGAGCTGCGCAGTCCCGACCCCATGGCCAACCCGTACCTGGTCAACGCCGTCACGCTGGCGGCTGGTCTGGACGGCATCGAGCGCAAGCTGGAACTCCCGCCCGAGGCCACGGCCGAGACGCTCAAGCTTACCGACCGTCAGATGGTCGAGGCCGGCTACGCGCCGCTGCCGCGCTCGCTCAAAGAGGCGCTCGACGTGTTTGAGGACTCGCAGTTTATGAAGGATGCCCTCGGCGAGCACATCCACAGCTTCTTCCTCAAAAAGAAGCGCGACGAGTGGCATAAGTTTGAGTCTACGATCACCGAGTGGGAGATCAAGCACTACCTGGCGAACTCCTAATCGCGCTGGCTTGTTCCAGTACGATTGAGCTCATTTCTTTGGAGGCCGATATGTCCGAAAAGAGTGCCCTGTTCATGGCGCGCACGACGCGCTTCCACGAGTTTGCCCGCAGCTTGACGACTACCCTGGGTGTCGAGGTGAGCCTGGCAACCCCCGATTCGCCAACTGCGGCGCACGACTTTGACCTGCTGATTCTCGATTCAGATGGCATCCGCAGCGACCGCATCGATCAGATTGCCAAGTGGCTTGACGATCGCGGCGGCGTCCCCATGCTGGTGATCGTCGACGACGAGGCGCTCGGTACCTTGCGCCTGCCCAATCACGCGCATGCCGACTTTGTATGCCCCACGGCGACACCCAACGAGCTCAAGGCTCGCGCGCAGCGCCTGATGGGCGAGGAGGAGACCGTCACCGCCGACGATGTACTCAACATCGATAACCTCGAGATCAACTTAGCTACCTACCAGGTGACACTCGATAACGAGCCCATCGACCTGACGCTGATGGAGTACTCACTGCTGAGCTTTTTGGCGACGCACCCCAACCGCGCCTACAGCCGCGAGGTGCTGCTGCACCGCGTGTGGGGCTTTGAGTACTGCGGCGGCACGCGCACCGTCGACGTGCACATTCGACGCATCCGCTCCAAGGTGGGCCCGCAGATCGCGGCGCACATCACCACCGTCCGCGGCGTGGGCTATCTGTTTAAGGACTAGATTTCCACTACAAAGGGGACAGGCACCTTTGTGGTGGCTTTGACGCAGGTGCGGGTTCCTCTCGAATCTGCAACAGAACTTAAGCCTTCCTAAAAGATTGCGTTCTCATACACTTGTGCCCGCATATTGGGGTACAACTCAACGTGAACAACGATGGCCCGCCACGTGTTTGGCGGGCCTTTGGTTATTTGACGAAAGGATCGCAGCCATGAGCGAGAACGATTCCCAGCGTCCCCAGGATGCGGGCAACGCCGGCGAGACCCAGCAGCAGCCGCGTGTGCAGGTGGAGTCGACGCCTGCCGACAGCAACATTCCCTACGTGCAGGCATACGACACGCAGACCGGCAAGCCGCTGGGCAGCCAGCAGGTTGTAAACAAGCACACAGTGGTCAAGACCAAGACCAAAAAGCTGCCGATCTTTATTACGGCGCTTGCCGGCTGCGCCTGCGGCGCCCTGCTGGTCATCGCACTCATTATGAGTGGCACGCTCGATATCGGCGGTGGCAAGAATGCCGTGACGGCGGGCGCTTCGGGTTCGTCGACGCAAAAGATTACGATTGATTCCGAGGACACCACGCTGGCCGAGGCCGTTTCTGCCAAGGCCCTGCCCTCTGTGGTCTCCATTACCGCTACTTCGAGCGGTAGCCAGAATGGCTCACTTTCGCAGTCTGCTGACGATTCGAATAACTCGGGCAGCGTCGGCTCGGGCGTAGTACTCGATACCGAGGGCCACATTCTCACCAACAACCACGTGGTCGATGGCTACGATCAGTACGTGGTGACCATGGATGACGGCACTACGTACGAGGCCGAGTTCGTGGGCAACGATGCCTCGAGCGACCTGGCCGTCATCAAGCTCAAGGACGCCGATGCTTCCAAGCTCACCCCGATCGAGATCGGCGACTCCTCCAAGCTCAACGTGGGCGAGTGGGTCATGGCGATCGGTTCGCCGTTTGGCAATGAGCAGTCTGTCTCCACGGGCATTGTGTCGGCGCTGTATCGCTCCACGGCCATGAGCTCTACCAGCGGTAACACCATCTATGCCAACATGATCCAGACCGATGCCGCCATCAACCCGGGCAACTCCGGTGGCGCGCTCGTTAACGACAATGGTGAGCTGGTGGGCATCAACTCGCTCATCGAGAGCTACTCGGGCTCCAGCTCGGGCGTGGGCTTTGCTATTCCCGTTAACTACGCCAAGAACATTGCCGACCAGATCATCGACGGCAAGACGCCGGTGCATCCGTACATGGGCGCCACGCTTTCGAGCGTCAATGCGCTTAACGCCCGCACCAACAAGCTGAGCACCGATAGCGGCGCGTACGTGGCGAGCGTCGTCGAGGACGGTCCCGCCGCCAAGGCTGGCATCCAGGAGGGCGACGTCATCACCAAGCTGGGCGACGATGAGATTTCGAGCGCCGATGGTCTGATCATCGCGCTGCGCAGCCACGAGGTGGGCGAGAAGGTCGAGATCACGCTCATGCGCGGCAAGGAAGAGAAGAAGGTCACGGTCGAGCTGGGCTCCGACGAGGAGCTGCAGAACCAGCAGCAGAATGACAGCGCGACCGACACCGGCAACGGTGGTATTACCGATGAACAGCTGCGCCAGTACCTGGAGGAGCTGCTGGGCCAGCAGGGCCAGGGCCAGGGTCAAGGCTACGGCCAGGGTTACTAACGAGCCGTATCGCACATACCGATGCCAGAGGGGCTGTTCCGCCAACGCGGGACAACCCCTCTTTTCGTAGTGATCCATTGGGGATGGAGGAAAACGGATCATTTAGAACTGGCAAGGGCATGGTTTGATCGCGCGATCCACCCCAGTCTGGCGGCTGCCGATTCGGTGCGGTTCGAAAGGGTTATTCGGCGCCATGGTGACCGGTGGTACTCTAGTATCCGTTTGAAATCGAGCGAAGGAGTGCCGCTATGGAGCAATCGAGCCTGTTTGGTGACGGCGTGGACATCGATACCGAAACGCCCGCGGGCGCGGATGCCGCTGCACCGGCCGACGCCCATGCCCAGGCCGCCGCGCGCGCGGCCGAGCTGCGCCACGAGCTCGATTACCACGCGTACCGCTACTACATGCTCGATGCGCCCGAGATCACGGACGCCGCCTTCGACAAAATGCTCGTTGAGCTGCAGGAAATCGAGGCGACCTATCCCGATTTGGTGACGCCCGACAGCTATACCCAGCGCGTGGGCGGATACGTGAGCGAGCAGTTTACGCCGGTCACGCACATGGCCCGCATGTATTCCATGGACGATGCCATGGACCTGGACGAACTTGACGCGTGGCTCCAGCGCACCGAGGATGCGCTCGGCGCCGGTAGCGTCACCTATACCTGCGAGCTCAAGATTGACGGCTTGGGCGTCGCGCTTACCTACCAAAACGGCACCTTCGTACGCGCCGCCACGCGCGGCGATGGCACCACGGGCGAGGACGTGTCGCTCAACGTCCGTACCATCAAGGACGTGCCCATGCACCTGTCCGAGCCGGCGCTCGCCCACATGGGCGCCGATCGCGAGCGTACCATCGAAGTGCGTGGTGAGGTCTACATGCCCAAGGGCAGCTTTGTCCGTCTAAACGAAGAGGCCGATGCCGAGGGCCGCGACCCCTTTGCCAACCCGCGTAACGCTGCTGCAGGATCCCTGCGCCAAAAGGACCCCAAGGTCACGGCGCGCCGCGACCTGGCCACCTTTATCTATGCCATCGCCGATACCGATCCGCTGCACGTCCACAGCCAGCGCGAGTTTCTCGACTGGCTGCGTAGCGCCGGCTTCAGCGTCAACCCCAACGTGGCTCGTTGCGCCACGCCGTCCGAGGTCCACGAGTTCTGTGCCCAGGCGCTCGAGCACCGCGGCGACCTGGATTACGACATCGACGGCGTGGTCGTAAAGGTCGACAGCTTCCAGCAGCAGCTCGACCTGGGCTTTACCGCTCGTGCACCGCGCTGGGCCATCGCCTTTAAGTTCCCGCCCGAGGAAAAGCAGACCGTCCTGCGCGAAATTCGCATCCAGGTGGGCCGCACCGGTGTGCTCACGCCGGTCGCCGAGTTCGACCCGGTGACGGTCGCCGGCTCCACCATCGCGCGCGCCACGCTGCACAACATCGATGAGATCCGCCGCAAAAACGTGCGCGAGGGCGACACCATCATCGTGCACAAGGCGGGTGACGTGATTCCCGAGGTCGTGGGGCCGGTGCTCGACAAGCGCCCGGCCGATTCGGTCGACTGGCACATGCCCGAGGTCTGCCCCGTGTGCGGTAGCCCCGTGGTCCACGAGGACGGCGAGGTGGCATACCGCTGCGTGTCCATCGACTGCCCCGCGCAGCTCAAGGAGCGCCTGCTCCACTGGGTGAGCCGCGGCTGTATGGACGTCGATGGCCTAGGCGACGAGATCGTCGACAAGATGATCGCCGCCGGGCTGATTCACGACGTCGCGGACTTCTACCAGCTCACGGTGGACGACATCGCCGGACTGGACACGGGCCGCACCTATGCCAGCTCCAACAGCAAAAAGGGCGTCAAGAAGGGCGACCCCATCCCGGTGGGACTCAAGACGGCCGAGAAAATCATCGCCGAGCTCAACAAGTCCAAGAGCCAGCCACTCGGTCGCGTGCTGTTTGCCCTGGGTATCCGCCACGTGGGCAAGAGTGTGGGCGAGGTCATCGCCGAGCGATTTCTGTCGATCGACAAGCTCATCTTGGCGAGCGAAGAGGACATCGCCGAGTGCGAGGGCATCGGTCCCAAGATTGCGGCGAGCGTCAAGCAGTTCCTGGCCGTGCCCGAAAACCTTGCCGTGCTGGAGCGCCTGCGCCAGGCGGGCCTGTCGCTCGAGGTCGACTTGGGCGCCGCGCATGCACAAGCCGCAGCCGACGCGGGCGTGGCGGGCGAGCTCGCCGATGCACAACCGCTCGCGGGTCTGACCTTCGTGCTCACCGGCACGCTCGTCAACCGCACCCGCGACGAGGCGGGCGCGGCGCTCAAGGTGCTCGGCGCCAAGGTTTCGGGCAGTGTTTCAAAGAAGACGAGCTATCTGATCGCCGGCCCCAAAGCAGGCTCCAAGCTCACCAAAGCCGAGCAGCTGGGTGTGCCCGTACTGGACGAGGATGCGCTCGAGCGGATCTTGGCTACTGGCGAGGTGCCCCGGGCTTAGCGCATCGATAACCAAAGTGAAGATCCGCCCGGAAGCACGATGCCTTCCGGGCGGTTCTTACTTTGCTGGGGCAACCGGCACCGTGATCTGCGTTACGTAGGTTGCCGGGTCGTCGCTGATGATGTCATCGATAAGGGCGATCTCGCGCGAAGGCCCGGTGGGCGCCAGGTTGTGCTCGCGCATATAGCCGAGCAGCTGCTTATAGCGCGGGGCTGCTTGCCCGTGCGTGCCGCGGAAGCTTATGGTCAGGCAGCGCGCGGCAGGTCGCGTCTCAACGTCGCCCAAGTAATCATCGGTGTCATCGAGCAGCAGGAAGACCTCGTCGTAGCCATCAAAGTCGCCGGCGGCGAGGCGTTCGGGCGCGATGCCCACACCCAGATTGCCCAGATAGGCAAAGGTTTCGTGCTGCCCCTGCTGAAGCTGGCGGATATGCCATCCCAGCGAATAGGCGTCGGTGGGATTGACGCGCTCGTGCAGCGTGGCGCAGCGAAGTTCGGGTTCCTCGATTTCGCTAATGGTGTCGAGATCAGCATTCAAAGCGCCATGAAGCAAGGCAAGCCGCTGGTCAATCTTGCGCGACATGCGCTCCAACTCACGCCGCCTGTGCTCAATTAACTCCTGTTGCTTGGTCAGTTGCCGTTGTATCAAATCCATATCGCGCGTAGTGACAAACTCGCGAATCTGCGCCAGCGGCAAGTCGAGAACGCGCAGGTTGCCGATGGTGTTGAGGGTGGAGAGCTGCCGCGATCCGTAGTAGCGGTACCCACTTGCCGGATCGACATATGCCGGCTCCAACAGCCCCATCTGCTCGTAATGACGCAGTGTGCCCACGCTTAAATTGAGCAGGCGCGCCACCTCGCCAATGCGGAGCAGGCCCTCGGTGTGTTCACTTGGCATGTCGGTCACAGGACCACTCCTTTCGGTAAAAACAGGGGAGAGGCGCTAGGCCCGCGTCGCCCCGCTACGCCACCAGCTTGTCAAAAGCCCCGCGCCGGTTGAGCACGGTAAATGCAATCACGCAGATGCCCGCCGACAGAATCGACCCGCACGGCGAGGCGATGCCCATGGGGAACAGCGTGTCGGAATAGGCGTTCGACAGCAGCCATGCGCCGGGCACGCGAATGAGCACCACGGCCAGCACGTTGTGCGCAAAGCCAATGTAGCTCTTGCCATACGCAGCGAAAAAGCCGCTAAAGCAAATGTGGATGCCGGCAAAGATCGCGTCGAAAATATAGCTGCGCATATAGCCGGTACCGGCGGCGACTACTGCAGCGTCCTTGGCAAAAAAGCCGATAAACGCCGGCGCCACCAGCCACATCAGCACCGTGATCAGGCAGCCGTACACCACCGAGATGGTCATGGCGTCCTTGAGTACCTGACGCGCGCGATCGCCCTTGCCCGCGCCGGCATTTTGCGCCGTGAGCGCGCTGACGGTAGCGCCCATGGAACTCGGCACAATGAACAAAAAGCTGATCATCTTTTCGACCAGGCCCACGGCGGCGGCGTCGACCAGACCGCGGTGGTTGGCGATGACGGTGATGAACATAAACGCCACCTGGATGCAGCCGTCCTGCACGGCCACGGGCACGCCGATCTTAAGAATGCTACCGAGCACCTCGGGCTGGGGGCGCAGGTCGCTGCGCTTAACGTGGATGTTCGTGCGGCGGCTCTTGAGCCACACGAGCGCGAGGGCAACGCTGGCCGTCTGCGCGGTCACCGTGCCGAGCGCCGCGCCCACGGGGCCGAGCCCCATGTGGCCGATAAACAGAAAATCGAGCGCGATGTTGATGATGCATGCCACGCCAATTACGTACATGGGCGAGCGCGAATCGCCCAGCCCGCGAAAGATGGCCGAAAGAATGTTGTACGCGGCGATAAAGGGAATGCCGATAAAGCAGATACGCAGGTAGGCGGCAGTGCCTTCGACGGCTTCGGCGGGAGTGCCAATGAGCGCCACGATCTGCGGGCAAAGCGCGAGCAGGACAGCGGCCAGTACCACCGAGACACCCATAAAGAGCGTGATGGTATTGCCGATGGCGGTCTCGGCGCGGTCAAACCGGCGCGAGCCCACGGCGTGGCCGACGATAACCGTCGTTCCCATGGCCAGGCCCACGAGCGTCACGGTAATGATATAGAGCGTCTGCGCGCCATTGCCTACGGCGGTGATGCCGGCGGCGCCGCTGAACTGCCCCATCATGTACAGGTCGGCCATGCCGTAGAGCATCTGCAAAAAGTACGAGAGCATATAAGGCAGGGCAAAGACCGCGATGGTCTTGAGGACATTGCCGCGTGTGAGGTCGTGTTCCATGGGCGGGGCACTTTCTGGCTTGGGTCGTTTACGTACCAGTGTAGTGAAAACCCTACAACGATTGTAGAGTCAAGGTTTGTGTCGGCAGTGGGGCGAAAAAGTCACGCTCGCGTTCATTTCTAATTGAATACGGACGTGCGCCCTGTGAGCATGGCGCCTGCACTAGCCTTGCAGAAATCGATTTCGCATCACTTGACACCGCCGCACGGCGCGCCATAATACGTGGGTTTGCGAACAACGTTTGATGGGGGATGAATCTGCGTGCGCAATCTCAAGATTTTGTTTTCCTATCTGGGGACATACCGCCGCGATGCCATACTCGGCGTGCTCTTTGTGACGGCCGAGACGGCGCTCGAGCTGTTTATCCCGGTCATCATGGCAAATATCATCGATGTGGGCGTGCCCGCGGGCGACATCAACTACATGCTGTTGCAGGGCACGTATATGTTGGTATGCGCCGCATGTTCGCTGGTACTTGGCTTGGGCTATGCACGCACGTCTGCTCGCGTCGCCTCGGGGCTGGGCGCTAACCTGCGCGAGGCGGAGTATCGCAAGATCCAGACGCTCGCTTTTGGCAATCTGGACAACTACGACGCCAGCTCGCTTGTCACTCGCATGACCACCGACATCACCGTGATTCAAAACGCCGTAGGTAACGGCTTCCGCCCCATGGTGCGCGGGCCGGTAAATCTGGTCATGGGCCTCGTCTACGCTTTTGCGCTCTCGCGCGAGCTCGCGGCGGTCTTTGCCGTCATTCTGCCGATGCTCGCCATCGTGCTCGGTATCATTACCGTGCGCGTGAGCCCGCTCTACCGCCAACTCCAGACCTCGATGGACCACCTCAACGGCGTGGTGCAAGAGGACCTTACCGCCGTGCGCGCCGTGAAGGCTTACGTGCGCGCCGAGCACGAGTGTGACAAGTTCGACACCGTCAATACCGAGCTCGCCGGCACGGCGACCAAGACCTTCGGCACCGCCGTGCTCAACCTGCCGGTGTTCCAACTCTCGATGTACGTGGCTGCGCTCTCGATCTTGTGGATTGGCGGCCGCATGATCATCGAAGGTCGCTTGGGCGTGGGCTCGCTCACGGGCTTTATGAGCTACGTGCTGCTGATCATGAACTCGCTCATGATGATTTCCAACGTGTTTTTGCTGCTCACGCGCGCTCTCACGAGTGTGGGCCGTATCGCGGAGGTGCTCGATGAAGAGCCCTTTATCGCCAACCCTGCGGGAGACCTCGCGACTGCGGCGCCAGCGGACGGCAGTATCGAGTTTCGCGACGTTTCCTTTAAATACCGCGCGGATGCAGCCGAGGATGTGCTCGAGCATATCGACCTTCGCATCGAGAGCGGCTCAACGGTGGGCATCCTCGGCGGCACGGGCTCGGGCAAGAGCTCGCTTGTACAGCTGATTGCGCGCCTGTACGACGCCACTGAGGGCACCGTGCTTGTGGGCGGACACGACGTGCGCGACTACGACCTTGCGGCCCTACGCGACGCCGTGGGCATTGTGCTGCAAAAGAATGTGCTGTTCACGGGCACCGTGCGCGAGAACCTGCAGTGGGGCAATCCGCAGGCGTCGGACGATGAGCTCCTCGTGGCTTGCCGTGCGGCGTGCGTGGACGAGTTCCTTGATCGCATCGGCGGGCTGGACGGCGAGTTGGGCCAAGGCGGCGCCGGTGTTTCGGGTGGCCAGAAGCAACGCCTGTGCATCGCGCGCACGCTGCTCAAGCATCCACGCGTGCTCATTTTTGATGACTCCACCAGCGCGGTCGATATGGCGACCGACGCTAAGATTCGCGAACACATCGCTCGGATTCCCAATACGACCGTGCTCATCATCGCCCAGCGCATCGCGAGCGTCATGGATGCCGATCGCATTGTGGTGTTGGACGACGGTCGTGTCCACGGCGAGGGCACGCACGAGGAATTGCTGGCGGGCGACAACATCTACCAGGAGATTTATGCCTCGCAGATGGAGTTCGCGGGGAACGCAGACACCGGTGACGGCAGCGATGATGACCGCACGAATGATCCGTTTTCCTTCGCCTCCAGCGGATCGCCTTTGGAAGGGGGTGAGCGCCATGCCTAAGACCGCAGCCCAAGCACGCCCTGCCGACCTCAAGCGCACTGTGCGTCGCTTGCTCTCCTACATGGGGCATGCCAAGTTCTCGTTGCTCGCGGTGGGCGTGCTCGCCTCCGTCGCCGCCATCGCGAGCCTCGCCGGCACCTACATGGTGCGCCCCATCGTTAACGGTTTGGCCACGGGCGGGGAGGAACTGCTCGCCAAGCAGGTCATCCTGACGGCGATCATCTACGCCGTGGGCGTACCCTCCGCTCTGGGCTACTCGCAAATTATGGTGCGTGCGGCCCAGCGCGTGGTATCCGATATCCGCCGCGACCTGTTCGCGCACATCCAGACGCTGCCGCTCAGTTATTTTGACAGCACGCGCTCGGGCGACATCATGAGCTTCTTTACCAACGACGTCGACACCGTCTCCGAGGCGCTCAACAACAGCTTTGCCAACGTGATTCAGGCGAGCATCCAAATGGTCGGCACCACGGCTATGCTCATCATCCTCAACTGGCAGCTCACGATTATCACGCTCGTGTGCGACGCGGCCATTGTGCTGTACGCGCGCTACTCGGGCATGCGTTCCAAGCGCTTTTTTGCCGCTCAGCAGGCGTCGCTGGGCGATTTGGACGGATATATCGAAGAGATGGTCTCGGGCCAAAAGGTCATCAAGGTCTTTAATCACGAACAGGCCAACGTGGCTGGTTTTGACGTGCGCAACCAAGAACTGCGCCGCACCGGTGGCGCCGCGCAAGCCTACGCCAACTCGATGGTGCCCATGACCGTGGTGATCGGCTATGCCAACTACGCCATCGTCGCCGTGGCGGGCGGCATGCTCTGCATCAAGGGACTCGCCGACGTAGGTGCGCTTGCGAGCTATCTGGTCTTCGTACGCCAGGCCGCCATGCCCATCAACCAGTTTACGCAGCTGGGCAACTTCTTGCTCAATGCGCTGGCCGGTGCCGAGCGTCTGTTTGCCGCGATGGACCTTAAGCCTGAGGTGGACGAGGGCTGCGTGGAGCTGGTGCAGACGGGCGACGCCTCGTGGGCGTGGAAGATTCCCGAGGGCCAGGGCGTGGGCGCGTACGGGCACTTGCATGATGTGGCTGCCGTTGATGAGTCGGGCCGTGCGGTGGCTGCCGACGGTACCGAGCTCACGTGCGGCTTGGTCCCGCTTGCCGGCGACGTGCGCTTCCATGCCGTGGACTTTTCCTACGTGCCGGGCACCCGTGTGCTCACGGACCTCAACCTGTTTGCCAAGCCGGGGCAAAAAATCGCGTTTGTGGGCTCGACGGGCGCCGGAAAGACGACCATCACCAACCTCATCAACCGCTTTTACGAGGTCGATGACGGCGAGATCACGTACGACGGCATCGATGTCAAGCACATTGCCAAGGCCAGTCTGCGTGGGTCGCTCGGCATTGTGCTGCAGGACACGCACCTGTTTAGCGGCACCATTGCGCAGAACATCCGCTTTGGCAAGCTCGACGCGACCGACGAGGAGGTGCGCGCCGCTGCCGAGGCAGCCTGCGCGGATTCGTTTATCCGCCGCCTGCCTAGAGGGTACGACACGCCGGTCACGGCCGACGGCGCCAACCTGTCGCAGGGCCAGCGCCAACTGCTCGCCATCGCACGCGTGGCCGTTGCCGACCCGCCGGTGCTCATCTTGGACGAGGCCACGAGCTCCATCGACACGCGTACCGAAAAGCTCATCGAGCGCGGTATGGACCGCATCATGCGCGGACGCACCACGTTTATGATCGCGCACCGCCTGTCCACCGTCCGCGACGCCGATGCCATCATGGTCCTCGAACACGGCCGCATCATCGAGCGCGGCACGCACGAAGAGCTGCTCGCTCAGCACGGCGAATACTGGCAGCTCGCGCATGGCTTAAAAGAGCTGGATTAACCCGTTCGAGCACGATGCTTTGACCTCTCCGTGCTCTTCACCTCGCCTCAAACCATCACAACATTCGACGTTTTTTGCCAAAAACGGGAAAAGCATCGAATGTTGTGATGGTTTGCGTGCTGAGGATGGGCTTGGAAAGTCCGTTTTGCTCAAAGCGACCTGTCCTGTCGTACGGGTGTCGGCATGATTCTCCCGTGGGGTATTATGTTTTCCGAAGAATAAAACGCCGCGTGAGGGGAGGCTGCGTGGACGGGCACGTGCAACATGACGGCTTTGGCCGCGATATCAACTACCTGCGCATTGCCGTTACCGACAAGTGCAATTTCCGCTGCATTTACTGCATGCCGGCCGATGGCGTGGCGCCCCGCGCGCACGACGAGCTGCTCAGCGCCGAGGAAATCGCCCGCTTTGTGCGCTTGGTAGCGGGGGAGGGCATTCGCCGCGTGCGCCTGACGGGCGGCGAGCCGCTGGTCAGCCGCCGTATCATTCCGCTTATTCGCGACATCCGCGCGATTCCGCAGATCGAGGACATCTCGCTTACCACCAACGGCGCCTTGCTGCCCAAGCTGGCGCCGCAGCTCAAAGACGCGGGGCTTAACCGCGTCAACATCTCGCTCGACACGCTCGACCCCTTGCTGTTTGGAAAGATCACGCGCCTGGGTCGGCTCGAGCAGACCATGGCCGGCATCGACGCGGCGCTGGTTTGGGGCTTTGAGCCCGTTAAGGTCAACTGCGTTGTGGTGCGCCGACTCAACCAGGATGTGGCGGCCCTTGCGCGGCTCACGCTCGACCGCCCCATCCACCTGCGCTTTATCGAATACATGCCCATTGGCGACGAGCGCACGAGCTCGCATTGCGCTGTGGACCCGCATGCGCCCGCGCTCAATCCCGAGCTGTGGGACGCGAGCGATACCGTGCCGAGCGACGAGCTGCGGGCGCGCATCAATGCCGGGGCCGCCGCGGTGGGACTGGGCGACCTCGAGCCGCTCGACATCAACGACGCTCCTGCCGGCGCGGGCCCTGCGCGCTACTGGCGCTTTCCGGGTGCGGCGGGAACGGTCGGCTTCATCAGCGCCATGTCCAATCATTTTTGTGCGAACTGCAACCGTCTGCGCCTGACGGCCGATGGCAACGTGCGTCCGTGCCTGTTCAGCGATGCCGAGTATTCGGTGCGTGAGGCGCTGCGCCGTGGTGATGATATGCAGGTACTTTCGATTTGGCGCGATGCTGTGGCCCACAAACCGCAGGAACACGCGATAATTGAGGGCACGCAACGATTTATGTCCCAAATCGGAGGATGATCATATGGCCAAGAGCAGGTACGCCGATGCCACCAAGGCCGCTCGCAGGGCCGCGATGTCTGCCCACAAAGTCACGGCTGCGGCGAATGCTGGCAACGCCGACGCGTCCGCGCAGCCGACTGCCGGTGCTGCCACCGAGCCCGCCCGTGACGCCCGTCGCGACGAGCTCACGCACGTGGACGCCAAGGGCGAGGTGCGTATGGTGGACGTGTCCGACAAGGCCGAGACCCATCGCATTGCCATCGCCGAGGGCACCATCCTCATGCATCCCGAGACGCAGGCCATGGTGCTGCAGGACCGCGCTAAAAAGGGCGATGTGCTTGCTTGTGCGCGCGTGGCGGGCATCATGGCCATCAAGCGCACGAGCGACATCATCCCCATGTGCCATCCGCTGCTCATTACCAAGAGCAAGTGCGACATTGCGCCCATCGCTCCGGCGGGGACGCCGGCCGAGGACGTGCCCGAGGGCTGGGCGCCGGCGCGCGTGGACGGGCAGGTTGGCTTTCACGTACTGGTTACAGCTGGTGTGACGGGCAAGACGGGTATTGAGATGGAGGCCCTGACCGGCGCGAGTGCCGCGTGTCTGACCATCTATGACATGTGCAAGGCCGTCGATCGCGGCATGGAGATCGTCGACGTGCGCCTGCTGCACAAGGAGGGCGGTCGCTCGGGCGTGTGGGATCGTGCCGAACGCCAGGCCGCTACTGTTGAGGCCGTGGGAGCCGCGGGCAATGCACCCGCGGGCACACCCGTCGCCGTTGCGCCCGCAGCTCCGGCACCGGCCGTTCCCGCGATCGCGTTTATCGGCTACCAAAACTCGGGCAAGACCACACTCGTCGAGAAGGTCATCGCCGAGCTCACACGCCGCGGCCTGCGCGTAGGTTCGCTCAAGCATCATGGGCATCATGGCTTTGATATCGATGTGCCCGCTAAGGATACGTGGCGCCATCACCAGGCCGGATCCAAGCACGTGGGACTCATCTGCGCCACGCGCTGGGCGGAGTACGCCGATACGCGCGAGGAGGACGAGATGCTCGCGCGCGAGCTGCTGTCGCGCTACAACGATGTTGACGTGGTGATCATCGAGGGCTACAAGACCGAGGGCTTCGACAACATCGTGGTGGCGCGCTCCGGTGTCGACCGTCTGCGCGGCAAGAGCTCGCTCGATCTGGTCGACGGTCACACGCTGGCCCTTGCCTGCAACGAGGCCCTGGCGCGTCAGGCCTTCGACGCCGGCTTTGCGACCCGAGCCATCAACATCAACGACGCCCGAGCCATCTGCGATCTTATCCAAGATCACCTTTAAGGCTTGACGCTGCGCCGGCCCCAAGCACCCCATCTCGCCCCTCAAGCCGTCGCTCGCGTACCAAAGTACGCGTCGCTCCTCTTTCGGGGCGACCTGGGGCACTTGGAACCGGCTCGCTGCGCTGCCATAACATGCCAAAAAGGGACAGGCATCTTTGTGGTGGTTTTTGCAAAAAAGCTTTGACTTAAAGTTAGCTCAAGGTGTCATAATCGCTGACAAACGATTGCGATCACGGAGGCCTCATGTCAAAACTGTACTTTATGCGTCACGGTCAAACGCTCTTTAACTTGCTTCGTCGCAAGCAGGGCTGGTGTGACTCGCCGCTCACCGAGCTGGGAATCGAGCAGGCTAAAACTGTCGGTGCGACCCTGCGAGGGCGTGGCCTTACGTTTGACCATGCGTACAGTTCGACGTCCGAGCGTGCGTGCGACACGCTTGAGCTTGCGTTCCCCGGTCAGCCTTACGAGCGCGTCAAGGGCCTTAAGGAGTGGAACTTTGGCAAATTTGAGGGCGCGAGCGAGGATTTGAATCCGCGCCTGCCGTACGGCGATTTTTACAAGCAGTATGACGGCGAGGGCGAAGTCGAGTTTCGCGAGCGTATGATGGCGACCATCACCGAGTTCATGCAGCGCCCTGGACATGAGAGCGTGTTGTGCGTGAGCCATGGCGCCGCAGCGGCTCAGGTCATGCGCGGCGTGGGCGTGGAGCCGCTCAAGATGAAGCACCGCATTGGCAACTGCTGTGTGCTCGAACTCGACTTTGATGCTACTACCGGCACATTTGCTCTTGCAGATTTGTACAACCCCTACGGCACCCCGCGCGAGTAACATCGGGGCATCAGCCAAAACCACCACAAAGGGGCCAGGCACCTTTGTGGTGGTTTTGCCGTTTACAGGCGATTTCCTACCGTTCAGCGGACTTTCGCACCAATGGGGCTTACGCTGCATGCAAGTTTCATCCTACAATCGCCCACGTGCTCACAAGTTTGTTACTCCTCGGGAGGCATCACTTGCGCATAATAGAAGACGAGGAATATCGCCCCGTCGTCTAGCGCCGATGTCCGAGGAGTTTTTTCATGCTCATTTTAAAGAAGATCAACAATAACGTTGCTCTCGCCGCCAGCGATGACGGCCGAGAGGTTGTTGTCTTTGGCAAGGGCATCGGTTTTCACGAGATGCCCTACGAGCTTGTCGATGAGTCGCTCATCCAGCGCAAATTCTATAACGTTCCCGAGAGCCTGCAGGATATGGTCGGCACACTTCCCGACGACGTTCTGCTCGCGGCAAGCGACATTGCCTGCTTCGCATCCCAGCAGCTTGGTTGCAAGCTGTCCGGTGGCCTGCCCTTTATCCTGGCAGATCACCTGCAGTTTGCCGTTCAGCGCGACGACGACCAGATCAGCGCTCCCAACCCGCTCGAGCATGAGGTGGCTTTCATCTACCCGCGTGAGCTCGAAATCGGTCAGGCCGCGCTCGCCATCGTGCAAAAGCACACCGGCGCCAAGCTGGGTCAGAACGAGGCCACGAGCATCGCGCTCCACATCGTTAACGCCGAGGTCGACGGCATGGGCCGCGCCAAGGACATGGACTTCATCATGAAGAGCACCCGCGTGCTTGACGAGGTAACCCATTCCGTGGAAAAGCAGCTCGGCTGCTCGCTCGACACGGCGTCGTACTGCTACATTCGCTTTCTTGCGCACCTGCGCTTTTTGGTTCGCCGCCTTGTTAAGGGCAGCTGCACGCAGACCGAGAACTCCTCACTGTTTATGCAGGCCGCCCGCGATTTTCCCGAGGCCTACCAGTGTGCGTACGCCATCAACCGCGTGTTCGAGAAAGAGTTCAAGCAGAGCTGCTCGGACGAGGAGCTCTTGTATCTGATGATGCATATCAACCGTCTGCGATCGGCTTCGCAGACCGAGTGAGTAAAGCCGCCAGCCCGGCGGCAATCGCAACAATTCTTTTTGGTTTCTAACTGCGGGCAAGGTACCGGCTCGCGGTAGGGGATATTTTTGTCGAAATTTGGAAAAGAGAGGACAGATCATGGCAGGTAAATACGACGATCTTGCTGCCCAGATCGTAGAGCTGGTTGGCGGCAAGTCCAACGTCAAATGCGTCGCACACTGCATTACCCGTGTTCGTTTTAAGCTCAAGGACGAGTCGAAGGCCAATGACGAGGCAATCTCCGAGCTGCCCAACGTCATCAAGGTCATGCACGCCAACGGCCAGTACCAGGTTGTTGTGGGCAACATCGTCGAGGACGTCTACGACGCCGTTCTCAAGGCCGGCGGTTTTAGCGACGGCGGCGCCGTCGACGCCGATGACGACGATGCCGCTCCCAAGGGCGTTACCGATGTGATCATCGACCTCATCTCGGGCATCTTCGCCCCCATGCTCGGCACCTTCGCCGCTGCCGGTATCATGAAGGGCCTGCTGGCGCTCGCTACCTTCCTGGTCCCGAGCTTTGCCAACGACGGCGCCTACACGCTGCTCTACACCGTCGCTGACGGCATGTTCTACTTCCTGCCCGTGGTGCTTGGCTTTACCGCGGCCAAGAAGTTCAAGATGAGCGAGTTCAACGGCATGGCCATCGCCTTTGCCCTGGTGTATCCCACCATGGTTGCCCTGACCTCGGGCGAGGTTGTCGGCTCCGTCGAGCTCGGCTTTGCTGGCACCTTCTCTTGGTACACCACGTTCCTGGGCCTGCCGCTCATCATGCCTGCCTCGGGTTACACCAGCTCCGTTATCCCCATCCTGCTCATGGTCTGGTTTGGCTCCACCCTCGAGCACTGGGTTAAGAAGTGGATGCCCGCTTCTATGAAGATGTTCTTCACCCCGCTGATCGTCGTCACCGTTACCGTCACCCTTGGCTATCTGGTCATTGGCCCCATCGCCACGCTCATCACCAACCTGCTTGGTGAGTTCTTCGCGCTGCTGTTTGGCCTGCCCATGATCGGCTCCCTCCTGGGCTGCACCCTCGTTGGTGCCTTCTGGATGTGCCTGGTCATCTTTGGCTTCCACTGGTCGCTCGTGCCCATCGCGCTGGTCAACCTGTCCACTCTGGGCCACGACTACATCCTGGGCTCCGTTATCGCCCACTCCTTCTCGCTGGGCGCCGTGCTCTTCGCCATGTATCTCAAGAACAAGGACGAGAAGTTCCGCGGTATCGCGCTGCCGGCCATGATCTCCGCCTTCTTCTTTGGTGTCACCGAGCCCGCTATCTACGGTGTCGCCCTGCCCGATAAGAAGGCCTTCATCAACGCCAGCATCGGTTCTGCTGTGGGCGGCCTCATCATTGGTCTCTCCGGCGCCGTGGTGTACATGTCCGGTGGTCTGGGCGTCTTCAACTGGCTGTCCTTCATCGACCCCTCCGGTGTTAACGGCATCAACCACATGATCTGGGCTATCGTTGCCTCTTTCGTGGGTGCCGCCGTGGGCTTTGCGATCGAGTTTGCCACCTACAAGCCCGAGGCTGCCAAGTAGCCCAAACGACAAAGACTCGGTACCAAGCCGGCGGGGGGGGGGAGCGCCCCGCCGGTTTTTTTCAAAGGGGCTAGATGCCATGCGCTCGTCCGAGCGACTGCTCAAAATCAAAACCATGCCGGATTACGGGGCTGAAACGGTGAGTGCTGACCATACCCCGTTTTTCCGTAAACTGACAAGCCTCCTACCTGCGGTTTTGTCCTTGCCGTTTCTGGCATGCTCAAGGGGCACTGGTTCTGCCCCGTAAACCGGCATGGTTTTGAACCTGCCAATAAGGGACAGGTTTATTTTGGTCGGTTTTATCTGGGCAAACGTCGTCTCCGTCAGCTCCGTCCGCATATCTTAAGCCGGCATAGTTTCGATGGGTCGGTCCGTGCGCGTCCCGCAACATGCCTCGCCACGAAACCGGCCTATCTACTACGTTTAAGTGGTAGGGGCCAACCACACGGTGGTTTTTCGAAAACCGCCAAGCCGTCTACCTGCGGTTTTATTTTTGACAATTGCGGCGTGGTCGGGGGTTCACGACTAAACGTAGTAGATGGGCCGGTTTCGTGGCGGCCGACTCAACGCGAACTCCGATCGGGACGCAAATTACCTCGTGGACGCCGCTTCGGCGTCCACGCAACATCCCAACACGTACGAAAGGAGCCAACATGGCTTTTCCCGATGGATTTCTGTGGGGCGGTGCCACTGCCGCCAATCAGTGCGAAGGCGGATACAACGAGGACGGCAAGGGCCTCGGCGTTCCCGACATCATGACCGGCGGCACGGTCTCCGAGCCGCGCCACATTACCGACGGCATTCTGCCCCAGTACCACTATCCCAGCCACGAGGCCGTGGACATGTACCATCACTATCTCGACGACATCAAGCTTTTTGGCGAGATGGGCTTTAAGTGCTACCGCATGTCCATCAACTGGAGCCGTATCTTCCCCAACGGCGACGAGGCCGAGCCCAACCAGGCCGGCATCGAGTTCTACCGCCGTGTGTTCCAGGCCTGTCAGGAGCAGGGCATCGAGCCCATGGTCACCCTTAGCCACTATGAGCTGCCTTATGGTCTGTCCAAAAACTACGGAGGCTGGAAGAACCCCAAGCTCATCGATTTCTACCTCAACTACGCCCGCACCGTCATGACCGAGTACAAGGGCCTGGTGCGCTACTGGCTCACCTTTAACGAAATCAATTGCCTGCTCATGGGCGGCTTTGGCGGCGTGATGGGCGGCGGCATGGTGCCCGAGGCAACCGACACGCCCATGGCCTTTGGCGACTGCGACTGGGACGACCCGCAGGCGCGCTTCGATGCCCTGCACCATCAGTTCCTGGCGAGCGCCAAGTGCGTCACCATGGGCCATCAGATCGATCCCCAGAACAAGATCGGCTGCATGATCGCCGGCAACGCCTGCTACCCGCACACGTGCAATCCGGCAGACGTTCTGGCCGCACAAAAGCAGCAGCGCGAGATGAACTTCTACTGCGGCGACGTGCAGGTGCGCGGTGCGTATCCCTCGTGGGCGCCCAGCGTGTGGCGCCGCGAAGGCGTGCACGTGGAGGTTTCGCCCGAGGACGCCGCCACGCTGGCCGCCGGCAAGGTCGACTTCTACAGCTTTAGCTACTACATGAGCGCCACGGCCACGGCTGACCCGGTGCTGCTGGAGCAGGGCAACATCTTTGGTGGCGCCGGCAACGAGTACCTCAAGAAGAGCGATTGGGGTTGGGCGATCGACCCCGAGGGCCTGCGTTACTACCTGGAGGAGGTCTACGACCGCTACCAGGTGCCGCTGATGATCGTCGAGAACGGCCTGGGCGCGGTGGACGAGGTCGAGGCGGACGGTGCGATTCACGACGGCTACCGCATCGATTACCTGCGCGAGCATATCAAGCAGATGGAGATTGCCATCGAGGACGGCGTGGACCTGATGGGCTACACCATGTGGGGCTGCATCGATTTGGTGAGCGCCTCGACCGGCGAGATGAAGAAGCGCTACGGCTTCATCTACGTCGACAAGGACAACGACGGCAACGGCACGCTCGCCCGCAGCCGCAAGGACAGCTTCTTCTGGTACAAGAAGGTCATCGCCACCAACGGCGCCGACCTGGCCTAGCCAAGTCTCAACCAGCGTAAACGTCGCAACCACCACAAAGGGGCCAGGCACCTTTGTGGTGGTTTTTGCTTTGGTAGATGTGTGGGACATGCCTTACAATCTACCAAGTAGTTCATGACGGGCGAAAAACGGAGAGAAGGGTCCTGATGCGTCCTTAATGTTTCATGCGGATAGATTGATTTGACAGACGGTGGCGAATGCCCACCGCCCGTATTCGTATGAAACAAGGAGTCTCCATGCTCGCATCTCTTTTCTCAAAGCCTCAATCATCGCTGTCCGTGCAGGCTAAACGCCTGGTGGCAATGCGCTTCCTCATCTACACCGGGTTTCAGACCAGTTATTTTATCGGCGTCATCGGAACGCTTACCTATGCGGACGATGCCTCGGTCGTCGCGACGTCGCTGGCCGTCCTGTTCATGAACGTTTTCGTGATCCTGGGTTCCTTTGCGGGTGGCGCTGCGCTCGACGCATGGGGTCCGCGCCGCCATTTCTTGCTGAGCATCGTCGGCGCTCTCGCAACTGGCACGGCAATCATCGCCTTTGGTAGCGCGACCGGCGTCGTCCTACTCGGCGCGGTGTTCCTGGGCTTTGTGATGGGATTTGCCCAGCCCATCGCCACGTCCTATCCGGCCTACCTCACCGACGATCCTGTCGAGCTCAAAGACATCAACTCCGCCATCGCCATGTTTTCAAACGTGAGTATCATCGTTGGCCCCACGCTGGGCGGCTTTGTCGCGGCGGCTGCATCGTCGCGCGCGGTGTTCGTGCTCATGATGCTCTTTACCGTGCTGGCGTTCGTTGTCGGTTGGGGCTTTAGGCCGCAGACCAGCCATGTCGCCGGGCATGCGGATGCCGATTCGGCAGAGGAAGGGGAGCGTGCGGGACAAAGCTCCAACCCCAGCACGTCCGCCCGCGCCACCTTCGCAGCCAGCATCAAGACAGTCTTCACCAACAGCGTCCTCGCCCTGCTGTTCTGCATCATTTTTCTTTCGAACTTTGGCTACGGAGCCTTCGATCCGCTGGAGTCGTTCTTCTACCGCGATGTCCTGCACGTCGGCGTTGAGTGGATGGGCTGGCTCTCGTCTGCCTGCGGTGTCGGCGCGGTGCTGGGTGCCGTGCTCGCGCTCCGCTTGCCGCCGCACCTGGTCAACCTTAAAACGCTGCTCGTGGCACTTATGTCCGTGGGCCTGGGAAGCCTGCTCTATGTGGGGACGCCGTACGTGGGTGTGGCCCTCGTCGGTCAGGTCGCCCTGGGCATAGCTTGGGGCATCGTCAACCCGCTCCACAACACGATCGTGCAAACGACGGCGCCGCTCGAGCAGCTCGGTCGCGTGAACTCGGTCATGGGCTTTGGCAATATGTTCGCCGGCGTGGCCCCGCTGGCGATTGCCCCGTGGCTGGCGGCGACATTTGGCGTACAACGGACACTCGTGGGGGCAGGCATGGTCGTGACGGCGGTTCCCGCGGCGCTGCTGCTGTTTGGACGCCGGCATCTGGATCGTGCCGTAAAGCGGTAAGAAACAGGTAAGAAACCATCACAACATTCGATGAAAATCGCGATTTTGCCGAAAAACGTCGAATGTTGTGATGGTTTGCGCCCCGGGTCAGGCCATCCTGCGGATCCGGCCACCCTGCGGGTCCGGCCACCACAAAGGGGCCAGGCACCTTTGTGGTGGTTTTTGCTTTAACGGGCCGCGCCTGTGCCTTGGTATACCATGTACGCCGTTTGCGAATACACCCCACACCGCCGTACAACCCAGAAGGCCCCCATGGACACCACCTTCAGCCACATCAAAGCCGTGTTCTGCGATATCGACGGCACGCTGCTCACGAGCCAGCACACGGTGTCCCCGCGCACCGTGGCGGCGATCCGCGCCCTGCGCGAGCGCGGCGTGCTCTTTGGCCTGTGCACCGGGCGCGACGCCCACGCGACCGAGGCCATGTACGAGCTCTGGGGCATCGAAGGCCTGGTGGACGTGCTCGTGGGCTGCGGCGGCGCCGAGGTCATCGACCGCGCACACGACATCAACGAGCTGAGCTATCCGCTGCCGGGCGAGACCATCGCGCGCATCTGCAAGCGCATGGCGGACCTTCCGGCAACGCCCGTCTGCCCCCGAGACGGCGTGTTCTGCGTGCCCGAGAGCAACGCGTGCGTCGAGCACCTGTCGCGCGTCGATGGCGTGCCCTACCAGGTGGTCGATTTTGCCGAGTTTTTGCGCGAGCCGCAGCCCAAGGTGATGTTTACCATGGCGCCCGAGGTAATGCCGCGGGTGATTGAGCGGGCGTCGACGTTTGTCGATGACACTGTTAAGGCGGCGGCTCTGCAAACCACGCAGCGGCTCTACGAGTTCATGGATCCGCGCGTGTCCAAGACGCGCGGCCTTGTGCGCGTGGCGGAGCTCAACGATATGGAGCTCCAGGACATCTGCGTGTTTGGCGATGCGGACAACGACACCTGCATGGTGGCCGACGCCGGCGTGGGCGTGGCTATGGCAAACGGCAGCGACGCCACCCGTACCGCCGCGGACTTTGTAACCGCGAGCAACGACGAGGACGGCATCGCGATCTTTATCGAGGAACATCTGCTGTAGCGCTGGGGAAGAACCACCGCAGAAGGGGGCAGGCTCTTTTGCGGTGGCCTCAGGCGTTTTGGGCGAATTGATACCTAAAAACTGCGCGCAAATTCAAATTTGGTTGTATGAACATCTCGCTTCTAACCACCGATAGGTTTAAGATATTCTCATCAATTTGGTAGGATATTCATCCCGGTTGATGACCTACCGCTCACGGTCGATTTTCGACCGCTCACAGGATGTTTGCTCTTGAGCAAATTGTTGTGCAAATAAATCTAATGCCATTAAAAAATAATACGCAACTAAATTACCAGCAGAAACAAAAAATAGATAGCGAATAAACGAAGGCAAATCCGTGCAATTGTCAAGAGAATTAAGAACTTGCACAAAAATGTCGGTTTTGCTGTTCAGATGTTTAAACAATCGTTATAATTGCATCACTTACGAGCGCAATTACAGATTGCGCAGATACGTTTGATAGTGAAAGAGCAAGATCGCGGTCTCTTGGGGAGGAGACATCGATGAAAGCGAATTCGGACAAATCTAAGCAGAGTAATAGGGCGACGCGCCGTGTACTGGCAGGCGTTTTGTGCGGAGCCTCCGTGTTGAGCTTGGTACTGTCGCTCGTCATGCCCCCGATCTCGCAGGCCATTGCCAACGATGCCCAGCCAGCTTCTACCGAGGAAACTGTGATGGGGGGGGGTTCCTCAAGCGAATCTACTGTTGTAGACAACACCACTAACGGGGATGCCGAGAACCAGAATAGTGATGATGCCGAGAATGGCGAGACCGATCCTTCAAATGGCCTTGAGCAGAATCAGGTTGAGGATCAGCCTGAGGACGAGCTACTGGGTGAAGACGGCAAGTCGTCGGATGACAATGCTGCAATGGCGGTCGCGGAAGGCGAGCAGGCCGAAGCGGCATCCGGTGAGATAGATAGCGCGGAAAAGCTGAAAACTGAGCTGGAGAAGGCGAGCGACGCTGCCAACTTTAAGCTTACGAAAGATATTGTTACCAGCGAGACAATTCAGCTCAATAAAAGCGGCAGTATTATCACGTTGGATCTAAATGGCTGCAAGATTAAGCATGAGAGTTCCAATCAGCCTCTCTTCAATATCACCGCTGGAGCAACGTTGACCGTCAAGGACGGCCAGCAAGCTGCCCCGACAGAGACCATGGTTAATGGAGTAAATAACGGCAATCTCGCTTCAATGGATTACGACGGTTCCAGCATCCCGACCAAGCTTACCTACTACGTAACCGAATCGGTCGCAAAGGGAACCGGTACAACCGAGACCCTTAAAGGGTATAAGGCTGATATCAAGGGCGCCATCGTGGCGTGCGGTAACGCCGACGCTACTGGTTTAAAGCTCGTCAACCTTTATAATGGCGGCAACTTCAATTTTGAAAGTGGCGTACTCACACAAAAGAAGGATGACCGTATCGGCAACCTCATCTATGCCGAGAACGGCTCTACCGTCAACATGAGCGGTGGATACGTTTGTGGTGCCTCTACGGGAACTTCGGGTGCCGGCGCGGGCATTATGGTATCCAACGCGAACGGTGGCGCCTCGACTCTTAAGCTGACTGGTGGTGTAATCGCTGGCAACTATGCCCCCAATGGTGGCGGCGTGTACGCTAACGGATCCACAGTTAATATGACCGGCGGCACGATTTCCGGTAACGGTACGCTCAAAGACCGATCGGGCTACGGCGCCGGTGTTTGTGCTGTTAGTTCAACTGTAGTCATTTCAGATGGTTACATCACCAACAACAACTATCAGTTCTACAGCGAAAATGAAGGCTCCACGAAGCATATTGGTAACGGATGTCACGGCGGCGGTGGTATTGCTGCCTTCAATAGCGGCAGTCTCACAATTAACGGTGGCTTCATCACCGGTAACTATTCTGCCGAGGCCGGTGGCGGTATTTATGCTGGCGCTTGGAATCGGGCTCTCTCCTTGTTTTCGTTCTCTGGTGGAAGCATCGCCAGCAATGTGGCGCAAAACTCTGAGGGCGGCGGCGTCCGTATCGCTGCGCCTACCATTGGCGTATTTAATGTGAGTGTGAGTGGCAAGAAAGCCTACATAACTAACAATACGACTAATACCACCAATGACTGGGGTGGCGGTGGCGTTTTTGTCCAGGGAGGCAACAGTGACGAGGGCGTTAATTCGGCGCGTCTCAAGATATATAACGCCCTGATTACCAAAAACTCGGCTAAGGGCTATGGTGGTGGCTTCGCAGCCTGCCCGAGCGGCAAGACGGCGATTACCGATGCCAATGGTATTGCGATTTTCGGAAACACCGATGCAAACGGTGAGAATCTATCAGGCGGCACCAATGGTAAGAATGAAGACCAGCCTCCAAGTGTTGATGGCGGTGAGATTACCGATGACTTCAAGAGGCGTGGCCATGAGGACCTCTTCCTTATCCGCAAGTCGGATAACGCTGACTATATCGCAGCCGTAACGGGCCAGATGCTCGGCGGTGGTGCTGCAAATTGGTCGGGCACGATTGACGGTCAGCCTACGACCATCGGTAAGTATGACGGAGTCCAGGCCAAGTACATGATTGGCCTAAAGTCCGAACCGTTCGTTGAAGATCAAAATGAAGCTATAAGGCTGGCTACGTTATATATCACGGGCAACAGTTCCAACATCCACGGTGGTGGCATCATGACCAACGGCGACGTAATCGCTGGCTCCACTCAAGAAGTCAAGGTTTACCCCAAGATGAAGCTCAATGGCTCCAAGGTGCTTAAGGACGGCACGCTTAAAGGAAATGACTTCGATTTCCAGCTACTCAGACAGAACAAGATTATTAACGAACAAGGCGGGATCTCATATACAGTTCCGAGCTTTGACTCCAATGGCAAACTTCAGCTCAATGGCTGCTCGGTGGTTGATACGGTGAAAAACGATGGGGATGGAAATCTCACCTTTGATCTGGGTGAAGTTTATGCCGACGACGATCTTGTTTACTACTTGGTAGAGGTTCCGGGCACGGACAAGAACGTGACTTACGACAAAACGATCTACAAAATTGATCCTGAGGTTGTGAGGGATGAGAAAAAGTCGCACAACGTGCTTGACATTAAATACACGTATTACAAAGTCGGGAGCGTTTCGGTAACAAAGGTAAAAAATGACGGCGCTGGCGCAAGAACGCCAGAAGCAGAATCAGCAGCCACCGTAGCAGCTGAAGGCGAAAACGCTGTTATCGTTGCGCTTACCAGTGGTGCAACTTTCACTAACAAATACACTCCGTACACCTCCAAGGGCTCTTGGACTCCCAAGGTGACTAAGGTTGTTAAGGGTGGCGAGATGAAGGAGTTCACGCTCGAGCTTGCGGATAACGATAAGTTCGATAATGCCGAGACGGTTACGACTGACCCCAAGGGCGAGATTACCCCCACTGCCGACGGTGGCAAGTCCCAGACCCGGAGCTTCAAGCCGATCGAGTACGAACTCAAACAACTCGACAAGCTCGCGTCCGACTCCACGGGCCGTGGCGCTTCCAAGACCTTCACGTACTATGTGCGCGAGAAAACTGACGGTTCGCTGTTCTCGCACTATAAATATGACAAGTCTGTCTATCGATTTGACGTCACGATGACGGACAATACAAACGGCAAAATCGAGCCCACGAATGTGGCCTGCACCAAGATCGTTGACGCCGACGGTAATCCCATCGATGGCACCAAACCCGACTCCACCCCCACCTTCACCAACACCTACTCCACTTCATTGCCCCTTTCTGGTATGTCGGGCGTCACTCTGACGTACCTTGCCGGCGCGGCGGCGCTTTGCGCTGCTGCGGCCTGGATGCACATTCGTCGCAAGGCGAATGCGAAGGGAGGCGAGCGTCGTGAATAAGAAAGTTTGCTCCTTCCCGATCTTGTTTGCGCTGCTCGCCCTCTTGATCGGCACCTGCGCGGTTGTGTTCCCCGCATCCGCGCAGGCCGCGCCGAGCGCGACCGGATCCATCACGGTGACAGGCACCGTGGCGCGCAGCTACGACGCCTACCAGATCTTTGACGCCAACGTCGTCGATGACGACAACGACGCCAAGATCGCCACCGACCTTGTCCGGGCAAGCGATGCCGTGCGCGACGCCGCGCTGCCTGTGTTGCACAGCGCCGGCATGCCCAATTCCCAGACCACCGCACAGGAAGCTGCCGAGTGGCTCAACACCGATTCCCGCCTTACGAGCGCGCTGAGCGCACAGCTCGCTCGTTCCCTCCAGAGCTCTGGCGCCGTGTCCGTGGCCCTTAACGCGGGCACGACGGCCGAGCTGCCCTGTGGCTACTGGCTCATCGTCGCCAAAGACGACGCCATCTCCCAAAACGAGGCCGGCACCGCGCCGATCATGGCCCTGGTCGGCGGCAGCGCCGTCACCGTCAAGCCCAAGGCCGCGACGCCCAAGGTCCAAAAGCACGTGCTGGAGGACAGCACCGCCGCATGGCAGAAGGCCGCCGACGCCACGGTCGCCGACGACCTGTACTGGCGCCTCTCGGCCACGGTCCCGGCCGGGCTCACCGCCTACGACACCTATACGGTGCGGTTCGTCGACACCATGAGCGCGGGGCTCGACCCCTCCAAGGTGGCCGCGAGCATGCGTGTGTACGTGGCGGCGGGCGCGGACGGCGGCTTCGACGCCGTCTCGGCCGGCAAGGACGGACGCGCCGGCACCGAGCCCGCGAAGGGCTGGACCGACATCACGGCCCAGTGCGCCACCAAGGTAGCGGCTGACGGCAAGACCTTCACCGTGCGCACCGGCGACCTCATCGCCGCGCTCGGCGGGGCCGACGCCTTCACCGCGGGCGCTCGCGTGGTCGCCGTGTACAATGCGCCGCTCAGTAGCGCGTGCAACCACGGCATCGCGAAGGGCAACCCCAACGAGGTCTACCTGCGCTACCCGCGCTCTCCCTTTGCCGACCAGTCCGGCGACGCCGGCTTCACCCGCACGCCGAGCGACGACGCGTGCGCCTACACCTGGGATCTCGCACTCACCAAGCGCGGCAGCGACGGCGACAAGCCGCTTGCCGGGGCGGTCCTGAGCATCGCCGACGACCGCGGCCGCACACTGGCGGCCGACGGCACGTGGGATGCGGAGGGCAAGGCCACCGTCACCACGGGCGAGGACGGCCACGTGACCGTCTCGGGCGTGGACTCTGGCAAGCTGGAGATCCGCGAGCTCAAGGCGCCCAAGGGCTACACCGCCTTCGAGGGCACGCGCTCCGTGACGGTCAAGGCCGAGGGCCTGGACGTCGACCAGGTGGCCGCTGCCAAGCCTAAGCTCACCATCACGGCCGAGTCGCCCCTGCGCGCCGACAGCGCGGACGGGTCGACGGGCAGCCTGGAGGCGTCGCTCATCAACGTGCCCACCGGCACACCCCCTAGCATTACCACCGGAGGCTTTATGCCCTCGACTGGCGATATGGCAATGTACGCCGCGGCCGCCGCAGCGGTCGCCGGAGCCGCGCTCATCGTGGTCGCGCTCCTGGTCAAGCGGGGAGGTGGCAGCCATAAAGAGTAGCTGGCAGCCCCACAGAGAGCGGGGCGAGACGTAGCGAAGCAGATGCTAAGACACAGACAGACAGATTTAGATCAAATGGACTTCAAGCAGAAAGCAGAGGAAAAGAAGATGAGCATGAGCAAGAACATCGCACGCCTGGCAGTAACCGCAGGCCTCACAGCGGCGTTGAGCTTCGGCGGCGTCATGGCCCCGGTCACGATGGCGTTTGCTGATGGTACGCCTGTGGCTACGACGATTGGCAATGTGACGATCAAAGATGACGACTACGCGGGTACGACCTTTAAGGGCATCAAGATTTTCTCCGCTACGGTTACGCAGGATCAGACAAGCCCCAATGTTTGGGATTCTACCGATGAGAAGACGCTGTCCGATATTAAGTGGGCATCGGATGAAGTGAGGGATGCCGTGACCGGGGAATTTAACTCGGACACGACGGACCCTTCTAAACCGAACAACATCAATGATGCTGCCGCCTGGGCGAAGTGGATTAAGACTAAGACCGAGGCTGAGTATGAGGCTGGCACCAACCAGACTACCAATCTGAACGTGGGAACGACGCTCGACAGGATCGCCAAAGCCCTTGAGAAAGTGACTGCAACTAACGCGACCACTGGCTGGAAAACCTCTACCGATGGTAAATTCAACGATCTGCCCGCTGGTTACTGGCTCTTTGTGACCGATCAGCCCGGTTCGACTAAGAGTACCAATAAGACCAATGGTAATGACGACGCGTTCACCTCACCGATTTTCACCATCGTCGGCGGCGCCGATGTAAATGCGGAGCCCAAGAAGAGCGTCCCTAAAGTGACCAAGGCCGTCATGGATGACAAGGGCGATAAATTTGTTACGGACGTTAATAAAACCGTTTTCACTGCTGCCAACAAAGCTGCCGACTCTGCCTCCGAGCAGCTGATTAAATATCAGCTTGCCGGTACTGTTGCAAGCAACATTAATACGTACAAGAAGTACAGCTACACTTTCACCGACGAGCTTCCCTGCACGATGGTGCCGAATCTTAATGGAAATAACCCGGTCGTTGAGGTCAAGATTGACAATTCAGTCGTAGATCCCGCCTGCTACAGTGCGACCTATGCCCCGGGGAAAAGCACGAATACGCTCACTGTTTCCTTCGAAAACCTCAAAGAAGCAAAGGATACGCATGGCACTTCCATCAACGTTGACGGTAGTTCGACAGTCTATGTGAACTATGAGGCAAAACTGGATGCTGGCAAGATTAACGCGGATATGCTCGGCAAGGCCCAGGTGAACAATGTCATGTTGACCTATTCCAACAACCCGCACACCGACGGTACTGGCACCACGGTCGAGCACCCCGCCTACGATTACACCTACGGTATCGATGTCACCAAGGTCGGTTCTAATGATGAAACAAAGGGACTCAAAGGTGTTGAGTTTACGCTGCAAGAGCAGGGTGATACTAACAAGTTTATCATGGCAAATGGTGTCAAGACGACCGATGGAGCAAAGGCTAAGCTGACAACTGATGACTCCGGCAAGATTAATGTTGTCGGTCTCGACGAGGGCACCTACGTCCTCACGGAGGTTACGCCCGCCCCTGGTTACAACAACTCCGCAGCAAACGGTGTGACCTTTACCATCAAGCGCGATCTTAACCAGAATGGCGGTGACGTTATCCCTAGTGCGGATTCTGCAATCAATGCAGCGAGTGGTGTCGTGAAGAACAATTCGGCTACCGCGTCTACCGGTAAGCTCAGCTTCACTATTGTCGACCAGAAGGGCACCGGCCTCCCGCTGACCGGTCTTAACGGCGTGACCTTCACTTGGATCGCTGGTGGCGCGGTGCTGTGCATCGGCGTGGCGCACCTCATCCGCAGCCGTAAGCAGGCTGAGGAGTCCGAGCAGGAGTAACGCTCGCTCACCCATCCCTTTGGCAGGTGGGATGTGATGGCCATGAGACTTGCGGACACTTTTCTCGTCCATCCACGTTCTTGCTTTGCCATTCTCTTTTCGGGGCAGACTCCGCACTGGAGTCTGCCCCGTTTTTTTGGGACAACGCAGCCAGCCTCCATCGTCCGATGTGGGACGTTCGTCATCGCGTTTCTTGACTCGTATGAGGTTCGGTTTAAGGTCCGTAGGCGCACGCGCGGTGCGGACGGTAGAAGGCATTTGCGCCGCAACAAGCGCAAATAAGAATGCCCGGGGTTAGAGGCCCGGGCATTTAACAACGTCGGAAACTGGTCGCCCGCGCTCCTAAGTACTTACGCGGGGTGCGTCGTTTCCTGCAGCTATTGTATCCCGAATCGCTCCGCCGATTCGGGACATTTGAAAACGCAAACACGTTGGGCAAACCCGGACAATGCGGCCAGGCTCCGCTGGATGAGGAATCGTGTTTGTAACTATCGAACAAATGTTTGTCAAAATCGCGTTTACCAGCTGTGGGTGCATACACTCGCAGTAAAATGGCTTTGCGACGCATCCCGTGCGCGGGCGGCCGACGACTCGATCGGAGGTCCCCAAATGCTGAAATTCCTTAACGCGCTCGCCGCCCTCGCGGCGGTTGGCACGTTCGTCATCGCGTTTCTTGACTCGTATGAGGTTCGGTTTAAGGTCCGTAGGCGCACGCGCGATGCGGACGGTGGAAGGCATTTGCGCCGCAACAAGCGCAAATAAGAATGCCCGGGGGTAGGATCCCGGGCATTTAACAAAACCAGAAAACTAGGCCGCCCGCGCTCCCAAACATTTACGCGGGGTGCGTCGTTTTCTATTGATATTGTATCCCGAATCGCCCCGCCGATCCGGGGCATTTTGAAAACTCAAATGCTGGCTTATCCTCGACTGGACGGTGCAGTCTAGCTGCGTTGTCCGGCGCGGAAGCTCGCTAATCGGCTATTATTTGTTTAGACAACTTGAGTTGTAGAGGAGTGACTGGCGATGGTGCAGGGCGCCAAACATATGAAGAGCAATAACGCCGCGGCCAACGGTGGCTCAAGCCCTCAGCCCAAACCTCAACAAAAGCCCAAGCGCCGCCGCAAGCGACTGCCGCGTTGGGCCGATCGACTCATCACCATCGTCATCATCCTTATTGGCGTGGGCCTTATGACCTGGCCGTGGATCTTGGACCGGCTCGAGGCCTCGGGCGTGTTCAACCAGATCAGCACCGTGTCCAGCACCGTGGACGCGCTGTCTGCCGAGGAGCGCGAGCGCATCCTGCTCCAGGCGCGCTCCTTTAACGAGCAGCTGGCGGGCGAGGCCACCGAGCTCCCCGCCGACCGGATCGAGCCCTACGCTCAGCAGCTCATCTTTGACCGCGATCCCATGATGAGCTGGGTCGAGATCCCCTCCATCGACGTGAGCATGCCCATCTACCACGGCACGAGCGAAGAAGTCCTTATGGCGGGCGTCGGCCACCTGGAGGGCACGAGCCTGCCGGTGGGCGGCACCTCGACGCATTGCGTGCTCACCGCGCACTCGGGCATGCGCAACCTGAGCATGTTCGACGACATCCATTCGCTGGAACCCGGCGACCTGGTGCTGCTGCACACCATGAACAAGACGCTCGCCTATAAGATGGTGGACTCCGAGGTGGTGCTGCCCGAGGAGATGGAGTCGCTGACCATCGAGCCCGGCGCCGACAAGGTGACGCTCGTCACCTGCACGCCCTACGGCGTGAACGACCATCGCCTGCTGGTGCATTGCGTGCGCACCAAGTACAACAAGAAGGACGTTGACAAGCAAAAGTCGCTGGCCGGCCGCCACTGGGGCAAGCGCGAGTTCGCCGTGCTCATCGTGGTCGTGGCCATTGTACTGTTGCTGCTGGACATCGTGATCCACACGATCCGTAAGCGCCGCAAGGCCAAAGCCTCGGCATAAGGCATCGTTCAGAACCACCACAATGGGGACAGGCACCTTTGTGGTGGTCGGGACTTCCAAACCATCACAACATTCGATGAAAATCGCGATTTTGGCGAAAAACGTCGAATGTTGTGATGCTTTTCGTTGCGGGCGGGACGGTTTTCGTTGTGAGCAGTACGGTTTTCGCTATGGACGGTGCGGTTTCGCTGCAGAACCGCCAGCCCGCCGCCTGTCAATCGCCGCTCTCGTTACGTTTTCGCTGCATTTGGGTAAAGCGCCTGCTCCAAGCGGCGTTGCCTTGTATACTAGAGCGGTTTATCTGTTATGCGGAAGGGAGCGCCTATGGCACTCAGCGAGAAAGACGTGCGCGGCATCGCCGAGTACGCAAAGATCGCACTGACCGATGACGAGCTCACCCAGATGACGTCCTACATGAACGACGCCGTCCAGATGCTCGAGCCCGTCTTGCAATATGACTTGCCCGACGTGGAGCCCACGTTCCATCCCATCGGAAGCCTGTCCAACGTGATGGGCGACGACCTGCGCGAGCCCGAGCGCGATTTGCCGCTCGACGTCGCGCTCGAAAACGCCGGCAGCGCGCGCGACCGCTACTTCCGCGTGCCGTCCATTTTGGGAGAGGGGGAGAGCGAGTAATGGCGCAGAGCTTCGATTCCCTTACCGCCGCCCAGATCGCCGCGGGCGTTTCTGCCGGCGACTTTACCGCTACCGAGGTGGCCCAGGCCTCCCTTGCCGCCATCGAGGCGCGCGAGGGCGGGGTCCAGGCATTCCTGCAGGTGGCGCCCGAGCTTGCGCTCGAGGCCGCTGCGCGCGTGGATGCCGACCGTGCCGCAGGCAAGCCGCTGCCCCCGCTTGCGGGCGTGCCGCTAGCCATCAAGGACAACATGAACCTCGTGGGCACGCGCACCACCTGCGCTTCCCGCATGCTTGGGGACTACCAGAGCGTCTACACCGCCACCTGTGTCCAGCGCATGCTCGACGCCGGCTGTCTGCCCATGGGCAAGGCCAACATGGATGAGTTTGCCTTTGGCAGCTCCACCGAGAGCTCGGCGTTCCACCGCACCAACAACCCCTGGGATACCGAACGCGTGCCCGGCGGCTCCTCGGGCGGCTCCGCTGCCGCCGTCGCCGCGGGCGAGGTCGCGCTCTCGCTGGGCTCGGACACCGGCGGCTCCATTCGCCAGCCGGCGTCGCTGTGCGGCGTGGTGGGCTTTAAGCCCACGTATGGCGCCGTGAGCCGTTACGGCGTGGTTGCCTTTGGCTCGTCGCTCGACCAGGTGGGGCCCTTTGGCCGCACGGTCGAGGATGTCGCGCTGGCCATGAACGCGCTTACCGGCGCGGGCCACGATCCGTACGACTGCACGAGCCAGGATTGCGCCGTCGACTTTACCGAGCATCTCAACGACAGCATCGAGGGCAAGCGCGTGGGCATCATCCCCGCGTTTATGGAGGCCGAGGGTCTGACGCCCGAGGTCAAGGCCGCTGTTCAGCGCGCCGCCCAGGAGCTGCAGAACCAGGGCGCCGAGCTGGTCGAGGTCGACCTGCCGCACCTGGATGCCGCCATCGCTGCCTACTACGTCATCGGTCCGGCCGAGGCGTTCTCCAACCTGGCTCGCTTTGACGGCATTCGCTACGGCTATCAGGAGGAGGGCTGCGCCAACCTGTCCGACCAGAGCTCGCTCAGCCGCGCCCACGGCTTTGGCGCCGAGGCCAAGCGCCGTCAGATGCTCGGCGCCTACCTGCTGAGCTCGGGCGTGTACGACAAGTACTACTACGCTGCGCAAAAGGCCCGCACGCTCATCACGCGGGACTACGATGCCGCGTATGCCAAGGTGGACACCATCCTCATGCCCGCCTCGCCGCGCACGGCCTTTAAGTTTGGCGAGATCAGCGACCCCACGCAGATGTACCTCTCCGACCTGTACACCATTTCGCTCAACATTTGCGGCAACGGCGGTATCTCGGTGCCGCTGGGACTGGGCGAGGACACTCAGCTGCCCGTTTCTGCCCAGCTGGTGGGACCTGCCTTTAAGGACCGTCAGCTGCTCACGTTTGCCCGCGCCCTGGAGCGCGGCTTTGCCGATGCCGCCACGGGTGCGCCCGTGCTTTCCGTCGCGCCCGATTTTGCCGGGAAGGGAGGCGAGCTGTAATGAAGGAGCTTTCCGAGGTCCTGCAGGATTGGGAGGCCGTGATTGGCCTGGAGATCCATACCGAGCTCACCGCACTCGATACCAAGATGTTCTGCAACTGCAAACTCAGCCACGATGACGAGCCCAACGCCAACGTGTGCCCGGTGTGCCTGGGCCTGCCCGGCGCCCTGCCGGTGCCCAACAAGCGCGCCATCGAGAGTATCGTCAAGGCGGGTCTGGCCACCAACTGCGAGATCCAGCGCCACTCGATGTTCTACCGCAAGCACTACTTCTATCCCGATATGGCCAAGAACTTCCAGACCACGCAGGGTCCGGTCGCCTTTGCCATGTACGGTCACCTTGATCTGGATGTGACCGGTCGCGGTGCCGCCGAGCGCCCCGAATGCGCGTTTGGCGAGGCCGAGGCCCAGAGCCTGGCGAGCGCCTCGGCCAACGCCGAGGGCTTGTCCACGTCCATGACGTCGACCATGCGCGAGGGCAACCAGCGCGCCGGCCACCTGGCCAGCTATGACGCGTCCAACTTGCAGATGCCCGAGCGTCGCGAGGACGGTTCCTACACGGTGCCCATCCGCATCCTGCGCATCCACATGGAGGAGGACGCCGCCAAGATGGTTCACGTGGGCGGCGCCGAGGGCCGCATTACCGCCGCGGCCGAGTCGCTCGTCGACTACAACCGCTGCGGCACGCCGCTGATCGAGCTCGTCACCGAGCCCGACCTGCGCACGCCCGAGGAGGCTCGCCTGTTTATGGAGAAGCTCCGCCGCATCTTTGTGACGCTGGGCATTTCGGACTGCTCCATGGAGAAGGGTTCCATGCGCTGCGATGGCAACGTGTCGCTGCGCCGCCGCGGCGAGACCAAGCTGGGTACCAAGACCGAGCTCAAGAACCTCAACTCGTTTAAGAGCCTGCATGACGGCCTTGCCTACGAGATCTGCCGTCAGGCCGAGGTGCTCGAGGAGGGCGGCATCATCTATCAGGAGACCCGCCACTGGGAGCCCAGCCGCAAGCGCACCGTGGTCATGCGTGTGAAGGAAACGGCCGACGACTATCGTCTGTTCCCCGATCCCGACTTGGCACCGTTCGATCTGGACGACGAGTTCATCGACCGCTGCCGTGGCGAGATCCCCGAGCTGCCCGATGCCAAGCGCGCCCGCTTTGAGGCCGACTTTGGCATTAAGGCGGCCGACGCCGAGCAGATCGCCGGCGACCCGGAGTTTGCCGAGTTCTTTGAGGCGGCCGCTGCCGGTATGGCTGGCAAGGAGGCCCAGACGGTTGCAAACTTGCTGGTCAACGAGATGATCGCCTACCTTAAGAGCGCAGGCGTGTCGCTCGCCGAGTCCGGCATCGCGCCGGCTCAGGTAGCAGCGCTGGCCAAGCTGCTGGTGACCGATGCCATCAGCTCCAACCAGGCGCACGAGGTCTTTGAGGCCATGGCCCAGACCGGCGACGACCCCAACAAGATCGTCGACGAGCGCGGTATGCGTCAGGTGAGCGATGCCGGCGCGCTGCAGCCCATCGTGGACGAGGTGCTGGCAAACTGTGCCGAGCAGGCACAGCAGTATCGTGACGGCAACCAGAAGGTCATCGGCTTTTTGGTGGGCCAGTGCATGAAGGCGAGCCGCGGCAAGGGCAACCCGAAGCTCTTCAACGAGTTGCTGAGAACGTCGCTCTCGTAGCTGCGAGGCCGGGGAAGCCCCGAGTCGCCGGGGTGTTTGCTCCAAATTTCAAACAGTCCTATGCAAGACGAAGGCCACGTTTAGTGGCCTTCTTTGCATGCGGAACTCATTTGGAGCAAACACCCCGGCGACTCGGGGCTTCCCCGGCCAGACGACTCGGCCGTTCGGGTCAGGCGGGGCTGAATGGAATAGAGTGAATGGGCGTGCCGTCGGCACGCCCATTGTTTTGAAGGGAACTCATTGAGAGGCAAGGCCCTGCGCCCGGCCCCTCGGTTCCGTGACGACTCGGCCGTTCGGGTCAGGCGGGGCTGAATGGAATTTGGTGAATGAGGGCGCCGTTGGCGCCTTCATTCTTTATATATGTTGGGAACGCCAGGTGGTGGGGGTGGTGCCGGTGTGTTGCTTGAAGGCTTGGGCGAAGGCGGCCTGCTGAGGGTAGCCTAGACGCTCTGCCACCTGCGCTATCGTGAGCGCGCTATCGGCCAAAAGGTCCTGTGCTCGCTCCATACGGCGTCTGCGAATGTAGGCGCCCAGGGACTCGTCAGTTTGGGCCTTAAAGGTGGCGCATAGCTTGGAGCGGCTTGTGTAGAGCCTCTCGGCCACCTCGTTGATACCCACACGCCTGCCTTTGTCGAGCGCGCGCTCAATCATTGCCGCCGCTTCCTCGGCAATGGTCACGCTGGCGCGTGTGTCTGCCGCCTGCCGCGCCTGCTTGTGGGCCGCGCGCGAACAGGCGAGCTCCGCGACCATGGTCTCCACGATGCCTTGCATATAGACGTGTCCGCCTACGGTGCGGGCGCGGTCCTCGTTAATCCTGCGCAACGTGTGGCAGATGGCAGACGTCGCCTCCTCGTGCCATGGCTCGGCAAACGCCTCAAAGACCCCTGCGAACTCGGTGGGATAGCGGTGCTCCAGTTCGTCAAAATATCCAGGCAAAAAGAGCACCGAGCGCGAGTGATAGAGCCGCCCTGCAAACAGTGGGCTTAACTCCTCGCCACAGTTATCTTGGATAAAGCTGCACACAGCATTGTTTGGCCACGGTCCATGCAGGGGTTTAAGGTTCGCAGGCGTTATGCCGGCTTCGGGCATGCACATGAGCGTGGGCGCGCTGACCTCGCTCACGCACGCGTACGGTTCGGGTGTGTATTCTGCCAGGTACATATCGTGCATCGGGGTAATGAAATGCTCCATAACGATGCAGGCGGGGGAGAGGGGCATGATCCATGCGCGTCCGTGCGCCCGATCGTTTGCCACCTCGCCGGTAAAGACGGCGCCCTTGCCGGTAAGCTCCAGGCCAAACTGCTCAAACTGCGGTGCGTAGAGCTCGGTTATGTCGGTCGCCGCCCGCCGCATTTTCAAAAGCGTCCCCTTCATTTGCGAAAACGTCCACGCCTGGCCCAATTGTGTGCCTTGGCTAACACGCCCATGATAAGTTTCTTACGGTTAACTCTCAAGCCGTTAGAAAGGAATCTCATGGCAAAGGGATCGAAAAAGGAAGGTGGCGGCATCGGCGAGCTGCTTGCATATGCTGGTGACCGTAAATTCCTAACGTATTTGGGCATGGCCCTCTCGGCGTTCTCGCAGCTGTTGAGCTTTGGCCCGTACGTGTGCATCTGGCTTGTTGCGCGAGACCTGATCGCTGTGGCGCCTAACTGGAGCGAGGCCGCCGACATCGCGATGTATGGTTGGTGGGCTGTGGGTTTTGCCCTGGCAAGCATCGTGGTCTATTTCGTGGGACTCATGTGCACGCACCTGTCCGCGTTTCGCTGCGCATCCAATATCCGCAAGGCTACGAGCGAGCATCTGCTTAAGCTGCCGCTCGGCTACTTTGACACGCACGCCACCGGTGAGCTGCGCCGTATCGTAGACGGATGCGCCGCCTCCACCGAAACGCTGCTCGCGCACATGCTGCCCGATATCGCCGGCGCCACTGCCATGGTCGCGGGCCTGCTTGTGCTGCTATTTGCCCTCGATTGGCGTTTGGGCGCGGCATGCTTAATCTCGGTCGTCGTTTCGTTTTGCGCCATGGCCACCATGATGAGCGGCAAGGGCGCCGAGTTTATGAAGGCCTACATGGGCGCGCTGGTCAAGATGAACAAGACCGGCACCGAATACGTGCGCGGCATCCCCGTGGTCAAGGTGTTCCAGCAGACGGTCTACTCCTTTAAGGCGTTTCACGATGCGATCGCCGAATACGCCGACATGGCGCAAAGCTATGCGGGTACGTTCTGCCGAGGCCCGCAGGTGCTCAACCTTACCGCGCTCAATGGCCTCGTGGCATTTCTTTTGCCCGTGGCGTTGCTGTTGGCGCCGGGCGAGACGGACTTCGCGCACTTTATGGTCAACTTCACGTTTTACGCGATATTTTCGGCCGTGGTACCGACGGCCATGACCAAGCTCATGTTTGTGGGCGAGGCCTCTCAGATGAGTGCCGATTCGCTGGCTCGCATTCGAAGCGTCATGGATTCCAAGCAGCTCTCCGTGCCCACGCAACCCAAGCACCCTGCCGGCGGCGACGTGCGATTTGAGGACGTGAGCTTTACGTACGAGGGTGCCGAAGCACCTGCCGTTAGCCATGTAAGTTTCAGCGTTCCCGCTGGTAGTGCCCTTGCGCTTGTGGGTCCTTCGGGCGGCGGCAAGTCAACCTGCGCAAGCCTGATTCCTCGTTTTTGGGATGTTTCCTCGGGTCGAGTGCTCGTAGGTGGTGTGGACGTTCGCGATATGGATCCGCACGAGCTTATGGACCAGGTCGCCTTCGTGTTCCAGACCAACCAGCTGTTCCGGCAAACACTTGCCGATAACGTGCGCGCTTCCAAGCCTACGGCCACTGACGACGAAGTGCGTGCGGCCCTCTCCGCAGCTCAGTGCGACGACATTGTGGCCAAGCTTCCACAGGGCATCAATACCATGCTCGGTGCCGGCGGAGCATATCTTTCGGGCGGCGAGGTCCAGCGCGTGGCACTTGCCCGCGCGATCCTTAAAGACGCGCCCATCGTGGTGCTCGATGAGGCCACGGCGTTTGCCGACCCCGAGAACGAGGCACTCATCCAGCGCGCCTTTAGCAAGCTGGCGGCGGGTCGTACGGTCATTATGATCGCGCACCGACTCTCGACTGTAGTGGGCGCAGATCAAATCGTGGTGCTCAACCAGGGTAGCGTGCAGGAGACTGGCACCCATGCCGAGTTGCTGTCCCAAGAGGGTCTGTATGCCAAGATGTGGGCCGAATACGAACAGGCCGCGAGCTGGAAGATCACTGCTGCCGCGGATGCCGCCGTCACGAAGGGAGGCGAGGCCTAAATGTTCGCCTCATTCCAAAAGAAGTATTTCCTATCCGATAAAGGCGTCGCCGGCGTAAAACGCGGCATTTTCTGGACCACGCTCACCAATCTCATCATCATGGCCGGCATGGGCTTTTTATTCCTGGTCATGTCCGGCTTTGTCGAACATCTCGCCACCGGCGCCGATCTGCCGAGTGCACTGCCTATCGTGGGCGGTCTCATTATCTTTTTTGCGCTGCTCTTTGCCTCTAACTGGCAGCAGTATTACTACACCTACTGCATCTTTTACGAGGAGTGCGGCAAGCAGCGCATGGGGATTGCCGAGCGCTTGCGCAAACTGCCGTTGTCGTTTTTCGGCCGTCGTGATCTGGCCGATCTAACCGAAACCATCATGGGCGACGTTCAGACTATGGAGCATGCCTACAGTCATGTGCTGGGAGAGCTTTGGGGTGCCATCATCGCAAGTGCCATCGTGTTCGTGGCGTCGCTGTTCTTTTGCTGGCAGCTGGCGATTGCGGCGTTTTGGAGCGTGCCCGTGGCCTTTGCCGTGCTGTATCTGACACGCGGGCCCATGACCCCGGTGTTCGACCGCGTGCGCGCCGAGAAGGTCAAGGTCACCGAGGCGATCCAGGAGACGCTCGACTGCGTGCGCGAGATCCGCGCCACCAACCAGGAGGCCCATTATCTTGAGGGGCTCAACGTCGTGATCGATGCCGAGGAGCGCGAGACCACCAAAGGCGAGCTCGCCAACGGGCTTTTGGTCAACTCCGCCTTTGCCATCCTGCGCCTGGGGATTGCCACCACGTTGGTCACGGGCGCTGCGATGGTCGCCTCCGGCCAGGTCGACTTTTTGGTGATGTTTGCCTTCCTGCTTATGGTGAGCCGCATCTATGCGCCCTTTGATCAGGCGCTGATGCTGATGTCCGAGCTGTTTGCCGCCGAGTCGTCGGCCAAGCGCATGCGTTCCATCATGGAAGAGCCCGTGGCGCGGGGCAGCGAGCAGTTTGAGCCCGTAAGCCACGATGTGGTGTTCAATCACGTGGCATTTGGCTATGGTGCGGGCGAGGACGGCCGCGCCGGCGAGAAAGTTCTTACCGATGCGAGCTTTACCGCCAAGGAAGGCGAGGTCACGGCACTGGTCGGTCCTTCGGGCTCCGGTAAGTCTACGGTGAGCCGCCTGGCCGCGCGCTTTTGGGATGCCACCGCGGGCACGGTCACCGTGGGCGGCGTGGATGTTGCGAGCGTGGATCCCGAGGTGCTGCTGCGCGACTACGCCATTGTGTTCCAAGACGTGCTGCTCTTTGACGACACGGTGATGGGAAACATCCGCCTCGGGCGTCGTGGCGCCACCGATGAGCAAGTGCTTGCGGCTGCGCGCGCCGCCAACTGCGACGAGTTTGTGAGCCGCATGCCGCAGGGCTACAACACCATGATCGGCGAGAACGGCTCCAAGCTGTCCGGCGGCGAGCGCCAGCGCATCTCCATCGCCCGTGCGCTGCTCAAAGACGCGCCTATCGTGCTGTTGGACGAGGCGACGGCGAGCTTGGATGTGGAGAACGAGACCGTGGTTCAGCAGGCGCTCTCCCGTCTGCTTGCAGGTAAGACGGTTATCGTTATTGCCCACCGTATGCGTACGGTGGAAAATGCCGACAAAATCGTTGTACTCAAGGATGGTGTGGTTGCCGAGCAGGGCACTCCGGCGCAGCTCAAGGCGGCAGGTGGAGAATTCGCCCGCATGGTGGCGCTGCAAAAGGAAGCAGCTACCTGGCAGTTGTAAGAAGGGGCAAAGGGACAGTCTCTTTGTCACATTGACAATCGGTTACTCCGCATCGTTAATTTTCAAAAGGTTAGCCATGGCTGACCTAGATAGTTAGATAAAATTGAGATATTTCAAAAGCGTGCTCGAGCAAACTTGTTTACTCGGGTGCTGAGGCACCATGCCGCGTCCAATGCGGCAAAAGGGAGAGACATCATGAAGAAGTCCACGTTCAACACCCTGCTTGTTGGTGGCGGTTTTCTGCTTGGTACGGCTGGCATCAAGCTGCTCACCAGCGCTCCGGTAAAGAACGCCTGCGTGCAGGGTATCGCGTGCGGCATGCGCATCAAGAACGGCTACCAGGACATGGTCGAGCAGGCCAAGGCTAATGTCGACGACATGGTTGCCGAGGCGGCCTACATCACCCAGAGCGAGGCCGCTGCTGACGAGGCAGCCGAGTAACGCTCCCAGGCACAAACTATGAGATTCTCGATTATTAGCGAGATCCCCGGCAGGACCCGTCTTCAATTGGCGGGTCCTGTGCCAGAGAGCGATCTCGATGCACTTCTTAAGCTCAGCGGCGATATCGACGGCGTGCACAAGGTACGCGTCTATGGCCGTATTGGCCAGTTAGCGCTCGAATATGACGAGCCGTGTCGCGATGCCGTGCTGGCCGCCGTCGGTGCGCTCGACGCTCAGGCCATTGCCGACGCAAAGACGGGTTACGTGATGCAGCTTGAGCCGCGCAAGCACAAGCTCGTTATGGATCTTGCCACGCTTGTCGGCGCCCACTATGCGCGCCGATGGTTTTTGCCCACGCCCCTGCGTGCGGTGTTTGTCGTGGCCGGTTACATGGCATTTTTGCGCGCTGCCCTTCATGAGCTGGCGCAGCCGCGCCTGACCGTTCCCGTGCTCGACGCTTCGGCCATCGGCATTTCGTTCGTCAAGCGTGATGTCGACACCGCGGGCCAGACAATGTTCCTGCTCAACGTGGGCGAGCTGCTCGAGGACTACACCCGCGCCATGAGCGAAAACGAGCTCATCAACTCGCTGCTCGATGTACCCGACAAGGCGCAAAAGGTCGTCGGCGATACCGAGGTAAGCGTTGCCGCCACCGAGCTTGAGCCCGGCGACTTGGTGGCCGTGCGCACTGGCATGTCCATTTGCATCGACGGTGTCGTCGAGCAGGGGAGCGCTATGGTCAACCAGGCGACCCTGACCGGCGAGCCGCTGGCCGTTGAGCGCAGCGTGGGCGACGACGTGTTCGCCGGTACCGTCGTGGAAGACGGCAGCATCTTGGTGCGCGTGCGCGCCAACACGGCGCAGACCAAACTGCGCTCGATCGTCTCGCTCGTGCAGACGGCCGACTCGCTCAAATCCGAGGGCCAGTCGCATATGGAGGACCTCGCCAACAAGATCGTCCCGTGGAACTTCCTGCTCGCGGGCCTGGTTGCGCTCACCACGCGCAGCCTTATCAAGACCTCGGCGGCGCTGATGGTCGACTACTCGTGCGCACTCAAGCTCACGGGTTCCGTCGCCGTCATGACCGCTATGAGCGATGCTGCCAAGATGGGCGTCATGGTCAAGGGCGCAAAGTACTTTGAGTCGTTTGCCAAGGCCGACACCATTGTGTTTGATAAGACTGGCACGCTCACCGAGGCGCAGCCGCGCCTGGCTTGCGTGCTGACGACCGACGGCTGGAGCGAGGACGAGGTCCTGCGCCTTTCCGCTTGCTTGGAGGAGCATTTCCCGCATCCGGTGGCGCGTGCCGTGGTCAACGCCGCCCTCGAGCGCGGGCTCGAGCACCGCGAGCGCCATGCCGCGGTCGAGTACATCGTGGCGCACGGCATCGCTTCGTCCATCGAGGGGCGTCGCGCCATTATCGGTTCGGCGCACTTTATATTTGAGGACGAGGGTGCGCAGCTCGAGTCCGACATCAAGGAGCAAATCGAGCTCCAGATGCAAGGCCTGTCGCCGCTGTATCTGGCGGTCGACGGCAAGGTCGTCGGCGTGCTCGGCATCGAGGATCCGCTCAAGCCCGGCGTCCGTGAGGCCATCGCCGACCTACATGCGCTGGGCGTCAAGCATGTCGTTATGCTCACGGGCGATTCGGAGCGCACGGCCGAGCGCATTGCGCGCGAGGCGGGTGTCGACGAGTTTAAGGCCGAGCTGCTGCCCGAGGACAAGTACGCCTATGTGGAGCGCATTAAGAGTGAGGGGCGCCACGTTGCCATGGTGGGCGACGGCGTCAACGATTCGCCGGCACTCGGTTTGGCCGACGTGGGGCTGGCAATGGGTGGCGGAAGCGACATCGCCAAGGAGGTCGCCGATATCATCCTGACCGACACGGATCTGGCCGCGATCGTGCGTTTGCGCCGCATGAGCCAGGGCCTCATTGATCGTCTGACGAGCTCCTACTCTAAGGTGATGCTCACCAACTCGGCGCTGTTGGCATTGGGTATTACCGGCGCGATTACCCCGCAGACGTCGTCACTGCTGCACAACGGCTCGACGATTGCCTACAGCCTGAGCAACGCGAAGGCTTGCCTGCGTTAGCAGACGTGTTCGCCCACGTTATCTGGCCTGCGCCCAGACGGCATCGGTGTCGTCCGGGCGCAGGCCTTTTGCGTTTGACCAAGTGCTAGCTTCTCTATATAGTGGTGCTAGCATGGCTAGCAATTGAAGGGGGCGGGATCGACGTGGGTGCTGTTAGCGGCATGGCGCAGGTGAACGTTCGCGTAGATCGCCAGGTCAAGAACCGTGCCGAGGAGGCGCTGCGGCTTTCGGGCGGGTCACTGCCCGAGCTCATCAAAAAGGTGGTGGCCAAGGTCGCGCAGGGTGGCGGGCAGTGCGAGGAAGTGCTTGCGGCCGTCGACGACCGGCAGCAGACCGTCGCGCCCGATACGCCGTTCGCCGCATCATGGGCGGCGGCGGATCAGCTTTACGCGGACCTGGGCATCGCTACGTCGCCCGTATCTGACGATCGCGATTGGGACGCAATCTATTCCGACGCCATGGATGAGCATTATCGCCAAAAGGGGATGATCCAGTGAGCGGGGCGCCTCTCAAGATAATGGTGGATGCCAACGTATGGGTTGATTCGTTTTGCGTCGACCATGCTGAGTCGCTTGCCGCGCGTGCGTTTATTGGGCAGGCGGCGGAGACGGGGGCATTGCTGTTCTTTCCGGTGCATATCGCCAAGGACGTGCTGTACGTTGTCCAACACGAGCTGAAGCGTAGCGTTCTTGCCAGTGGGGCAGCGCTCGACGAGGCGTCTGCCCGCGCAATTGGCGATGCGGCGTTGGCGTTTGTTCGGAACATGACCGAAAACGCCACGGCCGTGGGTGCAGATGCGTCGGACCTTTGGCTGGCCGACAAATACTTAGCGCTCCATCGCGATTACGAGGACAACTTGGTGCTCGCCGCGTGCAAGCGTGCGCAGGTCGATTACTTGGTGACAAACGATCGAAAGCTGCTCGAACATGCCGATCTTGCAGCAAAGACACCTTGTCAAATGATGCCGATTCTTGCCTTGGCCGAACGCGGCGGCGCGGCAATCGGTTGACGCGAACTGTTTGCGGGCCTCTTGGACGACGATGCGCCAAGGGGCCCGCGTCTGCTATTTACAAAAGCTCGGCCTTAATGGCGGGACTTTCTGCGAGCTGCTCGGCTGCCTTTTCGTCGGAGCTGTCGAGTGCTGCCAGACTGCGGTAGACCCACTCGTTGACCTGGGTGTTCTTGACGCCTGCGGTCTGCATGAGGGCGCCTACCTCGCGGATTGCTGCGAGCAGATCGGCTTTGGGACCCGCGAGCTCGACCTCGATACCGTGGTAGGCGGCCACGCCGCGGTTCTCACTCACGTGGTCGATAAAGCCCTCGACGGTCTCAAGCTGCTGGGCGAGAGCTGCATCATCGTCAACGTCCAGCGCGACGAGTGCGTTCGATACCGTGAGGGCGGGATGTCCGCAGGGGACAAAGCCCTCGATGACATCCATAGCTTCGGTAATGGTTGAGCCCAGGCCTGCGAGGGCATCGACGAGTTGCTGTTTGGTATCCATAACGGTCCTTTCGACGGGTCAATTTTGCTTGGCGAAAATATACGTGACGCGATCGGTAACAAAAGTGCGAAGTGCGGCGCACATTGGGGTCTTCACAGCTCGTGCATAGAACAGCTGTCCGCTTTCAGAACGTGGTAAGATAACACTCCACAAGCGGGGCTCGCCCCGTATGTTCCTTGAAAAGTCGACGGTTATCGGGTGTTTGCAGGCCCGATACCATCCAGACTTTCCCGACATTCGGGGGCGACTGGTTTCGACACGATAGCTCTGAGAGAGGAAGCAAGCCGAGGTCTCCTCGCCTCGTTAAACAGGGGTACCGTCAAATTGAATTGACAACAACTCTTCTTTTGAGCCTATGGCTCTCGCTGCTTAATTTATAGCGGCGCGTCAACCCGGTGATTTCCCCGACACCGGCGCGACGTCATCTTAGGGGAATGCTCCTGCGCACGTAATCGGTATGGCGCGGGCTAAGACCGAACCGGTTAGGACGTCGCGAGCGTGTCGCTGCGCGCAAGGCGTCCGAGACTAAACCAGCGACTGAGCTTGGAGATGCCAATCAAGGGGCTTTCGTGGACCGGAGTTCGATTCTCCGCGCCTCCACCAACTGTTCAGTAGGCGAACACATACGCGTGTTCGTCGTTAGGCGGGCGTTCGTATTGCTCGTCAGATAGAAAGAAGCCGCTCCATACGGGGCGGCTTCTTTGCGTTCTAGGCCTGCGGCATGATCTCCTGCTCGCCGTCCTCGTCCATGTACGGCATGAGGAACACGCCGCCCTGCTCGGTGGTAAGCAGCAGGTACTCGCGGTTGTGCTCGTCGCACACGATTTCCTGGCCGATGCCCTCGGGCAGGTCGTATATGGGGCCGTCCGTGCGGGCTTGCCTCACGGTCACGTCTTGCGCTCCCATGGCCTGCGACGCGCAGCTGGCGGCGGCCAGGACGATGAACAGCAGGACGACCGCCGCGAGGATGGGGCCGCACCCGCCGTTGCGCTCCTCGTCTGCGGGGCTCGGGTACGGCATGGCCTATCCCACCTTCACCAGATAGTCGTCGGCCTCTGGCTTGCCCGTTGCCTTGCCCACGGCGATGTAGCGCGTTGCGCCGCTGTAGCCCGTGTATCGGCCCCACACGTAGCCGTCGGCGATTTTGTACCAGTTATCCAGCGTCACGGTCTCGCCGCTGGAATAGTGCGCCACCTCGGTGCCGCCCAGGCCGGGGGCGTCGCGCACGCGCAGGTAGTCCACAGTGCAGCGGTAGGTGCCGCCGAAGTTCTCGGTCGTTTCCTGCTGCGCAGGCTGCGGCTGCGGGACGGCTGCGGGGGCGCTTCCAGCAGTGATGCCGAAGCATTCCAGGTAGATGCGCGCCAGCTCGTCCAGGTTGCCGTTGAACTTCTCGCGGTCGCCGTCGTTGTCGATGAAGCCGTTCTCGCACAGGCGGTAGTTGATGCCGCGCGCGGCGGCTCGGTTCGGGTTCGCGAGGTCGGAACGGCGCACCAGCTTCTCGGAGCGCCCGGGCATGAACGCCGCCAGCTTGTCGGCCAGCGCATTGTCGTACTCGTCAGGCTCAAAGCCCTCCTTGATGATGACGTGCGCGCCGTGGGCCGTGGCGATGCCGCTGGCGTCCATGTGCAGCTCCACCACTGGCGCGTCGGTGCTCAGGCGGTTAAGCCCGCCGTCGGCGTACCAGTTGCGGGACGTATCGCCCAGCTCGACCTCGGAACCGCCCAGTTCCTTGATTCGCTGGCCCAGGGCGCGAACGCGCTCGGCCTCGGTGCAGCCGCCTGCGCAGCAGCCGGGGTCGCCAGCGCCGTGGCCGCAGATGATGAACAGTTTAGCCATTGCCTACTCCTTCCCGCCTACGGTCACGCCCAGCAGGGCGTCGAGCCACTTGGATGTGATGCCTACCGACTTGAACAGCGTGTAGGCCGCCTGCACGCCGCCTACCACGGCGAAGGCGCACGTGACCCATGCGCCCGGGTCTGCGGGCACGCCGCCCACGAAGCCGGTCACGACGCCCGCCAGGAGCGAGCAGCCCAGCGCCAGGATGCGCGCGGCCTTGCCGGTCATGGCCTCGGTCTTGATCAGCTGCACCGCGAACGGCACGGCGAAAGACAGCACGATGGCTGCGATTGCTTGCATTTCTGTCATTTCGGATTCCTTTCTATCGAGCCGATTCCTTGTAGAGCAGGTCAACGCGGTCGGCGATGTGGTCGACCTTCGCCGCCATGCCCTGGCTGCGCGCCTGGCTGTTCGCCAGGTCGGCGTGCAGCACCTCATTGGAGGTCACGACGGACTCCATGAGCGCCTTCATAGCCTCCATCAGCGCGTTGCTGCGTTCCATCTGCGCGGCGATGCGGCCCTCCATCTGGCTGCGCTCGCGGTCGCGCTGCGCCCGTTCGTTCACCTCGTCTTGCTTTCGTTCTTCACGCTTGAGGTCGATGTTCGCCTTGCGCTCGTTCTGGGCCTTGAACTCTTCGAGGAACTGCTTGCCGAAGTACAGGACCACTAGGACGAGCAGTGCGCCGAAAAGCGACCCGGGGCCGTACGGCGCGAAGATTTCCAGCACGTCGGTCATTCGTTTTCTCACCTCCTCGAATCGCTGCCGCGATTGTCCGCGAGGTGTCGCCGGGCAAAAGAAAAGCGCCCCCGAAGGGGCGCTCGCTACTCCTGCGGCGCTTCCGGCTGGTCGGGCTCCATGGCTTCCAGCTCGTTGATGCGGTCGCGCCACGTCTGGCGCTGCGAGATGATCTCGGCCACCTCCTTGGCAGCTGCGGCGATGGCCGAGAGCAGGTCGGTGATGGACGATGCGGAGAAGATGCGCTCCACCGCCTTCATGACCTTGTAGTCGCTCTGCTCAAGCTGCTGTTTGTAGCCGTTGATCTCCCCGGCGATTTCCCGTTCCGTCATGGGTCGCTCCTTCCGTTGCTAGGGTAGGGGCATGTTCCCATCCGTGTCGCCTCCAGGTTTGGATTGCATTGAGCAACCCCCCCCGCGGGATTTCCGAACAGGCTGCGGTACAGCGCGTCCATGGCCCGCACGCTGCGGTGCGCGTCCAGCCGCTTCATGCCTCCGCGCCAGCTCTGGTAGCTCTGCTCCACCTGCTCGGGGGTCATGATGCCATCGGCGACCATGCGGGCCATCTTCTTGAGCTTGCGGCGCTCCCGCGTTATGGAGTCTCGGCACGGCTTCACGACTATGCGGCCCGTCTCCGTGTAGAAGATGCGCTTCTTCAGCCACGTGAACCCGCGCGTGAGCTTCACCACGCGCGTCTTGCGCGGGTTCAGCTCGATGCCCAGCTCGGCGCATTTGCCCTCTATCAGCAGCAGGCACACCTGCAAGTAGTCCTTGGACTCGTGTATCAGGTAGAAGTCGTCCATGTAGCGCCCGTAAGACTCGGGGCGCAGCATCTCGGTCACGTAGTGGTCGATGCGATTGGGGTGGGCCACGGCGCATATCTGGTTCGGCTCGCTGCCAAGCCCCAGGCCCACATCGCCCTGCGCGTCTATCAGGCGGTGCTCCAAGGCGACCACGCGCGGATCTAGCAGCGCGGAGGCCACCTGGTCTTTGACGGGTCGGTGCGCTATGCGCGCGAAGTAGTCGGAGAAGTCGCCCAGGAGGATGTAGCCCTCGCGGCCGTGCCGCCTCCAGTGGTCGGCCAGGTGGCGCTTGAGCAGCTTCAGGGCGTAGTCGGTGCCGCGCCCCTTGATGTTCGCGGAGTTCGCGGCTATGAGGGTGGGCACGATCGCGGGCACGAGCGCGTTCTGCGACAGCGACTTCTGCACCACGCGCTCGGGGAAGTGCACGGCGCTGATATGCCTCAGCTTGCCGCGCTCCCATAGGTCGAACCGTATGAAGCCCCGGCATATGTCGCGGCCCTCCAAAAGGTCGCGGCGGGACAGGACGGCGTTGCGCAGGTAGCTTCTCATGTACCTCTGCGTGGACGACTTCCACATGACGCCCCGCGCGGCCTGCTTTGAAGCCTTGCACAGGCTGTTGAGGTCGGCCACGGTCTCAAGCGTGCACGCCTTGACGCGCTCGGCCTTTGCCTTGGCCCGCTTCTCCTCGCGGCGCTTGCGGCGTGCGGCCCTTCTTTGCTCTGAGTTCATAGAGAGCACCCCGCACGGCTTGCAATGTGGCTCTGGCAGCCGCTTGAGGTATGGCCATGAAACGCGGCGAAGCCACGGAGCGCCGCGCCATGCAAGCAGCGTCCGGCCACCCTCGCGGGGTGCGTATTTACGGGCGCATGCCCGATGGTCGCGCCTTCCTTCCTCTCCGCGCTCTGCTTTCGGCCCTGGGGCCTACTCGGTCTGGCAGTAAGGGAATCCGGGGCGGGGGCGAACCCAGACGTTCGTCGCCGAATTGTAGTTGGCATTGCCGTTGTTGTTGACGTAGCACACGTTGGACGAGGAGCCACCCATGACGGAACGCAACCACCAATTGTACCGATAAACAAGGCGCGACCGCCGCCCATTATAGCGAACGCAGGCGCTCTAGCTCGGCCTCGGCCTCGGCTATGCGCTCCTCGGTGGACTTCTTGCCCGTCACGCGCACGTTCTTGCGTGCGCCCTTCAGCAGCCTGATCTCCTCCTCGACCATGGCCGCCAGCTCCTCGAAGCGGTTGGCGTTCACCGGCAGGCCGATATCCATGAGGCACTGCATGTCCAGCATCAGCTGCTCGCAGTCCGCTATGGCCAGCGTCAGGTAGCGTTTCCTCTCCAGCGCGTTGAACGAGCTGTTGGGATAGAAGCAGTCGGCGCGGTTGACGTTGTACACGATGCTGCGCGCCGTCTCCACGGTCGGCACCGCGTTCAGCAGACGGTAGGCCTTCGGAACCACGGAGGAGGACGCCATCAGCTTGTTGACCTCCACGCGGATGGCGATGGCCTGTGTGAAGAACTTGTACTCGGACACCTCGCGGTTGCGCTGGTAGACGCCGCTCACGTGCACCTCCTGGGGAAACTGGCGGAAAAAAACGGCCCGCTTCGCGGGCGAGAGGCGACCGCGCAAGGCGGTCGCCTAAAAGCAGAGTATAGAGCACTCGGCTGGCTAGCCGACGAGGAAGCCGGGGCGGGGGCGAACCCAGACGTACGTCGCCGAAGTGTAGCTGGCATAGCCGGAGTGGGCGACGTAGCACACGTCGGACGAGGAGCCACCCATGACGGAACGCAACCACCAATTGTACCGAGTTCCGTTGATTCGGTGCGCGGTGTCCCTGAACAGGTCCCACTGGCAGTCAAAGCCGACGCTGTAGCCCTTGGTGCCCCACACTGGGCAGCCGTACACCTCCATCTCGGACAGCGAGAACACCTTGCCGATATCCTGCCAGCTCCACGAGTTGGAGTCGTTGAGCGCGCCGCTGGCGCTGTAACGCTCCTCAAGCAGGACGCGCTGGGTCAGCAGGTACTTGGTCAGGCTCTCGGGCAGGCACGCCTCGAAGGCCGTCTCCCACGCCTTGAGGTTGCTGTTGGGGTAGGGGCATTTCTGGTCGGCGGTGCCCTGGTTCGTGTTGGTCGTGTTCCACATCAGGAAGCTGTCGTTGGCAACGCCGGTCACGGTCTTGGCCACGGCGATGGGCGCGGAGGCCACGAAGGCGATGTGGTGGCCTTTGGAGCTGTCGCCGCAGCAGTAGTACGGGTCGAAGTGCGCCAGGAGGAAGCGCACGGACTGCTGGGCCGCCACGCCCGACGCGCTTACCAGCGGCACGTCGATGTAGTCTCCCACGCGCAGGCCCGCGAAGTTGCCGTTGGCGGCTCGCTTGTGCAGCGCGTCGTGCACGCTGCCGCTGCCGATCTCTCCCGCCAGGATGGTGGCGATGTTCTGCCCGCCGTACTTGCCGATTTGGCCCTGGCGGTTGTACTCGGCGTTGTTGAGCGCCGTCTGCGCGTTGCTGCGCGCGGTATAGTCGATGACCTCGTAGCCGATGCCGCCCACCGACAGGGTTTTCGCTTGTGCCATTTCGTTGCCTTTCTACTTGAGGTTGAGGGTTGTGCCGGACGCCGTGCAGGTGCTCCCGAACGTGATGGTGCTGCCAGATGCACTGGCCTTGGAGGCGGGGCAGTACACGGTGCCGTCGTCGTAGATGAACGCGTCCGTGGCGTCGGCCAGCTTGCCGTACAGGTCGGCTATCTGCTGCTTCTGCTTGGCCATGTCCGAGCTGCCCGCGCTGCCCTGCGCCACGCTGTTGGCTATCTGCAGGGCGATGTTTGCCGCCGCGTCGGCGTTCGAGGCCGCGCCGTTTGCCGCAGCCGTGGCGGCTTGCGAGGCCGTCTTCAGCTGCGACGCCTCGGTCACGCGGTCGCTTTCCGCCGCGGCTCGCTTCTTCTCGGCCTCTGCGCGCTTGGTTTCGGCGGTCTGGCGCGCCTTCTCGTTCGTGGCGCGCTGGTTTTCCGCGCTCGCGCGGGAAGCCTCGGCCTTCTGCATCTGCGCGTTCAGCGCGCTCACGTCGGCTAGCTGCCCTTCGAGGTTCGCGATGATCGCCTCCACCGCATCGACGTACGGGCCGGATATCTCGCCCGACGCGCTCGCCGAGGGCAGCACGTTCACCAGGACGTTCTCGGTGGTGGCGTCCAGCCCTGCCGCGTTCCGCACGCGCACGTAGCACACCTTGAGCAGCCCGGCCACGCCGAAGACGGCGGGGTCGACCGTCACGGTGGCCACGTTGTCGCTGATGCCAGTGAACTGCTGCTCCACGTAGGTGTGGTCGGGCTTCGCAGCCATGAGGTGCACCTTGCAGCCCGTCAGGGCCGCCTTCTTGTCGCCGTCGTAGATGGCGGCCTTCAGGACCTCGGCGCTGTCGCCCTGGTGCACGGTGATGACGGGCGGCGCTATGTTGGTCTTCTTGAGGTTGAGCGTAAGCTCGTGCGTTGCCATGCCTCATTCCTTTCCTTCGGCCGCAAGTGTCCGCGATATGTCGCCGGGCTGCGCTCTGTGGACCCCGCATATCTCCTCGTCGGTGAGCGCCGAGAAGTCCACGGCGTTAGCCTCGCCGCCTTCCGCGTCCATGACGGCCACGGGGCTGGACACGAGCGTGAAGCCGCCCTTGCCGTCGAACTCGAACACGTCTTCCGATTCCACGATGGCCCGCGCCGTGGCCGGGTCGCTGATGCACTCGAACACCGGAAACGCCTCGGGCGGCTTCGGCGCGCCGTCGAGCGCCTGCGGCGCTTCGGGCTGCTGCACAAGGTGGTAGAACATTCCGTTTCCTCTCTCGCTGGTCTAGTTTCCCGTGATGTTGCTCATGCCGGTGATGATTCCGTTCACCACGTTGATAGTGCCCCACGTCCAGTTGTTGCCGTTGTTGGTGATGCACCCGATGAACTGCGTGGAGCCCGTGTACCCGTAGGTGCCGCCGCTGCTCGGATTGGTTCCTATGGCGAACTTCGGGGCGAGTATCCTGGCGGTGCCCGACGACCCAATGTCTGCGCGGCTGCTATCCAGGTACACGTAGTTGTTGGAGTTCTCCTGCAGCTTCACGTACGCCGAGCCGCCCGCGTTGCTGTTGCCGCTCCTCATGTACAGCTGCTCGTCGGGATGGCTCATGTAGCCCGCGTAGTAGGGGGTCGTCAGCCACGTCTGGCGGTAGTAGCGGTTGACTGCCAGGAAGCCGTAGCCGCAGGTGGACATGCCCACGCCGTCGGTCGAGCTCGCCGTGGGGCTGTCCTTCGCGTGGACGGCCTCGATGGTGCAGTACTCGGTCGAGCCGTTCACGAACGACGCTCCCGGGTGGTTGTTCGTCGTCGTGCCGGTGGTGATGTAGTTGGTTGACGACGTGCCGACCATGTTGCAGCGGAACATGGAGGTGCTGCCCACCAGCACGGTGCCCGCGATGATGGAGCCGTTCTTGTCGTATATCTGGAAGCCGTTGGTGGCGTTGATATAGACCCTGTTGCCGTTGCTGTCGGTCATGAAGATGGAGCCGTCGCGCAGGTAGAAGGCCCCGCTGTCGAGGTCCCAGTACGAGTTCCCGCCTTTGATGCGGCCCGTGGTCAGCTCGTCGGCGGTCACGCCGTCGCCGGTTATGGCCGTGCGCCACTTCCACGCGCCGCTGGAATACTTGGAGTTGGCCACGCCGATGATTCCGCCGCCTATCTTGACGCACTTGGTGGCGCTCTCGGGCTTTTTGTCGTACACCAGGATGCCTTGGCCGGGCTCCTCGTACACCCAGCCACCCGTGGTGTTCACCTCGCTGTTGAGCATGTCAACGATCTTCTTGCGGATATCCGTCGGCAGCTGGTCGAGCTGTTTCTGCAGCCCATCCACCTCGCCCTCGGCGCTCGTCAGCCGTTCGTCCAACTTGCCCGTGACGCCTTCCAGGTACTCCTTGTTGGCCTCGTCTATCTGCTTGAGCACGCTCTCGCTTTGCTCTATCGACGTGTCGGTGTACAGGCGCAGCACCTCGTCCAGGGCCAGGTTGCCGTCGTCGGAGTACTTCTTCAGCGCCTCCTCCAGCGTGGTGTCCCCGTTGTCGGCGTACTCCTTGAGGGCCTTGTCCAGCTCGTCCCTTATCTGGTCGGTGTAGTCCTGGGCGGCGCCGCCGACCTCCTTGGCGTACGCCTTCTGGCGCTCCTCGGCGGCCGCCAGGCTCTCGCCCCATTTGCCGGTCGATGCCTTGTTCGAGGCGTTCACGGCCTCGGTCACGGTCGCCCGGATGGTCGAGGCGGTGGACTTGGCGGCCGACTTCTGCGCGGCCATCAGCTCGGCGACCGTCTGGTAGTTGCCGAACGTGTAGGTGACCTCGCCGGGGCGCAGCTGGTCCTCCACCACCTTGGTGATGCGCGTGCGCACGCGCAGCGGCGGGTCGTACACCTTGTCCACCACGGTCACCAGGTCGCCCTCGTCCGCGCCCTCGAAGCCCTCGCCGGCGCGCGCAAGCGCCACGGCGTCCACAGTGTAGGACACGGTGGGCACGCACGACTTCGCCAGCTGCGCCTCGGTGAGCTTCTTCAGCTCGGCGGCGTCCTCGCAGTCGGAGAACTCCACGTCGCCGAACACGTGCGCCTTGCCGCCCTTGCCGTCGGGCCGTCCCCAGCGCGCCAGCGCGTCGGCCGACCCCACCCAGTTCTGCCCGCCGTTCACGCCGCCGAAGGTCAGCTTGCGATCGTAGCCGCCCGTCAGGTTGCCGTCCTCGTCGGCGGTCTGCAGGGACTTGCCGTAGCCGTACAGGGCGGTACACACGTTGCCCTCGTCCACGCTGCGCTTGACGCTCACGAGGTCCTTGGCGTAGGTGAAACGCTTGCCGTTGTCCTCGCCGACCTGCTTGGCCATGCACACGCGGCGTGCGGTCACCTTGGTGCCGCTCACCTGGATTTCGAACGACAGCTCGCCGCCCCAAGTGTCTGCCACGTCGTGGATGGCCGCCCATGCGTTGGTGTGGTAGAAGTTCGTGCCGGCCTGCCCGAGGTCGGCCACGGTTCCGACCTGCCAGCGCGAGGAGGACAGCGCCGAGGCCAGCGCGGCGTAGGCGCTCACGTCGTAGGGGCGCTTGTCCTCCAGGTAGTCGCCCAGGAGCTCGATTTGCGCCGAGGTCGGGCAGTAGTACGTGTAGAGGATGCCCGCGCTTGCGCGCTCCTCCTCCACGCCGTCCACGATGTTCTCGTGCCAGCGGCCCTTGAGGTCGCGCCACACCAGGCGGTCGCCCTTGTCCAGGCGCGCCAGCGTTGTGATGCTCAGGGCGTTCTCGCCGTTGACCTCGCGCGTGTCCTCGCACTCGAACAGCGTCTTGATGGGTCCCTTGTACGCCTCCCAGCGGTCGCATGCCCACAGAATCATCAGCCCACGTACCTTTCCGTCCACTGTACCGTCGCGGTGCCGCTGGACAGCTTGAGGCTGTTGGCCCCCGGCTCCAGCGGGAAGAAGTCACTCTCGAAGGTCACGGGCGCGGGGCTGCCGTCCACCGTGGCCTGCGGGGCGGCCATGTCGATGACCACCGCGCTCGATGCCGTCACCGCCTTGTCGATCTGCACGAACTCGCCCGTGCCCATGTTCGTCAGCCGCAGCGCCGACGTGCTGCCGCCGGGCCTGACGGTCACGGTGGGGTAGGTGCGGAACGTCCCGCCCACCTGCACGCCCGAGGTGCCCGACACGGTTGCGCGCCCCTCGGCCCCGTAGGCCACGGGGTCGTATGCCGTGAACGTCAGCGTGGCCTCGCCGGTGTGCCACAACGTGTCGAGCGCGCCCGGCGAGGTCAGCACGGCCATGTAGCGCAGGCCCAGGTGCCTCTCGTCGTCCAGCCACAGCTCGGCCTCCTTGAGGCATAGCAGGCGCGAGGCCATGAGGCGGCGAAGGGCCGCCATATCGTCGGCGGGGCGTGCCCTCCAGGCCGCCGCCACGTCTATCGTCAGGGGTTTCAGCTCTGCGCGCATGAAGCGCGAGCCGGGCTGCCCGGGCACGTCGCGCGTGGCGATTTCGTACTCGGGCAGCAGCGAGCGGGTCACGAGCCGGGTGTCGAACCACGGCGCGAAGTCGAAGCCGTTGTATATCATGCGAAGCACTCCTGCCGTTTGATTTCCTTGGCTATCTGGCGGGAGATTTTCTCGATGTCGGCCTCCTCCCGCACGGTCGCGTACAGGTTGATTGTCACGTTCGTGTCGCCATGGGCCGCGCCGCCCTTGCCGTCGAGCAGCTTGGCGATGCCCTCGGCCAGCGGGCGCGCGCCGCGCTCGTTGAACGGCACCACGCCCTCGGGGCCCGCCTCGCCGACGCCGATGACGCTGGGGCCGTTGAACACGCCGCCCTTGGCGTACCAGTCGATGCCGAAATGCGGCACGCTCGGCGGGTTGATGCTGAACCCGCCCGAGATGGACAGGTGGGGCAGCTTCAGGTGGGGCAGAGACCACGAGAAGTTGAAGAACCCCTTGATGGAGTCGATTACGTTTCGCACGGTGTCGCGGGCGCTGTTTATCGGCGTCTCGATGGCGCTCTTGATGGAGTTCCATATGCCGGCCACGGTGTCGCGGGCGGCGTTGAACACGCTGGAGATGGTGTCGCGGATGCCGTTGACGATGCCGGATATGGTCGAGCTGATGCCGTTCCACACGTTCGACGCCGTGGTGCTCACGGCACCCCAAACGGAGTCCCACACGGCCTGTATCGCCGACAGCACCGCCGATATGGTGGAGCTGATGGCGTCGATGGCCGCGCCTATCGCCGAGGTGATGGCATCCCATACGCCGGAAGCGGTTAAGCTGACGGCACCCCACACCGTGTCCCACACGCCCTGAATCACCTCAAGGGCCGCGCTTATCACGTCGCTCACGTATTGGATGTACGTGCCGACCGCGCCGCATATGAGGTCCCACGCCGCCGTGAGCACGCCGCCGAAGTTCTCCCAGACGAAGTTCCAGGGTATGAGCAGCGTCTCGATGGCTAGGTTGAGTATTTCCGCGAGCAGCATCACGGCCACCTGCACAACGTTGCAGATGCCGTCCCACACGCCCGCGAGCGTCTCGCCCAGCCCGGAGAAGAACGCGCCTATCGACTCGGCGATCCCGCCGGCAACGCCGACGGCCACCTGGAACGCGGCGCACACGGCATCCCACACGGCGGTCACCGCGTCGCGGAACTCCTCGCAGTTGTTCCACAGCAGCACCACGGCGGCGATGATGGCCGCTATGGCCGCTATCACGGGGTGCGCGGCTATGAGCCCCAGCGCGCCGGTGCCCAGCTTGCCGACCACCTGGAAGGCCGCTCCGATTTTCGGCACGGTGTCCACGACGGTGCCGAGCGTCGACAGCACGGGGCCTATGGCGGCCGCTATCGTGGCGATCGCCAGCACGGCGGTCTGGCCGCCCTCGCCGATGCCGGCGAACCACTCGGAGAACGACTTGACGACGCCCGCCACGTTGGTGGCGATGTTGAGCAGCGGCTCGCCAAGCGGCTCGATGGAGCCCTGCAGCTCGCGCATGGCCTCCTGCGATTTCACGGCGAAGCTGTCGGAGGCGGCCTCCTGGGCCTGCTGCGCAGCGCCCGCCACGTCGCCGAAGCTGTCCTGCACGCCCGCCAGGGACTCGATCATGCCCATGGCATTGTCCTCGCCCAGCGAGGACCACAGGGTGGAGGCCAGCGCGGCCTTGTCGTACTCGTTTGGCATCTGCGTGAGGTCGCCCAGCACCGCCTGCAGCATGTCCACGGCGGTGGCGCTGCCGTTCTTGAAGTTCTCGAAGACCTCCTGCGTGCCCTCGCTGAACGAGCCGATGGATTCCTCCATGCGGCCGTCGGACAGCGCCGTCAGGAACTCGTTGAGGTAGTCGCCCACCTTGTCCAGGTTGTACGCGCCGTTGGACGTGCCCGCTTCTAGCAGCGAGAAGTACTCGCTGGCGCTCATTCCCGCCTCGCCCCATCGCACGGAGTATTCGCTCAGGTTGTCGCCCAGCTCGTCGGTGTAGTTCAGGCCGCGCTGCATGCCCGCCGTCAGCAGGTCGCTGGCCTCGGTGGCGGACAGCCCGAAGCCCTCCATGAGGGCGTTGGTGCCGCGTATGGACTCGTTCACGTCTGCGCCGAAGGTGTCCGACAGCATGAGTGCGTTGGTGGTGACGGTCTGCAGGTCCTCGTCGGACACGTCGCGAAGGGTGGACTTGCACTGGATCAGCGCATCGTTGACCTCGTCCAGGGACTGGCCCCAGCCACCCTCGTATATGCGCTTGCCTATGCCGCTGAAACGCTCGGCCTCCTCGCCGGACACGCCGAACGCGGCGGCTATGCGGGCGTTGGCCTGCTCGTAGTCGCTGGCCACGCCGAATACGGCCTTGCCGGCGGCCACCACGGGCGCGGTCAGCGTCACCGTGGCGGCCATGCCGGCCTTCTTGAACGAGGACGACAGCTTCGCGGCCTTCTCGTCGCCCTCGGTTATGTTCTTCCAGGAGATGCCCTGGAGGTCGCGCTCCAGGGCCTTGATGTTCTTGGATACGTCAACGGTGTCGAGCACCGCTTTGATGATAACGTTGCCGTCCATGCTCACCTCGTCGCTCTCTTGAGCGCGGCGAACACATCGCGCATCGCCGCGTCGCTTCCTTCCTCAGAGCCGTGTGAGCTGCGGCCTTTGCCGAGTTCGAACGCCTTGTGGGCGGCGTTCCAGGCCTCGACCTCCTGCCTGTTGTATTTGGTTGGCTTCGGCTTGGTCGCCGGGTTGCGGTAGTGGATGGCCGCGCCGAGCGGCGTGTCCTGCGGGCAGCCGCCCACGAGTGCCACGAACTCGGCGAAGCTGATGCGACCGCGCACCTCGTCCCACTCGATGCCGTAGGCCTGGCGGAAGCTGGTGCGTATGCGCGCCGCGTCCTCCTCCAAGTCCCACAGCGGGGTCTCGTGCGGGCGGTCGCCGCTCAGGTCGAGTCCGCACATGTCCCATACCGCCGCGTCGCGCATCCGCACGAACTCGGCGGCGTCGTAGTCGCATGCGCACCACGCGTCCGTCCAGTCCACGAAGAACAGCGCCAGGAACTCGTCCCGGCGCTGGTCGTCGGACTTGCCCTCGTCGGTCAGCACCTCGATGACGCGGATGATCGTGAGCGCGTCGTCGCGCACCAGCACCTCCTCGCCGTTCCACGGGTAGCGCGTGGCGCTCGTGCCGTCGGGCAGCCGCACCCGCTCGGCCGTGAGCGCGGCTGGCAGCATTACTTGCCGCCCTTCTTCTTGCGCTTGGCCTTGGCGCGGCGCTGGGCGCGGTTGAGCGCCTGGACCTGATCGGCGCGCTCTCTGTATGCAAGGCCGCACGCCATCAGCTGCTCGCTGGTCGCGTGGCGCGCCAACATGCTGAGGAACGTGGCGAAGACCTCGCCCAGGATGCGGATGTTTTCCTCGGGCGCGATGGGGCCCTCGTCGCCGCCCATCCACGCGAGCAGCTGCTCCCAGCCCTCGGTGCCGATGAACGCCGAGATGGTGCGCTTCATGAGGCGGGCCTGCGCGGCGTTGGCCTCGGCCGCCTTCTCAGGGGTGTCGGCCTCGCGGGCCATCTGCTCGTTGGCCTGCGCGCGGTCGATGGCGTTGCCGACCTTGGCCAGGTACTCCTCGATGTGCTTGTCGTCGAACCACACGCGGAAGCGCGGCGTGTCGGGGTTCTCCTCGGGGTCCTCGAAGAACACGTCCTCGTACGCGCGGATGTTTTTCAGAAGTTCCATTTGTTGCCCCTTTCGTGAGCGGTGAGCGTCGGGCATAGAAAAGGGGCGCGGGCCGCTCACTAGCCCGCGCCCCCCATGTCCAGGAGGTTATGTCTGGTGTCGCCTGCGGCTACTTCGCCGCCACGGTGACCTTCACCTGCGTGCAGATGCTCGGCTTGGACGCGCAGCGCACGGTGATGACCGCCTCGCCTGCGGCCACGCCCGTCACGTTGCCGTCGCTGTCGACGGTGGCCACGTCGGTGTTGCCCGATGCGAAGAAGCACTTGGCGTTCGCCTCGGCGTGCGTGACGGTCGGCGCGAGCTTCATGGACTTGCCCACGGCCGGGCCGGTCGGCGTGGTGCAGGTGACGCCCGTGGGCTGCTTGAGCTTGTTGGCGGGGATGTAGCGCATAGCGCCAGCGCCCGAGATTGTGCAGGAGAACGCGCCGGGGTCGGACGCCGCGCCCTGCTGCGAGCCGACGGTCAGGCCCAGGTAGGTGCAGTCGCCCTCCACCACGTCGCCGTTGGGGTCGGTGTGGCGGAAGTGGCCCGTGCGGCCCTCGCCGGTCTCAAGCGCCAGGCTGGCAACGAAGTCCTGCGCGGGGTCGCCGTAGCAGCGGTCGCCTGTGACCTCGTACTGCGGCTGCACGCTCTTCACCTTGTCGGTGGGAGTGCCGTAGCCGTCGTAGTAGTCCTTGGTCTCGGTGGTCTCGTTGGTGGTCGGCTTCACCTCGGTGATGCCGCGCGAGAAGATGGCCCACGTGGGGCTGGCCGCGTCTGGCGTGGTGTCGATCTCCAGCGCGCTCATGTAGTTGGGCGCGAAGCCCAGGTCTTGGTTCTTTGCCATCGTTATCCCTTCTCTATGGTTATGGTCGCTTTGATTCGGAACTCCCACAGGTACGGCCCGCCCTCGGGCGGCGTTATCTCCTGCGGCTCGGTGTACAGCGACGCGCTCGTGAAGCCGTAGGAGCCTGTGGGCGAGGACAGGTCGGCCCCGTCCAGCGCGTCGGCCAGGTCGTAGGCGTCGCCCATGGCCTTGGCCTCGGAGGTGTCCTTCACGATGACCTGCAACACGTATCCCACGCGGCGGGTGCCGTCCATGTGGCGCACCACGTCGGTGGTGGGCATGGGCCGCAGCACCACCGCGTCGTCGTGGCCGCGCGAGGCGGCCAGGCGGGTGAGGAGCACCGGGCCGTAGCCCAGGGCCTCTATGGCGGCCTTCGCCGCCTCCATCACGTCCGGGGCCATGTCACGCCCCCTCGGTCAGGAGGTCGACGGCCAGGCGCTCCCAGTCCTCGCCGTGCGCTTCCTTCGCGGCCTTCGGCCAGTCGGCCTTGGCCCTCGGGTTCTTGCCGTGCTTGATGGAGCTGTCGGGCAGGTCGCGCACGTAGGCGGCGTAGTCGGCGTCCCATATGACGAGGCCCTGCCTGAAGTCGGAGGCGGCCTGCATGGAGTTGTGCATGCGCTTGGTGTCCTCTGGCGTGAACGCGTTCATGTCCTCGGCCACGCTCATGGCGAACTTCACCTGCTTGGCCTCCAGCTCCTTCGCGCCGAAACGCTTCATGAGCTTGGTCAGGTCGACCGTAACTGCTGCGGGCATGGCTACCTCACCTCCAGTTCCCAGTGGTGGGGACGGGTGCCGAACGCGCGGCGGGGCGTGCACCTCGCCACGTTCATCCACTCGCCCCCGTCGATGCTCACGCGGCTGCCCACTGGCACGTCGAACATGCCGGGGCTGTCCGCGCCGTCCGCTATCACGAGGCCCTGCGCGCCGTCGCCCAGGGCGTACTCGCGCACGAGCCACGCCGAGACGGGCTCGAAGCGCACGCGGCGCACCTCGACGGGCTGCTCGAACTCGCCGCCGTAGCCGCCCTCCCTGGGCACCTTGACGGACATGGTGGAGGGCCGCGCCGAGCGCGGCACCCGCATCATCTGGTACCCCCGATGCCCGCGTAGAGCAGCGGCGTTCCAAGCAGCTCGCGGCGGACGGCGGCCTCCATGTCGCTGCGGTAGGTGCTGGCCCCTTCGGTACCGGGGTTCCACGAGAACGAGCCGACGGTGAAGCCGCCGCCCTCCATGATGCCGCCCGAGCATCCGTACGCGGCGTCGACCTCGCAGGCCGCCATGACCGCGCGCGCCCACTCCTCGGAGCCGTCCGGCTCGTTGGGGAAGATCAGGTCGCGCACGGCTGCCGTGGCGTGGGGGAGCGCCGCCTTGAACTCCTCGGCGGACAGCTCCCCGCGCCCGGCTGCCAGGTAGTCCTCGTGGGTCGGGGCTCTAGTTTCCATCGTCCTCGGCCGCCTCGGGCTTTTCCGCCTTGCCCTTGGCGGGCTGCTCGTCTGCGGCCTTCGCCTCGGGCTTTTCCGCCTTGCCCTTGGCGGGCTTGGCCTTCTTCGGGGCCTCCTTCTCGAAGGCCAGTCCAACGGTGCGCATGTCGCGCCTCCTTCCTACGCGGCCTTCATGCCTGCGGTGATGTAGTGCGCCAGGTTCTCGCGCACGCCGCACACGCCGTACTTGCGGTACTTGAACAGGTGGCCGAAGCCCTGCTGGTTGTCCTCGGCGTCGATGACCTTGCCGTGCGCGAAGTTCCAGCGCATCACCACGGCGTCCTTGTGGACAATGAGGAAGTTCATGTCCACCGCGCCGGTGCCCTTCTTGTAGTGGCCGATCTCCTCGTCCTTGGTGGTGCCGTCCAAGAGGTCGATGGCGCTGTAGAAGCGGGACTGCGGCACCTTCACGATGGAGGAGAAGCCGTCCAGCGCCTCGCGGGACTTGGTGGTGTCCAGGTCCTTCACCATACCCAGCAGGGTGGGGGTGATGAACAGCACGCGGCCCTCTTCCGGCACCTCCTTCTCGTCCATGTCGCACATGGCGGCGTTCAAGCCCTTGAGCATGTCCGCGCCGTCGGCGTAGGTCTTCTGCTCCTTGGTGATGCCGGTGCCTGCGCACAGCGTGGAGAACACGAACGCGTCTCCCTCGGGCACCACCTTGGTGCGGTTGAAGTGCGCGGCGGCGTTGCCGAACGCCAGATTGAAGGACTGGGCGTCCACTTTCTGGTCGATTTCCAGGATGGTGCCGCGGTCGTAGTTGGCGCTGATGGGCTTCCAAGTCAGGGACGCGCCGCTGTTCTGCGGCAGTCGCCCGTTGGCCTGCACGTCGCCCAGGCCGCCCATGGAGTAGACAGGGTAGTAGAACTCGCCCAGCTGCTCCATCTGCGCGATGTTGCCCTGCGGCGCGGCGCTCTCAAGCACTGCGGTCAGGGATTCCTTGCGGTACGCCTCCATGAGCACGTTCTCGTAGCCCTTGGGCAGTTCGATGCTGTTTGGCATGATTTACTCCTTTGAAGATTCGTCGGTGAGTCCGAAAGCTGCGCGGAAGTCGGCCAGGCCGTCGGAGCCTGCGCCGCCCTTGGGGTCGCCGCCCGCGCTCTCGCGGGGCTGGTCGGTGAACATGTAGGCGTTGTCCTTCTTCAGGGCCTCGAAGTCGATGCCCGTTAGGTTGCCCTGCTCGTCCAGCTTCGCGTCGGCGATGTTCGGGATGATCGCGCGCGCCGCCTTGGCGTTGCGCACGCCCATCTGCGCCAGCTTGGTGTCGATGGCGAAGTCTCGGCGCATCTCGGCCTCGCGCTTCTCCGCGTCGGCCTTGTACGCCTCGTTGTCGGCCTTGGCCTTGTCGAGCGCGGCCTGCAGCTCCTCGGCGTTGCCCGCCTTGGAGGTGAACTCCTCGATCTGCTTGTCGCGCTGCTCCAGCTCGGCCTTGAGGGCCTTCACCTGCTCCTGGTACTCGTCGGTCTCGCGCTTGTACTTCGCGTAGGACACGACCTCCTTCTGGGGCTCGGTCTGCTGGCCTTCGCCGCCCTCGTTTCCCTGGGGCTTGTTGTCTTCAGCCATCGCTTGCTCCTTCCGTGTTTGGTTGTCGCGCTTCCCTGCGCGCTTGGATGGCCCACCGTTGTCGCCGTGGTCGCGTGCGGGGCATGTTGTCGCCGCCCCATCGCGTGCCTGCATCTTCCCCGAGGTGTCGCCAGGCAAAAGAAAAGGCCGCCCTTTCGCGGGCGGCCTGGGTACCGTTCTCTATTCGGTTGTCACCTTCTAACTGGCGGCGATGCTCGCCACCTCGGCGACGGGTATCTCGGTGATTATGCCGCCGCGCTCTATGCCGATGGCGTTGGGCTCGTCCAGCGATTCGGCGTCGCTTTGGTACCAGTCGTACACGCCCCGGTACTCCTCGCCGTCGGTGCACGTCACGCACACCTGCTTGCCGCAGTATTTCAGCGTTTCTTCCAGCTTCATCTCTGCTCCTCCTTTGGGTTTGCCGGGACTATGTGCACGTCTCCGCCAGCGTAGTGGATGGTGAAGCGCGTCGTTTGTATGTGCTCCCCATTATCGCCTATCACGTAGCCAATCACGCGCCCGGCGTCGCATGTTTCGCGTCCGCTCCATTTGCCGCCCCTCGTCGTCTGGGCCGTTCCGGTTCCCGCGTGCTTCGCCGCAAGGTCGCGCACCTCGTCGAGCGTCACCGTGACGACGCTCGGCTCTTTGTACGCGCCGCCCCTGCGCTTTAGGTTCGCCACGTATTGCTCGTGTTGGCGGCTGCCGGCCATGTGCTTCGCCTGCTTGTCGGCGTGCACCGTCATGGCTGCTGCGTCCGAGACGCGCTTGTCGCGCTCCTGCTCGGCCTTCGCCTGCTTGATGGCGCTCTCAAGCGCCGCGCGGCGTTCCGCGCCCGTTTTCAGCTCGAATCCGTCTCCGCTGGCCTTGACCAGCTCGCCCACGCGCTTCTGGCTGACTCCCGCCTCGGCTATGAGCGCCTTGGTGTTCGGGTGCGCCATATAGGCCGTGCGGCTCACCTTCTGGCGGGTGAGGGCGTACGCCTTGCTGCCGGTCTCGTAGGGGTCCTCGCGCCCGTACTCTGCGGCAAGGTGCGGGTGCTTCGCCACGAGGTCGCGCCGCTTCTGCTGGAGCCTGCCGAGCTTCATGCGCTCCTTGGTGTTGTCTATGCCGGCGGCTTCGAGCGCCACGGCCTCGCGCCTCGTGGCGCGCACCTCGCGCTCGATGGCGCGCTGCTGCTGGCTGGCCTGGTAGCGTTCCTCGCGCTTCTCGTCGCCGCCGTCGGGGTCGCGCTCGTACCGAAGCGGCTGGCCCTCGACGTAGATGCCGAAGTCGTGCTTGCAGTTCGCGCCGCACAGCCCGTCAACCGAGCCGTAGCCCGTCTCGCGGTAGAACGGCGGGTACTTCTTGGACTTGCCCGACAGGCTGAACACGCGGCCCTGCCACTTGGCGTGGCTCTCGCGCGCCCCGCCGTGCGAGGAGGTCTGAACGAGGTCGTGCCCGGTCTCTTCAAGCAGCTCCAGCGTGTTGCGGCTGCCGGCCTGCACCGCCTGCGTGCGAATGTGGCGGCGCATGGCCACGTCGGGCTGCGCCCACGCCCCGCTCTTGTAGTCCACGACGGACACGCCGCGCCGCGCCAGCTTCAGCACGGCCTCGCGGGTGGCCTGCTCGTAGCCCGCCATGCCTGAGTTCACCCGAGCCACGGCCTGCGCCACGACTTCGAGGTAGGCGCGCTGCACGTTGGCGGGCATCTTCAGGTTGTCGCGGCTCACGACGTCCTGCACCCCCGCCGCCGTGGCCCGCGCTGAGTTGTGCAGCCTCCACTGCATCGTCTTGGACAGCGCGCCCATGGCCGTGCCCAGCGTGGCCAGGTCGGCCTCGGCGCTCTTGGCCACGGCCTCGGCCGCAGCCTTGGCAGCCTCGCGCGCGGCTCTGCGGCCCTCCTCGTTCATGGCCTTCTGCACGTCCTTGGCGGCAAGCGCCGCCTTGCGGGCGGCCTGCGAGTAGGCGCTGTCGCCCTCGAAGTCGATGGAGCCTATGAGCGCGGCGTAGATGCACACCAGGCGCAGGGTGTATTCGTCCATGGCCCCCTGCGCTGCGTCGGTGAAGTGCTCTATGTAGTCCGGCCCCAGCATCAGGCGAGCCCGTCGCCCAGCATGTCGAACGCGCCGCCCTGCTGCTCGGGCACGTTGGCCTTGGCCTCGTTGCTGGTCTCGCCGTAGAAGCGGCGGCGGTACTCCCACGGGGCCATGATGCCCGCGCCGACCTCGCTCATGGCCATCTCGCGCGCGCTCTGCGTGTCGCTGATGATGGAGTCGTCGAAGTCCACGGTGACGTCGCCGTAGGGCACGGCCTCGCCCTTGATGCTGCGGCACGCGTCGGCCATGCCGTTCACGAGGCGCACGATGGACTTACGCAGGGCGTTCTCGTGCCGGTGGATGGATCGCATCAGCTGAGAGTTGTCGGCCGCCACCTCCTTGGCGGTCTTCAGGCCCGTGTGCGACTCCCAGGAGAAGTAGCCGTTGCCGAAGCCGCACGCCACCGACAGCAGGCGCAGGCCCGTGTTGATGGCGCTGGCGTTCTCGTCGGCCTTGAGGTCGCTCTGAACGGTCTGAATCTTGGCCGACCCCTCGTCGCCGGGGTTCATGCTGAAGATGGTGTCGTCGGCCTCGCCGAAGGCGTAGTAGGTCTTCGTGAGGCTGCCGTCCGGCCCCTTGTCGGTCTTGGACTCTATGAGGGTCTTGTCCACGAACGTGCGCGGGCGGCCCACGCGAATGTGGTCGAGCAGGGAGGTGGCGGCCTCGTCGACCACCTTCATGGCCCCCACGGCGTTGCAGTACACGCTCGCGCCCATCGCACAGTAGTCGTAGAAGCGGTTCGACACGGCGGGGCGCACCAGCGCGAAAAGCGGGCGGGTGCAGCGCGTGTCCATGTCGGCGCTGATGCCCTCGACCGTCACCTGCTTGTGCGTGCGGGTGTCGAACAGCTGCGTGAGGATGTGGTAGGTGCCGCCCTTGAGCACGTGGGCCTGGCACTGGTCGTAGTCGCGCCCGGCGACCTCCACGCGGCCCACGAACGCGCACTGCGTGCAGTCGTCGGCGCTCCACGTGAGCGGGACTATCTGCGTGGCGTCGTAGCGCACGATGCGCAGCTCGGCGTCGGGCGTGTAGGCGCTGTCGGTCACGCCTCGCGGCTCGATGACCCACGCGCCCGTGCCCATGGCGAACGCGCGGGCTATGAAGTCGGCGTTGTCCATGGCGAACGATGTGGGCGCGTCGCCGTCCTCTGTCGGCTGCGGCGCGGCCTGGCCGTCCTCGTGCCCCTCGTCGCCGACGCCGCCCGTCGCCGTGGGGTTGGCGAAGTAGCGCGCCATCCAGGCGCGGCGCTCGTCGCTCGTGCTGGAGATGATCGTGCTCTCGTTCATGAGCAGACTGGCCCACTCGTCGGCCACGAGCGCCGCCGGGTGCAGGCTGGCGCGCTCGCGCTTGTACACGCGGAAGCCGCGCCGCTCGCTGTAGTGGTACCAGCCGTTGTTCGCCGCGAACCAGCCGAACCAGACGCCCACCATGCCCTGCATGCGGGTGTCCGGCTGGTATCCCATGCGGCGCAGCCACGCCTCGGCGTAGCCCGTGTTGCCTCGCTTCTCCATCAGAGGTTGCTCCTTATCCACAGTCCTGCGGCGTAGCCCGCCGCGTCTATCGCGTCGTCGTTCACCTTCGGCAGTGTCTCGGTTATGTCGCCCTGCCCGTTCGACACGTACTCGAACTCGGGGAACTCCTTGGCGGCGAGCGGGCAGCGGTCGGGGTCGATGACTATGCGCGTAAGGTTCTGCATCCACCTGATGCGGCTCTTGGGCGCGTTCAGGCCCTGCTTGAGCGACTTCTGAGCGCCGATGCCCTGCTCCTGGTAGTAGAGGATCATGCCGCGCGCCGCGCTGTCGCACCACACGTCGGCGGCGGGGTCCTCGGCCGCCTGCAGCTTGGCCGCCACCAGCTCGGCGGTCTTGACGTCGATGGCCTCGGTTCCCTGGCGGCTCTCCTCGTCCAGCAGGTACAGCACGCGCTCGTTCTCGTCGTAGCCCGCCTCCATGAACACCCAGGGGTGCACGCTGCCCGCGTCCACGCCGAACGAGCGCAGGGCGATGGACGCGCGCTCCTCCGCGGTGATGGGGCGTATGTCCAGCAGCTCGTCGGGGAACACCTCGGAGCCCGTGCCGATGACCTCGCCGAGCCATTGCCAGCGGTAGGAGTCGGGCGTCTTGCGGCGGCTGCGCTCGGCCTCCGCCAGCGCCGCGGCGCTTATCCACTCGGGGTGCTCGTCTATGACGTCCAGGTACGTGGTGTGGCATATGAAGCGCCCGTCCTCGCCCGGGTGGGCCTCCAGGTCGCGCGCCTCCTTGTTCACCCAGTTGCGAGCCGAGCGGGGAGGGTTGTAGCTGTAGAACACCCAGAACATGTCGCCGCCGCGCAGGAACGTGGCCAGCACGCTGCGCACCTCGTCCATGCCGTCGAACTCGTCTACCTCCTCGAACCACACCACGGCGCAGTAGCCGGTGCGGAACTTCGCGGACTTCAGCTTCTTCGGCTTGTCGCATCCCACAAAGCGTATGACCTGCCCGGTGGGGCGGTACGTCACCTCCATGGGGGACAGGCCGAAGTCGAACAGGTGCGCCACGCCCAGCACGTCGCACGCCCAGCCTATCTGCTCGTACACGGACGTGCGCAGCGTGTTGCCGACCTTGCGCAGCACGACGGCGTTGGCCTCCGGGTTGAGCATGATCAGCAGCACGATGGCGATGGATATGAACGACGACTTGGTGGAGTTGCGCCCGCCCTTGAACCAGTAGTGCGTGAACTCGTGCGCCTTGATGGAGCGCCACACGCCGGCGAACACGGAGGCCACGACGTCCGAGAGCCTAACCGAGGTCGTCAACGATAGTCACCCCCGCCTCCGCCATGGCGGCCTTCGCGCCGTCCACGCCGAACATGTCGTTGAGCAGCTTCACGCTCTCGGTTATGGCCAGGCGCGCGTCGCCGTTGATGCTGCCCTCGGCCGCCTGGCGGCGGAAGATGGGCAGCGCGCCGTCCAGCACCTCGAACAGCGGGGCGGCCGCGTCCTGCAGCTCCCAGCGGCAGTCCTTGGCGGCCGCGTCGCGGATTTCCTGGATTCTGTGCGCGATTCGTGGGTCGCGCATCAGCTTGGAGGCGGCGCAGCTTATCGAGTTGTAGTTCATGCGCTTGCAGTCGTAGGCCGCGCGGTACGCGTCCTGCTGCTTGGCGCGGGGCTTGGCCATCTCGCGGGCGAACGCCTCCTGCTTCGCCGTGAGCGGCTTGTCCTTCTTGGGCACCTGCGGCCTCCTTCCTGATTAGTTTCGCGCTAGCCAAGCGACGCGACCACATCGCGCTCGCGCGGCGAAAGCGCGAAACGCTCTGCGGCTGCACGCTCTGCGGCTGCACGCTCTGATATGAGGTAGCCGCTGCCGTATATCGCCTTGCCCTGGCCGCGCTGCGCGTCGAGCGCCCTCGTGAAGCTGCACTCCTGCGGGCCTACGCGGAAGTCGATGCCGTACTTGGAGTAGCGCGCCAGCATGGGCGCGGTCAGCACCTCGTCGGGGTACTCGTACTTCGGCAGCGCCTTGGCCTTCTCGCGGCGCAGGCGCTCTATCGTGGCGTCCAGCTCGGCGCGCAGGTCGGGCGCGCTCCTCGCCTGGGCGGGGTCGAGGTTGGTCACGAACGAGGTGTTGACGCTCGCGCCGTTGGCGTATGTCACGCCGGCGCCCGTCACGACCTTGCAGCAGTTGCGGATGCCCATGCACGTCAGGGTGGGGGCGAACAGGAAGAAGCCCACGCCGCGCTCCTGGTAGTGCTTGACGATTCTGCTCAGGATCGAGAACGGCGGGTTGTCCACCACCGTGCACCCCTCCGGGTACTCCTTGCGCTCGTAGTCGCCGCCCGGGTAGAACGGGCGCGCGACCTTCGCCAAGTCGAACCCGTACTCGCGGTGCGCCCAATCAAGCACGCAGCCGTACACCTCCGGCGGGGTGTAGCAGTCGTCGGTCGTCTTCTTCGGCTCGAACTTCGCCGTGAACTCCTCGTATGTCTCGCCTCTGGCCATGCGTCTCCTAACTCTCGGCTCATATGGTCGCAGGCGTGTCGCCGGGCGCAGAAAAGGCCGCCCCGCAGGACGGCCCGTAGTCGTTTCGGTATTCGGTTGTCTCTAGCACGCCGCCACGGCCATGGCCATGAGGCCGGTCACCAGCGCGCGCATGGCGACGAACGCCGCGACGTCGATGGCGAGGGCTGCCGCTATGAGGAGCAGGCACCCCCAGTTGCATCCCGGGCGGTTCATCGCTCCTCCCACTCGACGGTGCCGTCGTCGTACTCGGCCTTGAGCCATTCCAGGTAGTCGGCCTCCTCGCAGAAGCTGGCCAGCAGCCGCTTGCTGGTAGTGCAGCTGCTCATGCGGCTCGTCTCATACACGTCGATGGAGAAGGGCCACGAGTGGAACTCCACCTCCGTGTGGATGGCCCGCTCGGGCGCGCCGAAAAGGTGCTCCCAGTTCGTCATCGCGCCCCCTCCTTCGCGCTCGGCCCGACCTTGCGGTAGGTGAAGTCCTCGAACAGGTGACCGCACCAGCGGCAGCGGTCGCCGCCCTTGGGCAGGTGGTGCCAGATCTCGTGCATGCCGCACTTCGGGCAGCGCACCTCGATGCTGGGTCGGCGCTTCGGCTTCTCGGTCTGCTGCTCCATGGCTACTCCACCGCCATCCGCATGGCCGGCTTCATGGCCTCGCGCAGGCTCTTGGCCAGCTCCTCGGCCGTTACCTCGGCCTTCACCTCCACGTTCACGTCGGGCATCGCGAAACCGCGCGCCTCTTCGGCCTTGAGGCAAGGCATGGCGGCGTCCTGGGCCGCGCCCTTGAGCGTCGGTGACGCCGTCTCCCTCGGCTCGCAGCGCCCCAGCCACATCTCGCACTCGTCCAGCTTCGTGAGCGCCAGGGCGCGCTCGCGGCTCACCTCGTAGGCCGTCTCGACCTCGCGGCGCAGCCGCTTGCAGTCCGCCGGCCCGTCGCTGCGCAGCCTCTGCCTGGCCTCGGCGAGCTTGCGCCCCATCTCGGCGAGGTCGCCTCGCAGGCGATCGTTCTCTCGGCGAAGGACTGCTACCGCGTGGCTCTGCTGCTCGTTCCAGCAGTCCTCGCACAGCGGCGCGTCTACGCCCATGTTGTCCTGCCACAGGGCGTCGATATCGCGCCCGCAGGTATCGCAGATGATTCCCATGGCTACTCCCTTCCTTCCGGCTTCACCGCGCCTGCGAGGAACCACGCCCGCAGGCTCTCGGCGCACTCCGGGCACAAGGCCCTTGCCTTGCCGTCGATTCGCGCGCTGTTCCTCAGCACCATCTTGGCGTAACCCGCCAGGGTCGCCGGCACCTCCTTGCCGCAGCGTTCGCATGCGCACATGTACAGCCTCATGCCTGCTCGCCTCCCTTCGGCAGCGTTTCCGCGATTCGGTCCCAGTCGGTCTCCGGCCGCTCGCTGGGGAACTCGTAGGCCCCCACGCACGGCACCGGCAGCACCGCCATGCCGTCGTGCTCGCCTGCGTACTCGTCTGCGTCCGATCTGCTCTCGAACGCCAGCACCACGTCGCTCTCCGTGGCCACCGCGTAGATCTTCTTCATCGTTTCGTCTCCTATTCGAACTCGAAGCACTCGCATGCCTCGCTTGTCTCGTCTACCGCCTCCACGTCGGGGCCGCCGCCCGTCATGGCGTCGCAGGCGCACACGGCCTCGCCGCCAGCGCCCTGCACGCGGCCGCAGAAGCGGCACTCCCGGCACGTGCGGCCCTCCCACGGGTCGGGCCGGTTCCACGGTGCCCTGGGGTCGGACTCGAAGCACCCGGGCGGGAGGTTCCACCCGCTTGAAGGCTCGTACCCGCTCACATGCACCGCCTGCCCCTCGGCAGCCAACCCCAGCCGTCCATGGCCAGGGCATCCGCGTACTTGGTCGGTTCCGGCAGCAGCAGGTACTCCCAGTGCCCCGAGCCCGGCGGGGCGGGGCGGTTGAACCTCTGCTCGGCCCTGACCCAGCGGAAGTGCAGCCGGTTGGCGTGCGCCAGCCCGTGGCAGCCGCTGCCGTTGCCGCTGCCGCACAGCATCACCGTGGGCTTGGGAACCTCGCGCCCGTCGCGGAACAGCTTGCCCGCCCCGCGCCTCACGATGTGGTGGCGGTTGAGCGGCCACGGCGCGCCGCACACGGCGCACCTGGGCGTCTCGATGCTCGGCCCCTCCATGAGGGGGCGCAGGATCTCGGGCAGCGTGTCAACGTTTGCCATTCGATAGCCTCCTGTCCTTGCCTTGCAGCTCGTACTTGTCGCACATCTCCGACAGGCGGCTCACGATGGCCACCGCCGTCTCCTCGTCGCCGTTCTTGGCCAGGCGGCGTATGAGGTCGCCCTTGCCGTACTGCGTGGTTACGATGACCGGCCTCATGTTCTCGTACCTGTCGTTCACGACGCGGAACACCTGCCCCAGCGTCCAGTCGGTGGGGGACTCCTTGCCCAGGTCGTCCAGCACCAGGCACCCCACGCGGGAGAGCCTGGACAGCACGCCGTCCTCGGTGCCGTCGCCGCCGTAGGTGCCCTTGATGGCGGCCAGCACGCCCAGCATGTCGGTCACCCTCACGCTGGTGCCGCCGTCCACCAGGAGCCGCGCCACGGCGCTCGCCAGGTGGGTCTTGCCGGTTCCCACGGGGCCGCAGATGTACGCCCCGCGCCCTTGCTCAACCTTCGCGGCAATGCCCTCGGCCATGGGGGAGGCGGCCGTCATGAAGCGTGGCTTGATTCCGGCCCGCTCGTAGGTCCGGCGGCGTTTGGCTGCGGCCTCCTCGGCCTTGGCCCTGGCCTCAAGGCGCGAACGCTCGTCGCGCTCCGCCACGGCACCCGGGCAGCCGCACGGCTTCCAGCCGCAGAAGGTGCGGCGGCCAGCCAGCACCACGTAGCGGACCTCCAGCTGCGCCCCGCAGTGGGGGCACTCAGTCGTACTCGGCATAGCCGTCGGCCTCCTTCCGGGTCCTCGGGCCGCGGTTCACGTAGTCCTCGAACTTCGGCGAGAACAGCGTGGAGGGCCGCAGGTACTTGGCCATCTTCGGGTCGCCCGCCCACTCGGCTGCCATCGTGTCGATAACGGCCAGGAAGTCGGGGAGGCGGTAGCCCTCGGCCCAGCGGGCGTGTATCAGCCTGCGGGTCTTGGCGCTGCTTGAGCGGTAGCGGGTGCCGGCTGCCTCGTTGAGCGCATGCACGATTTCGTCAAAGGGGATTAAGGGGTTATCTATATACTCAACCTCAACCTCAACCTCTGCATTGCCGCAACTCGATGCGCCTGCATGTGCATCCGCATCTGCTTGCGCATGTGCGACTGCATCTGCATCCGCATATGCTCCCGCATGTGCTTGCGCATCGGCTTGCGCCCGTGCCGCCGCATCGTCCACCGCGTCTTCCTTCCCCGGCCTGTTGCCCCAGCGGGCGTTGGCCGCCTTCCTTGCGCGCTCGCTCTTCTCGTCGCCCATGTCGAGCCTGCCCTTGAGCACCAGGAAGGTAGGCAGCCACGCGGGGCTACCCTGCGGCTCCTTGCCCGTGAACCGGTACTCGACGATGGCGTAGATGAACGGCGCGCGCTGCTTCTCGGGCATGGCCTGCGCGGCCGCCCAGAAGTCGTCGTGTATAACCATGCCCATAGTGTCGCCGTCGCCTTCCCTAAAACGGGATATCCTCGTCGTACAGATCGGGCATGGCCTGCTGCTGCGGCATGGCCTGCTGCTGCGGCGCGGGCTGCTGTGGCGCGTACGCCTGCTGAGTGGCCGGCTGCGGCGCGTAGGCGGGCTGCTGCGGCGCAGGTGCCGGGGCGGGGCGTCCCTGGCCGTACGTGCGGGCCTGCGGCGCTTGCGGGGCCGCCTGGGGCGCGTACTGCTGCGGCGCGTAGCCCTGCTGCTGTTGCTGGCCGCTCATGAACTCCAGCTCGTCCACCACGACCTCCAGCGCGCTGCGCTTCTGGCCGGTCTGCTGGTCGTTCCAGCTGCGGTAGCGCAGCTTGCCCTCGATGGCCACCTTGCTGCCCTTGGCGAGGTACTGCGCCAGCTTCTCGCCGCGGGTGCCGAACAGCGTGCAGTCCACGAAGTTCGGGTAGTCCTCCCACTGCCCGGTCTGCTGGTTCTTGCGGCGGTCGTTGACGGCCACGCCCATGGACAGCACGGACATGCCGCCAGACGTGGAGCGCAGCACGGGGTCGCGGGTCAGGTTGCCGGATATGCACACGCGGTTGATGCTCATAGATACCCTCCTTGGGTTACGTCCCCGCTGTTCCAGATGCGGGTGATCTGCGCGTCTACCATGCGGATACGCAGCTTGATTACGTTGATGGCCTCCTGCGAGGCCTTGTAGATGGCCTCGGAGCAGTCGCGGCGGCGCTTGGCCTCCGCTATCTGCTCCTGGCCCCGGCACACGTCGCCGATGATGGTGACGGGCGTGCCCTTCTGGCGCTCGTTCAGGATGGCGATGCGCAGGGCCTTGCGGTACTCGGCCTCGTTCTCGGCGTACTGGCAGCCCGACTCCTTGCAGGTCTTCAGCTCGGCCTCCAGCCTGTCGGTCAGCTCGTCCAGCTCCTCGGTGAGCGCCTGCATCTACTCCACCTGCCAGTCGGGGCGCGGGCAGCACGGGCTGTTGGCCACGAACTCCATGTACTGCGGCATGCTGGCGAACTGGTAGCGCGCCCCGCAGCTGCGGCAGTGGGCCGTGAAGGGGCCGTCTGCGGGCGGCTGCTTCTCCTCGGGCGCGGGCTGCTCCTCCATGGCGTCGGGATCGCTCTGCCCGTCGATGGCGAACGCGCCGCACAGCGCGTACTTGCGGGCGTAGCTCGACGCCATGCCGGTCACCTGGGCGTCGTCCGAGCCCTTCTTGTGCTCGTCCTCGCGGGCGTAGGCGCTCACCTGCAGCAGGCCCTCGCCGCCCTCGGCGGGGAACACGCACGCCGTGGACTTCACGTAGTAGCGGTCGCCTATCTGCACCAGCTCGTCGGTCATGAAGAACGCCAGGCCCTCCTTGGCGCACGGCTCCTTCAGCGCGGCCACTATGTCCTCGTAGCTGCGGTAGCTGAACTTGCCGAAAGCGTTGTACTTGGCCTTGGGCACCACCACGGCGCGCTGCACGCGGGCAACGGCCGCCATGAGGTCGATGGACTGCTGTTCCTGGGTCATGCTAGTAGCCTCCGTTCATCCGCTCGTAAACCTGGCCCACCGTGCCGTGCATGATGGTGCCCACGACGCCCTGCGCCTTGAGGGCCGCCGCGACGCCCTGCATCTGCTCGCGCGTGGCGCACGGCACCACGACCGTCCACGGGTCGCCCGCCATGGCCACGGGTGCCGGTGCGGGCGGCGCTGGCGGCACCGGGGCGGGCATGGGCGCGGGCTGCGGCTCGGGCATCTGCTCAAGCGGCTGCGGGAACTCTGCGGGCTGGCATTCCGCGGGCTCGGGCACCGCTTCGGGTTCGGGTTCGGGCTCTTCCACGGGTTCCGGCTCCATGGCCGCCTTCAGCTCGGCGATGCGCCGGCGCTCCTCCTCGGCCTTGTGCGCCGCCGTTATGGCCGCGCCCAGGTCCAGGGTGGCGAACAGCTCGCGCTCGGCCTCGTCGTAGAACGGCTCGCCCTGGAACTGCGCCTTGAGGGTTTCCCAGTCCTGGGCCAGGCGCTCCACCTTGGCCTCCAGGGCCTTGAATGCCTTCACCTCGCCGAAGGTCTTGTTGGTCCACTGCTTCTCGTGGAAACGCTCATAGGGCACGACGGGGGCCAGCAGCCCGGCGAACTCCTCGTAGTGCTCCCGCAGCTTGGCGTACGCGCGCAGCTGGCGCTCCTCCTCGGCCTCGTCCAGCTGCGCCTTGATGCCGTCGGCTGCCTGCTTCGCGATGCCCGCCACGGCCTTGCACCTGTCCTCGAACGCGGCTAGGGGCTTCGTGTACTCGCGGCTCACGGCCTTGCGGCGCTCGTCTATCTCCTTGGCGATGCCGTTGAGGTAGGCGCGGTCGCGCTTGGCGGCCTTCACGTTCTCGTCCTTGCCCATGTCGTAGGTCGCGCCCTCGTAGTCGGCCACCAGCCTGCGCACGTGCGCCTCCAGGGCGTCGAAGTTGGCCTCGATCACGGCGGGGGAGTACGCCACGGTCAGCTCTGACGCCTCCTCGGGCTCGATGATCTCGGCCTCAACTGCTTCGCTCATTTACTCCTCGCTTCCCAGGCGCGCCATGCACGCCTCGTAGGTTTCCGTCTCGGCCGCATTCGGCTCGTAGCCGTCGGCCTTCATGGCCTCGTAGATGATGGTCACGTTCTCGACCGTCGCTCGGTTGAAGTACACGGAGCTGCCGCCTTCCATGAGGCTCCAGGCCGTCCAGCCGCTCATGTTCCACGCTGACCGCCAGCCCATGGCCACGGCCAGCTCGGTGGGCGTGCGGTCGATGGGTCGGCCCAGCAGCTCCTCGAACGATTTCACGGCCTCGGCCTCCATGACGAACGCGGTCAGCGCCAGAGCCGTGCGGCGCATCGACTTGAGGTCGCCCGCGTGGGCGGCAAGCCACTCGCGGCGGGCCTTCGCGCCGTCCTCGTAGGCGGCCTGGAAGTCGGCCTTGCGCTGGGCTGCGGCCTGTGCGGCCTCGTCGGCCCCCTCGGCCACCGGCGCCAGCAGGGTCACGCCGAACGACGTCTCCTCGGCCAGAAGCCCCGCGCCCGCGTTGTCGGCCACGTAGGCGTCCAGCGCCGCCAGGTCGGGGCGGTAGTCGGAAAACGTGCGGCATGCGGCGAAGCCCTCGGGGCATTCGTCGACGAACTCGACGCCCGCGTCGGCAAGCACCGCCACCACCTCGGCGCGGTTGCGCCTCTGCTCGGCCTCGGCCTTCAGGCCCGCGTACACGCGCTGCCATTCGGACTGCTTGCAGTCGCGCAGCTCGGCCACGGCCTCGTCGTCGCCCTCGAACTCGGCGATGGCGGCCAGGCGGTCGAGCGTCATGTCGTAGGCGGCGTCCTGCACCCTGCGGGCGGCGCGGCGCGCCTTGGCCACGGTGCCCGCGTCGGTGCGGGCGGCCACGGCCACCTCCTCGTCGGGAATGTCGAGCGCCAGCATGGTCTGCACGCCGCGCGACTTCTCCTCGGCGGTCAGCCCCAGCTTGGCGTCGGTCTCCACCATGGCCTTGGCGGCCTCCACGCGCGCCAGCTCGGCGTCGTCCAGGTCGTCGTAGACCTCGGCGAGGAAACGCTCGGTGCCGATGGCCCTCATGGCGCGCACGCGGCACTCGCCGTCGATGATCCAGTAGATGCCGCCCTCCTTGTACAGGATGGGCTTCATGACGGGCTGGCCGGGGTTGAGGCGGTTGGCCTTGAACTGCGCGGCCAGGCCCGCGATGTGCTCGGCGCTCTCCCTGGTGGTGAAGTCGCGCGGGTTCATCGGCTCGCCGTCGGCGCGCTCGTAGGGGTACACGTCGCAGATCGCGACCTCCTCTAGCGATTGCATGCGCGGGCCTCCTCGTCTACGACCACGCGGCACTCCATGCCCACCAGGCGGGCGCGGCACGCCACGCGGGCCACCTCGCCCATGAGCGCGATGCGCTTGGTGGGCACGGGGCCGTTCTTGATTTGCGCGGCCATGCAGGCGGCCCCCATGTTGAACGCCTGGCGCATGGCGGCGTCGAAGCCGCCGTCGCCCGGCTCGGGCACGGGGACGGCGCGCTCGATGCGCTTCAGGATGCTGTCCACCGTCTTGTCCGCGACGGTCTTGCTGATGATTTCCGTGAGCATTTGGGTCTCCTAACTGGGAAAACTAAAAGTGATAAAAACTTTTCAGGATTTCGGAACTTTTTTCTCTATGCGCTCCTTGCGCTTCTGCGCCGCCTTGACCCTGCGGTACAGGTAGCGGCACAGCCACCGCTCCATGGCCTCGTCGTGCGCCTCTGCTGCCTTGTCGGCGGCGTAGCGGCTCATGCCCGAGGTGTCCGGGGCCTGCGGCATGGGGTCGGCGCGGCTCTCTCGGCCGCACTCGGTGCGCTCGTAGGTGCGGCGCTCCTCTGCGGTCAGCCTCGGCAGCAGCTCGGCTATGCGGGCCTCTATGGCCTCAAGCTGCTGCTGGCGTCTGCACGGTTCGCAGATGCCGTCCTTGCCGAGGGTCGCCCTGCGGCACCCGCACGACGGGCACAGCTCCAAGCGGTGGCGGTAGCAGCGCAGGGACACGTGGCCGCCGCTGGCGTTGATCACGCGCCGCGCGTTATCCAACTGGTTCTTGGACAGCCGCAGCTCGCGGCGAATCTCGCGGGCGGGCACCTTTCCCGCCAGCTCGGCTATGCGGTCGAGGTCGGCCTTGCGCCACGCCCTGTGTGGCCTGCCCTTGTCTCGGCGGGTCACTCGTCGCTCACCTCCACGACCACGCGGGGGCGCGCCCTGTCGGTGAGCACCCTGTCGGGGCACTGCTCCACGTACTTGCGGGAGTCGTCCTTGATTACGCCCGCCGCCACCAGGCCGTCGAGCACGAACTTGCGCGCGAAGCCCACGTTGTCGGCGTCGCGGCGCATGTCGGGCTCGTAGAACGTGGTGCGCACGGTCACCCGGCGCTCGAAGCGCGGCGCGCGCTGCTGCATGGCCGCCGCCCTCACGCGCGCCGTCTCGCGCTTCTTCATGGCCGCCGCCTTGTAGCGGTTGGCGCGCTCGGCGCTGATGTAGTCGTTCAGGCTCGGCATTCGGCCCTCGACCGTGACGGTGCACCTCATTGCGCGCCCCTGTCGTAGATGCCCTGCGCCTCGGTTAGCGTGGAGGCGGCGAAAACGGCTGGGCCCACGATGGCCTCCCACGTGCCCACCAGGTCCACGGAGTCCACCGGCGTGCGGCGGAAGCTCACGGCGGCCAGCATGGAGGGGCGCTGCAGCACCATGTAGCGGGACAGCACGCTCCACAGGTTGTGGTCGCGCTTGAACTCGCTGGCCTCGCTCACGGTCATGCCGTTCTGGCACGCCAGGGTGTACACGTTGTCGCGCTGGATGACGTGGCCCTCCAGCATCAGGCGGTAGCAGATGCGGCGCAGCTTCGCCCATGTATCGGGGTTCGAGGCAACCCAGCCGCACGCCTTGGCCACGAGGGCCTGGGCCTTGGCGTCTACCTCGGCCATACTGTTGCCTCCAGCGCCCATGTGGCGGCGATGCACGCGCAGACGAACAGGGCGGCGAAAACGGCCTGCAGCCTCTCGCGGCGCTGCTCGGGTGTTACACTGGTCTCGGTTCGGAAGTGAACCGTTGCGGTGCGCGTCTTTCGCTTGCCGGCTGCGACGCGCACCCTCTTTCCCTTGATCTTTTCCATTCCTGGAACTTCCTCTCGTTCTCTGGGTCCTTGTAGAACTCGCGCATCATGGCGGCGCACTCGTCGCACATGGCGCGCTGTATCGGGGTCATTCGCCCGCGACGCCCGGCAGAAGCAGCGGGGCGTCCTCGTAGGCGACCTCACCGGTGTCCCTATCCACGAACATCACCTCCTGGTCGTCGTACACGTGGATGTTGAGCATCTGCCCCGTGAACTCCACCAGCTTGGGGATGAAGTCACGGAACTTCGGGTCCAGCTCAAACTGCAGCACGCACTTGCCGCTCTTCACGTTGAGGGCGGTGAACCCCCCCCGTACGGTCACCTCGTTCAGCATGGCCTACTCCTTCTCGTCGTACGCGGTGTCGCGCGCGATGGTCTTGAAGTCGGTGCTCCAGCCCTTGCCGTTCACGCTGAACTGCACGGAGTCGTAGACGTTGAACTGCATGCCGCCGAGCTCGAACCAGGTCGTGCTCGCCTCCAGAAGCTCGATGCCGCTCGTCTGGAAGCCCCACATGGCCGCGATGCGGCGCTTGAGGCTGACGTGCGTCTCCTCCATGCAGCCGTTCTCGGCCAGCCCGAAGTTGACGGCCACGCGCTTGCGGTCGTCGATGAGGTGGTCGAGCGTTTTGCCGATGATCTCGGCGACGAACTCGGGCTGGTGGCTCTTGGTGGTCATGGTTTCTCTCCTATCTATAGGTTTAACTATCGTTGCTGCCGAAAAAAATATCAGCCACACGCACGCCGAAAAGTTTTGCCAGTTTTTTGGCGTCCTCGATAGTCACGCTATCGGGGTTGCTTTCCATCTTTGCGTACGTGGGCCGCGAGATGCCGAGAAGGCCAGCCACGGCCTCCTGTGAGTACCGTGCCTTCTTGCGCGCATCAACCAATTCCATCGAATCACCTCCTTGCTTGGTATGCCTAAGACTATAACCAAACATATAGTGACTGTAAAGAAGATTTGTCATATTCTGTAAAAAGATTTTAACGGTCGCAGCGGAAGGAGGACACGTGAGCATAGCCGAGAACATCCGAAGGATTAGGACGCAGCACGACATGACGCAGGAGGAGTTCGGCAAAGTTGCCGCCGTCTCCGCTATGGCCGTATCTCAGTGGGAAAACGGGCGAGCAGTGCCTCGCATGGGCGCAGTTCAGCGTATTGCGGATTATTTCAATATCAGTAAAGGCGAGGTTATTGACGAGGGAACAGATGGCGTTGTTTTGCCCGCCGGTGCCATGCCCGTGGTGGCCAGCAGCGCCACCGTGCCGCTGCTCACGCTCGGGCGCGTGCACGCCGGCGCGCTCGCCGACGAGGAGGAGATAGCGCACCGCGTTGAGGTGCCCGCCTCCGTGTGCGCCGGGCACCCGCGCGCGTTCGCCCTGGAGGTCGAGGGCGACTGCATGAACCGCGTCATACCCGAGGGCAGCCACGTGCTGGTCGACCCCGACCGCCAGCCCGCCAACGGCTCCATCGCCGTGGTGGAGACCGAGGACTACCGCGCGGTCATGCGCCGCTGGTACAAGGGCAGCACCAAGCTGATGCTGTCGGCGGATAGCTTCGAGGACTACGAGGACATGATTTTCGGCATGGACGACGGCCCCGTGCGCGTGGTGGGCACGGTGGTGTGGTTCCAGGCCGCCGACGAGATGGAGTAGCCGTGGGCGGGCGCGCGGCGATATACGCCCGCTTCTCGAGCCACAACCAGCGCGGCGAGTCCATAGAGATACAGGTGGAGAAGTCCCGCGCCTACTGCGCCGAGAACGACCTGCGCGTGGTGGCCACGTACTGCGACTTCGCGCAGACGGGCACCAACACCGACCGCGCCGAGTTCCAGCGCATGATGGCCGACGCCAAGCGAGGGCTGTTCGATTTCGTGGTCATATATAAAGTTACCCGAATCATGCGCAACCGCGACGAGATGGCCATGGCGCGCATCATGCTACGCCGCTGCCGCGTCGAGATACTGTACGCGGGCGAGGATATTTCGGACGGCTCGGCGGGCGTGCTGCAGCTGGGCATGCTGGAGGTGCTGGCGGAGTACGAGAGCGCGCTCGACGGCGAGCGCATACGCGACGGCATACAGAAGAACGCCGAGCGGTGCATGGCCAACGGCTGCGTGCGCTACGGCTGGGACATAGTGGACGGGCGCTACGTGGTCAACGAGGAGGAGGCCGCCGCCATCCGCCTGGGCGTGCGCATGGTCTTGTCGGGCAAGTCGGTGGCCGACGTGGTGCGCGCCTGGGAGCCGTACCGCACCAAGCGCGGCGGCAAGTGGCGCTTCCAGACGGTGCGCCGCATACTGATGCGGCGGGAGAACGGCGGGGAGTACCGCTACGCGGGCGTGGTCGTGCCCGGCGGCATGCCCGCCATCGTTCCCATGGATGACGAGGAGAGGGTGATACGGATGCTTGAGGACTCGCACAGGCCCCGCGCCAAGACCGAAGCGTGGGACTTCCCGCTCACGGGCAAGCTCTACGACGGGCGAGACGGCGGGCTGATGACCGGCACCAGCGGAACGGGCAAGTCGGGCAGGCCCTATCACTACTACCGCTGCCGCAGCTGCGGGCGCACCGTGCGCCGCGATGTCGTGGAGAAGCGCGTGGCCGACGCCGTGCGCGAGGCCCTGGGCAGCGCCGACAGCCGCGAGCGCATCGCTCGCATGCTGGCCGACGCCGAGGAGGAGCGCGCCGACGAGAAGCCCTTGAGCGAGACCATAAAGGGCGAGCTGGCCAAGATCGAGACGGCGTTCTCCAACATATGGACGGCCATCGAGTCGGGCATCGCGCCGCCGGGCGGCAAGGAGCGCATAGACGCGCTGAAGCAGCGGCAGGCGCTCCTCAAGGACGAGCTGCGCACGGCCGAGGCCCTTGAGGCCGCCCGCCTTGACTACGACCGCGCGCTGTTCTGGCTTGAGGGCATGGCCGCCGCCGAGGTGGACGACGCGCAGCTCCTGCGCACGTTCGTGGCGCGCGTGGTGCTGGGCGGCCCCGACGATGACGACGGCCTGCGCGTGGCGTTCACGTTTGACGATTCTGCTGGCTTGGGCGATAATCCGTCGCTGCCTGGCGCTATAGGTCCAGGTGGCGAGGTGTTCGACCGAATGAACGCCAGCTCCACCATAAGTAACAGGCAGGTAGATATTCGTATCTACCTGTCTTTTTATTTCTAGTCCGTACCGCGGAGAATCGAACTCTGTGCAGGGCGCGGGCGTTAAGCAAACGCGAAGCGTTTGTAGCCCGCGGGCGAGGGCGGCGGCAGCCGGCCGAAGCCGGTGCGTATTTGCGAAGCAAATACGCGGATTCTTCGCGCAAAGCCTCAGCCCAATATAGATGCGATGTTTAACGAATTTCAGCTGGCCTCGCCCAGCATCAACGGATCCCCCGTACCGCGGAGAATCGAACTCTATGCAGGGCGCGGGCGTAAAGAAAACGCCTCAGTGACGCAGAGTGGGACGCGTTTTCCCAATGACTGCCCAGGCGGAAACCGCATCCCGGAATCTAAGCTCGGAATGGGATACATTTTCCGGATGACGCCTCAAGTGGAAGCTGCGACCCGGAATCGAGCCGTAGAGTGGGACATGCTTTCCCCATGGCAACCCAGGCGGAAAGCGCATCCCGGAATCGCCCCTCAGAACGGGACGTGCTTTCCGCCAGCCGCCCCCTCAACTCCAAAACCCATGCGCCCTCCATCCCAAAACTGGGTAGAAGAAAGTCAAAACGCAATCGCAGGAGGTCAATATGACTGCAGAAGATAAGGCAAAGAACGCCGGCAAGGTCGCGCTCGTCTTGGAGGGTGGCAGTTTTCGTGGGCAGTTTACCGCCGGCGTGCTCGACGTTCTCATGGAGGCCGGTGTCGAAATTCCGGCGGTATATGGCGTATCGGCCGGTGCGCTCAACGGCGTCAACTACAAGTCACACCAGATCGGTCGCGTCAATCGCATCAACCTGACCTTCTGCAATGACAACCGCTACATGGGTGCCGCATCCTTCGCATCCACGGGCTCCATCGTGGGTTACGACTTTATCTTCAACGATATCCAGGACCGCCTGGATCCCTTTGACAACGAGGCGTTCAACGCGAGCCCCATCGAGATGTACGCCGTCGCGACGGACATGCTGTTTGGAACCGCTGCCTACCTGCCGGTCAAAAGCGCCGTGCTCGACCTCGATGCTGTGCGCGCCTCCACCTCGCTGCCGCTGGTGACGCCGCCGGTCGAGATTGACGGGCACAAATACGTCGACGGCGGCGTGGCCGATTCGGTTCCTATCGAGCATGTGCTCGAGGAGGCGGGCTTCGACCGTGCGGTCGTCATTGTCACGCAGGACCGCTCGTACGAGAAAAAGCCCTACGAGTTTTTGCCGGCCGCGCGTGCGCGTTATGCCGACTACCCCTATCTGCTCGAGGCTATCGAGACGCGCCACGACCGTTACAACATCCAGCGTATGCACCTGTGGAAGTATGAGCGCGAGGGCCGCGCGTTGGTCGTCGCTCCGCAAAAGCCGGTCGAGGTCGGCCATGTCGAGCACGATTCGGCAAAGCTTTTGGACCTGTATATCCAGGGTCGTCAGGAGGCAAAGCGCCTGCTCGCGGAAATCCAAGAGTTCGTTGAGCGCTAGCGACGGCGAACCCTCAAAAAAATGACAACAGCTAAAGAGCTGGAAAATCACGGCTCGTGGATGACATGTGCAGAAACTCTGGTCGGAGCCAAAATACCTGTTGACTCGTACGGCGAGCGGGGTAATATGAACGGGTTACTTGCAGAGCCCCGTGAATCTCTGTAACAACACGTACTGTACATGGAGGAGTCTAAGTGATTTCGAAATCGACTCACTACGCCAAGCAGGGCGAGGTCCAGCGCAACTGGGTTCTCGTCGACGCCGATGGTGCTGTCCTGGGCCGTCTTGCCACCCAGATCGCAATGATCCTGCGCGGTAAGAACAAGCCCCAGTTCACGCCCAACAGCGACTGCGGCGACTTCGTTGTCGTCATCAACGCCGATAAGGTCCAGCTTACCGGTAACAAGGCCGACACGAAGACCTATTATCGCCACAGCGGCTACAACGGCGGCCTCAAGGCTGAGAGCTTCCGCCAGGCTATGGAGAAGCACCCGGAGAAGGTCATCGAGCGCGCCGTTCGCGGTATGCTGCCCAAGACCACCCTCGGCCGTGCCCAGATGACCAAGCTTAAGGTCTACGCTGGTGCCGAGCATCCGCATGCTGCCCAGAACCCCACGAAGATTGAGCTGGAGGCTTAAAGATGGCTGAGAACACCGTTGTCTACCAGGGTACCGGCCGTCGTAAGAACGCCGTCGCCCGCGTCCGTCTCGTCCCCGGCACCGGCAAGGTGACCATCAACAAGCGTGACGCCGAGCAGTATTTCGGCCGTCATCAGCTCGTTGAGAACGCCCTTGCTCCCTTCAAGGTGACCGACACCGCCGGTCAGTTCGACGTTATCGCTCTGTGCGATGGCGGCGGCATCTCCGGTCAGTCCGGCGCTCTGCGTCTGGGCATCGCTCGCGCTCTTCTGAACGCTGGCGACTACCGTGCTGACCTCAAGAAGGCCGGTTTCCTTACGCGCGATGCTCGCGTGGTCGAGCGCAAGAAGTACGGCCTCAAGAAGGCCCGCCGCGCTCCCCAGTTCTCCAAGCGCTAAGGTTTTATCTCCTTTCGAGATACAATGTACAAGCGGGGCCTGCCGATTCCTCGGCGGGTCCCGCTTTTCTTTTTCGACTAGGGTGGGCGGTTGTATATCGCCTGCTAGGGAAGGAGCGATCCTATGCCCCAGAACATCTTCGGTACCGACGGCGTCCGTGGCGTCGCCAATGCCGACCTCTCGTGCGACCTCGCGTTTCGCCTGGGCCGCGCGGCGACCAAGTTCCTTGGCCCGGACATCTGCATCGGCCGCGACACGCGTCTTTCGGGTACCATGCTCGAGAGTGCTCTGACCGCTGGCATTATGGCAGAGGGCGGCCGTCCGCATTGCTGCGGCGTTATCCCTACGCCGGCCGTGGCGCTGCTCACCGTCCAAAACGAGCTCGACGGCGGCATCGTCATCTCTGCTTCGCATAATCCGCCGGAGTTCAACGGCATCAAGTTCTTTAGCCGCAAGGGTATGAAGCTTCCCGATGCTGTCGAGGAAGAGATCAGCGCCTGGGTCATGTCCGAGGAAGCCATGGCTGCCGATACGCTGCCGACTGGCGCCGGTGTGGGCCACATTATCAAGATGAAGGACGCTCGCAAGGCATACGTCGACCACGCCATCGATACACTTGATGGCCTGAGGCTCGATGGCCTAGTCGTTGCCGTCGACTGCGGTCATGGCGCTTCTTGCCAGACCACGCCTGCCGCGCTGCAGCGCCTGGGCGCCACGGTCCATGCCATCAACACCGATTACTGCGGCACTGACATTAACGTTGAGTGCGGCTCCACTCACCTTGAGCCCCTGCGCGAGCTCGTGCTGCGCACCCATGCTGACATCGGCCTGGCCCACGACGGCGACGCCGATCGCGTGCTGTTCGTGGACAGCGAGGGCAACGAGATCGATGGCGACTACATCCTGGCCATCTGCGGTTCTGACCTTGCCGCCCGCGGCAAGCTCGCCAACTCCGAGATCGTCTCGACCGTCATGTGCAACCTTGGCTTCTCCATCGCTATGAAGGAGCAGGGCTTCGAGATGGTTCAGACCGCCGTGGGGGACCGCTACGTTCTGGAGCGCATGCTCGCGGATGGCGCCGTCATCGGCGGCGAACAGTCCGGCCACATCATCTTCCTGGAGCACAACACCACCGGTGACGGCCTGGTGACGGCTCTGCAGCTGCTGGCCGTGCTCAAGCGCACCGGTCGTACCCTCACTGATCTTGCCGGCATCATGAAGAAGTACCCGCAGGTACTCGTCAACGTGCATTCCGACAACAAGGCTGGTCTGGACGATTGCCAGCCCATCTGGGATGCCGTCGCTGCTGCCGAGAAGGAACTTGACGGCCGCGGTCGCATTCTGGTGCGTCCGAGCGGTACCGAGCCGCTGGTCCGCGTTATGGCCGAGGCCGAGACGCACGAGCTGACCCAGCGCGTTGTCGACGACATCGTCGAGGTTGTCAAGCGCGAACTTCCCTAATGGTCAAAAACGAGTGCCAAGTGGTAAACTGTTAAGGCTATTTTGGTCGATTGGTATGTCCGAGGGGGAGCATGTTCACTAAAGTCCTAAGGTCTTTTGGTATGCGTGGTCGAGTCCTTACGCTGGATGCTCCCATCTCGGGCGACGTCATTCCGTTGTCCGAGGTAAACGACCAGACATTTGCCACCGGCCTTTTGGGCCAGGGCGTGGCGATTCAGCCTACCGGCACGCGTGTGATTGCACCGGCTGATGCCAAGGTCGAGGCCATTTTTCCTACGGGACACGCTGTTGCGCTTAACACGGTCGATGGCTTGGACGTGCTCATCCACGTTGGTTTAGACACTGTTCAGCTTGAGGGCAAGCACTTTACCGTACATGCGCAAGTGGGTGACATCGTCCATAAGGGCGATGTGCTCATTGAGTTCGATCGCGAGGCAATTGCTGCCGAGGGCTACGATGTGACGGTTCCCATCTTGGTGTGCAACTCCGTTGAGTTCTCGAGTATCAAGGGCTCCGTTGGCGTGCATGTCGAAGAGATGGACCAGCTCATCGTTGCTCGCGAGCGCTAGCAAGTGCACGTGGCCATTAGCCTACAATTCAAACACGTTTACGGAGGGCGCCCTTGAAAGAGGACGCCCTCCGTGGCAAGATGGGATTTGTCCGAAGCTAAAAGGCTTCGGGTCACCGTGGACGGGCAGGGGCCTCGACGCGGCTAGACACGAGACACATACATTACGCGACCTCGCCCTGGTGGCCGCACACGTTGGTTGCGGCCGACGCGGGCCGCGGGCAAGTGCTTGTAAGGGGAGCCTTGCCTCTCTTGTACGAGAAAGGACGCGTAATGAAGATCATTAAAGCTAAAGACTACGAGGATATGAGCCGCAAGGCCGCCAATATCATCTCGGCGCAGGTTATCCTCAAGCCCGACTGTGTGCTGGGCCTTGCCACCGGCTCCACCCCGATCGGTGCCTACAAGCAGCTCGCTGCTTGGTACGAGAAGGGCGACGTCGACTTTGCCGAGGTCAGCACCTACAACCTGGACGAGTATCGCGGCCTTTCGCACGACGATCCCCAGAGCTATCACTACTTTATGCGTGAGAACTTCTTCGATCACATCAACATCGACCTGAACAACACGCATGTGCCCGACGGTTCCAACCCCGACGCCGCCGCTGCCTGCTCTGAGTACGACAAGATCGTCGCCGCCGCCGGTTACCCGGATCTGCAGCTGCTCGGCATTGGCAACAACGGCCACATCGGTTTCAACGAGCCCGATGACCACTTCTCCAAGGGCACGCACTGCGTCGACCTCACCGAGAGCACCATTCAGGCCAACAGCCGCCTGTTCGACAGCATCGACGATGTTCCCCGTCAGGCCTACACCATGGGTACCCAGACCATCATGTATGCCCGCATGATCCTAGTCGTCGCCAACGGCGAGGCCAAGGCTCAGGCCGTGCATGACATGTGCTATGGTCCGGTTACGCCCGCGTGCCCGGCTTCGATCCTGCAGCTGCACACCAACTGCGTTGTCGTTGCCGACGAGGCCGCCCTTTCGCTCTGCGAGTAGCGCGAATCCTGCATCTCGACATAGCCTTGCCTAAGGCCTCCGCTTTGCGGGGGCCTTTTTGTTATCCCTCTCCGCCCGCTTGACCAAAATCTTGCCGCAAGCTTGACGAATGCCGGATGCCCAACAGCTTGATTCATTCCATACCAGATTCTATGCAAAAATGCCACTAAAAGGTCGTAGACGGTAGCGGGTGCTAGGCGAGTTGAATGACATAGCTGAACCTTGTTCATTTGCGTTACACTGCCGCTTAGATGGGACAAGCTGACAAGCTCATTTACCTGCTTAAAGACCGATTAGTCGGGGGATTAATAACAATCGGCCCTCGCTGTACAAAAACTTGCCGCTTGCGTACCAAAAGACAACCTAGAACACAAGGTCGCTCTATTCATAGCGCGGCTTGTATGGTCTTGCGGTTACAGTGTCCATACGGTCGAGTTGAGGAGCGGGCATGGTAAACGATTTGGGCAGTATGGACGACCTCGAGCTGATGCCGCTGGGCGGTGGCTATATGGTGCGACGCGAACGCTTGATGAATGAGCTTCTCGCCAAGGGCCGAAAGGCCGGCATCGTGGTTCTTTATGCGCCCGACGGGTTTGGGAAGACCTCGGTGCTGCTGCAGTACACCCATGAGGTTAAATGCGACCCGACGCGAGGCCCCGTGCGGATTATCGAGGCCGATCGCGCCACTGGGCGCGAGGTGTTTATGCAGCTCGAGGTGGTTACCGAAGAACTCAAAGACAAACCGCACTCCCTTATCGCGATTGATAATGTGCCAAACCTCGATCAGCACGATACCGAAGACCTCATCGACAGGATTCGCGGCCTGCGCGCTATGGGGGTGGGGGTCTTTATCTCCTGCCGTCCTTCAAATCGTCAACTGATTCATGGGCTGGGCGATTCGGTTAAGATCAATGCGCAGATGCTCAAGGTGCATGCCTATGAGTATTCGGCGTGGGCATCGGCGTTTTCGATCAGCACATCGCTCGACTTTTATCAGCTCACGCAGGGCGTGCCCGAGCTCGTTTCGGCATTGCAGACGGGTCTGTATGGCCAAGGCGACGTAGCCGGTCTGCTCGAAAACGAGATTGTCAACGTATATGGCGCGGCACTTGTCGACCTGGCTTCGCTCGACAATAATGCACTGTTTTGCGTGGCATGTCTCATGATTTTGATGGGCGAGGGCAATATCGCAGAACTCGAGGCTTGCGGGGTGAGGCTATCGATGGTCGACCAGTCCTACTTCGTACGCGACTACCCGATCTTTGGCTTGGACCCTGCCGAGCGGAGTTTTACGTGTCTGGGCACGGAGGATAACGGACGCTTGCGCTTGCGTAAGTTGGTGGCCGAGGTTCGCCCCGAACTTGTTCCGAGGGCGGCCCGGATTTTGCTTAAGGCGGGCCGATGCGATGCGGCGATGGGCCTGGCGGACGCCTTTTTGGACCGTGATGCGGTCCTTGAACTTGCTGGGCAGTATGGGGTCGATCTGGCTCTGACGGGGCACGGGGCCGATATCTGCCGAGCAGCGCTGGGCACGATCGATGCCGAGGATCCGGCTCCAGAGCCAACGCCTGCCGAGGCGCTTGGCGTATATCTGGCAGCGGTCAGCGTGTCCAATACAAAGCTCGCTCGCTATATGGCATCGGTCATCGAGCGCGGGGGCGAACGGGCGGCCTGCGAAATAGACCCTGTTTCATGGAGGGTGGCCCAGACACTGACGGCTGTTTGCTATGGGGACAACGGGCTTGGGCTTCCTACGAACCTGACCGTGCCAGAAATCGAGACATCCCATACCGCGCTCGATATGTTGTCCGCGCATATCGAGGTCAAGCGCTGCCTGACCGAGCGGGGAGATGACGGCGGCGTTCTACAGCAGCTCAAAACGAGCAAGGCCTACGACTGCGAGCTCGACATCGCGGGGATTGTTATACGGGCCGACAGCATGCTGGTGGAGCTTTTTGACGGGTCGTTTGCGGGAACCGACGAGCGCGACGACGAGATGACGGTGGTGCGGGAGGCGCTCGACGTACGTGGGCTCAAGGCGATGGCTATCTGGGTGCGCATGGTGTTGGCGGCACGGCGGCTCCTTTCCGGCTTGCCGGTAACCGACGACGCGGCATTCAACGAGCTCGATCGTTTTGCCGTGCGCATGCGCGACAACCAGATTCAGCTGTTTGGCCTGTTGCTAGAAGGCTGGCAGTCGCTGGCAGAGGGACGGCCGGTTAATGCAAAGTTCCGTGCGGTCCAAGTGCTCAAACTTGCCGAGGAGTCGATTGCGTACATGCGCGATAACGCATTGCTGTTGGAGCGCGCGGCGTATCTGCGTAACACTTCGATGGTTTCGGTGCGCGAGGAAGCGGAGCTACTCGATATAAGCCAGACGCAGGTTGGTGGAGCGGAGGCCTGGATGGTGGCGCTGCATTTGGCCTGTGCGGGCCGAGACAGCGATCTTGCGGCCTGGATGTCCATGAATCGCGCGGGGATTCTAGAGCCATCGTATCGGCTCTTTGCGCGCCTTGCCATGCATTGTCTGGGCGAGCCGGCGACCAGGATTCGCAAGAAGCTTCCCGTGCGCGAGTTATCGCGGTATTCGCTGCGCGACGATCTGGAAGGGGAGGGCGAGCGCCTGTTCCAGGCCGGCGAGGTTGAAGCCGTTGATACCATCGACCATATCGAGATTCGCATGTTTGGTGCGTTTCGCGCCGAGCGCGATGGGTTTCCCATCACGGACAAAATGTGGCGGCGCAAGAAGGCGGCGACACTTGCCGAGCGGCTTGCGCTGGGCATGGATGCGCTCGTCGATCGTGAGACGCTGGCCATGGAGTTGTGGCCCCATGCCGAGTTCAATAGCGCCCGCAACAACCTGTACTCGACGATATCGCGCTTGCGGTCGGCTTTGGGACCGACGCCGGATGGCAAGTCGTGTGTGCTCATCCAAAATGAATGCATCGGACTCAACGGCGACTACGTCAAGACCGATGTACGACTGTTTGACCAGATAAGCCGCGAGGTTTTGGGAAATCGCACGGGTGCGCGCGGGCCCCATTTAGTTGAGCTGTGCCTTAAGATTGAGCAGCTTTATGCCGGGCCGCTGTATGTTCCCAATGGCTGTAACCCCACCTACTTTTTGCGTATGCGACGCATTATGCAGTCAAAGTTCATCGATTGCATGATTAAGGGAGCAAATGCCGCTCTAGAAGAAAACGATTTGCAGTCGGCGATTTGGCTGGCGGAGTCGGGGCTTCGACAGGAAACGGCGCGTGAGGATATGGTGCGCTGCGCCATGCGCGTCTACAGTGCGGCGGGGCGGCGGCGCGATATCGTCGAGCTATACAGCGGGCATATGCACCATCTAAGGGAACAGGTCAATGGCGTACCCGAGCCCGAGACGCGGCATCTATACGAGCGCTTGGTGGAGGGGCGGCTCAATCGCGTGCTGGTCGAGCGATAAAAAAACGGGCGCCCGAAGTACTTGGGCACCCGTAAGCTTGCTATGTGTTGGCTCGCCGGATCATTGGCTCTTAGACGAGCTTGATCTTCTCGATGTCCTTGCGCGAGGACTCGCGATACAGCGAGAACTTGCGGCCGATGACCTGGACGACCTCGGCGTGGCAACGCTCAGCGAGCTCTTCGGCGGCCTCGCGGGCGGAAAGACTGGAGCCATCGAGCACGGAGCACTTAACGAGCTCGTGCTTCTCCAGGTAGGCGACCGTCTGCTCGACGGTGCCCTCGTTGACATCGGACTTGCCGATGATGATGGCGGGGTTGAGGTGATGGGCCATGCTGCGAAGCTGCTTGACCTGGGCTCCTGTCAGTGCCATGGGTTCTCGCTTTCTATGTATGGGGCGCCCCGCGACGGGGCCTTAATCTACGTGAGCTGTCCCACGATAGCGCAGGAACGGCGCGGTGTGGAGCGCGTTTGCCCAGTTCAAAAAGAATGCGGATGCCGAGTGAGTGGGCGGCGTGGGCTGCGAACAGGCTATGAGCTGGGCGCAGAGACTGGATCCCATGCAATAAATGCCCAACGGACCTTGCGGACGTGGTCGAGCATGTAGCGTCCCTGCGGCACACCCTTGGAGCCCGGCTCACCGGCATGGGGATTCTCGATCATGTGTTGGGCGATGTAGTCGCGCAGACGGTCGACCTTATCCTCGTTGCCATGCTCAAGCATGCGGGAAAAGTCCGCCACGCCCGCTTCAAGACTGTCGAAGGTATCGCGACGCGGCGATTCAAAGTACGTGACCTGCGGCAGGGCACCCATCTGAATGAGGATGTTGAAGGCGTACACAAAGCCATTACTGCAGGTAACCGAGGCGCCGATAGCGTTCATCAAGTGCAGATCATAGCGCGGGCTGGAGTTAGCGACCATCGTGACAGCACAACGGCGACGAGCCGTACGGTCGAGCTTGGCAAGCGCACCTTTTAGGTCATTTGTGGTGACGGAACGACTGGCAAAGGCAACATCCACAGTCTTGGCAACCGGCCCAACCAAATCCCAATCATCGTCCCAAGCAAGCTCAAGCGGCGTAATGCGATCTTCGAGCCCATAGTACTCAATGCCAGCATCAAGCGTGCCCAACATGGCAGGGGAAAAGTCAGCAGCAATCACAGGATGCCCAGCCTGAGCAAGCGGAATAGCAATCGACCCAGCCCCGCACCCCATATCGAGTACCGACTCGCTGGGCTCAAGCGCCAGCAGCTTTATAAAATCCCGAGCATAAGGGGCAGTCTCCAACGGCCGAAAATGCCGAGCCCTTTTATCCCACTCAAAAGAATCGTCAGCCCGCCGCCGATCAGCTTGCAGACGCATCCACTCCAGATTCCAATCTGTGGAAAGCAGCTCAGAACGATTCTCCCCATCAGCCACGGGCCAACCTCCTAGCAACAAAAAAGCGACTCCTCCCAAAAGAAGAGCCGCAACCAGCATATATCAGAAAGAACCGATCCAACGCCAAACCGCCATACCAGCAAAGTAGGGCAGAAGCGAAGCGACTGCCAAAGGGATAGAACCCAACCGAGGGCCCGTTGTGCGGGAGCCCCGGGGAGGGCAAATATATAAGGTCGATCGCGAGTTCCGCACGAGCCGGAGAGCACTTAATGTGCTCTCCGTGCGAGCCAGGACTGTCCGAGCAGGCGACCTTATATATTTGCCCTCCCCGGGGCTCCTCGCCAGTCCCCCTCAGCTAGTTCTTCAGCGAGTTCAGCGGCGCCGGGAAACGTCCACCGCGATGGGCAAGCACGGTGCCGGCGTTGGGGTTCACCGGCATGATGGGTGCACGGCCGAACAGGCCGCCGTACTCGACGCAGTCGCCCACGCCCTTGCCGATGGCGGGAATCACGCGGACGGCCGTGGTCTTGTTGTTGATGACGCCGATGGCCATCTCGTCGGCGATGATGCCGGCGATGGTCTCGACCGGGGTGTCGCCGGGGATGGCGATCATGTCCAGGCCGACGGAGCACACGCAGGTCATGGCCTCGAGCTTCTCGAGCGAAAGCGCACCGGCTTCGACGGCGGCGATCATGCCGGCGTCCTCGGACACGGGGATGAAAGCGCCGGAGAGACCGCCCACGCTGGAGCTGGCCATGACGCCGCCCTTCTTGACGGCATCGTTGAGCATGGCGAGCGCGCAGGTCGTGCCCGGGCCACCGCAGGTGCCCACGCCGATGATCTCGAGGATGCGCGCGACGGAGTCGCCGATGGCAGGCGTGGGAGCCAGCGACAGGTCGACGATGCCCTTCTCGACACCCAGGCGATGGGCGGCCTCGCGGCTCATGAGCTCGCCGGCACGGGTGATCTTAAAGGCGGTCTGCTTAATCTTTTCGGCGACTTCCATCATCGATGCGGAATCGGGCAGCGTCTCCAGGGCTGCGGCCATAACGCCGGGGCCCGAGACGCCTACGTTGATGACGGCGTCGGCCTCGCCACCGCCGTGGACGGCGCCCGCCATAAACGGGGAGTCCTCGACCATGTTAGCAAAGCAGACAAACTTGGAAGCGCCGACGGAATCCTGGTCGGCCGTGAGTTTAGCGGCATCGATGATGGTCTGGGCGGCCATAAGCACGGCGTCCATGTTGATGCCAGCGCGCAGGCTAGCAACATTGACGCTGGAGCAGACGCGGCTGGTGGTAGCGAGCGCCTGGGGGATGGACTGGATAACGCGGCGATCGGCGTCGCCGATGCCCTTCTGGACGAGTGCGGAGAAGCCGCCCAGGTAGTCGATGCCGAGCGTCTCGGCCGCGCGGTCGAGGGCGTGCGCGATAGGGGTGAGGTCCTCATCCTTGCAGCATGCGGCGATCTGCGCCACCGGGGTGACGGAAACGCGCTTGTTGACAATGGGGATACCGTACTCGCGCTCGAGGTTCTCGGCGGTCTCGACCAGGTGCTCAGCCGTGTGCGTCACGTGGTCGTAGATCTTCGTGCACATGCGGCTGAGGTTCTCGTCACCGCAACCCATGAGCGAAACACCCATAGTGATGGTCCTGATGTCGAGGTTCTGTTCCTCAACCATGCCGCGGGTTTCCGCGATTTCTGCGGGCGTGATCGCCATCCTTGCGCTCCTATCTGCCAAAACGAGCATAGTCCCCTCTATTCTAACGTGCCGCACACGTCTCGTGACGCGTGCGGCACGTTTTGGTGCGGGGTTGTTTCCGTTGTGTTACCGGCCAAAGACCTCTTCGGCGATACGAGCGCTTTCGGCGGCGTCCTTGGCGTAGTAGTCCGCACCGATCTGCTTGGCGTATTCGGGGGTGAGCACGGCGCCGCCCACGATGATCTTGACGCCCGGAACCTCGGCATGAAGCAGCTTGATGGTCTCTTCCATGGCGACGACCGTGGTAGTCATAAGCGCCGAGAGGCCGACGAGCTTGATGTCGCGCTCCCGCACGGTCTTGAGCACCTCTTGCGGGTCGACGTCGCGGCCTAGGTCAAAGACGGTATAGCCGTAGTTATCGAGCAGCATCTTGACGATGTTCTTACCGATGTCGTGGATGTCGCCCTTGACGGTGGCCACGCAGATTTTGCCCTTGTCGGCAATCTCGCCGGCGGGCATCAGGCGCTTGATGGTGTCAAAACCCACGCGCGCGGCCTCGGCCGAGGCCATAAGCTGCGGCAAGAAGAACTTGCCCTGGTCAAAGAGGACGCCGACCTCGTCGAGGGCGGGGATAAAGTGGTTGTTGATGAGGTCCATGGCGTCGTGATCTGCCAGCAGACGCTCGGTCTCGGCCGCGATCTCGCCTTTGCGGCCCGAGACGACCATGCGACGAATCGGGTCGTCGTTGCCGTCGGTGCCGGCGGTGCCAGCGGCGGGCGCGGCGTCGGTCGATACCGCCTGGGCCGCCGCCGGGTTCGCGGCGATCTTGTACGGATCGGTCCAGCCGGCGTAGCGCTCGATGTATCCGGTCGAGCCCTCATCCTCAACGCTCAACACGCGATAGCTGTAGACGGTGTCCATAAAGCGCTTGGAGCCCGGGTTCATGATGGGGGCGTCCAGGCCCGCGCCAAAGGCGGCGGCCAAAAAGACCGAACCCAGCAGCGGGCGAGCGGGCAGGCCAAAGCTGATGTTCGACACGCCGAGCGCGCATTTGACGCCCAGGCGCTCCTTGCACAGGGACATGGCGCGCAGGATCTGTTCGGCCTGGCGTTGATTGGTCGAGGCGGTCATGACCAGGCAGTCGATGAGGATGCGGTCCGGGCCGATGCCGTAGCGGGCGGCCTCGGCCACGATGCGCTCGGCGATGGCGAAGCGAGCCTCGGCGGTATCGGGGATGCCGCCCTCGTCGAGCGTGAGGCCGACGACATTGGTGCCGTAGTGGGCGACCAGCGGAAAGATCTCATCCATGATCTGCTGCTTGCCATTGACCGAGTTGATGATGGGCTTGCCGGCGTAGCGGCGCACGGCGGCCTCGACGGCTGCGGGGTCGGTGGAGTCGATCTGCAGCGGCAGCAGCGTGGAGCCCTGGAGCTGCTCGGTCGCCTGTTGGATGATCTTGACCTCGTCGATCTCGGGCAGGCCCACGTTGACGTCCAGGATGTCGGCGCCCTGCTCTTGCTGGCTGATGCCCTGGCTTACGACGTAGTCCAGGTCGCCGTCGCGCAGGGCCTGCTGCAGGCGCTTTTTGCCGGTGGGATTGATGCGCTCGCCGATGACGGCGATCTTGTGGCCGTCACAGGGAAGGTCCACGACCGTCTGAGCGCTCGTGACCGACATGCTGGGCTTGCGGTGGCGCGGGCTGGGCGTGTGATTGTCGATGAGGGTGCGAAGTGCCGCCATGTGCGTCGGCGTGGTTCCGCAGCAGCCGCCCACGACGCTTACGCCGTCGGCGATCATGCCGGCGACGGCCTGGGCGTACTCGGGGGCCTGGATGTCAAAGACGGTGTTACCGTCGTCGTCCACGCGGGGGAGTCCTGCATTGGCCTGCACCATAACGGGCTTGTCGGTAACGGTGAGCATACGTGCGGCAAGTCCTCGGAGCTCGGCCGGTCCCTGGCTGCAGTTGATGCCCAGGACGTCGGCGCCGATCGCGTCGAGCGTGATGGCAGCGACCTCGGGACTCGTGCCCAGGAAGGTGCGGCCGTCTTCCTCAAAGGTCATGGTGGCAAAAACGGGCAGGTCGGAGTTCTCGCGGCAGGCGAGGACGGCAGCCTTGATCTCGGCTAGGTCGGTCATGGTTTCGATAATAAAGAGGTCCACGCCCGCGGCGACGCCGGCGCGCACCTCCTCGGCAAAGAGGTCGTAGGCCTCGTCAAAGCTCAGGGTGCCCAGGGGACGAAGCAGCGCGCCGATGGGGCCGATGTCACCGGCGACATAGCCCGCGCCGGCCGCGCGGGCGCGGGCGACGGCGGCGGCAAAGACATCGGCCACGGTGGCGGCGCCGTCGAGTTTGTGGGCGTTCGCGCCAAAGGTGTTGGCGGTGATCACGTCGCATCCGGCCTCGACGTATTGGCGCTGGATGTCGGTGATGACTCGGGGCTCCTCAAAGTTGAGCAGCTCGGGCAGGGCGCCGGCCTTCATGCCGGCTGCCTGCAGCATGGTGCCCATACCGCCGTCGAACAGAAGATGCCCTGTGCCCTCGATGGCGGCGCGCAGGCGATCGTCCTTAATGCGCAGGTCATCGATCGTGCGCGTCTTGTACACAGCGCCGTTGCAGCGCGCAGTATTGACAGGTGCCGCCAGCGCAGTACCGTCAGAATCATGAGTGATAAGCGGAGTAGACATCGATGGCTCCTAATGGCTGGAATAGCAGGTGGTGTGGGCGGCGTGGAAGCGGCAGTGCTCACGCATGCGGCAGATATTGCAGGTGGGGCGGCTCTGGGCGTCGTGGACCTCGCCGTCAAACAGACCGATCACCGCGGTCACGCTCTTGGTGGGCATGAGCAGGCTGGTGGGGGTAACGGTAAGCCCGATGAGCCGTGTGGCGTTGAGCGCATCCACGATCGAGCGCTGGGCCGAGAGCGGGCAGTCGCCGTAGCCGGGGCTAAAGCGCCAGTTGCCGGCGAGTCCGTGTGCGGCGGCCGCAGTCTTGACCTGTCGGTCCATTTGCTCAACAGCTGCCTCCACATAGGCAGAGCACGCGGCGTCGAGCACGGCTCCCTCGAGGGGCTGCTGGGCTCCTGTGATGCGCAGGCGACGCTCGGCGCCCATGCCGAGGGTGCATGCCATGAGCGCGGCAAAGCGGGCGTCTTTGAGATGTCGATAGATATCGCGACCCCGCAGCTCAACGTTCGTGCCAACCAAGCGGATGCAGGGCTCGCCCTGCTCGTCGACGCCCGTGGCATCGACGGCAAACACGCGTCGCACGCCACGGGGCTCAATGTCCAGTTCTAGGCGCTCGACCACAAGCTCAATTCGTCGAGACAGCTCGGGCTCAATCTGTTGGCCGCCGTAACCCAGATACCGCAGCATCTCGGCACGGTCGACACGGGGATGGTGCGCAGCATCGACACGGTAAAGCGCCGGCGACGCAAGGTCGGCCGGCACTTCGACAGCAGTTGTATCGATGTGCGGTTTTTCCATTACCCCAGGCGCTCCATAATGGTCGCGGCGATCGCAGGACGGTTCATAGTGTACAGGTGCAGACCGGCGGCACCGTGCTCCTTGAGGTCGCAAAGCTGACGGGCGGCATAATCTACACCGGCTGCCTGCAGGCTCTCGGGGTCGTTCTCGTACTTGGCGAGAATCTTGATGACGGGGGAGGGCAGCGACGCGCCGCACATAAAGACCATGCGGCTGATTTGCGACTTGCCCATAAACGGCATGATGCCCGCGGTAATGGGCACGGTGATACCTGCCTTGTTGGCAAGCTCGCGGAAACGGTAGAAGCACTCGTTGTCAAAGAAGAGCTGCGTCACAAAGAAGCTCGCGCCGGCGTCCTGTTTTTGCTTGAGGTATTCGACCGAAGCGTTGAGGTCCTCACAGGCAATGTGGCCCTCGGGGTAGGCCGCGGCGCCCACACAAAAGCCGGCGTCAACAAGCTCGGGGATGAGCTCGCGGGCGTAGGCGTAGTCCGAGGCGGGCTTGTCATCCTCGGTCGCGCCAGCGGGCAGATCACCGCGCAGGGCCAGGATGTTTTCTACGCCGGCGGAGCGGTATTCGTCGATCTTGGCGGCGATATCGGCGTGCGAGCGGCCCACGCAGGTGAGGTGCGCCACCGAGGGCGTATTGAATTCGCTCGTAATCATTTGCGCGATGGGGGCGGTGGTGGCGCCGTTGCCCGAGCCGCCGGCAGAGCAGGTGACCGAGACAAAGCTCGGCGAAAGCTTGCACAGATTGCCTGCCACCTCGCGAGCCGTGTTGAGGGTAAGCTCGCCCTTGGGCGGGAACATCTCAAACGAAACGGGTGCGGTGCCCTGGGATGCTGCCTGCTTAAAAACCTCGTCGACGCGCATATCGTGCTCCTTTAGATACGTAATAGTGTGATGTGTTGTAAGGATTCTACAGCACCACTGTGTCACGGTGGAGTTTCACTCGCTATTCGGGGATACCAATCAAAGATGCCTTGCTATCGACATTCCCTATAGCAGAGCGGTCAATCTAGGATGGGGCTATAAAGACTGGTATCTGATGCGAAATACCAGTTAATAGAGCCCCATCCCAAATTGACTACCCTTAAACCATGGGGAGAGGTCTACAATTTATACAGTTGATTGGCTGTTGAGGGCGGCAACGCCGCCGCGATGCGGTAACCTCATTGATTGGTTTCGTGACAGCAACATAACGGTAATGTTGCGGAAACACGACGAGCCTAATCTATGACTCGTTCGTTAGTAATCAACACCGCTTCTCACGCGGTGCCGATACGAAGGGAGTTCCGTATGGCCGAACTTACTGACCGCTTCGGGACCATGGTGTTCTCTGAGGAAGTCATGAAGGACTACCTCCCCAAGGACATTTGGAAGCGCCTTGCTGCAACCCTCGAGGACGGTGAGCCGCTCGACCTGGATGTGGCCAACGCCGTTGCCCATGCCATGAAGGTCTGGGCCATCTCCAAGGGCGCGACACACTACGCGCACTGGTTCCAGCCGCTTTCGGGCATTACTTCCGAGAAGCACGACAGCTTCCTCGAGCCCAACCACGACGGCACCGCCATTACCAAGTTTACGGGCAAGAACCTCATCCAGGGCGAGCCCGATGCTTCCAGCTTCCCCAACGGCGGCCTGCGCGCCACCTTCGAGGCCCGTGGCTACACCGCTTGGGATCCCACCAGCCCCGCATTCATTAAGGACGATGTCCTGTGCATCCCCACAGCTTTCTGCTCCTACACGGGCGAGGCCCTGGACAAGAAGACCCCGCTGCTGCGCTCCATGACCGCGCTCTCGCGTGAGTCCAAGCGCGTTTTGGCGCTGTTTGGCAAGACCCCCAAGAAGGTCGTTCCTTCCGTGGGCGATGAGCAGGAGTACTTCCTGATCAAGAAGGACGCTTACCGCAAGCGCAGGGACCTGGTCATCACCGGGCGCACCCTCTTTGGTGCTGCTCCCTGCAAGGGCCAGGAGCTCGAGGAGCACTACTTTGGCGCTATCCGCCCCACCGTCTCGTCCTATATGAAGGACCTGGACGATGAGCTGTGGGCGCTTGGCATTCCTGCCAAGACCAAGCACAACGAGGTCGCTCCCTGCCAGCATGAGCTCGCCCCTGTCTACGGCGAGGTCAACGAGGCCATCGACCAGAATCTGGTCATGATGGAGAAGATGAAGCTCATCGCCTCCCGCCACGACTTGGTCTGCCTGCTGCACGAGAAGCCCTTCGAGGGCATCAACGGTTCGGGCAAGCACAACAACTGGTCGCTTGGCACCGAGTCCGAGAACCTGCTCGACCCGGGCGACACCCCGCTCGACAACCTGCAGTTCATCGTCTTCCTCACCGCGGTGATCGAGGCCGTCGATAACTATCAGGAACTCCTGCGTGCCTCCGTTGCCTCGGCCGGCAACGATCATCGTCTGGGCGCCAACGAGGCTCCTCCGGCGATTATGTCCATCTTCCTGGGCGACCAGCTCACCGAGGTCGTCGAGAAGATCATCGATGGCAAGGCTTCCGTCCATGCCACGCGCGGCGTGCTTGACCTGGGCGCCGATACCCTGCCCAAGCTGATGCAGGACAACACCGACCGCAACCGCACCTCCCCGTTTGCCTTCACCGGCAACAAGTTCGAGTTCCGTGCCTGCGGCTCCGAGCAGAACGTCTCCGACTCCAATCTGGTGCTCGATGCCGCCGTGGCCAAGTCGCTCAAGTCTTTCGCCGACGCACTCGAGGGTACGCCCGAGGATAAGTTCCAGGACGCCGCGCTCGAGTACTGCAAGAAGGTGCTGACCGATCACCAGCGCATCCTGTTCTCCGGCGACGGTTACTCCGACGAGTGGCCCATCGAGGCCGAGAAGCGCGGCCTTGCCAACAACAAGACCACGGCCGACGCTCTTCCCGCCTTTGTTTCCGATAAGGCTATCGCGCTCTTTGAGGAGACGGGCGTTCTGACCCGCGCCGAGGCCCAGTGCCGCTATGACTGCAAGCTCGAGAAGTACAACAAGCTCATGAACATCGAGGCCACCACGATGGTTCGCGAGGCGCGTCGTACCTATCGTCCGGTCATTACCGCCTATGCCACCAAGGTCGCTAAGGGCCTTGAGACTATTCGTGCCGCCGGTGCTGAGGCCGCCATGCAGTGCGAGCAGAACACGCTCAACAAGCTCTGCAACGGCATCACCGCCATCAACGACTCCATCAAGGCGCTCGACGCCGTACATCAGAAGGCCGAGGCTCTCGATGGCCAGGAGCAGGCCAACGTGTACGCGCACGAGGTCGTTCCTGCTATGGATACGCTGCGCGCCGCCGTGGATGCCATGGAGGAGATCGTGGCAGCCGACTACTGGCCGGTTCCGACCTACGACGACATCCTGTTCTACGTGTAGGGCGTAACTGACATATCGTCACGGTATTGAGCCGGGGTCCGCATCGCGCGGGCCCCGGCTATTTGTTTGCGAAGGACGCTTTGGAGTCCGTTTTGCCGCCGATTTGCCGGGATCCGCACCCTGTCGGGTTCGAATCCCGGCATATCGGTAGCAAAAAGCCCGCTACCGAATTGGTAACGGGCTTCTCAGATTTTGTGGTGCCCCCAGCGGGATTCGAACCCGCGATATCCACCTTGAAAGGGTGGCGTCCTTGGCCGCTAGACGATGGGGACAGCGGGAAAGAGTATAGCAGACTTTTTTGCCGGCGCGTATATCGTTGGCAAACTGGAAAACCACCACAAAGGTGCCTGTCTCCTTTGTGGTGGTGGGGCGTTAGGGGAGGAGCTTCATGGCGGCGTCGTGAGCGGTGCGCTCGTAGGTGTCGTCGAGGGGCTTGAGCGGCAGCAGGGCTGTGGCCTGCGCATCGCCGCGGCGCTCGAGGGCGTGGGTGATGAGCCAGTCGGCGAGCTCGGGGTTCTTGGGGAGCGCCGGCCCGTGCAGGTACGTGCCGATGACACCCTTGTAGATGATGCCCTCAAAGCCATCGTCGCCGTTGTTGCCGGTGCCTGTGACGACAGACGTTCCGAGCGGCGTGGCCTCTGCATCGAGCAAGGTGCGGCCGCCGTGGTTCTCGAATCCCACAAAGGGCTCGGGTGACAGGTCGGTCTTGACGGCGACGTTGCCGATCAGGCGGTCGGAGCCGCGTACGGTTTCGGCGGCAATGACGCCCAGGCCCTCGATGCGATCTTCGCCCATATAGTACGAACGGCCGAGCAGCTGATAGCCGCCACAGATAGCAAGCAGTGTGCCGCCGTCCTCAACATAGGCCGCGACCTTGTCTTTTTGAGCGAGCAGTTCGTGTGCCACGGCCAGCTGGTCGCGATCGGAGCCGCCGCCCATCATAACGATGTCGGCGTCGGTCAGGTCGAGCGTCTCGCCCATGTGGACTTCGTCCACACGCACGGGAATGCCGCGCCAGGCGCAGCGGCGTTCGAGCGCGATAACGTTGCCGCCGTCGGCGTAGAGGTTGAGCGCATCGGGATACAGGTAGACGATGCGCAGGGGGCGCGAAAGCTCGACCGGCGCAATATCGGTGGGGACAGCGCTACCATCGGCGCGCGTTACGGCGTGGGAGACAATCGAGCTTGCATCGTCGTCTTTAAGCCCGTCGAGCTCCTTGACTAACGGCGGGAAGGCCGTGTAGTTGGCGACGGCGTAGAAGGTGTCATCGGCGGCCTCGTCTGCCACGGCGCCGATCGCCTGCGCGACGTCCGAGATAATCGCGGCATCGATGCCGGCGTACTTGAGGCGTACCTGCATGTCGTGCGCACGCGTGCCTCCGGCAAAGGCGACAAGACCCGGCGTGTCGGCGATGCGCTCGAAGTCGACATCGTAGATCCACGAGACATCGTGGCCGTCGGCATCGTTATCGTTTAGGAAGAAGGCGCAGAGCCTGCCGCCTGCCGTTTTAATGGACTGGATCTGGCGATCGAAGCCCACGGGATTCTTGGCCAGGTTTGCCTCGACGGTGCGACCGGCAATATCCCAGCGGCCCATGCGTCCGCCGGCAGGCACGTAGGCATCGAGCGTGGGCTGCAGGTGCGCCGCGTCCACGCCCAGCTCGTGCGCCGCAAAGAAGGCGGCGGCGACGTTATAGACCATGTACAGGCCGTTGTAGCGCGTGGCGATGTGCGTTGCGGGTGCGTCGGTATTGGGTCCAAAGACCAAGTCAAATTCGTAGCCGTCGTAGGTAAGCTCAACGTCCGTCACGCGACGGACAAGCGCAGGGCGGGCCCAGCCGCACGAGGGGCAATGGTAGGCGCCGAGCTGGCCGTATTGCACGTAGTCATACTCCAGCGGCGCGTTGCACTGCGAGCAAAAACGCGAGTCGCTAATGCGATCGGACTCGGTGCCCGTGGCGCCGTCGATGCCAAAGGCGATGCTCGTGTTGGGAACGCGTGCGGCGATCGCGGCACACAGCGGGTCGTCTGCGTTGTAGATGAGCGTTGTTGCCGGAGAGAGCTCCAACGCATGGGCAATGACGTCTTGGGTATGGTCGATCTCGCCGTAGCGGTCTAGCTGGTCGCGGAACAGGTTGAGCAGCACGAAGTACGTCGGCTTGAGCTTGGGTAGGACGCGCACGGTGTAGAGCTCATCGCATTCAAAAACGCCCACGCGCTTGCCGCCGCCGGCTCGCTTGAGGCCGCTGCGCGCCTCGAGCAGTGCGCCCACCACGCCCGGCTCCATGTTGTTGCCGGCGCGGTTGCATACCACGGTGGCGCCGCTGGCGGCAACGGCGTCGGCGATGAGGTTGGAGGTGGTGGTCTTGCCATTAGTACCGGTGATCACCACGCTGCGGTCGACCAGGCTCGCGAGGTCGCTTAGCAGCTCGGGGTCGATCTTCATGGCGATGCGGCCGGGAAGCACGCCACCCTGGCGTTTGAGGACAGAGCGCAGTCCCCAGCGGGCGATATCGCTCGAGGTGCAGGCGAGAGATGAGCGGAGGTTCATGAAGCCGTTCCTAACATAGATGACATGGTCGGGGCGATCGCGTCGCTAAAAGCCGTAGCGGCGCGCAAATTCCTGGGCAAGCTGCGATACATCTTCGCAGGCGTTGGCCCAGGGGGCAAAGTCGGGGGTGTCCGAGATAATACCGTCGGCTTCCCAAACCGCCTGGTGCGAGAGGTCCCAGGGGTCGCGCGGCTCGGGTCGGCAGGGAAGATACGGCGTCTGGTACATGGGGTTCAGCAAGAAGAACGCGCCGCCCTCGCAACGGTTAGCGAACTCACGCAGCGCGCGCGTCGCCGGGCGCATCTTGTTCGTTTTGAACAGCAAGATCGTGCGGGCGAGCAGGTACCAAGGAGAGTTTTCGAGTGCGTCTGCCCCCATCTGCTCCTCGAGCTGGTGGGCCAGGGCAAAAAAGCCGTCCTGGTCTTCTAGGCGGGCGAGGGCGAGCAGCACGGTGCCGGCGGCCCGGGTAGGATAGCCTTCCGCCTTAAGAACGCGGCGAGCATAGTTGGCAGCGGCGCGGTAACGAGCGCTCGCCATGCACAGCTGCGAGATGGCCTCGAGTGTGTGAAGCCACCCGATAAGGGCCGGCTCGCTCACGGTAAGGTCCGCTGCGGTGACACCGTCGGCCAAAACATTATTGGCCCAGTAGTGCGGGACCTCCATATCAAACCCGGGCACGCCCTGTTGCAAGTAGTCGGCCGTGCTCGTCTCGAGCTTCATCAGGTCGCCCAGGCAGGCGTCGACGGGCGTGTCCGCCAAAATGATGGCGAGCAGCTGGGCATCGACGGCCAGCGCATCGATGCGGACGATCTTGAGCAGCTCATCACGCATATCGTCGAACAGGCGGTTGCGCGTCTGCTCAAACTCCTCGTCGCTGCCCATGTCCTCGATGCGATGGAGCTCGTCGAGCAGGTGGCGATGAACACCGGCATAGGACAGCAGCGCCTGAGCATGCTCGGACTGCGCATACTTTTGGGGATTCGCGCTAATGTCGTTATGGACAAGCTCGCGTGCTGCATCGGTGAGCTCGGGGTGCGACGCCAGATAGGTGCGCTCCAGGTAGGCGGGGATGTAGACGCTCGGATCCATTAGAGGTCTCCTCCCTTAAACGGCAAGCCCTGCTCGGCCGCCCGCAGTATGCGCTCGTCGATCTGGGAGCGCACGATGTCGTTGGTGGCGACCCAGGCGGCAAAGCTGGCGTTGTCGGGCGCGCCCAGGCCCTCCTGCAGTACCGGCGTCGCCTCGGAGAGTGCAAGGACGAGCTCGTCGGTGGAGCCTGCACCCACGTTGACGCGGGCATAGACGCCATCGGGAAACTCGGTTTGGAAGTAGAGCGCCTCGGCTGCGTGCGGGCACGAGCGCGCAAGGATACGCAGGTGGTGCTCGGCACCCTCGTAGTCCAGCTCGCGCCAGGCTGCGCTCATCAGCGCGATGAGCGTCCACGGGTCCAAGTCACGCTCCGCGTCCTTGGGACGACGGCGCAGCGGCGTGTTGGTGAGATAGGGGACGGAGTGGGCAGAGCGAAAGCGCTTGAGTTCCTCGGCGGGGTATTCGAGCTTTGCCATGGCGAGCATCGCGGTGTGGCGGACACCGGCGGGGTCGTTGGGCGCAAAGTCCAAGCTGCGATTTGCGGCTTGGAGCGACATGCGATAGCGGCCGCTAATGAGGGCGCGCGATGCCAAGGCGGCAAGCCAGCGCAGATAGGGGCGGCACGTAAGGTCGCCTGCGGCCTCGCGCTCGTAGGGGTCCTGCGCCGAGGCGATCTTGAGTGCCAGGTCGTGCTCCACCTCGTCGCACTTGGACACCAGATACTGCACGTATTCCTCGTTGGAGCTGGCGGTGAGGGCGGTCAGCATGCGCTGAGCGTCCCAGTTGGCCGGATCGAGCGCGGCTGCCTCGCGGAGCATGTTCTCGGCAGCTGCCTCTTCCTGCTCTGCCTGGGTATCGTCAGGGATAAAGGGGATGCGGTAGTCGACAGCCTCGACCACCTTGGCAATCAGATGCCCGGCGCGGTCGCGGTCGTGCACGATGAGCGGTGCGGGGTTGCGGGTGAATTGTTCCATCAGGCGCTCTGCGGCGGCAGTGTCGGTGAGCGGGATATTGTCGCGGCGCAAGGCCTCAAGAACGAGGCGATGGCAATCCTCTTGAATGGGATCGAATGCCATGGGGCCTCCTTTGCTGCGGTTAGGGTTCAAATATCTCTATATAAGGTTCTAGTTTACCCGCATGTGGCACACCGGGGGTGCCGCACTTGGACATGCACCTTTGCACCACGAAGTCGGATGTCGCACAAATGTCGGCACCTTGGACGACCGAGTGGTATCACGGTGCCGCAAACGGTCGATTTTTGGCGGCGAACGGTGCATATTTTGGAGGGGCACAGTCCTGCCCAGGATATGTAGTCAACCTTGATAAAACGTTTGCCCAGCTTGGGAGTATGAATGCCGCACAAGGGTCTTCGGGGATAGAAAAAACGTTTCATCATTGGCGGCTTTAGGTGAATAACTGACCAACCAGAACGGTAAAATAGTGTTTGTCTGAGCGTTGAGACGTTTAGACATCGCGCATTGTCATCGCCGGCAACGCGCAAACCGGTCCTAACGGAGCCAATTGGGTGCTCCGTTATATACGCAAGTCTAAGAGGGGCTTGTTTAGGAGGCACAGTATGGGACGTTTTACCAATCCTCGCGATCTGTACTTTGGTGAGGGCGCTCGCCACGAGGTGAAGAACCTCAAGGGCAAGAAGGCCATCATCGTTTCTGGCGGCAGCTCTATGCGCCGCGGCGGGTTCCTGCAGGACGTCGAGAACGACCTTAAGGAAGGCGGTTTCGAGGTCAAGCTGTTCGAGGGCGTCGAGTCCGACCCGTCCATCGAGACGGTCATGAAGGGCGCCGAGGCCATGCGCGAGTTCGAGCCCGACTGGATTATCGCCATCGGTGGCGGCTCGCCCATCGATGCCGCTAAGGCCATGTGGGTCTTCTACGAGTATCCCGAGGAGTCCTTCGATAACATCATCCAGCCGTTCAGCTTCCCGGAGCTGCGTCAGAAGGCTCATTTCTGCGCCATCTCCTCTACCTCCGGCACCGCTACCGAGGTCACCGCGTTCTCCGTCATTACCGACTACGCCAAGGGCATCAAGTACCCGCTGGCCGACTTCAACATCACCCCTGATGTCGCCATCGTCGACCCCGAGCTCACCTACACCATGCCCGCCAAGCTGTGCGCTCACACCGGCATGGATGCTCTGACCCACTGCATGGAGGCCTACGTTTCCACCTGCGCCTCTATGTTCACCGACGCCAACGCCCTGCACGGCATCCGCGAGATCGTCGAGTGGCTGCCCAAGTCCTATGCTGGCGACCATGAGGCCCGTCAGCACATGCACGAGGCTCAGTGCATCGCCGGTATCGCCTTCTCCTCGGGCCTGCTCGGCATCGTTCACTCCATGGCTCACAAGACCGGTGCTGCCTTCGAGAACGGCCACATCATCCACGGTGCCGCTAACGCCATGTACCTGGGCAAGGTTATCCAGTGGAACTCCAAGGACCCGCGTGCTGCTGAGCGTTACGCTTACGTGGCCAAGGAGATCCTGCACCTTCCCGGCGAGACCAACGAGGAGCTCATCGCTGCGCTCGTCCAGAAGATTCGCGACCTCAATGACCAGCTCAACATTCCGCAGTCCATCAAGGATTACGCGAATGGTGGCGTGAAGGTCGACGCCGAGAACCCGCAGATGGTTTCCGAGGAGGAGTTCCTCGCCAAGCTGCCCGAGATCGCTGCGAACGCCGAGACCGACGCCTGCACGCCCGAGAACCCGCGTGAGACCAAGGCTGCCGACTTCGAGAAGATCCTCAAGGCCTGCTACTACGACACCGACATCGATTTCTAATCGACTCTTGTTATCGTAACGAGGGGCTCCGCACGTATCCGTACGGAGCCCCTTTCTTTTTTCTTTTAGAGAATGGGATAGTTATGGCTGCAATTTTCAATAGCCCCAGCAAGTACATCCAGGGTCCGGACGAGCTCGCCAAGCTCGGCTCCTATGTCGAGCCGCTCGGCGCTAAGGCCCTCGTCATCGTGACGCCTTCGGGCAAGAAGCGCGTCGGTGCCAAGATCGAGGGTGGTTTTGCCGAGGCTAAGGCCGAGCTGCTGTTTGAGGACTTTAACGGCGAGTGCTCCAAGGGCGAGGTCGATCGCCTGGTTGCGCTCGCGCGCGACAACGGCTGCGACATCATCGTCGGCGTCGGTGGCGGCAAGATCCTCGACACCGCCAAGGCCGTCGCCTACTACCTGGAGTCCCCGGTCATCATTTGCCCCACCATCGCTTCGACCGATGCCCCGTGCTCGGCGCTCTCCGTGCTCTATACCGATGACGGCCAGTTCGATAAGTACCTGTTCCTTAAGGCGAACCCCAATATCGTTCTTATGGATACGACGGTTATCGCGGCGAGCCCGGTACGCCTGACGGTGGCAGGTATGGGCGATGCGCTCGCAACCTACTTTGAGGCCCAGGCGACGCACGATGCCGACGGTGGCACTTGCGCTGGCGGCAAGGGCGGCATGGCCGGCCTGGCGCTCGCCAAGCTCTGCTACGAGACGCTTATGGCCGATGGCGTCAAGGCCAAGGTTGCGCTGGAGAAGGGAGCGTTGACGCCTGCCGTCGAGCATATCATCGAGGCCAATACGCTGCTTTCGGGCATTGGCTTTGAGAGCTCGGGCCTTGCTGCTGCTCATGCCATCCACAATGGCCTGACGATGCTGCCCGAGTGCCACGGCATGTATCACGGCGAGAAGGTCGCCTTTGGCACTATCGTCCAGCTGGTACTCGAGGATGCCCCGACTGAGAAACTCGAGGAAGTCTTGGGCTTCTGCATTGAGCTGGGCCTGCCGGTCACGATGAAGGAACTTGGCGTTGCCGAGCTTACGCGCGAGCAGGCCATGATTGTTGCCGAGGCCGCCTGCGCGCCCGATGACACCATGTGCAACATGCCGTTTGAGGTGACGCCCGAGATGGTCGCAAACGCCATTCTGGGTGCAGACGCACTGGGCCACTACTATCTCATGGATGAGTAAATCAAGCTAAGGAAGGGGCAAAGCCAGCAGATGGCTTTGCCCCTTTTTTGCTAAGGTGCAAAGGGGTCAGGTTACTTTGCACCAATCGTTGTTTGATGAAGGGTGGATTCTCGTATGGCGCTTCCTATGGTTTACGGCGGTCCCGGCCGGTATGTTCAGGGGCCGGGGGAGCTTTCGCGCCAGGGCAGGTATTTGTCATGGTTGGGCTGCGCTGCCTATGTCTTGTTTGACCAGGGCACCGAGGATCGGCTGTGCAGGCAGATTGTCGATGGATTTCTGGACGACGATCTAAGCGAGCCGTTCTTTAAAATTTACAACGGTCCGTGTACGGAAGAGGCTGTTGCCGAAATGGCTAAGGAAGCCCAGGCTGAGTATTGCGACATGGTGGTGGGTATTGGCGGTGGCAAGATGCTCGATATCGCCAAGGCAGTAGCGTTTTATGCCGAGTTGCCGTTGTGCGTATGTCCCACGGCGGCCTCAATGGATGGTCCGTGCAGCGCGATTTCGGTGCTGTATCACGAGGATGGGTCGTTCGACCGCTACCTGATGCTCGAGAAGAATCCAGATCTGGTCGTGGTCGATACCAACGTGGTCGCAGCGGCCCCACTGCGTATGACGGTCGCTGGTATGGGCGATGCGCTGGCAACGTACTTCGAGGCGCGTTCGTGCGCCGCGGCGCACGGCGCCAACGAGCACGGTGGCGCGCCGGGGCACTTGGCTCTGGTTGCGGCTCGTGCCTGCTACGACACACTTATGGAGTGCGGTGTCGCTGCCAAGCGCGATCTCAAAAAGGGGCGTACGTCGCCAGCGGTTGAACGCCTGATCGAGTGCAATATTTTGCTCTCGGGTGTCGGCTTTGAGGGTGGCGGCTTGGCGTTGGCGCATGCCATCGCCAACGGGCTGACGATTCTGCCCGAGTGCAAGGCCATGCATGGTGAGGCCGTGGCATTTGGTCTGGTGGTGCAGCTGCGCCTGGAGCGTGCACCCGAGCTTGATCAGGTGCTCGAGTTTTGCCAGCGCGTCGGTCTGCCGACGACGCTCGAGGAGCTGGGCCTTGGCGAGATTTCCGATGCCGATCTGCAGGGTGTTGCAAATGCGGTCTTTAGAAACGAGCGCAATATGGCTAACGAGCAGGCCAAGGCGACCAAACAACAGCTCCTGCAGCTCATGTGCGAGGCATAGTTTGGCGCTTGATTGACCTTGTGCAATCGAGACGGCGATAGGCCATGGGCTATTTGCCTCAAAGGTGCTCCGCGTGTAATTTGCCCGAGGCGTGGGCCGATAGCGTATCATTATCTTTTGCTTGTTTGCACTGCTCAGGGAGGGGCCGCGCATGGCGCAGGAACACGATCTGTTTGATGACATTATCGAAATCAGCAAGGGTTTCGACTTTCTCAAAAACCCGCTTGGCGGTGTGACCGACGCACTCGATCCGTCGGCGCCGCAGTGGAATCCTGCCGACTACAAGGAGCGTCCGCGCGGCAACACCATTCCGTGCCTGACCTGCAAAAACGAAAAGAGCGGCTGCACCGCGTGCATGGACGTGTGCCCGGTCAACGCTATCGAGGTCGAGGAAGACGCCATTGAGATCCTCGACTCCTGTCGTAAGTGCGGCCTGTGCGCTGCCGCCTGTCCGACTGAGGCGATTATTTCGCCGCGTCTGGCGCCCAAAAACCTTTACGACGACATTGTCTCGGCGGCTACGAGCCACGAGACCGCCTACGTTACCTGCACGCGTGCCCTTAAGCGCATGCCGCGCGAGAACGAGGTTGTTGTCGCCTGCGTGGGCGATATTACGGCCGAGACCTGGTTCTCGGTACTGGCGGACTATCCCAACGTGAGCGTGTACCTGCCACTGGGCGTGTGCGATAAGTGCCGCAACACCGGCGGTGAGGACATCCTGGGCGAGGCGATTGCGAAGGCCGAGGAGTGGGCCGGCACGGGCATGGGTCTGGAGGTCGATCCCAAGAGCCTCAAATGTCATAAGCGCCGCGAGTACGAGCGCAAGGAGTACATGGAAAAGATCGCCCGCACCACGGGCCTTACCGTGACAAAGCTCAATCCGGCAACGGCGGCACTGGCCTCGGTGACGCAGAAGCTCAAAGCCCATCGCCATCAGATTACCCAGTTGGAGCGTACGCTCAACACCATGTGCGGCACCACGACGACCAAGCGTCGCCGTTCGCTCACGCACGGGCGGCAGCTGGTGCTCTCGACGCTGCAAAACCACCCCGAGCTTGCCCAGAACATGCAGGTGAGCACGCCGGAGTGCGATTTTGACAAGTGCACGTCGTGTGGCGAGTGCGTCAACGTATGCCCCACGTTTGCCTGCGATCTGGTGGGAAGCGGCCGCTTTGCACTGGAATCCACGTATTGCCTGGGTTGCGGAGCCTGCGTCAAGGTGTGCCCCGAGCATGCGCTCAAGTTAGTTAAGCATGACGCGTCCAATCTGGTCGTCGTCGATCCCGAAGCCGAGGAAAAGGCCGCCCAGAAGGCGAAGGCTCACGAAGAAGCTGAGAAGGTCAAGGCCGAGGCAAAGGCCAAGCTTGACAAGATGCTCGACCAGGTGGAAAAGCTCGCGGACTAGTCAGCGACCTCTATCTCTGCTTCATTCGTGCCGCCGTGGCGTCCGGGTTCGCCCAGATGCTGCGGCGGCGCTATACTTATGCAGTTTGAAGTACCTGTATCAAAAGGAGCTGTCGTGTCCCTTTCCATCGGTATCGTGGGCCTGCCCAACGTGGGCAAGTCGACGCTGTTCACCGCGCTTACCAAAAAGACCGGCCTTGCCGCCAACTACCCGTTCGCCACGATCGACCCCAACGTGGGTATCGTCGATGTGCCCGATAGCCGCCTGCAAAAGCTCGCCGACATCGTCAACCCGGGTCGCATTGTGCCGGCTACGGTCGAGTTCGTCGACATCGCAGGTCTGGTGAAGGGCGCTAACGAGGGCGAGGGTCTGGGCAACCAGTTCTTGGCAAACATCCGCGAGACCGACGCCATCTGCGAGGTCGTGCGCTACTTTAAGGACCCCAACGTCATGCGTGAGGTGGGCCGCACCGGCGAGTTCGTCGATCCCGCCGGCGATGCCGACACCATCATGACCGAGCTCATCTTGGCCGACATGGGCACGCTCGAGAAGCAGCTGCCCAAGCTCGAGAAAGAGGCCAAGCGCGACAAGGAGCTCATGCCCAAGTTCGAGGTTGCCAAGCGTCTGCTTGCCTGGCTCAACGAGGGCAAGCGCGCCGCATCCATGGAGATGACCGACGAGGAGCGCGCCGCTGCCAAGGGCCTGTTCCTGCTCACCATGAAGCCCATCCTGTATGTGGCCAACGTAGACGAGGACATGCTCAACGAGGACCTGGCACCCATCGACGGTGTCAAGCCGCTGCCGATCTGCGCCAAGATCGAGGCCGAGCTTTCCGAGCTCGATCCCGAGGACGCTGCCGACTACCTGGAGAGCCTGGGCCTGGAGCAGCCCGGCCTGGACGTGCTCGCGCAGGCAGCCTACAAGCTGCTCGGCCTGCAGTCGTTCTTTACGGCCGGCGAGATGGAGGTCAAGGCCTGGACGGTGCGTCAGGGCGCGACCGCCCCGCAGGCCGCCGGCGTCATCCACACCGACTTTGAGCGCGGCTTTATTAAGGCCGAGGTCATTGGCTACGACGATTACATCGAGCTCGGTGGCGAGCAGGGCGCCAAGGCTGCCGGCAAGCTGCGTATTGAGGGCAAGGACTATGTTATGGCCGATGGCGACGTCGTGCACTTCCGCTTTAACGTGTAAGGACGACGCATATGTTTAAATATGGCAAAAAAGCTGGCTACATGGGTATTGCGCTGCTCGTACTTGCGGTGATTCCGCTGGTGGTCGCAGCGTGTGTTATCCCCAACATTGGTCCCGAGGTGGCAACAAAGTTTAATGCTGCCGGCGAGGCGACGCGCTGGGGCAAGAGCTACGAGCTGCTGGCGTTGCCGGTGCTCAATCTGCTGCTGAGCGTGGCGACGTACTTTACGGCGGGACGCCAGGCAAAAAACAACGATGACTCCGCCGCCATGGCACGCATCGTGTGCGAGCGCTACCTGCGCAACGGTTGCATCACGGGTGTATTTCTCAACGTAATCAACGTCTACTTTATGTATTCGGCGATTACCGGTATGGGCTTTGGCCTGGGCTTTTAGCTTGCGCCTTTAGGCAACGAGCCTGCAAGCATATTCGATGGCTGCTGCGAGGCCGCCGCTCGATCGTGGTTGAAAGACCATGTCGGCGGCGGCCTCGTTTTCGTATCCGGCACCGCGAAGGGCGAGCGCGACGCCGGCTTCCAGGAGAAGGGGCAGGCCACGCTGGCTGGTTACGATTACGGCAGCCTGATTGAGCGAGCGGCTGTGCGCTTGGCATTGGATGGCAAGCGCACCTTGCGCCGGACAAGGGACCAGAACGGCGGCGACGCGACTTGATAGCAATGCAAATGCTGTGCGCTCATCGGGCGAAAGATATTCTGCTTCAACGACGACGAGCTTGGGCGGTGCGCTGTTTGTGCGAAGCGTGGCTCGGTACGTGCGGACCGAAGAACCCGACATAGAAAACTCCTGTGTATTCGGCAAAACGTAAACTATAGTTTACGTTTATGTTCGGCTCCATTTCAAACTCGGCTGCATGGACGAACGTGCGAAACAGATTCTTGGCAGGCGGGTCGAAGAGACACGCAGAGACCTTGGTATCTCCAAGGTTGATTTTTGTGTGGCGACAGGAATCAGCCGACCCTACCTCGACCGAATCGAAGATGGGACGGCAAATTTCACGCTCAAGGTTCTATTTAAGATCGCGCCCGCACTCGGCATGACGGTGTCAGAGCTTCTCGAGGGTATCGAGTAGCCTTTTTTTGCTAGATTTGCCGTTTGCTGAACGGGTCCCCCCGACGGCGGCGTGCAAAAACGCGAGTATTCAGCATCCCTCAATAATTTGACGGCAGCCGGGGCCACAAATACGACGCGTAATGTTTTGGATTATCCACAAAATTCAATAATATGAGGAATAACAAGCGCGCGGAACGAGTCTTTCGAGTCGAAAGGCAATTTACAGCCAGCGGTTTTAACGTTCCCGGAAGGGGCGGATGCTGAAAACTCCGCTTTTTGCACGTTCCGAGGGGTATCACGTGCCCTACAAGGCCCAAAGAGGCGGATTTTGTTTTAGCTACGCCATCGGGATGCGGTCGTGGTTGACTTGGCTGTAGAACAGGCGCTGAATCTCGGCCGCATCACGTGACTGGCCGAGTGCCCACATGGTCTTGGCCACGAGCGTCTCGGTGGTCATGTCGTCGCCGCGCAGAATGCCCGGATGATCCGCGTAAGCACGGCCGACCTCATAAACGCCCAAATCGAGGCCCTCTTCGGGGACCTGCGTGGTCATAACGACAGTACGGCCCGAATCGACCCAGCGGAAAATCGCCTCCTGGAATGACTCGCCCGACTCACCAAACTCGGGGATACCGCCAATGCCAAAGGTCTCCAGAATCATGGCGTCGTAGCTATCGGCAAGGGCGTCCAGGATACCCGGGTTCACGCCGGGTGTCAGCTTAAGGACAAACACGCGCGGGTCGATACTGTCGTAGAAACGAACCGGATTCTCATTCTGGTGAGTGCCGTGAAGCCCGTTGCGCACAATGCGGTCGTTGCGGATGTAGGCAATGGGCGGATAGTTGACACTAATGAACGCGTTAAAGCTCATGGTGCGCTGCTTGCGGGCACGCGTGCCGGCAATGGCTACGCCGCCAAACACGATTGAGACGTCGTGCGAGTGCTCGTCGAGCGCATAGAGCAGGCTCTGGTACAGGTTGAGCTTGGCGTCGGTAAATGGATTGCCCATGGGCTTTTGCGAGCCGGTGAGCACGATGGGCTTGGGGCTGTCCTGAATCAGGTAGGAAAGCGCTGCCGCGGTGTAGCTCATGGTGTCGGTGCCGTGCAGAATCACGAAGCCGTCGTGGTCGGCATAACCCTCGACGATGACGTCGCGGATACGCATCCAGTCGCTCGGGCGCATATTGGTGCTGTCGATGTTCATGGGCTGCACGACGTCGAGCTCGCAGAGGCCCGAGATCTCGGGGACGCTCTGGGCGAGCTCCTCACCGGTCAGGGCGGGGGAGAGGCCGTTGCCGTCCTCGGTCGATGCGATGGTGCCGCCCGTGGCGATGAGAAGGATGCGCTTCATGCTGGTATTCCTATCGTATTTGCCGCCGCAGAGGCGGAGTCGTTCGGCAGTATTGTGGCACAGGGCGTCCAATGTTCAAACGTATTACATCATCTGTAACGTTTGGTAACACTTCAATTGCCGTCAAATAGGGGCCCTGGTCGTGCGTTTGCCGTGCGCTGATGGCTGCGAGGGACGAGAAACCCCATATAACGTGTACACTATGGAAGTTATTTTCGTTCATTCACGCGGGTGGGCACCGGCTCCCCGCCAACAAGAGGGGGAAACCATGGATCAAAAGGCTTCCGCAAAGGTCCTCGTACTCGACTTTGGTGCGCAGTACGGTCAGCTCATTGCCCGTCGCGTCCGCGACCTCAACGTGTATTCCGAGATCGTTCCCTGCGACATCTCGGCCGATGAGATTCGCGAGATGAACGCCTCTGCGCTCATCCTTTCTGGCGGCCCGGCCTCCGTGTACGCCGAGGACGCTCCGTCCATCGACCCCGCCATCTTTGACCTGGGCCTTCCCGTCTTGGGCTTTTGCTACGGCCATCAGATTACGGCCGTGACGCTCGGCGGCAAGGTCGGTCACTCTGAGGTGGGCGAGTACGGCCGCGCCACTATCACGCGCACTGCCGGCGCCAAGCTCTTTAACTCCACGCCCATGGAGCAGACCGTGTGGATGAGCCATCGCGACGCTGTTTCCGAGGTGCCCGAGGGCTTTACCGTTACCGCCAGCACCGACGTGTGCCCGGTTGCCGCCATGGAGTGCGTCGAGCGCAAGATTTTCACCACGCAGTTCCACCCCGAGGTCAAGCACTCCGAGTACGGTCAGCAGCTGCTGAGCAACTTCCTGTTTGAGATCTGCGGCCTGGAGCCCAACTGGAGCATGGACAACCTGGTCGAGACCATGACGGCCGAGTTCCGCGAGAAGGTCGGCGACGACCGCGTGATTCTGGCCCTGTCCGGTGGCGTCGACTCCTCCGTCGTGGCTGCGCTGGGCGCTCGCGCCGTGGGCAAGCAGATGACCTGCGTGTTCATCAACCACGGTCTGCTGCGTAAGGGCGAGCCCGAGCAGGTGGAGGAGGTCTTCACCAAGCAGTTTGACGTCGACTTTATCCACGTCCACGCCGAGGACCGTTATGCCGAGCTTCTGGCCGGCGTGACCGAGCCCGAGGAGAAGCGCCGCATCATCGGTACGCAGTTCTGGAAAGAGTTCTTCGCGGTTGCTCAGCAGCTTGAGACCGATGGTAAACCCGTGAAGTACCTGGCTCAGGGCACCATCTACCCCGACATCATCGAGTCCGGCGCTCGCAAGACGGGCGGCAAGACGGCCACCATCAAGAGCCATCACAACCTGATCCCGTTCCCCGAGGGCGTGCACTTCGACCTCATTGAGCCGCTCGACCACTTCTTTAAGGACGAGGTCCGCGCGCTTGGTCTGGCGCTGGGTCTGCCGGGTCACATCGTGTTCCGTCAGCCTTTCCCGGGCCCGGGTCTTGCCATCCGCATCATCGGTGCGGTCGACAAGGAGAAGCTCGAGATCCTCAAGAACGCCGACGCTATCGTGCGCGAGGAGCTCGACGCCTACAACCAGCGCCTGTTTGAGCAGACCGGCGAGCGCAACTCCGAGCACAGCTGCTGGCAGTATTTTGCGGTCCTGCCCGACATCAAGTCCGTTGGCGTTATGGGCGACGAGCGCACCTATCAGCGCCCGATCATCTTGCGCGCCGTGGAGTCCAGCGACGCCATGACCGCCGACTGGGCCAAGCTGCCCTACGACGTCCTGGCCCGCATCTCCGGCCGCATCGTTGCCGAGGTCCCTGGCGCCAACCGCGTCTGCTACGACATTACGTCCAAGCCGCCCGCGACGATTGAGTGGGAATAGTAAATTCCTAAGTTATGGGGGTAGAATTTTGATTTCCTATAGGATATGCTCCCATTAATAAATGAATTGATCTGCTGCCTCAAATAGTAGGGCAGACGTTCGATATAGATTTGATAATGCAAGATAGCGGGCACGGTTTCAATAGAATCTGTGCCGCTGCTGTATATGTGGTGGTGCTTGTGATCGGTGCCTGCAATATTCTTGCCTGCGCTTCGGCCCTCGCCGCTCGAAATGCATCGCAAGGGGTTCCTCGCCGGCAATCTGTCTTCTCGCTGGAGGAGGGGTGGCCGTTCTTTTGGAGTCTCGAAACCAGCTAAAGTTGCTTACTGCGGGCTTGCTTGAGCCAGTTCCTTTTGAAAGGGCCGACACCGCCGAAGAACTTGCCGTACGTCTCGCCGCCCTCCCCGCCATCGAACTTGACCAGGGCGAGTTCGATGGCGGGGGAGATATCGCGCCCATGCGTTCTATTAGCCTTACCAGGTCGTTGAGCTGGCTACGGCGGTAGACGAGTGCGAGCAGATAGTAACGAGCCTTGCCGCCGCGGTCACTGCTCTCATCGACAAAGATGCTGAGCTCCTTGGCCAATGGAGACGCCTAAAGGAATAAAAAAGCCGGGGGACTCCCCCGGCACTTGGAGGTAGCTTAATGTGCCACCAATAACCTTATAGCCTGCGCTGGCGCTGAATACAAGAGGGAAGTGGAGAAAGACGCCCATACGAGCACCTGACTAGTAGCTGGCGGGCGTTGTCGAGGGCGGGTGCCCTCCAGCGTCTGGGCGTGAGCCTGTCGGTAGTTTCAGGCGGCGTCGCCTGCACGTCGTGCACCGCGGGATAGCCCTCCTGCGCCTCATTGGGACAATTATGAAATCGCCCTCGATCACACTGTTCTCGATGACGGTGCGCTCGAGTTTGGGCACCTTTTTGAATAGACTGTTTCTTATGGAAGCGCGTCCTTCGCGCGCTCATTTTCTTAGTCGGAAGATGGTGATGCGGAGGCGTGCCGCTGCTGCTAGGCGGGTGCTTTCGACGGGCGCGCACCCGCGCAAATCCCATAGTGCCTTATTGACCGCTCCTTTCGGCATATCTTCACTCAAGTCCCTACACTGCTTTTGCTTTCGTCGTCTCTATCCGCACACGATGAGGGTGACCAGTTCATCGAGTCGTTGTTCATCGGCAGCTGTTGGCTCGATGCCGCTGTTAAAGCGTTTTCCCATCTCGCTGAGTTCAGCCATTTGTTTATCGTTGGCGTCGAATTTTGGAACAGTGAGATAATCGACTACGCTCGTTCCGAGACTTAACGCCGATGCATACGCCCCGATTGCTCCCGATACCAAAGAGGAGTTAAGGAATGCTGTGAGATAAGCAGCCTCTGGTTCGGTTTGCACAGGGATGAAATAAACCTTGTGATCCGGAACAACCGTCTTCATCGTTCCACCGGGCATCGTCTCGGAGCCAATATAAGCCGCAACGAAGCTGGAGCCTGACATCTCCTTCCAAACCACCTTGTACGGAGCAAATGTGTACTTACCAACGGTCCATATGGACCAGAACGGCTTGCCTTTTTGGAAGCGGCGGTAGCTGGATCTGGTTTCAAGAACATTTTTGAAGCGGGCGAGATATTGAAAAAGCTGAGGTGACGTTGCGGGAAGCTTATCGTCACCAAACATGCCCGTCTGAGGTACGATGACGCAGCTTCCAGGGGATGGTGTTGCGTTAAAACGCGATATTTCACGACCCCGAAGGAGTGGATAGATATAGGAACTCTCAACATCGGCGGTTATGCGGGGCAGGCTGCGCCTCCCGTTTCTCGGATCGTTCGATATCCTCACAACATCAGGCACATTGGTCGCATGTGTGCTTACGAAGTAGATGCCATTTGCATCTGTTGTGACACCTTTTCGTGCGGAATAGCTCTTGTCGGATGAGGTGGCGTCCATTATCTGCGACCAAGCAGAGAGTTGGCCGTTCGACCCGACGAGCCACGGGCCATCGATGGTTCCGGGGATGGGAATGGCTTGTTTCTGTATGGGCATAGATAGAAGCTCGCCATCCACTGGCTTCCCTTGAGGCTTGCGATATTCGCGATATGTGACTGGATAAGCTGTATTTTCGCCATTACGTTTAATTATGAGAAGTGAGGGCCAATTTGCTACGCCTTCGAACGGGCGAATCGCTTTGTAGTCTTCAACGAGTTCGACGCTCATATTCTCTGAAGTTCCATTTTCATGGTGAAGAGTCCAGCGTCTGAAACCCTGGCTCGATTCATTTTTGAAAACCGTTCCTGTAATGAGGAATGCAAGCAATCCCCCTGGACGGACAAACCTATCCAAGGCGTGGTATGTGACAACGGTGGAGATGTCTGACTGAATGCCGCCAACCCAGTTATCCTCGCTAAAAATATCCATTCGTTCGCAGAGAGGTTTGATGAATTCAGCATACGGACGAGGAAGGTCGCTCCATTTGACCCAAGGAGGGTTGCCCACGACGTAGTCAACGTCATGCACGCAGCCTGCTTTAATTCTGTCGAAAAGAATGAAGCACAATATGCCGTTCCAGTGGTTTCTATGAAGCTCAACGAGGTCCGTTATTGTCTTTGCAAGGACATCTTTCATGTTGATGTCCAGGTACTTTACGGTTGGCGATATCTGTTCGAGTGTTACGGCTATGTCGCCGGCATCAAGGTCCGAGTCCACGCAAATGCGGAGATGGTCCATGACATCGTAGAAGTCTGGAGAGACTGCCATTTCGTAGGGAATAGCAAAAGTCTTCTCGCCCTTCTCTGTCAAGATGCTATGTGTGAAGACGCCGTCTTCAGGGTCAGCCGTATTTATGGCGTCTGCCAGAAATACGGGCAAGAGAGTTTTTCTGGATTCAGAGAAATGGCCTGCTAGGAACACGACGAGAGATGCTCGTGCTGTTAGAACGGCAAGCGGATTGAGGTCAAAACCGTATAAACCCTCGAGGATTTCACTGGCCGTATTCCGCGGGTGTGCATCTTCAAGTCGTCTCTTTACCGCTTCAAGTAGGAACGTTCCACTACCGCATGTCGGATCGAGAAGAGAGTCGTATAAATTCCACCCCGCGAGGTCGATCACATGTGCCGCTAGCCAGTCTGGTGTGTAGTACTCTCCCAAGGCATGGCGCATGGGAGTGGGCGTGAACTCCATATAGAGCCCCTTGAACAAGTCTATGACGGACTCGGAGCTTTTCCTAGCTACGTCAAAGTCCATTGAGCTTAGGCTATCCAGTAGGATTTGTAGTCCGCCTGCCAACGGCTTGAAGACGTCTGCTCCTAAGTACCACGAGAAGAAATCCGTGGTTAGCATATTCTGGATACCCTTTAGCTTGAAGTACATGCCGTTCTCGACATTCTTGAGGAATTCGAGTGACGTGGTATTTGGCTGGGCGGATTTATCGTCCATGTCAATTAAGGCGTGAACTGCACACACTTTAGCGACGATTGCGATGTAGGTGTTGAGAGCAAAGACATATGCCTGGGGGTACTCTTGGTAGTTGACCCCGTGCATCGCTGAGGCACTCGAGAGATAGGTCTGCAATCGCTCCGAGCCAGTACCATCCACCTGGCCAAAGAGGCGAGCCCACTCCGTGAATATCAATTTTGTTCGCGTCGTTCTCGAATTGTTTATCGCACCGACAATTGCTTGGTATAGCGAAGGAATGACGTTCTTGCCGACCTCTGTTTCCGGTCCAATAAACTGTTTGAGTGCCATAGGGCTAACGAGTGGTTTGCCTCCGCGGTCGATGAGGGTGAGCAGCCTGTGGAGGCAAACCGCATCGAATGACTCGGGGTCGTTCCAAAAGAAGTCGCCATCACGCACGTCGCCAAATGATATGGTCTCTCCATCCCAGACAACAAGGGAATAAGCGCCGTTGCGCCTGCCTTCTTCCTCTGCCAGGAGATTGCAATAATCTTCTGACTGCTGCCGCGCATGCCGAAGCTGAGCGCCTGCCATATGATTGAAAGACCTAGGGGGCTCATACTCTATGATCGTTGATCCATGTACCGCATCTAGGCGGAAGCTTCCAGAGCGAAATGAATGTTCATACGTATATGGATTCCAGAAGATACCGCAGGAGCTGCAAATCGTCCTTAGGATGTCTTCGACTTCAATCTTAAGTTGTTCCTCGTTCTGCGCTGCCTGAGCTGTACGGAGAATTTTCGAAGCATATGGTGCAAGTTCGGCAATGGGCGGTATGGAGGTTATTTCTGTGGCGTGGGTCATCTACATCCCGTCTTCCTCGTTATCCATGATTGCTACGTCAAGCGGCAAACCGTCGCGCCTTGCCACGGCTCGAAGGAAGATGTTAGCCGCTGTGGATAGAGACAACCCGAGTTCGTCGAAGATTTCACTGGACCAATCTTTTACTTCTGGGCCAATCCTAATCGCTGCAGTCGAACATTTAGCTATGGATCGTCTTTCGATTGATATGTGAATTACATTGTACATGATGCTGCCAGAGCGGTAGATATGTTGAGTAGCCTGGCCGAGTTAATGAGATTAGCTCTTGGGTCTCTGCGGCGTGGAGTTTTGACACTCCCAAAAGTGTAATTAGATTCGAGTTTTAGGAGTATTTCTTGAAAGGCGATAGGTCGAAGCGCCACAATAGATGTCTCGAGGAGGCGACGCTCTTTCGTAACGCCGGCTTCTCCAATTTAATCGCGGGCGCGCGAAGGTCGAAGCGCAGTGGCCGATCTCTCTCTATGCCACACATTACGACCTGCACGGCAAGGCGCTCCTCAAGACGAATCCAAATCAATGAGTGAGCGTCATTATCCCTGAGGACGATGTGAGACCGTTTCATGGGCAGTGAAACTGGATTTATTGATCCTCTTGATCCAATCCAAGTTCTTTCAAGTCTTTTTCGTTTTGGATATCTTCAGTGGTTTTCTTGCCAGTGATAGCACCGTAGGCTTCTTTTATGCCGTTTTTCACTGCCCATTTGATAACGAAATACAGCGCAATCAAAATAATGATAGCCGTTCCTCCGCTTATGCCCAGTTCATTCCACATGATTCAATTCTCCTAATTTCAATTTGCTGCTTATTTGTAGTCTTCGATTATAACTTGAACCCTGCCTGGGACAATCGCAGTCATTGGCCCTGAGCAGCTGCACTGAAAACCGGCATTCGCCGTTATGATTTGGCAGCCTCGTATTCAAGATGCATATATCGAATGCGAGTTGGATGGAGAACGACTGTCGACGAGTTATGAATGGATAGCCGCGTCGGTTTCGAGTGGAACCGGTGCCGCTTCTGCATAAGGCTTGCCGCAAATGGCGATTAATGCCCGCGATGCTTCAGCTTCCGCTGCTCGAAGCGTACCTCCGCCTCGTCAGCGCGGCGTTGGCTTCTTGTGTGGGCCGACTCCCGTTTCATTGTCTCCCGCTGACGCGCGAGCGCCTGCTGCGCCTTGGCGCCCATCGCCGGGTGCTTAAGGGCCTTCGATGCCTCGCGGGCGGGGCACTTGGGGGATTTCGCAAGATTTCTCGTCTCTGCGGGTTCGTCGCCGAAGAACGCGAGCTGCGCCCATTTGCTTGTAGCGAATTGCAGAATCTCCTCATCGGACAGTTCCGCACCGAAGACGATGCGGGTCGAGCATGATTGAAAAGCTCGGGCTTACAGCGCAAAACCCTCGCGATTTCCACGACAATGATCTTCATCACAACGCCTGACGCCATAAACCAAAAAAAAGGGGTTCTTTAGCCTGTTGCGAGCTGACCGCGCGAGAACAGCGCCGCGAGCGCATCATGAGCAGGCAGGACTACATCATGGCGCAGCTTGTCGGCACCGAGATAGCGGTGAGGCCGTCGTCGCGGGTCCAGCGAGCGCCGCGCGACTCCGTGAGGAGTCTGGCGGAGCGGCTCCTCGCCGTGTGAGAAGCCGACGAGCTCGATGCGGACCTCCAGAAGCAGCTCGCCCTGGTCATGGAGTTCTTCAACGGGCTCGGCGAGGCCCCGTCGGTCGGAAGGCGCGCAAAGCGCGAGAAAGGGCCCAGCGACGATCTCTTCGGGATGTCTCGATGCTAACCCCAGGCCGCGATTGGGAGACGCAACCGCTCCCGGGCGCACGCGCGCGTGCCGGCGCGGCGAGGGACCGCAGGCGCGATGCGTGGGCGGCCAAGGCAATCAGAGGCAATTTGATGAAAAAAGTATATACTATTTTCATCAAAAAGGAGGAACGCCATGACAGAAGCAGAGGCCATCGCTAAGCGCATAGAGAGCTTCGGCTCCGGTAGGGCCTTCACGGCCGCCGACTTCTCCGACGTCGCAGGCCGACGCAACGCTGCCAACGCGCTCGGGCGCTTGCATGCAAAGGGGGAGATCGCCCGCGCCGTCCGCGGCGTCTACTATGTGCCGGAGCGCAGCGCGCTCATGGGCACCGAGGTGCCGGCCAGCGCCGACGAGGTCGTGCGCGCCGTCGCCCGTGCCAACAAGTGGATCGTTGCGCCGTCCGGCGACGCGGCGCTCAACGCGCTGGGCCTCGACACGCAGGTGCCCGCGAAGCTCGTCTACGTCAGCAGCGGCCCGTACAAGCGCTACGAGTACGGGCCGTACGATATCGAGCTCCGGCACCGCGCCAACCGCGACCTGCTCGACTGCTCGCAAATCACCTGCACCATCGTGCAGGCCCTCAAGGCGCTCGGACGCGAGAACATGGGCGACGAGGAAATCAGAACGCTCGCGCGCAACCTCACGGAGGAGCAGGCCAGCGCGTTCCTGGAAGAGTCGGCGGGGCTCACATCCTGGGTTGCCGACGCCGCGAAGAAGATATGGGAGGCGAAGCATGGACAGGATCGCTAGGGCCTCGACCGGCGAGCGCAGACTGGTCTTCGAGGCCGCCGCGCAGAGGATGGCGCTTGCGCCGGCCATCGTCGAGAAGGACTTCTGGGTGTGCTACACCTTGGACCACCTTTTCCACAGAAGCGGCTTCGCCGAGTCCATGGTGTTCAAGGGCGGCACGAGCCTGTCGAAGGCTTTCGGGCTCATCGAGCGCTTCTCGGAGGACATCGACCTCATACTCGATTGGCGACTCCTGGGCTACGGCGAGGACGAACCGTGGGAGCCGCGCAGCAACTCGGCGCAGGAGCGGTTCAAGGCCGACAGCATCGAGCGCACGAACGCCTTCCTGGCCGACGCCTTTGCCCCGAAGCTCTGGGCTACGCTCTCCGAGTCCCTCGGCACCGAAGCGTCCGTTAGGTGCGGGGCCGAGGAGGAGACCGTGTACTTCGACTACCCGCGCTCCTACGAGTCGGCGGGCACGCTCGACACCATCAAGCTGGAGATAGGACCCATGGCGGCATGGTCGCCTTCCGAGGAGGCGGCGATAACCCCGTACGCGGCGGACGTGGTTCCGTTCGGGCCCGAGCTGTCGACCACGGTGCGCACCGCGAGTCCCGAGCGCACGTTTTGGGAGAAGGCCACCATCCTGCACCAGGAGGCCAACAGGCCCGAGGGCAAGGCTATGCCCAGGCGCTACTCCCGCCATTACTACGACATGTACCGCCTTGGCCACTCGTTCGTGCTCGGCCGCGCCGTAGCGCAGCCCGGCCTCCTCGAACAGGTCGTCAGGTTCAAGGAGAAGTTCTACCGCACGCCGTGGGCCAAGCTGGCCGATGCGAGGCCCGGCACACTCAGGCTCGCCCCTCCAAAGGACAGGCTCGACGAGTTGGCGGCCGATTACGCCTCGATGAGGCCGATGCTGTTCGGCGGCTACCCGAGCATCGATGAGATAGTCGCCTACATGGTGGAGCTCGAGGAGACCATCAACGGGCTAAGCTGATCAAGGCTGTCCCAATTCCGGGCGCCTGCCAGAATCGAAGAGGCGGAGCGGGCAACGCGATGGCTTTCCCGCCGAGAGCAGCGGAAGCCGGCTCGAACGCTACGCCCGTAACGACCGAGACGGCCGGCACGACTAACGAGGCGGAGGCGGAACCCGCGAGGCGCTGGGTCGAGGAGACGCGGCGCGTCTGGATAGTCGACCAGGAGGCGTGGAGCGAACAGCTGCCCGTCTACGAGATGCGCGAGCGGTCCATCTGCAGCATCTGCGGTGCCGACATCACGGGCGCTACCTTCCCACACAGCAAGCAGCACATACTCGCTGGCGAGGGATCTGGTTACCACAGCGAGGTGCAGCAGGTGCAGGTGGGCACAAGGACCGTGACCCACGACGAGGTTGGCCACTGGGAGACCGTCGTCACCGGCGGCCACTGGGAGTAACGCGAGTTTTTCGACTTTTTGGATGTGCCGGGACTCCATAGTCTTTCTGGGATAATGGCACTATCGAGAAAGTGGGTGGGAAATGGATTACCAGTCTCTGTACGACGAGTTCGCGGACAAGGCGTTGGCGGACATCAAGCTATCGAAGAAGTTCGCAGGCGCCAATGAGTTCAACAGCGGATTCCTTTTTGGAACCGATGATTGCAATTGCGCAAGCATGAAGCAGATGCAGCGAAACTGGGCTGACGCGGCGCCTGGCCTATTCGCTGACTTTGCAAGGAAGCTGGCATCTGGGCATTCCATCGAAACCTTCGACCTGCCATCCACGTCAAGATGGAAGAACGCCGGCTTCGGTTACATTGCGGACGGGGGGAAGCATGCATGCGTCATGCTATGGCCAAGCATCGACCATAGCCCGCTTAACCACACTAAGAGCAACTCCATGTTCTGGGCGTTCGAGTTGGTGGAGAACGGGGAGGTTGACGACGTCTACCTTGTATGGCTTGCGGATAAGGCCAACGTCAAGCTTCGCGAGAGGCTTGGCTGCTGGTACGAGTCTTCCTCTCCGCGCGGCGTCAAGCACGTCTCTGCAACAGATTGGTTCGAGAGGACTTTCGGAAAGGAAGAGGCCGACCGTTTGACCGACGTGGCTGGCAGGGTGAGAACGGAGGGCCGACTTGTCCAGGGGTTCACGGTTGTTGCCCTGCCCACCGAGCATGAGCTCGGCTCCTTCAGACAAGAGCGCCTTCGCGACTACGAGGCGATCGAGCTTCCTCTTATCAGGTACCGTCTGATGGGAAGAGGGATGTCGGAGCGCGACATCGATATCTTGTCGCGCAACATTCAGCGCAAAGATCTGTTCGAAATACTCTTCGGGCAAGCCAGCTTCGCCGTCAGCTTTCTGTCGTCAGAGTGGCGCTACAGGCTCAACACCCTCTCCGAGAATGTCGAGCAGACCGGAACGGTCGCTGGCTACATCAAGGCGATAGAGCAGATGATGTTCGACCTTCTTCCGCTTTGGGCGAACAGGGACTACAAGGTGGCGTTTGGCGCCGTAAAGGCCCGGAACCCTGCCGTCCCGCTCACCCCAGCCCTCCTGGCGGAGAAGGACAAAGAGGCAACGTTGGGCCCGCTTGCCTATCTATTTGCAAGCTACCAGCACGAATATTTCAACGCGCGCATCTACGATCCTGAGATTGATTACAAGTCCTTTCGCGAGCTCCTGTTCGGGCGGCTGCGGTCGTTCATGGACAACACCCGCAACGGGAAGCTCCATAAGTCCAACTTCTACGACCTAGGCAAGGTTAGGGAAATCAGGGACGAGGTTCTTGACATCATGTTCATGCTGCTCGGCGGCCTACGGCTTGACGAAGAACAGCTCAAGTATCTTGACGGCATGAGAGCCCAGGGCGAATCGAGTCCCGACGACCTCGCGGAGATGGCAAAGGCCCTCAATGAGGGACTCGATGGTTTAACCGTCAGCTCAATCGAGAGCGCGCATCTCATCGCTATAGAGCATCATGACGACACCCACCTCTGGTCCATCGCTCTGTCGATAATGGGTGACGGGATCGACAGCCATAACTCCTACTACTACTCTCCGCTGCGCGGGCTGTCGCAGGATGAAGAGCTGGAAAACATTGATCGCCTATTCAGAAGGTACCGCTCGGAAAGGTGCGCCTCTGATGCCCTTGCAGAGGTTCTGACCGAGTACGTCGTCTTTAGCGTTAAATCCGAGCCGTTTCATGTCCCCTTGCAATAGCATCTCGCTCGGCTCCCAGAGCGCTTTCAAGCATGGAGATATAGCCCTCGTGCGCCGCCTCGTAATCTTCGACGAACTGCCGAAGCGTATCGGCGCTGCATGACGAAAGGCCCCGAAAGGTCCTGGCCCAGGTGAGGCCTTTCGGCTTTGCAAGGAAAACGCCTCCTCCCATACCGAAAAGCCAACGGTAGAGGGTTGGAGACAGCTGCGTCCTCACGCAGGCGTAGCCATGGGGATTGCCGGCATCGTCCTCGGAGACGTGCGAAAAAACCAAGTCGTGACCGAACCTGTCGTAGGCATATTGGGCGCAACGCCCCTCGACTTTGAGGAAAAGCGTCCTGCTGGTCCCGTCGCCGTACATGTCAATCCGCTCTCGGACGTCGGCGGCCACCCTTCTCCTAAGCTCGTCAACCCTGCCGGGGTTGCGGAGCTTCTTCCCCGATACCATCGCGTTCGTCATATGGTCCAGCCTGCGGAAAAAGGATTCGCCCTCGGGAACCTCGTCAGTTGTCACGCAGGTCTCAAGATAGTAGTGTCCGAAGCTGTAGACGAGGCAAACGGGGTCTTCGGACGAGATCTGGCGGTCAATCAGCTCATCCCCGTTCATCAAGTGGCGGCGATAACGGAAGCAGAGCTGTTCGTTGTTGCGAATCGCGGAGGAGGCGGCGGCCATCGCCGCAAGTGCGTTCATGCCCTCATGGGTTTCGCGCTCATCGACAAAGATCGATTCGACCATCTCTTCCAGCTCGCGGTCGGACATGATTTCCTCGAGCTTCGCGCAAAGGCGAGCGCGCTGCTCCTCATTGACGAACTTGCTCGTTCTCACCATGCCCATCAGGAGCGAAGAGTCATGCGATGAAAAGGGCTTTGCCGCGCAGCGGTACCCGGTTTTCTCGCCCCGCCCAGGCTTTATGACTTCGGCTCCGAAGGGGCTGCATGATGCCAAAGCGTCGAGATCGGCGCGGACGGAGTTTTCGGCCACATTGCTCCCCGACAGTCGCGAGAGAACCCGAGCTATTTCCTGCGAGGTGAGTCCCTCGTTCTCGTCGGTGAAATCGCATAGCAGGCGCGCGACTGCCAGCAAGCGCTGTCGCGTTCCGCTCTCAATCGCGCCGCATCTCTCGAGAAAAGCCGCTATCTCAATGTCCGTCAGCTTCCTCGACATGGTTTCCTCGTTTCTATTGAATGACATTAAATATTGTAGGTCATTAGAGCGTCTGCATTCGAACGGCAGGGCTCTTATTCGAGAAACTGTCCTCAGTAAAACCCGTAGAGGAGGAGGAACTGATGACCGACAAGAGCCGTTTGGAAGATAAACACTTCGAAAAGGCGGGAAGTGGCCGCGACATGGACACGTGGTTCTTCAGGTTGATGGCTGCCGCCGTGACGTGCATGACCGTGGCGCTCCTCGCTGGAATGGCATGCCACATCGCCCTCACGTTCAAGCTGCTCGTCTAGACTAACCCCACGAAAGGAACGACCATGGACAGCAAGAACATCGCAAAGGCCGCCACCGAGCTCGTCGACTCGCCCGAGGGTGCGCTGAAGACCGTCAGGGAAGCCATCGGGTACGCGCTCGAGGTCAACCCAACGAAGGAGCAGGCCGCCATTGCGGTCGCCGCGCTGATGGCGTCGGTCGCCTTCTATGCGATCAAGAAGAACTACAGTTTCGCATACGACAAGCTGTCGTTCACCGCGCCGTCGGCCGGGTAGTGCGAGCGAGGGAAACGCCCAGAAGGAGGGACGGAGCCATAGGCCCCGGCCCTCTCTCGTGGTTTACAGGCTTTACCCTGTGCGGGGCGCGTAGCGCGCCGCATCAGAAACCACCCGCTATGCGGGTGGGGCCAAACGGCTTTACAAAGCCGCCCCCTCGCCGGACACTTGCGATTGTTCAGGCCGCAAGGAATCCGAGTCGAGAGGGCGGTGGTGGCGTATGGCCCAGAAGGCCTACAGCCTGTCGCACACGAAGTGGATGTGCAAGTACCACGTCGTGTTCACGCCGAAGTATAGGCGCAAAGTCATCTACAACCAAATAAGGTCCGACCTTGGGGAGATCTTCAGGAAGCTCTGCCGGTACAAGGGGATAGAGATCATCGAGGGGCACCTGATGCCCGACCACGTCCACATGCTGCTGGCGATACCGCCGAAGTACAGCGTGTCGAGCGTGATGGGCTACCTGAAGGGGGAAGAGCTCGCTGATGGTATTCGACAGGCACGCGAACATGAAGTACAAGTTCGGCAACAGGAAGTTCTGGGCCGAGGGCTACTACGTGTCCACCGTCGGCCTGAACGAGGCGCCGATCGCGAAGTACATCCGGGAGCAGGAGAGGGCCGACATCGCGCTCGACCGGCTGAGCGTCAAGGAGTACGAGGACCCCTTCGATAGGGGGCCGGGGCGTAAATAGCGCCGGTTTGACCGGCCCGCCACGGGTCAATCTGCAGTGCGGCCCGAACCCCGTGAGGGCCGGCGCCTTTAGACGCGTGCCGGAAATCCAAGGGTTATACCCTAAGAGCAAACCACCCCTTTTAGGGGTGGTTTTGATTACCTCGTGAAAACTATCTGAAGAAGATCCGCGGCTTCTACCTTCGGGCGAACTGACTACGAAGCTAACCGAGCGCTGCACCGAATTCGAGATGCATATATCGAATACGAATAAGGCGGAGATTGGCTGTTGACGAGCGGCGCAATAGACGGCGGTGTCGGTTTCAAGTGAAACTGACACCGCTTCTGTATACGGGTTTAAGGCTCGCTGCAAATGGCGATCAATGCCCACGATGCTTCTGCTTGCGCTTCAGCTTTCGCTGCTCGAAGCGCGCCTCCGCCTCATCCGCGCGACGCTGGCTTCTTACTTGAGCCGACTCCCGCTTCATCGCTTCCCGCTGTGCTGTGAGCGCCTGTTGTGCCTTGGTGCTCATCGCTGGCTGCTTGAGGGCTTTCGCCGCCTCGCGAGCGCGCCGCTTGGGGTTCTTCGCGGGCTTGCTTGTTTCCGTGGCCTCGTCACCGAAGAACGCGAGCTCCGCCCATTTGCTTGTAGCGAATCGCAGGATTTCCTCATCGGACGGTTCTGCGCCGAAGACGATGCGGGCGACGCCGTACCTTCCGTCCTCGACGTGCTCCGCCAGCCCGACCCAGAATTGCCCGTCGTGATATACGGTCAGGGTGGACGACACACTGATCTGCATGGCTGGTTCCTCCTTTATGTAGATGACCATGCAGAGAAGGGACAACCAAGGAGGTAGGTTACTGATGCGGACTAGCGCACGCCCACGACTACCCGACGGGGACTGTGTTTTCATCTCTGATGTCCGCATTGTAGCACGCGTGAATGCGCCCGGCATCGCTGCTGACATGGCGCGACTGGGAATTGCTCCTCGATGCATCCCTGTGCATATTGCCCCCCCGGTTTCGAAACTTTAAAAAAATTCGAGTTTCGAAACCGAGGAGGACCGAATGATGGCTTGGGTAGACCGCAATACGTAGGAAGTTTCGCCATCGCCTATGCTGAACATGAGGTCGTCTTCCTCCAATCCGATCAGGCTGACCGAGCAATCAGCACCTGGATCGACATTCCCCTGCACATGAACCCGCTTATGCGCGCGAACGGGGGGCTACAAGGGCATGACCGCGCAGGAAGCGCTTGAGGTAGCGAACGGGGCCGAGCATCGCCCTGCGCCGGCCTTGGTATCAGGTCCTCGCGCTGGGCGGTAATCCGAGGATCGGGAGTAAGGATTTGCCCAGCATCGATAATGCTCAGCTATACCCTTATTCCGTCTCCCTGCTCTTGCGGTATTCCGCGAGCCTGTCGTTCAATTCGCGGGTCTCGCGGCTCAGCTTGGCGTTGAAAGCAAGAGTGAGGACCGCCAGGATGGCGAGAAAGACAACCGTGAAGGTAACCCACGCCCCGGGGTTGTTCACGGGAACCCAAGCAAAGACAAACGCCAATGCACAGAGGGCTGCGTAGAGGCAAACGTCGAACAGCGCCAGGCGCGCGGGATACGCCATCTGTCTGATCACCGCGGGCGTGAAGAACACGAACTGCAGCGCGGGGACGGTGACGCACGCGGCGAGAATCGACCAGCAATAGTTAATGCCCTGCTTGGCGGTGTCATCAGCGAAACAAGTCCCTAATGCCAAGAAGGCTATCATGGCAACAGTGAAGCCGATACAGGTGCTTTTCACGAGTTGCCTGAGGTTTTCCACGGGCGTCTTTTTATCGGTGTCGATAATGTCCCTGTTAATCATTTCGGTCTCCCTTCCTTCGTTTCGACTGCTTCAGACCGAGCTTCGATTTGACGTCGGGCGCATACTGGCGCGAGATAACGACCTGCTCACCGTTTTCCAAGGTGGCGATGATCCTGCCGTTGACGTCGGGCTTGAGGGCGGTGATCGCGCGGAAGTTGACGATGCAACCTTTCGCGATGCGCAGGAAGTCGCAGTCCGCCAGGCGCTCCTCCATCTCGTAAAGGCGCAGGCCCGTCTCGAGAACCGTGTCGGCCGTATAAATGAACGTGTGCTTGTCGACCGACTCGATGAACAGGACGTCTTCTGCGCTCAGCACACGCGTGCAGCCGTCGGCCGTGCCCGTCACCTTCCTGTCAAGCATGCGCAGCCGAGCCGCTATATCAAGCACGCGGCGATCGACCCTTACGCAGACGATCGTGACTTCTATATCTTGAGCTGCTTCTCGCTCTTCGATTGTGATCTTCATGCGTCCTCCCTTCGGGTTGCTCTCATGCTAGCTGACGAAGATAGCTGAACCTTCGGCGTTTAACCAAGCTGCGCAGTCGAGGAACCAAGATGCAGACTGGATTTGAATGACACCCGAGGGCCTTCGTGTCTATTTCTGAACGCATCCAGCTATTGAAGCTCAAGACCGTGATCCGCCATTCCATCAAGCCGATTTAGCGAAACGAGCGCCGCCGTGCGGTCCGGCTTTTGGGGTTTATCAATTGGCAGTCCGCGATGATCGAGCAGGCTGCCTGCCTCCCGGCAGGTGCGTAATTCCTTTAGTCGATTCATCTCGAGGTGCGTTCTTTGCTCATCTTGTGGCGCAGAGTTATGAAACTCCCAAAAGTGTAATCAGATTCGAGTTTTAGGAGCAGCTCTTGAAAGGCGATAGACTGAAACGCCGTAATAGATACCTCGAGGAAGCGATGCTCTTTCGTGATGCCGACCTTATCAGGGTAAGCACGGGCGCGCGAAGGACAAAGCGCAGGGGACGACCTCTCTATGCCACACGTTACGACCTGCACGTTAAGGCGCTCCTCAAGACGAATTCAAATGAATGAGTGAGCATCATTGTCCCCGAGGACAAAGCGAGGCCGTTTTAGGGGCAGTGAAACTGGATTTATCGATCCTCTTGATCCAATCCAAGTTCTTTCAACTCTTTTTCGTTTTGGATATCTTCGGCGGTATTCTTGCCAGTGACAGCACCGTAGGCCTCTTTTATGCCGTTTTTCACTGCCCATTTGATAACGAAATACAGCGCAATCATCATTCCGAGCAGTTGCGGTGAGTGTCGACATTCGCCGATATAACATGGACACAACGTCCCGTTTGTGTTCTTCAATCGCCTGCACGTTCTTCCTATTCTTGGGTTGTCGAACAAGCCATAGAGAAAAGGAAGAAAACATGGACACCGACAAGACCTGCGCGGAATCGATCGCCAAGCAATACGCGCCCAAAAGCGCCTCCAAGCTCACCGCGCTCAAGAAGCTCGATGCCAAAGCAAAGCGCCCCGCGAACGTCTTCGCCTACAGCTTTGGCATCGCTTCCTCGCTGTTGTTGGGTGTGGGCATGTGCCTGACCATGGGTGTGCTGGGACCTGGCGAGGGCACGTTGTTTGTGCTCGGAATCGTCCTTGGTATCTTGGGTATCGCAGGCGCAAGCGTGAACCTTGTTCTGTATCGCTGGATTCTGGAAACCTCTAAGAAGAAATACGCCTTTGAGATAATGGAGCTTGCCAAGGGAATTGCCGGCGAATAGCTTTTGGCATCAGGGAGAGGCAGGCTTGGGTGAACAGGCAGCAGAGCAGATACTTTACGACGGCGCAGCTTATGGACGAGGCTTTGCTCGACTTGCTGCAGAACAAGGGCGCGGAGTTCATAACCGTTAAGGAGATTTGCAAGAAGGCCGGGGTGGGGCGCTCTACGTTCTACCTTCACTACCAGGGTGTCCCTGACCTCGTGAAGGAGTGTTCGGAACATGTGAACACCAAGCTCTTCGAGCGCTTTGAACAAAGCGCCGCAGACACGATCGGGGCTATCCGTACGGCTTCCCTCGATGAGCTCGTTTTCGTAACCGACGAGTATCTGAGGCCCTACCTCGAGTTCGTCCAAGACAACTGCTCCATCTATCGCGCGATGCTCGCAAACGGGCATACGCTGCAAGCTCAGGAGCGATTCGAGGCCCTAGCGAAGCACATCATCGACCCAGTGTTGGAGCGCTTTGGCTATCCCAGCGAGCAGCGGGCCTTCGTCATCAGTTTTTATGTGCATGGGCTCTCCGCCGTGGTACAGGACTGGATTCGGAGCGGCTGCGAAACGCCTATCGATGAGATGGTGCGCATTATCAAAACCTGCGTGCATCCGAACGGCACGAACCGATGTCTTGCCAACGCTAAAGAGAGGCGCGAATGAAACGATGTGACGGCGACGCCCCCTAGGCGCCATGCGCGCAGGCCGCGCACCTGCATTGAGAATACTGCGAAAGGAACGGAAAATGAAAGCAGCAATCTACCTTGGTAAAGGGCGTGTATCCCTTTCCGCTGCTCGCGCGGGCCGACTCCAGCCGTGCCGGGACCGCCAGCGCGGCCTCGAAGCCGTTTGCGGCGAGAACCAAGGAGGAGGGTTTCCCGTGATGGCGATAGGACGGAGGGGTTTCTGTAGGCGTGTAACCAGTAGGAGCTACTTATCGAAGCCCGCCGCCGCGGAGCTGCTCCTTGTAGTTCTCGCCCCAAGCTCTCATTGCGTCAAGAACGGGTCTGAGTGTCTGTCCCAGGTCGGTGAGCGAGTACTCCACCCGTGGGGGCACCTCTGCGAACGCTTCACGATGAACGAGCCCCGTTTCCTCCATGGTTCGTAGGTTGCTGGTCAGAACTTTCTGCGAAATCTTGCCGATCGAGCGTTGCAGCTCCTTAAAGCGCATCGTGCCTTTGAGCGAGAGTTCGCGCAGGATGAGCACCTGCCACTTGTTGCCGATGAGCAAAAGCGTTGTCTCCACTGGGCAGGCAGGCAGGTTCTCCAAAGTCGGTGTTGTCATGTTCGCGAAACCTCCGTCTGCAATCATGCACGTCATTTACATTAGTTTCCTTTTGGTGCTTACAGCACTTTTATGTGCCTACTTTCCATTATATACCTTTGACGCGTATCGTATGAGCTGCAAGGAAAGCGGCGTCGAGTGCCGCAGGTCGAAAGGAAAGCATGATGACCAAGAAAATCGCAGTTGTAGCAGCGAACGGCAGGGCCGGCAGCCTCATCGTTGAGGAGGCCGTGCGTCGCGGATTCGACGTGACCGCCATCGTACGCGGCGAGAATAGGACCGCCGCTCAGAACTCCGTCATCAAAGACGCACTCGAGCTCACGACGGAAGACCTCGAAGGATTCGACGCCGTGGTGGACGCCGTGGGCGGCTGGACGCCCGAGACCATCCCCGGTATCACCGACGCGGGCATCCACTTGGCTAATGTGCTGGTCGGCACCGATGTGCGCCTGCTCATAGTGGGTGGCGCGGGCTCGCTGTTCGTCAACCCCGAGCATACGGTCACCGTCGATATGGGCCCGGACTTCCCCGATGACTGGAAGCCGCTGTCCGCCGCGGCCGGCAAAGTCCTTGCTCACCTTCGCGAAACGGACGGCCTCAAATGGACCTTCGTTTCCCCTGCTGCTGACTTCCAGGCCGACGGCGAGCGCACCGGTGAGTATATCTTGGCGGGCGAGGAGTTCACACTCAACAGCCGCGGCGAGTCAACGCTCTCGTACGCTGACTATGCGATCGCCATGGTCGATGAGATCGAGTCCGGTGACCACGTCGCCCAGCGCATCTCGGTTGTGAGCAAGTAGCTTCATGCCGTTTGGGAAACGGGAGGGTCGATTCCAGTCGCATCGACCCTCCCGTTGCGTACCGGGGCAACCAGTCTTGTTGCCTAAGTTGTGACATCTTAAACAATGGTTGAGTTTCAGAAGGGGCGTTTTTGGTACTACCGAGCGTGAGCGTTCTCGTAGGCCTCTTTGATATCTTCTGGCAAACCGTCGGGAATCATGGCCCTCAGCTCAGTCTCATTCTCGCCCTGATTCAGCTGCCCGTAGAACCAGCATTTGTACTTCAGCATGTCCAGCGCGCGGTTCATGTTCGCGATCTCTAGCTCCATGTGGGCCTTCCGCTCCTCGAACATGGCCTTGCGTTTGGGGTATGTCGATGGACCCTCCGCGCACCATTCCATGAACAGCCGGATGTCCTTGATCTCCATCCCCGCTTTCTTGAAGCATTCGATGACCCGAAGCGCCTCGAGTTCCGTATCGCCGAATTGCCGAATGCCGGACGTCCGCTCCAATGCCGGGAACAATCCCTGCTTGTCGTAATAGCGCAGCGTTGAGGCGGGCAAACCGAACATCTCCGAAACCTGTCCGATTGTGTACATGGCTCCTCCGAATCAATCTCGAATTCATTCCTTGACCTAAAGTCAGGTTTAGGTATTACCTTCATTCTCGTCATTAGAACAGGGATTGCAAAGGGTGTTCCGTAATGAGGAAACAGATTTGCACCTAAACCATCGACAGGGGGAGATCGATCATGGCAATTAAACAGACGGCAGGCAGGGATGCCCTGGGGGAGTTCGCCCCCAAGTTCGCACAGCTCAATGACGATGTGCTGTTTGGCGAGGTGTGGAGTCGAGAAGACGGGCTTTCCCTTCGAGACCGCAGCGTGGTGACGGTTGTGGCCCTGATGGCGCAGGGACTGACGGACTCTTCGTTTAAATATCATCTGATGTCCGCAAAGAACAACGGGGTGACCAGGGCGGAGATAGCGGAAATCCTTACGCACGCGGCGTTTTATGCGGGATGGCCCAAGGCGTGGGCGGCCTTCCGCATGGCAAAGGAGGTCTGGGCGGATGACGATGCCGCTGATGCAAAAGCCGAGCACCAAAACGAGATGGCCTTTCCCATCGGTGCCCCCAACGACGCATTCGCGAAGTACTTTATCGGGCAAAGCTACCTCGCGCCTCTATCAACCGAGCAGGTTGGCGTCTACAACGTGACGTTCGAGCCCGGCTGCCGCAACAACTGGCACGTGCACCACGCCAAAAACGGCGGCGGACAGATTCTCATCTGCGTGGCTGGTCGAGGGTTTTACCAGGAATGGGGTAAGCCGGCGCAGAAACTGCACCCTGGCGACGTGGTCAACATTGCCCCAGGGGTGAAGCACTGGCACGGAGCCGCACCCGACAGCTGGTTCTCACATCTCGCGTTGGAGGTTCCGGGCGAGGAAGCCTCCAACGAGTGGTTGGAACCTGTGAACGATGAGGATTATCTCAAAGCGACTGACAAGGAGGCTTAAATACCTTCGCCGTCCGCGCCGCCGAGAGCAGGGCGCCCAAATCGGCCTGGATCGCCCCTGCCTTGCTT
>NZ_CABJFS010000001.1 GCF_902364945.1 Collinsella aerofaciens | reverse complement strand
AGACGATATGAGCAGGACATAAAAACATTGAGAGCCCCTGCTGCATGAAGGACCGCGGATTAGGCCGACAATGGTGAGTGTCTAATTCAGCCGCGGCGGCCACGCCGCATTCATGGAAGGGGCTCCCATGCTCGATACTACCACCTTCGTCGGCCTCGACGTCCACGCCCGCTCGATAAAGGCCGTCTCCCTCGACGTCATGACCGGGGAGGTGCGCGCCGCGACCTTCGGCTACGACGCCGGCGCCGTCGCGGAGTGGGTCCGCTCCGTGGACCCCGGGGCCAGGTGCGTGTACGAGTCCGGGGTCACGGGCTTCGACCTGCAGAAGAGGCTCTCCGGCCTGGGGGTCGACTGCGTGGTCGGCGCCGTCTCGAAGATGATCAAGCCCAGCGCGGACAGGCGCAGGAAGAACGACCGCAACGACGCCGAGTTCCTCGCCCGCATGCTGTCGGTCGGCAACGTGGTCGAGGTGTGGGTCCCCGACGACGAGTGCGAGGCCGCCCGCGACCTGACCAGGGCGCTCGAGGACGCGAGGGACGACCTCTCGCGCTCGAAGCAGCGGCTCTCCAAGTTCCTGCTCAGGCACGGGCTCGTCTTCGACGAGAGGACGCCCACCGGCCGCAGGAAGGGCAACTGGACCCGGGCGCACTGGTCCTGGATCGAGTCGATAAGGTTCGCGGAGGGGGCCGACGAGGAGGTGCTCGCCTACTACGTCGACGCGGTCAGGCGGGCGGCGGAGGAGAAGGCGAGGCTCGAGGGGCTCGTCGAGGGCGAGGCCCGCAAGCCCAGGTGGAGGAGGAGGGTCGACTCCCTGCGCTGCCTCAAGGGCGTCGACACCGCTTCCGCCGCCGACCTCGTGTTCGAGGCCGGCGAGTTCTCCAGGTTCAGGAACGCCCGCTCGTTCGCCGCGTGGGTCGGCCTGACGCCCTCCGAGCACTCCAGCGGGGAGAGCGACCGCAGGGGCGCGATCACCAAGGCCGGCAACAAGCACCTGAGGAAGACGCTGGTCGAGGCCGCGTGGCACTACCTGACGTGCTCGGGGCGGCCGAAGGACCTCGCCAAGGGCCAGGCCCCGGACCGGGGTGCCCGGAGGCATGCCGCCAAGGGCGTGCGGAGGCTGGTCGAGAGGCGGGAGGCGCTGCTCGCGCGCGGGGTCCACGGCAACAAGGCGAACGTGGCCACGGCGCGCGAGCTCGCCTGCTGGGTGTGGGCGGTCGGCCTCATGGCCGAGGAGGCGTAGGGGGGCGGTCCCCCGCACATAAGCCAGTCACCCCGGAAGCGGTTCGATCCGAAGCCGTTGAGGCGAACCTCAGGTCCCTTTTCTGCGAGCGCCCAGGGCGCCACACGCGTGCACAGACTGTCGGTTCGACGTAGAAGCCTCAGCCGTAGCAACGGATTGCCCAGCGAGAGATCGCCACGGGCGGATATTAAACTGCAAAGACGAGCGTCGGTAAGACACGCCGAGGTCGCCGCGGACGGGTTGATATAGGGAGAGGGCCTGACCCCATATCGTTGGGGCCAGGCCCGATTTTGCCTCTTGACAATGTCCTGCTCATATTAAAAGGGACAGGCACCTTTGTGGCGGTTCTGGCCGATGCAGCGGCATGCCTTGCTGTTTTGTCTCGATCTGTAACATCTGCAGCCATTTTTGCCGAGCAACTGTTACAGATTGAGATTTTCTCTTCAGGGGAATTCGAATGTCTCAATCTGTAACATCTGGACGGCCAAAAGGTCCCTATCTGTTACAGATTGAGACAAAGGTCTGGGACTAAGATGTCTTATCTCGATCTGTAACAGTTAGACGGGAATTCGGGCCATAGATGTTACAGATTGAGATAATCGCGCCGCGAAAATAAAAACCTCCGCAGGGATGCTTCCCTTTGCGGAGGTTTTTTACTCGTTAAGTAGTCTCACGGCTTCGGCGGCCATGTTCTCGACCGTCATGCCGTTCTGAGCGAGCAGCTCGTTGGGGTCGTAGCGGTCGGGGAAGCCCTTGGCGATGCCGAAGGTGCGCGTGCGCACAGGCGTGCAGGCCAGATAGCACGCGACGCGCTCGCCCCAGCCACCGTCCAAGATGCCGTCCTCGAGGGTGACGACAACGCGATGCTCAGCGGCAAGACTGTCGAGGAACTCGCGGTCAAGCTCGGTTGCAAAGCGCGGGTTGACGAGCGTCGCCTCGATACCGTACTCGGCAGCCAAGCGGTTTGCCACGCGCTCGCCCAGCTCAAAGAAATCGCCAAGCGCGAGCACGGCCACGTCGCGACCCTGACGCACCACGTTGTAGCGAACGGCGCTGTAGTCGGTGTCTTCGGCGGGCGCCAGGTCGGGGCGGCTTACCAAGCCGATGCCCGGTACGCGGATTGCCACGGGATGCTCGCGGTGGTCGAGCGACCAGCTCAGCATGGATAGGTATTCCTCCATGCAGGAAGGCGCCAGGTAACGCATATTGGGGAGAGTGCCCAGCATAGAAATATCAAAGAACGAAAGATGCGTCTCGGATGTGGTGCCAAAGATCGATGCGCCAAACACCAGGATGGTTGCGGGGACATCGTTGAGGCACAGGTCGTGCCACAGCTCGTCGTAGGCGCGCTGCAAAAACGTGCCGTACACACCAAAGACTGGCTTGGCACCCGAGCGCGCAAGCGCGGTGGCAAAGGTCACGGCGTGCTCCTCGGCAATGCCCACATCGACGAACTGTTTGTCGGCGGCGGCGCGAAGCTCGGGTGTAAAGCCCATGATGTAGGGCGTGGCGGCCGTGATGCCCACGACTTGCGGATCGCGCTCGATGGCGGCGCTGAGCGCCTCGCCCGTAATGTCGGCATAGGTGCGCGGCGCAGGCTCGCTCGGATGGCCCGGGCAGAGCTTGCGCCCAGTCGCCATGTCAAACGGACCCACGTGATGCCAGCGCTCGGGGTCACTCTGGGCTGGCTCAAAGCCCTTGCCCTTGGCGGTGGAGACGTGCAGCACGATGGGATGATCGATATTGCACAGTCCCTGCAGCGTGTCGACCAGGGCCAACACATCGTTGCCGGCGTCCAGATAGCGGTAGCCGAGCCCCATCGCGCGGAAAACGTTGCGCTCACAGGTGCCGTTGCTGGCGCGCAGCTCGGCCAGATTGCGATACAAGCCACCGTGGTTCTCGGCAATGGACTGGTCGTTATCGTTGACGATGATGATCAGGTTGCTATCGAGTTCGGCGGCATTGTTAAAGCCTTCAAACGCCAGGCCGCCCGAAAGCGAGCCGTCGCCAATGATGGTGATGACGTTGTACGTATCGCCCGCCAGGTCACGAGCGTGCGCCAGGCCGCAGCCCAGGCTCACCGACGTGGAGGTATGGCCCATGGCGAACAGGTCGTGCTCGGACTCATCGGGATTGGCAAAGCCAGAAGCCTCACCATAACGCTCCGGATCGATATAAGTGTACGCGCGCCCGGTCAGCGCCTTGTGGGCGTAGGTCTGGTGCGAAACGTCAAAGACAATCTTGTCGATGGGGGAGTTAAATACGCGATGAAGCGCAACCGTAAGCTCAACGACGCCCAAGTTGGGGGCAACGTGCCCGCCGACGGCGGCGGAGCTTTCGAGGATGGCGTGGCGAATCTCGCCGCAGAGCTGCGGGAGCTCGGCGCGATTAAGAGCCTTGACGTCCTCGGGCGTTGTCGTTTGCGTAAGCAGCATCGTTGTGGGTTACTCCATGCGAATCGAGCGCCGGCGCTCCCTCGGCCGGCACAATTGCACAAGACAGTCTCGCACATTTTGGCGTTTGATATGTGACGGCGGCGCGGTAATTCGCCAACTGGTGGGGCAAAACGTTTTGTCCGATGCCATACTAATGTGTTCCATGATGTTTTTATCGATTGTGCACAGGCCGTGGCTTGTCGCCGTGAGTCGCTGGAAGGAGGCAGCATGTCCGATGTCGTTCGCGCCGAGAAAATCGCGTGCGAAGTAGACCATGCTGCCCGTCAACTGGCACAGGCGGGCCGTCTGGACCTGACGCGCGAGTTTATCCAGCATGGCGATGTGACGGTGTATGCGCATGTGACCTCGGTGGCGCGGGCAAGTCTGTCCTTTGCCGAGCACCTGGGCCGCGTCGGTGTCTCGGTCGATCGCGCCTCGTTGCTGCGCGGAGCCCTGCTGCACGATTACTTTCTCTATGACTGGCACGATCCCGACCCAAGCCATCGACTGCACGGATTTCGGCATCCATTTTTTGCCCTGGCGCGTGCCGAGGAAGATTTTGAGCTGACGCCGCGCGAGCGGAATATCATCGTGCGGCATATGTTTCCGCTGGTGCCGGTGCCGCCGACGTGTCGTGAGGCATGGATTGTATGCCTGGCCGATAAGTGGTGCGCGCTGCGCGAGACGGTCGCCGGTCGTCTGCGGCGCAAGGGCGAGGCGGACGATGGCGTGAGTGGCGAATCGAGCGAAAAGAGGAGAGGGTAGACGGTGGGGACCGCGATCGACATGGCATTTGACGGCGCGACGCTTGTCGCCTGTCCGCTCTCGGCGCTGGTGCTCTCGTTTGCCTTCTACGGTTTTTGCGGCTGGGTATGGGAATCGACAGTCTGCGCCATGCTCAATCACGGGCGATTTGCCAACAGCGGATTTTTGCTGGGGCCGTGTTGTCCTATCTATGGTGTGGGCGGCATAGCCTGCTGGCTTTTGCTGCGCGGGATTCCGGATGCCTCGAGCCAGTTTGTCGCCGCGGCGCTTGTATGCAGCGTGATCGAATATAGCGTGGGCGTGCTGTTGGAAAAAACGACGGGTGCCCGGTTTTGGGATTACTCGCATCTGCCGTTTAACCTGCACGGACGCATCTGCCTGTACTGGGCCTGCGCGTTTGGCTTGGGTGCGTTGTGTATTTGCCGTTTAGTGGAGCCGGCATTGCTGGGGCTGCTTGGCCATCTGCCGGTGCTAATCGTGCGCTTGGCCGCCTTTATCGTTGCGGTCGCGATGATGGTCGACGCGGCGTGCTCGTTGGCGAGCTGGCGGCGTCTGTCCGATCAGCTGGAGCGTGTGCGTGCCGACCTTGCCGACCGCATCAATGAGTCGCTTGCCGATGCCTCCAACTCTATGCTCGAACGTATTCCCGATTCGGCGATCGACTCGGTGGCGCAGACGCATATCCGCGGTCGCGCCGTTAACGCTTGGCTGGCCGAGCTGGGCGACGCGGCGCTCGATGCCCTGCGCGAGAAGGCTTCGATGCCGACGTTTATTTCGGATGGTGCTCGCGGCCTGGCGCTCGCTGCCCGTCGCGTGGCCGATGCCGCGCCGAGCATGCCGCGTCCGTCGCTCGGTCGTCGCCTTGCCGGCAAGCGCATGAGCCGCCCGGTGCCGAGCGTGTCACTCAGCCGCCGCGACCTACGCTTCTTTAACGCCTTCCCGCGTCTGCGCATCAATCGTTACGAGGGCGTCATCCGAGCTACCGACCTCCGCGACCGAGCCCGCGAGCTGTTCCGGCGCTAGCCAAAGCGGAGCCAAGCGCGCCCTTCTCGTTCGCACGTTTCCCGTTCGTTTCGCGCCCGTTGCCGTGCCGTTTCCAAGATTGCGGCACCGTTTCCATTCGACAACGCAGCGTTTAACAACGCCGTATCTGGTCTACACCAGTTGGCCCTCGGCCGCATCATGAGCGCCGACAACGTTCATGCGACCAAGGGGGAGCGAATGTACGATACGGGATCGACAACGTTTATGCTCATCTGCACCATGCTCGTGTTTTTAATGACACCGGGTCTGGCGTTTTTCTATGGCGGCCTGTCCAGGCGCAAAAATGTCATCAACACCATGCTCATGTGCTTTGGCGCCATTGGCCTGGTCGGTGTGCTGTGGATTGTTGCCGGCTGGTCGCTGGCCTACGGCGGCGACGGCTCGAGTCCGTTTACTGGAGGCCTTGACCAGCTTCTGTGCCTGCCGGTGCTCAACCAGGTGCTGCAGGCGGCCGAGGGCAACGCCGCGGACGGCGCCGTCTACCCCCAGATCATCAACATCGCCTTTCAGATGGCGTTTGCCATGATCACGGCTGCTATCGTCACGGGCAGCCTGGCAGGCCGCGTTAAGTTTGGTGCCATGACGGCCTTCCTGGGCATTTGGCTGCTCGTGGTCTATGCGCCGCTCGCCCACATGGTCTGGGGTGGCGAGGGCTCCTTTATCGGCGACATCATCGGCGCGCTCGACTTTGCCGGCGGCGACGTGGTGCACATTTCGTCTGGTCTTACCGGCCTGATCCTCTGCTTAATGCTCGGCCGCCGTCGCGGTTTTGGCATGGTGAGCTACCGTCCGCATAACGTCCCGTTTGTGGCGCTGGGAGCCGGCCTGCTTTGGTTTGGCTGGTTTGGCTTTAACGGCGGCAGCGAGTTCAAGGCCGACGCCGTGGCCGCGCTTGCCATCCTCAACACCGTGACGGCCAGCGCGGCGGGCATGGTTTCGTGGCTTGTCGTTGAGCGCGTGCACACCGGTCGCCCCACGCTGGTGGGCGCCAGCACCGGTCTGGTCGCGGGCCTCGTGGTGGTCACGCCGGGCGCGGGCTTTGTCGAGCCGTGGGCGGCGCTGGTCATGGGCTTGATCGTATCGCCCGTCTGCTACCTGGCTATCAGCCATCTTAAGACCAAGTTTGGCTACGACGACGCGCTCGACGCGTTTGGCTGCCACGGCATTGGCGGCATCTTGGGCGGCGTGCTCACGGGCCTGTTCTGCGTGCCGGAGCTTTCGTGGACCGGTAAGGGCGGCCTGTTCTACACGGGCGACGTGTCGCTGCTCATCTCGCAGATTTTGGGCATTATGGTGACGGTCGTTATTGTGCTGGTGCTCGACTTGGTGATCGCCGCAGTGGTCAAGGCGCTGTTCCACGGCAACTTGCGCGTGGACGAGGCCGACGAGGCACTGGGCTTGGATGCGAGTCAGCACGGCGAGAGCGCGTATCCTTCTTTCTCCGGACTCGATTAGCGGCACGGCTTTCCCAGGCACCCGACCTTGCCCCTCAAACCGTCGCTTGCGTACCGAAGTACGCGGCGCTCCTCTTTCGGGGCAATCTCGGGCACCTGGAAAACCCGTGCCACATGAATGGGCGGTTCATTTCTTTATAAAGAGAGGAATTCACTATGAAGAAGATCACGGCTATCGTGCGCCAGGAAAAGCTTGAGGTTCTCAAAGACGCGCTGTTTGCTGCTGATGTTCGCGGTATGACTATCAACCAGGTGCAGGGCTGCGGCGCGCAGCATGGCTGGAAGGAATACGTTCGCGGCAACGAACTGCTCGTCAATACCATCCCTAAGGTGCAGTTCACCCTCATCTGCGCCGATGAACATGTCGACGGCATTGTCGACATTATCTGCAACGCCGCCCGTACCGGCGCCGTTGGAGACGGCAAGATCTGGGTTGAGCCGGTCGAAGAAGTCATCCGCATACGCACCGGCGAACACGGCCCCGCCGCGGTGTAGAATCGACCGCCTACCATCCGCAACGCTAAAATGCTGCAATGAGGCACAAGACTTGCGTTGCGGATGGGCGGATTATGGGTCGCAATAAATATCCCGAGGAGACGGTCGCGAAGATTCTCGACGCGGCACTGGAGCTATTCTGCGCACAGGGTTATGAGGGGACGAGCATTCAAGATATCGTTGACCGTCTCGATGGCATGACCAAGGGCGCTGTCTATCATCACTTCAAGAGCAAAGAAGAGATTTTTAACGCCGCGTTTGATCGGGCGATGACTCCGATTGTTGAGCACCGCCGCTCGATGCTTGGCGTCGGTAATATGACCGGCGCCCAAAAGCTCAAGCGACTGTACGCGCCCGAGTCCGTAGTTCCGCAAATTGAGCTATGGGCACGTATGCGTCCTGCAGCAGATCCGGTAAAAAGCTCGCGTCTTCTGGCGATGCAGTACCAGGGCTCATTTGACGAGTCGGCCGATGACTGTCTCTTGCCAGTGATCGAGGAGGGCATCGCCGACGGCTCCATTGCGTGCGAATGCCCGCGCGAAGCGGCAGAGGCCGTATCGTTGCTGGCGAATCTCTGGTTGCTGCCACTGTTTCGTCCGCTTGAACCCAAGGATCGAATGCTCGCTCGCGCTCAATGTTTGGCGCAGATGGCCTCTGCGGTGGGACTCGATTTGGGCGAGGAAGTGCTCCAGACAACGGCACGGATTTGGGACGTATGGGACCGTGCCGGGTGGTAATATAGATACCAACGGTATGTAATAGATTTGAGAGGGCAGCTTCGGCTGCCCTTTTCAAGTCAATAATTACATACTAACGGTATGTATAGGGGGCGGACTTATGGCTGGGCTGAGAGACGTCGGCGTCTCGTTGAAATCAAAAACAGTGCGGTCAATCAGGCTCGCGGAACTTCTGGTTGCGCAGCTGTGCACGTATTCGATGCTGTCGGCGCTGTGCTTTGCGTATCCACTTTACTTGTTCGATTGCAGTGGATCGTCAACGTTATATGGCGTCGTCGTGGCGACGGCGTTCATACCCGGCGTACTCGCAACTCCGGTTGGCGGAATCTTGGCGGATAGGGGAAGACATCGCGAGGTCCTGGTGGTCCTCGGTATTGCTCTGATGACTACATCGCTGCTGTCTATCCCCATGAAGCGCTCATTGCCTCTTGCGGTCGTCGTAGTAGCGATACTTTGTGTTCAATATGGCGTTCAATCGCTGCTAAAGCCAATGCTCCAAATTGAGACGGTGCGCATGGCGGGTGAAAAGAAGGTTGAGCGGGCCACTGCATTGGTTTCGCAGGTGACCATGGTGAGCAATATCTTGGGTCCTGTGGTCGGGACGGCAGTCTATGGGTGCTTTGGCATCGATGCTCTCTGCACAACCGCGTCGGTGGCGTTTGCGATGTCAGCTCTGTTGTTTGGGGGCGCGCTCAAGCAAAATGTCTCATCTGAAACGATGGGAGACGGCGCGACTCGCATGACATGCCGAAACGATTTTCGGGAGTCGATTCGGTATCTGCTGCAAAATGCATCATTGGTCGCCGTGATTTTGCTTGCGGCCGTTTTAAACCTTGCGTTGGTTGGGCTAACGATTGGCGCTCCCATTATTGTTACAAAGCATCTCGGCATGCAATCGTCCTGCGTTGGGATAGTTGAGGTTGCTCTGGGCTTGGGTGGTCTTACCGGCAGTGGCTTGGTCGGCATTTGGCCGCATCGCTTTTCTCTCAATGGCATATGTCGATATGTTGCGATGATCTGTTTAGGAGTCGTACCGATTATTGTCACGCTACTGTTCGGCGCAGATGTATGCGTGTTCACCGTGTTTGCGGTTGGTTCGGCATGGGTCATGGTGTGGGCAAGCATTGCGTCGGTTGAAATCATCGCGTTTGTTCAGCGGGCAGCGCCGACTGAGCTCTGCGGAAAAGTGCTTTCGGTCGTTTACATGGTTCTTTCCTGCGCAACGTCTATCGGCCAATTGGTTTACGGGCTCGCATACGATCGATGGGCACCGGCGATTGTATTCGCAGGCATGCTGGCGGTGCTGACGTTGACGACGGCGCTGTTTTATCGGCTGAAAAGCTGCTTGTGGCGATTGTCTTAACGCGCTGGGGCACCGTGAATTTGCGGAGGCAGTAGCCCGCCGCGCCGGGACGGCATTGTTTGGGCATACCTCTCCTTCGTCTACAATATCGTGCAGACGAAGGAGAGGCACGCCCATGATCAAGATGTTCGCGAGTGATTTAGACGGAACGCTGCTGAACGCACTGCATGAGGCGGATGGGACCATCCGCCGTGCCATCCGCGAGCTGACCGAGGCTGGCTTGCATGTGGTTCCCGCGACTGGACGCTCGACGTTGCCGATTGGCGAGCATGGCTTTACGGGCCTGGCGCTTGACGCCTGCTGCTCCAATGGGTCCATCGTGCGCGACAGCCATGGTGAGGTGCTCAAGACCTGGACCATCGATCAGCAAGTCACTGAGGAACTGCTCAAGGCGTTTCCGGACATTTGCTTTGATTGCTCCACGCCCGATGGCATGTACTCGAGCGGTTCGTTCGAGATGCATCAGGCGGGCTTTAAAAAGGACAGCCCCATCAAGCGTATTGTGATGCGCGGCATGCGTGCACGCGGCGGGTATCACGAGGAACAGTATTTTGACCAGTCGATCGGTGACATCCTGCGCCACGATGTGTGCAAGATCAACTGCCGCGTGACCTCGCCCGAGCTGGAGCGTGACCTTAAGGCATATCTTGCCGAGCGCTCGGACCATGTGGTCAACGCGCCGTTCGATCCGGTGATGTTCGAGATCACGGACGTGGCGTGCAACAAGGGCGAGAGTGTGGCCTGGCTGGCGGGCTACTACGGTATTGCCGAGGATGAGGTCGCGGTCTACGGCGACGGCGGCAACGACATCGCCATGCTCAAGCGTTTCCGCCACAGCTACGCGACCAAAAACGCAAGCGATGCGGCTAAGGCCGCCGCGAGCGCGACCATCGGCAGCTGCATGGTCCATGCCGTCCCCAAACACATGCTCGCCACCATGCGCAAGCAAGACTCCCGCACCGTCATCGAATAATAATGTGACAAAGAAAGGGACGGCCCCTTTGTCACATGGGGGCACTCGAGCAACGTTCGAAGCAACGAAAGAGGGGTCGCCGCCGCTAAGGCGTTGACCCCCTAATGCAAACAACGGCGCTGCCCAGCTTTCCAGAACTTGGGCTGCCGTCGACACTATTCTACCCACGAATGACATTTTGAACAATCGGCAATGCCACTCCAAAAGCCAGGCACAACTGGCACAACCTAGGCGGTCGCTGGATGTGACAAAGGGGCTGCCCTTTGTCACATCCAAAATATTGCCTTTACGTGTTGATGCACACGGTGTGCAATAATACTCGCACTGTGCAATAGCGCACAGGCTGAGTAGCAAGGAGGACGCTTGTCCCAGCTCGAGAAATGCGATCGCCGGTCCCTTCGCTCGCAGCGTGCCCTTCGCCAGGCACTTGCCAGCGAGCTTGCCGAAAGCGGCGACCTTTCGCGCATTAATGTCGCGTCGCTCACCGAGCGTGCTGGCCTTACGCGCCGCACGTTCTATTCGCACTATCGCGATATTCCCGACTTTATCAATCAAATCGAGGACGGCTTGCTGGCCGAGATCCGTGAGCGCATTGAGCTCATCACCTCAGCTCAGCTGCCCGATCTTTACCGTAACATTGACGAGCTCGAGCCGGCGCCCGGTTCGGTTGAGCTGCTGCGTTATCTTGCGGCCAACCGCGACTTAATCGGTGCGCTGCTGGGTCCGGGCGGCGACCAGGCCTTTATTAAAAGGATTATCGACACCGCGCGTGAGGCTGTGGTGCCGCGTGCGCAGACGGGCATTTTGGGCCTGGCGCTGGGCACGTTCTTTGACTACTACGTCACCTACGTCGTGAGCGCCGAGGTCGGCATGATTCAGCGCTGGTTTGAGCGTGGGCTCACCGAATCGCCCGAGGCCATGGCGCGCATTATGACGGTGCTCGCTTTTGTGCGCCCCGGCGACCTGTATGGCCAACCCATCGATATCAACGTGCCGGAATACGGCATGAAGCTATTGAACTTGCAGCTCGAGGACGCGGTCGACACCGCCGCAACCGTCGAGTCCAACAACTAAGAGGAGAGACAATGAGCAAACTCGTCGAGGGCATTAAGGACCGCATGGTCGCTGCCGCACGCGAGGCCGCGCCCGCCGTGGCGGATGCCGCGCAGAAGGCGGCGACCGCTGCTGCCGAGATAGTCACTGAGAAAGTCGCCGAGGCTAAGAGCGCGGCGGGGGAGGCATTCGTTGCCGGCGCAACGACTGACGCAACCGCGGCCAACGCTGCAGATCCCGTAGCCGCTACCGCTGTCCACGCCCCCGAAGGCGCGATCTTCAACCCCGAGAACGCCCACGGCAACCTGCACCTGGGCATCGACGTGGGCTCCACCACCGTTAAGCTCGCCGTGCTCAACGACGACAACCAGATCGTCTACGCCAAGTACCAGCGCCACCACACCGATGTCCGTGCCTGCGCCCGCGACTTGTTCGAGGGTGCCGCGACGGTGCTGCCGACGGCCCAGATGACCTGCGCCATCACCGGCTCGGGTGGCCTGCTGCTGTCCCAGTGGCTCGACCTGGAGTTTGTCCAGGAAGTCATCGCCAGTAAGCGTGCCGTCGAGACCCTCATCCCGGCCACCGATGTCGCCATCGAGCTGGGCGGCGAGGACGCCAAGATCATCTACTTTGACAACGGTATCGAGCAGCGCATGAACGGCACCTGCGCCGGCGGTACGGGCGCGTTCATCGACCAGATGGCAACCCTGCTGCACACCGACGCGAGCGGCCTTAACGAGCTTGCGGCCAACGCCACCACCATCTATCCCATCGCCAGCCGCTGCGGCGTATTTGCCAAGACCGACGTGCAACCGCTGCTCAACGAGGGCGCCCGTCCCGAGGATGTGGCCGCTTCCATCTTCCAGGCCGTTGTGACCCAGACCATCTCGGGCCTGGCGTGCGGCCGTCCCATCCGCGGCAACGTCGCCTTCCTGGGCGGCCCGCTGCAGTATCTCTCCGAGCTGCGCCACCGTTTCTACCTCACGCTCAACCTGGACGAGGAGCACCGCATTGTGCCCCAAAACGCTCACCTGTTTGTGGCGAGCGGCGCTGCCATGGCGCACGAGTCCAACAAGCTCAGCACGTTCCCGCAGCTCATTGAGGCTATCGATGCTCTGGGTGACACACAGGGTGCCGAGGTCGAGCGTCTGGATCCGCTCTTTGCCACCGACGAGGACTTTGCCGAGTTCAAAACCCGCCACGACCAGGAAGTCGTCCCCAAGGGCAAGCTCGACGGCTACACCGGCCGCGTGTTCATCGGTATCGACGCCGGCTCCACCACCATGAAAGCCGCGCTCGTGGGCGAGGACGGTCAGCTGCTGCACACCTGGTACGGCAACAACAACGGCGACATCCTAGGCACGGCCAAGGTCATCATGGCCGATTTCTACAACCACATCCCCGCAGGCTGCACCATCGGCCACGTGACCACCACGGGCTACGGCGAGGCGCTGCTCATCGAGGCTCTCAAGGCCGACTCCGGCGAGATCGAGACCGTCGCGCACCTGCGCGGCGCCAAGGCGTTTCTGCCCGGCGTCGAGTTCATCCTGGACATTGGCGGCCAGGACATGAAGTGCCTGCGCGTCAAGGACGGCGTGATCGAGCACATCATGCTCAACGAGGCCTGCTCGTCGGGTTGCGGTAGCTTTATCGAGAGCTTCGCCGTCTCTATGAACATGGACGTACGCGCGTTCGCCAACGCTGCCATCCATGCCAAGGCCCCGGTCGACCTGGGCAGCCGCTGCACGGTCTTTATGAACTCGCGTGTCAAGCAGGCGCAAAAGGAAGGCGCCACGGTGGGCGACATTGCGGCCGGCCTGTCCTATTCCGTCATCAAGAATGCCCTGTTTAAAGTCATTAAGCTGCGTGACCCCAAGGAGATCGGCAGCCAGGTGATCGTTCAGGGCGGCACCTTTATGTCCGATGCCACGCTGCGCGCGTTTGAGCAGCTCACCGGCGTTCATGCCGTGCGTCCCGACATCGCCGGCTGTATGGGCGCCTACGGTGCGGCCCTGCTCGCCCGCGATCGCGCCGGTGCCGACGGCACCTCGACCATCCTTTCGGCTGAGGATATCGCACACCTCACCGTGACGCAAAAGCATGTCCGCTGCGGCCGTTGCTCTAACAACTGCCAGCTTACCGTCAACGACTTTGGCGGCGGCAGGCGCTTCATTACCGGCAACCGCTGCGAGAAGGGCGCCGGCCACAAAAAGCAAAAGACCGAGGCCCCCAACCTCTTCAAAAAGAAAAACGAGCTGCTGTTTAACCGCGAGGTGCTGAGTCCCGACGAGGCCCCGCGCGGCACCGTCGGCATCCCGCGCGCGCTCAACATGTACGAGAACTACCCCTTCTGGCATGCGTTCTTTACGCGTCTGGGCTTTAGCGTGCAGCTGTCCGACCAGTCGAGCAAGAAGACCTACCAGGCGGGCATCGAGTCCATGCCGTCCGAGAGCGTGTGCTATCCGGCCAAGATGAGCCACGGCCATGTGATGAACCTTATCGACCGCGATGTCGACTTTATCTGGATGCCGTGCGTGCGCTGGGAGCGCAAGGAGGATCCGACCGCCGGCAACTGTTACAACTGCCCCATCGTCATGAGCTATCCCACGGCGTTGGCACTCAACATCGACGAGATCCGCGAACAGAACATCGAGTTCCTGTACCCGTTTGTGCCCTATCATGACAAGACCGAGCTCAAGCGCCGTCTGTATCAGGTGCTCGCCGTCGACCGTGTGGCCGATGCGCAAGCCGGTCGCGGTCGCGTGCGTGGGCCCAAGATCACGCGCTCCGAGGTCGATGCCGCTGTCAACGCTGCCTTTGAGGCCGATGCGCGTTTCCACGAGGACATCCAGACCATGGGCGAGGAGGCTCTTAAGTGGGTCGAGGACCACGGCGGTCACGGCATCGTGCTCGCCGGTCGTCCCTACCACAACGACCCCGAGATCAACCACGCCCTGCCCGAGCTTATCTCGAGCTTTGGCTTTGCGGTCTTTACCGAGGATTCGCTCGCGCATCTGGTAAAGCCCGAGCGTCCGATTCGCGTCGTCGACCAGTGGATGTACCACAGTCGCCTGTACGCCGTCGCCCGCTTTGTGACCATGCGCAACGACCTGGACCTGATCCAGCTCAATTCCTTCGGCTGTGGCCTGGACGCTCTGACCACCGACCAGGTGCAGGAAATCCTTGAGGCCAGCGGCAAGATCTACACCGTGCTCAAGATCGACGAGGTGTCCAACCTGGGCGCTGCGCGCATCCGCATCCGCTCGCTCATGGCGGCGCTCAAGGACCAGGAGGCCGAGCGCTTGGCCGAGGCTACGGCAGCGGGCGAGGCCTACGAGCAGGGCGACGCCGCGCCGGTGGCACCCTCCATGGATGCTCCCGCATTCGCGAGCCGCAAGTACACGTTCGAGGCGCAGCGTGAGAGCGCCTCGACCGCATGGCCCAAGGTGCCCTTTACCGAGCAGATGCGCGAGGAGGGTTACACCATCCTGTGCCCGCAGATGGCGCCGATCCACTTTGACCTGGTCAAAGAGGTGTTCCGCGGTGCCGGCTACAACCTGGAGCTGCTGCCCTCGACTGACCACGATGCCGTCGAGGCCGGTCTGCGCTATGTGAACAACGACATCTGCTATCCGTCGATCCTGGTGACGGGTCAGATCATGGAGGCCATCGAGAGCGGTCGGTACGACCTGTCCAAGACAGCCGTGGTCATCAGCCAGACCGGCGGTGGCTGCCGTGCCACCAACTACATCGCGCTTATCCGCAAGGCCCTGCGCGAGAGCGGCCACCCCGAGATTCCGGTGATCTCGCTTTCGGCCGTGGCGCTGGGCGAGGACAACCCCGGCTTTAAGATTACGCCGGCGCTGCTTAAGCAGGCAGTCTACGCGGTGCTCTTTGGCGACGTGATGATGCAGATGCTCTATCGTTGCCGCCCGTACGAGGCAACGCCCGGTGCGGCGAACGCACTCTACGAGGAGTACATGGCGCGCGCCCGCAAGCTGGCGCCCAAGTTCAACAGGCATAACTACACCAAGCTGTGCCGCGAGGCCATCCGCGCGTTCGACTCCATGCCGCTCGTGGGCGAGGGCACCAAGCCGCGCGTGGGCGTGGTCGGCGAGATCTTGGTCAAGTTCCATCCCACGGCCAACAACCACGTGGTCGACGTTATCGAGCGCGAGGGCTGCGAGGCCGTGGTGCCGGGCCTGCTCGACTTCTTCCTGTACTCCATGAGCAACGCCGAGCTGCAGAAGGACGAGCTGGGAAGCTCTCCCACTACGCGCGCGGGCATGCAGGCGCTCATCAAGCTGGTGGACTGGATGCGCACGCCGGTGGAGGAGATGCTCGAGAAGTCCCGCCGCTTTGAGGCGCCCGAGCGCATCGGCACCATGGCCGACAAGGCCCGCACGGTGCTTTCGGTGTGCAACAACATGGGCGAGGGCTGGCTGCTCACGGCCGAGATGCTCGACCTGATCGATCACGGTGCGCCCAATATCATCTGCACGCAGCCCTTCGCGTGCCTGCCCAACCACGTGGTGGGCAAGGCCGTGATCAAGGAGCTGCGCCGCCAGCATCCCGAGAGCAACATTGTCGCGGTTGACTACGACCCCGGTGCGTCCGAGGTCAACCAGCTCAACCGTATTAAGCTCATGATCAGTGTGGCCAAGGAGAACATGCGCGCCGGCAAGGGCTTTAAGCTCGAGAAGGTGGCGCCGCTCGCGATGGACGAGGTCACCGGCCAGATGCGCGCCCACGACGGCTGCGTGAGCTGCGAGCCGGCCAGCGAGGAAGCCGTTGCGTCGGTCGCCGAGCGTCTGGGACGCGGCATTAAGAAGTAGCTTGCCCGCTATGGGCTAGATATGAGACAAACGGGTGGCAGCCGTGCCGGCTACCACCCGTTTTTGCTGGACATATGTTGCGTAAACGCCCCAACTATCACCCTTTGCGAACTTAGATTTCGGAAGTATGCGGCAAAATCTGAATAGGCCGAGCACACCGGATATGACAAAGCTCTGTACCTGCGGTTTTATTGGCGAAAATCAGGACGTGCTCAAGAGTTTCGGAATTTGCCGCATACTTCCGAAAACGACGTCTCGGTGGCACCAAAAACTGCCCTCGGAACCCCTGAGATAATGAACATATGTAGCCGTTTGCCGCGAAATACCGCCCGTTTATAGAACCCACCCCCAGCGCGCGTCATCCTTACGGTTGAATAAATACACATCTATGGAATTACGTAAGAGAGGACCGTTCCATGAGCTACAAGACCGTTCGCGTTGCTGGCGGCGGCGTGCTGGGAAGCCAGATTGCCTTTCAGGCTGCCTACTGCGGCTTTGATGTAACGATTTGGCTGCGCAGCGAGGGCAGCATCGGCCGCACCCAGCCCAAGATCGATCATGTGCGCGAGGAGTACATCGCGGCAATCGAGGGTATGGCGGACGGTACGGGCGAGTGGTGTGCCGGCATCGCCGATAGCGACCAGCCCTTCGACAGGGAGGCGGCGCTCGCCGCCGTTGAGCGTGCCTACTCCACACTCAAGCTGGAGCTCGATCTTGCCAAGGCAGTGGCCGACGCCGACCTGGTCATCGAGTCTATGGCCGAGGACACCCAGGCAAAGATCGACTTCTACAAGAAGCTCGCCCCGGTTCTCCCGCAAAAGACCGTCATCGTCACCAACTCTTCCACGTTGCTGCCGAGTACCTTTGCCAAGTACACCGGCCGCCCCGAGAAGTACCTATCGCTGCACTTTGCCAACTCCATCTGGAAGAACAACATGACCGAGGTCATGGCCCAGAGCCAAACCGACAAGCGCTATTTTGACGAGCTCGTCGACTTTGCCAACGACATCCGCATGCTGGCGCTTCCCGTCAACAAGGAAAAGAACGGCTACCTGCTCAACTCCATGTTGGTGCCGTGGCTGCTTTCGGGCCTTGACCTGTATGTCTCGGGTGTGAGTGACCCCAAGAGCATCGACCTCGCGTGGACGCGCGGCACCGGTGCCCCCAAGGGCCCGTTCCGCGTATTCGACACCGTTGGCATCCAGACGGCCTACAACATCGTCATGCAGTATCAGAAGGTCCCGGGCCTGGTGAGCCCGCTGCTCAAAAAGATGATGATGCCCTACAACTTTAAGGCCATGGCCTCCGTCCTCAAGAAAATGCTCGACGAAGGTAAGCTGGGCGAAAGCTCGGGCGAGGGCTTCTTCAAGTACTAAAAAATGATCCCTCGGGGACGGAGGAAAACGGATCATTTTCGGCTGTCAATAGTGAGAAGACGAGCTTAGAAATAGAAAGGGGCGGCAATGGACCGGAAAATCGTGCTGAAGCAGGATATCCTCGGCGCGCTTTCTGCCGTTGGTATGCGCGTGGGGCAGACGGTTATGGTCCATTGCTCGCTCAGCGCGCTGGGGTATGTGTGCGGCGGCGCGCAGCCGGTGATCGAGGCCCTGCTTCAGACGGTGGGCGAGACCGGCACCGTCATGATGCCGACGCCGTCGTGGAAAAACCGACGATACGCCCAAAGTCGCCGCCTTTTCCGCACGCCACACGGTGGCGATACATTGGCGACGTCCCCCCTGATATCGGAGGTTCCGGGTATGTTTCGCGCTCCGTTAAACAACTATCGGTTGGGCTAACTATGGGTCGCAGTGCTATTTCGATAACCCTTGCAGTGGTCTGTCTGGCTGTGCTCCTGGGTGCTACAGGGCTGTTTGCTATGAGCCGAGAAACGTCCTATATGCAGGAATGCGCTTCCGAAGGGTTTGCCATTGATGGTTACTATCGGGATGACAAAACGAGTCGGGAAACCCTGGCTTTTCTTGAGGAGGACAACTGTCGATGGCAGCTGGTCGACCAAGACGGAATCTGCGCAGACGGGCAGTTTAAGCGTATGGACGACCCCAATATCCTGGTGTTAAAGAGGGAAAACGGCGAAGATTTCGGTACGGTCCACGTGGCGTATATGTCGCGCCGACGCGAGCGGGGCCAGCTCTATCTATTTAGAAATAGCAAAGTGACCCGATTTTATCTGGTGAGCACCAAACCTGCGTTTACGGTGGAGTCGGGCGATGTCGATCCGGCCAGTTGATTCACGGCAATAAAACGGCGAGCGGGGCGCGGGTGTGAACTGAACCCCGCTATTTGCTCGTGTCCGTATCGCGTCTGCGCCTCGTCATAACTTGCGTCCGTGCGAGCGCTTATCCCGCGCCGGCATTACTTCACGTCAAACTCCACGCGATCGAGCTCGGGCACATTGAGGTCGATGAGCTTGCGGGCGACGTGACGGTCGTGTGCCCCAAGCGCCTCGCTTGTCGTCACATGGGCGACAATCTCGCGCTCGACAATGCCCTCCTCGTCGCCTTCGGTGGCCGAGGTCTCGACGGCGACGGCGTAGTCCTTAAAGCCTGGCAGCACCGCCGCAAGCTCGCGCGTGGTCTCGGTGACGCCGTAGCCGTCCTGCACGCCGGCCTGCGCCGAGCCAATGGAACCCGCGGTCATAACGATGCAGGGGATGGCAAAGATCACCGTGCCCACGATGATGCGGCGGCGCACTTTGCGTGACAGCTCGTCGACCTCGGCATTTTCCTCGGCAGTCACAATGCCGTCGCCGTTCAGGTCGCGCTTGAGCGGCACGCGCAAAAGAAGCAGCACGGCCTCGGCGGCCAGTGCGATAAAGACCACGTTGATGCCAAACTCGTAAAGCGCCGAGAGAAACAGCGACCCGCTTGCGATGGCGATGCCATAGCCGGCCGCGCACAGGGGCGGCATGAGCGCAGTCGCCACAGCCACGCCGGCGATGAGCGTGGCGGGTTCCTGGTCGCGCGAGTTGCCCAGGCCACCCGCAAAGCCGCCTGCGAGTGCGACGGCAAGGTCCCACACAGTCGGTGTCGAATTGTCGATGATGGCGGCCGTGGTGGTGCCAAGGGGCGAGAGCTTAAAATACAACGTGGACGTGACCAGGCAAAAGGCCATCTGTAGAGCCAAGCTCGCGATGGCCTCGACGGTAATCTCGCGGTCGAGCGTGGCGATGCCGTATGCCATGGCAAGGACCGAGCCCATGAGCGGGCAGATGAGCATGGCGCCTACAATGGCGATATCCGAGTCGATATCGAGGCCGATGCTCGCGATCAACATGGCAATGATCAGGATGCATAAGTGCGAGCCAGTCAGCCGCGCCCCGTTTACAAAGCGCTTGCGAATCACGTGGTAGGGCGCACGGCCCTCGCGAATGTTGAATGCCTGCTTAAGGAAACGGGTGGCATTCTCCATGGCCTCGCTATGGGCGGGACGGATGCCGTGGCGCCGATGATGGCGCTCGCGCAGTCGCTTGAGCTGTTGTTTATCGAGTTCCATGTCCACCTCGTATTGCCGCAGGAACGCGGGTGCGTTCGCAGCATGTACTCTACACCGTGACGGGCGGGACAGTCATCTTGACATGGAGCTTAGGCGAGCGGGCAAAGGAAGACATGCCACATGCGAGTACTGCCGAGGGTTTCGGCAGATACAAAAAAGCGCGGGGCCGGATAGTCACCGACCCCGCGCTCTGTGCGGTTACGTTGTTGTTGGGTTTATCCCAGCAGGCTCAAGCCCACGGAGACAAACGCCAGGATAACGCCGACGATAGACTCGCCACCGAGCAGGCCGCTGGCGACAACCAGGCCCTGCTCCTGGAAGGCGGCGTCCTTGGCGGCCTTCTCCTCGTCCGAAAGACCGGCCTCGGCGTCGCGGTGAGCGGCCCACTTGTCGTAGGCGAGCTTAACGCAGGAGCCCAGGAAAGCCGTGAGCGACATATAGAACGGCAGGTACACGCCTAGACCGATCATCATGGCCGGAATGCCGAGCCAGTACATGACGATGCCGGCGATAAAGCCGCCTGCGAACCACGGCACGCTCGGGATGCCCGAGACCATGGTGGCGACCACGCTTGCCTGTGCGGCCACAAAGCTCTTGTCGGGGCCAAAGGCGTCCGGACCATAGGCGGTGACGAGCGCGACCATGACAGCGGCGGCGACCAGGGCGCCCACGATGCCGCCGATGGCCTGGCCGACCCACTGTGCGCGCGGGTTGGTGCCCAGCACGGCGCCGGCCTTAAAGTCGTTCATGACGTCGCCCGCAAGGCCGCACGCTACGGCCACGATGCCGGCGATAAAGAACAGCTTGACCTGAGCGAGCTGCGCGAAGGCTGCCACGATGAGCATGACGATGAGGCCGAAGATCTCCATGGGGTCGATACCCGTCTGCCCGCAGCTCTGCGCACTCATGATGGTGGTGACAAAGGTGAACAGCGTGACGATGACGGCTGGAACGGGACCAAGGTCGAGCGCGATGGCGACGATCACGGCGATGGCGGCGGCGCCCAGGCCGATGATGCCGGCGTCGAGCTTAAGGGAGCCCGAGATGAGCGACTGCTCGTCGGTGTCGGTGGAGCTGTCGGCGGCGAGGCCGCGGACGATACCGGCGACTTGCGGCAGGATGTCCTTGAGGACGACGGCGACGCCAAAGCCCATCATGAGGCCCATACCCAGGGACTTGACGATGCCCTGTGCGGTCATAACGTCAAACAGACCGGCAGCGGTGCCGCCGACGATGATGCCAAAATTGCCCAGCAGCGCGCCGGCAAACCAGAAAGCGACCGGGGCGAAGCCCACGAGGAAGCCGACGGAGAGCAGCATGGGCGAGTTGTAGATGGCAAAGGTCACGCCGGGGATGTTGAGCGTGCACAGCATACTGGGCACAATGCCCAGGGCGTCGCGAAGCACGCTGTAGATGCCCGCGATGGCCATGGAGCCAAAGAGCTGCTTGCCGGTCTTGCCGCCGGCCTCGGTGGCGCGCAGGGTCTGAGCTGCGGCGTTGCCGGTGGGGAACTCAAGCGCGGCGTCCACGATAAAGTGACGGTGGATGAGCGCCGTGGCCAGCAGGCCCAGGATGGTGCCGGCGAGTGCCACGATAAACATGTCGAGCCAGCTGATCTGGTCGGCATAGCCCAGCATCCAGGCGCCCGGGATGGTAAACGCCAGACCGCCGGCGACCATGGCGCCTGCGGACATGATGGTGTGGGTGACGTTTGCCTCGTTGAGGCTGGCGTTGCCCATGAGCTTAAGGAAGAACAGCGAGATGACGGCAGCGAAGACGATCGGCCAGGGGAGTGCGCCCATCTTGAGGGCGGTGTAGGCCGAGCTTGCCGTGATGATCACGCAGCCAAGGACGCCGATGACGACGCCGCGCAGCGTGAGTTGCCCGCGCATCGAAGCGCGGTTCGAGGGATTGCTCATATAGAACTCCTTTGCGTATATCCGCTTCCCCCGGGAGCGTCGTTACGGATACGGCGCGGGAAGTCGGGTTACCAAGGGCCGCCGCGTGAGCTCGCAAACGACCGCGCACCAGTATAGCCGCAAGCTAGTCATTTTGGGATGACTGGTTTAGGTAGGCGATATACTGCTGGGCAGACGAAAGGAGCGCCGACGATGCTAAATGGGTGCGCATATATATTGACGGTCGACGTGGGCAACACGTTCATTCGCTTTGGCCTGTTTGCAGAGGATTCGGCCGCGGCGCAGGAATGTCCGCTTGCGACGTGCGAGATCACCACGCCGTCGAGCATCACGGCAGACGAGGCGCGCATGCGTCTCGTGCAGGTCATGGCCGCACTGGCGGCCGATGCGGGCATGCCGGGTGCGCTTGTGCCCGCGGCTGCTGTGCTGAGCTGCGTGGTCCCGGCGCTCGAGCGCCCGTGGAAGGCGGCACTTTCCCGCACCTGCACGGGGCGCGTGCTCACGGTGGGGCCGGGCCTCAAGACCGGCATGCCCGTGCACTACGATGACCCGGCCGAGATCGGTCCCGACCGCATCGCCGACGCCGTGGCTGCCCGCGCCGTCTACGGCTCGCCGTGCATCGTGATTGACCTGGGCACGACGACCAATATCGAGGTCATCGACGCGCACGGTACCTTTGTCGGCGGCGTTATCGCGCCGGGCCTGGCCCTCGGCGCCCGCTCGCTTTCGGCGGCAGCAGCGCGCCTACCCCAGGTTGAGCCCTCGGCGCCAACGCACGTCATCGGCCGCAACACGCGCGAGGCCATGCGCTCGGGCGTGGTTTTGGGCGAGGTGGCACGCATCGACGGCATGCTCGACATGGTGCTTGCCGAGATGCGCGCGACCAAGGCCGCGGGGGAGAGCGATGTGCCCATCGTCATTACCGGCGACGATGCCGAGGCGCTTGCGGCGCTGGTCGGCCATAGCCTGACGGTCGATGATGCGCTGACGCTGCGGGGTCTCGCCGAGCTCTACCACATCAATCAAAAGCCCCGTCGCGCGTAGCGATGGGGGTGATGGGACAAAAACGTCTCCGCCTTCCACCTGCTACAATGGGTCAAACTATTGCGATTACGGAGGTGTCTGCCATGTCGGACGATCTTCATCAAACTGCGTCGGGCAAGCGCCGCGACGTCATTAGCTGGGATGAGTTCTTTATGAGCGTGGCCATCGCCGCGCAGCGCCGCAGTAAGGACCCCAACACGCAGGTGGGCGCGTGCATCGCCAACACCAACCACCGCATCCTTTCGGTGGGCTACAACGGTACGCCCTCGGCGCTCAACGACGACTTTTTCCCGTGGGGCACGAGCGACGACCCGTTGCAGGATAAGCACAACTACGTGGTGCATGCCGAGGCCAACGCCGTGCTCAACTACCGCGGCTCGCTCAAAGACCTTGAGGGTTCCACGGTCTACGTCACGCTGTTTCCGTGCCACGACTGTGCCAAAATCCTGGCGCAGGTGGGCGTGGGCGAGGTCGTCTACCTGGACAATAAGTATGCCGACACCGATGACGGCCGTATCAGCCGCCGCATTCTCGACTCCTGCGGCATCAGCTACCGCCAGGTCATCGTCGATGTCCAGATTGGTACCGGGGGACAGGCTCAGCAGTGATATGCGTTGTCGCCATCTGACGACGAATGCAGTTCAAAGAGACCCGTCCCAAATTGACTGCTCGTGAAAGTCGTGTCCGCACGCATGGCTGGCGCCTAAGCGGGTACATGGCTGTAGTAACATAGCTCCTGTCCGCGGGCGTGTCCGCGTTATTGTGAGAAAGGAGCCCCTGTGGCTGTTAACGAAGAGCTGCTTAAGAAGGTTCTTGAAGAGATCCGCCCCAACCTGCAGGCCGATGGCGGCGATATGGAGTATGTGGGCGTCGACGACGAGGGTGTTGTCAAGCTGGAGCTGCAGGGCGCCTGCGCCGGCTGCCCCATGAGCTCGCTAACCCTTTCCATGGGTATCGAGCGCATCCTGAAGGAGCATGTGCCCGGCGTTACCCGCGTTGAGCAGGTCAATGCTTCCGGCGAGGCAGGGGACCTGTACGACGAGTACGCGCCGTTCTAAGATGCGAAAGCTGCGGACGGTACGCTCCGCATAGACGTTACGTCCAAATATGCGGCTGCGAGCGTAAGGCCCGTGGCCGCATTTGTATGTAGGGAGCAGGGGATCGATATGCTCAACGACCTCTACCACATGCTTGACCCCGTCGCGATCTCGGCGGGTCCCATCACCATCTACTGGTACGGCCTGGCCTACGTGGTCGGCGCTCTGCTCACGGCGGTCGTTATGTACCGTACGCAGCGTCGTTGGGGCTTCGACATTACGATTGATGACCTGACGAGCGTCGTGGTCGGCGCGGTCTTTGGTCTCATCATCGGCGCGCGCCTGTTTTATGTCGTCTTTTACGGCGATGGCTACTATTGGACCCATCCGCTCGAAATCTTTGCCACCAACGAGGGAGGCATGAGCTTCCACGGCGGCCTGGTGGGCGGCATCTTGGGCGGCATCATCGTGTGCCGCATGTACAAGCTTGACGCCTGGACCGTCGCCGACCTTGCCGTGATCGGCGCCCCGCTGGCCCTGTGCCTGGGCCGTTGTGCCAATTTCGTCAACGGCGAACTGTGGGGTAAGCCGACCGATCTGCCCTGGGGTGTGGTCTTTGGCGGCACCGCGGGCGATATGCCGCGCCATCCCTCCCAGCTCTACGAGGCGTTTCTTGAGGGCATTGTGCTCTTTTGCATCCTGCAGGTGCTCAGCCGCAAAAAGCCGCTGCTGCCCCAGGGTACGTTTATGGGCGTGTTCGTGATGGGGTACGGCATCGTCCGCTTTCTCGTTGAGTTCGTGCGCGTGCCCGATGCCCAGCTGGGTTATCTGCTGGGCGGCGTCATCACCATGGGTCAGCTGCTGAGTTTGCCGCTCGTGATCGCCGGCCTGGCGTTCATCATCTTCGCCCGACACCGCAATCGCCCCCAGCGCATCTACCTCGACGCCTAACCAAGGCCACCACAAAGGGGACAGGCACCTTTGTGGTGGTCTTGCCGAGTTTGATAGGTTTCTAGAAAGGCTTTCGGACTGTGAAGGATTCCGACCTCTCCACAACGGCTGCGCGCGACGCTGCCCGCATCGTCTGGTTTAAGCGCTACCCCGCCAAGCAGACGCTCATCGCATTTTTGCTCGCGCTGTTGGCGACCACGGCGTTTTCCATCGATCCCGCCCCGGTGTCGAGCAACGCGGTCTTGGCGATTGACCCCAAAGCCTCGGGCATGCTGTACGTGTGCTACGAGGTGCTCCTCTCGTTTGCCGGCCATACCGACGCGGTCATGCTGCTTGCGCTTGCCTGCCTGCTCACGCTGCCGTTTCGCTACGTATTCTTTGGCCGCGGCGACGCTTGGCGTCCCTCGGTGATCCTTCCGTCGCTGTTCTTTGCCGTCTGCATGGTGTTTGGCCGCAGCTACGATCTCACCGATTCGGCCGAGATCGTGCTCGGCGACAAGGCCCGCATCATCTGCGCCTGGATAGGCGGTGTGGGCTGGATGCTCTTGGCGGTCGTTGCCTTCTACCTTACCTTTGAGTGTCTAGATTGGCTGAGCTCTCGGCGCATTCCGTTTTCCGAAGCGCACTTTGGCCGCGTATGGCGTGTGGCACACGCCGTGCTCTCGGTCCATCCCTTTGCCGGGCCCTTCCTGGTGCTTATGATCGCCTGGGCGCCCACGCTCATCGCTTCGCTGCCCGGCCTTTTTATGGGAGATACGGGTGCGCAGATTCGCCAGTGGTTCAACTACCCCAACGGCACGAGTGACTACTTGCGTCTGCTCAATCCCAATGTGTTGCTCAACGGACATCACCCCGTGGTGCATACGGCTATCATCGGTTCGTGCGTCCAGTTGGGGCTTTCACTGTTTAACAGCGCCAACGCAGGTCTTGCCATCTACACCTGCGCTCAGTTCGTCATTACGGCCGCCTGCATGGCCTATTCCATCTCGTCGCTGCGCAAGCTGGGCGTGAGCCTGCCGGTCCGCGGCGTAATCTTGCTGTTCTTTGTGTTTATGCCCATGTTCTCCAACTACGCGGCGCTGCTTACCAAAGATGTGCTGTTTGCCGACGCGTTTTTGGTGCTGTTGGTGCAGACCGTGAAGCTCGTGGCATGCGGCCTGCCCCGTCGCGATGCCAATGCCGAGCGTGCGGGCGAACAGAGGCCCGTGCTCTTTGCGCGCCATGATTGGCTGTTGCTCGCTCTGGGCGCCATGGGTTCCACGTTTCTGCGTAACGGCGGCCTGGTGTTTCCCCTGGCGGCATGCGTAATCGCGGCGGCGTTTTGCGCATGGGATGCGCATGTGGCTCGTCGTGCAGCCAAGCAGGCTGGTGCTGCGCCTTCGGGCGCCATCCCGCGTTTCCGCTGGGTGGGAGTTCTTGCGGTGCTTGCACTCTGCCTTGCCTCTAATATGTACTTCACCAAGGTCTTTATGCCGGCGCACGACATCACGCCTGGTTCCAAGCGCGAAATCCTCTCGATTCCGTTCCAGCAGACGGCTCGTTTCGTCCAAAAGCACGACGGCCTCAACTCGGGCGTCAACCCCACGGTTAAGGAGGACGGCACCATCGTGGAGGCTCCTTGCGACGGCTTGGTGACCGACGAAGAGCGTGCCGTGATCGACCGTGTGCTCAAGTACGAGAATCTGGGCCGCCGCTACAACCCGGATAAGTCGGACGCCGTCAAAAATTGCTTTAACGAGTACGCCTCGCAGGAGGACATCAAGGCCTATTTTGAGGTGTGGGTCCAGATGTTCAAAAAGGATCCCGAGTGCTATTTCTCGGCGCTCATCAATAACTACTACGGCTACTTTTATCCGAGCGCTCGCGATGCGTGGGTCTACAGCACGGCGCGCAGTGCCGAGATCATGGCAAAGCCCGATAACCTCAAGTACTTCGACTTCCATCCGGTCGATAGCAAGGTTGTGCGCTGGTGCGACCACCTGATCAACCTGTATCGCGTGGCGGTGCAGCGCATCCCGTTTATCTCGCTCGCCATGAGCTCGGCCACCTATGTGTGGATCATGATCGCCGTGGTGGCCTATCTGCTACGTCGTCATTCGTGGCGCGGGCTGGCCATTTGGGTGCCGCTTTTGGGCGTGCTCGCCGTGTGCCTGATCGGTCCCTGCAACGGCTCGACCTACATGCGCTACCTGTACCCGGTCATCGCCTGCATGCCCTTTGCCATCGGCGCCACCATCACCCGCAGCGACCTCCTCTGGTCCTAAGTTTGGTGCAAAGGGGGCAGGTTACTTTGCACCAAGGGGTTGCATCATCACGTCGCCTTCATTTTGGGGTTTATCTCGCAGGCCAGTAGGTATATCATAACGACGTTTGTTTATATTGCCCGAGCATCTGCGCTGGGCTTTAGGTCGAAACCGATAGGAGACACGTATGTCCGGACACTCTAAGTGGGCCACAACCAAGCATCGTAAGGGCGCGCAGGACGCCAAGCGTTCCGCCCTCTTCTCCAAGCTGAGCCGCAACATCACCGTTGCTGCCCGTCTCGGCGGTGACCCGCTGCCCGAGAACAACGCTAGCCTCGCCGCTGCCGTTGCCAAGGCCAAGGCTCAGTCCATGCCTAAGGACAAGATCAAGTCCGCTATCGACAAGGCCTTTGGTTCGGGTGCCGACGCCGCTGTCTACGAGAACATCGTGTACGAGGGCTATGGTCCCGCCGGCGTTGCCGTTTACGTTGACTGCCTGACCGATAACCGCAACCGTACCGCCGCCGATGTCCGTTCCGCCTTCTCCCACGCTGGCGGCAACCTGGGCACCTCTGGCTCCGTCGCCTTCCAGTTTGAGCGTAAGGGCCAGATCGTCGTCGCCAAGGAGATCCTGGACGAGAACGCCAAGAAGGAGACCATGATCGCCAACGGTGCTGCCGGTGACGAGGATGAGTTCATGATGGCTATCGCCGAGGCCGGTGGCGAGGACTACGAGGACGCCGGCGAGGAGTGGATCGTCTGGACCGCTGCCAACGACGTCATGGCTGTCTCCAAGGCACTCGAGGAGCAGGGCATCCAGGTCAAGGGCTCCGAGACCACCATGGTCCCGACCACCCCGACCGAGGTCTCCGGTACCGACGCCAAGAAGGTCCAGCGCCTCATCGACCGTCTCGAGGAGCTCGACGACGTCCAGGACGTCTACAGCACCATGGACATGACCGACGAGGTCATCGCTGCCCTCGAGGAGGAGTAGCGCCTGCACGGGTTAAGCCGTGCATATCTGGGCATAATGAAGCGAGCATGCAAGCCTCGTGGAATAGATGAGCCGGATCCGCGTGCGTATGGCACCGGACCCGGCTCTTTTATAATGATGCGAATCGTTTTGCATTCTGTGGACCGAAACCTGAAGGGAGCGCGCGTGCGCGTACTCAAACGAGCCCTAGCGATCGTGTATCTTGCCGCCGCCATCGTGGCGCTGGGTACGCTTGTCTGCCAGTTCTGGGGACCGTATACGTATCGCTTTATGCTGCTGTTGCGTGACACCATGCCTCGCGTCATCGTTACGGTGTGCGCCGCCATCGTGGCACTTGGCGTGCTCATCGGGTTTTTCCGCCTGATGTTCGCGCGTCGCGAGCCGTCCTGCGTGCATCCGGCGGGGGAGCGCAATATCGAGGTCACGCTCGCAGCGCTTTCCTCGTGCGCCCGTGCCGCGGCGGAGTGCGATGATCGTGTGATGGTTGAGCATATCGAGGCGCGCGTTCAAGGCTCCGACGAGTCCCGCGTTCGTTTTAAGGTCGAGGCCATCGCGCTCGATGATAAGGACGTTGCAGCTCTTGCCACCTCGATGCAGCAGCGCATCGAGAAGGCCTGCGACACCATGCTCGGCACGCCGGGCACGACCGCGCGCGTCCGTTTTTTGCCGTCCAAGACTACCGTCCAGACCGTGGAGGTTTCCGGTGAGTGATACCAACCAAGACAAGACCGCCCGCACGCCGCGCCTGACGATCGACCAGAACGCTACGCCGGCAGGCGAGACCACCGACACCAAGCCCGAGGCCGGCGAGCAGCACGACAGCGCCGCCAATGACTTTGACGAGGCCATGGGTCTCATCAAAGGTACGGGCGCTGCTATCTGGAGCTACGCCGTGCGCCACCCCAACACTACGCTCGGCGCCGTGGCGGGCTTTATCCTCGCCGTGCTGGTACTTACGTTGGGCCTGTGGGACACGCTCGTCATCGCATTCTTTGTGTTGATCGGCGCCGTGATCGGCCAGATTCGCGACGGCGAGAACGGTATCGTCAACTTCTTCGGCCGTCTGTTTAGCGGCCGCTAATATGTATTCGACTGTCGCATCCGCGGCAGGCATAAGGAGGAACCATGGCTTTTAACACGAAGGTCGATGTAGCCGATACCGAGCTTGAGGCGAATGAGGCCGTCGCAGCCGAGGCGGAGGACGTAACGCTCGAGGACGAGGCGCTCGTCGAGGCCGAGTCCGATGCGGACGAGGACGACGAGGAGGCGGACGAGTCCGAGGACTCGCTGACCTATTCCAACGGCGTGATCGAGAAGATCGTCGCCATGGCCACCCGCGAGGTGCCGCACGTTCTGGGCATGAAGGGTAACCTTATGCACTTTGTGCAGGAGCAGTTTGGTGCCGAGAACCTGACCAAGGGCGTGACGGTCGAGGTCACCGACGACAACCGCGTGGTCGTCAACATCTCGGTCATCATCGAGTATGGCGCCTATGCGCCTGCGATCTTTGACGACGTTAAGGCGCGCGTCACCGAGCGTCTGGCCGCGATGACCGGCCTTGAGGTGGCAGGCGTCAACCTGCGCATCGAGGATGTCATCACCCCCGAGGAGTACGAGCACCGCACCAGCCAGCACGAGTAACCTACCAATAAGGGATAGGTTTATTTTGGCAGGTTTTACCTGCGAAAACGCCAAACGGTCGACAGCGCAAGCAAAAGCGCAGTCGACCGTTTTCTATATAGCCTCGATCTAGTCATACCGCTCGTCTAACTAAGGGTTGCAATCTTCGCGTTCCGCGTTACCCTAATGGGCGCATTGTTTCCAAATTGTTAACGAGGGGTTGCCGTAATGGCCGACGAACACGAGACCGAAAGCAAGGCATGGGCGATTGAGGCCGCTGCGGCAGAGGCGGCGTCGCGTGCCGCCGAGGAGGTGCATCGTCCTCCGGTGGTGCCGATGGAGCGCGTTGTCGGTCGCGAGGATATCGAACGTGGCGAGCGCGCCGGCCGCAAGCGCAGCCAGGAGCCAGGCTTTCCGCGCTTTTTTGCCGAGCTCAATTTGGGGCTGATCCTCACGGCCTTTGCCATCGTGGCTTTCAAAACGCCCAATCACTTTGCCTTCGGCGGCACCTCGGGTGTGTCGGTCATTCTTTCCACGCTGTTCCCGACTCTGCCCGTCGGCGTCTTTATGTGGATTATCAACGCGGTCCTGGTCATCCTGGGCTTTATCTTTTTGGAGCGCAAGGCAATCCTTTGGAGCGTCTTTGCCTCGTTTGCGCTTTCGGCCTACGTCTCGCTGTTTGAGCTCTTCATCCCGACGGATGTTTCGATGACGGGCGATATGTGGCTCGACCTGTGTTTTGCCGTCATCTTGCCGGCGCTGGGCAGCGCCATTGTCTTTGACATTGGCGCCTCGACGGGCGGCACCGACATCCTTGCCATGATCCTCAAGCGTCGTACGACGCTCGAGATCGGACGCGCCTTGCTGCTGGTCGATATCGGCATCGTGACCATCGCGGCTTTCCTGTATGGCCCGCGCGTCGGCCTGTACTGCGTACTTGGCCTGTTTGCCAAGACGCTCGTGGTCGATAAGGCCATCGAGAGCATTCACCTTCGTAAGGTCTGTACGATTATTTGCGCCGAACCGCGCAAAGTCGAGGAGTTTATCGTCAAGCATCTCAACCGCACAGCAACAATCAGCCGTGGTTACGGCGCCTTCTCGGGCAGGTGCGTCACGGTGATTATGAGCGTGCTGAGCCGTCGCGAGGCAGTACAACTGCGCCGCTATACCCGCGATATCGATCCGAATGCGTTTATCACGATCGTTGACAGCTCCGAGATCGTGGGCAAGGGCTTCCGCGGCACGAACTAGCGCGGACGCACCTTTCGAATCATTGAATAAGGCCGCCTACGCTGCAAATCGGTCATCTTGGGGTATTTGTCCCCACATTGGGCGATAATGTTGCCAAAGACATCGTTTGCGATCCAGGTGATTCGCTCTAGATACGAAGGGATGATTTCGATGTTCTGTTCGCAGTGTGGCGCCCCCATGGGCGATAACGACAAGTTCTGCGGCGCGTGCGGTGCCCCTAATACCGAAGCCAAGGCCGCCGGCCCCGCCCCCCAGGGACAGTCTCAGCCCCAGCAGTTTGTTCCGCAACCGCCCGTGGCGAATGTGTCAAAGGGCTGTGTGGCTCAGGCGTTCCAAGATATGACCAAGACTCCGGGCGTGCTTCAGCGTGTATGCCAAATCGCGTTTTTGCCGGCGTTGATTTGCGTTGTGTCGGTGCTCGTGCTGTTCATTCCCGTTATCGGCGGTATTGCAGCTGCCATCGGCTTTTTGGCTGCCTACGTGGCGAGCGTGTGCGGTTCTGGCTTTGGCATCGAGTGGGGTCGCGATCTGTCGCTTAAGATCGATGACGGCATGGATCGTCCGTTGATGCGTTCCACGTCGTTTGGCCTCGGAGTCTTTTCGAGCGTTATTTCGGTCGTGCTCGAGGTTATCGCTGCCATTCCCGTAATCGGTGTAGTGCTTTCGCTGGTGGAGGGCGTGGTAATTGGCGCCGCGGGCTCGTATTCTTATTACGGCTCTTATGCGCTCGAGGCTGCGCTGTTTGGCTCGCTTGGCCTGCTCGTTCTGGCTATGATTGCCACGGCGGTCCTGGGGGTCTTCTTTAAGATGTTCGCCGACATTGCCGTGATGCACTTTGCGGTGACCGGTCGCGTCGAGAGCGCGTTTTCGCTCGATAAGGTTTGGACGGCCTTTAAGAACAATAAGACCAAGCTGTTCTGCGCTTCGTTCCTTCCCGAGTTTTTGACGGGTTTGGTCGCCAACGTTGTCACATGGATCTTGACGGTCATCTTTGGCGCCATTGCCTCTGTTGGTATGTATAGCTACTACTATCGTCCTACGGGCATTGAGGCGATTGTTACCGGCGGCGGCATTACGCTCGTGCTGTTCCTGGTGCTGGTCGCTTTCGTCACCGTATTTCTAACGGTCTTTGGCAAGATGCTCAAGCACCGTGCCGTTGGCTATTGGGCCGCACGTTATGCAAGTGAGTGGGCCGACGAGGACAAGGACGACGTTCTGACTTTTGTACTGCCCTTCGAAAAGAAGTCCGCCGCTTCGGGTTACAGTGCTCCGGATGCTTCGCCAACGCCGAAGCCTGAGCCCACGTCGAACCCTGAGCCCGCGCCCGAGCCGGAGCCTGCGCCCAAGCCGGCGCCTGCACCTGCACCTGAGCCGGCGTCCGAGTCAAGCTCCGACGAGGACCCTCAGGACGAGTAGCCCTGCCGCCTGCCATTTGGGGACGGGGTTGAAATGGTAGAAATAGCGCTTGACAAATAAAGAGAGGGCGGATGTTCGTTCCAACATCCGCCCTCTCTTTATTTTGAATGGGTGTTTGAAGAATCTTGCAGTCTACTCGCCATGCTTCTCCTCGTGGCGAGCGGCGGCACGGGCATCGTGAATGCCCTTGATGGCGGCATGGCGGGCGGTACGGGCGTCGTGCATGGCGTCGCGGGCCTCGGCGGCCGTTGCCTTGGCAGAGCGCAGCTTGGCTGCCAGGTCGGGATTGGTCTCGGCAACCGCGGCGATCGTGGGGCCGTCGAGCTCTTCTTGCGTGGGCTCGGCCAAAAAGTCGATGGCATACTGAGCGGCTACCATGGAGCCCTTGGCGAGCACGCTCTCGTCGATCTTATAGAAGCAGGAGTGCTGGGCATAGGTGGCGCCGATCTGGGGGTTGCGCGTGCCAACAAAGGCGAGCACGCCCGGTACGCGGCGCAGATACTCCGAGAAGTCCTCGCCCGAAAGCGTGCCGCGGTAATGGCCCTCGCCCGCGGGACCCAGGCACTTGAGCACAGCTTGGCGGCAGCGCTCGCTCGAGGCGGCATCGTTTTCGACCTTGTAGTTGGCGATGGTGTAGTCGGTGAGCTCGGCCTCGGCGCCCAGAGCAGCCGCGGTGTGCTCCACGATGCGGCGCATAAGCTCGGGCATCTCCTCATGCGTCTTGTCGCCATAGGTGCGCACCGTGCCGGCGAGGTACGCCGTGCCGGCGATAACGTTGCGCGCGGTGCCGCCATGCAGCTCGCCGACGGTGATGACGGCAGGTTCGTAGGGGCTAATCTCGCGCGAGACGATGGTCTGCAGGGCGTTGACGATCTCTGCCGCAACCATAACGGCGTCGTGGCCGCGCTGGGGCATGGCGCCATGGCACGAGGTGCCGCGGACGTCGATGCGGAACCAGTCGGTGTTTGCCATGCGTGGGCCGGGCTCGCAGCTTACGGTGCCGGCGTCGACCTCGCTCCAGATGTGCGCAGCGTAGGCGCCGTCGACGCCGTCGAGCACACCCGTGCCGATCATGAGTTTGGCGCCCTGGCCGTTTTCCTCGCTGGGCTGGAAAACGATGCGAATCTCGCCGTGGATGTCATCGGTCATGTGGCGCAGAATCTGCAGCGTGCCGAGCATCATGGCGATATGGCAGTCGTGACCGCAGGCGTGCATGCAGCCCTCGTTGACGCTGGCGAACTCCTCGCCGGTCTGCTCGGTGACAGGCAGGGCGTCGATATCGGCGCGCAGCAGGATACGGCGGCGCGGCGTGCCGTCCTCGCGGTAGGCATCCGGCGCGGTACCGCGAAGCGTCGCCACCAGGCCCGTCTTGAGCGGACGCTCGTAGGGGATATTCATGGCGTCGAGCTGGTTGGCGATGTCGGAAGTCGTGCGCTCCTCGGCAAGGCTCAGCTCCGGGTGCTTATGGAAGTGCCGGCGCTGCTTGATGATGTAGGGTTCAAACTCGGCGGCGATATCCTGGATGGCCGCGGTGACGTCGTCTGCCGCGCGAACCTCGGTTGCCGCCATAATCTGCTGTGCCTTGGTCTTCGTCATGGTCGATTTGCTCCTTGTTGGCTCGATCGCAAAATCGTACAGGCTCTCTCCAGTATGCCACCTGCCGCTAGGGCTGGTAAAGTTGCCGTTTGCCGCTTGGGGTTTTGTTGCAAGGGCGGGGGAGTACACTCGGGAGTGTTGAATTTCCTGCCAGAGATGGGGATGCCCATGCAGCATATCGATCGGATTATCCGCTCCAAGAACGTTTTTACCGCCCAAGACGGCATCGATACCGCCCGCGAGTTGGCGATCGCCATCGCGGGCGATCGCATCGTCGCTGTCGGCGCGCCCGATGACGTGATTGCCGCCGCACCTGCCGCCACGCCGGTGGTCGATTACGGCGAGCAGTTTGTCTGCCCCGGTTTCCATGACGCTCATCTGCACTTCTTCCATACCTCGGTCGGTTCCTCGCCGTATATGCTCATGGATATGGGCACGTCCGAGGCGGCACTGGTGCAGCATGCGCTCGAGTTTTCCCAGGGCCTGCCCGACGACGCCTGGGTCGTGACCCAGGGCTGGCGCGATTACCGCTGGGATCCGCCCGAGCATCCTACCAAGGCCTCCCTCGACGCCGCCTTCCCCGGTCGCCCCTGTGTTATGTATTCGGGCGATGGGCATACGCTGTGGCTCAACAGCCGCGCACTCGAAGCCCTCGGCGTGACGCGTGACAGCGAGCCTCCTGCGGGTGGCAGTTACGACAAAGACTCAAACGGTGAGCTTACGGGTATTGCCCACGAGGCAGCTGCTATGCAGCTGCTGCCGCGCTGCCTGGAATGGCTGGGCGAGGACCGCATCGCGAGCGCTTACGGCGACCAGATGAAGCGTATGGCCGAGCAAGGCATCACCTCAATCTGCGATATGTCGCTCATGCCCATGCCGGGCTGCGACTTTATTCGCGACGATGTTTACGACAGGCTGCAGGCCGCCGGCAAGCTGGGCATCCGCGCCCATCTGTTTCCCACGCTGCTGGATGACCAATCGCGCTTGGAAGAACTCCAGACCCGCTACGCGAACAACGCGCTGCTCTCGGCGCCAGGATTTAAACAGTTCTTCGACGGCGTGTCGAGCGAGCATACCGCATACCTCACTGAGCCCTATACTAACCCGCGCTTCCCGGGTGACCAGGGGCGCCTGACGGTTCCTGTCGAGCGCATGCGCAAGTTGGTTCTGGCGGCAGCCGAGCGCGGCCACACCGTGCGCATCCACGTTATCGGCGACGGTGCCATCCATGCCGCACTCGATATCTTTGAGGAGGCGGCAGAGCTCTACGGCCTGCCCCAGCACGGTCATAATACGCTTGAGCATTTGGAGAATCTGCTGCCTCAGGACATCGATCGTCTGCGCAAGCTCAACGTCATTGCCTCGAGCCAGCCTTGCCACATCACGCTCGACCCGGGTGGCCCGGAGCGCGACCTGGGCCTGGAACGCAGCCGCATCATGTGGCCGTTTGCGACCTATAAGCAGCGCGGCATCCGCCAAGCTTTTGGTACCGACAGCCCCATCACGGCCGTTACCAGCATGAACGTGCTCTACACGGCTATTACGCGCCAAGACCCTCGCAGCCACTGGCCCGAGGGCGGCTGGCTCCCCAGCGAGCGCATCGATGCGGCAACGGCCCTGCGCAACTACACGCTTGGTAGCGCGTACGCAGCGGGCGACGAGCAAAACCTCGGCAGCCTAGAGCCCGGCAAATACGCCGACCTGGTAGTCCTGGACCAAAACCCGCTCACTATCGACCCCCAAGAGCTGCAAGCCACCAAGGTCCAGGCCACCTACCTGGCAGGCAACTTAATCTACGAGCGCTAATATTCATGCCGTACCGTTAAACGCGGCTCGGGCAGCCTATTTTGGGATGGCGCTCGAGCCGCGTTTGTTTGCCGATCGGGTCCGTTAGGAGCGTCCCCACTCTGCTGGATTTGAGCGCAGGGTGGGGACGCTGCTGCCCCGCGCGCTCAATTGGGATATCAGCAATGCTTTCTCTTGGTGTTTTGCATACTTCCAGTTGCAGATTGCATAAAAAAGCTGAGATGTTCTTTCCGGTCCTGATGTACCCCCGCCTAGGCCGTGCAAAAAACGGAGTATTCTGCACGGCAAGTTCCTCCGGTACCGCTGCAGTTGGATAACATTGCGGAGATCAACGTCATTTTGGGGTCCGGTGCGACGCGAGACATGATTATTTGTCTCGACGAAGTCTGTCTGCCGACCCAAATCGCCGGTCGAAGGCGTCTTTGGGGCCAATAAGGGGTGTCCGGCGCGTATGCAGCCGTCCTGGCCTGCTGAATACTCCCAAAAATGCACGGTGCTCCCCGGGGGACCCGTGCGCGCGGCGAAAACCATGCCCATGTCGCCATCCGCATCGCCATTTTGCTGCACAGACTTTTCTGAATGCCGGGGCCGAATTAGTTAACCAAGCTCCCGTGTGGCGCCGGAGGGGCGGGATATAAGGTTTATCGCGAGTTCCGCACGAGCCGAAGGCCACTTAATGTGGCCTTCGTGCGAGCAGGACTGCCCGAGCAGGAAACCTTATATCCCGCCCCTCCGGCGCCACACGGGAGCCGCGCACAAGTTATCCCCCGGCATTCAGAAAATCTAAGTGCCAAAAAATAAGATTTTTTGACTCCGTGTTGTATAACCCGCCATTCGTGGGTACCATTCAACGCGTACGCAAACAAAAAGGGTTAACCCGCGCGGCATGACCGCGCGGCCCAAAAAGGAGGAAACAAGCATGTCGTCTTTGAAGCCGCTTGCAGATCGCGTCCTGGTCAAGCCCGACGAGGCCGAGCAGAAGACCGCTTCTGGTCTGTACATCGCCAGCAACGCTCAGGAGAAGCCGCAGCGCGGCACCATCGTTGCCGTTGGCGCCGGTAAGGTCAACGACAAGGGCGAGCGCATCCCCATGGACGTTCAGGTCGGCGACGTTGTCATCTACGGTAAGTTCGGTGGCAACGAGGTCAAGGTCGACGGCGAGAAGTATCTGCTGATGCGCGCCGACGACATCTACGCCGTCGTCGAGGCCTAGTCTCGTCAGAATCTCTGATTCGTCTTTGAACGCGTCCGCCGTATAAGACTCGGAAACGGCGACGCGAGTCACATTTCTTTTGGAGGATTACCTACCATGGCAAAGAACATTACGTTCAACACCGATGCCCGCGCCAAGCTCGCAAAGGGCGTCAACACTCTGGCCGACGCCGTTACCGTCACCATGGGCCCCAAGGGCCGTTACGTCGCTCTGCAGCGCACGTTCGGTGCCCCGACCATCACCAACGACGGCGTTTCCGTCGCTAAGGAGATCGAGCTCGAGGACAACATCGAGAACATGGGCGCTCAGCTGGTGAAGGAGGTCGCCACCAAGACCAACGACACCGTGGGTGACGGCACCACCACCGCAACCCTGCTCGCCCAGGCCATCGTCAATGACGGCCTGCGCAACGTCGCCGCTGGCGCCAACCCGCTGGCCATCCGTCGCGGCATCGACAAGGCCGTCAACGCCGCCGTCGCCGAGATGAAGAAGCAGGCCAAGCCGGTCGAGACCAAGGAGCAGATTGCTTCCGTCGGTACCATCTCTGCCGGTGACCCCGAGGTTGGCGAGAAGATCGCCGAGGCCATGGAGGTCGTGGGCAAGGACGGCGTCATCACCGTCGAGGATTCCCAGACGTTCGACATCACCATCGACACCGTCGAGGGCATGCAGTTCGACAAGGGCTATGTCTCCGCTTACTTCGTCACGGACAACGACCGCATGGAGGCCGTGATGAAGGATCCGTACATCCTCATCACCGACCAGAAGATCTCCAGCGTTCAGGACATCATGCCTGTTCTCGAGGCTGTCCAGCGCGCCGGCCGTGGCCTGCTCATCATCGCTGAGGACATCGACGGCGAGGCTCTGCCGACCCTGGTCCTCAACAAGATCCGTGGCGCTCTCAACGTCTGCGCCGTCAAGGCCCCGGGCTACGGCGATCGCCGCAAGCGCATCCTCGAGGACATCGCCGTCCTCACCGGTGGCCAGGCCGCTCTGGACGAGCTGGGCGTGAAGGTCGCTGACATCACCGCCGATATGCTCGGTACTGCTAAGTCCGTCACCATCTCCAAGGACAACACCGTCGTCGTCGGCGGCGCTGGCTCCAAGGAGGCCATCGACGCCCGCATCGCTCAGATCAAGGGTGAGATGGAGAACACCACCTCTGACTTCGACCGTGAGAAGCTCCAGGAGCGCCTGGCAAAGCTCTCCGGTGGCGTTGCCGTCATTAAGGTCGGCGCTGCTACCGAGTCCGAGCTCAAGGAGATCAAGCACCGCGTCGAGGATGCCCTGCAGGCTACCCGCGCTGCTGTCGAGGAGGGCATCGTCGCCGGCGGCGGCGTCGCCTTCATGGACGCTGCTCCTGCGCTCGACGCCGTCGAGATCGACGACCCCGAGGAGAAGATCGGCGTCGACATCGTCAAGAAGGCTCTGACCGCTCCGGTCGCCACCATCGCCAAGAACGCTGGCTTTGAGGGCGCTGTCGTGGTCGACAAGGTTGCCGAGCTGCCCGCCGGCCAGGGTCTCAACTCTGCCAACGGCGAGTGGGGCGACATGATCGAGATGGGCGTCCTCGACCCCGTCAAGGTCAGCCGCGTCACCCTGCAGAATGCTGCTTCTGTCGCCAGCCTGATCCTCATCACCGAGGCCACCGTCTCCGATGTGCCCAAGAACACTCAGCTTGAGGACGCTATCGCTGCTGCTACCGCTGGTCAGCAGGGCGGCGGTATGTACTAAGGCCGACAAGGTCTAGAACTCCCACCGGGAATCCGGGGGCGTGACGGGGGCTTCTCTCCGGAACGTCCTCGGACATGCAAAGAGGCTCCGCATCGCGCTTCGCGCTGCGGAGCCTCTTTGCGTCCTGCGGAAATGTTCCGGAGAGAAGCCCCCGTCACGCCCCCGGATTCCCTGCGTTTACGGCCTTGAGGTCGGCGGGCGGAGAAGGACGTGGTTGATAGGGATACGTGTCCCCTTCGCTGTTTCGCGCTTTGCGCGAAAGGCGCGCTACTTTGGAATGGGTGGGGAACGTGGTTGTTGCGGCAACTGGTCCCAGCCATAAATTATCCTTGGCATACTTGCGCGAAAGCCTGCTGGTGCTACACTTGCAATTGCTGTTTCAGGGCGGGGTGAAATTCCCCACTGGCGGTAAATCGGGCGGTGTCAAAGGGATGCCGTGGCGCAGGCGAGGTGTCTGTGACCGAGCCGATGAGTCCGCGACCCGTGTGTGCGTTGGTTCGCATGCCGGCTGAACTGGTGAGATCCCAGTACCAACGGTTAGAGTCCGGATGAAAGAGGCAGGTGATCTTATGTCTGAACAGTCGCAGCATATCCATTTTGAGAACACGAATAGGTGGAGCACCAAACAGCTCGTTACCATGGCGTTGATGTGCGCCTTGGGCGCCCTGTTTATGTACGTGCAACTGCCCATCCTTCCCTCGGCGCCGTTTTTGACGTATGACCCGTCGCTGGTGCCGGCGATGGTGTGTGGATTTGCGTATGGCCCTGGTGCCGGCACCGCTGTTGCCGCCATGGCGATCGTCATCCATGCGCTTACCACGGGCGATTGGGTTGGTGCGATTATGAACTTGGTTGCCACGCTGGGCTATATTCTGCCTGCGGCTATCGTCTACCAGAAGATGCATACCTATAAGGGTGCCGTGATTGGCCTGGCGCTGGGTGTTATTGCCGCTACGGCGCTGTCTATGGTCGCAAACCTTACCATTGGCGTTTGGTTCTGGTATGGCTCGGTCGATGCGATCGCCCCGCTCATGATTCCCGCCGTTTTGCCGTTCAACCTCATCAAGACCGTGCTCAACTCGGTGTTGACGCTGGCAGTGTACAAGGCGGTCTCTAATCTCATCACGCCCAAGAAGGACCAGGTCAAAGGCCGCGCATGATTGAGTGTCGGAGCGTTTCCTTTAGCTACGACGGCGCTGCGAAAGCGCTCGATGGCATCGATCTGAACATCGAGGATGGCGAGTTTTTCTGCATCCTCGGCGGCAATGGGTCGGGCAAGTCGACGTTTGCCAAGCACCTGAACGCGCTGCTGCATCCCGATGCGGGAACGGTGTGCGTCAACGGCATGGACGCGTCCGATCCCGAGCTGGTCTACGATATCCGCTCGACTGCGGGCATGGTGTTCCAGAATCCCGACGACCAGCTTGTGGCGACGCTTGTCGAGGACGATGTTGCGTTTGGTCCCGAGAACTTAGGGGTCGAATCGGCCCAGATCGCGCAGCGCGTGTGCGAGGCGCTGAAGGCCGTGGGTCTGGTGGGCTTTGAGCGACACGAGACCCACGCTCTCTCGGGCGGACAAAAGCAGCGCGTGGCGCTTGCCGGCGTGCTCGCCATGGAGCCGCGTGTGCTCATTTTGGACGAGGCGTCCTCGATGCTCGATCCGCGCGGGCGCAAGGGCCTTATGAAGGCCTGTCACGCGCTGCACGAACGCGGCATGACCATCGTGATGATTACGCACTTTATGGAAGAGGCCGCTGAGGCCGATCGCGTTGCTGTCTTCCAGGCGGGCCGCGTTGCCATGCTCGGTACGCCCGAGGAGATCTTGACGCGGGCGGACGAACTTGCACAGCTCAACTTGGATATGCCGGAGTCGTGCCGTTTGGGCATGGCACTTCGTGAGAAGGGTGTGCCCATTTGCGCGAAGGTGCGCGAGGCGGATATGGTCGCCGATATAGCGCAGGCTTATGCCGAGCGGAGTAGGACAGGCATCGCCGGGCGGCCTTTCGCATCCGATCCTCGTATTCCCGACAACGTCTCCTCTGCAATCGATGGCGCAGACGCGCCGCAGCCCGTCATCGAGATTTCGCACCTTTCGTATAGCTATTCGCTGAGCGCCCGCGAGCGTCGCCGTTGGCACAAGCGCTTAGCCGCCGAGGGTGCATCGAACAAACAGGCCCTCTGGGGCAACGACCCGAGCAGCCCCTGGGCGTTGCGTGATGTGTCGCTAACGGTGCGTCGTGGCGAGTTCCTGGGCCTTGCGGGCCATACCGGTTCGGGTAAATCGACGCTGGTTCAGCATCTCAACGGCCTGATTCGTCCCCAGGAGGGTTCCGTTTACGCATTGGGGCTCGACCTGGCAAACAAGAAAGATGCCGCCGCGGTTAAGGCAAAGGTCGGCGTGGTGTTTCAGTATCCAGAGCGTCAGCTGTTTGCCGAGACCGTGGCACAGGACGTGGCATTTGGTCCGCGTAACCTTGGCTTGTCGCAGGCCGAGGTTGCCCGCCGCGTTGAGTCATCGCTCGCGCGCGTGGGCCTCGACCTGGCCACGGTGGGCGACAAGAGCCCCTTTGAGCTCTCGGGCGGGCAGCAGCGGCGCGTGGCGTTTGCTGGCGTGCTTGCCATGGAGCCCGAGGTCCTGGTACTCGATGAGCCCATGGCGGGGCTCGATCCGGCTGCGCACAGGGATTTCCTTGAGCTTATCGATCGACTTCACCGCGATGGCCTGACCGTCGTCATGGTTTCGCACAGCATGGATGACCTGGCCAATTGCTGCGACCGTATCGTCGTAATGAACAAAGGTGCGGTGTTTGCCGAGGGCACGCCCGCTCAGGTGTTTGCGCATGCGGATGAGCTTAAATCAATCGGCTTGGGCGTACCTGCCGCTCAGCGCATGGCGCTGGCGCTTACGAAGGCAGGCGTGCCGCTGCGCTTTGACGGCCTCTATACGGTTGAGTCGCTGGCAGACGAGTTGGCAGATTTGCTGATCGGTCGCTCGGACGGTCCTTCTAACGTCGCGGACATTGCTAAATCCAAGACGGTCGCGCGAGAGGAGGGCTGCTAATGGAGGCGTTTTCGTTTGGTAGCTACTATCCCGGCGATAGTGCAATCCACCGCCTGGACCCGCGAACTAAGTTGCTCTTGGGCTTTGTGTTTCTGATCACGACACTCACGGTCAGCAGCTTCCGCGGACTGGTCCCGATCGCAACCTTCGTTGTCCTGATCTATGCCGTGTCCCGGGTGCCGGCTCGTCGCGTCCTGTCATCGATGGCACCGCTGCTGGCGATTGTCGCGGTGGTCGCGGTGCTCAACCTGTTTTCCGACCAGAGCGGGCGCATTCTGTGGCAGCTCGGCTTTTTGCAGATAAGCGAGGGCTCGCTACATTCCGCCGCCTTTATGGCGTGCCGCCTGACCTTGATGATGGCCGGTATGAGCGCTATCACGCTCACCACACCGACGCTCGACCTCACCGCGGGCTTTGAGCGCCTGCTCGCGCCGTTTGCGCGTGTGGGACTTCCTGCGCACGAGCTCGGCATGATCATGGGTATCGCGCTGCGCTTTATGCCGCAGTTTGCCACCGAGATGAAGCAGACGGCCGATGCGCAGGCGAGCCGCGGTGCGCGCGTGACGGGAGGCCCGCTCGGCGGCGTGCGCATGCTCGGCAGTGTGGCGATTCCGCTGTTCACGGGCGTGTTCCGTCATGCCGAAACGCTGTCTGCCGCCATGGATGCCCGTTGCTATCATGGCGAGCAGGGCCGCACGCGTCTGCATGCGCTTGCATTTGGCCGCGGCGACGCGTTGGCGGCGGTGGTGACGGCGTTGCTGCTCATCTGCGTCATCGTCATCAATCTTCAACTTGTTTAGGCGCGATTCGAGCGCAGGAAAGGGGTCCCTATGACCGACAACGATCGCACGGCGCAGCTCGAGCGCGCCTGTTCGTATCTTAGGCGTATTCCGGCGTGGTATCTTGCCACGATCGACGTGACGGACGGACATCAGCCGCGCGTGAGGCCGTTCTCGTTTGCCATGGTCGATGATGGCAAGCTGTGGTTTTGCACCTCGCGCGATAAGGACGTGTGGGCCGAGCTCAGCGCGAACCCCAAGTTTGAGGTTTCGGGCTGGAAACCGGGGGAGTGTTGGATTGTGCTGACCGGCGAGGCCGCGCTCGAGGACGACGCGGTCGTGAGCGACCGGGTGCGCCAAGCCGGCTTTAAGCACATGGTGGGCATCGGCGAAGACCACGAGGGCGCCAACGACGGTCGCCTTGCGTTTTTCTCGGTTCGCAACATCGTCGCTCGCTTCTGTGATATCGACGGCAGCGAGGAGCGTCTGGAGCTCTAATTTCCCAAATTGACTACCCATTCCAAAAAGACTGGTCAGGTGACAGGAGGAAACGTGGACGGATTGAATACGGTGTTGGAGTATCTGACGTCGGTGCCGGCATGGTATTTGGCGACGAGCGTTGACGGGCAGCCGCATGTGCGTCCGTTTTCGTTTGCGCAGATCCAGGACGGCAAGTTGTGGTTTGTAACGGCGCGCACCAAAGACGTGTGGCAAGAGTTGCTGCAAAATCAACGCTTTGAGGCCACGAGTTGGTGGCCGGGCCATGGCTGGCTCATCTTGCGTGGGCGTGCGGGTCTGGATGACCAGGCCGCTCCCGATATGCGCGAGGCAGGCTGGAAGCACCTGGAGCGCCTAGGCGAGCACTACGAGGGCGCAGGCGATCCCACGCTCGTCTTCTTTAGCGTGGAGGAACCCGAGGCCTTTATCTGCAACCATGACGAATGGGTGCCGATCGAGCTCTAAACGATTCTCTCAGCAAGCTTCGACAATTCAAATTCTCGCATGTAGCGGGCCCCACATTGCAACGTCACCGTAAGGCGCACTGGGCAATATGGGGCCCGCACTTATTTGTCAATTCCTTCGAGTGAATGTGTCGGGACTGTTTCAATGCATGAATATGCAATAGATTTGCGTAGATATGCATCTTTTGGTGCTAAAGTTTCAACCCACTTCATAACGACGGCTGCGGGATGCGCATTGGTGTATAAACTGCAGACAAGGAGTTAGATATGTCTTTAAAGGTTGGAATCGTCGGTGCGGCTGGATATGCCGGCGCCGAGCTCATTCGCCTCGTCCTCGGTCATCCCGAGTTTGAACTTGCTGCCATTACGTCCAACGCCGATGCCGGCCAGCCGTTGTCTGCGGTGTATCCGAGTTTCGCCGGCGTAAGCGATCTTGTCTTCACGACGCATGACGCCCCCGAGCTCAAGAACTGCGATGCGGTCTTTTTGGCCGTGCCGCACACGGCCGCCATGGCGCAGGTGCCCGCCCTGCTTGCCGCGGGAGTCTCCTGCATTGACCTCTCGGCCGACTATCGCCTGAGCGATCCGGCCACCTTTGAGGCCTGGTATGCCGCCGAGCACACGAGCCCCGAGCTACTCAAGACCCGCGCCTTTGGTCTGCCCGAGCTGTTCTGCCAGGATTTGGAGACCGCTGCATCCGACCACGCCGACGGCAAGCCCGTACTGGTCGCCTGCGCCGGTTGCTATCCCACCGCAACGAGCCTTGCTGCCGCGCCTGCCGTGCGCGCTGGCTGGGTGGCCGAGAGCGGTCCCGTGATCGTCGACGCTATCAGCGGCGTGACGGGTGCCGGTAAGTCCTGTAACGCCCGCACCCATTTTTGCAGCGCGGAGGAGAACCTGGAGGCCTATGGCGTGGGCAAGCATCGTCACACGCCCGAAATCGAGCAGATCTTGGGCCTAACCGATCGCGTCGTCTTTACCCCGCACCTGGCACCGCTCAAGCGCGGTCTGCTCTCTACGGTGACGATGCCGCTTACGCCGCAGGCTATCGATACCTTGACCCTTGAGGACGTTGTCGACCATTACAAGCAGTTCTACGCCGGTCGCACCTTCGTGCGCGTACTCGATGCCGGCCAGCAGCCCAAGACGGCTTCGGTCGTCGGCACCAACGCCGCCCAAATCGGCCTCGCGCTCAACAAGCGCGCGGGCGTTCTGGTGGCTACGGGCGCCATCGACAATCTGTGCAAGGGTGCAGCAGGCCAGGCGGTCCAGTGCGCCAACATCGTTTTTGGCTTTGACGAGCGACGAGGCTTGCCCACAGTGGCGTGCCCGGTGTAGCACATTCGATTGTTAACGATTTGGTAGTCGGGCATCGAGTGGGGCGCCACTCTTAAGCTGGTCTCATGATTGTGGCTGGCATGGCGCACCAACCGATGCCCATTTTTTGTTTGACATAAGGAGTCATAAAGACGATGAATGCTGAGCAGTTCGATATCAAGATTCGTGCCGTAGAGGGCGGCGTAACGGCGGCAGCCGGCTTTAAGGCGGCGGGCATCCATGCCGGATTCCGCAAGAATCCCGAGCGCCTGGATTACGCGCTCGTCGTGCCCGATAAACCCTGTCCCGGGGCCGGCGTGTTTACGGCTAACCGCTTTTGTGCGGCGCCCGTGCAGGTGAGTCGTGCCAACCTGGGCGGCGCCGACAAGGGCTATGGCATCATCGCCGGTGTTTCTATCAACTCTGGCAACGCCAACGCCGCCACGGGCGAGACCGGTCTTGCCTGCGCGCGCGAGACCTGCAACATCGCCTCGCAGGTCATCGGCTGCGAGTCCCAGCAGATTCTGGTCGCCTCCACGGGCGTAATTGGTCAGATTCTGCCGATCGACACGTTTGAGACAGCCGTTCCGTCTGCATACGAGGCACTCTCTGCCCATGGCGGTGCCGCTGCAGCTCGTGCCATCATGACGACCGATACACACTCCAAGGAGTATGCCGTTCGCTACCGCAGTGAGGCTGCGAGCCATGCGGGCAACGCTTATACGGTGGGCGGCATGTGCAAGGGCTCGGGCATGATTATGCCCAATATGGCCACCATGATCGCGGTCATTACTACCGATGCCCCCGTCGAGCCGGCGGCGCTCCACACCCTGTTGCTCTCAACCGTTAAGCAGACCTTCAATAAGGTGACGGTCGATTCCGATACCTCGACCAACGACACCTGCATCATGCTTGCTTCTGGCGCTGCTGCCGCGGATGCCGAGAATATCGTCGAGGGCACCGATGCCTTCGACGAGCTGGCCTTTGCCGTACATGAGGTGTGCGAGAGCCTGGCGCGCAATATCGCCGCAGATGGCGAGGGCGCATCCAAGCTCGTGACGGTTAACATCACCGGCGCCGTGAACGACGAGGAGGCCGATATCGCCGCTCGTGCTGTCGCCAACTCGCCGCTCGTTAAGACCTGCATCGCCGGCCACGACTGCAACTGGGGCCGCGTTGCCATGGCGCTCGGCAAGTGCAGCGTGCAGTTTAACCAAGAAGATGTGTCCATCGACATGATGGGTATGCCCGTCTGCCGTGATGGCCTGACCGTTCCCTTTGACGAGGACGAGGCGCTGCGTCGCTTTGAGGCGCCCGAGATCGTGATCTCAGCAGACCTGGGCGCAGGGGACGCGGCGACCACCGTGTGGACTTGCGACCTCACGCACGAGTACATCTCCATTAACGGTGATTACCGTTCCTAGAGTCCCGATGTGCCGCGCGTCCCGCTGCAATCGCGGGCAACGAGGTACGGCGCGATAGCTACACGAAAGACGAGGCAGACTATGAAGTTCGCACGCGATTGTCGCTCAAGCGAATCCAACGAAGTTACCGCGCAGCTGCTGTTCGAGGCGCTGCCATGGATTAAGAACCTGACCGGTAAGACGGTCGTTATCAAGTACGGCGGTGCCGCCATGGTCGACGAGCAACTGCGTCGTGACGTGATGAGCGACATCGTCCTGCTCAAGATTATCGGCATGCGCCCTGTTATCGTGCACGGTGGCGGCAAGGCCATCAACGAGGCGCTCAGCCACTACGACATCCCCGTCGAGTTTAAGAACGGCCAGCGCGTGACTACGCCTGCCACCATGGACATCGTGCGCGAGGTTCTGGGCGGCAAGGTCAATCAGGAGCTGGTCGCGGCGCTCAACCACCACGGCAACCTGGCCGTGGGCGTGTCCGGCAGCGACGCCGGCACCCTTATCGCCGAGCCACTCGACCCAGAGCTCGGCCGCGTAGGCAAGGTCACGCACGTCAACACCGACTATATCGAGCGTTTGCTCGACAGCGAGTACATTCCCGTTATCGCCACGGTCGCGGCGGGGGAGGACGGTGGCTTCTTCAACATCAACGCCGATACCGCCGCCGGCGCCGTTGCGGCGGCGCTTCATGCGCACAAGGCGATTTTTTTGACCGATGTCGACGGTCTGTACAAGGACTTTAGCGACAAGGATTCGCTTATCTCCAACCTGACGCTCGACGAGGTCAATGAGATGCTCTACGGCGGCGAGGTCGACAAGGGCATGATCCCCAAGCTGCGCGCCGCCGTCGATGCGCTTACCGCTGGCGTGTTCCGAGCCCACATCATCAATGGCACGACGCCGCACTCGCTGCTGCTGGAGCTGTTGACCGATGCTGGCGTCGGCACCGTGATCCATTCCACCGAGACAGCCTACGAATTCGATACGCATCCGCACCCGCTTTCGACGTTTGCGGCGCGCCTGACCGAGAACCTCGACGAGGTCGAGAAGCTCCAGACGGTCTAGCTGACCCGCGGTCGTCGCGTCCCTGCACCCATAGCCCTGCGCCGTACGGCGCCCAACGAAAGGCATCCCATGTCACTTGCAACTCAACAATCGCTCGAATCCCATTACGTTATGCATACTTTTGGTCGCTCGCCGGTAGAGTTTGTCGAAGGCCACGGCATGAAGCTCATCGGTGACGATGGTCGTGAGTATCTCGACTTTCTCGCTGGTATTGGCGTGTGTAGCCTAGGCCACGGTAATCCTGCAGTGCTTTCGGCGCTCGAGGCTCAGACCAAAAAGCTTCTGCACGTGTCTAACTACTTCTACATCGAGCAGCGTGGACAGGTCGCGGCGCTGCTGTCCAAGCTTGCCAACGACGACGTAGATGGTGCGTGCGTTCTGGCCGATGCCATTGCCGCCGGCGATGAGACCACGGCCGCTGCGCTCGGCGCTCCGACGGCGGGCGAGCAGGTGTGGGAGACGTTCTTTGCCAATTCTGGTGCTGAAGCCAACGAGGGCTCGATGAAGCTCGCGCGTCTGTACGCCAAGCGTGCTGGTAACGGCGGCAACACCATCGTATGCATGCGCGGCGGCTTCCACGGTCGTACGCTCGAGACCATTGCCGCCACCATGCAGGATTGGCTACAGGACAGCTTCCGTCCGCTGCCGGGCGGCTTTGTGGCCTGCACACCCAACGATGTCGATGAGCTGCGTGCAATCTTTAAGCAGCTGGGAAGCGAGATTTGCGCCGTCATGCTCGAGCCGATTCAGGGCGAGAGCGGTGTGCACCCCATGACCGAGGAGTTTATGGCGGCAGCGCGCGACTTGGCACACGAGGTGGGTGCCGTTCTTATCGCCGACGAGGTCCAGTGTGGCATCTTCCGCTCCGGCAAGCCGTTTGCATTCCAGACCTATGGCGTGGAGCCCGACATCATGAGCCTTGCCAAGGGGATCGCCGACGGCGTCCCCATGGGTGCCGTGGTGGCAAAGAAGGAGATCGCCGACGTGTTTAAGCCGGGCGACCACGGCTCGACCTTTGGCGGTAGTTGCTTGGCTGTCGCGGCGTGCGCCGCGACGCTCTCCGCGCTTGTGCGCGGCGACTACGCTGAGCATGCCGCCAAGGTGGGTGCTTATATGGAGCAGGCGCTGGCCAAGCTTCCGCACGTTACCGAGGTACGCGGTCGCGGCTTAATGCTCGGCTGCGATCTGGATGACGCTGCGGGCGATGCGCATGATATTGTTGCCCGCGCGCTGGCCGCCGGCGCCGTGATTAACGCTACTGGTGCCCACACGCTGCGTTTCCTGCCGCCGCTTGTCTGCGAAGAAGCCGACGTGGACAGCCTGATCGAGATTTTGTCGGACGTTTTGGCCTAACACAGCGCAATAACTCAATTTGGACCGGGTTCCGGACTGCGGACGTGCCATATGCGGCACGATTCAGCGGTCTGGAGCCCGTTTTGCTATCGATTTACCATGGCTGGGATAGGCCGTGTGCAAAAAGTGGCAAATATGAGTACGGGCACTAACTTCGTAACATATAAATTGGGCGTTTTTAGATGAGTTGGGCCACATATGTCCAGTTTTGCAGTAACTAAATTGGCTTAACTGGACTATCAGTCGTCGTTCTAATGTCGGATTTGCCTTTTATGACTTCGAAAACGCTGCTACCAAAAAGGTAGCAGTACTCATATTTGGCATTTTTTGCACACGGGTATTCGCCAAGGGTCCATTTCGCCGCCCGCATCCGCTTCGTCGCTTCGCTCCTCGCGTGCTGCGCTGGAAAACGCTTCGCGTTTCCTCAGCTCCGCACCCTTGCGGGTTCGAATTCCTCTGCGATGGGCCCAAAAAGGAAAGGCCCCCATCGCTGGGAGCCTTTTCAATCAAGTGGTGGGCGATGAGGGATGTCCGCGTGCGGCTGGCGCCGCCCGCTTCCGCTTCGTCGCTTCGCTCCTCGCGTGCTGCGCTGGAAAACGCTTCGCGTTTCCTCAGCTCCGCACCCTTGCGGGTTCGAATCCCATGAAATGGGCCCAAACAAAAACGGTCCCCTTTCGAGGACCGTTTCCAATTCAATGGTGGGCGATGAGGGATTCGAACCCCCAGCCTTGTGCGTGTAAAGCACCTGCGCTAACCGTTGCGCCAATCGCCCGCAGGGATTGAGTATAGCGGAAACCCTATGCTGTTCACCGCTAATTCATAACGAAACTTACGCGGCGACTTCTGCGTCCGTGTCCTCGTCGATAAAGAAGCGCTTGTACCAGATGAGGAACGTCAGCGTGGTATAGATCTTGCGCTGGTTGAGCGCACGGCCCTCAAAGTGATCGTCGAGCAGCTTCATGAGTGCATCGGTGTCAAAGAAGTCGGCAGCCCACGGCGCGGTGAAGTACTCCTTAACGTAGTCATAATACTTCTGCTCGCGCAGCCAGAACTTGACCGGTACGGGGAAGCCCACCTTCTTGCGCGTTGCCCACTCATCGGGCAGCGTGCGGTTGGCGGCGTGGCGCAGGACAAGCTTGCAGCCCTCTTCGTTAACACGGTAGTTGGCGGGAATGTGCTCGGCAAACTCCATGACCTTCTTGTCCAGGAACGGGACGCGAAGCTCCAGAGAATGCGCCATGCACATCTTGTCGGCCTTGAGCAGAATGTCGCCCGGCAGCCACATGTTCATATCCAGATACTGTTTCTTGGAAAGCTCGCAGCAGTTGGGAACCTGCTTGTAGTACTCGGCGCACATCTCGGCGGCGTTCTTGCCGGTGTCATAAGCAGGCTTGAGCACCTCGTCGACCTCGGACGGGTCGAACACCTTTGCCTGACCCACATACCAGCGCTCGGGAACCTCGGCGCATTTCGTCAGGAAGTTATGGCCTTTAAAGTAGGGGAGATGCTGAACGAGTGAGCCCAGGGCGCGACGCACGCCGAGCGGCACGCGCTTCTTAAAGGAGCGCATCTCGGGGGTGTCCTCGTACCACTCATAGCCGGCAAACAGCTCGTCGGCACCCTCGCCCGAAAGGACGACGGTGACCTCCTCGGAAGCCATCTGCGCCAGATAGTACAGCGGAACGCTGGACAGGTTCGATTGCGGCTCGTCCATGTGGTACTGGATATCGGGTAGTGCATCGAAGAACTCGTCGGCGGTAATCATCTTGCGCACGTTCTTGATGCCCAGCTTGTCGGAAAGCTCGGCAGCGTAGTTGGTCTCGTTGAAGTTCTTGTAATCGAAGCCGACAGAATACGTGGTGTCGGGCATGAGGCAGGCGGCAATGTAGCTGGAGTCGACGCCGCCAGAAAGGAACGAGCCCACCTTAACATCGGCGATTCGGTGCGCAGCGACGCTTTCGTGCACGACCTTGTCGCACTCGTCCACGTACTCTTCGAAGGTCTTGGAGTTGTCGTCGGTAAAGTCGCAGCTCCAGTAACGCTTGATGTCCATGGCGTTGGTCGTCAGGTCATACGTAAAGCAATGCGCCGGGGCAAGCTTGAACACGCCCTTAAAGAAGGTCTCCTCCGTGGCGGGGAATTGCAGCGTCAGGTAGGGGCGCAGCGCGTCGTGGTTGACAGCCTTCTCAAACTTGGGATGGTCCAGGAAGCTCTTGATCTCGGAGCCAAACAGCAGCGAGCCATCGGATGCCTGGTAGTAATAGAACGGCTTGATACCAAAGATGTCACGAGCGCCAAAGAGTTTGTTCTTGTTCTGGTCGTGAATCACGAACGCGTACATGCCGCGCAGGCGGTTGACCAGGTCCTCGCCCCACTCCTCGTAACCGTGTACCAGGACCTCGGTATCGGCGTTGCAGTGGAAGGCGTAGCCGGCTGCCTCCAGCTCGGCGCGAAGCTCCTGGAAGTTGTAGATCTCTCCGTTGAAGACAATCGTGACCTTGCCGTCGTCGCTCGACATGGGCTGAGCTCCAGCTTCGGAAAGATCAAGAATCGAAAGACGACGGAAGCCAAGGGCAACGTTGTCGACGATATGCTGGCCGCCCATATCGGGACCACGGTGGATGATGCGATTCATCATGGCCGTGAGAACCAGCTCACTCTGTTCATCTGTACCGGTAAAACCGACAAAACCGCACATGCAAGATCCTTTCTGCTGACGGCTCAGGTGTACTGCCGCAAGGGTTACGGCAGCTGATGTCAAATAATCTTTACTATCATGCCAATCTTTTGTTTCGTGATAGGGCATAAGCGCCGAGCGAACCGAAAAAACCACGGCCCGATCTTCAGACGAAGCGGCGGGCCGTGGTTACGAACGCTATGTATGAGCGGTTAGCGCTTGCTGCGCTCGGCGAGACGGTGCTCCACCTTGGTGACGGCGTGGATGAGCGGAATCGTCACGACCAGGTAGTAAAGTGCGGCGCAAATGTAGGGCGTAATGTTGCCCGTGGTGGCTGTGAGGTTTTTGGAGAACAGCATGAGCTCCATGACGCCAACGCTCGAAAGCAGCGATGTGTCCTTGTACAGCATAACGAACTCGCTGGTCATAGTCGGTATAACGCAACGTACGGCTTGCGGAATCACGATGCGCGACATAACTTGGGACCAAGTCATGCCAAGCGAGTAGGCAGCTTCTGCTTGACCATGCGGCACGCTCTCGATGCCGGCGCGGAAAATCTCGGCAAGATAGGCCGAGCAGTTGATGGCGAGCACGCCAACGCCGAGCGGCAGATTGGGCACGTTGAGACCGATCATAGGGAACCCAAAGAACGCAATGTAGATCTGCAGGAAGAGTGGGGTTCCGCGCAGGACGTTGATGTATGTCACGGCGATGCCGCGCAGCATACGACTATGGCTGATTTTCATAAAGGCAAACAGCAAGCCGATGGGGATGGCGAGCGGAAAACCGATGGCGGTCACGGCAAGTGCTATGCCCCAGCCCTTAAAGAGCGAGGCGATTGAGGTGACGATAATCTGCGGCTTGCAGAACATGCCCAAAAACGGGTTGGAGTTCCACGCGGCAACCCAAGGTTGGGCATCGAGCCAGGTGACGATTTCTTGCACCATGGTGCTCTCCGAGACGCTGATGGTGGGGCTCTCGGGAAGATCTCGCTTGTCGCCGTCGGCGACATAGCTGCCGGTGACGGCATAGGCACCCGCGTTGCTCGGGAATACGACGTCGGGGACGACAACGCGAATCTGCGAGCCGGCGGCGACGGGATCGGCAAACTTGATGACGAGCTTTGAGCCGTCCAGCGAGCACGATTCCTTGACACCCGTCTGGTTCAGTCCGTCGAGCAGCGTGACCTTCGCATCGGTGCTTTCAAACGATCCGCCCTCGGGCAGCTCAAGTTCAATTTGCGAAACGTCGCCCTCGTCGCTACCCGTTGTCGCTTCCCAGGTCAGGCGGGTTGCGATGCCGCCGAGCACGCCGTTGCCGCTGTCTTCGTTTGACTTGGCGGTCGCCGAGGTGACGGCGAGTGAAGTGCCCGTCGCGTCGTCTGAGCTCGAGGCATCCTTGTTATCGGACCCGCTCGTGGGCGCCATGCCAAACCACTTCTCGTACAGTTTGTCATAGGCACCGGAGCTCTTGATTTTGGCAAGGGCATCGTTGATGGCCTGTGTCAGCTCGGGGTTGTCTTTAGAGACGGCAATGCCAAACTGCTCGCCCGTCGGAACCTCTTTGATGATCTCCATACCGGTAAAGGAGTTCGAAACCATCCACTGCTCAACGGGCAGATCGCATACGACCGCCTGGCACTGACCGCTCATGACGGCGGTGAAGGCTGCCGTCCAGTCGTCAAAGTTGACGGTGGTTGCCTGCGGCAGGTTCTCGATTGCCCACTCCTCGGACGTGGTGCCCGACTGCACGGCAATTTTGACACCCGGTGCGTTGAGGCTATCGACCGTGTCGTATCCAGTGTTCTTTGCAACTGCGACGCCCTGGTTGGAGTCGATATAGGGGTTGGTGAAGTCGACCTCTTCCTTGCGCTCGTCGGTAATCGTGATGTTACATGCGCCGACATCGGTCTTTACACCCTGCTTGACCATGGGGATAATGCCGTCGAACTTTTGCGCCGGCAAGTAGTTGAGCTCCAGACCGAGCTCGTCTGCGATCATGCCCATGAGTTCATAGGTAAAGCCCTGGTCTTTGCCGGAATCGTTGACGTATTCAAACGGGGGTGTGGCCAAGTCACTTGCGACAGTGAGCTTGCCATTCTCGACGAGTGTGTAGGTGCTCGAGGCGTTCTGGGAGGACGAACAGCCGCTCGCGCCGATGATGGTGGCAAGGGCCACAACGACCGTCGCGAAGGCGCAGACGATGTGCCGGGTCAACTGGACGCGTGCCGAGCGGTGGCGACGTTCGAAGTGTCGTTTCATCTGGAATCCTTTGCTTGGGCATGATGGGTCGGCATTGTGGGTCAATGAGGCACATCAAGACATTTGGATAAAGAATAGCACCCAGATTTCCTCGTTGTTACACGGGGGGACACTGCCGCCATTTATTAATCCACGGCACAGTCCATGCAATTTTTTAGAAGGCTGCAGTGCGCGCAGGGTCGGGTGGCATATTAGGATGGTTGATAATACAGAATGTTTCATCGTTTCTGCCGCGGGACGTCTTTTGCCCTTTAAGGCCGAATTGAGCGAGAGAGGTCTTTGTATGTCGAGTCCGACACAAGAGAAGCTAACTCTGATGCGCTATATAGAGTTGCTCGAGGAAGATGACCTTGTTGTTTCCAAACCGAGCGCTTCGTGCGACCAGCGCATTGAGTTTGCGACTGACGACTCGCGCCAGGTGCGTCCGGGCACGTTGTTTGTCTGCAAGGGCCGCGCGTTTAAGCGTGAGTACCTGCTTTCGGCAATCGCCGATGGCGCCGTGGCCTACGTTTCCGAGGTCGATTACGATGTCGATGCTCCCGCGGTGATTGTGAGCGATATTCGTCGCACGCTCGCCGTGGTGGCAGATGCCTTCTATGGGCACCCGTCGGGCAAGGTGAAGGTCTGCGCCTTTACAGGCACCAAGGGCAAGTCGACCTGTAGCTTTTATCTGCGCGGCATTCTCGTCAACGAGGCCAAGCTTACGGGCTGTCATCGACCCGCTCTTAATACGGGCATTGAGTTCGACGACGGCATCGAGACGGGCCCTTCCAAGCTGACGACCCCCGAATCCTTCCTGCTGCAGTCTCGTATCGCACATGCTGCGGAGGCGGGTGCCCCGTGGCTGGTTATGGAGGCATCGAGCCAGGGCCTCAAATACGAGCGCACGGGCAAGATCGCCTTTGAAGTCGGCGCCTTTACCAATCTCGGCGAGGATCACATTTCGCCGATTGAGCATCCGACGCTCGAGGATTACTTTGCCAGCAAGCTCAAAATCTTCTCGCAGAGCCGTTTTGCCGTGGTCAATCTCGATATGGATAAGGTCGATCGTGTGCTCGAGGCGGCATCTCGTTGCGAACGTACGGTGACGTTCTCCCTGACCGACGAGCGTGCCGACGTGCTTGCGCTGGCGATTCGCAATGGCGACTGCGGCGTGGTGGCAACGGTGCGCACGCCCCGCTTTACGCGCGACATTGTGATTCCCACGCCGGTTAAGTTCAATGTGTCCAACGCGCTTGCCGCTATTGCCTGCGCCGAGGCCCTGGGCATTTCCGAGGAGGGTATCGTCCACGGCTTTGAGGGCGTCTTCGTCCCCGGCCGCATGGAGCTCTATCCGTCCGTATCGGGCAAAATCCTGGGCGTCGTCGATTTTGCACATAACGGCATGAGCCTCGAGACGCTCCTGCGTGACTTGCGCGAGAACTATCCCGAGCGCGAGCTGGCGGTTGTATTTGGCGCTACGGGCGGTAAGGGTGTCGATCGACGCACCACGATGGGCATCGCCGCTGGCAAGTATGCCGACCGAATCGTGATTACCGAGGATGACCCCGGCCCCGAGGATGTCGAGGATATCTGCGCCGTGATCGCGCGCAACGTTCAAGCGCAGGGAAATGATAACTGGCAAATCGTGACTGATCGCGTTGCCGCTATCGAGACTGCCGTGCGCGAAACCGTCCGTCCTGCCGTGGTCATCGTGACCGGTAAGGGCGAGGAAGAGCGTATGCTGCGCAAGAACGGACCCGAGCCTTGTGAGCGCGACGGTTCGATCCTCAAGCGCACCCTTGCGGCGTACGACGCCTAGACCAAGCCCCTTCTACGTAATGGAGTAATCATGTCCCACAATACCCTGCCGACCGTCGCTGAGCTTTCGGGCGAGATGCGCGAGCGTCTTGCCAAGGTTAAGTACGTCTTTACCGACCTGGACGCCACCATGCTCGCGCCCGGCTCGTGCGTGCTGCGCGACAACGACGGCAACCCCTCGACCAAGCTCGTCGAGGCTGTCGTGGCACTTGCCCGCGCCGGCATCCAGGTGGTTCCCACCTCGGGCCGCAACCGTACCATGATCCACGAGGACGCGCGCGTGCTCGGCCTTAACTCCTACATCGGAGAGATGGGTGGCCTGGTCATGTACGATCTCAAGGCCAACGATTGGGAGTATCTGACCGGCGATATGCCCTACGACCCTGCCTGCGGCCTCACGCCGCATCAGGTGATCGAGCAGACCGGCGTGTGCGAGAAGATTCTCGCCCGCTGGCCACATAAGATCGAGTACCACAACGACATGTCGACTGGCTACAAGTACCGCGAGGTCACCGTTGGCATGCGCGGCGATGTGCCCGACGACGAGGTCCAGGCCATTCTTGACGAGGCCGGCTGCGGCCTGGTCTGGGCCTGCAACGGCCACCTGACGCATCTGTCCAAGCCGACGACGCTTGAGCTCGATCGCGTCGAGGACGGTCGTGCCTTCAATATCAATCCGGCGGGCCTCAACAAGGGCGTTGCCATTGCGCGCTTCTGCGAGCACCTGGGGATCGAGCGCGAGGAGACGCTTGCGCTCGGCGACTCCGAGTCCGACTTCTACATGGCCGACCACGTGGGCACGTTCTGTTTGGTCGAGAACGGCCTGACCAGCGCCGGCGCGCCCGAGTTCCTGGACGCTTGCGATAACGCTTACGTCACGCGCGGCAAGATTGTCGATGGCTGGGTGGCAACGGCAGAGCTGCTCGTCGCGGCTCGTTCGTAGCGCGGCGCATCGCGCGTGGCTGTTATTTCGAGAGAGAATCTGGTGAGGTAATGTCCGATATCGAGAATCTGGCTGGCGACACGCGCCCCATTGGCGTATTCGACTCGGGTCTGGGCGGTCTGACGGTTGCCCGCGCCATCGCGACGGCGCTGCCGCATGAGTCCGTCTACTACTTCGGCGACACCAAACGCTGTCCTTATGGCACCCGCACCGAGGACGAGGTACGCTCGTTTGCACTGCAGGCGAGCCGCTGGCTGTCAAAGCACGACGTCAAGATCATGGTCATCGCCTGCAACACGGCGACCGCAGCGGCCTTGCGTCTGGCTCAGCAGGTGCTCGACGTGCCCGTGATCGGTGTCATCGCGCCGGGCGCACGTGCGGCGATTAACAGCACTCGCACGCGCCGCGTGGGCGTGCTCGCCACCAACCTCACCATTCGCTCGGGTGCTTACACGCGTGCCATTCAGGATTTGGACGCCGGTGTGGACGTGTATGGATGCCCGGCTTCGAGTTTTGTCGAGGTCGTCGAGCACGAGCTCGCCTCGGGTGCGCATCTGCAGGAGCAGTGGCTCGAGAACGAGGACATCTTCGATACGCCGGCCGTGCGAGCGCTGGTCGGTGCCACGGTTGAGCCGCTGCGCGATCGCGGAATCGATACCGTAGTGCTCGGCTGCACGCACTTTCCGCTGCTCGTGGGACCTATTCGCCATGCGCTGGGGCCCGGGGTGCGCGTGGTGAGTTCCGCCGAGGAGACTACGCGCGAGCTGACCGATATCCTCACGCGCCGCGAGCAGCTGGCGGGCGACGCCGCCGAGCCGCAGCATCGTTTTGCCACGACGGCCGATAACATTGCCGAGTTTGCGGTGGCGGGCAGCTTTATCTTTGGTCAGCCGCTCAAGAGCATTGAGCATATCGATATCGACGAACTGAAATAGATATAAGGGCACCGACCAAAGGCTCACGTCCACCTTTTGCCGAAAGGATTTTTCTATGGAGTATATGCAGGTCAATCGCGCCAACGGCCGCGCCGCCGATGAGTTGCGCCCCATCAGGCTTACTCGCGGCGTCATGAAGCACGCCCACGGTTCGTGCCTGGCCGAGTTTGGCGATACGCGCGTGCTGTGCGCTGCCACCATCGAGGAGGGCGTGCCGGGCTGGCGCAAGGGCGCCAAGGCCGGTTGGGTAACGGCGGAGTATGCCATGCTGCCGGCATCGACCGGCAAGCGCTGCAAGCGCGAGCACGCCAACCGCAAGGGTCGCTCCATGGAGATCGAGCGTCTCATCGGCCGCAGCCTGCGCACCGTCGTCAACATGAAGGCGCTCGGCGAGTATACCGTCACCGTCGACTGCGACGTGATTCAGGCAGACGGTGGCACGCGAACGGCGAGCATTACCGGCGCCTGGGTGGCACTGCACGACGCCCTTGCCATGTGGGTCGAGGCGGGTAAGCTCGAGCGCATCCCGCTCACAGGCCAGGTCGCCGCCATCTCCATGGGTGTCGTCGACGGCAACACCCTGCTCGACTTGGACTATTCCGAGGACAGCCACGCCGAGGTCGACATGAACCTTGTCGCCACCGACTCCGGCGAGATGATCGAGCTCCAGGGCACCGGCGAGCAGGCGCCCTTCGACCGCAAGCGCCTCAACGACTTGCTCGACCTGGGCGACAAGGGCATCGCCGAGCTCATCGAGCTTCAGCGCCAGGCCCTCGCCTAACCTGCCAAAAAGGGACAGGTTTATTTTGGTAGGTTTTATCTGCGGAAACGCCGATAGATAAGGTTGATGCTACACGAAAGGGGAGACGCCGAAGGGCCAGTCCCTTTTACGTGACTTTGCTATAGAGACAAGGAGACCACTCATGGCACTTGAGAAGATCGACATCGACACCCTCGACCCGGCGGCGACCATCGTCGTGGCAACGGGCAACGCCCATAAGCTCACCGAGATCGAGGCTATTTTGGGCAAGGTTATGCCCGAGGTTCGCTTTGTGGCGCTCGGCCAGCTGGGTGATTTTGAGGATCCCGAGGAAAACGGCACGACGTTTTTGGAGAACGCCATCATCAAGGCGCAGGCTGCCGTCGAAGAGACGGGGCTCATGGCCATTGCAGACGATTCGGGCCTGGTCGTCGACGCGCTGGACGGCGAGCCGGGCGTGTATAGCGCGCGCTATGCGGGCGTGCATGGCGACGATGCCGCCAACAACACCAAGCTGCTCGTGAATCTGGAGGGCGTGGCCGACGAGGACCGCACCGCGCGCTTCATGAGCGTTGTCGCGCTTATCGATACGGACGGCCTGGTCACTTATGGCGAGGGCGCCTGTGAAGGCGTCATTGCGCACGAGGGCCGCGGCGATTACGGCTTTGGCTATGATCCGCTGTTCCTGCCGGTCGACACGCCGGGCAAGACTATGGCCGAGCTGACGGCGGACGAGAAGAACGCCATCAGCCACCGATTCCATGCGCTCGAGCACCTATCCGCCAAACTGACGGGCGAGGAGTAGGCCGTGCGTGCGGTGGTGCAGCGCGTGCTCAACGCCGGCGTGACGGTCGACGGCGAGTGCGTGGGCAAAATTGGGCGCGGCTATCTGGTGCTGTTGGGCGTGGGCCACGGCGACACGCGCGCCGAGGCCGATAAGCTGTGGGGCAAGCTCCGGGGCTTGCGCATTAACGAGGACGAGAACGGCAAGACCAACCTGGCACTTGCCGATGTCGACGGCGAGGTTCTCGTGGTGTCGCAGTTCACGCTGTTCGCCGATTGCCGTCACGGCCGCCGCCCATCGTTTACGGATGCCGGCGCCCCCGATGTTGCCAACAAGCTCTACGAGTACTTCCTGACGCTTGTGCGCGAGGACGTCGAGCACGTAGCGCATGGCATCTTCGGCGCCGACATGAAGGTCGACCTCGTCAACGACGGTCCATTCACCATCGTTCTGGACACAGACAATCTGTAAGTAGTCAATTTGGGACGGGGCTTATTTAGCTACTTGCGCGTGGTCGCAACAGGGTGCTATAGTATTAGAGTTTTGTCTATCTTAGGGGTATTATCCCCTTTTTGAATTGCACCTTCTGGAGGCCCTGTTCATGGAAGAGATGGAAGTCAATCACGTCGACGACATCCACGAGAAGCTGACCGATATGGTGGGCGATCGCGTTAAGGTGAAGGCCAACATGGGCCGCACCCGCGTCGTCGAGCGCATGGGCACCATCAAGAGCGTCCACCCGGCTGTCTTTATCGTCGAGGTTGACGAACGCCGCGGCCGCAAGTCGCGTCAGTCCTACCAGTACATCGACGTCCTTACCGGTCAGGTCGAGCTGTTCGACCCCGAGAGCGGTGAGCACATCTTTACTCCGCTCGGCAATCAGCTCGAGGAGCACTAGCGGTGACCGATTGGTCCCTGACCCTTTCCGCGCCGGCAAAGATCAACCTCTATCTGGGGGTTCATACCGAGCGTGACGCCCGCGGCTACCACAGGGTCGATTCCCTGATGGCAGCCGTCGACCTTTCCGATACCGTGACGGTCACGCCGGCGCAGGCGCTGACCGTCCAGACGGTTCCGGCATCAGATTTTCCCATGCAAAAGAATACGGCGTATCGGGCTGCGGTTGCTATGGCCGAGCATTATGGTCGCGAGGCAAACATCTGCGTGACGATTGGGAAGCGCATTCCATTGTGCGCCGGCTTGGGCGGCCCTTCGACGGATGCGGCCGCGATCATTGTTGCCTTGGCGGAGCTCTGGGGAATTGATCGCACCGACCCAGCGCTCGACGACATTGCACGGGGTATTGGCGCCGATGTTCCCTTCTTTTTGCATGCCAGCCCTGCATTTTACGTAGGTGGGGGAGACGTGCTGGCCACCGAGTACCCCGTACTACCTGCGACACCCGTCGTGCTGGTCAAGCCGCGCGAGGCAAGCGTTTCAACAATTGAAGCCTATCGACGTTTTGACGAGGCCCCAGTGCCTGCAGACAAGCCCGGCGCGATAGCTTCTGCCTTGCGTGCTGGTGATACCGAGACGGCATATGCGCTCATCCATAACAACCTGGGTGTCATTTCCGCACAGATGGAGCCGCAGATTCAAACGGTGCTCGATTGGCTGCGTAAACAGGACGGCGCCGTTGCTGTAGATGTGTGCGGATCGGGCGCCTGCTCGTTTGCCATTTGCGACACCGCCGTCACGGCCGAAAGGCTTGCCGACGCTGCCCTGCAAAACGGCTGGTGGTCCTGCGCGACGGAGCTCATTCCCAACACGGTTCGCATTGAAGCGCCAAAGAAATAAAAATTTCTCTAGCACGCGGCGAAAATCTTTGTTACTATAGTCGAGCTAACGGGTTGTGGCTCAGTTTGGTAGAGCACTGCGTTCGGGACGCAGGGGTCGCTGGTTCAAATCCAGTCAACCCGACCAGAGCATGAGGAGGGACCGCTTCTTGCGGTCCCTTTTTTTAGCTATTGTTGTGATACCGCGGCACCCGCGGTATACTCATTCGAGCTTGTCTCGCTGTATTGTGGAGGTCTACATGTTTGGACTGAGGGCTCCTGAGCTCATCATTATTCTCGTTGTTGTCCTGATTATCTTCGGGCCTAAGAACCTGCCGAAGCTCGGCAAGTCCCTCGGCTCTACCGTCAAGAATATCCGCGAGGGTATGGAGGGCGACGATAAGGGCGAAACCAAGCAGGCCGAGGACGTTGTGGTCGAGGAGTCCAAGGAGGACAAGGAGATCGCAGAGCTCGAGGCCAAGCTCGCTGCTGCCAAGCAAAAGAAGGCAGAGGACAGCGACGCGGACGCAGAGTAGTCCCATCCCTTTGGGGTGAGCACCTGACCGGCTTGCCCGCAGGCTAGCCGGTCTTTTTCGTTTTGTTGACAGTTGATCGTTACATCATAGTTGGGGAGATATCCGTATGGACGCAAGCCAGATCGTACTGACCGCTGAGGGCCGCCAGAAGCTCGTCGAGGAGCTCGCTTGGCGTGAGGGCGATTACGCCAAGGAGATCGTCGAGGACATCAAGGAAGCCCGCGCGTTCGGCGACCTTTCGGAGAACTCCGAGTACGACGCCGCCAAGGACAAGCAGGCCCAGAATGCTGCTCGCATTGCCGAGATTCAGGCCATCCTCGCCAACGCTCAGGTCGCTGCCACCACGGGCGATCTGACCGTCTCCATCGGTTCCACCGTTTCTCTGATCGATCCCAACGGTGAGGTCATGGAAGTCACGCTCGTCGGTACCACCGAGACCAACTCGCTCGAGCACAAGATCTCCAACGAGTCTCCGGTCGGCCATGCCATCATCGGTCACGGCGAGGGCGACTCCGTCGAGGTCGTTACGCCTTCGGGCAAGACCCGCGTCTACACCATCGCAAAGATTGCACGCTAGACCACGGTCCCGCGTAAAGGTATGTTTTCGCTCCCTGGGACCGAATCCTGGGGAGCGTTTTAGTTTGAGGAGCTAACTATGGCAGAGAACCAGAACGCCGCCGAGCAGGCATCGACGCTCAACGACGAGCGCGCCACGCGCCTGGCCAAGCGCGCCGCCCTGTTCGAGGCGGGCCAGAACCCCTATCCCGAGCACTCCGAGATTGAGGACTACGTCGTCGACATCGAGACTAAGTACGCCGAGCTCACCGATGGCGAGGACACCGAGGACGTCGTGAAGATCGGCGGCCGTGTGGTCGCCAAGCGCGGTCAGGGCAAGATCATGTTCATCGTCGTGCGCGACGCGACCGGCGAGATCCAGCTGTTCTGCCGCATCAACGATATGGACGAGGCCGCCTGGAATACGCTCAAGGCCCTCGACTTGGGCGATATCCTGGGCGTGACCGGCGTAGTCGTGCGCACCAAGCGTGGCCAGCTTTCCGTTGCCCCCAAGAGCGCGACGCTGCTGTCCAAGGCCGTTCGCCCGCTGCCCGAGAAGTTCCACGGCCTCTCCGACAAGGAGACCCGCTATCGTCAGCGCTATGTCGACCTCATCGCCAACGACGACGTTCGCGAGACCTTCCGCAAGCGCTCGCAGATCCTCTCCACGTTCCGCCGCTTTATGGAGTCCGATGGCTACATGGAGGTTGAGACCCCTATCCTGCAGACCATCCAGGGCGGAGCTACTGCCAAGCCGTTCATCACGCACTTCAACGCGCTCGATCAGGAGTGCTACCTGCGTATCGCCACCGAGCTGCACCTCAAGCGCTGCATCGTCGGCGGCTTTGAGCGCGTTTTCGAGATCGGCCGCATCTTCCGCAACGAGGGTATGGACCTCACCCACAACCCCGAGTTCACCACGATGGAGGCTTACCGCGCCTTCTCCGATCTCGAGGGCATGAAGGCGCTCGCCCAGGGTGTCATTAAGGCCGCTAACAAGGCTATCGGCAACCCCGAGGTTATTGAGTACCAGGGCCAGACCATCGACCTTTCTGGTGAGTGGGCAAGCCGTTCCATGACCGATATCGTCTCTGACGTGATTGGTAAGCAGGTCACCATCGACACGCCGGTTGAGGAGCTTGCTGCCGCTGCACGCGAGAAGGGCCTGGAGATCAAGCCCGAGTGGACCGCCGGCAAGATCATCGCCGAGATCTATGACGAGCTGGGCGAGGACACCATCGTCAACCCCACCTTCGTGTGCGATTACCCCATCGAGGTTAGCCCGCTTGCCAAGCGCTTTGAGCATGATCCGCGCCTGACCCATCGCTTTGAGCTGGTCATCGCCGGTCACGAGTACGCCAACGCGTTCTCCGAGCTCAACGACCCGGTCGACCAGGCCGAGCGCTTCGCTGCCCAGATGGCCGAGAAGGCCGGCGGCGACGACGAGGCCATGGAGTACGACGAGGATTACGTTCGCGCCCTCGAGTACGGTATGCCTCCCGCGGGCGGCATCGGCATCGGTATCGACCGCGTGGTCATGCTGCTCACCAACCAGGCATCCATCCGCGACGTGCTGCTGTTCCCGCACATGAAGCCCGAGAAGGGTTTCCAGTCCGGTGCCGCCGCTGCCAAGGCTGCCGAGGCCGGCAACACCGCGAGCCCCTTCGTCAAGCCGCTCAAGCCCACGCTCGACTACTCCAAGATTGCCGTCGAGCCGCTGTTTGAGGAGTTCGTCGACTTTGATACCTTCTCCAAGAGCGACTTCCGCGCCGTGAAAGTCAAGGCATGCGAGGCCGTCAAGAAGTCCAAGAAGCTGCTGAACTTTACGCTCGATGACGGCACCGGCACCGACCGCACCATCCTCTCCGGCATTCACGATTATTACGAGCCCGAGGACCTGGTCGGCAAGACCCTACTCGCCATCACCAACCTGCCTCCGCGCAAGATGATGGGCATCCCCAGCTGTGGCATGCTCATCAGCGCCATCCACGAGGAGGAGGGCGAGGAGCGTCTCAACCTGATCCAGCTCGACGATTCCATCCCTGCCGGCGCAAAGATGTACTAACTAGTTACGCGGTTCTACGAACCGCGTAACGGCTCGACGCTGCGCGGGCCGCATTTGGGCAATCTGACGTTCAACTTCAAGGGCGCGACCAGAAGGTCAGCGCCCTTTCGTTTCACGCCACCTTGCCTCAAATGCGACCCGCTCGCTGACTTATGCTCAACCTGCGGCGCCATTTTGCTTGAAGGCACCTTGCTCGCTCTGGCGGGCTTTCGCTGTCCGTCCTCTACCTGCGGCGTTGCCCTGGTTGGCACTTAGGGACGTTCCTCTTGTGCCGGCACTTGGGGACGGTCCTAGCCGCCTGGGGTCTACCGGCGCATTGGGGGTTTACGCCTTCCATGCATGACAGTCGTCTCTTTTATGTTTCCTTTAGCCGTCGCTGCCTAGGATGGGGGTTAGTCGGTAGGAAGGGAGCGTCTATATGAACGACGCGAGCGATCGTGCAATCGAAGAGGACATGCTCGATCAGTTCAATTACTTTGACGATGAGGACGAGGAGCTGATCGATCGTCGCGAGCCGGCGTCGCTCGATGCTTTCGACCTTGTTGATGAAGGGCCCGACGAGGACGAGGTCGAATCGACGGAACCCCCACAGTCTTCGCGCCTTGACTCGCTGCTTTCGAGAGCCCCCATGCACCACGGTGTTCGTGCCGGCGCACTCCATATGAAAACCGACTGGTGCCAGATCGTGACGGCAGGCGGTGAGCTTGCCGTCGATGCGCCGCTCACCGATAAATCATCCATCATTTGCCGCACCGGTATGCTTATGCTCGCGAGCGGAACGGGTGCCTGGCGTGTACGCGATACCATGAATCGCGTCGCCGCTGTACTCGGTGTCACCATCCACGTTGACTTAAGTCTCCTGTCGTTTGAGTGTACTTGTATCGAAGATGGTCACTGCTTTAACGAGGTCGTCAGCCTACCCACAACGGGGGTCAATACTCATCGCATATGGATGATGGAGAGCTTCTTAAAGGAAATCGAGGTTTACGGGCGCCGGTTTACCGTGCATGAGTACCACGAGATGCTCAAGACCGTTGAGAGTTCAAAACCCGATTACACTCCCTGGCAACAGGGCATTGCGGCGGCCTGTGCTTGCGGCGCCTTTGTCTTTTTGCTCGGCGGCGGCCCTATCGAGATGGCCTGTGCATTTGTGGGCGCTGGTGTCGGCAACTTTGCGCGCTCCCATATTCTCAAGCAGGGCCTTGGCCAGTTTAGCGCGCTGACGATCGGCGTTGCACTCGCTTGCGTCTCGTATCTACTGGCATTGCTTGGCCTTGGCCAGGTCATACCGGGGGCAATGTCGCACCAAGAAGGCTATATCGGCGCCATGCTCTTTGTGATCCCCGGCTTTCCTCTCATTACGGCAGGCCTCGACATCGCTAAGCTCGACATGCGAAGCGGCATTGAGCGTCTTTCGTATGCTGTGTCGATTATTGTGATGGCGACCCTCGTAGGCTGGATGGTTGCCGAGTGTGTGGGGCTGGCGCCGGATGATTTTGCCCCGCTCGGCCTCTCACCGTTGGCTCTTACACTCTTGCGTATTGTGATGAGCTTTGTCGGAGTATTTGGCTTCTCGGTTATGTTCAACAGTCCGGTAAAGATGGCAGCGGCGGCAGGGCTCATCGGCGCCGTGTCTAATACCTTGCGCCTTACGCTCGTTGATGCGCCGACGCTGTTTCCCTTCCTGGGTCTGAGCGTGGGTATGCCTCCCGAGGCAGCAGCGTTTATCGGCGCGCTGGTATCGGGACTGCTCGCGAGCTTAGCCGAAATCAAGCTCACCTACCCACGCATCGCCCTCACGGTGCCGTCGATTGTCATTATGGTGCCGGGCTTGTATCTGTATCGCTCGATGTATTACATGTGCACCTTCGACACGGTCAATATGCTCGGCTGGTTTGTGCGTGCAGTGCTCATCGTGGCGTTTCTGCCCGTTGGTCTGGGTGTGGCGCGTACGCTCACCGACCCTCGCTGGCGCCACACCAGCTAATTGGCGCAAGTGAAACTGATCCGCATAACATGAACGTGGATAATCTCCCGTTTTTGGCCTGTTTACGGGCTCAAAACGGGAGATTATCCACGTTCATGGAATGGGTGTCCGAAAATCCACGCTCGTTGGGCCGATACAGACGCACCTGGCGATTCCTTTTTTGTAGACGTTGTCGCGCGGCTACGGGCAGGAAAGGTCCCAACGGTTAACATATACTCCATATGGGTAAAGAGACCAAAGCGCTGCCGCGGGGCGGCGCTTTGCGTTTGAAAAAACTAGCTCGTCTAAGAGGAACTAGCATGTTAGACCGTTTTACCGATCGCGCGCGCAAGGTCATGTCCATGGCCAAGCAAGAGGCGCTCGATCTTCATTCAAATAAGGTGGGTACCGAGCACCTGCTGCTCGCGCTTGCCAAGGAGGACGAGGGCATTGCCGCCGAGGCGCTGCGTTCGCTCGACATCTCCTACGATGACATCATGGATACTCTCAAAGAGGTCCAGACCACGGTTCCCGACCCCAGTGAGGAGACCGAGGCGGCCAAGCTCGCCTTTACGCCGCTCGTCATTAGCGTGATGGAGCGTTCATTCCGCGTGGCGCGTGAGAACAACCAGACCTACGTGTCGACCGAGCACTTGCTGATCGGCATCGTCGAAGAGGGCAACGGCATGGCCATGGACATCCTCATGCGCTTGGGTGTGTCGTCCGCCTCCATCAAAAAGGCTATCGAGAAACTCACCGCCAAGGACCAGGACAAGAAGCGTCCGCTCGCCGGCGCCGGTGCTGGTCGTCCCGGTGCGGGCCTGCCGTTCTTTAGCGGCTCGGATGCCTCTCAGCAAAAGGGGAGTGGCACCGATACGCTTAAGCAGTTCGCGACCAACCTCACGCAGAAGGCGCGCGACGGCGAGCTCGACCCTGTAATTGGTCGCGAAAAGGAAGTCCAGCGTATGATGGAAATTCTTTCGCGCCGCACCAAGAACAACCCGCTTATCCTGGGCGACCCCGGCGTGGGCAAGACGGCCATCGTCGAGGGCCTGGCACAGCAAGTCGCTGCCGGCAATGTGCCCGAGAACCTTATGAACCAGAACATCTGGACGCTTGACCTGCCGGGTCTTGTCGCGGGCGCCAAGTATCGCGGTGAGTTTGAGGAGCGCCTCAAGAACGTGATCCAGGAGGCGACCGAGGCCGACGACGTCATTCTGTTTATCGACGAGATGCACACCATCATCGGTGCCGGTTCTGCCGAGGGATCCATCGATGCAAGCTCCATGCTCAAGCCCGTGCTCGCGCGTGGTGCCTTCCAGATTATCGGCGCCACCACGGCCGAGGAATTCCGCAAGTACCTCACCAAGGACCCGGCCTTTGAGCGTCGCTTCCAGACCATCGATGTCGAGGAGCCGAGCGTCGAGGACACGGTCAAGATCCTGACCGCGCTCAAGCCGCGCTACGAGGAGCACCACCATGTGCGTTACACACAGGGTGCTGTCGAGGCCGCTGCGAACCTTTCCAACCGCTACATCCAGGATCGCTTCCTGCCCGATAAGGCCATCGACCTCATTGACGAGGCCGGTGCCCGCGCTCGCATCGCCGCGAATCGCGCACCCGAGCCGGTGCGCGAGGCCGAGCATCGCATCGAGGAACTCAAGGCTGCCGCACAGGAGGCTACCGAGAGCGACGACATGAACAAGGCCGCCGAGATCACCGAGCAGCAGAAGGCTGCCGAGATTGAACTCGCCGAGGCCAAGGCTGCCTGGACCGCCGAGCTCGACGCCAGCCCGCTCACCATCGACGTGAGTCAGATTGCCGACATCGTGTCCGTGACCTCGGGCGTGCCGGTTTCCTCGCTCACCGAGAGCGAGAGCCGTCGCCTGCTGCAGACCGAAAGCGTGCTCAAGACCCGCATTATCGGCCAGAACGAGGCCGTCGAGGCCGTCGCCAAGGCCGTGCGCCGCAGCCGTTCGCCGCTCAAGGACCCGCGTCGCCCCGGCGGCAGCTTTATCTTCCTGGGTCCCACCGGCACAGGCAAGACCGAGCTCGCCAAGACGCTCGCCGAGTACCTCTTTGGCAGCAAGGATGCGCTCATCAGCTTCGACATGTCCGAGTTCGGTAGCGAGTTCGAGGTATCCAAGCTCATCGGTAGCCCTCCGGGTTACGTTGGTCACGACGAGGGCGGCCAGCTCACTAAGGCCGTTCGTCGCCACCCGTACTCGGTCGTGCTGTTCGACGAGATCGAGAAGGCGCACCCCGATATCTTCAACATCTTGCTGCAGGTGCTGGAGGAGGGTCGTCTGACCGATAGCCAGGGCAAGACGGTCGACTTCCGCAACACCGTGATCATCATGACATCCAACGTGGGCGCCCGCGAGATCGCGCAGGATGCGAGCGTGGGCTTTGGCACCACCGGCGAGCAGGGCCTCACCTCGAGTGAGATCCGCGGCCGCGCGATGGGCGAGCTCAAGCGTCTGTTCCGCCCCGAGCTGCTCAACCGCATCGACGACATCGTGGTGTTCCAGAAGCTCTCGGGCGAGAACCTGACCAAGATCGCTCACCTGCTGGTGGACGATCTGCGCCAGCGCCTGATTGCCAACGGCATGAACATCAAGCTCACCGATGCGGCCTATGACAAGATCGTGGCCGAGGGCACCGACCTCACCAACGGTGCGCGTCCGCTGCGCCGTGCTATTCAAAAGCTCATCGAGGACCCGCTGTCCGAGGAGCTTTTGGCCGGCGAGTGGGGCGAGGGCGATACCGTCCTGTGCGACGTGGCCGATGGCAAGTTTGTCTTTAGCCACGGCACGGGCGAGATCCCGGCACCGCGTCCGGCGGGCACGCTCGGTGGCGATACCGCCCCGGCGGCACCGCACACCGGCAACGCCGCGCCCGTGAGCGGCGGCGTGACCTCGGGCCCCGGCGGTATGATGCAAGCCGGCTCTGGTGCGCTGTAGGGATTAAACATACCTTGTATAACGGGGGCGTTTCCGATAAGGAAGCGCCCCCATTTCTATTGAAATGCGCTTCAATCTGCCGTGCTATACTAAAATCGAGATATAGTATAGCAAAGGAGCTGATATGCCTACGTCAATACTCGACACGCGGCCAGTTCAGATGAACGTGCGTATAGATCGCCAGCTCAAAGAGGCGGGAGACGCCGTCCTGACTCATATTGGCATGACGCCGTCACAAGCCGTTCGGACACTTTGGGAGTATCTGGTCGTTAACGGACACATGCCCTCGAAGGGAGACGCGGCGGCTCCGGTTTCTGACGGAGTGGAGCCCCAGCGCATGGAGTCAAGGGCCGCGCAAGGCAGCCATATCGTTCGCGATTCGTGCCTCAAATACGGCATCCCCATCCCTGAGTTCTCGGGAGACTATGACGACCTCTATGAGGAGGCCATGGCGGAGCGCTATCCCGAATGGGTGGAACTATGAGCACAGAAGGCGTCCTCAAGCTGTTAATCGATACCAACGTATGGATGGATTATTTTTCTGGCAGGTCCGACCGTACGGCAAATGTCGTCCATCTGATCGAGATTGCCGACGCCTCGGAGCGGATTGCCCTGTTTGCCTCGTCGCTTTCGGTCAAAGACGTTTCATATCTTGTCTCGGCGGCAATCAAGCAGGAGTGCCGAAGAAAGACTGGCTCACTGAGCGATAACGCCATTGCGGCGGCAGACGAAACGACTTGGGCATGCGTTCGACAGATGCGCGAGCTAGCCCTCATCGCCCCGGTCGGTGCAGACGAGGTCTTCGACTCCTTTGTGTTCAAGTACCACCACAATGACTTTGAGGACGACCTGATGCTGGGCGTCGCCAATCGCATTGATGCCGATTACGTTGTGACGGAGGACAAGAATCTTATTAAACATACCAATGGTGTATGCATTAATGTTCAACAGGCGTTGAGGTTGGTTGAAGGGTCCAACGCCCCTTCGGCACGGCCCGTCTAGCCTGCTTTATCTTAATAAAGTGGCGTTTCCCCGCCGTTAGCCGATGATGCAAGGGCGCTCGGCGTTTTCGACTGGTTTATGCACGCAAAGTCTGGGAATATACAAGACGCATGTCTTACTGTCTAACCAGTTGCGCCAAGGAGGCACCATGGATTACAAGATCACCGGCTACGAGCCCGCCCAGCTGTTCCATTTCTTTGAGGAGGTCAGCGCGATCCCCCGTGGGTCTGGCAACGAGAAGGGCATCAGCGATTTCCTGGTTGCGTTTGCTAAGGAGCGCGGCCTCGATGTGTACCAGGACGAGGTCTACAACGTCATCATTCGCAAGCCCGCTTCTGCCGGCGCCGAGAATGCTCCGACCGTGATGCTGCAGGGCCACATCGATATGGTGTGCGACAAGTTGGGCTCCGTTGAGCACGACTTTACGACCGATGGTATCGACCTGGTCGTCAAGGACGGCGTCCTCACCGCTAACGGCACCACTCTGGGCGCCGACAACGGTATCGCCGTCGCGCTTATGCTTACCGTGCTCAACGACGATTCGATTGTCCATCCGGCCCTCGAGTGCGTATTCACCACCGACGAGGAGACTGGCCTGGTCGGCGCCGAGACGCTCGACAAGTCCCAGATTAGCGCCCGCACCATGATTAACCTTGACTCCGAGGAAGAGGGCGTTGCCACCGTGAGCTGCGCCGGCGGCGTCGTCGTTACCTACACCTGCCCGATCACGCGCGAGCACAAGACCGGTAGCGCCCTCACGCTCGACATCTCCGGCCTGCTGGGCGGTCACTCCGGCAGCGATATCCACCTGGAGCGCGGCAACGGCAACCTCATCATGGCCCGCATCATCGACCGCCTGATGGTTGCCGGCGAGCCTGCCATCGTTAGCTTTAACGGCGGCACCAAGGACAACGCCATCAACCGTGAGTGCAAGGCTGTTCTGGTCTATGCCGACCACGCTGCCGCCGAGGCCGCGGCCCAGATCGCAAAGGGCATCATCGCCGACGTTACCGCCGAGCTCGAGGTCTTCGACCCCGGCTTTACCTGCACTGTCGAGATCGCCGACAACGCTGAGGTCGAGGCCATGGACGAGAAGTCCGCGCTTGCCCTCATCCGCGCCCTGCGTCTTGCCCCCAACGGTGTGATCCGCCGCAACGTCGCCACCGACGGCTCCGTCGAGGTTTCCTCCAACATCGGCGTGGTCGCCACTTCTGACGACGAGGTCAAGATCATGCTGTCCCCGCGCTCTTCGATCACCTCGCTGCAGAACGAGTTCAAGGATCGTCTGCAGACGCTTGCCGATGTCCTGGGCTTCGACGCCAAGTTTGAGTTCGAGTATCCCGGCTGGAGCTATGCCGAGCATTCGCCGGTCCGCGACGTCTTTGTCGAGAGCTATCGCGAGCTCTTTGGCTCCGAGCTGCGCATCGAGTCCATTCACGCCGGCCTTGAGTGCGGCCTGTTTGCCGAGGCCCTGCACGGCCTGGACGCCATCGCCGTGGGCCCGACGCTCTCCGATGTCCACACCCCGGACGAGAGCATGGAGCTCGCTTCTGCCGAGCGCTTCTACGAGCTGCTCATCGACGTGCTCAAGCGCCTCGCCGCGTAAAGGTTGCGCTAGCAGCAGTCCGAGCCACGTGCTAGCGGATTGCAAATGACATTACGAGAGGGGGTGCCCGGTCTTTTGCGACAGGTGTCCCCTCTCTTCTTTTAAGAAATGGGAAATTGATTGGCGTCTAGCCCATATCCGCCCTGATGAGGTCGAGGGTTCGCTGGCAGTTTTCGCGGACGGGGCCGAGCATATGCTCGCGCAGGTCCGCCATGCCGGGTAAGTCGGCGTATTCGTCCATGACCTCTTCCATGCAAATGGGCACCTCGTAGGCGAGGTCCATCATGGTCGCAAAGCAAAACTTCTCGGATAGCCCGGCATCGGTGAGCGTCGCCTCCAGCGCGGAGTCGCCCATACCGTGGTATCGGCGGATAGCGGCTGGACCGATGCGCCCCACACGATTTTCGCCGCCAACGCTCATGGCAAGGCGCGCCCGGCGGCGCATGCGCTCATATGCCAAACCCGACGCGACATCGTACATGGGTGCGAGCGCCGCGTTTGTGCCTTTGCCAAGGATGAGCGAGTAGTTTTTAGCGTGTGCGTCAGGCGCTCCGATAATGGCGTTGTAGAACAACATATAGGTAAAAAGCACAAGATTCATGTGGTGGGGGACTGTGCTAATCAGTCGTTCTTGGATGTCTCGTGTAGTCGGTCCTCCGTCGGCGGTGTATTTCTGGCTTGGCAATACACCGAGCGCCTGGCAAAAGTCCTCCTGATGCAGCCTTTCGATATTTCCGCTGCTATTGACCATTCTGTCGTACCGTTCAACGACGAGTGCGGCTTCGTCTTCAAATGTGCAATAGGAGACGTTGGCAGTTGGAATGCCAACGCGCTGAGCCGTTTTCATGCAGACGAATTCGTTTAAGGCCTGATGTTTGAACCCAACGACACCATTTTTGAAGATATGGGTAGTGGGGGATGACCCTAGACATTCGCACCATTGGCCATCATGCCAAGCTAGTGCAAATTTGCCTTGGTTGCCGCCCAGGGACCAGCTTTCGTTGGAGCCCATCCATGTCTCTCTTTCGTCATCGCGAATTGCTTTGAGCTTGTGAGCGATTTGAGAATTAGTAAGCGGGCGGTATGCCGAGACCCTGCCGCGGGCGGCGCCTAATTGATTGGTTCGACAAAACTGAACGGCCCCCGCGCAGTCAAGACCGATATGGCACAAGAGGGCGACGGGGTTGTTGGATGCAACGTCATGCTCGGCGGCAATAGCGCGACGCTGCTCTTGACTGTCGGGCAAAAGGCCAAATAGGAACGGGCGGACGATGTTATGGCCATACGTGCGATTGGAAAGCGGCATTGTTAGCGATAGCGGTGCTCCGCGATAGGCTGGGGCGTATACAAAGCTGCAGAGTCCATGCTCGTCTTGCCGGAGAGTGCCTGCGATTTCGCCACAAATGAGGGTCGCAAGCTCCATTTCTGCCATTTATTTCACAACCTTACAGCCAAAGGAGAGGTCTGAAGTGCCGGAAAGGCCTTGCTCGGCTGCGATTTGGGCCAGCAAGGCACCATAGGAAGATGGCGTTCCTTGTCGAGCGGGTCGTCTGCCTACGCTTGGCTTTGGCAGGGCATTCGAGTTTGCGATAGGGAGGTCCGCTATCGTCGTCGGATGTTCAGAGGGCGATGCGATGGAGTCGTTATCGCTTTGCACAAAGAGACCTATGCCGAGTGCGTTAAAAACGGTCAGCAACTTGTCGAGCCGAATACCCGTGGCGTCTCCTAGCTCGAGCGATGCGAGCAGGCGCTCCGAAACACCGGCCTTTTTGGCGAGGGCGGCACGGGTGAGACCCTGAGTCTCGCGTGCCTGGCGCACGTAGATGCCAGCTTGGCGCGGTGTGGTGATGGGAAGGTTATCCACGGCGATCTCCTAACGTGCAGACTTTTGCATATCAGTATGACATGCAAAAGTCTGCACGAAAAGGCATTATGCAAAACTCTGCATGAGATCCCTACATTGACGTTGGCTTATGAGAGGCGTTTTTTATATCGCGAGAATCCCCAGATGCTCAAGTAAGATCTTAAGCCCGATAAGGATGAGCACGACGCCGCCCACGATGGTGGCGGGTTTTTCGTAGCGCGCGCCAAAGGTGTGGCCGATCGCTACGCCGGCGACGGAGAAGATAAAGGTCGTGATGCCGATGAGCGACACGGCGGGCATGATGTCGACCGAGAGCGCGGCAAATGAGATGCCTACGGCTAGGGCGTCGATTGAGGTGGCGATGGCGAGGATCAGGTACTCGCCCAGGTCAATCTTTTCGGCATCCTCGCCGTCGCCTTCATCCTCGTCCTCGGTAGAGGCCTCCCACAGCATTTTGCCGCCAATGAAGGCGAGCAGGATAAAGGCGATCCAGTGGTCGATGGGGCCGATGATGCCCATAAACTGGCTGCCAAGCGCCCATCCGATCACGGGCATGCCGGCCTGGAAGCCGCCAAAGAACAGGCCGAGCACTACGGCGACCTTAAGGTTGATCTTCTTCATGCCAAGGCCCTTGCAGATGGATACGGCAAAGGCGTCCATCGAAAGGCCAACGGCGAGCAGCACGAGCTCTGCGAGTCCCATAGTCTGGCTCCCTCTCTGCGGGCGGGCCCGCGTGTACCTCTTGGGGGAGCAACATAAAGACTATCCTTGGCAAATGGTTGAGTGGGTAGTCAAAAGAGCCCGTCCCAAATTAGCTATCTTAGCGGTGTTCGCTCATTCTGTAAGCATCGGATTTCGCGAGCGCCGCGGGGACAAACCGTGAGAAACTATTTAGCGTTTATGGAGCGTATACGATGGGAGCGATGCCTTGGATAAGAACGAGCTGCAAAAGCGTATGGAACAGGCCATCCGTCTGACGGCACCTGGTCAGCCGATCCGCACTGCCCTCGACATGATCATCGCCGGTCACCTGGGCGCCCTTATCTGCGTTGGCGACACCGAAAACGTGCTCGCTGCCGGTAACGACGGCTTCCCGCTCAACATTTCGTTCACCTCGAACCGTCTGTTCGAGCTCTCCAAGATGGACGGCGCCATCGTCATCGACGGCGACCTCACCCAGATCCTGCGCGCCAACTTCCATCTCAATCCCGATCCCTCGCTTGCCACGAGCGAGACGGGCATGCGTCATCGCACCGCCGCTCGCATGTCGGTGCTCACCGATGCCATTGTGATCTCGGTCTCGGCCCGTCGTGCCGTCGTCAACGTGTACGTTCACGGCAAGAGCTACGAGATCCAGCCCGTCACCACCATCATGAGCTCGGTCAACCAGCTCGTCGCCACGCTCCAGACTACCCGTCAGTCGCTCGACCGCTCCTTGCTGCGCCTGACGGCCCTCGAGCTCGACGACTACGTTACGCTCGCCGACATTACCGGTATTTTCTCGAGCTTCGAGATCATGCAGCAGGCAAAGACTGAGCTTAAGGATTGCATCGTCAAGTTGGGCAACCAGGGCAAGCTCGTGCAGATGCAGCTCGAGCAGCTCGCGGGCTCCAGCATGGATACCGAGTATGACCTGATGATCCGCGACTACGCAAGTGATTCTTCCGAGGCTAATGCCGAGAAGATTCGCGCCAACCTAAGCCGTATGACACCTAAGGACCTGTCCGACCCACAGCATGTGGCGGCGGTTCTGGGTTACGACGACCTGGACGAGGACTCCGTCATGACGCCGCTGGGCCTGCGTACGCTTTCGCGCGTGTCCGTCGTGCGCGACGGCGTGGCCGAGAAGATCGTCGACGAGTACGGCTCGCTGCAGGAGCTCATGGATGACATCAGCGAGGATCCGGAGCGCTTGGGCGACTTTGGCGTCAACAATCCTGCCATTCTTGCGGACTCGCTGTACCGCATGAAGGGCACCAAACAGGGGAACGCATAATGGCGCCCGTATGCGCCGTGGTCGTTGCCGGCGGTAGCGGCCAGCGCTTTGGAAATCCCGGCGGCAAGCAGCTCGTTAACGTGGCGGGCCGTCCGCTCATGAGCTGGTCCATCCGCGCGTTCGATCGTAGCGACAAGGTCGGCCACATCGTGGTGGTGTGTCCTGCCGAGCGCCGTGCCGAGATGCGCCGCCTGGCCATCGACCCGTTTGACTATGACACGCCCATCAGCTTCGCCGATGCCGGCGATACCCGTCAGGATTCCACCCGTGCCGGCGTGCATGCGGTTCCGGCGGGTTTCGAATATGTCGCCATCCACGACGGCGCCCGTCCGCTCATCACGACCGAGGCCGTCGATCATGCGATCGACGTGCTTGTGGGCGACCGCTCGCTCGACGGTGTCGTATGCGGTCAGCCCGCGATCGACACGCTCAAGATCGTCGACGGCGACAATATCGTCGAGACGCCGCCGCGTGAGCTCTACTGGGCCGCGCAGACACCGCAGATCTTTAGCGTCGACGCCATGAAGCGCGCCCACACCGCAGCTATCGCCGAGGGCTTTATCGGGACCGACGATTCTTCGCTGGTCGAGCGCATGGGCGGGCGTGTCCGCTGTGTCCAGAGCCCGCGCGATAACCTTAAGGTGACGGTGCCCGAGGACCTGCGTCCCGTAACCGCGATTCTGCTTGGCCGCATGGCCGAGGGAGAGGACCTTCCCCATGTTCAGTAACCTGCGCATTGGCCACGGCTACGACGTCCATCGTTTGGTGGAGGGGCGTCGATGTATTATCGGCGGGGTCGACATTCCCTATGAGCGCGGCCTGCTGGGCCACTCGGATGCCGATGTGCTTGCGCACGCGTTGGCCGACGCCATTCTGGGTGCCTGCCGTGGGGGAGACATTGGCAAGCTATTCCCCGATACCGACCCCGCCTATGAGGGCGCCGACTCGATGGTGCTGCTTGCCCGTGTGATGGACTATGCGCGCGAGCTGGGCTTTGAGTTTGTCGATGCCGACTGCACCATTGCCTGTCAGCAGCCCAAGATCACCCCGCACCGCGATGCCATGCGCACCAACCTCGCCCATGCTCTGGGCGTTGACGTCGAAAACGTGGGCGTCGCCGCCACCACGACCGAAAAACTCGGTTGGGAAGGTCAAGGCGAGGGAATTGGCGCCTGGGCCGTCTGCCTGCTACAGAAAACCGTTAAGGAGTAACGAATGCGTATCTACAACAGCGCTACCCATAAAAAGGAAGAGTTCCAGCCCATCGAGTCCGGCAAGGTCCGCATGTACGTGTGCGGCCCCACGGTCTACGACAACATCCACATCGGCAACGCCCGTACGTTCATCAGCTTTGACGTGATTCGTCGCTGGCTCATCGCGAGCGGCTACGAGGTCACGTTCGCCCAGAACCTCACCGATGTCGATGACAAGATCATCAAGCGCGCCAACGAGCAGGGCCGTACGGCTGCCGAGGTCGCGACGGAGTTTTCCGACAAGTTCATCGGCGTCATGCGCGCCGCCAACGTGCTCGATCCCGATGTGCGCCCCCGCGCCACCAAGGAGATCGGCCCCATGATCGCCATGATCAAGACGCTTATCGAGCAGGGCCACGCTTACGCAGCCGATAACGGCGATGTGTACTTTGCCGTGCGCAGCGATCCCAACTATGGTCAGGTCTCGGGCCGCAACATCGACGACCTTATGGTTGGCGCGCGCATCGAGGAGAACGAGGACAAGAACGACCCGCTCGACTTTGCCCTGTGGAAGGCTGCCAAGCCCGGCGAGCCCAGCTGGCCGAGCCCCTGGGGCGAAGGCCGTCCCGGTTGGCACACCGAGTGTGCCGCCATGGTGCACCGCTACCTGGGCACCCCGATCGATATCCACGGCGGCGGCTCCGACCTTGCCTTCCCGCATCACGAGAACGAGTGCGCCCAGGCCACCTGCGCCTGGCACCAGGGCTTCTCCAACACTTGGATGCACACGGGCATGCTGCTGGTAGACGGCGAGAAGATGTCCAAGTCGCTCGGCAACTTCTTTACGCTGGCCGAGGTCCTCGAGCAGCACTCCGCTGCCGCCCTGCGCCTGCTGATGCTGCAGACGAGCTATCGCTCACCGCTCGACTTCTCCTGGGAGCGCCTGGAGGGCGCCGAGAATTCGCTCACGCGTATTGCCGGTACGGTCGAGAACCTGCGTTGGGCTGCGAACCACGCGACGGCCGATGCCGATGCGGCTGCCGCCGAGGCGTTTGCCGCCAAGGCCGCCGAGACCCGTGCCGCCTTTAAGGAGTGCATGGACGACGACTTTAACACCGCCGGTGCCATGGGTGCCGTCTTTGGCTTTGTCACCGAGTGCAATCAGTATCTGGAGCAGGCGGGCGATGCTGCCGACAAGGCCGCAGTCCTGGCTGCCGCCGATACGCTGGCCGAGCTGATCGATGCGTTTGGCGTTGAACTTCCCGAGCCCAAGGTCGAGCTGCCGCTGGGTCTGCTGGGCGTTGCCGCCGGTTTGGTTGCCTACACTGGTGACGACGTGGATGAGGCCGCTGCTAAGATTCTCGAGGCTCGCGCCGAGGCCCGTGCCGCCAAGAACTGGGATCTGGCAGATGCCATTCGCGACCAGCTCAAGGACCTGGGCCTCACCATTGAGGATACGGCCGCGGGCACTCGTATTAAGAGTCTCTAGTATTTGTCGACCGTTCGAGGTGCGGCAGATTGCCTTGAAAGAGGAGGGCATAGACCTGGTGGTCATGCCCGACGATTGAAAGGCAAGGTGCCGCGGCTCGAACGGTCGATTCTTGTTCGTTATCTATTTAAGGAGGCCGTCCTATGGCCGACAATCGCAAGCGTGCGCCTCGTGGCGGCAAGCAGGCTGCTTCTGGCTCGCGTCCGATTCGCCGCAATGATCGCGCTGCCGCTCCTAAGGGCCAGCGCGATCGCGCCCAGGCCGCTCGTCCGCAGCGCGATCGCAACCGCGACGCTGTTCAGGCTCCCAAGGGCGAGTTTATTGAAGGCCGTCGTGCTGCCGCCGAGGCGCTACGCACCGGTTTTCCCATCAAGTGCGCGCTCATCGCCGAGGGCGGGGAGCGCGATGCCGCCCTGTCGCGCCTGGTCGATGACCTCAATGCCGCGGGTGTCCGCATTAAGTACGTGCCGCGTGCACAGCTCGATGCGCTGTCGAGCCATGGCGCTCACCAGGGCATCGCACTCGAGGTAGGCAACTTCCCCTATGCCGATGTCGCCGATATCCTCGACCGCGCGGGCGACGGTCCGGCGCTTGTCGTGGTGCTCGACCACGTGACCGACGACGGTAACTTCGGCGCCATCGTGCGCTCCGCCGAGGTCGTGGGCGCCGCGGGCGTTATCATCGCCAACAAGCGTGCCGCTGGCGTGACTGTGGGCAGCTACAAGACTTCAGCCGGTGCCGTCATGCATCTGTCCATCGCGCAGGTGCCCAACATCGCCCGTGCACTCGACGATCTTAAGGCCGCTGGCTTTTGGGTGGGCGGTGCCTCCGAGCACGCCGAGGGCAGCTGCTGGGACGCCCCCTTCGAGGGCCGCGTTGCGCTCGTCATGGGGTCCGAGGGCGACGGCATCTCGCGCCTGGTGCTCGAGAAATGCGACTTTTTGACCAAGCTTCCCCAGCGCGGCATGACCGAGAGTCTCAATGTGGCCCAGGCGACCACCGCGCTGTGCTTTGAGTGGCTGCGCCGCAATGCCGGCGAGCTCATGGGGGAGGAGTAGCGCATGTCCAAGAAGAACCGCGCCAAGTCCAAGGCCAAGCGCTTTGGCGAGGGCTCGGCCAAGCCGATTGTTTCGGCCGCGACCTACGGCGTGGGCGGCAATGCGTTTGCGCAGGCTATCGCCGACCCAGTCTCGACGGTGCACTCCAACAAGCCCGAGCTGCTGGTGGTCGACGGTTACAACGTGATCCACTGCACGCAGCGCTACGAAAAGCTCGTCTACGACCATTCCGACGATCCATATTCCAGCGACGTCCACGATATGGCTCGTACTGCGCTTATCAACGATGTCGCGGCGTTTGCCCAGGGCCGTTACGAGGCCGTGATCGTGTTCGACGGCGCGGGCAACATCTCCAACGAGCGCCCCAACCTACCGGCCCGCGGCGTGCGCATCGAGTTCTCGCCGACGGGCGTCTCTGCCGATACCGTGGTGCAGAAGCTCTGCATCGAGGCGCGTGAGGAAGGCCGCGCGTGCTCCGTGGTATCGAGTGACGGCACAATACAGGCCGTCGTCATGGGCAAGGGCGTCACGCGCATCTCGAGCCGTATGCTGGTGGACGAGATCAAACAGATCGACAACGACGTTCACGAGGCAGAGGAAGCTCCGCAGATCAAGATGACTCTGGGCAGTCGCCTGAGCCCCGATGCCCTGGCCAAGCTCAAGGCCCTGCGCGGGAGGTAGGGGAGCTGACGGCGCGACGCTGTCTCGCTAACTCCATTCAGCGATGTCGATCATTCTACGGAGGCGCCATGTAAGCGCCTCTTTTAGATATGGCAGCCTTGCCGTGAGCGCGTTGTTTCTGGACAGAATCTCGATTGCCTCGCCAACGAAGCCTTCGAGTTTGTCGCCGTCAAACCAGCCCATGTCCTCGACGAGCAACATTTGTTTGGCGGGGCTTGAATGAAATTGTGCGCTGGTAAAACTGTGCTCTCCCGCCCTAAGCTCCTCTAGTGATATGTTGCACCAGAGTGATGAGCCCGAATCGAAGATGGGGGCTGGTCTGCAGACCAGTGAGTTGACGTTTCGCACGAGGCCGAAGTTGCGCCAATGACGATCGTAGTTGGCAATGATGTCGTCACATACGATCATGCGGTCAAGGGCGTCTTTTATATCTGTCGCTCCAAGCTCCTCACAGTTTGCTACATACCGTTCGTAATCGGTTAGTCGCTCGTCTGCATTTGCATGCTGGTTTACATAGAACGCAGAGACATATTCTTCTTCGTCAGTTAAGAAGACATTGCATGTGCTCAAGGCAGAAGTACCTGTGCCTTCGAGCGAATAGGGTACATAATCGCAAGCGTTTAGGATGCGACGGTGAAGTGCGGTCGCCACCATCTCGTTATAGGGTTCCTGGTTCAGGTGCGCACCTGCCTTGTGGAGTATTCGACGGTCATCCTCGCATGTCCAGTACTTTTGAAGATTGCCGTCCGAGGTGTTGTCGGGCTTTGCGGCAGCTGCCTTGCCCTCTGGGGCGAAGGGCGCGATGCTGAGAGAGACGTCGTCAAAAGCATTATTGAAGAAATTGATATCTTCCCACGCGAGACCGGAGCCTTGGGGTCTAATCCAATACTGGTCGGATAAGGAGAGGCCAAGATTTCGCTGGATGAGTTCGTCGGGAACATCGACTGCTGCTTCTGCCAACAGGGATGCAAGCCCAATGCGCGCGAGCGGGATACCGCGGCCTCGCCACCAAATGCGGAAAGAGTCGAGCGACACGGGACTATTGGGGCCAAGTACTCCAATAGGGGCGTGGGCACGATCGACGTCGGCGCCGATGTGGGTGAAGTCTTTCCGTGATCTGCTGTAGACCAGCTGGGCCACTTCGTGCGTGCGGTTCATGAGGGTAAATGCGATTTCGCTTTTCCCATGCCCGCGACGAGGCCGTCCCCCTCTTTTGGTTGCGGAGCGGAGTCGCGTGTCTACGCTGTCTTTGTCGATAAGCCACACGCCAGAAGCCTTGCGGGCGGTCAGCGCGCCGTTCTTAATGAGCTCCTGCACCCTGCGCGGGGTGATGCCGAGCAGTTCGGCTGCTTCCTTTGTAGTCAACATCGCGAAACCCTTCGCCAGAACGAATAGTTTTATATAGCCAATTGTAATTAAAACTATTCGTTCTGGCGAAGAGTTTTAAGATTGAGGGCGAACTGACAGAAATGAACGGGCTTGGTACGTGTTGTTGCTGGATTTTGCATATTTATATAACGCCGCGCGGCCTGTTGCGCCTCGTCCGCAATTCCTTTATTCTTAATTGGCTTCGCGCGAAAGCGCCAAGTGTGCCAGTGTGGCGCAACGGTAGCGCAACTGATTTGTAATCAGTGGGTTGCAGGTTCGATTCCTGTCACTGGCTCCATGAGAGTTTCGGGCTCTGTTCCTTGTGGGACAGGGCCCGTTTCTATTTAGGTGGTGCGCCATTGGGTTAGCGCCCATCCCGTTTTTGGTTTGTCTCGTCCTCCAGTTTGTCTAAATCTGTAACGCCAAGACCGATATTTGGCATCTAACTGTTACAGATTGAGATGAAACTTAGGGTGTTTTAGGAATATCTTGATCTGTAACATGTAGAAGCGGAATAGGTCTCCTGCTGTTACAGATCGAGACAAGGGCGGGTACGGTCCTGGATGTCCTGCTCGAGCGTGGATTTCTGGACACGAGAGAGAAGAAAATCTCCCGACCGGAGAACGAGCGTGGATAATTAACTTGGATAGGGGGCTAAGGTAAACACCGATTGTCTATCGACGGCTTTAGAAACAACGACCCCGATTTCATTGTGGAATCGGGGTCGTTTGTGCCTCAGGAATCCGAATGGATTAATCGAGCTCCTAAGGGACTTCTTGGGTTCTTGCTAATGGTCTGCCGAGGATGTCCCCAATGCAAACAGCGGGCATTTACTCAATATAGTTGGGGTTCTTCTTGATGATCACGCGTGCAGCGATGAACGAGACGACGATGGCGATGACGGCGACAACGCACGCCAGTACGAAGTTGCCCATGGATCCATCGGGAGCGATAAAAATCAGCGCCGAAAGAAGGCCGGGGCATGCTCCCGCAACATACTCCTTCAGGACGAAGATACCTGCGGGGAGTCCCGCGCAGAGGGCGCCGATTGCCGTGCCGACAAGCAGGCGGGGACGCTCGATGAGGCAGCCGTAGAACGCGGGCTCAGTTACGCCGCAGAGTGCGGTGACGGCAACCGTGGTGACCATACCCCTCTTCTCCTTGTTGCCTTTCATTGCAGTTGCCAAGGCGAGACTCGTGCCGCCAATGCAGAGGTTTGAGATGAAGCCAAAGATGATGGGCGCCCAGCCGAGCTGCGCCAAGCTCGTAACTTCGATTGCGATGTAGGCCTTATCAAGACCGAGCATGACAAAATAGGGGTTAAGGGCTGCAAGGATTGGAGTAGCGATAAATGCCACGTTATCCATGAGCCACGTGACGGCATCACTCAGCGCGTAGCCCATCATGCTGCCGGCGGGGCCGAGGATAATCAGCTCAACAGGCACGACGATAAACATGGTGAGTAGCGGCTTCAAGAACAGTTTGGTAACGTCCGGGATGATTTTCTGAAGACCGCGATCAACAAAGTACATGAACACAACGCCCAGTACGATTGGCACCACCGTGCTCGAGTAGTCATTCGTCGGGATGGGGATGCCAAGAAAGTCGAGACCCTCAGCACCGCTAATAGACGAGCTAATCATGATTGCGCCCAGCAGCGCGCCCATGATAGGCTGCATCTTCATGACAGCGGCGAGCTGGTAGCCTAGGTAAACGGGCAGGAAGCTAAATGAGGCGCTGAAGATCGCCAGCAGAACCTGAGCAGTTCCGCTATCGGTGCTCAATCCACAATAATTGACCAGGAGATTCTTAATCGAAAGAATGAGTCCGCCTACGATGAGCGCCGGGACGATGGGCATGAATACCTGTGCGGAGACATTTCCGAATTTCTCAACCAGGCTCATGGCAGTGTTGCCGCTTTTGATACCCTCTGCAAGATCCTTGGCGGTTTGGGCATCATCGGCAACCGCGCCGCCGCCGACTTCGATTCCCGCGAAGTCGAGGAAGTCGTTGTAAGCCTCGGTGACGTTGGGGCCGATGATCACCTGAAGCTGGCCACCGCTGACTACTGCCCCGAGCGCCTGATCGGCCGATTTGGCGAGCTGGAGATCGATGATCGAGGTGTCTCGTGCGTCGATGCGAAGGCGCGTCGCACAATGAGTTACCGATGTAATGTTCTCTTTGCCGCCAACAGCCTTTAGGACTGTTTCGGACATTGCCTGATATTTCATCTCTTTCTCCTAACCTTCCTGCTCCTGATACTTCGAGATAAGGTCTCGGTACCAATACCAGCTCTTTTTGGGGGTGCGCTCCAGATTGTTCTCGAAGTCGATGTGGACAAGTCCGTATCGTTTTTCGTAGCCGTTGATCCAGCTATACAGATCCATCGTCGACCAGAGGTAGTAGCCCTCAACGCGCGCGCCGTCGCGCTTAGCCCTCATCATGTGCTCGATGAACTGGCCCAGAAGCTCGATGCGGTCATCATCGTGGATCATTCCGTCTGCGTCTGGTTGCTCATAGGCGCCATGTCCGTTTTCCGTAATAAAGATGCGGGGCGCGTCATAGCGCTCGTGGACATCCATGATGGTTGAATACATGCAACTTGGGAGTATTTCGCGGCCCCATTTATTGCGGGGAACATTGCTGTCGCGGGCGCTTTCAAACAAGGGCGCAATGCATTTTCCTTCGACTTTTTTGCTCGAACCGCCCTTATTGTTCGCCGAAACGGCAAGCTCTCCACCGTGCCAGTCGGTTACATACTCTCGGCAATACACGTTGAGTCCAATAAAATCGACTTTACCGTCTCTGAATTCTTCTACGTCATTTGGGGATCGATAGAGCGAGACGCCAAGTTTTTCAAGGATTTCGTCCATTTCTGGCGGCAGTTGACCCTGAAGCGCTGGTGCCAGAATCATGCGATTGGCGAAAAAGTCTGCGTATCGAAATACGTCATCAGGGTGCTCGGTTGCCGGGTCGAGTTCGACAACGCCGCCATCGTGGACGGCGCCGATGATGCCGTCGTAGCCCATTTGACGATATGCTCGGACTGCGAGTGCGCTTGCGCGCATCAGGTTGTATTGAAACTGCATGTACGACTGAACGTCGAGCGATCGATTGGGGGGATAGTTGCCCAACATGTTTACGCAGTAGCTGTAGAAATGCGGCTCGTTAACGGTAGCCCAGATTTTGACGCGGTCTCCAAAGCGCTCAAAGCAAATCTTGGCGTATTTGCAGAACCACTCTGCCATGTCGTTGTTCAGCCATCCGCCTTTGCAAGCAAGCGTGAATGGCAGATCGTAATGGAACAGCGTAACGTTGGGCTCTATGCCATTTTCGAGGCAGCAATCAATGACTCGATTATAAAAATCGATACCCTCTTCATTCACTTCGCCGATACCCGTGGGGATGATTCGACTCCATGAAAGAGAGAAGCGATAGGTGTTTTGTCCGCCTTCTTTCATCATGCGGATATCTTCTTCATAGCGATGGTAGAAGTCGCAAGATACATCACCGTCAACATGGTTGATGTTCTTATTGCTTGTGTGGTTAAAGAAATCCCACTCGCCGAGGCCTTTGCCGTCTTCGTTCCAGGCACCCTCGCACTGATAAGACGCTGTGGCGGAACCCCAGAGAAACGGCATGTTGTTCACGTTGCCCATGAATCCCCTTTCCATCATTCAACACGGTGGATACGTGTGACGGAATTACGATTAAGATGACGTCAACTGATTTGAATCATAGGAGAACGACCAAAGCTGTTTGATTCAATAAATGAACCATAATATCGAGGAGAGCGGAAAGAGGGATCACGTGAATATCAATGACTTCGATGTGCTCAATCGCATTAGCTCCATCATCAACAGCGAGTTTGGGTCAAACGATGCCGCCATCGCTCGATATCTCATCGCTCACATTAGGCGTTCGAGCGAAATCAATGTTGCCGCAATAACCCGCGATGCATTCGTGACCCGTTCCGCTGTTCGTCGTTTCTGCAATCGATTGGGCTACCAGTCTCTTAGCGATTTGAAAGAATCATTTACTCAATCAGTCTTTCCAAGCGACTTAAGCCATCGAGAGGAGGAATTTGGCTACGAGGAGTACAGGGCAGAGCTCGACGTTCGCATGATCGAGATGTTCGCTGAGGTCGAAAGCGGCGTGTCCGATATCGCTATTAAGCACCTTGCCGACGAAATTGATGGCCATAAAAACGTTGAAATCTGGTGCACCAATAATGTGAGCGCCAATCTCGTACGATTTCAGCAGGAAATGTTTTATGCGGGCAAGATAGTTCGCATAGTTGCTGGGGCTAACGTCGCGGAATTGAAAAACATGGGAGACACTTCGCAGTCATTGATAATTCTCGTATCGGTCTCCGGGCTATTTGCGTCACAGGCGCGTGAGTATCTTGATTGCCGTTCGGGCAGGAAGATTCTAATTACTGCGTTTAGCAACGATGACAAATCGAGGTCTTTTGACCGTGTATATCGTCTTGGTAATGCGGGAAACGGAATTGACCGACTCGGCGTTTATTCGAAATATGCCATGACTTATTTCTTCGACTTGCTATCGTCGTGTTACTTGAGTCGCTACCCCTGCACCAAGGGGGAGCCGCTCTATGGGTCTACTTTGGCCTGGCCCGAGTAGTTGCGGCTCTATAGTTCTCCCGCCTGGAGAATGAGCGTGGATAATCTGCCACTTTGGCCTTGGGGGCACGCCAATAGTGGGAGATTATCCACGCTCGATTTCAAACGGGAGAAAATCCACGCTCGAATCTGCCGCGGAAGCCCGATCTCGACCTATATATAGGTGCAAATAGGCTGTTATCGAAGTTCGATCCTGAAGGTGTACTCCACTACACCAAAGTGTTACCTTGGGAAACGTCACCGCTGTATCCAAAACCACCGTCCTTCACATCCAAACTCAACAAAACCGCAGGTCACGGCTATATAGATACGCCCGGAACCGTGTATCTAGAGGTTTTCGTTGACAGCCCCCAAGGTTGCATCGTATTATCTTTTTCGTTCGCGGGGGCGGCGGTCCAAAAGACCAAAGAACCTGCGGATACTTGAACGATTGGGAGTTTGCCCGAGTGGTTAATGGGGACGGGCTGTAAACCCGTTGGCTCTGCCTACATAGGTTCGAATCCTATAGCTCCCACCCGTCAAGTGCCTGTATAGCTCAGTCGGTAGAGCACTTCGTTGGTAACGAAGAGGTCACCAGTTCAAGTCTGGTTGCAGGCTCCATCCGGCGGTGTAGCTCAGTTGGTTAGAGCACACGGTTCATACCCGTGGCGTCACTGGTTCGAATCCAGTCACCGCTACCATAGGTAACACGGTGGCTTCTCAATAGTATGTTGAGAGGCTACTATGGTATAAAGGCAAAGTCCCGTCCGGGGACGACCTGTTTAGAGGAGGGCTTTATGGCCAAAGAGAAGTTTGAGCGCACTAAGCCGCATGTTAACATCGGCACCATTGGTCACGTCGACCACGGCAAGACCACGCTGACCGCCGCCATCACCAAGGTTCTCTCCGAGACCGAGGGCTGCAAGGCTGACTTCACTGCGTTCGAGAACATCGACAAGGCTCCCGAGGAGCGCGAGCGCGGCATTACGATCTCCGTCTCCCACGTCGAGTACGAGACTGCTGCCCGTCACTACGCTCACGTTGACTGCCCGGGCCACGCTGACTACGTCAAGAACATGATCTCCGGTGCTGCTCAGATGGACGGCGCTATCCTGGTCATCGCCGCTACCGACGGCCCCATGGCTCAGACCCGCGAGCACATCCTGCTCGCCCGTCAGGTTGGCGTTCCTTACATCGTCGTTTTCCTGAACAAGTGCGACATGGTTGACGATGACGAGCTCATCGACCTCGTCGAGATGGAGACCCGTGAGCTCCTCTCCGAGTACGATTTCCCCGGCGACGACATCCCCGTCATCCGTGGTTCCGCTCTGGGCGCTCTCGAGGGCGACGCCAAGTGGATGGACGCTATCCGCGAGCTCATGAACGCCGTCGACGAGTACATCCCGACGCCTGCTCGTAACAACGACCTCCCGTTCCTGATGGCCGTTGAGGACGTTATGACCATCTCCGGCCGTGGTACTGTTGCTACCGGCCGTGTCGAGCGCGGTGAGCTCAAGCTCAACGAGCCCGTCGAGATCGTCGGCATCAAGGATACCCAGAACACCGTCGTTACCGGTATCGAGATGTTCCGTAAGTCCATGGACTTCTGCGAGGCTGGCGACAACGTCGGTCTGCTGCTCCGCGGCATCAAGCGCGAGGACATCGAGCGCGGCCAGGTTCTCTGCAAGCCCGGTTCGGTTACCCCGCACACCAAGTTCACCGGCGAGATCTACGTTCTGACCAAGGAGGAGGGCGGCCGTCACACCCCGTTCTTCGATGGTTATCGTCCTCAGTTCTACTTCCGTACCACCGACGTTACCGGTACGGTCAAGCTCCCCGAGGGCACCGAGATGGCTATGCCTGGTGACCACATCACCATCGAGGGCGACCTCATCCACCCGATCGCCATGGAGGAGGGCCTGCGCTTCGCTATCCGCGAGGGTGGCCACACCGTCGGTTCGGGCATCGTCTCCACGATCATTGAGTAAATTAGCTCTCTGATAGTTGACTTAGAGAACCCGGCACTTATATGGGTGCCGGGTTCTTTTCTGCAATGGATATTGAGCCGTTGCTGGTGTCGAGAGGATCAATAATGGTCCTGGTTGCACCGTCGATTAGCTCTCGATGGCTTCATTGATGTGTTCCAAATATGAATGGATCCACCGAGAACCAATTGATTCGAGGTTTTCATTGACAGCACTTACATAGAGCTGATAAAGTACCATCTCGTGCCCGTACGGGGCGGAAATGAAAGGTTCAGGATACATGCGTACTCTAGTTACTCTTGCGTGCACTGAGTGCAAGCGCCGCAACTATACGACCACCAAGAACAAGTCGAACATGCCTGATCGTATGGAGATCAAGAAGTATTGCCCCTGGTGCCGTCACCACACGTTGCACAAAGAGACTCGCTAGTCTCTAGTCATATACGCCAGTAGTTCAATTGGTAGAGCATCGGTCTCCAAAACCGAGTGTTGAGGGTTCGAGTCCTTCCTGGCGTGCCAGTCATTATTCCGTAAGCTCCCAATTGGGGGCTTACGGTTTACTCATGTATAAGCGCATTGCGCGGAGGTAACCCAAATGGCCAACAAGAAGAACAAGAAGAAGGCTCAGCAGTCGGCACCTGCCAATAACGCTGCCGCCAACTCCAAGGTTGAGGCCAAGAAGGCCGTTGCCAAGAAGAACGAGAAGGCTGCGAAGTCCAAGAAGAACGAGAAGCCTGGTTTCTTCGCCCGCACCAAGAAGTATTTCGCTTCGGTCAAGTCCGAGATGAAGCGTGTCACGTGGCCCGATAAGAAGGAGCTCGTGAACTACTCGGTCGTCGTTTGCGCTTCTCTGATCATCGTCGGCGTCGTCATCGCTCTGCTCGATGCTGGCTTTGGCGAGGCTCTCGCTCTGTTCTCTGGATTGAGGGGCTAAACCATGTCTAAGCGTTGGTACGTCGTTCACACTTACTCTGGATACGAGAACCGCGTTAAGTCCGATCTCGAGCATCGCATCGAGACTATGGGCATGCAGGACCGTATCTTTGATATCGAGATTCCTATGGAGCGCGTCACCGAGATTAAAGAGGGTGGCAAGCGTGAGACCAAGGATTCCAAGATCTTCCCGGGTTATGTCCTGGTCCGCATGGAGATGGATGACGATGCTTGGACGTGTGTTCGCAACACGCCCGGCGTCACCGGTTTCCTGGGCGGCAACGGCAAGCCCGCTCCGCTTTCCCGCGACGAGTACAATAAGATGACTCGTCGTCCCGGTAAGGGCGATTCGCCCAAGCGCACCTCGGTCGATATTCAGGTCGGCACGTCCGTCCGCGTCACCGATGGCCCGCTTACCGACTTTGATGGCAAGGTCTCCGAGGTTAATACCGAGGCAGGCAAGCTCAAGGTCACGCTGATGATCTTTGGCCGCGAGACGCCGGTCGAGCTCGACTTTAACCAGGTCGCTGTCATCGCTTAAGTTTGCGTCCGTTCGCGCGAGCGTGCTTCTTCTGTGACTGCTCATCTCAGGAGTGCTTCTAACACGTGCGTGCTTACGATATAGCAAGTACTTCACACTCGTGATTCGAAAGGAATGACCATGGCTGAGAAGAAGGTTGCCAACGTCATTAAGCTCCAGATTCCTGCTGGTGCAGCTAACCCCGCTCCTCCCGTCGGCCCCGCCCTGGGCGCTGCTGGCGTGAACATCATGCAGTTCTGCCAGGCCTTTAACGCCGAGACGCAGGACAAGAAGGGCGACATCATCCCCGTTGAGATCTCTGTCTACGAGGATAAGTCCTTCTCCTTCATCACCAAGACCCCGCCGGCGGCTCACCTCATCAAGAAGGAGCTGAACCTCAAGTCTGGTTCCGCTAAGCCCCAGGCCGACAAGGTCGGTCAGCTCTCCCAGGAGCAGCTCACCAAGATCGCCGAGATCAAGATGCCGGACCTCAATGCCAACGACATTGACGCCGCCAAGAAGATCATCGCCGGTACCGCCCGTTCCATGGGCGTCACCATCGCTGAGTAGCGATTTCTTTAGGTAATGACGGGTGCTCCGACCGGGGCGCCCGTTATATGTGTGCAATAGGGCACACGATACGATGTGGGAGGGCTCACGCCCGTTTAACCACAGGAGGTAATGCACATGGCTAAGCATGGTAAGAGCTATAACGCCGCTGCCGAGAAGATCGACCGCGCCACGCTCTACACCCCCCTTCAGGCTGCCAAGCTCATCAAGGAGCTCGACACCGCCAAGTTCGACGAGACCGTCGAGGCTCACTTCCGTCTGGGCATCGATACTCGTAAGGCTGACCAGAACATCCGTGGTTCCATCTCCCTGCCCCACGGCACCGGCAAGACCGTTCGTGTTGCCGTCTTCGCCGAGGGCGAGAAGGCCCGCGAGGCCGAGGCTGCCGGCGCCGACATCATCGGTTCCGACGAGCTCGTCGCCCAGATTCAAAAGGGCGAGATCAACTTCGACGCCGCTATCGCTACGCCGAACATGATGGCCAAGGTTGGCCGCATCGGTAAGATTCTTGGTCCCCGTGGCCTCATGCCGAACCCTAAGCTCGGCACCGTGACCATGGACGTCGCCAAGATGGTCTCCGAGCTCAAGGCCGGCCGCGTTGAGTATCGCGCCGACCGCTACGGCATCTGCCACGTGCCCCTGGGCAAGAAGTCCTTCTCTGAGCAGCAGCTCGTCGAGAACTACGCTGCCCTGTACACCGAGATCCTGCGCGTCAAGCCTTCTTCTGCTAAGGGCAAGTACGTCAAGTCCATCTCCGTGTCTTCCACCATGGGCCCTGGCGTCAAGGTCGATCCCGCTGTCCAGCGTGACTTCCTGGCTGAGTAACTTTTAGTTACTGCCTGAGCAAAGCAAGCATTGCTAAAGAAACCCGGTTCTGCCTTGTGCAGGACCGGGTCTCTTGCTTTTGAGTCAACGAAACCACCACGAAGGGGACAGGCACCCTTGTGGTGGTTTTACTTGTGTTGTACTTTAGCGCGATGTAGTACTACCCGAGGCCGAAGGGAGCCCAACATGTTTAAGAACACGCAACAGCTCCTAGGCCTAGCGCTACTAGATTGGATAGCGCGCTAGGGTTGTAATCTCGCTATAACGATTTGTTGTACCCGGGTGCGCTATCGTCTGCCGCTTTCAGGCGTGATGAGCGACACGGGTATTTTTCTATCTCTAGGCCTTCTCTCTCTCCTGAAAGCCATCTGTCATAAAACGGTCAATCAGGAGGAACATATAAGCCGCAAAATCACAATCTTTGACGCCACCCTGTGCGACGGTGAGCAGTCGCCGGGCGCCAGCATGAATACCGAGGAAAAGCTCTTCATCGCCCGCCAGCTGGTGCGCATGAACGTGGACGTTATCGAGGCGGGCTTTCCCATCTCGAGTCCTGGTGACTTTCGCTCCGTACAGGAGATTGGCAAGATTGCGGGCGACCGATGCACGGTATGCGGCCTGACGCGCGCTGTCGACAGGGATATCGAAGTGGCTGCAGAGGCGCTCAAAACGGCCCAGAGGCCCCGTATCCATACAGGGCTGGGTGTGAGCACCAGTCACCTGCGCGACAAGCTCCATATGACTGAGGAAAGGGCAATTGAGTGAGCGATCCATGCCGTCAAACATGCTCGCAAGTTCGTTGACGATGTTGAGTTTTATGCCGAGGATGCCGGCCGCTCCGATCAGGAGTTTCTGGTGCGCATTATCGAGGCGGCCGTAAAGGCCGGTGCCACGGTCGTGAACATCCCCGATACGATGGGCTACAACATGCCGTGGGACTTTGGCGCCCGCATCCGTGACCTGCGCGGGCGCTGCGGGTGCGGCCGGTCAGCGTGCGGTCGACGTGATGGAGTATCGCGAGTACGAGATTGAGCGCATTGCGCGCCAGGCATTTGAGGCGGCGCGCAAACGTCGCGGCAAGGTGACGAGCGTTGATAAGCGCAACGTGCTGGAGACGAGCCGCATGTGGCGCGAGATCGTGCATCGCGTGCAAGACGAGGAGTACTCCGACGTGGAGCTTGAGGACCTGCTCGTCGACAACGCCGCCATGCAGCTCATCAGTCGACCGGCAGACTTTGACGTCGTGGTGACGGAGAACATGTTCGGCGACATCCTGTCCGATGAGGCGGCTCAGATTACCGGATCGCTCGGTATGCTTGCCTCTGCCTCGCTGGATGATGGCGTATCGCTGTTTGGGCCGAGCGCTGGCAGCGCTCCTGACATCGCGGGGCTCGGCGTGGCCAATCCGCTGGCTCAAATCTTGTCGGTGGCGATGCTGCTGACCTACGCGCTCGACATGGGCGAGCAAGCCGCGTGGATCGAGAGCGCCGTGGCGCGCGTGCTCGACGAGGGCTGGCGCACCCGTGACATCGCCGATGTCAACACCCCGGCAGATAAGATCCTCGGCACCACGACGATGGGCGACAAGGTCGTCGCCGCGCTGTAGGCGATGCCGATTCAAGCTGTCAAATATCTCAATCTGTAACATCTAAGGGGCAAAATCGTTCCTACCTGTTACAGATTGAGATTTTCGGCTGAGCATCCGTGGTCTGTCTCGATCTGTAACAGCTAACCGATTATTTGGGCCCTACCTGTTACAGATTGAGACAAACCGTTGGGACAGGTCGGACGAGTCAGCAAAACCACCACAAAGGTGCCGGTCCCCTTCGTGGTGGTTTTTAGCGCAACGAGGTGTTCCCAGCCGACCATACGGGCGGCCTTGCGCTCACGCTGCTCGATGACAGCGCATCTTTAGACGCGAAGTGCGGAACCGGGTGCATATACGAGCCGCGTAGCGTTACGAATTCATGGGAATGACCGTATCGCCAATTTGTACGCTTGCAATCTTGTCTGTGTCACAAACTTGCGAGAACGGCCAGGTCTTGTGGACATCAGTGGTGCCGTTATCCAGTTTATTTGCGAAATAGCCGCTGTGGCTGGTTGCGTCCTCAACATGACCGTCTTTGAACGTCACGATGAGGGGTATGTTGCCAACGGCATCCATAGACTCCTCCATGTTTTGAGACATCTTGCCGCTGTTGTTGTCGTGTTCGATGGAACGATCTATGTTGTAGCGGACTGAAACGCCAACGCAGGATACGGTGGCCTCTTGAATCGTCGCCTTGGTGCCGTTAAAGTTGACCGATTTGGGCGCGGGAATCGTAACGGATGTATCTTCGTAATTCAGCTGGAACTTAAGATCCCATGGGCCCGTAAGTATTTTCTTATACTCGGGAAGCTCTTTGCCAGCACGTGGCACAACGAGAGAGTTGATATGCGTGCGGACGGTCCTGCCCATAAGGCCGGGTGATTCAACGCTGAACTGTGCAAAGTATTGAATGCTGGAGTCATTGGGGTTCTTGTCAATGAGCCATGATTGGCCTTGGCCGCCATGCTCGCCATCAACGTATACGTTTCCATCGACACTTCCGGCGATAGTTCCGTTCTCGCCCGGCTCGGAAAGCTTTTTCAGGGCAGCGGGATCGTCGAACGTAAGCGTATAGGCGATGGTAACCATATCCTTGTCGCCCATGATGGCGTCGGCGGTCACGGTGACTCCGTTGTTGGAGCAGCTAGCACCGACGGGCCGGCCAATACGGTCGATGATCTCGGTTTGAGAAGCAGGTCCGTCAAAGATGTCGGAAAGCATGTCAGAAGGAAGCGGCAGGACGCCTGTTGCCATAGCCGTGCCAGCGCCTCCAATGACGATAGCGAGGACTGCCGTTACAGCGGCAATGCGAGCGACTGTTCTTACGGGATGGCGGGCGATGCGCGGCTTGCGTCGCGTGCCATTAAAGTTGCTTTGAGCGGTCGCCGCATCGCTCGAGGCGACGGACTGAGCAATCGAGTTTGCCATGTGCTGCTTCGCATTATCGGTAAACGAAATGTGCTCCAGGGCGTGGCGATAGTCATTCGAATTCGTAGTCATTGTGGTCTCCTTTCAAGGAAAGCCGAAGTGACGCACGTCCGCGGCTAAGGTGCTGGGCGGTTGCAGCTGGCGTCGCGTGAACGGCGTCTGCGATTTCCCTGATGCTCATGCCTGCGTAGTAGTGCAAAAAGATGGCGATGCGCTGTGCTTGAGGCAGGGCCGTGACAGCGGAAAGAATGGCGCAGTCGCGTTGCGCGAATTCTTGCTCGGTATGTGTTACGGGTGCGCAGAAATCGGGGAGCGAATCGAGGTCGACAACCGGGTGATTCGCGTGCGTACGGCCGATATCGCGACATGCGTTCAGTGCGACTCGGATCACCCAAGCACGTTCGTGTTCGAGCGAGTCGAACGGTTGAGTGCGTTGGAGAATCTTGATCAGCGTGTCCTGGCAGATGTCTTGAGCGTCGTCAGCGGATCCAAGGGCCGAATAGCACAATCGAAGGATGAGGTCGGAATACGTGTCGACCAAGCGCTTTGCTTCCCGCTCGATCTGATCGGCATCGCATCGGAGCGTGCTATTGCGGTTACGGCGTGCAGGCATAGTGTCACCTCCAATTGGTCGTGGTGGATATAGGGAAGGCGTCTCGCGAGGTCCCTCTACATACAACACGGTCGAGACTGCATAAGTTGACAAAAAAAGACGGCACGTGAGCGCCGTCCTTACAAAACAATGAGTGTTCTCGTTAATTACACAAGCACCGTGATGGACAGGTCGGACGAGTCAGCAAAACCACCATAAAGGTGCCTATCCCCTTCGTGGTGGTTGTTGGCAGTTACCAGGGGGTTCTGGCGGTTGAAGACTCGATTGCTTCGTGGCGTTTGAGCTCGCGGCGCATGGTTTGCGAGTTGAGCCAAGCGGCCTTCCAACCGCGCGTGGGGTAGCGCGCCTCGTCAATTTCGATCTTGGTATAGCCGCAGGCGTTGACAATCTTCGTTCCGCATGGGTGTTGGCGCTCGCGTTGAAAGTTGGGGCCGTAGCTTTGGTGCACATGCCCGTGAATCATATAGTCGGGACCCCAAGACTCAAGAGCCGCATTAAAGCACTCGAATCCTCGATGCGGCAGGTCGTCCAGGTCGCCCATGCCTGCGACGGGTGCATGGGTAAGTAGAATATCGCATCCGTCTACCAGTGCGATTTTTCGCGATAGCTTGCGCATGCGTTTTGCCATCTCGCGCTCGGTATACATGTTCGCGCCGTCGCGGTAGCGCATGGAACCGCCCAGACCCGCAATGCGAATACCTCGGTACACATATACGCTGTCCTCAACACAAATGCACCCGCCCGGTGCATGGCGCGCGTAGCGGTCGTCGTGGTTGCCACGAACGTACACAAGCGGTTTGTTGATGACAGTGACCAAAAACTCAAGATAGTCCGGATCCAGGTCGCCTGCGGATAGAATCAGGTCAACGTCCTCAAAGCGCTCCTTGCGAAAGCACTCCCACAGGCATCGCTCCTCTACATCGGCAATGGCTAGGATATTCATAGGGCACGGACCTCCGGCTCGTTATCGAGCTGCGGAATCGAGCCTATAACGTTGTCAGCCAGCCAGTTCATCTCGACAATCTGCGTACTCGGCAGGGGAGGGAAGCCCTCAATCTGAACCACGCCGTCCTGGCTGTGGAGCTCGCCGCCAAATGGGTTGATGGAGCCCTCGACAATGCCGTTGCGAAGCAGCTGCACAAGTTTACGCGTCTGATAGGGTAGGCCCGGAGCGTAGCGAATATCGATGACGCCGGAGCTCATACCGTACCAGTAGTTGACGGCGTGCACCTGCTGGTCATCGGCGGTCTCGTCCCATGTGCCGTGCAGTAGGCTGCGTACGATGAGTTCGTAGTAACGGCCCCAGTTCCATACCGGCATAGCAATACCGGTAATTTCCTTGCCGTTTACCAGACGGTGAAGCCCGTAGGCGGTGGGGTCCTCGAGAGACTTGGACATATCGGCGCCGGTCATGACGCTCACGCCCTCGCGACACATGGCTTCGGCAAGACCGCCGGCGGGAACATCTCCCCAAGTGAGGATAATCTGCGCACGAGGGTCGAGCAGCGAGGCACCGATAGCGAAGGCGTTGATTTCGCTCAGCGCGCCCGAGGCGAAGACCGACGCATGGTAGCCAATACGGTGGTTGTCGGCCATGCTGGCGGCAAGGGCGCCCAGTAGGAACTTGGCCTCGTACATCTTTCCAAAGTACGAGCGGACGCTTTGGTGGGGAAGGCCGATTGAGCAGTTAAGGAACCGCACCTGGGGATACTCGACTGACGCCCTGAGCGTGTATTCCATGAGCCGGTGTGAGGTCGAGAAGATGACGTTCGCCCCGTGCTTTACGGCTGTCTCGACGGCGGCGTAGAACACGTCCGAATCGTGGCAGTCCTCGAACGCCTCGGTGCGCACGATGCCGCCAAAGTGCTCATCAAGATACCGGCGGCCCTGGTCGTGTAGGCTGTCCCAGCTCGACGTGGCACAGGGAAACTCGTGGATAAAGGCGATTCGCATGGGATTGGCAGTGGAGTAGACGGTCTTGCTCATAAAGAAGTTGAGCACGCCCGAGGTAGCTTTTGTCGGTGCGCCCTCTTTCTCGTTGGGCTGCGGCGCTTCGACAAGATCGACTTTGTCCTCGTCGCTTTTGCCGGCAATGACAAGCTCGCGCCAAATCTTGCACAGACGGTTGACGACGATATCCGTCGGCGTATCCAGCAGACGGTCCTGGTTGTAGACGTTGAGGTAGACGAGCATGGCATCGGCAGGCGTAATGTCCAAGTGGTCGCCGCCCGCGCGAAGATAGGCGCGCTTAAAGAGCAGGAAGGTGTGACGTAGGTAGTCGACCTTCTTTTGAGGCCATTTTTCGACAAGATCTTGGCCGAGCATTTTGGCAAGCATCTCGTAGCTGCCCTCGCGCGAAAACTCAATCTCGTACAGGGGGCAGACGCGCCAAAACGCGCAGAACTCACCGTACAGGCGGCTCTCGACGGAATCCCGCTTACCGGGGTACAGACGCGTCACCTTGGCCGAAACCGTCGGAGCGTCAAGGAATTTGAGGACGCTGACACGCTTGTTGCCCTCTTGGACGTAAAAGCGGTGCATGAACTCGGTGACGATGATGGGGTCGCGGTAGCCCTCGGAGATTTGGATATCGTAGAGGTTGGACCATTTGCGGGCGAATTCGGTATTCCAGGGGAGCAGCGGCATAAAGTTACACGAAAAGGCGGACTGGCGACCTTTGGTAACCGTGCCGACGACCATTTCGAGCGGAATGTCCCGCAGGCCGATGTTCTCGCGCTGCCCGCAGGGAAGCTGGGCGACCAAGCTGTCGAGGTCCGTAAGATATGGATGCTCGCTTTGGCTGATGGCGCGACGGCGTCCCTGTTCGCCGCGCTTGCGCGCTTGACGATAGGCCTCTTCCATGGTGTCTACTCCCTTAGTCGTTTAAACAACGATATGAACCATGGTACCACGATGCGAAACCACCACAAAGGTGCCTGTCCCCTTTGCGGTGGTTTTAGGCGATGGTGGGGGCGATGGCGCGGATGCAGGCGTCGGCTGCCGTGAAGGTGGTGCTATCGTCGCTGACGATAAAGATGATTTTGCCCTTGACGCCAAAGTCGCCGATCTCGCTAAAGAGCACGTACGGCTCCTTGTCAAAGCCAGAGATGGGAAGCACCGCGGCCTTGGTGGCGTCGGTAAGCTCATCTGCCAGCGCGTCCAACGAGGCCCACTTGGACGTGTCCTTTACGGCAACGGGGACGGCCACGCGTCCAAAGGGCATGAGGTGGACGAGCGTGTTCTTGGAGATGTTTGAATTGGGGACGATGATGGTCTGCCCGCAGGCATCTTCGATGGTCGTATGGCGCCAGGTGATATCTTGGACCACGCCCGACACGCCGCCGACTTCGATATTGTCGCCGGGCTTGATGATGCCCATAAACGTAACCTGCATACCGCCGATAAGGTTTGAAAGCGTGTCCTGAAAGCCGAGTGAGATGGCGATGCCGCCGACGCCAAGAGCGGCGACGAGGGCGTTTGCATTAATGCCAAAGCAGTTGTCGAGGATAAAGCTGCCGCCGATCGTCCATATGACGGCGCGCGCGATGTTGATGAAGATGCTTGATGAAGGGAGTGGGTTGTCGTCGCGGCTAAGCAGGTGGTGCAGGGTCTTGGACGCGACCTTGGCGGCAACGGCGGTGCCGATAGCCAAGATACCTGCCCAGATGATGTTGTGGACCCATCGTTGTGCAAAGAAATGAAGAATTGGCTCAAACAATTCCATGTAGGGAAACCTCCTCATGATCGTTCAACCATGATACCCACCAAGAAGCCCGTCCGATCACATCGGACAGGCCGACAACTTGAGAAGGGTGGTCGCAGCGGCGCGGGCTGGGGCACCGGTGAGCGCACCGGCGAGATGCGCGGCGGTCAAGGCAAGACGGGAAGGAGTCTTCTCATGGTAGTTTCCTTAGTTCTTAACCAGTGGTTTCTGCTGCCGCTGGATTATCGACATAATATGCGAAAACCGCCGCAAAGGTGTCTGACCCTTTGCGGCGGTTTTGACGTTTGCCCAGATAAAACCTGCCAAAATAAACCTGTCCCTTTTTGGTAGGTTTAGCTCAGCAGCATGCGGTCGTTGGCGAGCTCGCCGCCCGAGACCTCCTCAAACTTCTGCAGCAGGTCGGCCACGGTGAGCGACTTCTTCTCGTCGCCGGCCACGTCGTAGATCACATGGCCCTCGTGCATCATGATCAGACGGTTGCCCAGACGGATGGCGTCGTTCATGTTGTGCGTGACCATGAGCGTGGTCAGGTGGTTCTCGTCGACGATCTCCTCGGTCAGATTGAGCACCTTCGATGCCGTCTTGGGGTCGAGGGCCGCGGTGTGCTCGTCGAGCAGCAGCAGGCGCGGCTTGGTGAGCGTGGCCATGAGCAGGGTGAGTGCCTGGCGCTGGCCGCCCGAGAGCAGACCGACCTTAGCGTTGAGACGCGTGTCCAGACCAAGGTCCAGGCGCTTGAGCAACTCAACGTATTCGTCCTTCTCGGCCTTGGTGACGCCCCACGAAAGACCGCGACGCTGGCCGCGGCGCTTGGCGAGGGCCAGGTTCTCAGCGATCTGCATGTCGGCAGCGGTACCGCGCATAGGGTCCTGGAACACGCGGCCCAGGTACTTGGCGCGCTGCGACTCGCTCAGGCGCGAGATGTCGGTGCCGTCGAGCTCGATAACGCCCGAATCGAGCGGATATACGCCGGCAATCATGTTGAGCAGCGTGGATTTGCCGGCGCCGTTGCCGCCGATCACAGTTACAAAGTCGCCGTCGTTGAGGGTAAGGTCGACGCCGGTGAGCGCGCGCTTCTCGGTGACGGTGCCCTTGTTAAAGGTCTTCTTGACGTGCGAGAGCTTAAGCATCTGCCTCATCTCCCCTCGTGTAGGAGCTGCGGAGCTTGTAACGCTCCCAAACCACGGGCACGCACAGGGCCACGGCGACAATCACAGCGGAGAGCAGCTTCATGTCGTTGGCGTCCATGCCCAGCTGCAGCACGATGGCGCGGATGAGGAAGTAGACCACGGAGCCAAAGACGGCGGAGGCCAGGCGGACGCTAAACTGCGTGAGACCGCCGGGCAGCAGGCGGCCGAGCACCTCGCCGATAACAATGGCGGCAAGACCGATAACGATGGCACCGGTGCCCATACCAATGTCGGCGTACTTCTGGCTCTGGCAGATGAGCGCGCCCGAAAGGCCGATGAGGGCGTTGGAGAGCACCAGCGCGATCATCTTGGTGGAGTTGGTGTTGACGCCCAGGGCGCGGATCATGTACTCGTTGTTGCCGGTGGCGCGCAGTGCCGAGCCGATCTCGGTGCCAAAGAACCAATACAGGATGGCGACGATAGCCACAGCGAGCAAGATGCCCAGGATGATGGCGACGGTGGACTGCGGCAGGCCCGTCATGTTGCTAACAGACGAGAAGATGGTGCCCTTGGCGAGGATGGGCGTGTTGGACTTGCCCATGATGCGCAGGTTGACGGACCACAGACTGATCTGGGTGAGGATTCCGGCGAGGATCGCGGGAATCTCGAAGACGGTGGTCAGAATGCCCGTGACGGCGCCCGCGATGGCGCCGGCGCACATGCCGGCCAGTACGGCGAGCAGCGGGTCGACGTTGTTATTGACGATGAGTACGGCGCAGACGCAGCCGCCGAGGGCAAAGCTGCCGTCGCAGGTCATATCGGGGATGTCGAGCAGGCGGAACGTGATAAACACGCCAAGCACCATAATGCCCCAGAGGACGCCCTGCGAAACGGCGCCCTGCAATGCAATGAGCATGCTTCATACCTCCTAGGATAGGGTAGACACGTGAGTCACCATGATAGCGGTAACAATGCATGAAAGAGCTGCGGCCGGATGTTTTGTCTCATCCGTAACAAGCAGGGCGAACGCCGGTCTTTGGCGTTCGCCCCTGTGGCTCAGATATTGAATAACACGGCAACGGCGCGAGTATGGGCCCTAGGCACATCGCCGCGCATACCGCTACTCGTCCAGAGCGGAGAGGTCGATGCCCAGAGCCTCGGCCATCTCGTCGTTCTTGACGACGACCAGGTCCTTGCTCGAGAGGTGCTTGATCGGCATATCCTCGGGCTTGGCCTCGCCCTTCAGGATCTTGACGGCCATCTCGCCCGCGGCGTAGCCCAGATCCTCGTAGTTGATGGAGAGGGTGAACAGGCCGCCGGCCATGCACATACCCTCCTCGCCGGTCACGAAGGGGAGCTTATTCTCCTTGCAGATCTGGCCGACCTGCGAAGCGCCCGCGGCGATGGTGTTGTCGGTGGGGGAGTAGAGCGCGTCGACCTTGCCCACGGCGGACTCGACGACGGACTGGATCTCGTTGGAGCTCGAGACGGTGAAGTCGGTGTACTCCAGGCCCAGCTTGCCGAGTTCCTTCTTGGCGGCCTTGATTTGGACGTCGGAGTTGGACTCGGCAGTGCAGTAGAGCAGACCGACCTTCTTTACGTCGGGCAGGACCTTCTGCATCATCTCGAGCTGCTCGGCGACCGGGGTGAGGTCGGAGGCGCCAGTGACGTTGGTGCCGGGTTTGTCGTTGTCCTGGACCAGGCCGGAGGCGGCGTAGTCGGTGATGGCGCAGCCCACGATGGGGATATCGGCCGTGGCGCCGGCGGCGGCCTGCGCGGCAGGCGTGGCGATGGCGTAGATCAGGTCGACGTTGTCGCCCACAAACTTGTCGGCGATGGACTTACACGTGGACTGGTCGTTCTGGGCGTTCTTCTGGTCGATCTTGACCTTAAGGCCGCTCTTCTTGATGGCCTTGACAAAGCCGTCATTGGCGGCGTCGAGTGCGGAGTGCTCGGTGAGCTGCAGAACGCCGATGGTGTAGTCGGAACCGGCGGCTGCGGAGCCGGAACCAGAGTTGCCGCCGCATCCGGCAAGCGGGGCCAGTGCGAGCAGACCGGCGGAGACCAGAAGGCTCCTGCGGCTGATGGTGATGTCCTTCATATCGTTACCCCCAGTATAGAAATAGCTGGAAACACTGCACTCAAACAAAGTGCAAGTGGAACTATAGTAGCGCGGATGTCCATTTTTACAATAACCTGGCGGGTTTTTTAATACAGAATCGGATGGGCGGTACGGGTAGTCGAATGGGCGGCGAAGGGTCCTATGCGGCTGACGAGGTGTCGTCCTCGTCCAGGGCGGCGAAGAGCTTCTTGCCGTCGAGGAGACGCGTGGTGACGTTTCTCATGCGGCCAATCTCTACGGTACGCAGCGTGTCATCGGCGCCTCGGGCGTCATAGACCGTTCCCAGCAAATACGAGATGCCGTCTCGTTGCTTGATGGCAAAGGGCCGGAGCGTCATCCGCGCTACTTCGGTTTCGCCACGTGCCGTGACGCTCGAAATATCAAAACTCACCGTGGTTCCGTGGTCGATGGCCTGCTCGATGAGCTCGCAGGTGTCGATGCGCTTGACGGGCGTGCGCGGGGCCTTGGTGGATTTGCTGCCCGCGCTTGGAGCGGGCTCGGGTGCATCGAGGTAGCCGCGAACGTCGGCACTCGCCATGGCGACCAAGTGCTGCGCCATGCTTTTTCGGATGGCGATGGGCGTAGAACGGTTGCGCATGACCATGCCGTGGAGGCGGATGACCTCTTCGTCGGTGAGTGGACGGGTCAAGAGTCGATACCCCACGCCGCGCTTGTACTCAATTTCGTATCCGGCATGGCGAAGTGCGGAGATGGCGGTGTAGATGCTGCGCCGCGCCGCCGAGATGGGCATGCGGGCGGGGTCGTCGGGATGGGCGAGGCGCCTGATCAACTCATCGGAAAGCATGGCCTTGTCCTCGCCGGTGTTTTCGCTTAATAGTTGCAAGATACGAACGGCGCGATAGGCTGCCATCGAGGCGGCGCCCCTCGTCGTGGTCTCGTAAGTTTCAACAGCGGTTTCGGTCATGGCATCTACGTCCTTTCCGTTTTGGGTGGCGACGGTATGGAGCCTAGGGCGCGGGGCTTTCCCAGGGGTGCAGGACGCTCCGGGCGGTCGGTAGTCGTCGGCAAGCGGCGGGTCGAGTTTTCAACAGCCCTGCTCAACTGACCAAAATCTTGCCAAAAGCTTGACGGATACTGTTGAAAAAAGCGCCCCTCGGCTTGCCGAGAGGCGCTGGCATGATGCGCTGGAACGCGTTTGGTGGCGCTGTGGCGATTAGAAGTCGGCGTTGCCCACGGTGCGCGGGTGCGGCAGGACGTCGCGGATGTTGCCCACGCCGGTCAGATACATGACCAAGCGCTCGAAGCCCAAGCCGTAGCCGGCGTGCTTGCAGGAACCGTAGCGGCGCAGGTCAAGGTAGTACTTGTACTGCTCGGGATTCATGCCCAGGTCCTTGATGCGGGCCTCGAGCAGATCCAGGCGCTCCTCGCGCTGGGAGCCGCCGATAATCTCGCCGATACCGGGAACCAGGCAGTCGGCGGCGGCGACGGTCTTGCCGTCCTCGTTCATGCGCATGTAGAACGCCTTGATCTCGGCCGGGTAGTCGGTTACGAAGGTCGGTCGCTTAAAGTGCTCCTCGGTCAGGAAACGCTCGTGCTCGGTCTGCAGGTCGATGCCCCAGCTGACGGGGTAATCAAACTGGTGGCCAGCAGCGACTGCCTGCTCCAGGATTTCGACAGCCTCGGTGTAGGTAACGCGGGCAAAGTCGGAGTTTGCCACATGGTCCAGGCGCTCGATCAGGCCCTTGTCCACAAACTTGTTGAGCATATTGAGCTCGTCGGGGCAGGTGGCCATAACGTCCTTAAGGACGTACTTGAGCATGGCCTCGGCGTTATCCATGTAGTCGTTCAGATCGGCAAAGGCCATCTCGGGCTCGATCATCCAAAACTCGGCGGCGTGGCGCGTGGTGTTGGAGTTTTCGGCGCGGAAGGTGGGGCCAAAGGTATACACGTCGCCAAAGGCCATGGCAAAGTTCTCGGCATTGAGCTGGCCGGACACGGTGAGGCTCGCATGCTTGCCAAAGAAGTCCTGGCTCCAGTCGACCTCGCCGGACTCGGTGAGGGGCGGATTTTTGGGGTCGAGCGTGGTCACGCGGAACATCTCGCCGGCGCCCTCGCAGTCACTCGTGGTGATGATGGGGGTGTTGACGTAGACAAAGCCCTGCTCCTGGAAGAAGCGGTGGATGGCTGCAGCCGCGACAGAGCGGATGCGGAACACGGCGCGGAACAGGTTGGTGCGCGGGCGCAGGTGCTGCTGGGTGCGCAGGAACTCGACGGTCGCGCGCTTCTTCTGCAGCGGGTAATCCGGGGCGCTGACGCCCTCGACCTCGATGGAAGTGGCAGAAAGCTCGAAAGGCTGGGGCGCATCGGGCGTCAGCTTGACGGTGCCGGTGCAAATGAGTGCGGCCGAGACGTTCTGATGGGCGATCTCGTCGTAGTTGTCGAGCGCCTCGCGGTTCATGACGACCTGCAGGTCGCGGAAGCAGCTGCCGTCGTTGAGCGTAACAAAGCCAAAGTTCTTCATGTCGCGGACGGACTTGACCCAGCCGGCAACGGTGACGGTCTGGCCACCGAGCGACTCGGCGTGCGTATAGAGCTGCGCGATTTTGGTGCGGTTCACGTATCCTCCCATAACGGTTGAATGATAGTTATCCATACAGTTCGATATTCTAGCAGCTCGGCTCATTTGGGCTATACAGACAAGGCATTGACGGGATGGTTTTCAAACGAAAAGCGCCCACGACCAAATGGTCGCGGGCGCTTTTCGTGGTGTCTTTTGGCTGTGTAGCGCGGGACCTGGCTACTTGGTCTTGGCCACCAGCAGCGGGTCGCCCAGCTTGACAAGCGGGTTGCCGCCGATAAGCGTTCCGGACTCGCCGACATGGTCGATGCTCTTAAGGCGATCGAGCTCGGAGACGATGACGGTCACGATATCCTCGTGACCAGCGGCCTTAATGGCGTCGCGGTCGAAGCTGATGAGCGGCTGGCCCGCCTTGACCACATCGCCCATCTCGACAAAGCGGGCAAAACCCTTGCCATTCATTTCCACGGTGCCCAGGCCGACATGGATGAACACGCGAAGACCGTCCTCGGTGATCATGCCGATGGAGTGGTTGGTGACGGTGGTGGCGCCGATGCGGCCGTTGGCGGGCGCATAGATGGTGCCGGTAATGGGCTCGATGCCATAGCCCTGGCCAAGCATGCCCGAGGCGATGGTCTCGTCGGGAACTTCGTCCAGGTTGACGAGCACGCCGTTGACGGGGGCGTAGATGACGCCTTCGCGGGTGGCGAAGCTTGCTGCGGGCGGAATGGACGCCTCGCCGGTCGAGGTGAAGGTGGACTTAAGCGAATCGAGCAGACCCATAGTTGCCTCCAACTTAAATAGGCGCATATCGCGCGTTTGGTTTGCCGGAAACGTTTCATATGTGTTTCGCGGCTTGGTCAACGCCCCTATTCTACGCTGCTCAACGATGGTCCTGAGCTGGGATTATGTGATATATCAGTTGAAGGTGAACTTATTGCGGGAGTGTTTCTGCGCCCTGGGCCCAACTGGGGTACGCTTGAGAGCGGAAAAATAGTGCGCACGAATTGCGCGAAGGGAGCACATATGATTGTCGAGAATCACGCACTGTGGGGCGAGGAGCCGACCGAGGAATATCCGGCGACGTTTACGTATTTGGGTGCCGAGCCGCTGCCCGACAAGCCCAATGGCCGCCGCCCCGCGGTGATCATCTGCGGCGGAGGCGGGTTTACGCATATCGCTCCGCATGAGCAGGACCCGGTAGCGTTTGCATTTTTGGACCGCGGCTACCAGACCTTTGTGCTCAGCTATGTGACGAGCGCCACGGGCGACGTGAGTTTTCCGCACCCGCAGGCAGACCTTGCCAAGATGGTTGCTACCGTGCGCGCCAACGCCGACGAGTGGCATGTCGATCCCAAGCGCGTGTGCATCGTGGGCTTCTCGGCGGGCGGCATGATTTGCGCTTCGCTGGCAACGCAGTGGAAGACTGGTCCCTTCGCGGGCCTGGCAGGGGCTCGTCCGGAGGATATTCGTCCCGACGCCGTGGTGCTGGGCTATCCGTTGCTCGACCTTGCCTATGTGCGTGATATGCAGACGCGCGACCCGCGCATCGACCTGCGCGTGCCCAAGACGGGTGGCAAGACGGGGCGCGATTTGCTTAACGACTATCTGTCGATGGTGACGGGCGGCGAGGCGACCGACGAGCACCTGGCCGACATCTGCCCCACCACGCATGTTTCGCGTCAGATGCCCCCGACCTTTGTGTGGGGCGTGTCCGACGACAAGACGGCGCCGATCGCGCAGGTTTACCCGTTTGCGCAGCGCATGGCCGAGGAGGGTGTTGCATGCGAAATGCACGTCTTTGACCAGGGCGGTCACGGCCTTTCGCTCGGCAACGCCAACACCGCGGTCGACAATGAGGACAAGCAAGTGGCCGTCCGCCCCTGGATTCGCCTAGCTTTCCGCTTTTTGGAACGCCATCTGTAAGAGGACGGACATCCCCTCAATAACTTGCGGTGAAATAGTTCCTATTTAAGCCCTCAACCAGCCCAAGCAGGGACTATTCCACCGCAACTTTGTTTTTGATGCCCCGCCCGGAAACTGCGTCCCGGTTTGGGCGTGGATTCCGGGATGCAGTTTCCCGTAGGGCCTCGACTGGGAAAGCGCGTCCCGTTTCGGGCAGGGATTCCGGGATGCATTTTCCGCAAGAGGCCTGTTTGGGAAACCATATCCCGTTTCGAGCCAGAATTCTGGGACGCAATTTCCCCGAGAGGCCCCATCGGGAAACGGTATCCCGGAATTCGCCCGGATGGTGGGATGCGCTTTCCAGAAGGGCGTCGCTGATCCCTCGGGGACGGAGGAAAATGGATCAGTTTGGGCGGTGCTGGCGTCAAGGTTTAAGACCGATGTCGTCCCCTGTTGCTTTCCTACCAAACGGTGAACTGGGCGTTCTCCGTGTTCCAATGGACATCGCGAACGTAGTCTCGCACGGCCGCCGCATCCCGCGCTTCGAACAGCTCAAGAATGTGGGCATGCTCGGCATTGGCTATACCCAGCAGTTTGCACGCCGTCTCCTGATCGACGGTCTCGTAATCGCGTTTGATAAAGCAACGCTCGAGTTGCGAAATCATGTCGCGCAGACGGTCGTTGCCGCAGCGGTTGAAGTACGTAAGGTGAAAGTCCCGCTGAATGTCGTCGTACTTTCGGATAAGACCGCCTTGGATCGCGAGGTCCATGGATCCAACCAAGAACTTTAGCTGCATGATGTCCTCTTCGGTCAGGAGGGGGCAGGCAAGGTATGCCGCCTGCCCGTCGAGCGGCCCCATAATCTCAAAGACTTCAACGGCGTTTTGCTGATCGAACCCACGGACGCGGAATCCGCGGCGGGGGAGGTTGTCCAGATAGCCGTCGCTTGCCAGCTGGATGAGCGCCTCGCGAACCGGCGTGCGCGACACGCCCATGGCATCGCAGATCGCTTGCTCGCTCACACGGTCGCCGGCCGAAAGCTCGCCGGCGTCTATGCGACTCGAAATATAGTCGTATACATGATCCTTCAAGGGTCTTCTGAGTGTTTCCATGAGCTTATATACCTTAACTGTATATTTTCAAATTTAAATACGTTTGGTTTGAATAGGCTAATTTGATTATAGAACGACCAGCTAAATCACGCTACCTGACCCTAGGAAGCAAAAATACGTTCACCGAAAAATATCTACCGTTCAGGATTGTATACAATATACAAAACAGCAAAGACACCCTAAGATAAAGCCATCGGAAGGAAGGCGGACGCAAGGAAGTCCGCTCAGTACTATGAGATCCAAGGAGGATCATCATGACCAAGTTCAGCCACGTCATCATCCGTCGTCCCGGCAAGTCCCTGAGCAATGGCATCGCGAGCGCTCCCGAGCTTGGCCAGCCCATCTACGAGCGCGCTATCGAGGAGCATTACGATTACGAGCACGCACTCGAGCAGTGCGGCGTTGACGTGTCGGTGCTGCCGGCTCTCGAGCAGTATCCCGACAGCTGCTTCGTCGAAGATCCGGCCGTTATCACTCGCTGCGGCGCCATCATTACCAACCCCGGTGCCGATAGCCGCAACGGCGAGAAGGATGAGATCGAGCCGGCCGTCCGCCGCTTCTTTGACGACGAGCATGTTAAGCACATCGTTTCTCCGGGCACGCTCGACGGCGGCGACGTCATGATGGTCGGCGACCATTTCTACGTCGGTCGCTCCGCTCGCACCAACGAAGAGGGCATCCGCCAGTTCTGCGAGATTCTCGAGGGCTGGGGCCTCGAGGGTTCCGAGGTTCCGCTGGAGGAGGTCCTGCACCTCAAGACGGGCGTCAACTATATCGAGGACAACAACATGCTCGTCTCTGGTGAGTTCATCGATAAGCCCGACTTTGCCCAGTACAACAAGATCGTCGTGCCCGAGGACGAGGCTTACGGCGCCAACTGCATCTGGGTCAACGGTACGGTCATCGTTGCCGAGGGCTATCCGACCGTGCTCAAGGCCGTGCAGGATCTGGGCTACAAGACGCTCGTCGTCGACACCTCCGAGTATCGCAAGGTCGACGGCGGCCTTTCTTGCCTGTCGCTGCGCTTCTAACGCGATAGCTGTAACAGTCTGATGATCGCTTGACCGATGGCCCGGCACCCGATTCGGGACGTCCGGGCCATCTTTCGTTCGATCACATGATGAAGGGGGTGCACATACAATGGCCTCTAAAGCTCAAAATGAAGAGATTATCGACCCTAATGGCCTCGATCTCTTTCGTCTGACCATGATGGTCATCACTGCGAGCATTTGCGGCGGCATCTTTTCTCTTGCCGGCGATATGGCGGCAGGCGGAGCCAATACCGGCGCGGTTATCGTTTCGTGGGGAATTTGCTTCATTGGCGTCTTTGCGCTGATGATGGTATTCAACGGTTTATCTCAGGCTCGTCCAGACCTGACTGGCGGCATCTATGCATACGCTGCGGCCGGTTTTGGCGATTACGTTGGATTCAACTCCGCTTGGGGCTACTGGATCAGCGCATGTCTTTCCAATGTGAGCTTTGCGCTCTTGCTGTTTAGCGCGCTGGGCTATTTCTTCCCTGCGTTCGGTACGGGCAACAATATGCTTTCCATCGTCTGCGCCAGCGTGTTTTTGTGGTTCCTAACCGCTCTCGTGCTTCGCGGCGTTAAGGAAGCTGCCGGCATCAACACGATCGTCACCTTGGCGAAGCTGGTGCCGCTGGGGCTTTTTGTGCTGAGCATTGTGCTCCTGGGTAAGTTCAACGTCGATATCTTTATGGACAACTTCTGGGGAGAGCCGGCTGGCCCCGGTTTTGGTGAGCAGGTTGTCTCGACCATGATTGCCCTTGTCTGGGTCTTTACGGGTATCGAAGGCGCTGTCGTCATTTCGGGCCGTGCAAAGTATGTGCGCGACGTCGGTCGTTCGACGGCGCTTGGATTTGCAGCCGTGTTTACGCTGTATCTGATTATCTCGATGCTGTCGCTCGGCATTATGCCGCGCGAGGAGATGGCACAACTTGCAACGCCCTCCATGGCGGGAATTCTTGAGTGCGCAATCGGTCCGGTTGGTGCAGCCATCGTAAACCTTGGCGTTATTCTCTCGCTGGTCGGTGCGATGCTGGGCTATGTCATCATTGCATCCGAGACGCCGTTTGAGGCGGCGCGTCAGGGCTCCTTCCCGCTGGCGTTTGCTAAGACGAACAAGCACGATGCCCCGGTGGTAACGGTTCTCGTAAGCTCCGGCATCACGCAGCTCTTCTTGATTGTTTCGTATGTGGCGGCGAGCACCTACCAGTTCTTCTATAGCTGCGCGGTCAACACGATTTTAGTTCCGTATGTCTGTTCGGCTGCCTATTACATGGTGATCGGCTGGAAGAACGAGCATCTGGACGGGCCGCATGCGCCAAGCGTTGGCAAGGCACGCTTCTTCGGTACGCTCGGTTTTATCTACACGTTGTTCCTTGTGTGGTCGACGGGTCTTCAGGGCGTCATGATCACGACGATCCTTTTTGCCCCAGCCATCCCCGTCTATATTCTGGGCGAGCGCGGCCGCGGCAAGCAGGTGCTTCCGCATCTGCACGACAAGCTGATCGCAGCGGTGGTCATTGTCGTGGCAGTTATCTCGCTGTATCTGCACTTTGCCGGCATTGCGCCGATTGTCTAAGGCTACGGCGAGCTTCGTTGCTTGGTAAGCCAGCGGGCATCGCGCATCGGTGCTGCTCGGCATTCCATAACTGATGTGGGTCTCTGTAACGTGCCTTTTTGAACGCCCGCCAAGCCCGCGCAGGTGACATTTGTTGCCAGCGCGGGCTTTTGCAGTTGCGGTGAAATAGTTCCTGTTTTTGCTGGTTAAAGCATCAAACAGGAACTATTCCACCGCAACTTCGTTTTGATTCGCTGGGGGACGGAGGAAGCGACGATCCGGAATCCACCTGCACGGTCGTCGCTCCGCATCCCGTCCGTTGGCGCAAATGGTGTCAAAAGTAATCTGTCCCCCTTGCACGCTTGCTTCCCTTGCAGCAATCTGTTGATTGAACGTCATTGTGTGCTCGCGGTTTCTGGGCAAGCCGTCTCGCAGCAAAGTAGACTAGATGGCCATTTCAAAAAGCCTACTCAGAGGAGGAGCCATGCTCGAGGGTACGTATGTGGTTTCGGCCCAGACGCCGGTGGGGAGTAAACGCGGCGAGGTGACGTTTTCACATGGGGTGAACGGCGTGCTCAGGGCAGTACTAAACGTCAGGGGTCTCAATATCGCTCTCTCGAGTGCCCGCGCTGAGGGCGATTTCTTTGAACTCTCGGGTACTATCTCCCACGTCTTGATGGGCAAGGCACCCTTTACATGCACGGGGTCAGTCGAGGGTGATCGACTCACTGCCACCGCGCGGTCGGGTTCCGTTTCGATCTCGCTGAGCGGTATGCGCAAAGAGCTTTCGGGGCGCATCGCATAAAGTTTGCGCAGGTAAACATCGGTATTTGACTTTATAAAATAGTTCAGAGCGCTATCATTTGTCGTTACGAGTTGGTTAGCCCCGGTAAACGGTTAACCGCGTCTAACGAAAGGATGAGCGCGTGAAGCTCGATACACTCGAGATTGGAAAGGACGCCGTTGTCGCATCGGTGACATCCGATGATCAGGCGCTCCGACAGCATATTTTGGACATGGGCCTCACGCCGGGCACCGAAGTCACCATGATGAAATACGCCCCTATGGGAGATCCGCTCGAGATCCGTCTGCGTGGCTACGAGTTGACACTGCGCAAGGACGATGCCGCCCGCATTGAGCTCGTGGGCATTCACGATACCGATATGGGTCCGCGCGCTAACGCTGCAATCGGCACGACGGAGCATCCGGCACTCGGCGAGGGGACGTATTCGCCCCGTGCGGCAAAAACGGCCGTGCCCGAGGGCGCACCGCTGCACTTTGCCCTCGCCGGCAACCAAAACTGCGGTAAGACCACGCTGTTCAACCAGCTTACGGGCTCCAACCAGCACGTCGGTAACTTTCCCGGCGTGACGGTCGACCGCAAGGACGGCACTATCCGTAACCACCCCGAGGCGAGCGTTACCGACCTGCCCGGCATTTACTCCCTGTCGCCGTACACGGGCGAGGAGATTGTGAGCCGCCAGTTTATCCTTGACGAGCATCCCGATGCCATCATCGATATCATCGACGCCACCAATATCGAGCGCAACCTGTACCTGACGCTGCAGCTTATGGAGCTCGACTGCCCCATGGTCATCGCGCTCAACATGATGGACGAGGTGACGGCCAACGGCGGCGCCGTGGACGTCAACCTGCTCGAGAGCCTGTTGGGCGTGCCTGTTGTCCCCATTAGCGCTGCCCGCAACGAGGGTATCGGCGAGCTGGTAGATCATGCCTTGCACGTGGCGCGGTTCCGCGAGCGCCCCGGTCGCCTGGACTTCTGCGCGCCCGATGGCTCGGACGGTGGTGCACTGCATCGCTGCATCCACGGCATTGCCAACCTTGTCGAGGACCATGCCGTGACGGCGCACATCCCGGTGCGCTTTGCAGCGACCAAGCTGGTTGAGGGCGATGAGCTGGTGACCGAGGCGCTTCACCTGGATCGCAATGAGCTCGACGCTATCGAGCACATCATTACCCAGATGGAGGGCGAAGCCGGCACCGACCGCCTGTCCGCGCTGGCCGATATGCGCTTTAGCTTTATCGGCGACGTGTGTGGGCGCTGCGTCGTCAAGCCGCATGAGAGCCGCGAGCACGTGCGCTCCGTCAAGATCGACCGCATCCTGACGGGTCGCTACACGGCCATTCCGGCGTTCCTGGTGATCATGGGTCTCGTCTTTTGGCTGACGTTTGGCGTGATCGGCGCGGCGCTGCAGGGACTCATGGAGGACGGCATCGCGGTCATCATCGCCTCGGCCGATGCGGGCCTCAAGGCGTTCGGCACCAACGACGTGGTGCGCTCGCTGGCTGTCGACGGCGTGCTTACGGGTGTGGGCAGCGTGCTGACCTTCCTGCCGATTATCGTCGTGCTCTTCTTGTTCCTCTCCATTCTGGAAGACTCCGGATACATGGCGCGCGTGGCCTTTGTCATGGATAAGGTGCTGCGTCGCTTTGGCCTGTCGGGTCGCAGCTTTGTGCCCATGCTCGTCGGTTTTGGCTGCACCGTGCCGGCAATCATGTCAACCCGTACGCTCCCATCCGAGCACGACCGCAAGATGACGGTCATGCTCACGCCGTTCATGAGCTGTTCGGCCAAGTTGCCGGTCTACGGTCTGCTGTGCGGGGCGTTTTTCCCGCAGGCGACAGTTCCCGCCATGGTCTCGCTCTATCTGATTGGCATTGCGGTCGGTTGCATCGCGGCTTTGGTGCTCAACCGCACGGCATTTAAGGGCGACCCGGTGCCGTTTATCATGGAGCTTCCCAATTACCGTCTGCCGAGCGTCAAGACGACGGTGATGCTGGCATGGGATAAGGCCAAGGACTTTATTACCAAGGCCTTTACCATTATCTTTGCCGCTACCGTGGTCATCTGGTTCCTTCAGACGTTCGACATTCGCTTTAATGTGGTCGCCGATCAGTCGCAAAGCCTGCTTGCGGGTCTCGGCAGCATCATCGCGCCGGCGCTGGCGCCGCTTGGGTTTGGCGATTGGCGAGCATCCACGGCGCTCGTCACCGGACTTATCGCCAAGGAGAGCGTCATCTCGACGCTCACCGTGCTTTTGGGTGCAACATCGCCCGCGGCACTGTCGACCATGTTTTCGCCGTTTACCGCTTACGTGTTCCTGGTCTTTACGCTGCTGTACCCGCCCTGCGTAGCGGCAATCGGCGCCGTCAAGAGTGAGCTGGGCGCGCGCTATGCCGTTGCCGTGTTCGCGTTTCAGGTGACGGTCGCCTGGATCGTGGCGTTTGTCGTGCATTCGGCGGGCATATTGCTGGGGTTGGCTTAGCTATTAATTGACGTCGCCACCTCTGTGTATTGAGTTGATTGCGGCCCCGCATCTGTACTGACGGATGCGGGGTCGTTGCTATATAATCGCCCACCGCTCAAGACAATCGGAGAGGTTTCCTACATGACTCAGGCAAGGCAAGATGGCATCTCACTCAAGCAGTGGCTCCCGCTTATCGGGCTCGCCTGCTGCGCGTTCGTATTCAACACGTCGGAGTTCATGCCCATTGGCCTTCTGACTGATATCGCCGCGTCGTTCTCGCTTACCGAGGCCCAGGCCGGCATCATGATCTCGGTCTACGCCTGGGGCGTCATGCTGCTGTCGTTGCCGCTTATGGTGTTTGCCTCGCGCTTTGAGTTCAAGCGTATGCTGCTCGGCGTGCTTGCCGTGTTCTCGCTCGGGCAGTTTCTGTCGGCCGTGGCGCCTACCTATCCTATTTTGGTTTGCGCGCGTCTGGTGGTCGCCTGCGCGCATGCCGTGTTCTGGTCGGTCGCCTCGATCATGGCGTCGCGTCTGGTTGACACGCGCCACGGGGCGCTCGCCATCAGCATGATCGCCACGGGCTCGTCCATCGCGCAGATCTTTGGCCTGCCGATCGGCCGCGCCATCGGACTGGCCGTGGGCTGGCGCATGACATTCGCCGTGGTTGGGGCCCTCTCTGCCGCTTCGGTGGTGTATCAGGCAGCGGTGTTCCCGGCCATGCCGGCGGGCGAGCGCTTTACCGTCAAACAGCTGCCCGAGCTGCTCAAGAACCCGTTCCTCATCGCGCTCTACGCGGTCACGGTCTTTATGGCGACCGGCTACTACGCGGGTTACAGCTATATCGAGCCCTTCCTGGCGCAGGTCGCCCATGTCGACGCAAGCGCCATCACCATGACGCTGACGGCGTTTGGTTGCTCCGGTCTGCTCGGAAGCTGGCTGTTCGGCCGACTGTTCGATGGCCATCGCTTTCCGTTCTTGGCTATCACACTCTCCGGCGTGCCTGTGGCTCTGCTGCTCATGGGTCCGGTTGCACCGTCGCTCGTCGCCGTTCTCGCTGTTTGCGCGCTATGGGGCTGCTGCTCCACGGCCTTTAACGTGGCGTTTCAGGCCGAGCTCATCAAGTACACGCCGGCGGATTCGTCGGCCGTCGCCATGTCGATCTTCTCGGGCCTGTTTAACCTCGGCATCGGCACGGGCACCGCGATCGGCGGCGCCGTGGTTTCGGGTCCCGGTATCACCTGGATTGGCTTCGCGGGCGGGGCGATTACCGTCGTGGGCGTCATCCTCGCCATTACGGTGCTGTTCCCGGCCATACGCCGCGCAAAGCCCGTCGCCTAATCACGTTCCCTCATCAGTTGCGGTGGAATAGAGACTGTTTGCCCGGTTTATTGGTCTCAACAGTCCCTATTTCACCGCAACTTATTTTGGGGGAGGGGATGCGCGGCGGGCATACAATGGATGGCGTTGCGTGAAAGATTACCGGGAGGTTGCTATGTGGGCATACGAGACGACGTTCTACCAGATCTATCCGCTGGGTTTTTGTGGAGCTCCGCGCGAGAACGTCGCGCCCGTTGCCGAGGACGAGCTCTCCCAAGCTGCCGGTACCGCGTCCAATCCCGATGCCCCCATCATGAAAATCGCCCAATGGGCCGATTACCTGCAGGAGCTCGGTATCGGTGCCGTGCTGATCAACCCTCCGCTTGAGTCCGATAGCCATGGCTACGACACGCGCAGCCTGCGCCATATCGACCGTCGCCTGGGTGGGGACGCCGACTTTGCCGCCGTATGCGACACGCTGCACGCCCATGGCATCCGCGTGGTGCTTGATGCCGTCTTCAACCACGTCGGTCGCGGCTTTTGGGCCTTCCGCGATGTGCAGGAGCGCAAGTGGGACTCGCCCTACAAGGACTGGTTCCATATTAGCTTTGACGGAGATTCCTGCTATGGCGACGGCTTTTGGTACGAGGGCTGGGAAGGCCATTTTGAGCTTGTGAAGCTCAACCTGCAAAATCCCGCTGTGGTCGATTACCTGCTCGAGTCTGTGCGCCGTTGGGCCGACGTCTTTGGCGTCGACGGCCTGCGCCTGGACGTTGCCTATATGCTCGACCGCGACTTTATGCGCCGCCTGCACGCCTTTGCCCGTGAGCTCAAGCCCGACTTTGTGCTGATCGGCGAGACGCTCCACGACGACTACAACCAGATCGTCAACGACGAGATGCTCGACTCCTGCACCAACTACGAGTGCTACAAGGGCCTGTACTCCAGCTTTAACTCGGTCAATATGTTCGAGATCGCCCATTCGCTGCACCGCCAGTTTGGCGGCGATCCGTGGTGCATCTACCGCGGCAAACATCTGCTGTCGTTTGTCGACAACCACGATGTACCGCGCCTGGCGAGCATCCTCACCGACAAGTCCTGTCTACGTCCTGCCTACGGCATGCTCTTTGGCATGCCAGGCATCCCGTGCGTCTACTATGGCAGCGAGTGGGGAATTGCTGGCGAAAAGGGCGGCCCCGATGGCGACTGGGCGCTGCGCCCTGCGCTCGATGAGCCTGCGCCCAACGAGCTGACGGCGTTCATCACGCGGCTTGCGCACCTTCGCTCGGCCGACGACGCGGCTGCCCGTGCTCTCAACTACGGTGCCTATCGCAACGTGGTGATCCAGAACAAGCAGCTGCTGTTCGAGCGCGCCTGTGACGGCGCGACGGTGCTCGTGGCGGTGAACGCCGTGGACGAGCCTTACACCTTTGGCGCCGGCGAGCTCAACGGCTCCTTCGTCGACCTGCTTGGCGACGGCGTGCCCACGGTCGAGCTGGCGGGCTCCCTTGAGCTTGCGCCCTACGAGGTGCGCTATCTGTTGAGGGCCTAGGCCATGGCTGCGTCCGACGTGGGCTATCAACATATTGAGCATGGGTTTGAGCCCGTGTTCGACCAGCACTCGCGCGTTTTGGTGCTGGGGTCGTTTCCCTCGGTGCTTTCGCGCGCCAATGCCTTTTATTACGGCAACCCTCAGAATCGCTTTTGGCGCGTGATGGCCGCGTGTCTCGGTGTGCCCGTGCCGCCCAACGAGGGCGACCCTTTGGCAGGCAGCGAGCCTGCGACGCTCGACGCCTCGATTGCCGCCAAGCGATCCATGCTGCTGAACGGCGGCGTAGCCCTGTGGGATGTGATTGAGGGCTGCGACATTAAGGGCTCGAGTGACGCGAGCATTCGCAACGTTGTGCCGGCACATATCGAGTGCATTACCGATGCCGCGCCGATCGAGGCCGTTGTCTGTAACGGCGGCACGGCAGGGCGACTCTACAAACGCTACTTGCAAGATCGGACGGGGCTGCCCGCCATCGTCCTGCCCTCGACAAGTCCTGCCAACGCGGCGTGGCGTTTGGAGCGGCTTGTCGAGCGTTGGAGTGAAGCCGTTGACTGGGCAGCTCATTAATTTAGATTATTGATTGAGTGTGGGCGCCGAGGTGTTTCAGAACGCCTCGCCAGACCGGCGCGGGCACGGCTGGCTCGGCGCAAACCATGCCGTCGGCGTCGACGTTGGCGGCATTGCCGCCGCCAAGTCGCTGTGCATGCTCGACGGAGCAGCCCATGCGCACAGCGCCCACAAGCTTATCCATCGCTTCCGAAAATGGTCGCCGCAAGAGTCCCATGCGTGGGGAATGGCGAAGCGCTGCGATGCCGCTGCCGGCGCAGATGGCAACGCCGCCACACCACAATTGGTCATGGCGCTCGCATGCCTTGTGCAAGCGAACGGCGGTCCCACGCGCCTGCTCAGCGCCCTGTTGTGCGGCTCTAATCACGGCGTAGACACGCGTTCCCGTACTGCCAAAGCGCTCAAGCGCCTGCTCGATGGCTGTCAACGTCTCATCGTCAGCCATATCTTCAATGGCCAGCACGATGCCATCGGCAACGCTGCCGGCGTCATTTGCCTTCAAGTCGACTGGGCGGGGGAGTGCAGTGCCGGAAAGCTGTGCATAGGCGGCGATGGCATCCTGCAGGTCCCAAAGCAAAAACTCAAGATCGGCGCTATTGGGAATGCTGATATACGCAATGGTTTGCAGTGTTTTTGGTACGTCGCTACGCGCGGTCGTCTCCATGCCATCTCCTTTCCGGCTCGTTTCCGTTTAGGTTACACCGTCTGGCGGCGCCCCGCCGCGCTATCCTAGTGCAACCCTTACGAAAGGAACGCCATGCGACTGCCCATGAATACCTCGCTTGCCACGCTCAAGCCCTCCGGTATCCGCCGGATCAACGCGCTCGCCGCCCAGCACCCGGGGTGCATCGCGCTTGCGCTCGGCGAGCCCGATTTTCCCACGCCCGATGTGATTAGCGCCGAGGTGACCGCCGCGCTGGACCGCGGTGACACGCACTATCCGCCCAACAACGGTCGCCCCGCCCTGCGTGATGCACTGTCCAAATATATGGATGACGCGGGCCTGGCGTTTTCGGCCGACGAGGTCATCCTAACCGACGGCGCGACCGAGGCCCTGTCGGCAACATTCATGGCTATGCTCAACCCCGGCGACGAGGTCATTATCCCCACGCCGGCCTTTGGCCTGTACGAGAGCATCGTCGTGGCCAACCATGCCAAGGCGGTCTTTTTGGATACGGAGCCTGCGCAATTTCAGATTGACGAAGACGCACTTCGTGCTTGCGTGACGCCGGCGACCAAAGCCATCGTCATCTGCTCGCCCAACAACCCCACGGGCTGCATCCTCAACGCGGCTTCGCTCGACGCCGTGGCGCACGTGGCGGAGCAGGCGGGCATCTACGTGGTCTGCGACGACGTGTACAACCGTCTGGTCTATGTGGATGGCTACGAGCGCTTTGCCCAGCGACACCCAGAACTGCGCGAGCAGACGGTAGTCATCGAGAGCTTCTCCAAGCCCTGGGCCATGACCGGCTGGCGCTTGGGCTGGCTCGCAGCCGCAGCCCCCGTCATCGCCGAGATCGCAAAGGCTCACCAATACTTAGTATCGAGTGCTGTCTCCTTCGAAATGGACGCCGCAGCCCGAGCCCTGACCGTCGACCCAACCCCCATGCTCAAAGTCTACCGAGCCCGCCGCGAACGCGTGCTCGCAGCCTTAAACGCCATGGGCCTCGACGTAGTAGAACCGGCAGGCGCCTTCTACGCCTTCCCCAGCATTAAGCAGTTCGACCTAACAAGCGAAGACTTCTGCATCAAAGCCATCAAAGAGGCCAACGTAGCCCTAGTTCCCGGAAACTGCTTCGGCACCGAAGGCCACATCCGCCTAAGCTACTGCGTCTCCGACAAAGACCTAGACGAAGGCCTCCGCCGCCTGTCCACCTTCGTCTCAACTCTATAGCCACCAGGGACGCAACACATCAGCCCACCGACTTAAGGATTGTGAGTGGGGCGCGCCGCTCAACGGACACGAGGATTCGCCGCAAAGTTACTGCAGCTCCGGCCCGAGGGGACGGGTCGAGATTTTCGTAGATTCCGCACGAGCCGAAGGCCACTTAATGTGGCCTTCGTGCGAGCCAGGACTTGACCGAGCGAAAATCTCGACCCGTCCCCTCGGGCCGGAGCGTATGCAGGGTTTGTGGACGAATCCTCGCGCCCGTTGACCGACGCCGGGGTCCCCGCCATAATACTTTCGGTTCACGCACGAATCCGCTGCCAGAGACAGCCGGTGCAAACGGGCATCGCCCGCGAGCTTAATGGGATATCCCGCCAGCCGAGGTGGTCGAGTAGATATGTCTTCTCGCCCCCGTCGCTCATGCAGCGCGGGGGCTTTCTTTTTGGACATGCCCCCGTCACGTCCTTGTGGCGGACCGTGCCCGGAAAGAATTCGAGGAGGTGTAATTTATGCCCCAGCAGTACAAAATCGACAAGGTTGCAGAGATCGAGTCCCGTATCGCCGAGAACGCCGGTCTGTTCGTCGTCAACTACAACGGTCTGACGGTTAAGCAGGCTCAGGAGCTGCGTCATCAGCTTCGCGAGTGCGGCGCCGAGATGAAGGTCTACAAGAACAACCTGGTCAAGATCGCTCTCAAGAACCAGGAGCAGCCCGAGATCGACGAGATCCTCGCCGGCCCCGTCGCTTATGTGTTCTACGAGACCGAGCCGGTCGAGGCCGCTAAGGCCCTTAAGGACTTCTCCGCTAAGTCCAAGGGCGTCCTTGAGATCAAGGGTGGTATCTCCGACGGCAAGGCCGTTTCCGCTGATGATGTTAAGGCTATCGCCGAGCTGCCCACCAAGGATCAGCTTCTCGGTCAGATCGCCGGTCTCATCTCCGGTTTCGCTCGCGACATTGCTGTCTGCGTCAACGGCGTTTCCTCTGGTCTCGCTCGTTCGATCCAGCAGGTCTCCGAGCAGAAGGCAGCCTAGTCGCTGTTTTCACCCGCGGCGGCAACGCCGCACCCCTGGCGCATTCGCGCCGTGTTTTAACTGATCTCCGTGCACAGACACGGAAACCGAAAGGACTTAGAAATGGCTAAGCTTACCACCGATGAGATCATCGATGCTCTTAAGGAAATGACCCTTCTCGAGGCTTCCGAGCTCGTCAAGGCTATCGAGGACACCTTCGGCGTTTCCGCCGCTGCTCCTGCCGCTGTTGTCGCCGCTCCCGCTGCTGGCGCTGCTGAGGCCGAGGAGAAGACCGAGTTTGACGTCGTGCTCGAGGGCTTCGGCGACAACAAGATCCAGGTCATCAAGGCCGTCCGTGAGCTCACCAACCTTGGCCTGAAGGAGGCCAAGGAGGTCGTCGAGGGCGCTCCCAAGGCTGTTCTCGAGGGTGCCAAGAAGGAGGACGCCGAGGCTGCCAAGGAGAAGCTCGAGGCTGCTGGCGCTGCTGTCACCCTCAAGTAATCAGGCTTTCTCGCCAGATTTCTTTGCAGACGGGGTTCGCATTGCGAGCCCCGTCTTTTTTGTTTTTTGGCCCCTCGGCATCGGTTGCTCAAACTGCCATGTTCTGTGATTTGCGTCGTATCGGGTGCCCTGTCGTTGGGCAATAAAATTGCACCATTCGAGCAATAATTTGCGTTGACCTGCTGAAGAATTGTCTCTGCCTTGTAGCGACATATAGTTCCAGCGGTAAGATGCTTGGGTATCGCAATTTGGTCTGCGGCTGTGCGCCGCACGCACGGGGCGCTTTTGCGCCTGCGAAAGGATCTTTGAATAACATGAAGGCAATCATCCCCGCCGCCGGTCTTGGCACGCGTTTTCTGCCTGGCACCAAGTGCACGCCCAAAGAGATGCTGCCGGTGCTCGACAAGCCGGTCATCCAGTATGTCGTCGAGGAGGCACTCGACCCCGAGGAGGTCGACGACGCCATCATCGTTACCTCGCCCGGCAAGCCCGAGCTGCTGAACTACTTCCAGCCCGACCGTTCGCTCGAGAACCTGTTGCGCGAGCGCGGCAAGAACGCCTATGCCGATGCCGTCGCCCACGCTGGCGGTATGCCGGTCGACTTCCGTTATCAGTACGAGCCCAAGGGCCTCGGCCATGCTATCCGCTCTGCTGCCGACGCCGTGGCAGGGGAGAACTTCTTGGTTCTTCTGGGCGACTACGTTGTGCCTAACCGCGACATCTGCGACAAGATGCTCGCCGTTTCCAAGGAGCACGGTGGCGCTTCGGTTATCGCCGTCGCTGCTTGCTCACCCGAGGAAGTCAGCCGCTACGGTGTTATCGCCGGCGAGCGCGTCGGTTCGCTCGAGGGCGCCGAGGACGTTGCCGATGCCGAGCCGGGCGCTGTCTGGCGCATCGGCGGTCTGGTCGAGAAGCCCGCTCCCGAGGCTGCTCCGTCCAACCTGTACATCGTCGGTCGCTACCTGCTGAGCCCGCTGGTCATGGACCTGCTGGCAGATCAGCAGGCCGGCAAGGGCGGCGAGATCCAACTCACCGACGCCATGGCCCGTTCGCTCGACCGCGAGGCCATGTACGCCGTCGTCATCGACCCGCTGTCGGGCTACGACACCGGCACTCCCTCTGGCTGGATGGCCACCAACGCCCTCATGGCTGCAAGCGACCCCCGCTTTGCCGATGCCTTCTGGGACGCCATCGACGAGCGCGGCGGATTGATGCGCAAGTAAGCCTTCGGGCATCGACATTTACGGGCGTGGACCTCGGTTCGCGCCCGTTTTTTATAAGAGCTGCGATTGCCGGCCCTCTGTTCACAGAAAATATATGAACAGATGTTCGATACACATACATCTACCTGCATATTTTCTGCCGAAAAACTTTGCTACTCCAAAAACTCAATCGCGTCAAGGCTTTTCTTGCCCAACGGTCGGTACCTGATAAACTATTAGGTTGCGATAACTGGCGAAGCTATGCCTCGCCAACCCACCGAGCATTTCCGTGAAGGAGGAAAAACCTGGTGACCTACGCATACACTGCCACTGAGCGCAAGCGCGTCAGCTTCGGGAAAATCCCGGAGGCCATGGAGCTCCCCAACCTTATCTCTGTTCAAAGGGAATCCTTTGAGCGTTTTAAGGACGAGGGCCTTCGTGAGGCGTTCAAGGAATCCAGCCCCATCCAGAGCCAGAACCATGTTCTCGAGGTTACCTTCGGCGAGCATCAGTTCGGCGACCCCGCGCACACCGTCGAGGAGTGCCGCGAGAAGGATATGACCTATCAGGCTCCGCTTCTGACCGACGTTCGTCTCACCAACAAGGAGACCGGCGAGATCAAGGAGCAGCTCGTCTTTATGGGCGACTTCCCCATGATGACCGATCAGGGCACCTTCATCATCAACGGTACCGAGCGTATCGTCGTCTCGCAGCTCGTCCGCTCCCCGGGCGTGTACTACAGCTCCGAGATGGATTCGGGCAAGCAGATCTACAAGGCCCAGATCATCCCGTCCCGCGGTGCCTGGCTTGAGTTTGAGGTCGACAAGCGCGACCAGCTCATGGTCTCCATCGACCGTAAGCGCAAGCAGAGCGCCACGATGTTCCTGCGCGCCCTTGGCATCGCCGTCACCAACGACGACATCATCGAGCTGCTCGGCAACTCCGATGTGATCAAGCGCACCCTGGAGCGCGACACCGCCCTCACCCGCGAGGACGCCCTCATCGAGATCTACCGTCGCCTGCGCCCAGGCGAGCCTCCCACCGTGGACGCTTCCCGCAGCCTGCTCGAGGGCCTGCTCTTTAACCCGCAGCGCTACGATCTGGCCCGCGTCGGTCGTTACAAGGTCAACAAGAAGCTCAACCTCACCACCGAGGAAGAGGTCACGGTGCTCACCGACGAGGATATCGTCGCAACGCTGCGCTACCTGCTGTCCCTCGCTGCCGGCGAGCAGGGCTTCAAGGTCGACGACATCGACCACTTTGGCAACCGCCGTATCCGCACCGTTGGCGAGCTCGTCGCCAACCAGTTCCGTATCGGCATGAGCCGTATGGAGCGCGTCGTCCGTGAGCGCATGAGCTCCCAGGACATCGACGAGATCACCCCGCAGTCGCTCATCAACATCCGCCCGATCGTGGCCTCCATCAAGGAGTTCTTCGGTTCCTCGCAGCTCTCGCAGTTCATGGACCAGGCGAACCCCCTGACCGGTCTGACCCACAAGCGCCGTCTGTCCGCACTCGGCCCTGGTGGTCTTGCCGGCCACAAGTCCGGCTCCAGCCGCCGCACCAACGTGCCGACGGCCGTCCGCGACGTTCACAACTCGCACTACAGCCGCATGTGCCCGATCGAGACCCCCGAAGGCCCCAACATCGGCCTGATCGGCTCGCTCGCCCTCTACGCCCGCGTCAACGAGTATGGCTTCATCGAGGCCCCGTTCCGTCGCGTCGAGAACGGCGTTGCCACCGACCAGATCGACTGGATGACCGCTGACGAGGAAGAGAAGCACGTCATCGCGCCGGCCAACACGCCGCTCGATCCCAAGACCAACGAGTTCATCACGACCGATGCCGAGGGCAAGCTTGTCCGTCCGCACACCGTGATCGCCCGTACCCGCGACTTCGACGGCTCCTTCGGCGCTCCCGCCGACGTGCCCGTCGAGGACGTCGACTACATGGACGTCTCGCCGCGTCAGATGCTCTCCGTCGCAGCCACGCTGATCCCGTTCCTTGAGCACGACGACGCCAAGCGTACGCTGATGGGCGCCAACATGCAGCGTCAGGCCGTGCCGCTGGTTCACCCCGCCGCTCCCTATGTCGGTACCGGCATGGAGCGTCGCGCCGCTCTGGACTCCGGCGAGGTCACCCTGGCCAAGAACGCCGGCGAGGTCATCTTTGCCGACGCCGCCAAGATTATCGTCAAGCATGCCGGCGGCATGGACGAGTATCATCTGGCCAAGTACCAGCGCTCCAACCAGTCCACCTGCATCAACCACCGTCCGCTCGTGCGCGTCGGTGACACCGTTGAGCAGGGCGAGCCTCTGGCTGACGGTCCTTCGACCGATCATGGCGAGCTCGCACTGGGTCAGAACCTCACTGTGGCCTACATGCCGTGGGAAGGCTTTAACTACGAGGACGGTATCGTCGTGTCCGAGCGCCTGGTGGCCGAGGACCTGCTGACGACCATCAACATCACCCGCCACGAGATCGACGCCCGCGACACCAAGCTCGGCCCCGAGGAGATCACCCGCGAGATCCCGAACCTCTCCGAGGACATGCTTGCCAACCTCGACGAGGACGGCATCATCCGCATCGGCGCCGAGGTCGGCCCTGGCGACATCCTGGTCGGTAAGGTCACGCCTAAGGGCGAGAGCGCTCTGACCGCCGAGGAGCGCCTGCTGCGCGCCATCTTCGGTGCCAAGGCGCACGATGTCCGCGACACCTCCCTTAAGATGCCTCACGGCGCTTACGGCCGCGTTATCGACGTCGTCCGCTTTAGCCGCGAGAACGGCGACGACCTGGCCCCCGGCGTCAACGAGCAGGTGCGCGTCTACGTCGCCCAGCGTCGTAAGATCCAGCAGGGCGATAAGATCGCCGGCCGCCACGGCAACAAGGGTGTTATCTGTAACGTTCTGCCGGTCGAGGACATGCCCTACATGGCTGACGGTACCCCGATCGACGTTATCCTCAACCCGCTGGGCGTTCCTTCGCGTATGAACGTCGGCCAGCTGCTCGAGTGCCACCTTGGCTGGGCTGCTGCCTGCGGTTGGGATACCGAACAGGCCGACTCCGACAAGTACGTCCCCGGTCCGTTCTTCACCGCCACGCCCGTCTTCGACGGCGCCAAGGAGGACGAGATCGCCGAGGTCATCCGTCGTGCCAACAAGAACATGCTCAACAAGGCCACCGCTGCCTTTGGCGATCACATGCGCCCCGAGTTCGTCACCCAGCTTGACGAGCGCGGCAAGACCCGTCTGTTCGACGGCCGCACCGGTGAGGAGTTCCGCGAGCCCATTACCGTGGGTACGTCCTACATCCTCAAGCTCGGCCACATGGTCGATGACAAGATCCACGCCCGTTCGACCGGCCCTTACAGCCTGGTTACCCAGCAGCCTCTGGGCGGCAAGGCCCAGTTCGGCGGCCAGCGCTTCGGCGAGATGGAAGTTTGGGCACTGTACGCTTACGGTGCTTCCAACGTCCTGCAGGAGATCCTGACCGTCAAGTCCGACGATACCGTGGGCCGCGTCAAGACCTACGAGTCCATCGTCAAGGGCGAGAACGTTCCTGTCCCGGGTATCCCCGAGTCCTTCAAGGTTCTCGTCAAGGAGATTCGCTCCCTCGCACTGGACATCGAGCCCATGCACGATGCCGACGAGGACGCCTCCGCCCCTGTGACCGCCGAGGAGACCTCCGCTCTCGACGACCTGGCTGCGCTCGCCGGCGTTGACGCCGACGTCGAGGCCGAGGATGCCGAGACCGCCGAGGCGCCCGAGGCTGTCGCCGCCACGACCACTGATAAGGAGTAGTTGACTGTGGCAGATTTCGAAGCTACTGATTTTGACTCGGTAAAGATCTCCCTTGCCTCCGCCGACCAGATCCGTTCCTGGTCGCACGGTGAGGTCAAGAAGCCGGAGACCATCAATTACCGTACCCTCAAGCCCGAGAAGGACGGCCTGTTCTGCGAGAAGATCTTCGGTCCCGCCAAGGACTGGGAGTGCTCCTGCGGCAAGTACAAGGGCATCCGCTTTAAGGGCATCGTCTGCGAGCGCTGCGGCGTCGAGGTCACCTCGGCCAAGGTGCGTCGCGACCGCATGGGTCACATCGAGCTCGCCGCTCCCGTGTCCCACATCTGGTACTTCAAGAGCCCCACGAGCTTCCCGATGAGCCGTATGCTCGACATCAAGTCCAAGGACCTCGAGAAGGTTCTGTACTTCGCCAGCTACATCATCACCGAGGTTGACTACGAGGCTCGCGAGGCCGACGCCGACGACCTGCGCGAGGAGCTCGCCGCCGATCTGGAAGAGATCGATGCCGAGTGCGCCCGCCAGATCGAGTCCCTCAAGGAGCAGGGCGACCCCGAGAACTTTGACGAGTTCTCCGACGAGGAGCCGCTGACCCCCGAGGAGATCGCCTCTGGCATCGTCGACATCGAGGAAGAGTGCAAGGACGAGAAGCAGCTCCGCACGGACGCCTTCAACGCCTTCATGAAGCTCACCGAGCGCGACCTCATCTCCGATGAGCCGCTGTTCCGCGAGATGACCCGTTACTACTCCATGTACTTCAAGGGTGGCATGGGTGCCGAGGCCGTCCGCGACCTGCTCGCTGCCATCGACCTCCCCTCCGAGGCCGAGAAGCTCAAGGCCATCATCGCCGACGAGGATTCCCAGAAGCAGAAGCGCGAGAAGGCCGTCAAGCGCCTTGAGGTCGTTGACGCCTTCCTGAAGGGCGGCAACAGCCCCGCGAACATGATCCTGGACGTCATCCCGGTCATTCCGCCCGATCTGCGCCCGATGGTCCAGCTCGACGGCGGCCGCTTCGCCGCGTCCGACCTCAACGACCTGTATCGTCGCGTGATCAACCGTAACAACCGACTCAAGCGCCTGCTCGACCTGGACGCCCCTGCGATCATCGTGAACAACGAGAAGCGCATGCTCCAGGAGTCCGTGGACGCCCTGTTCGACAACGGCCGCCGTGGTCGCCCGGTCTCTGGCCGTGGCGGTCGCCCGCTCAAGTCGCTCGCCGAGGCCCTCAAGGGCAAGCAGGGTCGTTTCCGTCAGAACCTGCTGGGTAAGCGTGTCGACTACTCCGGCCGTTCGGTTATCGTTACCGACCCCAAGCTGCTGCTGCACCAGTGCGGTCTGCCCAAGACCATGGCGCTGGAGCTCTTCAAGCCCTTCGTAATGAAGCGCCTGGTCGAGCTTGGCAAGGTCGAGAACATCAAGGGCGCCAAGCGCGCTATCGACCGCGGTGCCACCTTTGTGTGGGACATCCTCGAAGAGGTCATCGACGGCCGCGTCGTGCTGCTCAACCGTGCACCGACCCTGCACCGTCTGTCCATCCAGGCCTTTGAGCCGGTGCTGGTCGAGGGCAAGGCTATCCACCTGCACCCGCTGGTCTGCTCGCCCTTCAACGCCGACTTCGACGGCGACCAGATGTCTGTCCACGTGCCGCTGTCCAGCCAGGCTCAGGCCGAGGCTCGCGTGCTCATGCTCTCTGCGAACAACCTGCGCTCGCCGGCATCCGGCAAGCCGGTCAACATCCCCTCGCAGGACATGATCATCGGTGTGTACTACCTGACCCAGGTCCGCGACGGTCTGCCGGGCGAGAACCACGTGTTCGCCAGCTTCGACGACGCGCTGCACGCCTATGACTGCCGCTCCGAGGTCGACATGCAGGCCAAGATTCAGGTCCGCGTGTCCGCTGCCGACGCCAATGTCATCAACGAGGACGGCACCCGTATCTTCCGCGTCAAAAACGGCAAGAACGAGTTTGTCGACTACGACGTCACCGGCAACAAGACCGCGCGCTTCGAGACCTCTATCGGCCGCATCATCTTCAACCGCCAGTGCCTGCCCGAAGACTACGAGTTCATGAACTACAAGATGGTCAAGGGCGACGTGGCCAAGCTGGTTGCGGACTGCTGCGATCGCTATCCCGAGGCCAAGGTCGGTCCGATCCTCGACGCCATTAAGTACTCCGGCTTCCACTACGCTACCCGCGCCGGCCTCACCATCTCGGTGTGGGACGCTCTCATCCCTGCCGAGAAGCAGGAGCTGCTCGATCGCGCCCAGGCCAACGTCGACCAGATCAACGAGTACTTCGAGGAGGGCTTCATCAACGAGACGGAGCGCCACATCGAAGTCGTTAACGAGTGGACCGCTTGTACCGATAAGGTTGCAGCGCTCATGCTCGACATGTTCGACGAGGAGAACCCGCTGTACATGATGGCCGACTCCGGCGCCCGTGGTTCTAAGACCCAGCTGCGTCAGCTCGGCGGCATGCGCGGCCTGATGGCAGACATGTCCGGCGAGACGATCGACCTTCCCATTAAGGCGAACTTCCGCGAGGGCCTGCTGCCGCTCGAGTACTTCATTTCGACCTACGGCGCCCGTAAGGGCCTGGTCGATACCGCATCCCACACCTCGGACTCTGGTTACCTGACCCGTCGTCTGGTCGACGTGGCCCAGGACGTCATCGTCCGCGAGGAGGACTGCGGTACGCACGAGGGCGTCACCTACAACCTCATCATCCCCGGCACCACCGACCTCAACACCGACCTCGTCGGCCGTTGCTTCATTGAGGACGTCGTGGCTCCCGATGGCACCGTGCTCTTTGAGCAGGACGGTTACATCGAGAAGGTCGCCGACATCCAGAAGATGGTCGATGCCGGCCTCAAGAAGGTCAAGCTCCGCGCGCTGCTCACCTGCCGCTCCAAGTACGGCGTGTGCCAGAAGTGCTACGGCTGGGATCTTTCCACCCGTCGTCCGGTCGCCATCGGTACCGCGGTCGGCATTATTGCCGCCCAGTCCATCGGCGAGCCCGGTACGCAGCTTACGATGCGTACCATTCACTCCGGCGGCGTCGCTGGCGTCGACGATATTACGCAGGGTCTGCCTACGGTCAGCCGTATGTTCGATATCGTCGGCAACGTCAACGAGAAGATTCTGGGTCGCGAGGCCGAGCTGGCTCCGTACTCCGGTCACCTCTCGATTAAGCCCGAGAAGTCCGAGTACGTGCTGACGCTCACCGACTCCGAGGATCACACCCGTGTCCTCGACGAGCGTCGCGTCCCCGCTTCGGTGCGCTTTATGCCCGAGATCGAGGACGGCTGCGAGGTTCGCGCCGGCGACCAGATCACCAAGGGCTTCGTCAACTTCCGCAACCTGCGCAAGCTGACCGACATCGAGTCGACGATGCACACCTTCGTCGAGAGCGTTAAGGACGTCTACACCAGCCAGGGCGTCGACCTGAACGACAAGCACATCGAGGTGCTCGCACGTCAGATGCTGCGTCGCGTTCAGATCACCAACCCCGGCGACTCCAAGTACCTGCTTGGTCAGTACGTCGACCGCTACGAGTTCGCCGACGAGGTCGAGCGCGTTGCCCGTCTGGGCGGTCAGGCTCCCGTGGCCGAGCCCGTCATCCTGGGTACGCTCAAGGTCGCGTCCAACATCGACTCCTGGCTGTCGAGCGCTTCGTTCATCCGTACCGCTGGTGTCCTTACCGAGGCTGCCATCGAGGGCAAGGTCGACCACCTGCTCGACCTTAAGTCCAACGTCATCGTCGGTAAGAAGATCCCGGCTGGTACCGGCCTCAAGCCGTACGCCAACGCCAAGCTGACGTATCGCACGGCCGACGGCTACGTGGACATCGATGGTCCGGCTTCGCCCAACGCCAAGTCGCTGCCCGAGTGGGCTCCTGTGGAGCTCAAGGACCTGGACGAGCAGCTTCCGCAGCAGCTCGACTGGGCCGGCTACGACGAGTTCGGCGGTGCTGACGGTTCGTTCACCCGCAACGGCCACACCATCTCTGCTGAGAAGGCTCGCCTGTACCTGTTCGACGACCTGGGCGTGTCGCAGCGCTGGACCAACAAGTTCAGCGAGGTCGGCATCGAGACGGTCGGCGACCTGGTCGGCAAGTCCGAGGAGGATCTGCTGCGCATCGATGGCATCGGTGCCAAGGCGATCGAGGAGCTCCGTGACGGCCTGGAGGCCCACGACCTGCTCTACATCCTCGAGAACAACGACGACGTTGCCGACGAGGAAGACCTCTCGCAGCTGCTGCAGATGGTCTTTAGCCCCGACGGTCCGGACGACATCCTGCTGGGCACCTCCGCCACGCCGACGCATCACGCCGACGCCGACGAGGAGCTCCTGGGCGCCCCGATCGACGACAAGAAGGCTCCCGCCAACGGCGCGATCAACGAGGACATGGCTTCCCTCGACGAGCTGCTCAACCAGCTCGTGGACACCGACGACGCCGAAGAGGCCAAGGACAACGACGAGGAGTAACTAGTTCCGCCGTTCTAACGAACGGCGGCGACCTCCGTCGCTGCGCGGCCCCCAGAGCTACAATCTGTCATTCAAAAGGCAGGGCATGACCAAAAGGTCAATGCCCTGCCTTTTTCATGCCACCTTGTACGCTCTGGGGGCCGCTCGCTTGCGTATGCTCAACCTGTTGCGTTCCGTTGATCCCTTGCCAAAAAAGGGACAGGTATATTTTGGTAGGTTTTTCCTGCTTGAATTTGAAACATTTCGTCCGGCCAGAGCGTATCTATGGTGAGGGCCTCATCGAGAACCATTAATGTCACCGGGAGGTGATTATGGAAGAACAAGCTTTTAGACAGGCGGTCGAAGACCACCGGGATGTCGTGTTTCGGATCGCATTGACGTATCTGCGTGATCGCGCTGACGCCGACGATGTCGCTCAAGACGTCTTTCTTAAGTTGCTCAAAAGCGACGCGCAATTTGAAAACTGGGAGCATCTTCGTCGATGGCTTATCCGGGTCACGATCAATGAATGTAAATCTCTCTTTCGAAAGCCGTGGAGGCGCGTGGAGGATATTGAGAATCTGGCCGATTCGCTTTCGACGGCGCAGGAGGAGACCAAGGCGGTCCTGTCAGACGTTATGCGACTTCCGGAGCGATTCCGTATTCCTATCGTGCTCTATTACTATCTGGGCTTCTCGACTTCAGAAATTGCCGAGTTACTGCATGTGCCAGCCGCGACCGTTCGAACGCGTTTAGCTCGCGGCAGATCGAAGCTCAAGTTCATCCTAGAGGAGGGCGACCGTGAAATCCAACCAGATCAAGCAGGCCTTCGAGTCCGTCCAAGCCGATAGCGATCTTGCTGACCGTGTTCTTTATGCCGCTGCTGGCGAGCCGCTTCGCCGAAAGGGTCACGCGAAGCCTCTGTATGTTGCCGTAATCGGATGTCTTGCCGGAGTGCTGGCGACCGGAGGGGTCGCCTACGCTGTTGTCAATTCCAGTTATTTTGCCTCTGCCTGGGGAAACCATGGCAACGGAGAGTCCGTTACCTGGACAAATGGCGGCTCGTCGGGGACGAAATATACCTACACCAGAGAGTTTGGTGGTGGTATCGCGCCCCAAAGCCTGGAGGGTGCAGTCCAGAAGGTCAATCTGTCCGTCGAGGGCAACGGCTATACGCTCGACATTCATGAGATGGCAATCGACGAGAACGGTTGCGGTGCTGTGACGTTTACATTGTCCAATCCGAATGGCGTTAACTACTACAAGCCGGCGGCAGAGCTTGGCGAACTTGTTCTCTATGGTGAAGAAGAAGGGGGCGTCAGTACACCCAGCATGAACTTCGGCGAGGAATGGGCTGATACACGCTGCACCATTGATAAAGACACATCAAGCGACACGGTCATTAACGGCACGATGTACTTTGCATCTTGGAATCGCGATCGAGATTTACGACATGCGGTCACCTGGAATATCAGTTGGACGGAGGGCAAAGGTGAGGATGCGAAGGTGATCGAGGTATCGACGCCAGAGTTTAACGTCGGAGCGCACGTCGATACAAAGGAGCTCCGCTCCGACGACTCGCCTCTCGAGATCAGCCCGTTTTCCATCCAGACGCACATCGATGATCTGGGCTATGAAGCAGTTGATCATAAACTGACCGTCAGCTACAAGGATGGATCGGAGCAGATTATCGAAGATGACGACGCAGGGGCGTACAATTTCTATGTTTCGATGGCACGCAATAGCGGAGAGAACATTTGGGTGCCAACGAAGTTGATTGATGTCGATCAAGTGGTCTCGGTAACCCTCGAGGGCGCGAGGTACACATCAACGGGGGAGACCGAAACGAAAGTACCCTTTACCATCGTCTATTCGTAAGGTCTAGGCCGCTTCCCAAGAGGGAAAGCGGCCTATTTTGCGTTATATGGACGGTTAGATTGAACGCTATTTGTCTGATTCTCGGAAGAACGTGGCAAATGGATGCGGATCACCGTGAAGAGCGGCGTTTTCCCAGATAAAACCGACCAAAATAAACCTGTCCCTTTTTGGCAGGTATAGACTTGCCCCCTTTTTAGTAGAGAACGTTGCCCCGACGAGCACGTCGGATCCCCGGCCCGGGCGGCACAGGGGTTAAGTTTGTCGCGAGTTCCGCACGAGCCGGAGGCCACTTAATGTGGCCTCCGTGCGAGCCAGGACTGTAGAGCAGCAAACTTAACCCCTGTGCCGCCCGGGCCGGGGATCCGCCCCCGCGCACAGGAGGGGATTCCTTTTGTGTAGGCTTTGCGGAAATGTGCCAATTTTGGGATACGCCCGGCGGCGTGGTCTGTTGACGGCACAGCTAACGCCACGTATCCTATCGAACTGCGTGTTTCGTAGGGGGATGCTGACCCCTCGATTCAAGCCGTTGCACTTTACAGAAAGCTGGAATCATTCGAGAAGGAGTACGCTTTGCCTACTATTAACCAGCTGGTTCGCCAGGGCCGTCGTTCCGTGCCCAAGAAGTCCAAGAACGCTGCTCTGCAGCACAACTCCCAGAAGCGCGGCGTGTGCACCCGCGTCTTCACCACGAGCCCCAAGAAGCCGAACTCGGCTCTTCGTAAGGTTGCCCGTGTTCGCCTTGTCAACGGCATCGAAGTTACTGCTTACATCCCGGGTGAGGGCCACAACCTGCAGGAGCACTCCATCGTGCTCGTCCGCGGCGGTCGTGTCCGTGACCTCCCTGGTGTCCGTTATCACGTCATCCGTGGCGCCTACGACGCTGCTCCGGTCCAGAACCGTATGCAGGCCCGTTCCAAGTACGGTGCTAAGCGCCCTAAGGCTAAATAAGCCAGATAACGTTTTGATACTTTCGCCGTGTGCCGTCTTGAGCGCCGCACGGTAGACACTTAAGGAGATTTCACATGCCGCGTCGTGCAGCAGCTAATCGTCGTGAGGTTCAGCCTGACGCCGTTTACAACAACCGCCTGGTGACTCAGCTCATCAACAAGGTCCTTCTTGACGGCAAGAAGGCCACCGCTGAGCGCATCGTTTACACCGCTTTCGAGATCGTTGCCGAGAAGTCCGAGGGTGGCGACGCTCTCGCTACCTTCAAGAAGGCTATGGACAACGTCAAGCCCACGCTCGAGGTTAAGCCCAAGCGTGTCGGTGGCGCTACCTATCAGGTCCCGATGGAGGTCAACTCCCGTCGTTCCACCGCTCTGGGTATCCGCTGGATCGTCAACTTCTCCCGCGCTCGCAAGGAGAAGACCATGGCCGAGCGTCTCGCCAACGAGATCCTCGACGCCTCCAACGGCCTGGGCGCTTCCGTCAAGAAGCGTGAGGACGTCTTCAAGATGGCCGAGGCCAACCGCGCGTTCTCTCACTATCGTTGGTAAGTTAAGGTAAGGAACTAACATGGCTAAGCCTAAGTACAAGCTTTCCGATACCCGTAACATCGGCATCATGGCCCACATCGATGCCGGTAAGACCACCACGACCGAGCGTATTCTTTACTACACCGGTAAGACCCACAAGATCGGTGAGGTCCATGAGGGCGCTGCTACCATGGACTGGATGGTTCAGGAGCAGGAGCGCGGCGTAACCATTACCTCCGCTGCTACCACGTGCTTCTGGAACAAGGACGGTAAGGACTACCGCATCCAGATCATCGACACCCCGGGCCACGTTGACTTCACCGCCGAGGTCGAGCGCTGCCTGCGCGTCCTCGATGGCGCTGTCGCCGTCTTCGACGCCGTTGCCGGCGTTCAGCCCCAGTCTGAGACCGTTTGGCGTCAGGCTTCTACCTTCAACGTCCCCCGCATCGCCTTCATCAACAAGTATGACCGCGTGGGCGCTGACTTCTTCAACGCTATCGAGACCATGAAGGATCGTCTCGACGCCAACGCCGTGGCCGCTCAGGTCCCGATGGGCGCCGAGGACAACTTCTGGGGCGTCATCGACCTGGTCACCATGACTGCATGGGACTTCAAGGCCGACGAGAAGGGCATGACCTACCCCGAGCCGATGGACGAGATCCCGGCTGAGTTTGCCGACATCGCTGCCACCAAGCGCGAGGAGCTCCTCGACGCTGCTGCCAGCTTTGACGACGAGCTCATGGAGAAGATCCTCATGGAGGAGGACTTCACCGTCGAGGAGCTCAAGGCTGCTCTGCGCAAGGGCGTTCTGGCCAACGAGCTCAACCTCGTCTTCGTGGGTTCCGCCTACAAGAACAAGGGCGTTCAGGAGCTGCTCGACGCTGTCGTCGACTACCTGCCCAGCCCGCTTGACGTCGAGGCCGTCACCGGTACCGATCCGGACACCGGCGAGGAGATTCAGCGTCATCCTTCCTTCGACGAGCCCTTCTCCGGCCTGGTCTTCAAGATCATGACCGACCCGTTCGTCGGTAAGCTCACCTACGTCCGCGTTTACTCCGGCCGCGCCGAGTCCGGCTCCTACGTTGTCAACGCTTCCAACGGTCAGCGCGAGCGCCTCGGCCGCATCCTCGAGATGAACGCCGCCGAGCGTATCGACCGTGACGACGCTGCCGCCGGCGACATCGTCGCTTGCGTCGGCTTCAAGAACTCCACCACCGGTGACACCCTGTGCGCCGAGGGCAAGGAGATCGTCCTCGAGAAGATCGAGTTCGCTAAGCCCGTTATTGACGTTGCCATCGAGCCCAAGACCAAGGCCGAGCAGGACAAGATGTCCCTGGCTCTGACCAAGCTCGCCGAGGAGGACCCGACCTTCCAGGTGTCCACCAACCACGAGACCGGCCAGACCATCATCGCCGGCATGGGCGAGCTGCACCTCGAGATCATCGTCGACCGTCTGCTCCGCGAGTTCAAGGTTGACGCTAACGTCGGTAAGCCCCAGGTTGCCTACCGCGAGACCGCTGGTCACGACGTCGAGAAGGCTGAGGGCAAGTTCGTCCGTCAGTCCGGCGGTCGCGGTCAGTACGGCCACGCCGTCATCAAGCTCGAGAAGATGGAGGAGGGCTTCGGCTACGAGTTCGTCAACGCTATCGTCGGCGGCGTCGTGCCTAAGGAGTACATCCCGTCCATCGACAAGGGCATCCAGGAGGCCCTGAACACCGGTGTTATCGCCGGCTTCCCGGTCCTCGACGTTAAGGTCACCCTGTTCGACGGTTCTTACCACGAGGTCGACTCCTCCGAGGCCGCCTTCAAGATCGCCGGTTCCATGGCTATCAAGGACGCCCTCAAGAAGTCCGACCCGCAGCTGCTCGAGCCGATCATGGCTGTCGAGGTCGAGACCCCCGAGCAGTACATGGGCGACGTTATGGGCAACCTCTCCGGTCGCCGCGGCAAGATCGAGGGCATGGAGGATCGCAAGAACAGCAAGCTCATCCGTGCCAAGGTGCCGCTGGGCGAGATGTTCGGTTACGCTACCGACCTTCGCTCCCAGACCCAGGGCCGTGCATCCTACACGATGCAGTTCGACTCTTATGAGCCCGCGCCCAAGTCCATCGTGGACGAGGTCATGAGCAAGAACGCCTAAGTTCGAGCTCCCTGTTACGTAATCCGCGAGAGCATCTCTCTCACTCTTTGGAGGTTTAAGTTGGCTACCCAGAAGATCCGCATTCGCCTCAAGGGCTATGATCACGAGGTCGTCGATCAGTCCGCGAAGCTCATCGTCGAGACCGCTCAGAAGACCGGCGCTCGCGTTTCCGGTCCTGTCCCCCTGCCCACCGAGCGCAACCTGTACACGGTTATCCGCTCGCCGCACGTGAACAAGGACTCCCGTGAGCAGTTCGAGATGCGCACCCACAAGCGCCTCATCGACATCCTCGACCCCACCTCGGGCACCGTTGATTCGCTTATGCGTCTCGACCTCCCCGCTGGCGTTGACATCGACATCAAGCTCTAAGCGATATCGCTCATAGCTTAAAGGGCCCCGCTGCCGTTACGGTAGCGGGGCCCTTTTGTTTTGCATGATGGGTTTGGATCGCCGGGTAAGGCTGCCGAGCGGCTGGCTGTGGCGACCTACTCACTCAAGGGGCGCAATGACGCTTCCTCAAAATGGAAGGATCGCAAGCCGTCTTTTGTTTCGATGCACGCACGACCAAAGCCATCGACCGTTTTAAAGATGCCTCGCGCCAGCTCGTCACCGGCAGGGGAGCGGGCGATAACGTGCTTTCCAATCCAATTGAGGTGAGCGACATATTCGCCGTGGACGGGCGCGAGCGGTCCGGTGTTTTCTTCCATGGCGTTGAGGCGTTCTGCCCAGGCATCTATAGCGTCTATAACTGCGTGATAGACCTCATCGAGGAGCATGTCGACAGTTGGAACGTTCTCGTTAAGGTCCGAGAGACCGATTGCCGGCAGGCCGCCATCGGGCACCTCTTGGGGCGCATAGTTCACATTGACACCAATGCCACAGACGGCGAAAGGTTTGCCTTCGTTATCGCGTGCGGCCTCGACCAGAATGCCGCCGAGTTTGCGTCCACGCGCGACCAGGTCGTTGGGCCATTTGAGGCCAATCTCGTTTGCAAGACCCTGTTTTTCGAGCGCCTCGAGCACCGCTAGGCCGCTGACGGCAGCAAGACCAGAGTACTTCGCAGGATTAACGCATGGACGCAGGACAATCGAAAGCAATAGGTTGCCGGCGGTTGAATCCCACTTGTGGCCGCGCCGGCCGCGTCCTGCTGTCTGAGCCCGGGCGGCAAGTCCTGTGCCGTGCGGCGCTCCCTGTTTTCCTGCTTCGAGCAGGTCATCGTTGGTCGATCCGGTTACGTCGACTATCGTTAATTTGGCATCCATAACGGCTGCTACCTCCTTAATGAATAAGTGAATAACGCAATAGTGTCGAGAGAGACACAATGTGAAGCCTTTGTCGCATTTGGACAATTTAATGTTAACACGTTAACAACGACTGAAATGCGCTATCCTCTCTTGGTCGATGTAAACACGTCAACAACTCAAAGGAGGTTAGTGATGGGTTTCACGATTCTTGGAACAGGCTCGGCGCTTCCTAAGCGCAGTGTTTCCAATGACGAGCTGCCCGAGTTCCTCGATACCTCGGATGAGTGGATTTTTACCCGCACAGGTATTAAGAGTCGCCACGTCTGCACCACCGAGTCACTTGACGACCTTGCCGTAGCGGCGAGCGAGCGGGCACTTCAGGTGTCCGGAATCGACGCGAGCCAGTTGGATCTGATCGTCTGCTCGACGACGACGGGTGACCACCTTGTTCCCGCCGAGGCGTGTGCCGTTGCTGAGCGACTGGGCGCGACGTGCCCTGCCTTCGATGTCTCGGCTGCCTGCGCCGGCTTCGTATTTGCGCTCGATGTTGCCGAGGGCTATATCGCTCGAGGACGAGCCAAGCATGTGCTTGTCGTTGCCGCCGAGCAGATGACGCGCGCGCTCGACTGGACCGACCGCGCCACCTGTGTGCTCTTTGGCGATGGGGCAGGCGCCGCGGTGATTGAGGCTGGGGGAGACAGCCCCCTTGCCGTTGAGCTTTCGACGGCGCCCGACGTCGAGACGTTGTGCGTTCCCGGTCTGGTCGGCACCTCGCCGTTTAAGGCCTCCGCAGATAGCGAGAGCGTGCTGTCCATGAATGGCCGCCGCGTGTTCAAGTTCGGCGTCAACGCGATTTGCGACACGGTCCATAAGCTTGCGAGCGATGCGGGCATTTCGGTCGAGGACATCGACCATTTTGTATTCCATCAGGCTAACGAACGAATCCTGAGTCAGGCGGTCAAGCGCCTCGGTGTGCCAGACAAGCGCGTGGTTCGAACGCTGCGCGAGACCGGCAACATTTCGAGCGCATGCATTCCGCTTGCCCTCGACCGGCTGGCAAACGCCGGTGCACTTCACACGGGCGACACCATCACCCTCGTTGGATTTGGCGCCGGTCTGGATATAGGTGGCTATCTACTTCGTTGGAAGTAGTCGCACATAGGAAATAAAAACGCCCCTAGGGCACAAACAAAGGAGAACTACCATGGCAGATCAGAAGACCTTCGAGCGCGTTTGCGATGTTATCCGCGAGACCGCCGGTCTTGACGACGTCGAGATGAAGCCCGAGTCCACGCTCGAGGAGATTGGTCTCGACAGTCTGGGCACCGTCGAGATCCTCGTCGCCGTTGAGGACGAGTTTGGCATCCAGCTCGATACCGAGGAGAACCCCAAGACGGTCGGCGAGTTCGCCGATACGGTCGAGGCGGCATTGGAGAAGTAGAGATGCTCAAGACTCCTCTCTGCGATCTGCTCGGCATCGAAAAGCCCGTGTTCCAGGGCGGTATGGCCTGGATCGCCGACGCCTCGCTGGCGTCGGCAGTGTCCGAGGCGGGCGGCTTAGGGATTATCGCGGCCATGAACGCCGACGCCAACTGGCTGCGCGACCAGATTCATGAGCTGCGCGCCAGGACGGATAAGCCCTTTGGCGTCAACGTCATGCTCATGAGCCCGTTTGCCGACGAGGTCGCGCGGGTCGTGATTGACGAGCGGGTGCCGGTCGTCGTGACGGGTGCCGGCAATCCCACCAAGTACATGAAGGCGTGGAACGAGGCGGGCATCAAGGTCATCCCGGTCGTTGCCTCGGTGGCGCTGGCGCGCCTCGTGGCGCGTCGTGGAGCCACTGCCGTGGTTGCCGAGGGTACCGAATCAGGCGGCCATATTGGCGAGACCTCGACGATGGCACTGGTGCCGCAGGTTGTCGATGCGGTCGATATTCCCGTGGTTGCGGCTGGCGGTATCGCTGATGGCCGCGGCGTGGCGGCCGCCTTTATGCTGGGCGCCGCCGGCGTGCAGGTGGGTACGCGCTTTCTGATCGCAGATGAGTGCACCGTATCGGAGCAGTACAAGGAGATGGTCCTGAAGGCCAACGACACCTCGACGCGTGCGACCGGCCGCTCGACGGGACACCCGGTGCGTGCCCTCAAGAGCCCCTTCACCAACGCCTACGCCAAGAGCGAGGCGGCGGGCGTAAGCGTCGAGGAGCTCGGGGCCATGGGCACGGGCGCCCTTCGCAAGGCCGCCAAGGACGGCAATTACGAAGAGGGCTCGTTTTTGTGTGGACAGATTGCCGGCATGGTCAACGAGCGCCAAAGCGCACGTGAAATCGTTGACGACCTGGTCGATGGCGCCGAGCACGTCCTGAAGGGTGCGTGCGCATGGGTGGCGTAGCGTTTCTGTTTGCCGGCCAGGGCGCCCAGCACCCCGCGATGGGCGTCGACCTGATCGAGGCATCGCCGGCGGCCGCCGAGGTGTTCGCCATTGCCGACGAGGTGCGCCCGGGGACCAGTGAGCAGTGCCGAAGCGCCTCCAAGGAGGAGCTCTCGCAGACCGAGAACACGCAGCCGTGCGTGTTCGTTCACGATCTGGCAGCGGCTGCCGCCCTGCGTGAGCGCGGCGTGGTACCTGCCGCCTGTGCGGGTTTTTCGCTTGGCGAGGTCGCCGCGCTCACCTTTGCGGGGGCGTTCGATACGCGAGCGGGCTTTGAGCTCGTGTGCGAGCGCGCGGCGCTGATGGCCGCGGCTGCCGAGCGCCATCCGGGCGGCATGCGCGCCGTCATCAAGCTCGATGCGGCGCAAGTCGAGAACCTGGCAAAACAGGCCGGCGAGGACTGCTGGCCGGTCAACTACAACAGTCCGCAGCAGACGGTTGTTGCCGGACCGCCCGAGGCGCTGCAGGAGCTCGACGTCCTAGTAAAAGAGGCTGGCGGCCGCGCTATGAAAGTCGCGGTGTCGGGCGCATTTCATAGCCCCTATATGGCCGAGGCGACTGAGGGGCTGGCGACGTATATCCAAGCCGGCCACGCGCCGTCACCGCTGCTGATTCCGGTCATGGCAAACATGACGGCGGCGCCCTATCCGGCGGACCCGCGAGCGGCATCGGATGTCTTGGCCAATCAGGTGAGTCATGCCGTTCGTTGGGTCGACACGCTGCATGCTCTGCAGAATCAGGGCATCGACACGTTTATTGAGGTCGGCCCTGGCAAAACGCTGTCGGGCCTGGCCAAGCGTACGCTGAGCGACGTTCGCGTGTATTCGTGCGAAACGGCCGAGCAGGTCGCAGCTATTGCCGACGAGCTCGCATAGTCCACAGGGCTGTAACCCGAAAGGAATGACATGGGCAACTTGAACAACGGCGCGCTCGAGCGCAACGACTCACGTCGCGTGGCACTGGTCACGGGCGGCTCGCGGGGTATCGGCCGCGCCTGCGCTGTCGGTCTGGCGGAGGACGGCTTTGATATCGCCGTCGTCTATGCCGGCAGCGTCGATGCGGCGCGCGAGACGTGCGAAGCCTGTGAGGCGGTTGGCGCCACGGCACGCGCATATCAATGCGACGTGGCCGATCCCGCTGCCGTCAACGCGTGTGTGGAAGCGGTCCTCAACGACTTTGGTTCCATTTGGGCGCTCGTCAACAATGCCGGCATCACCCGCGATGGCCTGCTCATGCGCATGGGCGATGACGCATTCGATCGCGTGCTCGATGTCAATCTCAAGGGAACATTCAATATGACGCGCGCGTTCACCAAGACCTTTATGCGCCAGCGCGGCGGTTGCGTCGTCAACATGAGCTCGGTCGTGGGCCTGATGGGCAATGCCGGGCAAGCCAACTACGCTGCTTCCAAGGCGGGCGTGATAGGGCTTACCAAGGCGGTGGCGCGCGAGCTTGCGCCTCGTGGCGTACGAGCGAACGCGGTCGCCCCCGGGTTTGTCGAGACAGATATGACGGCAAAGCTCTCGGAGAAGGTGCGTACGGCAACCGAGGAACAGATTCCCCTTAAGCGCATGGCACGCCCCGAGGAAGTGGCCGGCGTGGTGCGCTTTTTAGCGAGTGATGCGGCTGCCTACATTACGGGCGAGGTCGTGCGCGTCGACGGCGGAATGGCGATGTAGAAACCAGGGCCGAAGAACGGCTTGGATGAGGAGACCATGATGGAACAGAGAGTTGCAATCACCGGCATCGGTGCCGTATCGCCGCTCGGCAACACCGCGCTTGCCACCTGGGCGGCCATGTGCGCCGGGACCTGTGGCATCGGCCCGATCACGCACTTCGATACCGATGCGTTTACCGTCAAGGTGGCGGCCGAAGTCAAGGGCTTTGACGGCAACGAGTACTTTGGCAAGCGTGACGCCAAGCATCTCGATCCCTGCGTTCAGTTTGCGCTGGTGGCTTCGGACGAGGCCATGCACGATGCGGGCTTTGATGCCGAAGGCGCCATCGATCGCGAGCGCCTGGGCGTTTACGTGGGGTCGGGCGTGGGCGGCATGCAGACGCTCGTCGACAACGTCCATACGATTGCCGACCGTGGGCCCCGCCGCGCATCGCCTTACATGATCGCGATGATGATCCCCAACATGGCATCGGGCAATATCGCAATCCGTCACAAGGCAAAGGGACCGACCCTGCCAGTCGTGACTGCGTGCGCGACCTCGGCCCATGCGGTGGGCGAGGCGTTCCGTGCTATCAAGCACGGCTATGCCGACGCGATCCTCGCGGGCGGTGCCGAGGCGGCCATTATCCCCGATGCTGTTGCAGGCTTTACGTCCTGCCGCGCATTGACCACCAACCCCGATCCCGCGACGGCCTGCCGCCCGTTCGATGCAGACCGCGACGGCTTTGTGATGGGCGAGGGCGCCTGCGTGCTCGTGCTCGAGAGCATGGAACATGCGCAGGCGCGCGGTGCGCACATTTATGCCGAGGTCGTGGGCTACGGCAACACCGATGATGCCTATCACATCACGAGCCCCGATCCCGAGGCTGCCGGCATTGCCCGCGCGATATCGCTGGCGGTGGCCGAGGGCGACGTCAAGCCTTCCGAGGGTCTCTATATCAATGCCCACGGCACATCGACCAAGCTCAACGATTCGTCCGAGACGGCGGGCATTAAGCGTGCGCTCGGCGAGGACGCGGCGCGCGCCGCGCATGTCTCGTCGACTAAGTCGATGACCGGCCACATGATCGGTGCCACGGGTGCCATCGAGGTCATGGCCTGCGCCATGGCGCTCGAGCAGGGCGTGGTGCCGCCGACCATTAACTACCACACACCCGATCCCGCCTGCGATCTTGACTACACGCCCAATCGCGCGGTTCGCGCCGACCTTACCTGGGCGCTTTCGACCAACCTGGGCTTTGGCGGGCACAACGCCGCCATCGCGCTGCGTAGATATACGAGGAGCTAGAGCATGGATTCCAAAAGACTTGCCGAGATAGCCGATGTTATGGAGGACCGCGGCCTCACGCGCGTACGCGTTGAGGAGCCCGATGGCACCGCGGTCGAACTCGAGCGCGCGAGCGCCGCGCAGCCTGTTGCCGTGCCCATGCCTATGCCGGGTGCCGTGACTGCTCCGGCGGTGGCTCCTGTCGCCATGCCTGCCGCCGCACCGGAGCCCGCCGCGCAGGCGCCTGCCGCCGCACCGGAGCCCAAGGGCACCGAGGTGACCGCTCCCATGGTCGGCGTTTTCTATGCTGCCCCGGCGCCGGGCGACGAGCCGTTTGTGCACGTGGGCTCCAAGGTCAAGGCCGGTGAGACCCTCTGCATCATCGAGGCCATGAAGGTTCTCAACGAGGTGACGGCAGAGGCGGATGGCGAGGTACTCGAGATCTGCGTGGCCGACGGCGACCTCGTGGAGTTTGGCAGCTGCCTCATGAGGATCGGATAGGTGATATCCATGAACAAAGAAGAGCTCAAGAAGCTGTTGCCGCATCGCGAGCCGATGCTTTTGCTCGACGAAGCCGAGCTAGTGGGCGACGAGGCCCACGGCAAGATCACGATTACGGGCGACGAGTACTTTTTGCAGGGGCATTTTCCGGGAAACCCGGTCGTCCCCGGCGTGATCCAGTGCGAGATGCTCGCCCAGAACTGCTGCGTGCTGCTGATGGGCGATGAGGAGGCGCGCGGCGCGACGCCGTTCTACACGAGTCTGGACAAGGTGCGCTTTAAGCGTCCGGTGCGCCCGGGCGACACGGTGGATCTGGTGTGCTCCATCACGCGTGCGCGCGGGCCGTTCCGCTTTGCGACGGGTACTGCGAGCGTCAACGGTGAGGTTTGCTGCCGCGCCGATATGTCCTTTGCACTCATGCACGAAAGTTAAGGAAGGCTTCATGTTCGACAAAGTGCTCATCGCCAACCGCGGCGAGGTCGCGGTCCGTGTTATCCGCGCGTGCCGCGATATGGGCATCAAGACCGTCGCCGTTTATTCCACGGCCGATGCGGACGCGCTGCACGTGCAGCTTGCCGACGAGGCGTATTGCATCGGCGGCCCGCGTCTTGCCGAGAGCTACCTCAACGACGATGCTGTGCTCACCTGTGCCGTGAAGTCGGGGGCAAAGGCAATCCATCCTGGCTACGGTTTCTTTTCCGAGAAGGCGAGCTTCGTGCGCGACTGCGACAAGTATGGCCTGGCGTTTGTCGGTCCTTCGGCCGAGGTGATCGACAGCATGGGCGACAAGGATGCCGCACGTCGAACGGCTGCCGCGGCGGGCGTGCCCATCGTGCCGGGCTGCGATTTGCTCAAAAGCCCCGAGGAGGCGACGGCCGAGGCCGAGCGCATTGGCTGCCCCGTGCTTATTAAGGCGCGTGCAGGTGGCGGCGGTCGCGGCATTCGCAAGGTCGAGCGCGTGGAAGACGCGGCAAAGGCCTTTATTGAAGCACGTGCCGAGGGTGAGGCCGTTTTTGGCGACGGCGAGTGCTACATGGAGAAGTTCGTCGCGCCGGCGCACCACGTCGAAGTGCAGATTATGGCCGATAAGCAGGGCCATGTGTTTTCGCTCGGCGAGCGCGAGTGCTCGGTGCAGCGCCGCAACCAAAAGCTGATCGAGGAGAGCCCCGCACCGTGCCTCGACGGACACGACGACATTCGTGCCCGTATGCACAAGGCGGCGCGTGACCTGGCTCGTGCCGTCGGCTACGAAGGAGCCGGTACCATCGAGTTCCTGTATTCGGACGACGGCAATTTCTACTTTATGGAAATGAACACGCGCTTGCAGGTGGAGCATCCAGTTACGGAGTTTGTGACCGATACCGACTTGGTCAAGTGGCAGCTGCGCGTGGCGGCCGGCCAGCCTTTGCCCTTTGAGCAGGAGGACATGCCGGTCCGCAACCATGCCATGGAGTGCCGCATCAATGCCGAGACGCCGGACTTTCTGCCGTCATGCGGAACGGTCACCGCGTTGCGTGTACCGGGTGGTCCGCGCGTGCGCTGGGATTCGGCCATGTTCACCGGTGCGACAGTTCCGCCGTACTACGACTCCATGCTCGGCAAGCTCATCGTGTGTGCGCCCACGCGTGACGGCGCCATTCGCAAGATGCGCTCGGCCCTGGGCGAGCTCGTGATTGAGGGCGTGAGCGAAAACAGCGAGCTTCAGCTCGACGTGCTGGCAAACGACGAGTTCTTGTCGGGCATGTATCACACCGATCTGATGGGGCATCTCTATGCTGATGAATAGAAAAGCGAAGACGGTCAATGTCCTTGAGGGGCCGATAACCGAGTCGTGCGCCGAGTTTCCCGCGCGCCACGTGTTTATCAAGTGCCCGGAGTGCCGCCGTGTGATCGATGAGGCACGCCTACACGACAACCTCGAGGTCTGCCCTCGTTGCGGCAAACACTTTCGCGTGAGCGGTCGCGCGCGCATGCGCATGACGGTCGACGAGGGCACGTTTGAGGAATGGGATGCCAATCTGGCGTCGGAGGACTTCCTCTCGTTTCCCGGCTATGCCGATAAGCTCAAGGGCGTGAGCGAGCGTTCGGGCGAGCGCGATGCCGTTGTGTGCGGCAGGGGCAAAATCTGCGGTTGCGATACCGCGCTCTTCTTTATGGACGCTAACTTTATGATGGGCTCGATGGGTTCTGTGGTGGGCGAGAAGATCTGTCGCGCATTTGAGCGTGCGACCGAGCTGGGATTGCCAGTTGTCGGCTTTACCGTTTCGGGCGGTGCGCGCATGCAAGAGGGCGTGACCTCGCTTATGCAGATGGCCAAGATTTCTGCGGCGGTTAGGCGCCACAGCGAGGCGGGCGGCCTGTATATCACGGTGCTCACCGACCCCACGACCGGAGGCGTAACCGCGAGCTTTGCCATGGAGGGCGACATTATCCTGGCCGAGCCCGATGCCCTGACGGCATTTGCCGGCCCGCGCGTGATCGAGCAGAACATGCACAAGCGCCTGCCCAAGGGATTCCAGCGCTCCGAGTTTTTGCTGGAGCACGGCTTTTGCGATGCCGTTGTTCCGCGTGGCGAGATTGCGCTCACGGTAGGCGAGCTGCTGGCGCTGCATGAAGGGCGCGCGCCCGGCCTGGGGGCACCGCATGAAATCGTGCATACGGGTCGCCGCGGCAAAAAGCTGGGACACTTGTTTAAGCGCTCGCCCGCACCAAAAACCGCGCTCGAGATTGTCAAGCAGACCCGCTCGGCAGATCGCGCCACGGCGGGTGAGATGATCTCGCTGGGCCTGGATGGATTTGTGGAGCTGCACGGCGACCGTTACTTTGGCGACGACGCCGCTGTGGTGGCTGGCATTGGCTGGAAAGATGGACGCCCCGTAACGGTCATCGCCATTGAGCGCGGCACCACGACCAAAGAGCGTATGCGCCGCAACTTTGGCATGGCGCATCCCGAGGGCTACCGCAAAGCGCGTCGCCTTATGCGCCAGGCCGAAAAGTTTGGTCGACCGGTTCTGTGCCTGGTCGATACTTCGGGCGCGTTTTGCGGTATCGGTGCCGAGGAGCGCGGCCAGGGCGAGGCGATTGCCCAGAATCTCATGGAGATGAGCGGCCTTAAGACACCGATTGTCTCGGTGGTGACGGGTGAAGGCGGCTCTGGTGGCGCGCTGGCGCTGTCCGTGGCCGACCGCATCCTGATGCTCTCGAGCTCGGCCTATTCGGTCGTGAGCCCCGAGGCCTGTGCGTCGATCCTGTGGAAGGATACCGAGCGCGCGAATGAGGCCGCCGAGGCGCTGAAACTCACGGCCCCCGATCTGTTGGCGCTCGGCATCATCGACAGCATTGTCGACGATAGGGGCCTGTCGCATGAGGAGATCGCCGGCGCCGTCATGTCCTCGGCATTTGATGCCTTCGATACGCTTGGGCGGCTCGATGACGCGACCCTCATAAACCTCCGCTACGAAAAGTACCGCGCAATCGGTCAGTACCGCACGATGTGACAAAGGGACAGTCCGCATGTCACATTGGGAAAGGGTTCCTGTGTCACAAGTTTCTAACACCTCGTTTACAACGACGGTCTCATCAAACGCCATGGCCGTGGTGGACTATCTGTCCAAAAGCATGATGTCGGCGCTGCCGTTTATTGTCTGCGCGGCGTTGTTCCGCACCGTCGCCGTCATTATGGGCGAAGGCATGCTGGGCCTATGGTCTGCCGATTCCGAAATCTATCGCCTGTTCTACAGTTGGCTCTATAACGCCGGCTACTACTTTTTGCCCATTTATCTTGGGTGGGCGGCCGCCCGCCAGCTCGGTTGCTCGGAGCAGCTGGGTATGATGCTGGGCGGCGTATTGATTGCGCCCGATCTGCTTAAGCTCGTCGATGCCGCATCGACGATGGGGGCATCGATGACTTCCGTGTATGGCCTGCTTCCCGCGCCGGTCAACGATTACACGACGACTGTTATTCCGGTTCTCATCTCGGTACCCGTGCTTTGGCGAGTGGAGTGTTTCTTTCGGCGCGTTATCCCTAAGGCCGTGGCGTTTTCGTTCGTTCCGTTTGCGACCATGCTCGTTATGGTTCCGGTTTCGCTGTGTATTACGGCGCCGGCGGGCAGCTATCTGGGCATGCTGTTGGGCCAGCTTATGTTTATGCTTGGCAATTCCGGTGGCATCGTATCGCTGCTCACGCTCATGGGGCTTGCCGCGGGCTGGGAGTTCCTTAAGATCGCGGGTGTCAGCAACGTTGTCCTATCGCTCGCCTATGCGCAGTTTATGAGTGTGGGAACGGATTCGTGCATCCTGATCGCCGCGACGATGGCAACGTTCGCCGTTTGGGGCATGCCCTTTGGCGCGTCGCTCCGCGTTGCGGATAAGGACGAGAAGGCGCTCATGCTGGGCTATTCAATCTCGGGCGTGCTTGGCGGCGTAAGCGAGCCGGCGCTGTACGGTTGCGGCTTTAAATACGGCAGGTGCCTGACGTGCATGGCCATTGGTGGTGCCGTCGGAGGCCTTGTTGCGGCCGTGGGCCACGTTACGGCCTATACCATCGGCATGACGAATGTCCTCATGGTCATTGGCTTTGCCACGGGCGGCATCTCGAACCTGCTGTGGTGCTGCGTTGCCGGCGGCACGGCATTTGCGGTGTCTGCGGCGCTGAGCTACTGCTTTGGCGTGGTGCCGGCGAAGGGGCAGGCGACGGGGGACGGAGCCGATTCGCCCGAAACAGTGGCGAGCGCTGCTGAAGTAAGCGCATAAACCTGTGCGACAAAAGGACGATCCCTTTGTCGTGTTCCAAGGCCGCGGCCCGTGTGGGCTGCGGCCTTTTTGTATCTGGGGGACAAAGTGGCTACACTACAATCCGGTCAAGCAATAGATATATAAGTAGTACCGTGGGGGCGGATGCAGATGGTCGAGTGGATTGTTAAGCGCGCGCAGGGCGATCGTGCACGTGTGGGCACGTTAGCGGGCATGGTGTGTATTGTCGCCAATGTGGCGCTTTGTGCTGCAAAGGGTGCCATTGGTGTGGTTTCGGGATCGGTTTCGATTGTGGCGGATGCTATGAACAACCTGTCCGATGCCAGCTCGAATATCGTGAGCGTGCTGGGCTTTAAGCTGGCGAGCAAGCCGGCCGACCCCGAGCATCCTTACGGCCACGGTCGCTACGAGTATCTCTCGGGTCTGGTCGTGGCGGCACTCGTGCTGCTGATTGGCGTTGAGCTGGTGAAGTCCTCGGTCGAGCGCGTCATCCACCCCGAACCTGTCGAGTTCTCGCTTGCCCTGGTGGCAGTTCTCGTGCTTTCGATTATCGTAAAGCTCTGGATGGCGGCCCTCAACCAAAAGCTCGGCGATCGCATTGAGTCCGAGACGCTGCGTGCGACCGCGCAGGATTCCAAGAACGATGTTCTTGCCACGGGCGCCGTACTGGCGTGCGCAATTGTTTCGCAGGTGACGGGCATCAACCTTGACGCTTGGGTCGGCCTTGCCGTTGGTGCCTATATTGGCTGGAGCGGCTTTGAACTCATCCAGGATACGGTGAGCCCGCTTTTGGGCCAGACGCCCGATCCTAAGCTGGTCAAGCATATTCGAGACAAGATCATGAGCTACCCCGGCGTTTTGGGCGTTCACGATCTGATGGTTCACGACTACGGCCCGGGCAGGAAGTTCGCAAGCGCACACGCCGAGATGGCAGCCGAGGCCAGCCCGCTAGAAAGTCACGACACGCTCGATAACATCGAGCAGTCGTTTAGGGACGAAGACGGCATGATTGTCACGCTCCATTACGACCCCATCGTGACCGACGATCCCAAGGTGGCGAGCATGCGCTTGCGCATCAACGCTATGGCTCAAGAGATCGATAGCCGCCTTTCGATTCATGACCTACGCTGTGTGCCGGGTCCTACGCACACCAACGTGATCTTTGACTGCGTGCGTCCCTCGGATCTGCAGATGAGTGCCGAAGACGTAAAGCACGCGCTGGCACAACGGGTCGAATCGGAATATCCCAAGTCGATTGCCAAGATTACGATCGACGAAGACTACGTAGGGCATACCCACGAGTAAGGCTGTGCCGGCAAAGCAGGTTATGCAGAAGGGGAGAGCATGAAGAAGCTGTATCTACTCCGCCACGGTCAGACGGAGTTCAACGTCAAAAAGCTGGTCCAGGGCCGCTGCGATTCTCCGTTGACCGACCTGGGCCGCAAACAAGCGGGAATGGCAGCCGCATGGCTCAAGGACCACGACGTTGTCCCCGACAAAGTAGTCTCTTCGCCCCTAGGCCGAGCCATGGACACGGCAAGTCTCGTCGCAACCGAACTCCTCGGCCTTGATGCAGAAGTCGAGCCCTGCGAAGGCATCATTGAGCGCAGCTACGGCACCTTCGAAGAAGGCCCCCACGACGCCCTGCCCACCGACGTCTGGGATCCAGGCGAGGACTTGGTCCCCTTTGGAGGAGAAGGAAGTCATGCCCTGCAAGAGCGCATGGTAGACACCCTCACCAATCTCATGGGCATCGATGGTATCGGAACCCTTCTAGCAGTAAGCCACGGCAGCGCTAGCCGCCAATTCATCAAGGCTGCAGCCCCAGAAGGCTTCGAGCTCCCAGCAAAACTCCCCAACTGCGCCATCATGATTTTCGATTTTGATGATGCGCGAGAAGAGGACGATGCGCCCCAATGCAAGTTCACCTTGCAGCAAATTGTGGACCCCCAACAAAGTCATTAGCCTGAACGAGCAGAGTTAAGCAGACATCAACGTGGCGTTCCCAGTGTGCGGCGGAGGGGGCGGGCCTGAGACATATTAAGGTTGTCGCGAGTTCCGCACGAACAGGAGAGCACTTAATGTGCTCTCCGTCGTGAGCAGGACTGTAGAGCAGCAACCTTAATATGTCTCAGGCCCGCCCCCTCCGCCGCACACTGGGAACGTGCCACGCACTTTACCTGCGTAAACAATGTGAGTGAAATATGAATCTCGATGGATACGCCCGCAGCCGTGTATACTAAACAGCTGTGTGTAACCAGGGGAGTATTCTGGCTGGACAAAATGCCTGCTTAATAGGGTTGTCAGGTAGTCCGGGCGAAATACAAGGCTGGGGAGCACGTCGTGTAAGTAGTGGTCCTCTAGGGGCGTACGCTCGGTGGTGTACGCATTGTCCCAAGACCACGCGAGAGTTGGGATCATATCTTGATCAGCATGATTCTCGGCCGCAAGATTGGCATGACCCAGGTTTGGGACGAGGACGATAACGTCGTTCCCGTCACGGTCATCCAGGCTGGCCCCTGCGCTGTCTCGCAGGTTAAAACTCAGGCAACCGACGGCTATGACGCCGTCCAGATCGGTTTCGGCGACATCAAGGCCAAGAACGTGAACAAGCCCATGGCTGGTCACTTCGCCAAGGCTGGCGTCGAGCCTGTCCGCTTCCTTCGTGAGGTCCGCGTCGAGAACGGCGAGGAGCACAAGGTCGGCGAGGTCGTCACCGTCGCTGATTTCGCTGATGTCGAGAAGGTCGACGTCATCGGTACCTCCAAGGGTAAGGGCTTCCAGGGTCGCATCAAGCGCTGGGGTCAGCGCCGCGGTCCTATGACGCATGGTTCTCACTTCCAGCGTCACCCCGGTTCTATCGGTCAGTGCGCCTATCCTGCGCGCGTCCTCAAGGGCGTCAAGATGGCCGGTCACATGGGTAACGAGCGCGTTACCGTCAAGAACCTTTCCGTTGTCCGCATCGATGCCGAGCAGAACCTCATCTTGGTCAAGGGCGCTGTCCCGGGTGCCAAGAATGGTCTCGTCGCCATCCGTATGGCCTAAGGGCCCAGCCCATTTAGCCCAGCGTCATACCAAGGAGAACACTTAAATGGCAAAGTTTGAAGTAAAGAACAGCGAGGGCAAGAAGGTCGCCGAGGCCGAGCTCGCCGCTGAGGTGTACGGCATCGAGCCGAACATCCACGTTATGCACCACATCGTCAAGTGCCAGATGGCCTCTTGGCGTCAGGGCACCCAGTCTGCTAAGGGTCGCTCTGAGGTTTCCGGTGGCGGCAAGAAGCCTTGGCGTCAGAAGGGCACCGGCCGTGCCCGCCAGGGTTCCATCCGTGCTGCCCAGTGGCGTCACGGTGGCGTTGTCTTCGCCCCCAAGCCCCGTTCCTACGCTAAGCGTATGAACAACAAGGAGGTCAAGCTGGCTATGCGCTCCGCGCTGTCCGCCAAGCTGGCCGATGGCGAGCTCGTGCTCGTCGACGACTACGGCTTCGAGAAGCCTTCCACCAAGGCTGCCGTCGCCATGCTCAAGGCTCTCGGCCTTGAGGGCAAGCGTCTGACCATCATCGTTCGCGATGAGGACGTCAACGCCTACCTGTCGTTCCGCAACATTCCCAAGACGTTCATCATCACTGCCGACGAGGCCAACACCTACGATCTCGTCAACAACAACGCTGTGCTGATGCCCGCCGACATCGCCGCTCACTTCGGGGAGGTGCTTGCATAAATGACCGCCCACGAGATCATCATCCGTCCGATCGTGTCCGAGCGTTCCTTCTCCGGCATGGAGCTGAACAAGTACACGTTCGAGGTCGCCAAGGATGCTAACAAGTATCAGATCAAGGACGCTGTCGAGGAGATCTTCGGCGTCAAGGTCGTTCGCGTGAACACCCTGACGGTCAAGCCCAAGACCAAGCGCGTGCGCTATGTCGCCGGCAAGACCCGTTCTTGGAAGAAGGCCATCGTCACGCTGGCCGAGGGCGACACCATCGAGGTCTTTGGCAACCAGGCCTAAGACTCGCTGCTGTTGAGTGAGCTCATGCCTCCCAAATAGGGGAGGCGAGAGCTCAAGGTTTCGGGCGTATAAAATGGACACGCCCGGAACCGTGTATACGTCCGGTGTCATCGCACCCGAGGCAGAACCTCGAATCCCTGTCTGCGATGGCTAACGGATTCCTATTGAAAGGGATTGTAATGGCTGTAAAGCACCTTAAGCCGACCTCCGCTGGTAGGCGTTGGCAGACGATCTCCGATTTCTCCGAGATCACCTGCACCAAGCCCGAGAAGTCTCTTCTCGAGCCCCTGCCCAAGAAGGCCGGTCGTAACAACAACGGCCGCATCACCACCCGCCACCAGGGCGGCGGCGTGAAGCGTCGTTACCGCGTGATCGACTTCAAGCGCAACAAGGACGGCGTGCCCGCCAAGGTTGCCACGATCGAGTACGATCCGAACCGTTCCGCTCGCATCGCTCTGCTGCACTACGCTGACGGTGAGAAGCGCTACATCCTGGCCCCCAAGGGCCTCGAGGTCGGTCAGACCATCATGTCCGGTTCTGACGCCGACATCAAGCCGGGCAACGCTCTGCCCCTCGCCGACATCCCCGTCGGTACGCTCATCCACGCCGTCGAGTTCCAGCCGGGCAAGGGCGCTGCTATCGCCCGTTCCGCCGGTAATTCCTGCCAGCTGATGGGTAAGGAGGGCAAGTACGCTATCGTCCGTATGCCTTCCTCCGAGATGCGCCGCATCCTCGTTACCTGCCGCGCCACCGTCGGTGAGGTCGGCAACGCCGATCACGCCAACATCGTCATCGGCAAGGCCGGCCGTAAGCGTCACATGAACGTGCGCCCGACCGTCCGCGGTACCGTCATGAACCCTGTCGACCACCCGCACGGCGGTGGCGAGGGCAAGAACCACACCTCTGGTCGTCCCTCTGTTACCCCCTGGGGTAAGCCGACGAAGGGCCTTCGTACGCGCAAGAAGAAGAAGGTCTCGAACCAGCACATCATTCGTCGCCGTAAGAAGTAATTTCGGATACCGAGTTTTAGGAGAAAGCACTTATGAGCAGAAGTCTCAAAAAGGGCCCGTTCGTGGAGACTCGCCTTCTCTCGCGTATCACCGCGATGAACGAGGCTGGCAAGAAGGACGTCGTGAAGACCTGGTCCCGCGCGTCCACCATCTTCCCCGAGATGGTTGGTCACACCATCGCCGTCCACGACGGCCGCAAGCATGTGCCCGTGTATGTTACCGAGTCCATGGTTGGTCACAAGCTCGGCGAGTTCGCGCCGACTCGTACGTTCCGTGGCCACAAGGCCAAATAGGGGGTTAACCGTAAATGGCAACTAAGTCTATTGAAACTGAGGCCACCGAGGTTCGCGCCGTCGCTAAGTACGTGCGTGTTTCCCCCAGCAAGGCCCGCCTGGTGGTCGATCTGATCCGCCGCAAGCCTGTCGCTCAGGCCTTCGACATCCTCCACTTCTGCGACCGCGCCGTCGCCGTGGATGTCGAGAAGGTTCTCCGTTCCGCCGTTGCGAACGCCGAGAACAACAACGGTCTGCGTGCCGACAACCTGGTTGTCGCCGCTGCCTATGTTGACGAGGGTCCGACGCTTAAGCGCATCCGTCCCCGCGCCAAGGGTTCCGCTTCTCGCATTCTGAAGCGTACTTCCCACATCACCGTCGTCGTTGCTCCTCGAAAGGAGGCGTAAAGCTGTATGGGTCAGAAAGTCTACCCCACCGGCTTCCGTCTTGGCATCACCGAGAACTGGCGCTCCCGCTGGTTCGCAGAGAAGGATTACGCTAAGACCCTCGGTAACGATCTCGAGATCCGCAAGTACCTCGAGAAGCGTCTTTCCCGCGCAGCTGTTTCCCGCGTCGAGATCGAGCGCGCTGGCGACAAGGTGAAGGTCATCATCCTCACCGCTCGCCCCGGCGTTGTCATCGGTAAGAAGGGTGCCGAAATCGATACCCTCCGCACCGAGCTCGAGAAGGTCGCTGGCGTCTCCAAGGGCCAGCTCTCCGTCGACGTTGTCGAGATCAAGCGCCCCGAGCTCGACGCCAACCTCGTTGCTCAGTCTATCGCCGAGCAGCTCGAGGGCCGCGTTGCCTTCCGTCGCGCTATGCGCAAGGCTGTCCAGTCCGCCCGCAAGGCCGGCGCTAAGGGCATCCGTATCCAGTGCTCCGGTCGTCTCGGCGGTGCCGAGATGGGCCGTCGTGAGTGGTACCGCGAGGGTCGCGTGCCTCTGCACACCCTCCGTGCCAAGATCGACTACGGCACGGCTGTCGCCAGCACCACCATGGGCGCTTGCGGCGTGAAGGTCTGGATCTACCTGGGCGAGAAGCTCCCGGGCCAGCCTGTTCCCAACCCTGCACTCGAGGGCTCTTCCCGTCCTCGTCGTCGTAACTCCGAGAGGAGGGGTCAGTAGTGCTTGCCCCTAAGCGTATTCTTCACCGCAAGGTGCAGCGTGGCTCCATGAAGGGCCAGGCCAAGGGTAATACCGAGCTGCATTTCGGCGAGTTTGGTATCCAGGCTCTCGAGGCCCATTGGATCACCAACCGTCAGATCGAGGCCGCTCGTATTGCCATGACCCGCTACATGAAGCGTGGCGGTCGTGTCTACATCACGATCTTCCCCGATAAGCCCATCACCAAGAAGCCTGCCGAGACTCGCATGGGTTCTGGTAAGGGTAACCCCGAGGAGTGGGTGGCCGTCGTCAAGCCCGGCCGCATCATGTTCGAGGTCAAGGGCGTGCCCGAGGAGGTCGCTCGCGAGGCTCTGCGTCTTGCACAGCACAAGCTTCCCATCAAGACCAAGATTGTTGCTGCCAAGAACGCTGAGCAGCGCATCGAGAAGGAGATGGCTGAGGAGGCCGCTCTCGAGGCCAAGTGGGCTGCTGAGGACGCCGCCGCCGCCAAGGAGGAGAACTAATGAAGCCCGCAGAGATTCGTGAGCTCTCGGACGCTCAGCTCGTTGAGAAGCTGAAGGAAATGCGCGCCGAGCTCTTTAACCTTCGTTTCCAGATGGCCACCAGCCAGCTGGACAACACCGCTCGCGTCAACACCGTGAAGAAGGACATCGCTCGCGTCCTCACGGAGCAGCGCGCCCGCGAGATCGCAGCGGAGAAGTCCGCTGTCGCCGAGTAGGACCTAAGGAGAGAACATGACTGATTCGCGTAACTCGCGTAAGGTCCGTACGGGTGTCGTTACCTCCGTCTCCGGTGCCAAGACCATTGTTGTCACCATCACCGAGCGCAAGCGTCACCCCAAGTACGGCAAGATGATGACCAGCTCCAAGAAGCTGCACGCTCACGACGAGGAGTGCACGGCTGGCGTGGGCGATACCGTCCGCGTTATGGAGACCCGTCCTATGTCCAAGATGAAGCGTTGGCGCCTCATCGAGGTCGTCGAGCGCGCTAAATAAGCAGTCGCTCTTACGACTTGTACGTTTCCGAAGATGTGCGTATGCCTGGCTTGCATACCACGGGCCGTATAAAGGCTGCGCACCTCTCTTCGGTTCTTAGTTCGGAGGAACATCTACCATGATTCAGATGCAAACCATGCTGAACGTCGCCGACAACTCCGGCGCTCGCAAGATTCGCTGCATCAAGGTGCTTGGCGGTTCCAAGCGTCGTTATGCAGGCATCGGCGATGTGTTCATCGGTGCTGTCCAGGAGGCTACCCCTGGCGCCAACGTCAAGAAGAAGGACGTTGTCCGTTGCGTCGTCGTTCGCACCGTTAAGGAGATCCGCCGCAAGGATGGCTCCTACATTCGCTTTGATGAGAACGCCTGCGTTGTCATCAACAACGATGGTTCGCCCGTCGGCACCCGTATCTTCGGGCCCGTCGCTCGCGAGCTTCGTGACAAGAAGTACATGAAGATCGTCTCGCTCGCTCCCGAGACCCTGTAGTTAGGGGAGATATATGTATATCAAGAAGGGCGATAAGGTCCAGGTTCTCTCTGGTAAGGATCGCGGCAAGCAGGGCGTTGTCCTGCGTGCTCTCCCCGCCGAGAACAAGGTCGTTGTCGAGGGCGTTTCGGTCGTCAAGAAGGCCGTCAAGCCCAACGCTGCCAACCAGCAGGGCGGCATCGTTTCGCAGGAGGCTCCCATCGACGCCTCCAACGTCAATCTCGTCTGCCCCGAGTGCGGTAAGGTTACCCGCGTCGGTCACGAGAAGGACGGCAAGAACAAGCTGCGCGTCTGCAAGAAGTGCGGCCACAAGTTCTAAGCTGCCCGCAACATCAAGTTGCTAGCAAAGGCCCGGATGCCACGGCACCCGGGCCTTTTTCTATCCCCACTCGATGGCTTCGGTTCTGCCGTCCCGTCATTCCGGTTGTATCCAGTTTTCGGTGCCGTCTCGAATCGAGTGCCGCCAGGTGATACCCTGTCGCGTTTCGTCGGCTTCGGGGACAAAAGTCGGGACAACTCCAAAAACTATTTTCGAACTCAGGGCTTTGAGTTTTTGTTTTTGTCCCAAAGGGCGCGGCGGGATGCCTTTGGAGGCTCGATAGCGCCGAAAACGCCCGTTTTGAAACTTAAATGCCTTTTCGCGTGCAAGCCGCCAGCTGCAATAGGAAGTGAATCAACGCAGGTGGCTTTCAAGCAGTTTGCAAAACTGCAGGTCGCAGGTCTTCATTGCCAGTAGGAGAAATGAGTAGTCTCAGGTGGCTTGCCCATGAGTTGACGAACGGGATTTGAGATTACGCTGACGTCCGGAAACGCTTCGAGCACGGCGTTACGTTTTTGGGGTTTGGGCGTAGCCCCTGCACCCGCGAGCGCGGGCCTTAAGCCCGCCGAGAGGGTGACGCGTCGAAAACGAAGGGGAAAGAGAGAAGGGGCCGTCCCTATCATTCAGGTTGCGACCGAAGAAGACAAGGAGACCCCCTGAGCCTGAATGATGCCCCACAGACCGCGTCCGACCGAGCTCAAGCCGAGCTTTTCCTGACGTCCGCCTTCGCGAAGATGATGGCTGGATTGGCTATGGATTGGCAACACTTATTTGGACGATTCCGGGAGGGACGGCCCCGCCTCCCTGAACTCGACCGGCGACATGTAGCCCAGCGTCGAGTGGATCCTGAAGTTGTTGTACCAGTGCACGTAATCCAAGAGCTTGGCTCGGAGCTCGCGCGTCCCTCCTCGGTCCTTCGGAGTGGCCGACGATCTCCCCGTTGCAGAGGTCGACGAGCAGGCAGACGTAGTTCCACGACGCCCCGACGCGCACGCAGGCCAAGTCGCTGCATATATGGGTGCACGGCGCCCTGCCGCCGAAGCCGCGCGCGACGACGTTCGACACGTCGGCCTCGTTGACCGCCCCGGGGTGCACCTTGAACCTCTTCCTGCCGTATGCGCCGGCCAGGCCGTTCTCCCTCATGATGCGGCAGACGCGGCGCCGGCTGACGGTAACGCCCGACCTCCCGGGCGACGCCTTGATCTTGCGCGATCCGTTCCGGCCCTTGCTGGCGGCGTGCGCCGCCGCGGCCGCCGTCGCCCCCGACATTAAGGTCCTCAAGGGCCGCGTCGTCTCCGGCGACCAGTTCGTCTCGCCCGCGGAACAGAAGGAGCGAATCCTCGCGGCCTTCGGCGACCTGTGCTGCGAGATGGAGGGCTGCACCATCGCGCAGGCCTCCTATCTCAACGGCGTGCCCCTCGTCGTCGTGCGCGCCATCAGCGACAAGCCCTGCGCCGAGGGCCGGGTCGTCGACTACAACACCTTCGAGAAGAAGGCCGCCTGCGACTGCGCCCGCATCGCCGCGCGCATGGTTAAGCTTTAGGCCCGGCGCGCCGGGGCCCTTTCCAAAGCGAAGTGTCGAGCCGAAGTGTTGAGCGTCGGCCCTGAATGTTCAATGGCCGTTGTTTTCTGCCCCTCAAGTGGTGGACTTTTCCTCGGAGCTGTTGATTCCCCCACGCGCCCCCTTCCGTTCTCTGTTCTCCCCTTATACTCCTTGTACGAGGAGGTAAGAAGTCATGGACAAGACCACACAGGACAGCTTGGCAAAGAAACCCGTCGACATGAGGGACAGGATTCTCGAGCATCTCGAGGCCCTCACCTCTGCCGTCTCGCTCGACGACCTTGCCCGTCTGTCCACCTCCGACATCGCCGAGACGCTCATCATCTCCAGGAGCCTGGCGAGCCAGTACCTCAACGACCTTGTTCGCGCCGGTCTTGTGGTTAAGGTGGCGGGCAGGCCTGTCCGTTATTTTCATCGCCGCGCGTTCCAGAAGCGTTTTCAGGTAAAGCTCTCTGCAAGCGAGTATGCCTCGCTCGCCGACCTCATCCAGGCGACGGGAATCGCCGATCACCGCGACTTCGCGCGTGCCGTGGGCTTCGACATGAGCCTCAGCTCCGTTGTCGAGCAGTGCAAGGCTGCGGTTCAGTACCCTCCGTTTGGCCTGCCCATCCTCTTGAGCGGCGGCGTGGGTGTCGGTAAGTCTTTCCTTTCTCGCCTTGTGTACGTGTACGGCAAGAACCAGGGCTTGCTGTCCCGCGACTCCTCCTATGTGCGCATCGACTGCGCCGGGGTCCCGGACGCCGCCTCGTTCAACGGGCTTCTTGACGAGTCGATCGCGAAAGCGCGCGGGGGTGTGGTCTTTGTCAACGGCATCGAGGCACTCTCTCCCTCTGCGATGGAGCACTGCCTTGCGACGGCCCTCGGGCTCGATGCCTCCCAGGATGCGCCGCGCGCTCGCCTCGTTCTTTCGACGACGCTTTCCGCCGATGACCTGAAGGTTTCCTCGGCCTACAGCAAAATGCCCATCTGTGCCCGCGTCCCCTCACTCAAGGAGCGGACCCCCGAGGAGCGCGAGGATCTCATCTTGAGCTTCCTGCGCAGCGAGGGGTGCCGAATCGGTTCTGATGTGAAGATCAGCCGCGGCGCATACCGTTGCCTCGTGAACGCGGACTTTTCCGATAACATCGCCGGCTTGCGCGCCTGCGTGACGAACTGCTGTGCCAAAGCGTTCCTCAATCGCGAGGGCGACTACGTCGTCGTTCGCCCGTATCTTCTTCCCAGCGGGCTCCTCTCCTCCGCGCAGATCGATCAACAGCCCGACGATGGCGTTCTGATCGACGCGTCTCTGGATGCCGCCGAGAGCACAGGGCCGGTCGAGCAGGCGCTCGATGCCCTGTGCTCCCTCGATGAGCGATTCTGCGCCGGGGAGCTCTCTGTCTCCGAGCTTGTCTCGCAAGCTGTCTCCGCTGTGCGCGGCGTTGAGGATCACTTGATCTTCGACCACGGCGTCGCCTCCTCGAGGTCGCGCGCCTTCGAGCGCGTCGTGGGCGCGGTCCTTGCCGACGCAGGCTCTTCTTATGGCATCGAGCTTTCGAGGAAGGTCGCTTTTCTACTGGCCCAGGAGATTTGCCTGCAGTTGTGGCCGGGTATCGGCCTGGCTAAGCGAAAGTCTGCCTGTGCGGAGCAAATCTCCCATCTCCTCGGTGCCGTGACCTCCGAATTGCCGTTTGCCTCGAGTGTCTCCGATCAGGTCGCCGCAGACGTGGAAGGGGCGCTGGGAATCTCGCTCGATCACTTCACGAAGACGCTTCTGACGCTGTGCGTCGCATCGGAGTCTCGCGATGCGAAGGCCCTTCGGACGTTCTGCGTCATCTTGTCCCACGGCTACTCAACGGCGACGAGCATCGCCGACGCGGCGAACCGTATGCTCGGCATGCATGTGTACGAGGCTGTCGACATGCCCTACGACCAGCAGCTGAAGGACATCGTCGGTCCGCTCCAGCGCCTCGTCGACCGCCATTCCTACTGCACCGGGGTCGTGTTCCTCGTCGACATGGGCTCCTTGGAGGAGGCCTATAAGGCCCTCGAGAACGTTACCGACTCCACTATCGGCGTGGTGAACAACGTCTCTACCGGTCTTGCGCTCGAGATCGGGGTCGGGCTGCTCGGCGGCAAGTCCATCGCCGAGGTTCTTGGCGATGCGACCGCCGCGTGCGTGACGCACTGCAAGGTGATCGAGCGCGTCAACCGTGAGGACGCCATCGTCTTCTGCTCCGAGTCCGGGGTCGACGCCGCGGAGAGGATACGCCAGCTCGTCTCGCAGAGCCTCCCGCGCACCATAGGCGCGCGCCTGCTCACGAGGCCCTTCAAGCAGCTCGTCGCGAACGGGTCGAACGACGCCGTTTTCTCCGAGCACCGCGTCTGCGCCGTCATCGGCACGGGAGACCCCGGGGTCGCCTCCGTCCCCTTCGTCGCCCTCGAGGACATCATGTCGACGGCGTCCGCCTCTAAGGTTGATGCCGTGTTCGGCAGGTGGCTTGACGCTTCCGAGCTCTCTTCTTTCCACGAGAAGCTGCTCTCGAACATGACGCTGCAGAACGTCATCCGCTCCATCACCATCCTCGACCCGGAGCGGCTATTCCATGAGATCGAGAGCGCCGTGCACGAGCTTCAGCGCAGGACAGGCGAGAAGATCGGCAGCAACGCCATCATTGGGCTCTACGTTCACCTCTGCTGTCTCGTCGAGCGCCTTGTTACCAGAAACCCCATTGAGACCTACGTTGGCCAGGACCGCTTCGAGGAGGAACGCGCCGATTTCATCGAGTCCTTCAGGCAGAGCTTCTCGAGCATCTCGACGCGCTATCGCGTAGAGGTTCCCGTAAGCGAGATCGCATATGTCTTCGACTACATAAGCGTGAGCGCCGCCCCGGCGCGAGAAGAGCGCCTCGGCTCCTCGGACCTCCTGCTCGACGAGTGACCTTCCCCACGCCGCCGCAAGCTGACCGCGCGTCCTCAATAATCCGATAACCCCTTGCCCGGCGCGAATCCGGATAGCGCCGAGGCAGTACCGAACGCAAAACTTCATTTGATAGGAGCAAACATGAGTGTTGTTATGGCACGAATCGACAATCGCCTGCTTCACGGCATCATCGTGACGCAGTGGGCCCCGGTGTCGGGCGCGACCCGAGTCATGGTCATCGACGACAAGGTCGCCGGCGACGAGGTCCTGAAGTCCACCATGAGGATGGCGCGCCCCGCGGGCATGGCCGTTTCGATCATCTCCGAGCAGACCGCGCTCAAGAACTTCGCCGCGGGCAAGTACGACCGCGAGAAGGTCTTCGTCATCGCCAAGGAGCCCGAGACGATGCTTCGCCTGGTCGAGTCGGGCGTCGAGCTCCCGTCGCTGGTCGTCGGCGGCTCGCTCGTCAAGGAGGACGGCATCCAGCTCACCCAGCGCGCCTACGCCTCCGCCGAGAACGTCCAGAGCTACAAGGCGCTCATCGCCCGTGGCGTCAAGGTGACGGCCCAGTTCGTGCCCGCCGACAAGCCCGTCTCCGTCGCAGACCTCATCTAAGGGGGAAATATGGTCAACTTCACTATCCTGCAGGTCGTCCTTTTGACCCTGCTGGCCTTCATCAAGCACGTGGACTACTACGGCATCCCGATGATCTTCGTCAATTACGCCGTTTTCTGGGGCCTCATCACCGGAGTCGTCATGGGCGACTGGAAGACCGGCCTTGTCATCGGCGGCACCATTCAGCTCATGCAGCTCGGCGTCGCGGGCTTCGGCGGCTCCTCCATTCCCGACTACGGCACGATGGCCATCATCGCCACCGCCTACGGCGTGACCCTGGGCTCCGACACGGGCCTCGCCATCGGCCTGCCGGTCGGCATGCTCGGCATCCAGCTCGACGTCGTCGCCAAGATCCTCAACGGCTTTGTCGTCGAGAAGTCCCAGAAGTTCTGCAACGAGGGTAAGTTCAATCAGATGAACGCCATCCTGTGGGTCTGCCCCGCGCTCTTCGGCCTGTGCGCCGCCCTGCCCGTCTTTGTCTCCGTGACGCTCGGCCAGCCCGCCGTCAACTGGCTCCTCGAGGTCATGCCCCAGTGGTTCCTCTCCGGCCTCACCCTCGCCGGCAAGATGCTCCCGGCCGTCGGTATCGCCATGCTGCTCCGCTACATGCCAACCGCCAAGTACTTCCAGTACCTGCTCGCCGGCTTCTTCCTCTCGGCCTTCCTGAACGTGCCCATCATCGGCGCCGCCATCGTCGGCGTTGCCCTCGCGATTGCGTTCTACCAGCGTGCCGAGAGGGACACCGAGCTCGCCGCCCACGCTTCCGCAGACGCCTTCATCGGAGAGGATGAGTAACCATGGAAAACGAGAACATCACCGCCGTCGCCGAGGGCAAGCCCTCCGGCTACAAGGTCACCAAGAAGGACCTGCGCAACGCGAACTGGCGCTGGCTCATGAGCGTGTGCACCTTCAACTACCAGACCCAGCAGGGCGCCTCAGTCGCCTACGCCCTCTCGCCGGTCCTGAGGAAGATCTACACGAACGACGAGGACTATAAGCAAGCGCTCAACAACCACTTCCGCTACTACAACACCCAGCCTTGGCTCGCCGCCATCATCCTTGGCGCCTGCGTGGCCATGGAGGAGCGCGACGGCCTAGCGGCGGCGGACGCCGTCCAAGACCTGAAGATCGGCACCATGGGACCGCTCGCCGGCGTTGGCGACTCCCTGCTCATGACCATGATCCCGACCATCATGGGCTCCATCGCCGCCTACATGGACATCGAGGGCAACCCCGTGGGAGCCGGCATCTGGTTCGCGCTCATCCTGGCCATCTTCTGGGTCCGCATGCACGCCCTCGAGTTCGGCTACAAGCAGGGCGTGAAGCTCGTCACCGACTTCAGCGAGAAGCTTCCCAACCTCACTGCCGCCGCCTCCGTGCTCGGCCTCACCGTGGTCGGCTGCCTCATCGCCTCGGTCATCGGCGTCACCTGCCCGATTAGCTTCAGCTTCGGCGACGTCGCGATGGAGATTCAGCCGCTGCTCGACAAGATCCTGCCTGCCATGATCCCCGCCGCCATCACGGGAAGCGCGTATTACCTTCTTACCAAGAAGAACGCGAGCATGACGGCCCTCATCCTCGTGGTGATCGTCCTCGCGATGGTCGCCTCCGCCGCCGGCATCCTCGCCTAGCTTCGACCCAAGAGATTGGTGAATCAATGAGAAAGATAGTTGTGGCGAGCCATTCCCTTCTCGCCCAGGGCTTCAAGGACACCCTCGAGTTCCTTACGGGTAAGGGCGACGCCGTCAACGCCGTGTGCGCCTACGTGAACGACAACGGCGAGGGGCTCGACGCGGCGGTCGAGGCGGCTCTTTCGGGCACTGACGAGGTCGTCGTCCTCACCGACGCGTACGGCGGCAGCGTGAACCAGCGCTTTTCCCGCTTCGCCTCCGACCGGATCCACGTGATCGCGGGTGTCAACCTCCCGCTCGCCATGACGGTCGCGCTCGCGCGCCCCGACGAGAAACTCGACTTCGACGCCCTCGTCAACGAGGCGCGCCAGCAGATCATCTACGTGAACGGTGCCAGTTCCGCCGAGTGCGACGACGACGAATAGAGGAGGTCGACGATGAGAGAGTTCCTTAAGGACGTGTGGATGCACGGCGGTGAGGAAAGCCGCGCCATCACCCCCGAGAACATCACGGGCGAGAAGGGCCGCGCCGCCATGTCGGCCAGCCACCTCGGCGTCGGCCGCAAGGGCTCGTGCTGCGTGCCCCTTGAGTCCGGCGAGACCATCACGCTCGCGGACATCGAGGGACCCGGCATCATCCGCCACATCTGGATGACCGTCCCCGACAAGACCGCCGCCGGCAGCTTCGTCATGCGTGACCTCGTGCTGCGCTTCTACTGGGACGACGAGGAGACCCCCTCGGTCGAGTGCCCTGTCGGCGACTTCTTCTGCAACGGCTTCGGTGAGCGCGCCATCGTCAACTCGATGCCCATCTGCGTGAACCCGACGGGCGGCATGAACTGCTACTTCGAGATGCCCTTCAGGAAGCACGCCAAGGTCACGCTTACGAGCGAGCACCCCGGGTTCATTAAGTACATCTTCTACACGTTCAACTACGCGCTCACCGACGTGCCGGACGACGCCATGTACTTCCACGCCCGCTTTAACCGCGAGCGCAGCACCCGCAGGGGCGTCGACTACACCGTGCTCGACGGCGTGCGCGGCAAGGGCTACTACGTCGGCACCTACATGGCCCTGTGCGCCCTGGAGCGCTATTGGTGGGGCGAGGGCGAGATGAAGTTCTTCCTCGACGGCGACGAGGAGTTCCCCACGGTCACCTCGACGGGAGCCGAGGACTACTTCGGCGGTGCCTGGGCCTTCCTCGACAGGCCGCCCCACGCGCTGCCCGAGGCGCAGTGCTTCAACACGCTGTTCGCCGGCTACCCGTACCGCTCGACGCGCGACGCCACGCGCGACCGCTTCAGCGCGGGCAAGCCGAACCCGAATCCGATGCTCGCGACTAACGACGACGCGCTGCCCAGGCACGGCCTCTACAGGTGGCACCTTCCCGACCCGATCTCGTTCAAGGAGGACCTGCGCGTGACGTTCCAGGACCTCGGCAACGACGACATCAAGCTCTACGAGCGCGAGGACGACATCTCCACCGTCGCCTACTGGTACCAAAGCGAGCCGCACGCCGTGCTCGCCCCGTTTGCCGCAAGGCAGGACCGCGTGCCCAGGTAGGGTCGCCTCGAAACAAGCCAACGTTATGGGCGCCCGCGGTTGACCATGACTGCGGGCGTCCCTTTGTAAGGAGGATCACATGAGCGAAAAGCAAATGAGGCTCGGCGCCCTCGAAGCCGGCGGGACCAAGATGGTCTGTGCCGTGGTGTCCGGCGACGGCGAGGTCCTCGACCGTATGGAGACCCCGACGCTTACGCCCGCCGAGACCGTCCCGCAGATGATCGAGTGGTTCACCGCCCGCGATGTGGACGCGTTGGGCATCGGCGCCTTCGGCCCGACCTGCGTCAACCCCAACGACGAGCGCTACGGCTCCATCCTCCAGACGCCCAAGCTCGCGTGGCGAGGCCATGGTCTTCGCGCCGCGTTCGCCGACGCCCTCGGGATTCCGGTGGCCTACGACACGGACGTGAACGTTGCCTGCCTCGGCGAAGTGGTCTTCGGCTGCTGCAAGGGGCTCGAGGACGCCGTCTACGTGACCATCGGCACCGGCGTGGGCGCGGGCGTCATGTGCGCGGGCAGACTCCTTCACGGCATGCTGCACCCCGAGGCCGGTCACATGCTGGTAAGGACCCGTCCCATCGAGGAGGGACGCTGCGTCTGCCCGAGCCACGCGAGCTGTCTCGAGGGGCTCGCCTCCGGCCCCGCCATCGCCGCGCGCTGGGGAAAGCCCGCGGCCGAGCTCGCGGATAACGATGAGGTGTGGGCGCTCGAGGGGGATTATCTGGGGCAGATGTGTGCGAACCTCGTGCTCATGTACTCGCCTCGCCGCATCGTCCTCGGCGGCGGCGTGATGCACCAGGAGCAGCTCTACGGCATCGTCCGCAAGAAGACCCTCGAATATCTGGGTGGCTACATCCAGACCGCCGAGCTTAAGGACATGGAGAGCTACATCTGCGCCCCGGGCTGCGGCGGCGACCAAGGAATCCTCGGCGCGGCCGAGCTGGCAAGAAGGGCGCTCGCGTAACTTGCGCTCTCTCCGCCATACAACGCGTTAAGAAAAGACGAGCGCTTCTTGCCAATTGAGCGGCAAGAAGTGCTCGTCTTTTGCATTTGTTTTTGGGGCAGGACGCCCTGCCTCCGCTAGAGTCCCTGGACCGCCACACCCACGAGGTTTGGACCGGTGTGGACAAGAAGCGCGGGGCTGATGTCGGAGCGGACGACCTCCACCGCGTTGGCCACGCGCTCGCACAGGGCCTGCTCCATGCGGTCGTAGAGGTCGGCGTGGGCCGAGGTGCGGCTCGCGGCAAAGCGCACCTTGGGGTGCTTCTCGACGATGGCGGCGATGAGCTTGACCTCGGTGCGATGCGGTACTTGCACAGCCATTTCGTGTACGCGAGACTGTTGGCTTTCTGGGCCACAGCAATCACCTCCCCCTAGTATGATGACCTGAACAATCCTCATGCTAGGGGGAAGGTTTTTGTCGCGTAGCGGAAATTGGCCTCCACTCGCTGAGCGGGTGGCTTTCTATGCCGCGCGTGCCGCGCGGCACGGACTAAAGTCCATGAATAAAAACGAGGAAGGCCACGTCCGGCCTCCCTCGCAAAGGGTCTCTGATTACTCCCACTCATTGGGGACAGACTTAAATGAGTACTCTTGAAATGCCGGCGCCTGGGGACGTTCTTTTTCTGTCTGCAGTTTGGAACGTTCCTTTTCTGTCGGCAGTTTGGGACGGTCCTTAGAGCTGCAGCGCGCCATGAGCGACGAGGCGAAGCGGATCATCCTGTCTTTTGAGTTCTAAGCATAAGCCCCTGTCTCTGAGCAATGACCGGTTCGCATTTGTGCGTATTTGCGTGCGTGGGATTGCGTGAATATGCGTATAGATGCGCCGTTTTCGGGACAACAATGACCGTTTAGCGGTGAGATACGCAAAAACGCGCACAGAAGCGCGTGTTTGTGCGAATATAGAGCTGTCAGAAAGCAAGGCGTTCTATGACACAGGAGGCACATAATGGCAGATTCCAAGCAGGCTCCGCTCGACGCCGCGGCAGCCGCCAAAGCAGCGTTCGCTTCGGTCCAGGACAAGCCGTTCCCCGACGATATTTTTACGGCTCCCGAGCTCCATTGGGCCGTCATCGGTTGCGGCGTTATCGCCAACCAGATGGCTCAGTCCCTTGCTCTTGCCGGTCGCAAGCTTGCGGGCGTCGCCAACCGTACGCTGTCCAAGGCTCAGGCTTTTGCCGAGCAGTATGGCATCGAGAAGGTCTACGACACGGTTGAGGACCTCTACGCCGATCCTGGCATCGACGCCGTCTACATCACTACCCCGCACAACACTCATATCACCTATCTGCGCGCTGCCCTGGCAGCCGGCAAGCACGTGCTCTGCGAGAAGGCCATTACCCTCAATTCCGCTGAACTCGATGAGGCCCGTGCCATTGCCGCCGAGCACAACGTGGTCCTTATGGACGCTACCACGGTGCTCCACATGCCCTTGTATCAAGAGCTGCGTCGCCGCATGGATGCCGGCGAGTTCGGCCGCATGAACCTCGCTCAGCTCAACTTTGGTAGCTACAAGGAGTACGGCGACCTGACCAACCGTTTCTACAATCGCAACCTTGCCGGCGGTGCCATGCTCGATATTGGTGTGTATGCCCTGTCCGTCATGCGCCTGTTTATGGCGAGCCAGCCCGCCGAGGTCGTGTCTCTAGGCAACACCTGCGAGACTGGCGTCGATGTTGCGGGCGGCATCGTCTGCCGCAATGCCGAGCAGCAGCTGGGCGTCGTGAGCCTTACGCTTCACTCCAAGCAGCCCAAGCGCTCGGTCATTAGCTTCGACAAGTGCTATATCGAGGTCAACGATTATCCGCGTGCCGATCACGCGACCATCGTGTGGACTGCAGACGGTCACCGTGAGGAGGTCCACGCTGGCACCGAGGCATACGCTCTGTGCTACGAGATGGCCGACCTGGAGAGGGCCGTTGCCGGCGATGATTCGAAGCGTGAGCTTCTGGGCTATGCTTCTGATGTTATGGAGCTTATGACCAAGCTTCGCGCCGATTGGGGAGTCGTGTACCCCGAGGAGGAGTAAGCGATGCTAGCGGAAGATAGGCTCAACGCGATCGTGTCGATGGTTCAGCAGGCCGGCTCGGTTACCGTGCCGGAGCTTGCCGAAGCCCTGGGCGTGACGGCGTCTACCATTCGGCGCGACCTGCAGACGCTCGACCGAGCACACCGTATCGCCAAGGTGCACGGAGGCGCGACAAGTCTGGAGCGCGCGCACGTGACGCGCGACCTAACGCTTAATGAGCGCAGCGACCTCCATAACGACGACAAGGAGCGTATCTGCGCCCGTGCGGCGGCACTTGTGGAGCCCGAGAGCTTTGTATACATCGACTCGGGTTCGACGACGCTCAGGCTCATCGAGCATCTTCCACACCTTGAAGATGTCACCTATGTGACCGATTCCGTGCTCCATGCTCAACGCCTTGCTTTGCGCGGCATGCGTACCGTGGTGCTGGGTGGCGAGCTCAAACCCGAGACCGAGGCGCTCGTTGGCCCCGATGCCTTGGCAACCTTAGACCGCTACAACTTCAACTGTGGCTTTTGGGGCTCTAACGGCATTGCCGCCGAGCAGGGCTTCACGGCGCCCGATATCGAGGAGGCGCAAGTAAAGCGTATCTCGATGCGCCATACGGCCAAGCGCTTCGTAATCTCGGACGCCAGTAAATTTGGCATGGTGGCGCCCGTCAAGTTCGCGGACTTTCGTGACGCAACGATTATTACCGCAGGCGAGGTCCCCGCCAAGTACCGGACAATGGACAACGTCGTCACGGTCTAGCGACGGGAAGGCCAAAACCACCACAAAGGGGACAGGCACCTTTGTGGTGGGTCAATGGAAAAGCGGCAACGACCATCCCGGGCGCTGCCACTTTTGTTGTCTACCGGTTTATCTAAATCTGTAACAACCAGACCGTTAAAAGCAGGCTAGATGTTACAGATCGAGATACTTACGAACCGCGCCGTCCCTTTGTCTCAATCTGTAACATCTGGGACTGATTTTGCCGAGTTACTGTTACAGATTGAGATTTTCCCTTAAGGGGGATTCGAAAGTCTTGATCTGTAACAGGTAGACCAGAAAATGGGTTCTAACTGTTACAGATCGAGACGTTTTGGGACCGCGGCTGAGCCATCGCGGCAAAACCATCATAAAGGTGCCTGTCCCCATTGTGGTGGTTTAGGGCTCCCAGGGGCAAGGGGCTTCGATGTGGATGTGCTCGCCGGTTACGGGATGCGTAAAGGACACGCTGTGGGCGTGGAGCATGAGGCCGCAGGGGCGCGGCGTTCCGTACAGGTCGTCGCCAACCAGGGGATGATGCTCGCTTGCCAGGTGCACGCGAATCTGATGCTTGCGGCCGGTGAGCAGCTCGACATCAATATACGAGCGCGTGGGCAGGCCGCGGCGGCTCTTAAGGCGCTTGAGTACCTTGACGCGCGTCTGAGATGGCTTGCCGCTGGCGCCAACGCGCATCTTGCGGCTATCGTGGCGGTCGCGGGCGATAGGCTTGTCGATGAGCTTCTCGTTCCAGTCGATTTTGCCCTCGGCGAGCGCCAGGTAGTGCTTTTCGAACGCGTGGTCGATGATCATCTGGTCAAAGGCGGGCTGCGTTTGCTTGTCGAGCGAGAACAGCACCACGCCGGTGGTGTCGCGGTCCAAGCGGTTGAGCGGCTGCATGTCGGTCGCGGCAAAGCCGTCGCCCATCGCCAGCAAAAGGTCGCTGGCGTAGTCGGTAAGTGTGCGCTCGCCGGTGCCGTCACCGTGGACGATCATGCCGGCGGGCTTGTCGATGGCCATGAGCCAGGCGTCGCAATAGAGGACTTGAGGTTCTTCGTTCACGTGTAAACCTTTCGGTTAGCTAATTCCCACAAACATGCAGCCCGAGGTGGCGCCGCGCAGGCGGGCGGCCGGCTTGCGGCCGGCTTGAGCCGCCTCGACAGCGCGACGGACGCGAGCGACGGCACGGCCAATCTCATCGGCCTCGAGCAGCGTTCCGTCCACCATGAGACGACGGACGCCGGCGTCGAGCAGCTGTGGTACCTGGGGCGTAAGGTCGATGGGGTAGGCGTCGTACAGGCGTGAGCGGCCGTGGATGTCGGTGCGCACCGGCATGACCTTGCCGTCGATATTCTTGAGCGACAGCTTGCGGGCGCGCAGGCGGCAGTTGGCACAATCGTGGATGCAGCCGTTGGCAACCTGCAGAATGCAATGCTCGCTTGTCATGACGCGCGGGCGGCCAAAGACGGTGATGCCCAGAGCCGCGGGCGCGGCGGCGCCGAGCGAGACGATCTCGTCGAGCGTGATCTCGGGCGAGAGCCAAAACGCGCCGGCTCCGCGCTCGGCAAGTGCCTCCATGCAAGGCGTGTTGTGCACCGGCAGGCAAGAGCGAATCTCGGCCGTGGCGCCGGCACGCGCGGCTACGGCGAGCTCGGAGATATTGCCGACGGCGACGGTGGCTCCGGCATTGATCCAGGGATCGACGCGGACGTGGTCAACGGCGCGGCAGACCTCGTCGAGTACGGGCACGATACCCTGCTCAAATGCGTCGGTGGGGGAGAGCCCGGACGCGTCGAGTACGTCGGTGGTCATGTAGATGCGCGTTGCGCCCTCCGCGCGGGCTGCCTCGGCGGCCTCGAGCGAGGTGACGGTGGCGCAGATCTGTGGCTCGTCGCGGTAGTGCTCGGGCGCGGGGCGGGAATCACTGGTGACAATCGCCGGCAGCTCGAGCGTTTTCGCGCGCTCCGCGTACGGCGCCAGAATGGCCTCTTCCAGCGCCTTGCAAGCGGCGGCGCGCACCTTATGTACGGCGGAGAAACCCATGCCACAGCCCTCATCGAGTGCCACCTCAAAGCTTGCAGCCTCAAAGGGAGAGGAACCCATGCGGCCGACGTGTTCAACCAGATCGGACGCCTCGACCGCACGGGTCTTGGCGGCTTCGACGGTAAAGCCCGTGGCCGTGGCCGTAAGCGAAGGGTCGTCGCAGCAGGTGAGCGTAACGGTAAACGGCTCGCCCAGACGCGCCACGACGGACACATCAACAGCTCGGCGGCGCAGCACATCGCGCTTGAGCGCGGCGCCGGCGGCGTCGATGGCACGCTGACTGCGAATCACGCGGACGCGGCAGCCCTCGGGCATGCTGCGGGGTACGCGACATTCGATGACTTCACCGGCTGCGGCATCATCGGCGGCAATGGTGGTCAGGAACTGGTCAAACTCGTTATCGTGGCGAAGCTCCAGCAGGTCGCCCTTGCCCACGGGCTCAAACAGCTCAATGCGGGCGATGGCGGCGCGGCGACGGCGGTCGTCGGGCTTAAGGCCGCGCACATCGCGGTTGGCCGGGCGGCTGCCCAGCACCGTGCCCACGATCTGGCCGCGGTTGTTGGAACGCTCATAGCTCATCATCTCGTCGCCCGAGGTGCCGTCCTGATAGGCGTGCGTAAAGTCGCGGTTAAAGCAGCGCTTGAGCTGGCGCTGGCGGGCGGCTTTCTCGTCCTTGGCAACGGTGGTTCCGGCCAGCATGTCATCAATCTGATGACGATACACGTCGACGATGGAATACACGTAATCGGGAGCCTTCATGCGGCCCTCGAGCTTGAGCGATGCGGCGCCGGCGTCATACAGACGGCGAACAAGCTGCGAAGTGTTGGTGTCGCGCGGGCACAGCGCGCGCTCGCGACCGGCAGGGGAGAGCGAGCGGCCGTTCTCGTCGATCAGCTCGTAAGGCAGGCGACAGGGTTGAGCGCACATGCCGCGGTTGGCCGAGCGGCCCGCCATGGCAAAGCTCGAAAGCAGGCACAGGCCCGAGTAGCAAAAGCAGATGGCACCGTGGCTAAAGACCTCAAGGTCAACATCGGGCGCGGCGTCGTGGATGGTGGCGATCTCGTCAATGGAGAGCTCGCGCGAGAGGGTCACGCGGTCGGCACCCTGCTCGCGGCACCAGATGGTTCCGCGGTCGTCGTGGATGTTCGCCTGGGTCGAGATATGCGTCTCGATGCTGGGCATCGTGCGCTTGACCTCAAAGAACAGGCCCCAGTCCTGGATGATGAAGGCGTCGGCGCCCAGCGTGGAGCAGCGATGGATGAGCTGCAGCGCATCGCTCATCTCGGATTCCTTGATGACGATGTTGACCGTGACGTAGACGCGCGAGCCGGCCAGGTGTGCAGCGCGGCAGGCCTGCTCAAAGGCCTTGTCGGTAAAGTTCGTTGCCTTGCGGCGGGCGTTGAAGCTGCCCATGCCACAGTAGATGGCGTCTGCCCCGGCAGCGAGTGCGGCGGCGAAGGGCTCCGGGCCTCCGGCGGGGGCCAAGAGCTCGGGTCTACGGTTGGTGGTTCGACTGGCGGTTGCGGTCATATCCTGCCTTTCAAAATGCTCAGATAATCAAAAGTATAGTGGTGCCATCGCGGCAGGCGATGCCCGTGCTCTAAGCGGGATAAAGTCTTCAGCAGCTTGGACTGGCTGCTCCACATGAGAACCGTTCAGCGGTCCGGGGAAACCGTTGGGCGATAAAATATTCTCGAAGGCTGATAATTATCTTGCATCGGGCAAACTCATCCCCTACTATCCCAATCAAGCGCGGTGTTCAGACCGAACTGTGCCTCCCGGTGTGAACGCCGCGCTCACGCTCTCTATTTGATCGTAAGGAGAAAAACATGAGCAAGACCGTCGTGTCTTCCGATAACGCACCCGCAGCCATCGGCTCGTATTCCCCCGGTATCCAGACTGGCAACATGGTGTTCCTGTCCGGCCAGCTGGGCATCGATCCCGCGACCGGCAAGCTGCCCGAGGGTGTCGAGGCCCAGGCCAAGCAGTCCCTCGCCAACGTCGAGGCTCTGCTGACCGCTGCCGGCGCCACGTTTGCCGATGTCGTCAAGACCACGGTCTACCTGGCCGACATCGCCGACTTTGCCGCCGTGAACGAGATTTACGCCTCCAAGTTCGAGGCTCCGTTCCCCGCGCGCAGCGCTTTCCAGGTTGCCGCCCTTCCGGCTGGCGGTCTGGTCGAGATCGAGGTTGTCGCCGCTCTCTAAGGTGTTGGTAACAACTAAACATGACATGCAAAAAGACCCTGCAGCGCGTGCGAGCTGCAGGGTCTTTTGTCAAGTGACGGATCGCTTGTGGAGCCGCGCTCCATTTTGCTCGTTAGCCCTCCTTGCGAACTTTTTGCAGGTAGCGGTAGACGCTGGGCTCCGAGATGCCCAGCGCGGTGGCGGCGCAGGCCACGGCGCCCTTGAGCATAAACACGCCGTTGCCGTTGAGGTGGCGAATGACGTCCACGCGGTCGCTCTGGCCAAGCGACGCTACATCCAGCCCGCGCGCGCTCAGCAACTCGGCAATGCTGCGGTCGATGAGCTCCTGTGTGGACTCCGAAAGGCTTTCGACCTCGATAGGGGCGGGCTCCGTGCGCGTCGGCGCCGCGTCGAAGCAGGCCATGAGCTGCTGTGCCATGGCGTTGATGGAGCGCACGGTCGAGAGGTCGGTGTTGACGCAGAGCATACCGACGATCTCGTTATCCTCGCGGATAAAGAACGTCGCGGACTCCAACGTCTTGCCGCCGGCACCGCGCCCCTCGTAGCCCGTAATAAACGGCAGGTCGCGATACTTGGGGTCGTGCATGATCTTGAGCGCCAGATCGGTGGCGGGACCGCCGATCTTACGGCCACTCACGATGCCGTTGCGAATATCGACGATGGCGTGGTCGGGATCCGAGAAATCGTGCAGCACGATCTCGCTGTTTTTGCCGAGTATCTGCTCCAGGAAATCGACCATCGGCAAAAAGCGACGTACGGTCTCGTTCACGGGCAACTCCTTTGGGTGAAAGCGGAAGTTTCATAACAATTTTTTCTCATGGTAACACGCTGCTCATCATCTCGTATATCCGCAGGTACATGACGTAATGCAGACGAACGGTATGATTTTGGCGGTAAACGGTTGACCAAAAGAAAAGTTAGATGCTATTTTGACCAGACACTTTCCTGACCTGCGGAAATGCATTATCTCAGCTGAAGAATAGTCTGATAACAAAAAATTATTATTGAGAATGAGAATCATCTTTAATACGATATGCAACGAAGGCACAACCTCAACCCCGCACTGCGTCACAATAGAGCGTTAGATGCGAAAACAACTATTTCGAGGATTGGTGGTCAAATGACCCAGGAGACGGTTACGAACGGCACTGAAGCCCTGTTCACTCGTGAAGGCATGCCTCCCGTTAAGGAAATGATCCCGTGTGCCCTTCAGCACGTACTGGCATCGTTTGCCGGCATCATCACCCCGGCTGTCATCATGGCCGGCGTCTACGGCTTTAATAGCCAGCAGAGCACCGACATCATCCAGGTCGCGCTCATTCTTTCGGCGATCGACACGGCCCTTCAGGCCTTTGCCCCCTTCCGTCGCATCGGCGGCGGCCTGCCCATCGTCATGGGCGTTTCGTTCGCGTTCCTCCCGGCCCTGCAGGCCATGGGCGCCTCGGGCTTTAGCTTTGGCGCGCTGTTGGGCGGCGAGATTGTCGGCGGTGCCGTCGCGGTCCTCTTTGGTCTGGCCTACAGCAAGATTAAGTGGCTGTTCCCACCCGTCGTGACCGGTACGGTCATCTTCTCCATCGGCGTTTCGCTGTATCCCACGGCCGTCAAGTATATGGCCGGCGGTATGGGTACGCCACTGTGGGGCACCCCGCAGGCCTGGTGCGTCGCTCTTATCACCTTCGCCGTGGTCTTTGCGCTCGCCAACTTTGGCAAGGGCACGCTCAAGCTGGGATCCGTGTTCTTTGGCATGATCGTTGGCATGATCGTCTCCATCCCCTTTGGCATGATCGACTTCTCAAGCGTCGCCACCGCTCAGGTCTTCGCCCTTCCCAAGCTCATGCCCTATGCGCTCGAGTTTGATCCCGAGGTCTGCATTACCCTCGCCGTCGTGTTCCCCATGGTTGCCATCCAGGTTATCGGCGACGTCTCCGCCGCCTGCCTGGGCTCCATCGACCGTATGCCCACCGAGCGCGAGCTCTCCGGCGCTATCGTGTCCCAGGGCCTCACCTCTATGGTCGGCGGCCTGCTGGGCGGTCTTCCCACCAGCGCCCTTGGCCAGAACGTGGGCATCATCTGCTCCAACAAGGTCGTCAACAAGTGGGTCTTTGTGATCATCGCGGCCGTCTTTGCCATCGCCGGTCTGTTCCCGCAGCTCTCTGCCGTCCTTTCCGCTATCCCGCAGCCCGTCATCGGCGGCGCGACCGTCGGCGTCTTTGGCACCATTACCATGAACGGCGTGCGCATGTTCACCCGCGAGGGCCTCACGCAGCGCACTACCACCATCGTCGGTACCTCCGTCGTCTTTGGCCTGGGTATCTGGATGGCCAGCGGTTGCCTTGCCGGCGAGGGTATGCCCGCCTGGGTGTCCACCGTCATCGGCTCCAATGCCGTAACCCCCACCGCCATCATGGCCATCGTCCTTAACCTGATTCTTCCGCAGACGCCGGTCGTGGCTCAGCACATCGATGCTGCCAAGGACGCTGCCGTGGATCTGGTCTTGCCCGAGAGCAAGAAGTAACCAATTCGGTGCTATTCGTCGGCGGACGCATCGCCTCGTCCGCCGACGTCATGCGGCGTCAAGCCGCACTTCAAAGGGTTTGTCCCTTTGGTGAAGCGTTGACGGGAGAGGGCCCGTTTCCGGTGTAGGCCGGCGCTTCGCACTCCGCCATGTCAGAGGTGTCAAACCCCGCCTCTGATGTTGAAGGGAGCATCCATGCTTCTGGTCGCTAACGGTTCCGTTTTTACCCGCAACGCTCAGACCCCGTTTATTCCAAACGGTGCGGTCGCCATTGACGGAGATACGATCGTCGAAGTGGGCCCCGAGTGCGAGCTCAAGGTCAAGTACCCGGATGCCGAGTACGTCGACGCCCAGGGCAACCTCATCATGCCCGGACTCATCAATTGCCACACCCACATCTACTCGGGTCTGGCTCGCGGCCTTGCCATTAAGGGCTGCAACCCCACCAACTTCCTGGAGAATCTTGAGCAGCAGTGGTGGAAGATCGATGACAACCTGACGCTCGACGGCACCAAGGCCAGCGCCTATGCCACGATTCTGGACTCCATCCGCGATGGCGTCACAACGATCTTCGATCACCACGCGAGCTTCTGCGAGATCCCAGGCAGCCTCTTTACCATTAAGGATGCAGCTCAGGAGCTGGGCATGCGTTCGTGCCTGTGCTACGAGGTCTCCGACCGCCGCGGCCAGGAAAAATGCGACCAGGCCATTGCCGAGAACGCCGAATTTGCCCAGTGGGCCGCCAAGGAGCGTCGCGATAACGACAACCACATGATCGCCGCCATGTTTGGCGGTCACGCCACCTTTACGCTGTCGGACGAGACCATGGACAAGATGGCCGAGGCCAACAACGGCCTGACCGGCTTCCACATCCATGTGTGCGAGGGCATGAATGACGTGTGGGACTCCCGTCTCAACCGTGGTGGCATCAGCCCCGTCGAGCGCCTGCTGCAGCACAACCTGCTGGGTCCCGACACCATGCTCGGCCACTGCATCCACGTGACGCCCGCCGAGATGGATATCGTCAAGGAGTCCGGCACCTGGCTGGTCAACAATCCCGAATCCAATATGGGCAACGCCGTGGGCTGCGCTCCCGTGCTCGAGTTCTTCCGCCGCGGCATCCCCGTGTGCATGGGCACCGACGCCTACACCCACGATATGCTCGAGAGCCTCAAGGTCTTCCTGATCATTCAGCGCCACAACGCCGCCATGCCCAACGTGGGCTGGTGCGAGGCCATGACCATGCTGTTCGAGAACAACGCCAAGATGGCGAGCAAGTACTTCGATCGCAAGCTCGGTGTGCTCGAGGCCGGTGCTGCCGCCGACGTCATCGTTATGGACTACAAGCCCTTTACGCCGCTGAGCGAGGAGAACATCGACGGCCACATGCTCTTTGGCATGATGGGCAAAAACTGCCGCACCACCATCATCAACGGCCGCGTCCTGTACAAGGATCGCGAGTTTGTCGGTATTGATGAGGAAAAGATCAACGCGTGGACCATGGCTGAGTCCAAGAAGCTCTGGAGCACGCTCAACGATCGCGCCTACTAATTACAAGTAGATTCACGCGCGCCGGATGTTTCGCCACATCCGACGCGCGTATAGGCGGCCTCCGCGGGGTCGCCGGCGCTGTGCTAGCGCTACACCGTATTTGCGCCCGCCGCGCGGTCTCGCCGGGCGTTACAGAGAGGAGCTCATTATGAGCGACATCATGAGGCCGATCCCGTTTTCGCAGCTGATGAACTGGATCATCGAGGAGCACAAGACCCAGGACGCCATCTTTGGCGTGCGCAAGATGGTCACGACCAACCAGGAGGGCGCGCTTCCCATTTTTGACGAGCGCATCGAGACCCCGTTTGGCCCGGCCGCCGGTCCCAATACGCAGCTTGCCCAGAACATCGTAGCCTCCTACGTGGCGGGCTCGCGCTTCTTTGAGCTCAAGACCGTCCAGGTTATGGACGGCGAGGAACTCTCCAAGTGCGTTAACAAGCCCTGTATCGTGGCGCAGGACGAGTGTTACAACTGCGAGTGGTCGACCGAGCTCGAGGTTCCGCAGGCCTTTGCCGAGTACGTGAAGGCATGGTTCGCCTGCCACCTGATCGCTCGCGAGTACGGTCTGGGCAGCCCGGACGGCTTTGTCTTCAACATGTCCGTGGGCTATGACCTCGAGGGCATCAAGAGCCCCAAGGTCGACGCCTACATCGAGGGCATGAAGGACGCCAGCGGCTCCGACGTCTGGAACGAGTGCCGCGCATGGGCGCTCGCCAACCTGGACAAGTTTGAGCATGTCGACGCCGCGTTTGTCGAGTCCATTCCGGCACGTGTCTCCAACTCCATCACCGAGTCCACGCTGCATGGCTGCCCGCCGGCGGAGATCGAGCGCATCGCGACCTATCTGATCACCGAGAAGGGCCTCAACACCTACATCAAGTGCAACCCCACGCTGCTGGGCTATGAGTTTGCCCGCCAGCGCCTGAACGAGCTGGGCTTTGACTACATCGTCTTCGATGACACGCACTTCCGCGAGGACCTGCAGTGGGCCGATGCCGTGCCTATGTTCGAGCGCCTGATTGCCCTGTGCGCCGAGCGCGGCCTGGAGTTTGGCGTCAAGCTGACCAACACGTTCCCCGTCGACGTGACCAGGAACGAGCTGCCTTCCACCGAGATGTACATGTCCGGCCGTTCGCTGTTCTCGCTGACCATCGAGGCCGCCCGCCGCATTACCGAGCAGTTCGATGGCAAGCTGCGCATCAGCTACTCCGGCGGCGCCACGGTCTACAACATCCGTGCCCTGTATGACGCCGGCATTTGGCCCGTCACCCTGGCGACCGACGTGCTCAAGCCCGGTGGCTACGAGCGCTTTAGCCAGATGGCCGGCGAGTTTGCCGACCTGGATGGCAAGCCGTTCGCGGGCGTCTCTCTCGAGGCAGTGACCGCGATCCAGACCGACTCGCTCACCAACCCGCTCTACAAGAAGCCGCTGCGCCCGCTGCCCGACCGCAAGGTCGCCGGCAAGAGCCCGCTTTCCGACTGCTTTACCACGCCGTGCCGCACGAGCTGCCCCATCCAGCAGGATATTCCCGCCTACCTGGCGGCTGTTGACGAGGGCCGCTATGAGGACGCACTCAACATCATCATCGAGCGCAACGCCCTGCCGTTCATTACCGGCACCATCTGCCCGCATCCCTGCGGCCGTGCCTGCGAGCGTGCGTTCTACGAGCCCGAAGGCGCCCAGATCCGCGCCAGCAAGCTCAAGGCCGCCCGCGAGGCCATGACCGCCGTGCTGCCCAAGCTGCGCGCCCAGGCCGTCGCCAACGACGGCGAGCGCAACGTTGCCGTTATCGGCGGCGGCCCGGCCGGTCTGGCGACGGCGTTCTTCCTGACGCGTGCCGGCGTGCCCGTCACCATCTTTGAGGCCCGCGACTCTCTCGGCGGCGTGGTCCGTCACGTAATCCCCGAGTTCCGTATCGCGAGCGACGATATCTCCCACGACGCCGAGCTCTGCCTGGCCTTTGGTGCCAAGGTGCAGCTCAACGCCCGCGTGGAGTCCATTGACGAGCTCAAGGCCCAGGGCTTCACCGACGTGGTCGTGGCCACCGGTGCCTGGATGCCCGGTTCTGCGGGCCTGGGCGAGGGTGCCGAGCTCGACGTGCTGGAGTTCCTCGAGGCCGCCAAGAAGGGCGAGAAGCTCGAGCTGGGCGAGGACGTCGTGGTCATTGGCGCCGGCAACACCGCCATGGACGCGGCCCGCGTGGCCAAGCGTCTGGCTGGCGTGAAGAACGTGCGCCTGGTGTATCGCCGCACCAAGAAGCAGATGCCCGCCGACGAGGAAGAGCTCGATCTTGCTCTTGCCGACGGCGTTGAGTTCTGCGAGCTGCTGGCGCCCAAGGCACTCAACGGCGCAGTGCTGACCTGCGACGTTATGGAACTTGGCGAGCCGGATGCAAGTGGCCGTCGCAGCCCCGTCGCCACGGGCGAGACCGTCGAGCTTTCCGCCACCACGGTGATCTGCGCCGTGGGCGAGGGCATCGATGCCAGCCTGTACGATGCCGCGGGCGTCGAGCACGACCGTCGCGGCCGTCTTGCCGCCACCTCCACCGGCGTCGAGGGCGTCTGGGCTGCTGGTGACTGCCGCCGCGGTCCTGCCACCGTGGTCGAGGCTATTGCCGACGCCGCCGAGGTCGCTCGTGCCATTGCCGGTGTCGACTTTAACAAGTACGCCGACTGCAACGAGCAGGCCGGTCGCGAGGACACCTGCTACGAGCGCAAGGGGTCGCTGTGCCGCGACAAGCACAACTGCACCAAGACCCGCTGCCTGGGCTGCGGCTCGGTGTGCGAGGTCTGCTGCGACGTGTGCCCCAACCGCGCCAACGTGGCAATTAAGGTGCCGGGCCTGGCCAAGCATCAGGTGGTACATGTCGACGGCATGTGCAACGAGTGCGGCAACTGCGCCGTGTTCTGCCCCTACCAGGAGGGTCGTCCCTATAAGGACAAGCTCACCCTGTTCTGGAGCGAGCAGGACATGGAGAACTCCGAGAACGAGGGCTTCCTGGCTGTGGACGAGGACCACTTTAAAGTCCGCGTCGCCGGCACGGTCCGCACCGTCTCGGTCGATGCCGTCAACACCGGTCTTCCCGAGGCCGTCCGCCTGACCATCAGGGCCGTGCGCGACAACTATTCGTACCTTCTTAAGAAATAGGCGAGTCTTTTATGGCCAAATCCATTCAACATAACGTGGCCTACGTTGCCTGCGGAAGCGGTTGCGCCTCCGCAGGCGGCGACGCCCGCTGCAGCGAAGGCTGCATTGGCTGTGGCGCCTGTGTCGCGGCCTGCCCCCACGGTGCCATTGCGCTGGTCGATGGCATCGCCCGCGTGGACCGCTCCAGGTGCACGGGCTGTGGCCTGTGCGGCATGGCGTGCCCGCAGCGCGTGATTGCCTTCGTTCCCGGCTACCAGAACATCCTGGTGCGCTGCAACAACACCGACAAGGGCGCCATTGCGCGCAAGATCTGCGACACGAGCTGCATCGGTTGCGGCATGTGCGTCAAAAAGTGCCCTGCCGGCGCTATCCGCATCGAGGACAACTGCGCCCATATCGACGGCGCGGACTGCCTGTCGTGTGGCATGTGCGCTGTCGTCTGCCCGCATGGCGCCATCCACGACCGCACCGGCATCGCCGCCGGCGTGTAGAAGGGAATCACCATGGCACAGGAATTCACTTTTACCGTTAACGGCGTCGAGCGCACGACGACTCAGAACAAGCCGCTGCTCCGCTACTTGCGCGACGACCTGCACATCCATTCCGCTAAGGACGGCTGCTCCGAGGGTGCCTGCGGTACCTGCACCATCCATGTAGACGGCGCGGCCGTCAAGGCATGCGTACTGACCACCGCTCTTGCCGCCGGCCGCAACATCGTGACCGTCGAGGGCCTGCCCCAGGACGTGCGCGAGGCCTTTGTGTACGCCTTTGGCGCCGTGGGCGCCGTGCAGTGCGGTTTTTGCATCCCCGGTATGGTCATGGCGGGTGCAGCGCTCATCGCCGAGGATCCCGAGCCCACCGAGGAGCAGATCAAGTACGCCATTCGCGGTAACGTCTGCCGCTGCACCGGCTACAAGAAGATCATCGAGGGCATTGCGCTGGCCGCTGCGGTGCTCCGCGGCGAAAAGCAGATCGACGAGGACCTGGAGCGCGGCGACGATTACGGTGTGGGCAAGCGTGCCTTCCGTATCGACGTGCGCAAGAAGGTTCTCGGCGAGGGCAAGTACCCCGACGACATCGACGAGCTCGATCAGCCGGGTCTGACCTACGCCAGCGCCGTGCGCTCCAAGTATCCGCGCGCCCGCGTGCTCTCCATCGATACTTCCAAGGCCGAGGCCCTGCCCGGTGTGGTGGGCATCCTGCGCGCCGAGGACGTGCCGGTCAACCAGGTCGGCCACCTTATCCAGGACTGGGACGTCATGATCGCCCAGGGCGATATCACCCGCTGCGTGGGTGATGCCATTGTGCTGGTGGTTGCCGAGGACGAGGCGACGCTCGAGAAGGCCAAGAAGCTCGTCAGGATCGATTACGAGCCGCTGGAGCCCGTGCGCAACATCGTCGAGGCCAGGGCTGCCGACGCCCCGCGCCTGCACGACAGCTTCTTTGCCTTTGGCAACACGGTGGAGCTCAAGGACAACGTGTGCCAGAGCCGCCATGTGACGCGCGGCGACGCCGCCAAGGCGCTGGCCGAGAGCACGTTTACCGTGACGCAGCGCTTTACCACGCCCTTTACCGAGCATGCCTTCTTGGAGCCCGAGTGCGCCGTGGCCTTCCCGTACAAGAACGGCGTCAAGGTGCAGTCGACCGACCAGGGCGCTTACGATACGCGCAAAGAGTGCGCCCATATGTTTGGCTGGGACAACGAGCCCGAGCGCGTGGTCGTCGAGACCATGCTCGTGGGTGGCGGCTTTGGCGGCAAGGAGGACGTTTCGGTCCAGCACCTGGCCGCGCTCGCCGCATATAAGTTCCAGCGTCCTGTGAAGTGCAAGCTCACGCGTGCCGAGTCGCTCGCTTTCCATCCCAAGCGTCATGCGATGGACGGTACCTTTACGCTGGGCTGCGATGCCGAGGGCAACTTTACCGGCCTGGACTGCGAGATCAACTTTGATACCGGTGCCTACGCGTCGCTGTGCGGCCCGGTGCTCGAGCGCGCCTGCACGCATGCCGTCGGCCCCTACAAGTACCAGAACACCGACATTCGCGGCTTTGGCTACTACACTAACAACCCGCCTGCCGGCGCGTACCGTGGCTTTGGCGTTTGCCAGTCCGAGTTTGCACTCGAGAGTCTGATCGACCTACTGGCCGAGAAGGTCGGCCTGGATCCGTGGGAGATTCGCTACCGTAACGCCATCGAGCCGGGCGAGGTTTTGCCCAACGGCCAGATCGCCGATTGCTCCACGGCGCTTAAGGAGACGCTGCTCGAGGTCAAGGATGCCTATTACGCGCATCCCGGACACGCCGGTATCGCCTGCGCCATGAAGAACGCCGGCGTGGGCGTGGGCCTGCCCGATGCCGGCCGCTGCAAGATCCGCATCGAGAACGGCGTGGCCGTGGTCTACGCCGCTACGTCCGACATCGGCCAGGGCTGCAACACGGTCTTTTTGCAGGACGTTGCCGAGGCATGCGGTCTGCCGCTGAGCTGCATTGCCAACGGCGAGTGCTCCACCGAGAACGCTCCCGACTCCGGCACCACGTCTGGCTCGCGCCAGACGGTCGTGACCGGCGAGGCCGTGCGCGGCGCCGCCTTCCTGCTGCGCGATGCCATGGTTGGCATCGAGGCCGGTAAGCCCGCACCCGATACTCCCGTGAGCGCGCATGGCGACGGCGTCAAGATCGAGTACGACGACGGTCGCGCCTATCAGTTGCGCACGCAGGAGCTCGTCGCCGGTCAGGGTATGCATCCTCAGGATCCTGCGACCGCCATCAAGGCGCTCGAGGGATGCGAGTTTGGCTACGTGTACCTGGAGCCGACCGACAAACTGGGCGCGGATGTTCCCAACCCCAAGAGCCACATCTGCTACGGCTTTGCCACACATGTGGTCATTCTGGACGATGACGGCCGCGTGAGCGAGGTCTATGCCGCGCACGATTCCGGCAAGGTGGTCAACCCCATCTCCATCCAGGGTCAGATCGAAGGCGGCGTGCTCATGGGTATGGGCTATGCGCTTACCGAGGACTGGCCGCTCAAGGACTGCGTGCCCCAGGCAAGATACGGCACGCTCGGGCTGTTCCGTGCGCCCGAGATTCCGGATATCCACGCCATCTACGTGGAGAAGGACGAACTGCTGCCCGTGGCATACGGCGGCAAGGGCATCGGCGAGATCGCAACGATCCCCACGGCGCCCGCCGTGCAGAACGCCTACCGCGCGTTTGACGGCAAGCTACGCCCCGATCTGCCCATGGTGGATACGCCGTACAGCCGCGCCCGTCACCGCGGGTAGGGCGGGGTGCGGGCAGCCATTGTTGACGGGCTGTTCGCGCTCAACATCAACTGCATATGCTGCGCCTTTGGCCCCGGCCCCATCGCGAGTCGGGGCCTTTTGTTTGGAGTGGAAACTGTGTCCCGGAATCATATCTCAGAATGGGATGCGTTTTCCGCTGGCCGGTCGTTTGGAAAGCGCATCCCAGTTTGAGTGTTTATTCCGGGATGCGGTTTCCGCTGAAGGACTTAGCCGGAAAGCCTGTCCAGCTCTGAGACTGGATTCCGGGACACGCTTTCCGCCAGGCCCGCCATCCGGAAAGTGCATCCCGTTTTGAGCGTCCAGGCTAGGACGCGCTTTCCGTTGGCGTGGTCGTTGGGAAAACGCGGCCCAGATAGCGGGATGCGATCTGGCGATGCGTGCTTGACCATGGCCGAGGTGTAGCCGTTCGGCTTGTCCAGAAGATGCATTCGTTTTGGCTTGGCTGTCAGGTTGTGGAAGTTGCGCTCGTTGCGCACAGAGAAATTGCCCATACGGACTCCTTTCATCGATGTTGGCAGGGCCACCGTGCCTCTTGGCCGGTTGGCGTCGGGATCGTGGAGCCAACTCTCTATCCCGACTCTGGATAAAATGCGCCCGCTCCTTGCAGGCACGATGGAGTCTATCAACGTGTACGGACAGAAACCAACGCCATCCGCGAAATGACGCGTGAACGGCGTTGGTTTCCCAAGTGATTATTCGGCTTTCATTCGGAAAAGTGTCGAAATCAGCCGTGTAAAAGTACGGAAAAGTGTCGAAATGGGCACCTTAAAACTTCGGAAAAAAAAGTGTCTAATTCGATGGGCAAATTATCCGGAAAAGTGTAGCTGGATGACAAAACAGCACTTAGAAGCCGGTGCTGGATGCGGGATTCTGCGGCCGCCTTCAGCCCTCGCTACTCGTCGTCTCCGTCGTTGGGGTCGCCCTTGAGGGTGTTGATGTCCAGGTACTCGTCATCGTTCTCTTTTTGCTGGGTCTCCGACTCCGCTTGGGTGGGGCCGGAGAACAGCCGGAATCCCTCAAACGCAATGACGCCGAGCAGGGCAATGACAATGGCGATAAAGGCAACCTTGACTGCCTGCGGAAATTCCGAGAAACGCAGCGCCTTTTCCTCGGCGTAATAATCGGCGAAGCGCTCTTCGCCCGTGCTTTTGGTATACGCCGGTGCGGACGTGGCCTCCGGGTCATATTCCGGTGCAGGCGTGGCAGCGTACGGATCGTTGAGATAATCGCTCGATGCGGTGCCATAATCCTCGGTCTCGATGCGACCGGTGCCAACATAGCCATCGGAATAATCGGAATATGCCGCACCGCCCTCATAGTCCGCGGCGCTCGTGTTGGCGGCAAAAAGCGGGTTAACTGGAACATCGAGCGCCGGCATGCCGGTAGAGGTCTCATCTAGGTCGGCTGCAGCCCAGGAATCGTGGACAACCTGATGGGCAACGGGCCCATCGAGCCTTGTGACCGGAGGCTTGCGTGCCGCAGGAACAGGCAACTGCTGGGCGCTGTACATAACGGTGCTGTCGGCCGATTTGCCCTGCGTCGCTGCAGCGAGAAATGCCGCCGTCTCGGACGGGTCGCTTGCGGGACGGGGAGCGGGCGTGGGCGCCGAAGTGGGTGCGGGCGTAGGCGCGGGCGTCGAAACAGGCGACTGCGCAGGAGTCGGCGCAGATGCGGGATTGGGCGCAAGTGCGGGATTGGGGCTTGACGGGCGAGCCCCGCCGCCCATGAGTTCGTCGGCGATCCACGGGCGATCATCCATCACGTCGTCAAGGCTTAGCGAAAACAGGTCGTCTTCACCCTCATCGAACATGCGGTGCACATGTCCACCAATTGCCGGAATCAATCCGCGACCGGTGCATGATGCCTTGCTCAACGCCATTCTGTTCCATCCTTTCGAAATACTAATGACATCGATTATATGGAACTTCCCAAGCGGCTCGGTCTTGGATTCGCGCTTTCCAGAACTCGCGCCCAAAAGGGGAGGGGCAATCCAGGCGAGTGCCTACTTGTCGCCGGCCGCCGCCTTGGCCTCATTGAGGTAGCTATAGAAGCTGTATTTGGAGATGCCAAAGAACTCGCAGGCACGCTCGCTCGACTTGGAAATGAGGAAGGCGCCGCGACGGTCGAGGTAGCCAATGGCGCGAATGCGCTCATCTTTGGTCATAAGGGCTGCGGGCTTGCCTACGTATTGCTCACACTCGCGCAGCAGGTCTTCGAGCAGGTCGCCGATGTTTTTGGTAATGGGCTCGGGCTCGGTGTAGCCCGTGCCGCCGGTGCCGGTAAAGGCATCGAGCGAGCGCTCAAAAGCCTTCATGAGCGTAATGTCAAAGTTAATGCCCAAAATGCCGACAGGCTTGCCCTCGTCGTTGCGGATAAAGATGGTTGAGGACTTGAGCAGCTTGCCATCGGTGGTTTTGGTGAGGTACGGCTCGCGGTCGTGTACGTCGGTGCTGCCCTCGTGCATGGATTCAAACACGATATGGCTGGGGCCGTCGCCCAGTTTGCGCCCGCTGACGTGGCCGTTTTCGATCACTACGATGGAGTGGTCCACGTCCTCGGTCTCCAGATCGTGGACGACGACTTCGCAGTTGGGGCCAAATTGGAGCGCCAGGCCGTGTGCAAGACGCTTGTAAAACTCAATCTGTGCGGGGGTCATGGGTGCCTTCCTAAAAATTAGTTTGGGCACACTTTGCCATAAACCACACCTGTTCGCAAACAAATACATAGACAGGCTAATTGGTGACCGTTCGGCGGCGAAAAGGTACCGATTACGGCAACAAACAATTTGTTAGGTTTACCAATCAAAAAGTGTGATAGAACAGTGCTAACAAACTTTTTGTTTGGCATCCACATAAAAGTTCAGCCGTGTGAATGGGATCGGGTTGGAACGCGTATGCGGGGGCCGGCAAGAGAGAACTTAAGGAGTTCACCGTATGGCCGATAAGATCCAGTGGGCGGGCAACACGATGCCCAAGAGCGATGACAAGCACTTGGGAATCATGAGCCTCGACCACGTGAAGAAGGCCCGCGCCTTCCACCAGTCGTTCCCCCAATATACCGTCACTCCGCTTGCCCGCCTGGACGGCCAGGCCGCGCGCCTGGGCCTGTCCAACCTGTGCGTTAAGGACGAGAGCTATCGCTTTGGCCTCAACGCCTTTAAGGTCCTGGGCGGCTCGTTTGCCATGGCCAACTACATTGCCGACGAGACCGGCAAGGACGTTGCCGACTGCACCTTCGATTACCTGACCTCCGATCAGCTGGCTGAGGACTTTGGCCAGGCTACCTTCTTTACCGCCACCGACGGCAACCATGGCCGCGGCGTGGCATGGGCTGCCAACAAGCTGGGCCAGAAGGCCGTCGTGCACATGCCTAAGGGTTCCACCAAGCCTCGTTTCGATAACATCGCCGCCGAGGGCGCCACGGTGACCATCGAAGAGGTCAACTACGACGAGTGCGTGCGCATGGCCGCCGCCGAGGCCGACGCTTGCGAGCGCGGTGTTATCGTTCAGGACACCGCCTGGGAGGGCTACGAGAAGATCCCGTCTTGGATCATGGAGGGCTACGGCACCATGGCTTCCGAGGCTGCCGAGCAGCTGCGCGAGATGGCCATCAACCGCCCGACGCACGTGTTTGTCCAGGCTGGCGTGGGTTCGCTCGCCGGCGCCGTGGTGGGCTACTTTACCAACCTGTATCCCGATAACCCTCCCACCTTCGTCGTGGTTGAGTGCGCACCTGCCGCCTGCCTGTACAAGGGCGCTGCCGCCGGCGACGGCGATCCGCGCATCGTGGACGGTGACATGCCCTCCATCATGGCCGGTCTGTGCTGCGGCGAGCCCAACATTCTGGGCTGGGATATCCTGCGCAACCACACCACCGCCTTCGTGTCCTGCCCCGACTGGGTCACCGCTCGCGGCATGCGCACCCTGGGCGCTCCCGAGAAGGGCGACCCGCGCGTCATCTCCGGCGAGTCCGGCGCCGTGACCACCGGCCTGGTCGAGACCCTCATGCTCGATCCCGAGTACGCCGAGCTCAAGGAACTCATCGGCCTGGACAAGACGAGCTCCGTGCTCTGCTTCTCCACCGAGGGCGACACCGATCCGGATCAGTACCGTCGCATCGTCTGGGAGGGCGAGTATCCGACCTGCTAGCAGGATGACCTGTCCGGGTGGCGGAGCATATGTTTACTCCCTGCTCGGACAGTCCTGCTCGCACGGAGAGCACATTAAGTGCTCTCCGGCTCGTGCGGAACTCGCGACGGAGCAAACATATGCTCCGCCGCCCTACGTTTACTTGCTTGTGGGGTGCTCGACCTCACGCTGCTTGGCACAAGTGATCTATCTGAAATATCTACCTGTAGGTAAACCCTTGTAGAAAGGTTGACTGTTATGACTAAAGAACTCGATTTTGATGCCATTAAGGCTGCGGCTGAGTCTCATCGTGCTGATATGACTCGCTTTCTGCGCGCTATGATCTCCCACCCCTCTGAGTCTTGCGAGGAGGGCGAGGTTGTCGCTTGCATCAAGGCCGAGATGGAGAACCTCGGCTATGACGAGGTCAAGGTCGACGGCCTGGGCAACGTCATGGGCTTTATGGGCGAGGGCGACAAGATCATCGCCATCGACTCCCACATCGACACCGTCGGCATCGGCAACATCGAGAACTGGGATGCCGATCCCTATGAGGGCTACGAGACCGACGAGATCATCTACGGCCGCGGCGGCTCCGACCAGGAGGGCGGCATGGCTTCCGCTACCTACGCTGCCAAGATAATGAAGGACATGGGCCTCATCCCCGAGGGCTACAAGATCATGGTCGTCGGCACCGTCCAGGAAGAGGACTGCGACGGTATGTGCTGGCAGTACATCTACAACAAGGACGGCATTAAGCCCGAGTTCGTCATTTCCACCGAGCCCACCGACGGCGGCATCTATCGCGGTCACCGCGGCCGCATGGAGATCCGCGTTGACGTTCACGGTACCTCCTGCCACGGCTCCGCTCCCGACCGCGGCGACAACGCCATCTACAAGATGGCCGACATCATCGCCGACGTCCGCGCCCTCAACAACAACGGCTGCGACGAGTCGACCGACATCAAGGGCCTCGTCAAGATGCTCGACCCCAAGTACAATCCCGAGCACTTTGAGGACGCCCGCTTCCTGGGCCGCGGCACCTGCACCGTCAGCCAGATTTTCTACACCAGCCCCAGCCGTTGCGCCGTGGCTGATTCCTGCGCCATCTCCATCGACCGTCGCATGACCGCCGGTGAGACCTGGGAGTCCTGCCTGGACGAGATCCGCAACCTGCCGGCTGCCAAGAAGTACGGCGACGACGTGAAGGTCTCCATGTACATGTACGACCGTCCGTCCTGGACCGGCGAGGTCTACGAGACCGAGGCTTACTTCCCCACGTGGATCAACAAGGAGACCGCTCCGCACGTCAAGGCCCTTGTCGACGCCCACAAGGCCATGTTTGGTGACGAGCGCATCGGCTGCGAGCCCAGCATGGATAAGCGCACCGGTCGCCCGCTGTGCGACAAGTGGACCTTCTCCACGAACTGCGTTTCCATCCAGGGCCGCTACGGCATCCCCTGCGTGGGCTTTGGCCCGGGTGCCGAGTCTCAGGCTCACGCTCCCAACGAGGTCACCTACAAGGACGACCTGGTCACCGCTGCCGCCATGTATGTGGCTGCCCTGAACCTCTACGATCCGAGCCAGGCCGATGGCGACGCCACCGTGTTCCGCGCCGGTCTGACCAACAACAAGATCGATTAGTCCCATTCCTCGATTTTGTTGAGCCGGGGGCCGCTCGTGTCCCCGGCACCCCCTGTTGACTTGGGCCCCGCGGTCGTTATCTCCCATGCTTCCTCAACGGTAGCGGGTCCTCGTCATAGCGCTCTGCATGTTCTAGCCACACGCGCATGCCGGAGCGCATCTACTCATTGCGATCGTTTCATCTTTGGAAAGGATATTTACATGGACGCTAAGTTTACTGAGCTCGTCGAGCAGCTGAACGGCCTCGATTTTAAGGGTATGTACGGCAGCGACTTCCTGCACACCTGGGATAAGACCACCGATGAGCTCAAGGCTCTCTACATCGTTGCCGACGCCCTGCGCGAGCTGCGTGAGAACAACGTTTCGTCCAAGATCTTCGACTCGGGTCTGGCCGTCTCCCTGTTCCGCGACAACTCCACCCGTACGCGCTTCTCCTTCTCTAAGGCCGCCAACCTGCTCGGCCTTGAGCTGCAGGACCTGGACGAGAAGAAGTCCCAGATCGCTCACGGCGAGACCGTCCGCGAGACCGCTACCATGATCTCCTTCATGGCCGACGTCATCGGCATCCGCGACGACATGTACATCGGCAAGGGCGACGCCTACATGGCCGAGGTCTCCGAGTCCGTGCAGCAGGCTTACGAGGACGGCGTTCTGGATCACCGTCCCACGCTCATTTCCCTGCAGTCCGATTCCGACCACCCCACGCAGTCCTCTGCCGACATGCTCTACCTCATCAACGAGTTTGGCGGCCTTGAGAACCTCAAGGGCAAGAAGGTTGCCGTCACCTGGGCCTATTCGCCCTCTTACGGCAAGCCGCTGTCCTGCCCGCAGTCGCTGATCAGCCTGCTGCCCCGCTTTGGCATGGACGTCACCCTGGCTCACCCCGAGGGCTACGACCTCATGCCCGAGGTCGTCGAGCGCGCCAAGGGCTATGCCGCCGAGTCCGGCACCACCTTTAAGCAGGTCAACACCATGGCCGAGGCCTTCGAGGGCGCCGACATCGTGATCCCCAAGAGCTGGGCTCCGTTTGCCGCCATGGAGAAGCGCACCAACCTGTACGCCGAGGGCGACGACGCCGGCATCGCAGCGCTCGAGAAGGAGCTGCTCGCCCAGAACGCCACCCATCAGGACTGGTGCTCCACGACCGAACTCATGGAGAAGACTGCCAACGGCCAGGACACCATCTTCATGCACCCGCTGCCCGCCGACATCTCCGGTGTCTCCTGCGAGCACGGCGAGGTTAACGCCGACGTCTTCGACATGCACCGCGTGGGCATGTACAAGGAGGCCAGCTACAAGCCGTACGCCATCGCAGCCATGATGTTCCTGCAGAAGGTTGCCGATCCCGCCGCTACCCTCAAGGCCCTCGACGAGCGCAACACTGCCCGTTGGTTCCAGGCCTAAAGCCGGGTTGAGGTAAGCCATGTAAAGGGGGCACTCTGCCAACCGGCGGGGTGCCCCCTTTTTGCATCGCGGGCGTGCGGGATAAGCGCTTTCGATGTGGATGCCCGCGGCGCGAGTTATGGGTACGATGGTTTCAGGGGAGGTATCACCATGAAACTTGGATGCGTCATTATGGCTTCGGGCGAGGGCAAGCGGTTTGGCTCCAACAAGATGCTTGCCGATATCTATGGCGAGCCGCTGATTGCTCGGACCATCGATTCGGTTCCCCGGGGCTTTGACGTCGTGGTTTCGACGCGTTGGCCCGAGGTCGCTCAGATTTGCGAGGACAAGCATTGCCCGTGCGTGCTGCATGATGGCGAGCTGCGCAGCGAAAGCGTCCGTGCGGGCCTTTCATGGGGAGTCGAACGCAACTGGAAAGGTTGCCTCTTTTTGCCGGGCGACCAGCCGCTCGTGAGTTCGGATTCTTTTGAGGCTATGGTTCGTACATTTGACGAGCGTGGCCGCAAGCATCCGGTGCGTCTTGCGTGCAACGGTGAGCCTTCGAGCCCGGTGCTCTTTCCGGCGGAACTGTTCGATGCGCTTATGTGTCTTGAGGGCAAGGACGGCGGGGGCTCGATTCTCAAAGGCCGCGTCGACGTTGCACTGGTCGAAGCGCGTGCCTATGAACTGTGGGATGTCGATACCGCCGAGGGGCAGCGGCGCATAACGGAGCATATCGCGGCCTGCTCGTATTTTGATCGCGTGGCCAACTGTATTAATCAATAAGGAGCAACATGATCATCATCAAAAACGGCGCGCTCGTGACGCCCCAGGGGCTTCGCCGCGCCGATCTTGCCATGGAGGGCGACAAGATTGTGCGGATTGCCGCGGCGATTGAGCCGGGCGAGGGCGATACCGTCGAGGATGCCGCGGGCTGCTGGGTGTTCCCGGGCTTTATCGATGGGCACACGCACATGCAGTGCTGGACTGGCATGGACTGGACGGCCGATAGCTTTGAGACCGGCACACGTGCGGCTGCCTGCGGCGGCACGACGACCATCGTCGACTACGCGACGGCCGATCGCGGCGTGACCATGCCCGATGCCTTGGCCGAGTGGCATCGCCGCGCCGACGGCACCTGCACGGCCAACTACGCCTTTCATATGGCACTCGCCGAGTGGAACGAGCGCAATCGCACCGATCTTTCGGTCATGCGCGAGGCGGGCGTATCGTCGTTCAAGACCTACTTTGCCTATGACCACCTGCGCTTGGACGATGCCGAGACGCTCGAGGTGCTGGAGGAGCTCAAGCGCGTGGGCGGTATCCTGTGCGTGCATTGCGAGAACGGCACGCTCGTGAACGAGCTGCAGAAGCGCGTGTACGAGCAGGGGATTCATGGGCCCGAGGGACATGCTCTCAGCCGTCCGGATGTGTGCGAGGCCGAGGCCGTGAGCCGTCTGCTGTATCTGGCGCATCTGGCCGGCGACGCACCGGTCAACGTGGTGCACCTTTCGACCAAGCTAGGGCTCGAGGCCATCCGTGCCGCCAAGGCGCGCGGGCAGAAGAATATCTATGTCGAGACCTGCCCTCAGTATCTGATGCTCGACGATACTTGCTACTTGGAGCAGGGTGAGGACGGCTTTGCGGGCGCCAAGTATGTGATGAGCCCGCCGCTGCGCCATGCGGGTGACCGTGCAGCACTGCGCGAGGCGCTTGTGGCCGGCGAGATCGATACGATTGCGACCGACCACTGCAGCTTTAACCTGCACGGGCAAAAGGACCGTGGGCGCGACGATTTCCGCGCGATTCCCAACGGCGCACCCGGTGTGGAGCATCGTCCCGTCGCGATTGCCACGAGCTTTGAGGGCCAGCTGGGTCCCGAGGACCTCTGCCGCCTGATGAGCGAGAATCCGGCCCGTGTCTTTGGCATGTATCCGCGCAAGGGCCGTCTTGCCGAGGGTGCCGATGCCGACGTGTGCGTGTGGGATCCCAAGGCGCGCTGGACCATTAGCGCGGCGACGCAGCATCAGGCCGTGGACTACACGCCGCTCGAGGGCTTTGAGGCACACGGTCGCGCCAAGGCCGTTTACGTCAACGGCGTGCTGGCGGCACGCGACGGCGAGCCAACCGGAGCTCAGCCCGGCCGCTACGTCCCCCGCTAGCAGAAAGGGCGCCCTCCGCAGTTGCGGTGAAATACGGACTGTTTGGCCGCCTGGCGGCCATAAGCAGTCCGTATTTCACCGCAACTGCGGAGGCTGGGGCCGGCTATCGGAGGCTGTTGGCGATGACGGGGCGGTCAAGGGCAGCCTCAAAGCGGTCGGCCATCGTGGGGTCGCTGAGCGTGTCGACTTGGTTGAGCATGATGCGGGCATTGTTGAGTTCCAGCGCCTGCATCTCGGCATTGAGCACCTGGGCGACGCGTTCGGGCGTGGCGACGTCGGTGAGCTCGCAGCCGCACCGCTTGCAGAAGAGCTCGGGGCGGTGGACAACCTCGCTGATGGGCTTGTCGAATCCCGAGGCGCCGACGATCCAGACGACGTTGGTCGTGCCAGATGGAATCACCGGCTCCCAGGCGGCGTGCGCCTTGAGCGGGAGCCGCTTGCTGCCATCTGCCTCGGTCAGGATGTAGTCAAAGCGCTGTGCCAGCTGGTCGAGCGGTTCGGCAGGGGAGGAGAGCTTGCCCGTCTCGGGGTCCAAGACACCAGCTTGGCAGATACTTCCCCGCACAAGCCCCGCGCAGGCCTCGCAGGTGCAGCCGGGAACATGCAGGGTCCCCGGCTTCCAAGGCGCGGCATCCAGGCGACGGCTCGACCCGTCCCACGGCACGCCGGCGACGGGGAACATGTGCGTGGTGGTGCAGAGGAGCACGCGGCCGCCGGCACGCATAAGCTCAAGGCCGAGTGTCTTTAGCAGGGTCGACTTGCCACCGCTGCCGATGATCGCGGTGATGCCCGGCTCGATCTTGAGCGCCGAGGCAAGGCTGCCGCTAACCGTTTTCATCTGTTCACCGCCGTATAATACTGTGATAATAAATAATCATCAGAGTAGCGGTCGAACCGCTTTTGCTCTGCTCAAACCGTAGCACAGGGAGGTGCCCCGGGAATGCTCGTTTATGTTCGCGGCGCTGGCGATATCGCCACGGGTGTCGCCGCTCGCTTGGTGCGCTCCGGCGTGTCGGTCGTCATGGCCGATATCGCGGTTCCCACGTGCATCCGCCGCACAATCTGTTTTTGCGAGGCCATTCGCCTGGGCGAGCTCGAGGTCGAAGGCATTCGCGCTCGCTTGGCACAGACGCCGGCTGAGGCGCTTGCGATTACCGAGGCGGGGGATGTCGCCGTGGTGGTGGACCCCCAGGCCAAGATGCTCGACGAACTGAAACCCGCTGCCGTGGTCGACGCGATTCTGGCCAAGCGCAACTTGGGCACCACGCGCGATATGGCGCCTGTCGTTATCGCCGTGGGGCCGGGCTTTACCGCGCCGGTCGATTGCGACGCCGTGGTCGAGACCATGCGCGGTCATTTCCTCGGCCGCGTCATCACCCAGGGCTCGCCCCAGCCCAATACGGGCGTGCCGGGTGTCATCGCCGGCTATGGCAAGGAGCGCGTTATCCACAGCCCCGCCGCCGGCGTGTTTCGGTCCGACCATGCGATCGGTGATATCGTGAGCGCCGGAGACGTGATTGGCTACGCGGGCGATACGCCCATGGTCACGCAGATTGATGGCTGCCTGCGCGGCCTTTTGGCAGACGGCGTTCGAGTCGCCGAGGGCTTTAAGTGCGCTGATGTCGACCCGCGCGGCGACACCAGCTATATCAACTATATTTCGGACAAGGCGACATCGGTCGGCGGCGGCGTGCTCGAGGCGCTCGCCATGCTCACCGACGTTTTTAGGGGATAGGAAGCGACGATGGAAAAGCTCGATGTGGTGAATGCTGCGCTTGGCGCTCTGAAGGCTGGTAAGACGTGCGAGCTGGTGGTAGTGGCCGGCACGGCAGGGTCATCGCCACGCGGCGTGGGCGCCTGGATGGCCGTTTTTGCCGACGGTAGCCAAGCGGGCACCGTCGGCGGCGGCAAGATCGAACTCTTTGCGCTGGACGAGGCCCGCGAGCTGCTGGCCGGGGGTCAATCGCGTCTGGTTCGCTACACCATGGGCGGCGAGAACTCCGATACCGGCATGATCTGCGGCGGAGCCATCTGCCTGTGCTATCTGTACCTGGACGCGACCCAGGCGCCGTTGTTCCAGGAGATTGCCGATGTACTGGCGTGTCGCCGCATCGGCGACTTCACCATCGATTTTGAGCCGTTTGTCACCCAGACGCTCGAGGGCGATGTGGCTGAGTACCATGGCGAGGCATCACGCCATACCATTGCCGGCTGCCCCGAGCTTTCGCTGGTGGAGGAGGGAAGTAAGGTCACCTACACCAACGCCGCCTCCGAGATTCCCCCGGCGCACATCGAGACGCTCTGCCCCGAGGGCCTGACCTACATCTTTGGCTGCGGACACGTGGGCGCCGCGACGGCGCGCGTGCTCACGGCGGCGGGCTTTGCCGTCGTGGCTTGCGACGATCGTCCCGGCACGTTGACGCCTGAATGGATGCCCGGTGTCTACGATCGTCGCCTGGTCGATTACAAGAACCTGAGCGAGCTGTGTCCCATCGGTCCGCGCGACTTGGTGGTGGTTGCTACGGCGGGTCACAAGTCCGATATCGACGTGGTGATTCAGGCCATGCGCGCCAAGCCCGCCTATCTGGGCTGCCTGGGTTCGCGCCGCAAGACGGCCTTTGTGCGCGCCCGCCTGGAGCAGGAGGGCTTTACGCAGGACCAGATCGACGGGCTGCACCTGCCGATCGGCGTTGCCATCGAGGCCGAGGATCCCGAGGAGATTGCCATCTCCATCGCTGCCGAGATGATCCACCTGCGCCGCACCAAGCTCGTCCCCCGCAAGCGCTAGTCGCATCCCCATCAATAAGATGCGGTGAAATACGGACTGTTTAAGCCGGTTAAGCCGTCAAACAGTCCCTATTTCACCGCAACTGCCATTTTGATCCCCTAGGGATCAATATGTGCGGGGGAGTTGTGGAGTTGTGCAGGCAGACGAGGTTTTTCTGGAAATACGCTCCCGATGCGCGTATAGTACCGATTGTTTTGTCGGCTCCTGCTGCGTCGAGTCCAAACCGCGAAATGCCACGAGCGGCGCGGATGCAGCCAGGAGGCACGAGGACAACCCATCGTGGCCACGCCCCGTGCTTAAAACCCCAAGAAGGAGTGAACAATGGCAGAAGAGAAGTATGTGCCGCGTCTGAAGACCAAGTACAACAACGAGGTCAAGCAGCAGCTTCAGGACAAGTTCCAGTACGAGAACGTCATGATGATCCCCAAGTTTGAGAAGATCGTCGTGAACATGGGTGTCGGCGAGGCCGCTACCGATTCCAAGGCCATCGACGGTGCCGTGCGCGACCTGCGCGCCATCACCGGCCAGCAGCCGATGATCACCCGTGCCCGCAAGTCCATCGCTACCTTTCGCCTGCGCGCTGGTATGCCGATCGGCTGCAAGGTTACCCTGCGTGGCGACCGTATGTGGGAGTTCTTCGATCGTCTGACCTCCGTCGCGATCCCCCGTATCCGCGACTTCCGCGGCATCTCCGCCAAGAGCTTCGACGGCCGTGGTAACTTCTCCATGGGCGTTACCGAGCAGCTCATCTTCCCCGAGATCGACTTCGACTCCGTCGATCACCAGCGTGGCATGGACATCACTTTCGTGACCACCGCCAACACCGATGAGGAGGCCAAGGCCCTTCTGGACGCCTTCGGTTTCCCGTTCAAGAAATAGGTTCACCTGCCCTATAAGCGCCGTTCCCACAAGGGGGCGGCGCTTGGGGCGAACAATACTCTATGTGAGGAGGATATAAGTGGCTAAGACATCGATGATCGTCAAGTGCAATCGCAAGCAGAAGTTCTCTACTCGTGAGTACACGCGCTGCCAGCGCTGCGGCCGTCCGCACTCTGTGTACCGCAAGTTCGGCCTGTGCCGTGTCTGCTTCCGCGAGCTTGCACTCAAGGGCGAGCTTCCCGGCGTTAAGAAGGCCAGCTGGTAAGTCACTACCAGCGTTTCAAGCATCAGTTTGGAACAGGGAAAACGCGCTAAAAAGGCTTTGCCGTTAAGGGCGGCGAAGAACCAAGAGCACGTGTTCATCAAGAACGAAGGAGAATCTGTATGAACCTTACAGACCCGATCGCAGATATGCTTACGCGCATCCGTAACGCTAACTCTGTGAACAAGGCCACGGTCTCCATGCCGAGCAGCAAGAAGCTCGTCGAGATCGCTCGTGTTCTGCACGAGGAGGGCTACATCGAGGGCTACGATGTCGAGGACACCGTTCCCCAGAAGACTCTGCACATCACGCTTAAGTATGGTCCCAAGAAGGCTAAGGTCATCAACGGCATCCGCCGCATTTCCAAGCCGGGCCTGCGTAAGTACACCGGCGTTGCCGACATGCCCCGCGTCCGCGGCGGCCTTGGTACCGCCATTATTTCCACCAGCCATGGCGTCATGACCGACCGCGATGCTCGCAAGCACAACGTCGGCGGCGAGATCATCGCTTACGTCTGGTAATTCGCTCGGTAGGTAGAAGGAAAGGAGATCACCGTGTCTCGTATCGGTAATAAGCCTGTCCAGATTCCCGCCGGAGTCGAAGTGGCAGTCAACGGCAACAACGTTGTCGTCAAGGGCCCCAAGGGCCAGCTCGAGCTCGATGTCTTTGAGAAGCTCGCTATCAACGTCGAGGACAACGTCCTCACCGTTTCCCGTCCCGACGACGAGCGTGAGACCCGTGCCCGCCACGGCCTCACCCGCGCCCTCATCCACAACATGGTTGTCGGCGTTTCCGAGGGCTTCGAGAAGAAGCTCGAGCTCGCCGGCGTCGGTTACCGCGTGCAGCAGAAGGGCAAGAACCTCGAGTTCTCCCTGGGCTTCTCGCACCCCGTGATCGTCGAGGCTCCCGAGGGCATCACCTTCGAGGTTCCCGACAACACCCACGTGAACGTCAAGGGTATCAACAAGCAGCAGGTCGGTCAGATCGCCGCTGAGATCCGCGGCCATCGTCCTCCCGAGCCTTACAAGGGCAAGGGTATCCACTACGTTGGCGAGCACATCCGCCGCAAGCTGGGTAAGGCCGCCAAGTAGTCGTAACCGACTCACTCGCATAAGACCAGCACCCCGTCAGGTGCTGGCAAGATCAACCTTTTTAGGAGTTTACGTATGAACAAGCATAAGGCGAAGCTGGAAGGCCTCAAGCGTCGTCAGCGTCGTGTTCGCGGCAAGGTCTCGGGTACCTCCGAGCGTCCGCGTCTTCGCGTGACCCGTACTAACGCCAACATCTATGCCCAGATCATCGACGACAGCAAGGGCTCTAGCCTGACGCTCGTCTCTGCCTCGACCCTCGAGGCCGAGTTCAAGGGCACCCACACCTCGAACAAGGAGGCTGCGGAGAAGGTCGGTCAGCTCGTTGGCAAGCGCGCCATCGAGGCCGGCATCACCAAGGTCGCCTTCGATCGCGGTGGCCGTATCTACCATGGCCGCGTCAAGGCCCTCGCCGACGGTGCTCGTGCCGCCGGTCTCGAGTTCTAGGAGGTATGTAGCACATGGCTCGTAATCAGAAGCAGCAGCGCGAGGCCTCCGAGTTCGAGGAGCGCGTCGTTTACATCAACCGCGTGTCGAAGACCGTCAAGGGTGGTCGTCGCATGAGCCTCGTCGCTCTCGTCGTCGTTGGCGACGGCAAGGGCAACGTCGGCGTTGGCATGGGCAAGTCCGCTGAGGTGCCCCTGGCCATCTCCAAGGCGTCTCTCGATGCCAAGAAGAACATGTTCCACGTGCCGGTGACCGAGCAGGGCACCATCCCGCACGAGGTTCTCGGCCACTTTGGTGCCGGCCGCATCATCATCAAGCCCGCTGTCGAGGGTACCGGCGTTATCGCCGGCGGCGCTGTGCGTCCCCTCTTCGAGCTTGCTGGCATCAAGAACGTCCTGTCCAAGTCCCTCGGTACCGACAACGGCCTCAACATCATCAAGGCTGCCGTCGAGGGCCTCAAGGAGCTCTCCAGCCCTGAGGACGTCGCGGCTCGCCGTGGCCTGACGGTCTCCGAGATGTTCGTCGGTAAGGAGAACTAAGCATGGCTGACACCATCAAGATCAAGCAGGTCCGCAGCACCAACGGTTGCAAGCAGGACCAGGTCCGTACTGTCCGTGCCCTCGGTCTCCACAGGATCCGCGAGGTTCGCGAGATTGCTGACAACGAGTCCGTCCGCGGCATGATCTTCAAGGTCAAGCACCTTGTCGAGATTGTAGAGGAGTAGCAAATGCAGCTTCACGATCTTACTCCCGCGCCCGGTTCCACCAAGAACCGCAAGCGCGTCGGCCGTGGCAATTCTTCGGGTCACGGCACCACTTCTGGCCGCGGCCAGAAGGGCCAGGGTTCCCGCTCTGGCGGCACCAAGGGTGCCGGCTTCGAGGGTGGCCAGACTCCGCTGGCTATGCGCCTGCCCAAGCTTCCGGGCTTCCGCAACCCCCGTCGTATCGAGTACACCGCTGTTAACGTTGAGCGTCTCGAGCGTAAGTTCGAGGATGGCGCTGTGATCGACGGTGCCGCTCTTAAGGCCGCTCGCATCACCAAGAGCGAGTTCGAGCCCGTCAAGGTGCTCGGCAATGGTGAGCTCACCAAGAAGTTCACGGTCAAGGTCGACAAGGTAAGCGCTTCTGCGCAGGCCAAGATCGAGGCCGCCGGCGGAAAGGTCGAGCTGCCGTGCTAAATGGTCTTAAGAATGCTTTCCGCATCAAAGAATTGCGCGAAAAGATTCTTTTTACCATAGCTATGCTCGTCGTGTACCGCATTGGTGCGCACGTTCCTGTGCCCGGCATTCCCTTCCAGGGGATGCTGGGCCTTTTCTCGACCGATAACAATTCGGTCGCCGCAGGTGCTATGGCCCTCCTGAATCTTTTCTCTGGCGGCGCGTTGAGCTATGTGTCGGTGTTTTCGCTGGGCATCATGCCTTACATCACCAGCTCAATCATCCTCCAGATGCTCCAGGCCGTTGTGCCTTCCCTGCATGAGCTTGCCCGCGAGGGCGAGGTCGGTCAGACCAAGATTACGCAGTATTCGCGTTACCTCACCCTGGCTCTGGCAATCCTCAACTCCGTGGGTTACCTCTTCCTCTTTAAGAGCTTCGGCATCAGCTTTAATGGCGCCGGCGCTCCCGAGATCATCTTCGACCTCATGATCGTCGGCACGCTCACTGCGGGCGCTATGCTGATCATGTGGATTGGTGAGCTCATCACCCAGCGCGGTATCGGCAATGGCATGTCCCTGATCATCTTTGCGAACATCATGGCCGGCCTGCCGCAGGCGATCTTCTCCAGCACCGAGGGTAATGCCGGTGGCATCATCACCATGGTGATCATCTGCGCCATCATCCTGCTGGTTATCCCGCTGATTGTTTTTCTTGAGCGCGGCCAGCGCCGCATCCCGGTCTCCTACGCTAAGCGCGTCGTGGGCCGTCGCATGATGGGTGGCCAGACCACCTACCTGCCCATCAAGGTCAATACCGCGGGTGTCGTGCCGATCATCTTCGCTTCGGCGCTGCTGTACTTCCCGGCTCAGATTGCCGTGTTCTTCCCCGGCATCGGCTGGATTCAGGCAGTTGCCTCTGCGCTTTCGACCGGTTGGCTCAACTGGGTGCTTAATGTTGTCCTCATCGTGTTCTTCGCGTACTTCTACACCTCCATGGTGTTCAACCCCGATGACACGGCCGACAACCTTAAGAAGCAGGGCGGCTTTATTCCGGGCGTCCGTCCGGGTAGGGCTACCGCGGCCTACATCAAGAACGCGCTCAACAAGATCACGCTTCCCAGCGCTGTCTTTTTGGCGCTCATCGCCATCGTGCCTTCGATCATCTTCTCCTTCACGGGTAACCATCTGATCCAGGCATTTGGCGGCACGTCCATCCTCATCATGGTCGGCGTCGTGCTCGACACGGTCGATAAGCTCGAAGGCCAGATCAAGATGTATGATTACGATGGATTCTTTAAATAGGCTAGAGGAGGATTGCTCATGAACCTCGTATTGCTCGGAGCTCCGGGTGCCGGTAAGGGCACCGTCGCACAGGAGCTCGTCGCCGAGTTTGGCGTCGCTCACATTTCCACGGGCGACCTGCTGCGTGCTGCCGTCAAGGGTGGCACCGAGCTTGGTATTCAGGCTAAGAAGTACATGGACGCTGGCGAGCTCGTTCCCGACCAGCTCGTGATCGACCTTGTCAAGGAGCGCCTTGCTGCCGATGACGCCCAGCAGGGCTTCATCCTCGACGGCTTCCCGCGCAACACCGCCCAGGCTGTGACGCTCGATTCCGAGCTCTCCGCCATGGGTCGCGAGATCGACTGCGCCCTTCTGGTCGACGTGGCCCCCGAGGTCATCATCGATCGTCTGTCTTCGCGTCGCACCTGCCGCGCCTGCGGTTACACCGGCACCGCTGCCGATGCTACCTGCCCCAAGTGCGCCGGCGAGATGTATCAGCGCGACGACGACAAGCCCGAGACCATCAAGAACCGTCTCGACGTCTACGAGAAGTCCACGAGCCCGCTCGTCGACTACTATCGTGGCCAGGGTCTGCTCAAGTCGGTCAACGGTGACCAGGCTCGCGAGACCGTGTACGGGGATGTCAAAGAGGCTCTTGGTCTATGATCAAGATTAAGTCTGCAACGCAAATCGAGCAGATGAAGAAGGCAGGAGCGCTATCTAAGATGGCGCTCCGCCACGTTGGAGCCATGGTGCGCCCTGGTGTTTCGACCTTTGAGCTCGATCAGCTCGCGGAGCAGATTATCCGTATGCATGGCGGCACCCCGGCCTTTAAGGGTTACGGCGGGTTCCCCGGTACCATTTGCGCATCGATTAACGATGCCGTGGTCCACGGTATTCCCAACCCCGACATGATCCTGCGCGATGGCGATATCATCTCCATCGATACGGGAGCCGTTGTCGACGGTTGGGTTGGCGATAACGCTTGGACGTTTTTTGTCGGCACACCCACGCCCGAGGCCAAGGCCCTGTGCGAGGTCACGCGCGATTGCCTTAAGGCTGCCATCGAGCAGGCTGTTCCCGGTAACCATATCGGGGATGTTGGTTACGCCGTTCAGTCCCTCGCCGAGTCTCACGGTTACGGCGTGCTTCGTGACTATGTGGGCCATGGCATTGGCCGCGTGATGCACGAGGACCCCAACGTTCCTAACTATGGAAAGAAGGGGAGGGGCGTTCGCCTCCAGGCCGGCATGGTCATTGCCATCGAGCCGATGGTTACGATGGGTTCCAACCATGTGAGCACGGGCTCCGACGGTTGGATTGTTACGACCAACGACCACCTGCCCGCCGCACACTACGAGAACACCGTCGCCATTACCAATGACGGTCCGGTGATTCTCACCACGGATGCCCAGGGTGCTTGGTGTTCCTTGCAAGGCGGTGAAATGTAAAAGTCGCCGCCCCCTGATGCCCAACCTCGCCTTTCAATTTCGAAGGCATGACCCCAAGGTCTATGCCTTCTCATTTCAAGGCGATCTTGGGCATCAGGGAACGGCTTTGTTTTACATTTCTCAAATGTAACAAGTTCCGCTTAGTTGTGGAGCCATTACGAAGATACTACGATACGTGCATGCGTATTGTAAAATACTCAATCGCTGTCGTTTTCTAGAGAAAGATGATTGCTTGTGAAGAAGGAAGACGCAATTGAGCTCGAGGGTACGGTAAAGGAACCGCTGCCCAACGCCATGTTTAAGGTCGAGCTCGAGAACGGTCATTCGGTTCTGTGCAACATTTCTGGCAAGATCCGAATGAATTACATCCGTATTCTCCCCGGTGACAGGGTTGTCGTGGAGCTTTCCCCGTACGACCTGACCCGCGGCCGCATCACCTATCGCTACAAATAGCGGCACGCATACACGCACTCCATTTCCGGCTGCAGGCTTAGCTCAACCTACGGTCGGATTGTGTGTGAAGACCAGCCATAGTTTTAAACGCCTGCGGCTGGGCGAGTAGATAGTAGGGAAGTAGTTTGAGCGCTACCGAAAGGAAGAACGATGAAGGTACGTCCTTCGGTCAAGAAGATGTGCGATAAGTGCAAAATCATTAGGCGCCATGGCAAGGTCCTCGTCATTTGCGAGAACCCCCGTCATAAGCAGCGTCAGGGTTAAGAGAGGAGACTACGTTGGCCCGTATTAATGGTGTCGACCTCCCGCGTGAGAAGCGCGTTGAGATCGGTCTGACCTACATTTACGGCATCGGCCGCACCACTGCGACGAAGATCTGCGTCGAGTGCAACGTTAACGTGGATACGCGCGTTAAGGACCTCACCGAGGATGAGGTTAACGCCATCCGCGATTATATCGATAAGAACCAGATCATGGTTGAGGGTGACCTCCGCCGTGAGCGCAACCAGAACGTCAAGCGCCTTATGGACATCGGCTGCAACCGCGGCCTTCGTCACCGCAAGGGCCTCCCGGTCCGCGGCCAGCGCACCCACACTAACGCTCGTACCCGCAAGGGCCCGAAGCGTCAGATCGGTGCTAAGAAGAAGAAATAAGGAGCGCTAGATAGATGGCTACTGCTAAGAAGAACGTTCGCGCTGCCCGTCTGAAGCGCGCGGACCGTAAGAACATTTCCGTGGGCCAGGCTCACATTCGTTCTACGTTCAACAACACGATCGTTTCGATCACCGATCCCCAGGGCAACGTCATTTCCTGGAAGTCGGCTGGCCAGGTGGGCTTCAAGGGCTCCCGTAAGTCCACGCCGTTCGCTGCCCAGATGGCTGCCGAGGCTGCTGCCAAGCAGGCCATGGAGCACGGTATGAAGAAGGTTTCCGTCTTCGTCAAGGGCCCCGGCTCCGGTCGTGAGACCGCCATCCGCTCCCTCCAGGCTGCTGGCCTCGAGGTCTCGAGCATCCAGGACAAGACCCCCATCCCGCACAACGGCTGCCGCCCCAAGAAGCGTCGCCGCGTGTAACTGAAAGGATCGTATCAATATGGCAATCGACAGGACTCCTGTTCTTAAGCGCTGCCGTCAGCTCGGGATCGATCCCGCTGAGCTCGGTTACAGCAGCAAGAAGGAATCTATCCGTCAGCCCAAGCGCCGTCGCAAGGAATCTGAGTACGGCATGCAGCTGCGAGAGAAGCAGAAGGTCAAGTTCATCTATGGCGTTCTGGAGAAGCAGTTCCACGGCTACTTCAACAAGGCCCGCAAGATGAACGGCGTCACCGGTGAGAACCTCATGATCATCCTTGAGTCTCGCCTCGACAACGTCGTCTTCCGTCTTGGCTTCGCCCGCACCCGCAAAGAGGCTCGTCAGTCCGTCCGTCACGGTCACTTCACCGTGAACGGCAAGCGCGTGGACATCCCGTCCTACCGCGTCAAGGCCGGCGACGTCGTCGCTGTCGGCGAGAAGTTCCGTGACCTCCTCCCCATCAAGGAGGCTCTGATTTCCTCCGAGCGCTTTGAGGTCCCTGGCTGGCTCGAGGTCGATATCGAGAAGCTGTCTGGTAACGTGCTCGCTCTGCCGACGCGTGAGCAGATCAGCGGTGATATCAACGAGCAGCTCATCGTCGAGCTCTACTCTAAGTAGTCCATCCGGGCTGCTGAGGCTGGAGGTAATACATGTCAGAATTCATTAGGCCTCAGGTTCAGGTCGAAGAGATCAACGAGACGTCTGCTCGTGTCTCCGTCGAGCCGCTCGAGCGTGGCTACGGCGATACGCTGGGTAACTCCCTTCGTCGCGTACTTCTGTCCTCGCTCGAGGGTGCCGCCGTCGAGGCTATTCAGATCGATGGTGCACAGCACGAGTTCATGACCATCCCTAACATGGTCGAGGATGTCACCGACATCGTCCTGAATGTCAAGGGTCTTGTCTTCAGGGCTCTCGGCACGACCGACGAGGCGACCGCCACCATCTCGGTTGACGGCCCCTGCGAGGTCACCGGTGCGGACTTCTTTATTCCGTCCGAGTTTGAGCTGGTCAACCCCGAGCAGCACATCGCTACGCTCACCGAGGGCGGCCATCTCACCATGAGCATGCGCATCGGCTATGGCCGCGGCTATGTCTCTGGCGAGGCTAACAAGCGCGACAACGATCCCATCGGTGTGATCCACGTCGACTCGCTGTACTCGCCGGTGTCCCGTTGCGCCAAGCTCGTTGAGGCTTGCCGTGTCGGTCAGCACACCGACTACGACCGCCTTGTCCTCGAGATCGAGACCAACGGCTCCATCGCTCCGCGCGACGCCGTGGTCCAGGCTGCCAATATCATCAACCAGCATATGGCTGCCTTTATGAACCTTGCCGAGACCCCCGAGGTCGAGGAGGAGGCTTCGATCTTCGCTCCCGAGGTCACCAACGACAACGCCGAGCTGGACAAGCAGATCGAGGATCTGGACCTTTCTGTCCGTTCCTACAACTGCCTTAAGCGCGCCAGCATTCACTCGGTCCGTCAGCTCGTTGAGTTCTCGGAGAACGATCTGCTCAACATCCGTAACTTCGGTGTTAAGTCGATCGAGGAAGTGAAGGACAAGCTTGAGTCCATGGGCCTGAGCCTGAAGGCTTAATGCTTCGCATATTTGAGGAGAAACTAGACCATGCGTCACAACGTTAAGAAGGGCCTGAAGCTCGGCACCGATGCGAGCCACACCAAGGCCATGAAGAAGAGCCTTGCTAAGGCCCTCTTCGAGAACGACCGCATCAAGACCACCGAGACCCGCGCTAAGGCGCTGCGTTCGGTCGTCGACCCGATCATCACTTGGGCCAAGAAAGGCGACCTGCACTCTCGTCGTCTGGCTATCGCCAAGCTCGGCGATAAGCAGCTCGTTGCTGAGATCTTCGACAAGGCTGCCCAGGGCATGTGGCAGGACCGCAACGGCGGTTACACCCGCATCATGAAGCTCGGCAACCGCAAGGGCGACAACGCTCCCATCGTTATCATGGAGCTCGTCACCGAGCCTTGCACGCCTAAGGCCAAGAAGGCTGCTCCGGCCCCCAAGAAGGCCGCTGCTCCCAAGAAGGTCGAGGCCGTCGAGGAGGCTCCTGCTGAGGAGACCGCTGAGTAGACAATCCGTCTGCATAGGCTATATTCGAGGGGTACGTTCGCGTACCCCTCTTTTTTTGTCGCGATACCGTTGCTTGTTTGTTGGGAGCGCCCATGACCGCGCCGTCTGATTTCAATTCGATTCCTGAGCTCGATGCCACGCTTGTATTCTGTGTTGCCTATGATGGCTCGTCCTATAGCGGATTTGCCGAGCAGCCGGGCCAGACGACCGTTGCGGGCGAGTTGCGCCGCGCTATCGAGACGCTGCTGCGCCGCCCGATCGATCTGACGTGTGCGGGTCGTACCGATGCCGGCGTGCATGCGGTGGCCCAGTACATTAGCGTACCCGTAACGGACGCTGAGCTTGCTCTGACGCGCCGTAGGTGGCTGAGGGCTATGGATGCCCTCCTGCCCAAAGATATCGCCATAAACGAGGTCTACAAGGCCCGTAGGGGCTTTTCTGCCCGCTTTGACGCGCGGTCCCGTACGTATACGTACCGTATTGCCGATCGCGATGCGCGCCCCGTGCTCTCGCGCGGTGCGGTGTGGTGGCATCGCTATCCCCTCGACGTCGATGCGATGGCGGCCGCCTGCCCTGCGCTTTTGGGCGAGCAGGACTTTAAGAGCTTTTGCAAGGTTGCCTCTGCTGTGGGCAAGCCCACGCACCGCTGCGTGATGCGTGCGGAGTTTGGCCACGAGGTCGCTTTTGGCGAGGATATCCTGACCTTCACTATCGAGGGCAATGCGTTTTTGCACTCGATGGTGCGTACCATTGTAGGAACGCTCGTGGAGATTGGCATGCATCGTCGCGATCCCCAGTGGATGCGCGAGGTTATTGACGCCCGTGACCGAACCGCTGCGGGTCCCACGGCGCCTGCCTGCGGCCTTACGTTTATGGGTGTGGATTACGGCCCCGACGAGCTTGTCGTTCTCGACTAGGGGAGTGCTCGGCGCGTCTGTGCCTTGCACATACTATGTGTGAGCTGCGCGTGTGCAACATCTGTTCTTGGCGTGCAACATGTTAGGCGGCTCGTTGCTTTTATAGCTCGGGTGTACCATGAACGACAGTTTGATTTGGTGCTATCGAGAGGATGGAAAACTTGGTTCGACGTTGTTCGCATCCGCGACTTTCGGTGATCCTTGTGGTAGAAGGTTCGCCCAGCTATGCGATGCGTGCGCTCGAGAGTATCCAGAACCAAGACCTCTATGATTTGCAGATTGTCGTTGTCTGCCGCGATGCTGCGCCCGGTGTGCGCCATTCGCTTCAAGTTGCTGCCGACAGGGACATCCATATTGATTTGATTGACGTCGAGGACGCGAAGCGCGGCGCTTGTCTTCGTGCCGGTTTTGATGCCTCGCGCGGCTCTCAAATCATCGCCATGAACGCCGATGAGTGGTTTGCTCCGCAGTCCCTTTCCAAGATGGTCGATATCGCGTGCGATACTGCGGCAGACATAGTGTTCCCCACGGTGTCGCTCGACCGCTATGATGCACATCGAGAGCGCCATTCGCGTGTCTTGGATGCTGCCTCTATTGTCATTGAAGACAAGTCTTCGATGGTGGCCGGGCTGCCTCAGTTGATTTTAGGCGGCTTGGTTGCTCAAGTCTCTGGCGTGATGTACAGCCGTCCACTGTTTGAGGCATGTCTTTTGTGCGATAAGACGTTTCGCACGGTTGGGTTTATGGCGTGCGCGCTCTCGCAGGCACAGCGCGTCTCCGGATGCGGCGACGCTTGTTTCCACGCGGCGGCGCCTAAGCTTACAGATGCCTTTGATCCCACCATGTATGCCAAGGTATCCGATGACACCCGGGCGCTCGACGAGCTTGCGGACTCACTCTCGGAAGCAGATAGCGGTGGTCGGCTCAAGCTGGCAAGCCAAAAGTTCTACTTTGCCGGACTGGTCGCCTGCATCGAGAATTTGTGTCTGAGCCCGCATGGAGTGTCGTCAATCGAGCGTTCCGCCCGCATGCGTGATATGCTCGAGGCGCCTCGAACCCGTCAGATGGTCGCCGCGCTCAAGGACAACCATCGGGGACTGGGCCTGTTGTTTGGGCCGATCGCCAGCGCTAAGCCCGCGCGCTGCGTGATGTGTACGCATCTGGCAGCTTTTCTTAACCGGACGGGCGCAAAAACCGCCTAAACGGCTCATTACGAAACAAACTTGCATAGAATTGTTTCGAAATGCGTTCTTATTCACTAAAACCCTCAAATAGCGCTAAACTATTCAATCACTAAGTGATTGTCTCCGCCATCTTTTGGAGTGAGGTTTTGTATGGCCAAAAAACGCAATGGGCGCCAGGATGCCATCAGAGATATTGTTCGCAATAAGGACGTACGTACGCAGCGCGTTTTGGTAGACGAGCTTCGCGCCATGGGTTTCGATTGCACGCAGGCGACCGTTTCGCGCGATATCGCGGACATGGGACTGCGTAAGCTCCCCGAGGGCATCTATGTCCTTGCCGAGGACCTGCATCTGCAGCGCATGGTTTCCGAGTTGGTTACCGGCGTGCTGCGCACCGATAATCTGGTTATGATCAAGGCGCAGCCCGGTACGGCTTCTGGTATTGCCGCAGCTGTCGATGCTGCGGAGCTGCCCGACGTGCTCGGCTCGCTTGCCGGCAACGACACGATTTTGGTCATTGCGCAGACGGCCGAGGACGGCGAGCGTCTTGAGGCGCTCATCAACAAGCTGAGTAACTCTCATAAGTAGGGGATGCACGGCGCCGCTGCTGCGTCGATTGTTGCTATAGGTAATTGCCGAGGGCGTTGACGAAGGTCAGCGCCCTTTTTGCATGCCGTCGCCTGTTGCCCTATCGGTCTTGCAGCCGGGGCCGTCGTGGCATCTTATGGCATCTGCCGAAATAAAGAAACGCCCGAGCAGCGTACGTGCTGCTCGGGCGCCTTGGTGTCAGTCGTCCTGTGCGCTTACTGGCCCGTAGAGGGGTCAGGCGTGGGCGTAGGATCGGGGGTAGGCGTCGGCGTGCCGCCGTCGCCGCCCGTGCCACCGTCGCCACCTGTGCCACCGTCGCCACCTGTCGTACCGCTATCGCCGGTGGTGTTGCCGCCCGGGGTTTCAGTGGTCGTGGTTGTCGTCGTGGTGGTCTCTTCCTTTTCCTTTTCCTCTTCCTTTTCCTCGTCTTTTTCCTCTTCGTCTTCTTTTTTGTTGTTTGTGCCGTAGAACTTCCAGACGTTATTGTTCTTGTACGTGGGGGCCGTTCCGGTCGGGAACTCCTCGCGCTCGGTTCCGGCCAAAACCGTGTTCATGAACTTCTTAAAGACGGGCAGGTTGGTGCTGTCGCCCAGCAGGTCCGTACCGTACTTTTGGATGGGAATCTCGCCTGCGGAATAACCGGTCCACAGGGCGCATGCCAGTTGCGGCGTGTAGCCGCAGAACCACAGGTTGGTGGTGTTGTCAGTGGTGCCCGTCTTGCCGGCATAGGGCTGGTTGACGCTCAGCGCGCCGGCGGCACCCGTGCCGCTGCCCTGCATGACGCCGGATAGAACGTCGGTAACCGCGGCAGCCTCGCCTTCAGTGAGCACCTGCGTGGGATTGTCGGTGTGCTGGTACAGCACCGAGCCGGTGCGCGAGTCGATCTCGGTGATGGCGATCGGCTGGCGATAATGGCCGCCGTTGGCAAAAGTGGCGTAGGCCGATGCCATCTCGAGCGGCGAGATGGACCCGGTGCCGAGCGTCATGACGGGAACGTCCTCGATATTGTCCTTGGCGGGATCGATGCCGAGCTTTTTGACGAGCGACATGATCTTGTTGTTGCCGATGGCTTCTGCCACCTGAATGTAGCCGGTGTTGGATGAGTATGCCGTTGCCTGCTTAAGCGTGATGTTGCCATAGCTCTGGTTGGCATAGTTTTGCACCTTGGTCGTGGTGCCCTTGGCTGTAAGAGGCGAGTTGCAGTTGAGGGTAACGTTGGGGTTCATACCGTTTTGGATGGCGGTTGCCAGCGTAAAGGCCTTAAACGTGGAGCCCACGGGGCGCTTTGCCGTAGCGTGGTTCACGTGATTCTCGTCGGCGTTATAGTCGTAGCCGCCCACCATGCACTTGATGTAGCCAGTCTTGGGGTCAACGACGACCATGCCCATGTCCAGGCCGTCGAGAGAAAGCGTGTCGAGCTGCGAGCGCACAGCCTCCTCGGCAACCTGCTGCATGGTGGGGTCGATGGTGGTCTTGACGGTCAGACCGCCCTTAAAGAGCACGTCGGTGGAGAACTCCTGCTCAAGCAGCTGCTTTACGTAGGAGACAAAGTAGGGTTGAGAGTACACATCGACGCCACTGCCCGAAATCTCGGTCACGTTAAGCGTGATGGGCTCAGCCTGTGCGGCATCGTGCTCTTCCTGCGTGATGTGGCCCAGACGCAGCATGTTGTCCAGAACCTTGTTGCGGCGGGACAGCGCCAGGTCGGGATTAACCGTGGGGTCGTACTGCGAGGGCGAGTTGGGAAGGCCGATGAGCAGCGCGGCCTCGCTCAGGCTGAGGTCGGCGGCGGTCTTGGACAGATAGGTCTCGGCGGCGGCCTCGATGCCATATGCTCCATGGCCGTAGTAGATGGTGTTGAGGTACATCATGAGGATCTCGTCTTTGGAGTACATGTCCTCCATCTTGATGGCGATGTAGGCCTCGCGCACCTTACGCTCAATGGTCGAGTCGAACTGCTCCTCCTGCAGGATGGTGTTGCGCACAAGCTGCTGGGTGATAGTCGAGGCGCCTTCGTGCCCGCCACCGAGGGTTGCCACCGCAGCACGCGCGATACCCCACAGGTCGATACCGCCGTGCTCGTAGAAGCGCTCGTCCTCGACGTCAACGGTGCCCTGCAGCACGTAGGGGGAGACCTCGTCCTTGGTGATAGACTTGCGGTTTTGCGTGTAGAAGCTCGCGATCTTGTTGCCGTTGCAGTCGACGATCTCGGTGGGCTCGCTCACCAGATACGCGTTGGCGTCGGTGTAGTCGGGCAGATCGGACAGCCAGCGGTTGACGTTGCCGACCATGCCGATGCCAAATGCCACGCCCGCAATCAGCAGAAAGCCCAAAAACGAGAGCAGGATTATGGGCAGAGCATGCGTCTTTGAACGGCTGCGTCCCTGTCGTTGGCGAGGACCCATATATTGACCTCCAGGTATGTCGTGCCGGACGGTGGATGTGCCGTCGGGGCAGGATGGACATAAGTTATTACACGATAAACCAAACGGGGCGCGCGAGGCCTCGTGTATGCTGGAAGACGGCATTTTTCAGAGTGAATGCATACCTTGGTAAGGAGTTTGTCGATGGCGATTCGGACGATGGGGCCGAGCGGACAATACGAGACTGGATTGGATGCTGCCGGTGCGGCGCTGCCCGAGCTGCTGGCGCCGGCGGGCGGGCTCGACCAGATGCTTGCGGCCATCGCCGCGGGCGCCGATGCCATCTATGCGGGGTTGGGCGGCTTTAACGCCCGTGTGAGCGCCCATGGCTTTACGGATAACGAGTTTGCGCGCGGCTGCGCCGTGGCGCATGCCCATGGCGTGCGTGTGTACGTAACGCTCAACGTGTTCGTGTTTGACGATGAGTTGTCCGACGCGGTGGCGTTGGGAGCTCATGCACTGGAGCTGGGCGCCGATGCTCTGATTGTCGCCGATGCCGGGTTGGCCTGCGCGCTGCGCGCGGCGATTCCCGGGGTCGAGATTCACCTGTCCACGCAGGCGGGCGCTCATAGCGAGGGTGCCGTGCGGCTTGCCGCCGATGAGCTGGGGGTCGAGCGCGTGACGACGGCACGCGAGCTGACGGTCGACGAGATTGCGGCGCTCTGTGCCACGGGCGTGCCCATCGAGGTATTCTGCCACGGTGCGATTTGCATCGGCTATTCGGGGGCGTGCGAGTTCTCGGCCCTGCGGCGTGGACGATCGGCGATGCGCGGCGACTGCACGCAGCCGTGCCGTCTGGCGTACGACCTAGTGGACGAGGCGGGGCAGAGTGTTGTTGCCGTCGAGGGAGACCGCCTGCTTTGTCCGCGTGACTATCTGGGTATCGCGCACCTGCCCGAGCTTGTTGCCGCCGGCGTGGCATCGCTCAAGATCGAGGGACGCATGAAGAATCCCGATTACGTATTCAACGTGGTGAGGGTGTGGCGTCGGGCACTCGATATGCTGTGCGACGGCGCGTGGGACTCCGGTGCCGTGGAAGAGCTTGAACGCGAGCTGGGAAGGTCGTTTAACCGTGGGTTTACCGATGCTTACCTGCGGGGTTGTTCGGGTGTCGAGCTCATGAGCTTTGAGCGCGCGATCAACCAGGGCGTGCGCGTGGGCCACTTGGTGGCGGTGGGTCACGAAGAGGTGACGGTTGAGCTTGATGCCGCCGTGGCGGCGGGCGATACGCTCGAAATCCGATTTTACCCGGGTGCCGACGCGCGTCCCGATGTGCCCAAGCGCTGGCCACAGGTGCCTTGCCCCGTGGATGCCGCTGCGGGAGAGCGCATCGTCGTGCATTGCAAACGTAAGGTGGACGCGGGCTGCGAGGTCTATCTGATTCGCAGCGCCGGCGTGTTGGATCAGACGACGGCGGTGTTGGAGCGCATGCGGGCCGAGGCGGATGCGATTGCGCCCGTTGCGCGTGCCGTTGAGGTGCTGCCCTTTGAGGACGCTGCGGTGGATGGCGGCGCGTCGACGGAGTTGGCGGGGTCGGCGGGGCCGGTAAAGCGCGAGGATTTTGCTCGTATGGTCTTTGCCTGGGAGCTGATGGATGTGGGTCCGCGCGATGAGCGAGATCTGTCCGATACAACGGTGGTGCTCGACGAAGTGTGCCGCGCGGGCGACGCCGAGCGGACTCGGGCGCTTATGCAGCGTGCCGGGCGCGTCGTCTGCCGCAATCTGGGACAAGTGGCGATGGCCCGCGAGCTGGGCACAACGTTTGACGTGGCGGCGCCGGTGTTCTGTGCCAATCGGGCCACGCTTACCTGGCTGCGCGGACTCGGTGCGGGGCGGGTGTGCTTGTCGGCCGAGTTGCTCGGCAATGATGCGGAGCGTGTTGCCGAGCTTGCCGCTTGCCCCGGTGTCTTGGGGCCTGTCGATGCCGACCGTCCCGAGCTCATGGTGTGCGAGCACTGCTTGCTGACTGCCGAGGGCGCCTGCGCCACGGATGCAACGGGGCAGGTCCGTTGCCGTGACTGCTCGCGCCGTCAGCAGGCGCGCTTTTTGGTCGAACGTGACGGCACGCGTTTGCCGGTCGTTATCGACGCGTGCGGCAGGACGAGGATTTTCCTGTCGTAGGTGCCGCGTCGCGCTGTTTTGGTTATTATTAGTGGGTTTATGAACTTCCAGCACCGCCGTATCCGGTGAGGGTGCTATAGCAAAAGGAGGATGCCCAATGCTGTCTGTTGACGAGCAAATGCGTATCATCACCTCGGGTGCAGCGCAGATCGTCCCCGAGGCCGACCTTCGCAAGAAGCTTGAGAAGGGCGAGCCACTCAACATCAAGCTCGGCGTCGATCCCACCAGCCCCGACCTGCACCTGGGCCATGCCGTGCCCCTGCGCAAGATGCGTCAGTTCCAGGACCTGGGCCACAACGTCACCCTTATCATCGGCAACGGCACTGCGCTGATCGGCGACCCCTCGGGCAAGAACTCCACCCGCCCGCAGCTTTCGCAGGAGCAGATCGAGGCCAACGCCGAGACCTACGTGAGCCAGGCCATGAAGATCCTGGATCCCGAGAAGACCACCATCGTGCACAACGGCGACTGGATCCTGTCGATGGATCTGGCCGGCCTGCTGCAGGTGTGCTCCAAGTTCACCGTCGCCCGCATCCTCGAGCGCGATGACTTTACCAAGCGCTACCAGTCCCAGACGCCGATCGCCCTGCACGAGTTCCTGTACCCCGTGATGCAGGCCTTCGACTCCGTTCAGATCAAGGCCGACGTGGAGATGGGCGGCACCGACCAGCTCTTCAACCTGCTCGCCGGCCGCGAGCTCATGGAGAAGATGGGCATGGAGCCGCAGATCGCGCTTACCATGCCGCTGCTCGAGGGCACCGATGGCGTGCGCAAGATGTCCAAGTCCTACGGCAACTACATCGGCCTGACCGATGCTCCCAAGGATATGTTCGGCAAGACCATGTCTATCCCCGACGAGATGATCGGCAAGTACTATCGTCTGGCTAGCTCGCTCGCCCCGGCCGAGGTCGACAAGATCGACGCTGCCCTGGCCGACGGTTCCGCCGATCCCTATGAGCTCAAGCGCGCGCTGGGCCGCGACCTGTGCGACACCTATCACGGCGCCGGTGCCGGTGACGAGGCTCAGGCCGAGTTCGACCGCGTGTTCAAGGAGGGCCAGCTTGCCGACTTCCCCGAGAAGCATGTCGAGCTGACCGTCAACGACGAGGGCCAGATCTACCTCGCCGGCCTGCTTAAGGACCTGGGCCTTTCGGCGAGCGCCGGCCAGGCCCGTCGCGACATCGACGGCGGCGGCGTCAAGATCAACGGCGAGGCCGTGGCTCCCAAGAGCTACAACATCGACCCGAGCGCCCTCAAGCTGGGCGACACCCTCTCCGTAGGCAAGCGCAAGGGCTTCAAGCTGATTTAACGAGTGAGTTGACCTTACAAGTGCAACAAGGCCGCAGCCAGGATTCCCGACTGCGGCCTTTTAAGTTGCGGTGAAATAGTTCCTAAAAACGCGGCCTAGGCCTTTAAACGGGAACTATTCCACCGCAACTTTTTTGGTGCCTTGGTCGTCAATAGTTTGGTGCAATGGAGTCAGGCTAGTCTGCACCAATTTTGCGGTGCCGTTACTGGCTCTGTCATATCGAGGTGCTACTGGTTAGATTGAGAAGCTTCGACAACCATGGTCCAGGGGATAACGCGCCTGACGGCAGCCGCCGCCGAACTAGCAGACCCCTTGTCGCTGAATGATAGCTCTGCCGCGTGATACGCCTCTTCGACGGCGCTGCCATTGACGCCCGCGGCTTCCGCAATCCACAGTGCAAGAGCAGCACAATTCAGATGATTGTAAACACTTTTTGCTGTCCGGGCCCCATCTTGTGCTTCAAGCCATGTGACGCAGTGCTCTTGCTCCGTGTCGCCGGACTGTCCCGGACTTTTCCAAACTTGATCGTCATAAAGCGTCGACCAAGTATAGCTGGCTTTTTTGGTTTTCGCCCACGCTCTCATTTCGGTCGAGTTCATGTCTAGGTTTAGTTGCATCAATAGCTCCTTAGATTAAAAACTATAGACATCAATATAGTGCAATGGGGCCAGGTTACTATGCACCAAGCTGGTGCCGACGCTTGGGATCCCTTGGGCGGGAACCGTCGTCTAGCAACGATAGGGCCACTCGATATCCCAATCTGTCAGCCCTTTGTGGAGCACATCGCCCTCGCGAACGTCGTACGTCCAAAAACGCCCCTTGCTGGGGTTTCCACCAGGCTGAGGGGTGGCGTCCTCGACGACGCCAAACCTTTCGGGAAAGTTGACATAACGCCCGTGTATCGAGGTGTCCCGAACATCCCAAAAGCGCACGCGGTCGCCTTTTTCAAATTTCGGCTTCTCCGGAATCAATCCGAGCGTCTTCATGAGGTCGTAAACCTCGGGATTATGAACTGGAATCCAATATGCCGGCCTGCCAGCCGCATGCAGCGCATCCGCGATCTCGTTTACGTAGGTCACTGCGCGAAGCGCATCGTGACCGAACACCACTTGTTCACCATATAAGCTAAGCTCATAGGCATGCTTGTGGTGGTCCAATGTGTGTGCAGCGCGGTCGAGTCGGGGGCTTCCGTTGATTGCACGACAAAGCTGAGCTTCATCAAGAGATACCCAGACGCTATTATTCCATGGGACGTAATCGTCCGTTTCTCCCATGGCGTTGGAGGCAAGGTCGAGATATCCCTGCGCTATGCTGGCGGCGTTCAGACAGATTTCCGTTGCGTTAGAGCGGTAACTATCTGCCAGATACCCTGCTGTCTCCCGCGCGAGCTCTTCAGAAATCTCGAGGGACTTCTTCATTTCGCTCTCGTCGTGCTCGCTACGCTCGTAGACGAGCTTCGTGTTACGACCTGGCGTGCTCGCACGGTCGTTGCGGTCCGTATAACATTCGACATCACGTCCCAGCCGCGGAACGATCTCGTCGGCAAACCGCCTGCAGCGCTCCTCGTCAGCCACTTTCCACGGCATGACGAATTCAGACACAAGAGGAGTGCCAAGCCGCCAGTCGATATTAAGCTGCAGTTCAATCGGTCCTTCGCCGCTGAGCTTCTCGGGTTCAACGAGTTCGGCAGATTTCACACAGAGGCTATTGCTGAGAGGCCATTGCAAGGCATCTGCAATTTCATCTATGGCTCTCTTCGGCGACACCGTTGAAGAGGAATAATCCTTGTAATAAAACATAACGCCCCTATCTCATGCTACCTAGAGTGGTCCGTCCTTCTCGTGTTACCGGCATTGCCGTGGCATCTCGAGTGTCCTCATGAGCTCAATAACCTCGGGATTGCGAACTGGAATCCAAAATGCCGGTCTACCGGCCATGTCCAACTCATCAGCAAACTCATTCGCGTAGACTACCGCGCACAGCGCGTCAAGACCGCTGAGCGGCGCGCCGTTATGAACGCATCGCATGCAATAATCGAGCTCGCCCGCGGCGTGCCTTAGCCATAAGTCGGCACAACGTATCGCTCGTGCCTCCGACGCATTCTCCAAGTAATTAGAGATGTCGGGCGCGAATACATCCAGACCGCCCATGGCGTGGTAGGCGATTTCGAGACTCGACAGCACCGCCTCACCGGCATAGTGGCAGATGTTGGGGGCCATGGCGCGAAAGTCGTCCTCCAGGCACCTCGCGGCTTCTCGCGCGTCATTTTCGGCCGATTTGAACAGCGGTTCGATTGTGTCAGACAGAAAGTAGTCGGGCTCTCGCTCGTAGACAAGCTTAGTATCGCGCCCGATCTCGCGTGCGCGGGCGCTGTCGCCAGCAAAGCAGTCAACATCGCGACCAAGTTCGGTAAGCAGGTATTGACTAAACGGCTTAAAGCGTACATCTCTCGAGGGTTGCCAGGGCTCGTCGAAGATCGGAGCGAAGGGCTTGCCAAACCGCGGATCGATATTGACCTGAAGCTGAATAGGGCAGTCACCCTCGATATCTTCAGGTCCTACAAGTTCGACGGATTGTACGAAGGGAATAAGTCTAAAGGCGATGCGTACGCCGCGCATGATACCTTCGATATTCCTCTGCGGCGCCCTCGGCTGTCCGCTGCAATCCTTGAGATAGAACAAGGTGTTTCCTTTCTCTTTGGCTTGTCCAAATGCCTTTGACATCAGAGTATATCTCGCCGTGCGGACATAAATTTTGCCCGGTGTGAGCGTGGATAATGTTCCGTTTTGAGCCTGTGCGTCGGGTAAAAATGGGAGATGTTTCTCCGTCCCCAAGGGATCATTAAGCGGAGGGAGGCGTATTTACGACCCTTCTTTTGGGCATACAATGGCTATTGGCTTGCTGCGGTGAAGGCTCGTCCGCTCCGCAGTTATTTCTACAGTTAAAGGAGTATGTATGTCCGTTGAGGTCATGAGGTCTGTGATCGATGCTGCCGAGGGCCGCGTGCCCGTCGACACGCTGTTTACCAATGCGCAGATTGTCGACGTATATGGCCAGCGTGTGGCGCCCGGTAGCGTTGCCGTCAAGGACGGCGTAATCGTCGGCGTGCTCTACGACGGTCGCGACGATGCCGCCGGCACCTACGAGGCGGCTGAGGTCATTGACTGCCAGGGTCGCTATATCGCCCCCGGCTTTATCGACGGACATCTGCATATCGAGTCCTCGAACATCCGTCCCGCCGAGTATGCGCGCATGGCGGCGACGCGCGGCACCACCACTGCCATCGCCGACAGCCACGAGATCGCCAACGTTTCCGGCCTGGACGGCCTGCGCTTTATGATCGAGGACGGCCGTCGCGCGCCCATTTCTATCAAGTACATGATGCCCTCGTGCGTGCCCGCGCTGCCCGATGAGCAAGCGGGCGCTGTGATTACCGCCGCTGACATGCAGGCGTTTTTTGCCGAGTATCCGGGCGATGTCTTTGGTCTGGGCGAAATGATGAACCTGCCGGGTGTCTTTATGGCCGATCCTGAGACCTGCGCTCGCATCGACGCTGCCAACCAGACGCCGTCCAAGCAGGTCGACGGCCATGCGCCACTTGTTGCCGGCAAAGACCTCAACGCCTATGCCGCAGCGGGTATTATCGCCGACCACGAGTCGACGATTCCCGAGGAGGCGCTCGATAAGCTGTCCCGCGGCATGTATGTGATGCTGCGCGAGGGCACGTGCAGCCACGACCTGGCCAACTTGTCGCCGATGCTGCTGGAGAACCCCGCCCGCGCCCGTCGCTGCTGCTTTGCGACCGACGACCGTGCTCCTTCCGACGCGCTTTCGACCGGTATGATCGACAATGCCTGTCGCGTGGCTATCGAGGCCGGCATCGACCCGGTGGTCGCCATCTCCATGGCGTCCCTTTCTACGGCTGAGGCATTTGGCCTGGACCACGGCTGCCGCGACCCACACGAGCTCCGTGGCGCGATCGCCCCGGGCAAGCGCGCCGACCTGCTGGTGCTCGATGACCTTACGTTTGCCACGGCTCCGCATCGTGTTTATGCCGCCGGTGCCCTGGTGGCGCAGGATGGCACCTTTGTGGGCGAAATTGCACCCGAGATGGCCGAGGTTGCGGCCCTTGCCGATGAGCTGCGTGCTTCCGTTAAGCTGCCGAAGCTATCGCTCGACGTGTTCGACTATGCCTTTAAGCCGGGCGAGGCCGTGATCGACGTGGTGCCGGGCAAGGCCATCACGGGCATGGCTCGTCCCGAGAATGCCGAGGGCCTGCGCCGCATTATGCTGATCGAGCGCCACGGCCGCGGCGTGTCACTGCAGGCCGAGGGGGCCGACGGTGATGGCCCTGCGGGCCTGGGTCTTGTTGGCAAGCACATTGGTCGCGGCTGGGTGCGTGGCTTTACCATTACGGGCGGTGCCATCGCCTCGACGATCGGCCACGACTCGCACAACGTGTGCGTGGTGGGCGACAACGCGGCCGATATGATGGCTGCCGTCGAGGCTGTTGGCCAGGGCGGCCACGTGCTGGTGCGCAACGGTGAGGTCGTGGCGCGTATTCCGCTGGCGCTCGGTGGCCTGATGAGCGAGGGCACGGCCGAGGATGTCGCCGCGCAGCACGACGACTTTATGGTCAAGGCGCGCGCCATGGGCATCGAGCCGCCGCTCGACCCCATCATGGGCATCATCTTCCTGCCCCTGCCGGTGATCCCGACGCTCCGCATCCGCCCCGAGGGCATGTTCGACGTCACCACTTTCACCTACGCCGACTAGTCATCGGGGACGTTCTTAAACGACTAGTCATCGGGGACGTTCTTAAACGACTAGTCATCGGGGACACTCTTTGGCGGGCTGCCTGACGCCGCGACCGTAGGACCCCTGGCATGTGTGAGCTATTTGCCAGGTCTATGTAACGTTTACGACTGCGGCGTCTTATTTGAGCTCCCTTTGGGTACGTTGGAATCGGATACACGTCCGATTCCATCAAGCCCGAAGGGAGCTTTTCTATGTTTAAACTGATTGCATCCGATATGGACGGCACACTGCTTGACGAAAATGGCCAGGTGCCGCCTGAGACCTACGAATTGATCCTGGCACTACGCGAGCATGGTGTACATTTTGCCGCATCATCAGGCCGCCGCTACGATCGCCTGTGCGAGTTCTTTGCGCCCGTTCGCGACAAGATGGACTTTGTCGCGGCTAACGGTGCCCAGGTCTACGCCGACGGCAAAATGGTAGACCGCGAGGTGTATTCGCACCTGGCGATTCGAAAGCTCGCCCAGGCCGTCGCGACGTTTCCCAATCTGCATCTTGCGCTCTTTGACCGAACCAAGTCCTTTTTGCTCGATGACGAGAGCAAGTTCGTGCGCGAGGTCGATAAGGACCTCCCCAATGCCGAGCGCATTTGGGAGCTGCCCGATCCCAGCGTAAATATCATCAAAGCGAGTATCTTTTGCGACGACGGTGTCGTTATGGACAGTGCGTACGTGCTACAGCGCGAACTCGGTCAGCTCTTTACCTTTGCGCCTTCAGGCAACGCGTGGATCGATGCCATGCAGCCCGGTGTGTCGAAGGCTTCGGGCATCGCACAGCTCGCGGAGCATTACGGCATTGGGCGCGATGAGGTTATGGCGTTTGGCGACTCTATGAACGACTACGAGATCATTCGCTTTGTCGGCACGGGTTGCGCGATGGAAAACGCGCGCCCCGCGCTCAAGGCGGTGGCCGATCGCGTGGTGGGTCGTAACCGCGACCACGCCGTCCAGCAAGAACTCCGCCGTGTTCTGGAGAGCCTCGCCTAATCCGGCAGTTGGGGACGTTCCTTTTCTGCCGGCAGTGGGGGACAGTCCTTGCAGCTTTTTCGCGAAGAGCGTCCCCAACGACTAGTCATTTAAGAACATCCCCAGTGACTGGCCAATGACTAGGCGAGGGCGGCCATGATGGTGCGGGCGACGCCGTCGTGGTCGTTGTCGTATTCGGTGATGGCGTCGGCGGCCTCGCGGTCTTCGGGCTCGGCGTTGATCATGGCCATGCCGTGGCCCGCTGCCTGCAGCATGGGGATGTCGTTGATGTTGTCGCCGAACGCCCAGGCGTCGGCGAGACGCTCGCCCAGGTATTCGCATAGCCACGTGAGGGCTGTTCCCTTGGTGGCGCCCTTACCCATGACCTCGATATTCATGGCGTAAGAACGCGTGATCTCAATGCCTCCGAGCGTGTCGAGCGCCGCCACGATGGCGTCGCGATCGGCCGGGTCGTGCCAGTACATGGCGATGCGTTCGAGCGTCTCGACCTCGTCGATCTTGCTGTCGATATCCATGTCGATCGGTGTTCGTGTGCGCTTGAGCGAAGCCGCGATGTGGGGGTCACCGCCGCAGAACTCATCCAGGCGCCCGTAAAGCGAGCGGGGGAGGAAGCACTGCCCGTCCGCGAAGATATCGAAGGTGACGTCATGGTCGGCGGCAATGCTATGGACGCGGTGGGCGATGGCGCGGTCGAGCGGTCGGCTCAAAATGCGCGTAGCACGTGAGGCATCGGCGGGCGTACCGTCGTCGAGCTGCCAGACGCTGGCGCCGTTGGCACAGACCGCGTAGTGCACGGCGGGATGGGCGAGAATGGGCTCAAAGATGCCCGACAGCGGACGCCCCGTGCAGGGAACAAACTCGATGCCACGACGTGCGAGCTCGTCGAGCATTGCCCAAGTGGCGTCGCTCATCTGCTTATCGCTCGTCAGCAGCGTTCCGTCCATATCGGAAAACACAATCATTCGTTGCGATCCTTTCTACTGGCATAAAAAGCGTGGCCGAGGGCGGTGATGCCCTGGCCACGCTCGGGTTCTATAACGGTCCGCGTCCTAGCGATCGGCGAGCGGCTTGTACTCCAGCGGCTCGATAACCGGGCGATACGCGGGACGGATGATGCGGTGCGCGCAGAAGAGCTCTTCCATGCGGTGCGCCGACCAGCCGGCCATGCGGGCGACGGCGAACAGCGGCGTAAAAAGCGTCTCGGGCACGCCGAGCATCTTGTAGATAAAGCCCGTGTATAGGTCGATGTTGGCGCAGATGGGCTTGGTCATGCCGTGGTCGCGCATCACCTGCGGTGCCAGGCGCTCGATGCGCTCGATGAGCGCGAACTCCTCGCCCAGGTCCTTCTTGGCGGCAAGCGTGCGCGCGTAACGGCGGCAGACCTCGGCGCGCGGGTCGCTGAGCGTATAGACGGCGTGGCCCATGCCGTAGATGAGGCCCGTGCCGTCGAAGGCCTGCTTGTCAAGGATCTTGCCCAGGTAGGCCGCGACCTCGTCCTCGTCTTCCCAGTTGGAGACATGCGCGCGGATGTCCTCGTGCATAGACACGACCTTGGCATTGGCACCACCGTGGCGCGGGCCCTTGAGCGAGCCGATAGCCGCGGCGTAGGCGGAATACGGGTCGGTGGCCGAAGACGACAGCACGCGGCAAGCGAAGGTGGAGTTGTTGCCGCCGCCGTGCTCGGCATGCAGCATGAGCATAACGTCGAGCAGCATCGCCTCATCGCGGGTGAACGCCATGCCGCCGCGCAGGACCTGTAGGATGGTCTCGGCGGTGGAGAGACCGGGCGTAGGGTGCGGCACGTGAACCTCGGAGCCGCGAAGCTTGGCGACCGAGGCCATGTGTGCGAAGGCGGCGATGCGCGGGAGACGTGCGAGCATGGAAATGGCGACGTCGATTTCGTGCTCGGGCGTGATCACGTCTGGTTCGGCATCGAAGGCGTAGAGCAGCAGTACGGCGCGCTGGAGCACGTTCATGATGCTCGACGATACCGTGGTCATAGGGAACTCTTTAACGTACTCGTCGCTCAGATGTCTAAAGGCGCCCAGGCGCTCGCAAAAGCCGTCGAGCTCTTCCTTGGTGGGCAGAGAGCCCGTAATGAGCAGATAGGCGACTTCTTCGTAGCCGTAGCGATTCTCGGCCTGGGCATTGTTGACCAGGTCCTCGATGCTATAGCCGCGCAGCGTAAGCTTGCCCTGGTCGGGCACGACTTTGCCGTCGACCTTGTTGTAGCCGTGCACGTCCGAGATGCGGGTAAGACCCGCGACCACACCCGAGCCGTCGGCGTTGCGCAGGCCGCGCTTGACGTTGTGCTCGACGAACAGACCCTCGTCATACGGATCAGTCGGTAGGCCGTGGTAGAGGTTTTCGCTTTCGGGCGAAATCTGGCGGCTCGCCTCATAATCCAAGACCAGGCGGCTCAGATGGTCATCGAAGCGGTAGTAGATTTTCTTGGCGTCGTAAGCCATGCGCGCTCCTCTCGGGGTCGTGTGGGGGCGGCGTGCTTGGGTGCAGATGCGCCAGCCTGTTCCCGCACGACCTGTTCGCTACAGGCGGTACATAAAGTTAAAGACATCCTCGCGCTGGATGGACACATTGACGCCCGAAAGCTCGCCGGCCTCGGCAAGCGCCTTCTGGAGTTCGGCGAAGTCGAGCTTGGACTCGGCGGTGTCGGCCAGCATGGTCATGGTGAAGATGTCCTCGATAATGGACTGCGTAATGTCGCGGATGTCGACGTTGGCCTCGCCCAGAACACGGGTGACGCCGGCGACGATGCCGGGGCGGTTCTTGCCAAGGACGGTGATGACGATACGGGAGGACGAGATCTCGGCCATGGGAAACCCTTTCGCGTGATTGCGGCGCGCGCGGGGCGCTCCGCTACGGTACAGTGTTCATCATTGTACCTGTCTGGCGCAAAAAAGGCGCGCTCGCTGCGGCGTTACATGCCTGCAACATGAGCGTAAGGGGGAAGGCCGTACGGGGAAGAGCCGTCTGGCGCGTGTCCGGCTCGTGTTGGGTTGATTTCCGATCTCAGCCGAACACATTGAGCGGACAGGCCGTTCCCGCAGTCAGCCGAACGCCTCCGACGGCTGATTCCGAACTGGAAGCGGAGGGCATCCCCGCCCTTCGGTAGGGGATACCGCTCCGCGGCGCATGCCGCGGGCGGCGCCCCTATCGGACCACCGTGACCTCAGTTGGGATGGGCCCAGCACTGCCGCGTACTCGGTGAGCTAGAGCCAACTGTTCGTCTTCACGTCGCGTATGGCGATATTTCGGTCGTCCGGCTCGGTGATGCCGTAGCCGAACGCCTGGAGCGTCTCGATGGACTCCTGGATCCTCTGTTGGAACATGGGACCCGGATCGACCCTCGGCCCGAGGTGCCCGCGCCAAAGGCACGGCGTGGCGCGCAGCATGTTATGGATTTTGGAGATGGGCTCGATGTCGGCGTAGACGTTGAGCGTCGCCATGGCGTCCTTGTGGCCGAGGATCGATTGGAGCGCCTTGATATCGCCGCCTTGGCGGATCCACTGCGTTGCGAACGTGTGGCGAAGGCCGTGGAACGTGATCAGCTCGTCGTTGGTGCCCATGAGGCCGTTGGTCTCCGAGAACGTCTTGAACGCCCTGCGGATATAGCTTGTCGTCGCGAAGGTCGCGCCCGGCTCCGACAGGATGTAGCAGTCCCCGATCTCGACCGCCCCGGTAAGGCCGCGCAAGCGCAGCTTTCCGCAGTCGATCTCGTGGGTCTCCTTCAGGAAGGGGAGTAGGCCGACCGGGTCGATGGGGATACCCCTGGCGTCATGGGTCTTGGTGTCCTTGATGAACGAACCCATTCCCTTCGCGTGCGCCACCGAGTGTCTGATCGAGATCAGGCCCGTCTCGAAATCCACATCGCACCACCGAAGGCCGCAGACCTCGCCGATTCGCATCCCCGTGTGCAGGGCGAGTACGACCGCCCTCTAATCCTCGGCGGACCAATCGAGTCCGAACTCCTTTCGGGCATCCTCTTCGCTCATGACTTCGAGAAGGTCTCCGGGTTGGCAACGAAGGGCGAGGCATAGCTGCTCGAGTGTGTTGAAGCGAATGCCGCGAATATGCCCTTTTTTAATACGGGACAGGTTCACGGGCGTGGTTCCAATCCTTTCGGCAAGTTCGTTCGAGGAAATCTTTCGCTCGGCCATGATCTTGTCGAGGCGAACAATTACGGGCATGGCGTTTCCTTACGCAATCTCGTCGGAGTCGAGGTACAGCTCTCGGGCGTACAAGAAGAGCTGGGAAAGCATGAACAGGACGATGCCGAGAACCAGAGAGGTCCAATCGAATGATGAAGCGATCTCTTGGGCGCCGACGGCCCCCTCGCCGCCAAACATCGAAACGGAGGTTTTGAGTGAGCCGGCGTAGAGGCTGGTGGCAGCTTGAACAACGAAGAGAATGCCGAGCACCTTCAAGCATGTCGCAGACCCTTTCTTGAAGGGGTCTCCGCTCTTGATCGTCCACACGAGAACGGCGCTGAGGATGGTCGTAGCGATACCGATGACGGCAGGGACCAATGTCGAGATCGCAAGGGCTGGATACGCGGGGGAGTCTGCAATTACAGGGTTGTCGAGCACTTCGATTGCTGGCTTTAAGGAGAACGCCACTTGTGCGATGGCGGTGGCGCAAAGGGTCGCAGAGGCTATCGCACATGCGATGCGGAAGGAATGAAGCCGGGGAGTGCGATTGTCGGAACTCATAATAACCTCCGAAGAATTTAAAAAACTCAGGTTACTTTTTAACAGTTTATGTTAAATTGACTTTGCCGGCAAGTAATAAGGGCCGAGCATTTTGTTCGGCCACTCTGTTCCGACTGGATGAGGTTAAGGTTGGCGATGAATATGCTCAAAATCTCGAAGGCGATCTTTAGGTCGCTTCTCTCCTCCAGGTCGCTCTGTGTTGTCGTTGTTGCGTTGATGGTTCTTTGTGCTCTGCCCGTCTTCAGGAGCGCGGCTGGCATCGACGGACGGGTCGAATACCTCGAGTCGGGAATAACCCGTGTTGAGCAGGAATTGTCAGCATCCTATGCGGATGCGCTTGTGAATGCGGGGGAGGACGGTGTCTATGCCTCTTCATCAAGCATGCCCGCGCTTCTGTACCCTCTTGCCGCGGGACGTCTTATCTTGGCACCGCTCTCTCCCCTACTTCCGCTTCTGCAGATATCGGATGGAGAGTACACCTATTATGACGGATCGAAGGAGTACTTGCTATGGGTCGCAACGGCCGTTGCCGTCTCGTTCCTTGCCGCGCGTCTTAACAAACGTGAAAAGCTCATCATCCAGGCACCGATGGGCGAGCTGGGTAGACTTGTTGCATCGAGCGTATGGGCGAGTGTTTTTGCAATGCTTGCCGTCCTCGCCATCAATCTTCCAGGGATAATCGCCGCGCTTGTGAAGAATGGCCCGGGCTCGCCGTTCTATCCGATAGGCTACATTCAATATGCGACTCCGGTTATCAAACCGGCTTGGCTGGTGTTCGCGCAGACGGCCATCTTGCAATTCTTGGTGGCAGCGTTCATCTCGCTTGTCGTTCACCTTGCCGTGAAGATTGCCAATAACCCTACGCTTGGAATCGTGTTCGTATGTGCCCTGATGGGGGTGACGATGGTTCCCGGGTATTACGGAAGATCCATCGCTTTACGTGAGTTCGCCCTGTTGAATCCCCTTACGTATGCGAACACTGAGTTGACCGTCGGCGCCTATAGCCCGTACCCGACAACGCAGATAGTGAATCTGCCTGGACTTTGCTTCGAGCGTGGCGCGATTGCCCTCGTATGCGCAATCGGGATCGAGGTGCTGGCAATTAGCCTGCTTTGCGTTGCTGGAAAGAGCGGCTGCGCGTGCCCGATATCCCCGATTTGTCTTGAGAGAGGTTCCTTCACTGCATCGAGAACGGCAACTCGTTCGAGCGCTTGTGCCTCCGCCGTTGCATACGTAAGAACGATGGGGAAACTGCTCCTGCGTTCTCCTACCCTCGCCGTATGCGCGATTGCAATGTCGATGACGATGCTGGCCCCGGCTCTGGTCGAGATGTTTCCTGACGCTGATAACGTTTCCGCTGTTCGGTATAGGGATGGGGAGCTCCGTTCAATAGATCGGTATCTAGAGCAGAACGCTGCGAATATGGACGTCGAGGGCAAAGCGGCCCTGGAAGACATGCGGGATGCTCTTTCGGGTTTCGTGTACGCGCCTATGCCTGCGGAGGGGTTTCGAAGCCTTGCGACGTACGAGCGCGCTCGAGGTGAGCTGGGCGCGGCAGATGCGACTCTCCTGCAATCGATCGGAATCGAGCCGGAGACTCCTTCTCGTGCGGAGGCGCGCGCCCTTCTGCTTGAGTCGATCGCGAGCTTGCCGGACCCCAAGGTTTACGAGTTAAGTACGAAGATGCCCCCATTAATCCTCCTTTCGTATCTCCAGGCAGCGCTTCCCTCCTTATTTTTGCTGTTGCCCGTGGTTGTCACATCGCTCGCGTGCACCCACCTGCAGTGTCGTTCCCTTCTGGTTCTCCAGATCCCCGCAACAGCGCATGTGCGTTTTCTGACGGCTGTTGCGCTGGCTCTCCTGCTTGGCTTGGTGCTGCTTTTGGTGTCGATGGTTCCCGCTGTCGTTGTGTCCGTGATTAAGAACGGTGCGGGTGGATCGGAGTATCCCGTCGCTCTCATTCGGGCGGGAGCTTCGACAACGTCCACGGTGGGGGAGGCGGTGTTGTGCAGTATTCCGTTGCTGGTCATGGCATACGGCGTGATTTCCGTCGTCGCTGCGTTGACAGCAGCGATTAGCCGCAACCCCGTTGTCACCGGAATGGTTTGCGCGGTTCTCTTGGTGTTGGGTTCGTTGAGCGCTCATGTTGAAAGCGTGGGCATGGGCGTCGCGCTGCTGGCTCCATTCGCCTCGTTTGATCCCGCTTCCCAGGTGGGGACGATTGGGTTCCTTGGGCGAGGGACGAACGCGATGCCTTTTGGAGAGGTCGTCGGCGCATCGGGCGCTCTGCTGGTGGTCTTGGGCGCCGTATCTCCGTTGATGGTGCGCCTGAGTGTTCCAAAGATCGAAAGGGGATGATCTCGATGATTGACCTTCAAACGCTGACGATCTCTTATGGAAAGAAGGTGCTCGTAGATTCGGTGAACGCTGAGTTTGCCCCGGGTACGGTCTACGGTCTCGTCGCTCCGAACGGGCATGGAAAGACGACGTTGCTGCGTGCGATGGCAGGTTTGCCGGGTCCTCGCGTGGACGGGAGCATCGTTCTGGATGAGGTGCAGGGTACGGGTGCGAGAGAGGTCCGTTCTATGATCTTCTATGCACCTGGTGAGGGGACGCTGCTGTATCCCGGATTGCGTGCGGAAGATCACCTCAAGATGGTTTGCGATATGTGGCCGCATGCTCGCGATATCGAAGAGATAGTGGAACAAACGCAGATAGGCGAGTTCGCGAAGATGAGGATCCGCACTCTGAGCCAGGGCATGAAGCAGCAGCTTACCCTGGCGATTGCGTATGCGACGGGCGCGCGGTACCTTCTATTAGATGAGCCCATGAACGCGCTCGACCCCAGCAGGGTGGACTTGCATTCCGAGATTCTCAGGAAGCTGGCCGATTCTGGTACGTGCATCATCATGTCATCCCACATCTTGGATTCGGTCGATAGGCTGTGCGATGAGATTCTGTTTTTGAAGGATGGGAGGCTCATTAGAAGCATTCCGCAAGATGATGCTGCGCCGAAGTCTCCTGGATCCCATTTCGCAAAGCCTGCCGGACGCGCCGAGGGTGCGCTAAGCACGTATCGGCGACTCTACGAAAAGGGCGGGTAGAAATGCAAGTTAAAAATCTATGTGGCCAATGTGATACCGTTGAACCCGCGTATCGATACCGCTCAGCCATTCGCCTCGCCCCCGTCGCACGTATCTTCATCCGGTCTGTTACTTTTAATCTAACGATTCTTTGAGGAACGTAGGTGCTTCTGAATGTACTGTCGACTTCTTCTCAAACTGATCCTAAGAGACAAGGCCGCATGGATTTGTACGCTCGTTCTCGCTGCAGCCTTTTCCGTCCCCATTGCGTTCAATTCACCCATCTACGGGCCCTTCTTTATGAAGCAGGGCATGCAGGGCTTTGTCGACGCATTCAATATGCGCGCGCCCCAGGCCAGCGGCACAGACCTATCGCCAGAGCAGCAAGCTGACGCGGAGCTTGCAAGATACGCGAACGCCGCCCTTGCCGCTCAAACCGACGCCGCCTTTCTCGATTCTGCCGAGAGCTACTACGCGCTCATGGGCGAAGGCTTCCAATCCGGGTCCATCGTGGGAGACCGAGAGACCAATGACGCGGCGCTCGCGTATTGCCGTGCCCTGAGCAGCTCCGGCATCACGGATATCCCGGCCTCCGCAAACGACCTGCCATTCCTTTCCTTCCTGCCTTACGCCATTGCCACGGCGCCGTCTTTCCTTCCCTTCATTCCCTTCCTTCTCTCGTCGATACTCGTGCTCGGGGCCACAAGGCCTGCGACCCTGGCGGCAAAGGCGCCCGCGCCCAAATTCCGGCGCCTTATCCAGATCGTGTTTTCGATAATCGCCGCGGGGACCGCGATGCTCCTCGCCGGCCTCGCACCCGGGGGCATTTACGCCTTGGCCCTAAACGGCTTCGGGCAAATTGGGTACCCGATCGCCTTCTTCCATGACGGCGCGCTTACCACCACGACCGCGGGAAACGTCTTCACGGCCCTGCTTATCGCGCTTCTTGCGGGCGGAACCTTGATATCCGTTTGCTCCGCCGTCCTATCGACCGCAACGAGGCGCGTCCTCGCGGGCCCCCTTACCTCCGCGCTGCTTGTCGCGGCCCCGGCATTCCCGTTACTGTCCGATTCGGCGCTGGAGCATAACGCCGCGCTCAATCTCCTGCCGCTGGCCGTGTTCTCGCCTATCGAGGCAACGGGTTACGTAGGATGCTTCCCGACAGAATTCATTGGCTCCGGTTCAGGCAGCGCATCGATGCTTGCCGTGGCCCTGGCATACGTCGCGGTCTTTTTTACGGTCGGCGCCGTTGCGGCACGTTCCCCCAAACAGCCTGGACCCGCGAAAAAGCACCATGGGCTCGAGCTTCTGGACGCGAGCGTGGGATACGGGAGCACGACGATACTTTCAATCGGGTCGCTTTTCCTGAGCCCGGGAACGGCGGCGGGCCTCGTTGCTCCCAACGGCTCGGGGAAAACCACCCTTCTTGAAGCGCTGTCGGGCCAATTTCCCACCCGCATCCGCTCGGGAAGCCTGGCGGCAGACGGAATCTGCCAACGTCGATCAGCCGAATTTGCAGAACTCGTCTACCTGAGCTCTTCGGGCAGCGCGGATCTCTATCCCACGCTATCGGCCATCGAGCACCTTGCTTTCGTTAGGGAGGCGTGGAAATCGGCCGCCGACATCGACTCGCTCTGCGACTCCCTCGGAATCTCCCCATATCTCGACAAGCCGACCCGTAAACTCTCGACAGGAATGAAGCAGCAGGTAAAGCTTGCCATGGCGATAGCGACCGATTGCCCGTACCTCATCCTCGATGAACCGCTGAACGCCCTCGATCCGGGAAAGCGGAAAACCTCCTGCGACGCGATGCGCAGCGAGGTGGCGCGGGGACGAAGCGTGCTCATTTCAAGCCATCTGCTCGACGACCTGGCAGACCTCACCAACTCGTTCTACTTCATCGAGGCCGGCACGCTCGTGGAAAAGATCAAGTCGTCCTCGCAGACGCTCAAGCAGGAATACCTCGATACATACGAGCGAGGTGAATGACATGAAACTATTTGAACAGCTGAAGTCCAATCCGTCGCGCATGGCTGTCTACGCCATCCTCGTGGCAACGGCTTTATGCGGAATCGCGGCACCCGTCTATGCGCTCAACGGGGAGAAAGGCGATGTCGAACCCGCGTACATGGCTTCGACGGTTAAGGACCGGTACAAAGCCTTCTCTGGAGACACGTTTTACGTAGCAGAGTACGACACGATCTACCGTCAGCTTCGCTACAACAAGGGCTACGACTATCTAGGCGCAGAGGCAATCAGCTATACGTCGGGTTGGTACCGCTCCAACTATGGACACATAACCCAGTTCAAGTGTAACTACCGTGTGTACAACTAAAGCAACCGGCCGGGACGAGGGGTGACGCAAAAGCGTCGCCCCTCGTTTTTAACCATGTCAACTGAACCTAGTTCAGTTTGGTTGATTTCCGATCTCAGCCGAACACATTGAGCGGAAAGGCCGTTCCCGCAGTCAGTCGAACGTCCCCGGGGCCCTTCTCAGGCCCCGGGGACGGCATTTTCCCAGTTGAAGGAACGGTGGAGATGTGTTTCGATGGGTCAGATTCGTGTCGTTCCGAAAAGACCGTGAACCTTTTGTGGGACACGCGGCGCCGTGGTACCATAGCCGAGTTTGTTGTCTTGGTCGGAAACCAAGACGCCTTATGCGCTGATCGGTAACCAGCGCCTGACCAATAAGGAGTCCTACCATGAAGCAGGGTATCCATCCCCAGTATGTCGAGTGCACGGTGACGTGCTCCTGCGGCAACACCTTCAAGACGCACGCTACCGTGTCCGAGATGAAGGTTGAGCTTTGCAACGAGTGCCACCCGTTCTACACCGGCCAGCAGAAGTTCGTCGACACCGGTGGACGCGTCCAGCGCTTCGCCGACAAGTTCGGTGGCGCCGCTGCCGCCCAGCTCAAGAAGGCTGAGGAGGCCAAGGCTGCCAAGGCCGCCAAGGCTGCTGAGGCCGAGGCCGCTCGCAAGGCCGCCGCTGAGGCTAAGGCTGCCGAGAAGGCTAAGCGTGCCGCTAAGTTTGCCGAGGAGGCTGCCAAGCAGGCCGCCGAGGCTCCCGCAGAGGCTCCCGTCGAGGAGGCCGCTGCCGAGGCCGAGACCACCGAGGCTGCTGAGTAAATAGCTCGCCGCGGAATCACTCGCATTCATGGCATGAGGGCCGTGCATCCATTTGGGTGCGCGGCCCTTTTCTTTTTATTGGTGCAAGCTAACCTGTCCTCGTGGCACCACATGGCAGAGAGGCGGCGTTTGCTCAGATAAAACTTGCCAAAATAAACCTGTCCCATTGTGGCAGGTTGGTCATAGTTATTACGTGGCGGTCGAGGTCGACCGCATAGGCCGCGCCTTGTTTGGCTAAAGTACAATCATCTGTGTTTAACTCGCCCGCAGCTGCACGGCGTGGGCGATGGCCAAAAAGGAAAACCACATGGGATTCATGTCAAAGCTGCTGTCCTTTGGATCCGATAAGGACCTTAAGCGCTACTACAAGATCGTCGACCAGATCAACGGTCTTGAGCCCCAGTTTGAGAAGATGACCGAGGAGGAACTCCGCGGCCAGACCGATAAGTTCCGCGAGCGTTACGCCAACGGCGAGTCGCTTGACGACATGCTCCCCGAGGCCTTTGCCACCGTGCGTGAGGCTTCCAAGCGCACCATGGGTATGCGCCACTTTGACGTGCAGCTCATTGGCGCCATGGCACTGCACGAGGGCCACATCGCCGAGATGAAGACCGGCGAAGGTAAGACCCTCGTCTCCACGTTGGCTGGCTATCTCAACGCTATTGCCGGCAAGGGCGTGCACGTCGTTACTGTCAATGATTACCTTGCCAAGCGCGACTCCGAGTGGATGGGCCGCATCTATAAGTACCTGGGCATGACCGTCGGTCTGCTCCAGAACAACATGCCACTCGAGCTCAAGCGCCCGGCCTACCAGGCCGACGTCACCTACGGCACCAACTCCGAGTTCGGCTTTGATTACCTGCGCGACAACATGGTTACCCGTCCCGAGCAGCGCGTGCAGCGCGGCCACAACTACGCCATCGTCGACGAGGTTGACTCCATCCTGATCGATGAGGCCCGCACCCCGCTGATCATCTCGGGCGCTGGCACCAAGTCCGCCAGTACCTACAAGGACTTCGCGCGTGCCGTGCGTGGCCTTGAGCGCGGCGAGGACGTGTCGCACGACATGCTCACCGCCACCGAGGACGTCGAGCCCACGGGCGACTATGTCATGGACGAGGCCAAGCACACCATTGCCGCCACCGAGCGCGGCCTTAAGAAGATCGAGCGCCGCCTGGGTATCGATGACATCTATGCCGATCTCTCCGGCCAGCTGGTCAACCACCTGCAGCAGGCGCTGAAGGCCCAGTACATGTTCCACCGCGACAAGCAGTACGTGGTCACCAACGGCGAGGTCAAGATCGTCGACGAGTTCACCGGCCGCATTATGGAAGGCCGCCGTTACTCCGAGGGCCTGCACCAGGCCATCGAGGCCAAAGAGGGCGTGCTCGTACGCGAGGAGAACCAGACGCTGGCCACCATCACCCTGCAGAACTACTTCCGTCTGTATGACAAGCTCTCCGGCATGACCGGTACGGCACTTACCGAGGATGCCGAGTTCCGCGAGATCTACAAGCTGCCCGTCGAGGTCATCCCCTCCAACAAGCCTGTGCAGCGCGTGGACCACGAGGACCTGGTGTACCGCACCATCCAGGCCAAGTACAATGCCGTCGCCGACGATGTCGAGCAGCGTCACGCCAAGGGCCAGCCGGTCCTGGTGGGCACCGTCTCCATCGAGAGCTCCGAGAAGCTGTCCGCCGCCCTTACCAAGCGCGGTATCGCGCACGAGGTCCTCAACGCTAAACATCACGAGCGCGAGGCTCATATCGTTGCCCAGGCCGGACGCTACGGCGCTGTGACCATCGCCACCAACATGGCCGGTCGTGGTACCGACATCCTGCTGGGCGGCAACCCCGACGAGCTGGTGCGCGAGCGCCTGGAGTACGAGGGCCTGACCATGGAGGACGTGACGCCCGAGCAGCTCGAGCAGTTTAACGCCGAAGCCAAGGAGACCTGCAAGGCCGAGCGCGAGCGCGTGCTTGCCGCCGGCGGCCTGACCGTTATCGGCACCGAGCGCCATGAGTCCCGCCGCATCGACAACCAGCTGCGTGGCCGTTCCGGCCGTCAGGGCGATCCGGGCGAGACCCAGTTCTACCTGTCGCTCGAGGACGACCTCATGCGCCTGTTCGGCGGCGACAAGATGGACCGCGTCTCCAAGATGATGGTCACGGCCGACATGGGCGACGACATGCCCATCCAGCACAAGATCATCTCCAAGGCCGTCGAGAGCGCCCAGCACAAGGTCGAGAGCATCAACTTCTCCATGCGTAAGAGCGTCCTTGAGTACGACGACGTCATGAACAAGCAGCGCCAGGTCATCTACGCCGAGCGCAATAAGATTCTGGACGGCAAGGATCTGACCGACCACATCACCGAGGTCATGCACGATACCGTCTACCGCTGCGTGCAGGAGTTCTGCACCAAGGACAGTCACGATGGCGAGCGCGACCTGGAGGGCCTGCGCAAGTGGGTTGTGGAGCTCACCGGCCACATCGATACGCCCAAGTTCCCCGACGAGGATTATGAGGCCCTGGCTGCCGATGTCCTGGCTTACGTAGAGAAGTGCTACAACATGAAGGCCGAGCGCTTGGGCGAGGACCTGATGCGCGAGCTCAACACCCAGGTCATGCTGCGCGTCATCGATACCCGCTGGATGAACTACCTGCAGGAGATGGACTACCTCAAGACCGGCATTGGCCTGCGCGGCTTTGGCCAGCGCGACCCGCTGGTCGAGTACAAGACTGAGGCCTACGGCGCGTTCCAGATCCTCGTCGACACCATGTACGAGGATTACCTGCGCACGGTTCTGCGCATCGAGATCAAGGCTGCCCCGCGTGCCGTGGAGCACAAGGAAGAGCCCACGCTCGAGGGTGCGCGCTTCTCCGGTCCTGCCGAGGTCGATGGCGACAACGGCGACTCGGTGCTGCGCAAGCAGGCGCAGGTGCAGGCCCGCACGGCTGTCCAGGGTGGTCCGGCTGCCGTCAACAACGGTGGCAAGGTGACCACCTATCGCAAGTCCGAGAGCGACGATCCGTACGTCAACGTGGGCCGCAACGACCCGTGCCCCTGCGGTAGCGGCAAGAAGTTTAAGTACTGCCACGGCAGGAATCGTTAATGGCTGAGGCTTTAGAGGTAACGCCCGCCGAGCTGGACGCGTTTGCGGACCGGCTCGGCGAGGTCGAGTCGTATCTCCACTTGGACGAAAAGCGCACGCGCGTGACCGAGCTCGAGGCCAAAAGCGTGGCCCCCGGCTTTTGGGATGATGCCGACGCCGCCCGTGCCACCATGGAGGAAATCGCGCGCACCAAGGAAGATATCGCCGCCGTGGACAACGCGCGCGGCGAGCTTTCCGATGCCCGCGCCGCGCTGGAGCTTGCCGAGGAGATGGGGGATGACCCCGATGCCGCCGCCCTTCGCGAGGAGGCTACAGCCACGGCTGAGCGCCTGGCCCGTGCCATCGATGAGCTTGAGCTTTCGAGCTGGTTTACCGGTGAGTTCGATCACGGCGATGCCATTGTGACCATCAAGCCCGGACAGGGTGGTCTGGAGGCCCAGGACTGGACCTTCATGCTCTTTAAGATGTACATGAAGTACTGCCAGCGTCGCGGCTGGAAGGTCACGATTAACGACTGCCCCGCTGCTGAGGTCATCGGCATCGACCGCGCGACCTTTACCGTCGAGGGCAAGGACGCATTTGGCATGCTGCGCGCCGAGGCCGGTGTGCACCGCCTGGTACGAATTAGCCCCACCGACGACAAGAAGCGCCGCCAGACCACGTTCGCTGGCGTCGAGGTCATCCCCGTGCTACCCGATGATATCGACATCGAGATCAGTCCCGATGACATCCGCGTGGACGTGTACCACGCGAGCGGCCCGGGCGGTCAGGGCGTTAACACCACCGACTCCGCCGTGCGCGTGACGCATTTTCCCAGTGGCATTGTGGTTACCTGCCAAAACGAGCGCAGCCAGATCCAGAACAAGGCCGCGTGCATGCAGATCCTCAAGGCTCGCCTGTACGAGATTGAGCTCGAGAAGCGCGCCGAGGCGCTCGATGAGATTCGCGGACCCAAAACCACGATCGGTTTTGGCAACCAGATTCGCAGCTACGTGCTCTACCCGTACCAGATGGTCAAGGATCTGCGCTCGGGTGTGGAGACCAGCAACGTCGAGGCCGTTCTTGACGATGGCGATTTGGATCCGTTTGTGATTGGCTATCACCGTTGGACTACCGGCAACGCCGATGTAGAAGGCTCGGAGATCTAAAACATCGGGCGGCTTCAAGCCGATGCTAAGCCCAACGGTTGGACGGGTTTGTATTCGGAATAAACCCTGCGCAGGGGTGGTTTTTGTCCGGCGAATCGGTAGAATCGAATACAAGAAGAAGTTCAAAGCGCATCCGATGGGGTGCGCTTTTTTGAGGGAGGCAGCATGGCATATCGTCTGGACATTAAGCGCATTCTTTCGATGAACTTCTTTCACGACCTGCCCCAGATTATGTTGGGGTGCGCTCTGGCCGCTATTGCGACCGACCTGTTTTTGATTCCTAACGGCCTTGCTGCCGGTGGCGTTACGGGCCTTGCCACCATTATCCAGGCGGTCGGCGCATCGCGCGGTCTATCGCTTCCCGTTGGTATTCAGACGATCGTGATGAACGCCTTGCTGCTGCTGGTCGTTATGCGCGAGGGCGGCATGTTCTACGTGGTGCAGACGGCGACAGGCTTTGTGCTGCTGGGCTTTTTCACCGACCTGTTCGCTCCGTTTGTGGCGCCGCTGGCACATGCCGATCTGATGCTGCCCGCTATGTGGGGCGGCATCATCACGGGCATCGGTTATGGCATGGTGCTGCGCGCCGGCGCCAACACCGGCGGCTCGGACACGATTGGCCAAATCATCTCGCGTAATACCTCGCTGCCCGTGGGCTCGACCGTCATGGCGATCGATGTTGCCGTATGTGCGCTGTCGGCTCCGGTCTTTTCAATCGAAAATGCACTATATGCAGGCCTTTCGATGGTCATTAGCGGCTACGTGATCGATGCCGTGGTCGATGGCGGCAACAAGCGTCGTATGGTACTCATCATCTCGGACAAGTTCCCTGATATCGCTGCCGATATTATGTATGGCCTGGGTCGTGGTTGTACCAAGTTTAAGGCGACTGGCATGTATTCGGGTGCCGAGAAGCCGGTGATCATGGTCATCGTGAGCCGTCGAGAGCTCAATACCCTTAAGACGATCGTGCGCGAGCGCGATCCTCACGCCATTGTGACGGTCGCTGACGTTACGGAAGCCTTCGGCGAGGGATTCAAGGACATTAGCGCGTAGGGGCGACCGCGTTCCATCCAAAAGACGTTCACATTGATAAACCGTTTCATCAGCGGTTCTGCCTGCTAAATTGTTCAAATAATGATAAAAACTCTGGTAAAGCCATCAGTTTCCAGCATAATGAATGACGTACGTGCATTGCGGCTGTGTTGGGATTACCTTCGGTGCCGTGCGCATCTTGTCTAAAGAGGATGAAAGGAAGGCACAATGAGCGACGAAGAGCTCAAAAAGGTTGCCAACGAGGTAAGGAAGGGCATCGTCACCGGCGTGCACGCTGCCAAGTCCGGCCATCCGGGCGGTTCGCTCGGTGCTGCCGACATCATGACCTATCTGTACTTTGAGGAAATGAACGTCGACCCGTCCGATCCCCGCAAGGCCGATCGCGACCGTTTTGTGCTCTCCAAGGGCCATTGCGCTCCGGGCCTGTACGCCGTGCTCGCCGAGCGCGGGTTCTTCCCCAAGGAGGATCTTGAGACGCTGCGCCACATCGGCAGCCACCTGCAGGGTCACCCCAACATGAACGACACCCCGGGCGTCGACATGTCCACCGGCTCGCTCGGCCAGGGCATTTCCGCCGCCGTGGGCATGGCCGTTGCCGCCAAGCACTGGGGCGATACTTATCGCACGTACGCCCTGCTGGGTGATGGCGAGAGCGAGGAGGGCCAGGTCTGGGAGGCCGCCATGTTTGCCGGCAACCAGCATCTCGATAACCTCTGCGTGATCGTCGACCACAACGGCCTTCAGATTGACGGTCCCGTCGAGGAGGTCAACGACCCCATGCCGCTCGCCGACAAGTTCCGCGCGTTCAAGTTCCACGTGGTTGAGCTCGCCGACGGCAACGACTTCGACCAGATCCGCGCCGCCTTTGCCGAGGCTCGCGCCACCAAGGGGCAGCCGACCGCCATTATCGCCGAGACCACAAAGGGCAAGGGCGTGTCCTTTATGGAGAACCAGGTTGGTTGGCACGGCAAGGCCCCCAACGATGAACAGTTTGAGCAGGCCATGGCAGAGCTCACGGCCGCCGGAGAGGAGCTCTAGGATGGCAGACGTCAAGAAAATCGCCACGCGTGTAAGCTACGGCGAGGCCCTCGTCGAGCTCGCCAACGAGCACGATGACTTTGTGGTCCTCGACGCCGACCTGGCCGCCGCCACGCAGACCGGTAAGTTTAAGGCCGCTTGCCCCGACCGCTTCTTCGACGTGGGTATCGCCGAGAGCAACCTGATGGGCGTCGCCGCCGGTATCGCGACCACTGGTCGTGTTGCCTTCGCGAGTACCTTTGCCATGTTCGCTGCCGGTCGCGCCTTTGAGCAGGTCCGCAACTCCATCGGCTACCCGCACCTCAACGTTAAGATCGGTGCCACGCACGCCGGCATCTCGGTGGGCGAGGACGGCGCCACGCACCAGTGCTGCGAGGATATCGCCCTCATGCGCGTCATCCCCGGCATGACCGTAATTGTTCCCGCCGACGACGTGGAGGCCCGCGCCGTGACGCGCGCCGCCTACGAGTGCGACGGTCCGGTGTACATGCGCTTCGCCCGTTTGGCCTCGCCGGTTATCAACGACCCCGAGACCTACAAGTTCGAGTTGGGTAAGGGCATTGTCATGCGCGAGGGCGCCGATGTGACCATCATCGCCTGCGGCCTGATGGTCGGCGAGGCTCTCGAGGCCGCCGAGCAGCTCGTTGCCGAGGGCATCGACGCCGAGGTCATCAACATGCACACCATCAAGCCCATCGATGCCGATCTGATCGTCAAGAGCGCCACCAAGACCGGCCACGTCGTGACCGTCGAGGAGCACTCCGTGATCGGTGGCCTGGGCAGCGCCGTTGCCGACGTCCTGTGCGAGCAGTGCCCGACGCCGCTCAAGAAGATCGGCGTCAACGACACCTTCGGCGAGTCTGGCCCGGGTGCCGAGCTCCTGCACAAGTACGGCCTGGACGCCGCCAACATCGTGGCGACCACCAAGGAGTTCTTGGCCTAGGGCAAGACGAGGCAAAGCATCGCTTCGACAACCGCAAACAAGCCAGAACAGGGGCGTCCTCAAAGAGGGCGCCCCTGTTTATGCTGAATTTAAATTAGAGTCCTGCCAAGCAAAGTTCCCATGGGGAAACGGGCCCATCCCAACAAAGTGCAATTCAGACCCTTCCAACTTTGTATGCGCAGCATCTCAAGTTGGTGCGTCGGCCCCATAGTAGCCGCAGGCCGGGCGCAGGGTTACCTCCCAAATCTTTCCGCAGCGCAGGCCGGCGTTTGTCCGCAGCTCCGCAGGAGCAGGACAAATGCCGGCCATGCGCGAGGACGATTTGGGAGGTAACCCTGCGCCCGGCCGGTGAGACCCAAACCCCGCCATGCTTCTTATGTGCAGCAAAGCTAATGCTGCTAAAATACAAAGCGCTCATGTAGTTTAAACGCACGACGATAAGGAGCACCAGTGGGTAACCACTTCCGTACCTCCGGTGCGGGCGATGATGCCCCCAAGACGCAGACAGGCGTCCAGGGCAGCCGTTTCGCCACTCCGGATTCAGAGGGCCAGCCTGTTGCTCAGGCCCCCGCTCAGCCGGCAGATCAGGCACAGCCGGCATCCGATCCCTTTGCCTACAATCCCACCAGCGATGTCGCGCTTTCCGGCACGGCGGGTTTTGAGCCCGTTCAGGCCGTGACCGCTCGCGTGGAGCAGCCTCAGGCTGGCGCCGCCACGCCGCAGCCTACCATGGCCGGCATTCCCGACCCCATGGCCCCTGCGACGCCGGTTCCTCAGCCTGCGCAGTCCGGTCTCTTTGCCGCTATTCCCGATCCCACGCAGCCTGCTGCCCCGGTGGTCGAGAGCGATCAGGCCGCCGAGGTCGCAAGCCTCGATAACGCGCTCAACAACCCCGATTTTACGTCGGTGTTTGCGCCCATCGATCCGCAGGCCAGCCGCAAGAAGATGGCCAAGCAGGCCGGTGTCGAGCCCGTCATCCTTATGGAGCATGTCACCAAGATCTATCCGGCACAGCCCAACAAGCCTGCACTCGACGACATCAACATCGAGATCTATCCGGGCGAGTTCGTCTTCCTGGTCGGTCACTCCGGCTCGGGTAAGACCACGCTGCTGTCGACGCTCAACCGCGACGTCAAGCCGACGAGCGGTCGCATCCTGGTTGCCGGTCAGGACCTCATGAAGATCAAGAACCGCAAGGTTCCGTTCCTGCGCCGCCAGATTGGCGCTGTGTTCCAGGACTTTAAGCTTCTGCCGCAAAAGACCGCCTACGAAAACGTGGCGTTTGCCCTGCAGTGCATCGGCAAGCCCAAGGGCGTCATTCGCAGCCAGGTGCCCGAGGTGCTGCGTCTGGTCGGTCTGGCCGATCAGATGGACTCGCTGCCCGACCAGCTTTCCGGTGGCGAGCAGCAGCGCGTTGCCGTCGCCCGCGCTATGGTCAACCGTCCGCCGCTGCTGATCTGCGACGAGCCCACGGGTAACCTCGACCCGGCGATCTCGCTGGGCATCATGAAGCTGCTCGAGCGTATTAACCGCACCGGCACCACCGTGATCGTCGCCACGCACGACCGCGAGATGGTCGATAGCATGCACCGTCGCGTGATCGCCCTCGAGGGCGGCCACGTTATCCGCGACCAGGAGAGGGGAGGTTACGGCAACTATGGCACCAACTAACGTGGGCTACTCCTTCAAAGAGGCAATCAGCCACTTCTTCCGTAACTGGACTACCTCGCTCGGCGCCGTCATCACGATCTTCCTTTCGCTGTTTATCATCGGCCTGTTCATCATGGGCTCCGCGATGCTGAACTCCGTGATCGGCACCGTCGAGGATCAGGTTGTCATCAACGCGTTCATTAGCGATGACGCCGATCAGGCTGATGTTCAGGCTTTTGAGGCCGAGCTTAAGACATGGAATAACGTCAAGTCCGTGACCTATAAGGACAAGGACGACGCGCTGGCCGAGTATACGAGCAAGATGTCGGGCAACGCCGACGCCACCATGAGCGCGCTCGATGGCCAGAACCCGCTGCCGGCTTCGTTTGCGATTGAGATGGACGATCCGTCTCAGGTCGAGAGCACGGCCAAGAAGCTCAAGAAGAATGCCGACTTCCAAAAGATCGCGGACGACGGCGACGTCAACGCGAGCGTACTGTATGGCCAGGAGGAAGTGAGCCGCCTGTTCCAGGTGACCAACTACATTCGCATCGCCGCCGTGGTGCTCGTTGGCCTTCTGACCTTTATCGCATTCATCTTCATCAACAACACGATTCGCCTGTCCATCACGGCGCGTCGTCGTGAGATTGCGATTATGCGTCTGGTCGGCGCCAGCAACGGCTTCATTCGTGGTCCGTTTATCACCGAGGGCGTACTGCAGGCCATTTTGGGCTCGCTGCTTTCCATCGGCGTTCTGGAGCTGCTGCGCAATCTGATGATTCCGCGTTTGCAGGAGAGCATCGGCTGGATGTCGTTTGCCCTGCCGATGCAGTACTACCTGGTGACCTATGCTGCGCTGATTCTGGTCGGCGTGATTATCGGTCTCTTTGGTTCTGCCATAGCCATGCGCCGCTACCTGCGCGTGTAGGCATGTCTGGAATTCATCCCTTCCAACGGGTCGTCTCTTATGGGGCGGCCCGTTTTTTGATCTCTAGGGGACGGCAGGAAAGCGAATCATTTGGGTAGACTCTTTGGAGTTCGTCATCGATAGCAAGGAGGCGCCATGGGGCGCAATAACAAGCATAAGCGCGGTGCTCGCAATAAGCGTGGGCCGGTGCGCAGCGAACGCCGTCCGAGCCTGACCGGGCGCGTGCAGCTCCATGAGCATGGCGCCTATGTCATAACCGAGAGCGGCGACTACAAGGTTATGGGCCGCGGTAAGCGCGAGATCATGGATGGCGATACCGTTGCCGTGAGCATTAAGAACAGCCCGCACGGTGAGCGGCGCGCCGTGATCGAAGGCGTGGTTGAGCGCGCAGCCATAAGCGTGGTGGGTACGTACCAGACCGCTGGTCCGCTCGGTGTGATCGAGCCGCTCGATTCGCGCCTGAAGGCCGACTTCTTCATTCTGCCCGAGGATACCTCGGCGGATCGTCTGGGCGTCCACCCGGGTGATGCCGTTGTCGCGCGCATTTTGACCTACCCGACGCGCCTGGAATCGGGCACCGTGACGATCGAACGCCGCATTGGCGGAGATGACGCGCCCGATTTGGGCGTTCAATACGTGATGGCGCGTTACGGCTATACCGATAGCTATCCCGAGGCCGCGCTGGACGAGGCCGAGGGGCTTTCGCTCGATGTGTCCGCGGCGCTTAAGGACCCGCTCCGCCGCGATCTGCGCGACCGCTTTGTCATCACGATCGACCCGGTCGACGCGCGCGACTTTGACGATGCCATTTCGCTTGAGCGCACGCCCGAGGGTGGCTACAAGCTGGGTGTGCATATCGCTGACGTTTCTCACTATGTGGCTTGGGACGGGCATATCGATCTTGAGGCTCGCCATCGTACGACATCGGTGTATCTGGCCGATCGCGTGCTTCCCATGCTGCCCGAACGCCTGTCCTGTGACCTATGCTCGCTTCGCCCTGACGAGGACCGTCTTGCGTTTACCGTTGACATTGAGCTCGATGCGCAGGGTCGCGTGCGGCATTACGATCCTTACCCCAGCGTGATTCGCTCGCGTGTGCGTATGGACTATGACGGCGCCGAGGCGCTGCTGGTGCGTGCCGGCGCGGTTGAGTATTCGGTGCTGGAAGGCGCCGCTGAGGATGTTGCGGCTGCTGAGGCCTCGCGCGAGGAGGCGCTTGAGCGCGGTCTTGCGTGCGAGGAAACTGCTCGCGGCTATAACGTCGACCTCGGCGATTTCCTTGTCGCCGCCAACGAACTCGCCGAACTTCGCCGTCGTATTCGTCGTGCCCGCGGCTCAGTCGATTTTGACACGGCCGAGATTCGCGCTCTATTGGATGAGGACGGAGTACCCGTGCAGATTGTGGCGCGCGAGCGTTCGTGTGCCACGTCGCTTATCGAGGAAGCCATGCTACTCGCCAACGAGTGCGTTGCAGAGTGGCTGGCAGACCGTGATATCGAGGCCTGCTATCGCGTGCATGAGGATCCGAGCCCCGATAGCCTGCACGGTGCCGCAGTTGCGCTGGCGCAGCTAGGCATCATCGACGATCGCCGTGCTGCCGGTATCGCCCTGGGGAGTCCCGATGAGCTACAGGCTGCAGTTGATGCTGCCGCCGGTACGGCCAACGCACCGCTCGTCAACACGCTGCTTCTGCGCAGTATGCAGCGCGCACTGTACAAGCCGCGCAACGAGGGCCACTTTGCGCTCGCCGCGCCGTGCTACTGTCACTTTACGAGTCCCATCCGTCGCTACCCCGATCTGGTGGTGCACCGCGTGCTCAAACTGCAGTTGGCCTATGAGCAGCTCGGCGGCAAGGACGCCCTGGTCCGTACGCCGCGGCTGATCGGCAAGGGGCGCGAGTCGCTGCCGCGCATTCTGCCGCAGATCTGCCGCGCATGCAGCGATGCCGAGCGCGCGGCAGATGCCGCTAGCCATGCGACGCAAAAGATCAAGATTGCCCAGTACTATGAGGACCGTCTGGGCGAGCGCTATGCCGGAACCGTCTCGTGGGTTAGCAGCATGGGCCTCTTTGTGCGCTTGGACCTGACGCAGGTCGAAGGCTTGGTTTCGATCAAGAGCCTGGGCAACGAGTGGTTCGAGTTCGACGAGGATGCGCTCACGCTCGCAGGTGCCGACACGGGGACTCGCTATGAACTGGGTCAGCGCGTGATTATCGAGGTCTCGCGCGTCAAAACCACGCGTGGGCACTTGGACTTTAAGCTTATCCATTAGCCAAATCTCGACTCATGGCGGGAGAGCGGAGGGCGGTCTTTCGGGGCCGCCCTCCGCATTTGGATCATGGCTACCTTGCCGTCTGCTCGGCCGCCCGCTTACCTGCTATTCGAGAGGTAAAACCTACCAAAATAAACCTGTCCCTTTTTGGCAGGTTTACAAGAAAGCGGGGATGAGATGGCGACGGTGTATGGTTATGCGCGGGTGAGTTCGCGCGATCAGAATCTTAATCGGCAGCTGGATGCGCTGGGCGCCTATGGCGTGGGCTCGGCGAATATTTATGCCGACCATGCGAGCGGCAAGGACTTCGATCGACCGCGCTATCGCGAGCTGCTGCACGTCCTGGGAGACGGGGACGTGCTGGTGGTGCTTTCTATCGACCGACTTGGTCGTAATTACTCCGAGATTCTTGAGGAATGGCGTCGCATTACCAAGGAGCTCGGGGTTGCCATTGTGGTGTTGGACATGCCATTGCTTGACACGCGCGCCAGGGCAAGCGGCACGCCGGATGTGACTAATACCCTGATTGCCGATATTGTGCTGCAACTGCTGAGCTACGTGGCGCAGGTGGAGCGCGAGAATATCCATCGGCGCCAAGCGGAGGGAATTGCAGCGGCGCGGGCGCGAGGGGTCCGTTTCGGTCGACCTCGCAAGCCGTGCCCTCCTCAGTTTGAGCTGGTGCGCGATAGCTATGAGGCGGGCGATATTACCCGCAGCCAGGCAGCAAAGTGCCTGGGCGTGTGCGTGGGGACGTTCGATCGCTGGATGCGCGAGGCGGGGTAGGGGTTTGCGTCGCTTTGTCGCTTCCTGTTGCGATTCAAATTTTGATACGGTGACGATGTCATTTGGGGCTACACTCGCTGATATTCAAAAAAGGAGGTAGGCCCTTGGCGCGCGTAAAACAAATAATCGGATGGACCGCGATCATTCTGTTCGCTGCAACGCTGGCGGGCATCTGGGTGCTGACGGAGCAAAATGCGGTGGAGACGTCGTTGCTGAGCGAGTCCACCGCGCGCGTGGTGGAGGGTCAGGCTACGGGCGTTCAGGCTGCCGATGCCACGGGTGAAGCTCAGACCGAGAACGGGATGACCGGGGGCATCGATTCGGCTGCCTCGAATGTCCGGTCTGGCCGACTTGCTTCCATTCGCATGTGGGTGGGCACGAACGTCCGTCGCGTTGCCCATACCGTAGAGTTTTTCTTCGTCGGATTGTTCGCCTCGGTGGCCGTGGTTTGCTTTTCCAGGCGTCCGTGGAGCGTTTGCTCCCGTTGCGTGCCCGTGTTGCTCTTTTGCGCCGTCTGCTCCGTTGGCGATCAGGTACATAAGATCTTTGTTCCCGGCAGGCATTTCGACGTTATCGATTTAGGATTCGATGCTGCGGGCTATGTCACCGCGATGCTGTTGGTATTGCTGGTCTCCGCATGGGTGCACCACGAGACGCGCCCCATCGGCGCCCATGCGAGGCGCTAGCCGGTAACAAACCCGTTTCTGATCATGCGACCTTGTTGAATTATTTTGTGTCGCGCGTATTTCCGAGCGGTCGGATTTGAGGGGCGAGCGGTAGAACGCTCGTCCTTTGTGCGCCACGATGCGGCACAATGTACCGTAAAAGCTGTTTGTATCCGGTACGAATCGTTCGTTGGTCTTTAATTCTTCTCAACGGAGGTGTTTGAGATGGCAAACGGATTGCTTTTGCGGCTTCGCGAGCGTGAGCTCAGCGCGAGCCCGGCGGAACGCAATGTCATCGCATATGTGAGCGCTCATCCGCACGAGGTGGTCGGGCTGTCCGTCCGCGGTCTTGCCGATGCCACGTTCTCCTCGCCCTCGAGCATTTTGCGCTTTTGCAAGCGTTTGGGTTTTGCGGGCTACAAGGAGTTCCAGCGCGAACTGATTGCCGAGCTGGCGCTCTTAGGTGACAAGAAAGACGTAGCCCTCGAGGACATCTCCATGGATGACAGCGTCGAACGTATCGTGGGGAAGGTGATGAAAAGCAACGTGTGCACGATCGAAGCGACGGCGCGAACGCTCGATTACACCGTCTTGGAGCGATGTGCGGCCTATCTTAAGCGGGCACGCGCGGTCAATCTGTTCGGTATCGGTGCCTCTCGTTTGGTCGCGCACGATCTGGCGCAAAAGCTCATGCGTGTCGACAAGGAGTGCCATCTGTACGACGACTGGCATGATCAGCTCTTGTGTGCCAAGAACATGCATGAGGGCGATATGGCAATCGCCTTTAGCTACTCGGGCTTGACGCAAGAGGTGCTGGACTGCACCGCCGAGGCTCAACGTCACAACTGTCCCGTTGTGGCCGTTACCAAAGTAGATGGATCATCCAAGCTTGCCACCGTGGCCGATGCCGTGCTCGGCGTCGCTGCGAGTGAACCCTTGGTCCGCAGCGGTGCCATGGCTTCGCGTATGGCCCAGCTTATGGTTGTCGATGCCCTGTACGCTGCTTACGTTGCCAGCGACTACGAACGGGCGACGCATGTCATTAAGCAAAACTACATCGAGAAACAGGAAAGATGAGGTGAATGAAATGCTCGATTTAACAAAATTCACGACCGAACAGCGTAATCAAAGTTCAATGGACCTCGATACGATGACATCGCTGCAAATCGTCACGACGATGAACGATGAGGATCTTCGTGCCGTCCAGTCGGTCACGAAGGTGTTGCCCCAGGTTGCCACAGCAATCGACTGGGCTGCTGAGGCACTCGAGCGCGGCGGGCGCGTCTTTTACATGGGCGCAGGCACCAGCGGTCGTCTGGGTGTACTCGACGCTTCGGAGTGTCCGCCCACGTTTGGCGTGTCACCCGATCTGATTGTCGGGCTCATTGCCGGAGGCGAGACGGCGTTTATCAAGGCTGTCGAAGGTGCCGAAGACAGCGAGGAGCTTGGCGCGAGCGACCTGCGGGAGCGTGGACTCTCGGACAGGGATCTTGTCGTTGGCCTGGCGGCAAGCGGTCGTACTCCCTATGTGGTGGGCGGCCTTGTGTACGCCAAGGCAACTGGGTGCAAGACCATTGCAATTGCCTGCAACCAAGGGTCGAAGATCGGGGAGAGCGCAGATCTTGCCATTGAACCCGTGCCCGGTCCCGAGGTGCTGACCGGCTCAACGAGGCTCAAGGCGGGAACGGTTCAAAAGCTCATTCTCAACATGATTTCGACCGGTGCCATGGTCAAGATCGGCAAGGTATACCAAAACCTGATGGTCGATGTGCAGCAGACGAACGAGAAGTTGGTGGTGCGCGGCCAGAACATCGTGATGGAGGCGACCGGCTGCACGCGCGAGCGCGCTATTCAGGCGCTTGCAGATGCCGGCGGCCACGTAAAAACCGCTATTGTCTCGGTACTGCTGGGCTGTGATGCCGAGCAGGCTGCGGTAGCTCTTGAGCGAGCGAGAGGCCATGTCCGTGCTGCGGTGAGTGGCCATGAGAAGAGCAATGCCGATGCCCAATAGGTGCGCGGCGTGAGCTGATATGACATCCAGACGAGATACCCAATACAAGGAGGAGTTATGACGAACAAAGAGCTGGCTCAAAAGCTGCTGGACCTTTTGGGCGGCAAAGACAACGTGTTGGCAAACGCGGCGTGCATGACGCGCCTGCGCGTGACCGTCAAAGACACGGGCAACGTCGACACGGAGGGTATTAAGGCACTCGACGGCGTGATGGGCTTGGTCGAGGACGACACGATGCAGATCGTGCTGGGTCCGGGCAAGGTGAATAAGGTGCTCGAGGAGTTCTCCAAGCTCACCGGCCTTGCGAAAGGCGTTGCTGACGAGAGCGTGGTTGACGCTGCGGCCACAAACAAGGCCGCGCAGAAGGCAAAGTACGAGTCCAAGCCGGTTCAGGCCTTCCTCAAGAAGATTTCCAATGTCTTCGTCGCCCTGCTTCCCGGCATCATTGCGGCTGGCCTCATCAACGGTATCTGCAACGTCATTAACGTCTCGACGGCAGGCGCGCTTGCGGGCGAGTGGTGGTACCAGGGCATTCGTTCCATGGGCTGGGCCCTGTTTGCCTATCTGCCCATCTTGGTGGGCTATAACGCGGCACGTGAGTTTGGTGGATCCGCTGCGCTGGGCGGCATCGCCGGCATGATGTGTATCGCCAACAGTGCCATGCCCCTGCTTGCGCCTGGCGCGGCTGATCCTGCCACTGCCATTTTGCTGCCGCTCACCAATGCGCAGTACAACCCCGCAGCGGGCGGCATGATCGCGGCTCTTATCGCTGGTGCATTTTTTGCCTGGATGGAGCGTCAGATTCGCAAGGTTATGCCCAACGCACTCGACACGTTCCTGTCCCCGCTGCTGGTGCTCATCATCGGTGCCTTTGCTCTGATGCTCGTCATCCAGCCGGTTGGCGCATGGCTGACGACTGCCATCTTTAGCGTTTTGACCTTTATCTTCGAGAAGCTGGGCGTCCTGGGCGGCTATATCCTGTCGGCAGGCTTCTTGCCGCTGGTGTCCGTCGGCCTGCATCAGGCGCTCACGCCGATCCACGCTATGCTCAACGATCCCGACGGCGCTACCAAGGGTATCAATTACCTGCTTCCCATCCTTATGATGGCTGGCGGCGGCCAGGTCGGTGCCGGTTTGGCGCTGTACTTTAAGACCAAGAACGCCAAGCTCAAGAAGTACGTCGCAGAGTCCATTCCCGTTGGAATCCTGGGTGTGGGCGAGCCTCTGATGTATGCTGTTACGCTGCCGCTCGTTCGTCCGTTTGTGACGGCCTGCCTGGGTGCCGGATTTGGTGGCGCGCTCGCGGCGCTGCTTCACATCGGCACGGTTTCTCAGGGCGTTTCCGGTCTGTTTGGCCTGCTGATCGTCGTTCCTGGCCAGCAGCTCGGCTACGTTGCCGCTATGCTGCTTGCCTATGCCGCCGGCTTTGTCCTGACGTGGTTCTTTGGCGTCGACGAGCAGAAGATCAACGAGTTCTTTGGCGAGTAGTTTGATATCGCGAGCCGTGTTGCTCAGAGCTCGCGGCGCGCGGCAGATTTCTTGATGCTATGGTTGTGCCGGCGGGGCTAACTGCTCCGCCGGCCTTTTTTAAAGGAGCGTTGAAGCGTGAAAACGGGTATTTCGATTTATCTTTCCAGCCCTCTGCAGGATATTGAGCGGACGATTGAGCGTGGCGCCGCGGCGGGTGCACGCTATGCGTTCACCTCGCTGCATATTCCCGAGGATGGGGGAGCGGCGTATGCCGATAAGGTCCGTCATGTACTGTCGCTGCTTTCCGCCCACGGCATTGCGCTCATTGCCGATGTGGGACCGCGCACGTGCGATTTGCTCGGGCTTGAGCGTATCGAGGACCTGCGCGATCTGGGGTTGGAATACCTTCGTTTGGACTATGGCTTTAGCGCCCAGCGGGTCGCGGAGCTGTCCGGTGTATTTCGCATTGTGGTCAATGCATCGACGGTGAGTTCTGATGAAATCGCATCGTGGCGTGAGGCCGGTGCCGATGTGACTCGTTTTGCCGCCTGCCACAATTTTTACCCCAAGCCTTATACCGGTTTAGCTCTGGAGGACATTGCTCGGGTGAATCTTCGTCTTGCGGCGCTTGGATTCGAAATCATGGCTTTTGTGCCGGGTGATGCTAACGTTCGCGGGCCGGTATTCGAGGGACTGCCGACGGTTGAGGCGCAGCGCGGTCGCGCGTCTAAGGTTGCCCTCAACATGCTTGAGCTTGCACATGGCGCCGATTGCGACATTGTGTTGGTCGGCGACCCCGATCTTTCCGATGCGGGCTGGGCGCAGTTTGCTCAAGTTTCCGCCGGATACGTGGACTTGCAATGCGAGCTTGAGCCCGGTTATGCCTATGTGCGCGGACAGATTCATCATGACCGGCCCGACTCGAGCGTCCTCATCTTTAGGTCTCAGGAGTCGCGTACGACGCTTAAGCCGGATTCCGTGCCGATGGATGCCGGTGCCGGCCTGTCACGAAAGACGGGGTCGATCGCTGTGAGCAATAGCGGCTATGGGCGCTACGAAGGCGAGCTTGAGATTGCGCGGGTCGATCTTCCCGGTGACGAGCGCATGAACGTTGCGGGTCATATCACGCCCGAGGCAATGGAGCTGCTGCCGTTCATCAAACGCGGATTCGGGGTACGGTTCGTTTAGCGTGTGACCCGTGGGCTACAATTGGCCCATCATGCGAAGGCGCCTCGTGTGGCGTGTGCCTGCGTTGGCCGATCTATATTCGGAGGATTCCCATGACCGTACTGTTTATTGAATATCCCAAGTGCTCGACCTGTAAGAAGGCCAAGGCATGGCTGGACGAATACGGGGTTGAGTATATCGACCGCGATATCGTTTTGGACAATCCCACGGCTGATGAGCTTGCGACCTGGATTGCTCGTTCGGGACTGCCGGTGCGGCGCTTCTTTAATTCGTCGGGCATGAAATATCGAGAGCTGGGCCTGAAGGCGCGTCTAGATGCGGGCATGACGGATCGGGAGTGCTACGAGCTGCTGGCGACCGACGGCATGCTGGTCAAGCGTCCGCTGTTGGTGGGCGACGACTTTGCGATTCCCGGCTTTAGGGAATCGGCTTGGGTCGAGGCGTTGCTGTAGCGGCTGCGGAAAGCGCGACCCGTTTTGAGCTTCGATTACGGGATACGGTTTCCGGTTGAGGGCTCGATGGGAAAGTGGGGACCAGTTTGAGCTTGAAATCTGGGACGCACTTTCCGCCGGCAGGCTTGCCCCAGTCAGTCCTCCAGCTGCGCCCATTCGTGCGGATCGTAGACCTTTACGTGCTTGTTGGGCTTGCCGCTCCAGTACTCCTCGTCCATAAAGGGCAGATATGCCTGAACGCCGGGGCAGATAAAGGGAATCCGCTGCTGTTGCAGTCGCTCGCGCTGGCGCTGCTCCAGGTGCGCCTCGGATATGACAGTCGGCATACCGGACAGCTCGACGAGGCTTGCCTGGATTCGCTTAAGGTCGGGGAGTCCCGCGTGCCATGACATCCGCATGATCAAAAAGGATGCACGGCGGTATTTTGCCTGCATCACCGTGATGGCGGGGCGCAGAGTGGGATGGATTTTGTCCCGTTCGGGCCAAAGGTCAGCAGTGATCTCGAGGCCCAGGGTCTCCCATAGGTAATCAAGCTCTTCGTCCATGGCGCCTCGATATCCGTGCAATGATGACGGTTCGATTGTGCCATCAGCCGTGAGTGCTGCATTGTTGTAATCTACCAGCGGTAGATGCGGGATGTTTTACGGGCTTTGGCGCCGTACGTGTCGCTGGCGCTTCACAGGTCCTTCACGTGTCGGCCGTATTTGACTGAATTTCAAAAAAGTCAAAATTGGGGCTTGCGTCACGGCCGGACTTCCCGTATATTTCTTTCTTGCGCAAAGGCACAGCCGAGCGCAGCGATGCAGTCATTGGGATGTCGTCTAATGGCAGGACAGCGGATTCTGGTTCCGTCAATGGGGGTTCGACTCCCTCCATCCCAGCCATTGCATTTGCTACATATGGCCCGTTCGTCTAGCGGTTTAGGACGCCGCCCTCTCAAGGCGGAGATCACCAGTTCGAATCTGGTACGGGCTACCAAAATTGAACGCCCGGGCCTCGTAAGAGACCCGGGTTTTGTGTATTGACCGATATTTAAGGCGCGCGTTGAGTCTGCCGCCCGGACCGAGGAGTTGTCATGGACCTGCCTATCAGCTTGGAAGACATCACGTATGCCGAGAACTATCTGGCGCAGGGAGACCTGGCTACGGCGACGCCGCTGCTGGAGCGTCTGGTGGAGCTCGCCGAGGAGTATATCGACGCTGAGTGCAAGACGGAGGAGAAGCGCCAGTACTTTAGCTTCGACAGCAAGTTTGAGCGCCTGGCCTATCGCCGCGTGGAGAAGGATCCGCGCGAGCTGGTGCAGGTCGAGGTTCCCTTTGACCGCCTGTACTCCGACATGGCGTTTGCCTACATCCGCCAGCAGGATTATGTGAGTGCTCGGAATGCTCTGATGCAGGCCGTGCGTTGGGATCCCATGAACTGCAACTATCGCCTGGACCTGGCCGAGCTGTTCCGTGCACTCGAGGACAAACAGGAGTGGGCATCGCTCTCGTTCTCGGTGCTGGAGCGCGCGAGCGACGGTAAGTGCGCCGCACGCGCCTACACCAACTTGGGTCAGTACTTCTTGGAGCCCGAGACCGAGAACATTTCGGCTGCCGTGGGCTGCGCGCGTCTGGCGCTGCGCCTGGCGCCCAATGATGCGCATACGACGCGCCTGCTCAACAAGATCCACACCGCCTATCCGGATGCCGCGGACGAGAGTGACGACCATGTGATGGGTGAGCTCGCCCTGCAGGGCGTGCCGACCTCGCCTTCGGCCGAGATTGCCATCTGCCTGATTATGTGCGCGACCGATGCTGCAAGTGACGGCGACAAGCAGGAGGCGACGCGCCTGACGGTACATGCTCGCGACTTGGTGGGCGAGGAGGCCTGCGCGGCGATTATCAAACTGGTGCGCGAGAGCGACGCCGAGCTCAACGCCGAGCGCAAGGCTAAGCGCGAAGCTACGGGCAAGGGTTCCGATGGCGCCAAGGAGGCCGGCGATGCCCAGTAAGCGTGAACGCAAGCTCATTTCCAAAAATCGCTCGGCACATCACGAGTACTTTATCGATGAGACGTTTGAGTGCGGCATTGAGCTGAGCGGTACCGAGGTCAAGTCGATTCGCGAGCGCGCGTGCCAGATTACCGATACCTTCGCGCTGATTCGTGGCGGGGAGTGCTGGCTCGTCGGCCTGCATATCCACCCTTATAGCCATGGTGGCGTGTGGAATCGCGATCCCGACCGTCGGCGCCGTCTGCTGCTGCATCGCAAGGAGATTGATTTTCTCGACGGCAAGCTGCGCAACCGCGGCTATGCGTTGGTGCCGTTGGAGCTCTACTTTAATACCGACGGCCGCGTAAAGCTGCTGCTGGGTCTGGGTCGCGGCAAGAAGCTCTACGACAAGCGCGAGGACATGGCCAAGCGTGATGTCCAACGCGAGATCGACCGCGCCCTCAAGGAACGCAACCGCTAGGCACTCTGTATAAGTTGCGGTGGAATACGGACTGTTTTGCCTGTTTGAGGGGCTATTCAGTCCCTATTTCACCGCAACTGCGGGCGTCTCATCTTTCTTACTGTTCTGACACATATGTCTCAAAGGCGGCGTCCGTTATGGGTGCCGCCTTTTTTGTGGGTACATACATTCATGAGGTTCCAACCCGGGTTAGGGGAGTGATTGTTATGGACAAAACTGCGTTCTTTACCATGCCGAGCGGTCTGTACGTGGTGAGCGCCGCGGCAGACGGGCTGCGCGCCGGCTGCGTCATCAACACTGCGGTGCAGGTGACGTCCATGCCGCCGCGCATTTCGGTTGCCGTGAACAAGGACAATGTCACCTCGGGCGTCATCGCATCGGCCAAAGCGTTCGCGCTGACCGTGATCGATCAGACCGCCGACATGCTCTACATCGGTAACTTTGGGTTCCGCACCAGCAGCGATTATGACAAGTTTGCCAAATACGAGACCCGCGAGACGGCTCTGGGCATGCCCTATGTGCCCGAGCACGCGGCGGCCCTGTTTAGCTGCCATTTGATCGACACTGTGGATGTTGGCACGCATCTACTGTTTATCGGCGAGGTCGAGGATGCCGAGCGCTTGAGTGACGAGACGCCGCTCACCTACGATTACTACCATAAGGTCCTGAAGGGCAAGACGCCTCCGAAGGCGTCCTCGTATCAAGGCTAGAAATGTTTTAAAAATACTTGCATTATATTATTGAGAATCTATACTGATAAATGAAGTACATCACCAGTCGCGTTTGAGAGGAGAAGATCATGGCTGAGGAGAAGAAGACGTATAAGTTCGTGTGCGTCGTTTGCGGTTACGAGGTTGAGGTCGATACGCCCGAGCTGCCCGAGGATTATGTGTGCCCGGTGTGCGGCGTCGGTCCCGATCAGTTTGAGCTCGTCGAGGAGTAGCTCGCAGACACACGGCGAAAGCCGAACATAGCTCTGTCCAAGGGCCTCGGTCGAATTCTCGGCCGGGGCCCTTTTCCTCCGCCCCCAAGGGATCACGGTTGCTGTTGACCGATCCTGTCTGTTGTGAGTCCGACCGACCTTTTGTCTCAATCTGTAACATCTAACGGTGGAAATTGGGCCCACTTGTTACATATCGAGACAAACCAAAACCGTCCGGCAGAAGATCTCAATCTGTAACATCTAGACATCGAAAGCGGGTCTAGATGTTACAGATCGAGACGTTTGCCTGAGTAGGTGCCCCGCCCCATTACATCCCTGTCAACAACACGACATCGAGAATCGTCACGATGGCACCGATCCCTACGAGCAGCGCGTTGAGTGGACGCGAATTGGCGTATTTGCCCATGACGCGGGGTGAACTGGTGAGCCGTATGAGCACAAAGACCGTAATCGGTAGCTGAAGCGACAGCAGTGCCTGACTCCAGATGAGACCTTCAAAAGGATTTGGGACGACCAGGCACGCCGTCACTGCGCCGACGAAACAGGCCGCCACCCCGATCGAGGAATGTCGGTCGTGGATATCGTATTCCTCGTCGAACATGCCCGCAGTGATGGTCCCCGCCGCCATGCCCGCTGTCACGCTGCTCGATAGTCCCGCGAACAGCAGCGCCACGGCAAAGATGGTCGAGCTCGCCGGGCCCAAGATGGGGGAGAGCGTGGCCGCTGCGACGGCGAGGTCGTCTACGACCATGCCGTGCGCAAAGAAGGTCGTTGCGGCCAGGATGACCATGGCCGAGTTGATTGCCCAGCCCACGCCCATCGAAAAGAGCGTGTCGAAGAGCTCGTAGTGCAGACGTTCTTCGATAACTTGCTCGCCTTGGCCTTCGAAGTGCATGGATTGGATGACCTCGGAGTGCAGAAAAAGGTTGTGTGGCATAACGACCGCACCCAGGACACTCACGATAATCGCGGCAGAGCCAGTGGGCATACTAGGCGTGATCCAGCTTGCGGTTGCTTGCGGCCAGTCGACTTTGACCAGCGCGAGCTCTGCTAAAAACGAGAGTCCCACCACACCCACGAAGGCGATGATCCAGCGTTCGGCGCGCTTGTAGGAGCTCGTCATGAGCATCGCCATCGATACTGCCGCCACGATGACGCAGCCCGCGCGCACGGGCAGCCCAAAGAGCATTTGAAGGGCAATCGCGCCACCCAGGACTTCGGCCATGGCGGTGACGACGGTCGCGAGATAGGCACTGGCGAGTACCGTGCGTCCAACGAAGCGGGGGAGGTAACGTGTCGTGGCCTCGGCAAGGCAGGCGCCCGTGGCGATACCCAGGTGCGCCGCGTTGTGCTGCAGCACAATGAGCATAATCGTGGACAGCGTGACGATCCACAGCAGCGCGTAGCCAAACTGCGAGCCCGCGGCCATATTGGAGGCCCAGTTGCCCGGGTCGATAAAGCCGACGGTCACGAGCAGCCCGGGGCCGATATGCCGCGCAATGTCTAGGCCTCCGTGACCGCCGGTGCGCCGGGAACCAAAGTGTTGTTTGAGATGGTTGAGCATGGTGCGCTCCTGTGTATGGGCGGCGTGACGTCGCATCTGGGCCGTGCGGCGCCACGCGTCGGTTTTGGGTTGGGGCTACTTGTGTGCTTTGCCCTGATTGGCCACGGCGTCGATCTTGGCGGCGATGGTCGCCGGGTCGCCGATGTAGCGCTTGTCGAGGACGTTGAAATCGGTGTCGAAGGTGTAGACGAGCGGCACGCCGGTGGGGATGTTGACCTTGAGGATCTCCTCGGGCATGAGGTGCTCGAGCTTCATGACGAGTGAGCGCAGGGAGTTGCCGTGCGCGGCGATGAGTACGCGCTTGCCGGCGAGCATCTGGGGGCGAATCTCGTCTTCGAAATAGGGCCAGGCGCGGGCGATCGTGTCCTTGAGGCACTCGGTATAGGGTAGCTGATCGGGCGCGATGTCGCGGTATTGCTCCTGGGTGTGGGGGTCGCGCGCGTCGTCCGGCTCGAGTGCCGGCGGGCAGATATCGAAGGAGCGGCGCCAGATGAGCACCTGTTCGTCGCCGTGCTCCGCGGCGGCATCGGCCTTGTTGAGACCCTGCAACGCACCGTAGTGGCGCTCGTTGAGCTTCCAGGATTTGATGACGGGCAGCCACTCGCGATCCATTTGGCCGAGCACGATATCGAGGGTGTGAATTGCGCGCTTGAGACGCGAGGTGTAGCAGACGTCAAAGTCGAAACCGGCTTCTTTGAGGGCGCGACCGCCTGCTGCGGCTTCTTCGCGGCCCGTGTCGGTGAGCTCGACATCGGTCCAGCCGGTGAACAGGTTGAGTTTGTTCCACTCGGATTCTCCGTGACGGATAAGGACAAGTTGCATTGTCTGTCGGTCTGCTCGGTGCGCCATAGGGGCCTCCTTGATCTGGCACGGTGTGCGTGCCGTTTGCTTGACGCCGCAAAGGATACCCGTTTTAAGCTTAAAAGTTAACCAAGCCTAACAAAATTGTTCTATTTGAATGGGATGGTGAAGGGGGGCTGCCGAAATGTCTCGATCTGTAACAACTAGGGATGGAAATTGGGCCTAGGTGTTACAGATCGAGACAGGAAGAAATGGTCCTATGGAAAATCTCGATTTGTAACAGCTGGCCGCCAAAACCGGCCCTTCGTGTTACAGATCGAGACAAACCAAAACCGCTCCGCAGAAAATCTCAATCTGTAACATCTAGGCGCCAAAATCCGCTCTTCCTGTTACAGATTGAGATGTTTGAAGCGGTGAGCTTACAGGCCGAACTTGGGCGTCTTGTTGCCGCCCTTGAGGCCTGCTGTGTCGAGCCCCATCATGCAAAAGTCCGCATGGCCCTTGTTTCCAGAATGATTCAAAGGGGCCAGATGCATATGTGCCGGCTGTCCCTGCACTAAAACGTGTACGTCAGCCTCCAAAGATGTCAAATTTCGACATGTTTGGGGGCTGACGTACATGTTTGATAGCAAGACGTTGATGGTCGGTGTGCGTTACGCGATTGTTTCGAAACGGGCGGGAAACACAACGGGCCGGCGATGCTCCTAGTATGCCTATTCAACTGACTGTCTAAATATCTAGGGGAGGATCGCGATGCAGGCAGATTCCGCTCAGCAGCAGGGCCTTTATCGCCCCGAATTCGACCACGATGCATGTGGCATCGGCGCGCTTGCCGATATCAACGGCGAGCGCCATCACCAGATTCTGGACGATGCGCTGTCCATTCTGGTCAACTTGGAGCACCGCGGCGGCACGGGACTCGAGAAGAACACCGGCGACGGCGCTGGCATCTTGTTCCAGGTTCCGCATCACTTTTTCCGTAAAGAGGCCCAAAAGTGCGGCCAGATTCTGCCGGCAGAGGGCGACTATGGCGTGGCCATGCTGTTCTTCCCGCAGGACGACAAGGGCGTAGAGGATGCCCGTCGCGTGTTTGAGGAGGGCTGCGCCGAGGCCGGCGTGCCGCTGCTCTTTTGGCGCGAGGTGCCGGTCGACCCGCATGACCTGGGCGAGACGGCCCGCGCCTGCATGCCCACTATCCTGCAGGCCTTCCTGGGCCGTCCGGACGACACGCCCGCCGGCGATGCCTTTGAGCGTCGCCTGTACGTGTGCCGCCGCACCATCGAAAAGAAGGCCGATGCCGAGTTTGCCCTGCGCGACAAGATCTTCTACGTGTGCTCCATGAGCTCGCGTACCATCGTGTACAAGGGCATGCTGGTCGCCACGCAGATGCGCCGCTTCTTCATCGACCTCAACGACGCCGCCGTCAAGACGGCCGTAGCGCTCGTCCACTCGCGCTACTCCACCAACACCACGCCCAGTTGGGAGCGCGCGCACCCCAACCGCTTTATCATCCATAACGGCGAGATCAACACCCTCAAGGGCAACGTCAACTGGATCCGCGCCCGCGAACCCAACCTGTACAGCCCCGTGCTGCAGCACGATCTTGAGCGCGTGATGCCCATCATCAACCGCGAGGGTTCCGACTCCGCGATTCTGGACAACGTGCTCGAATTCTTGGTCATGAACGGTCGCCCGCTCACGCGTGCCGCGTCCATGTTGCTGCCCGAGCCGTGGGACCACAACGATAGCCTGAGTGAGGAGCGCCGCGCCTACGACGCTTACCAGTCCATGCTCATGGAGCCCTGGGACGGCCCGGCGGCCATCGCCTTTACCGACGGTCGCACGCTGGGCGCCGCCCTCGACCGCAACGGCTTGCGCCCCGCCCGCTACTACGTGACGCGCGATGGTCGCTTTATGCTGGCAAGCGAAGTGGGCACCATCGAGGTACGCCCCGAGAACATCCTGACGAGCGGTTGCCTGGGACCGGGCCAGATGCTCGAGGTCGATTTTGCCCGCGGCCGCGTGATCTACAACGACGAGCTGCGCGCCCGCTATGCCAAGGAAAAGCCCTACCGTGATTGGATTGCCGAGGAGACGCTGACCGTCGACGCGCTCGATGAGCCCGCCGCGCCCGCGTCCGCCGAGGATGCCGAGGTGCCCGCCGCTGTGCGCATGGCCAAGCTCGGCTACCACTGGGATGACGTCGACGAGGTCGTGCGTCCCATGGCCCAGCAGGGCAAGGCCCCGCTCGCCTCGATGGGCATCGACGCACCGCTGGCCTGCCTGTCCAAGAAGACGCGTTCGTTCTTTGACTACTTCTATCAGCTGTTCGCTCAGGTCACGAATCCGCCCATCGACGCCCTTCGCGAGCATATGGTCACTTCGACCACGCTCTACCTGGGCAACCACGGCAACCTGCTCGAGGACTCCCGTACAGCCTGCCAGCTGGTGCGCTTGGAGCGTCCGCTGCTGAGCGAGGAAGAGTTTGACCGCATCTGCGCCATCGACCGCGTGGGCTTTAAGACCCGCCGTTTCCGTGCCGTCTACCGCCGCGATGCAGGCGAGGGCGCGCTGCAGGCTGCGCTCAAGCAGCTTGCCGAGGACGTTGAGGCTGCGGTCCGCGATGGCGTGAACATCGTGGTGTTGAGCGATCGTGCCGCTGCGGGCGAGGTGCCCGTGCCGTCGCTGCTCGCTGTGGGCTGCGTGCATAACCACCTGATCCGCGCCGGCGTGCGTACCTTTGCCGACATCGTGGTGGAGAGCGGAGACGCCGTGTCTCCGCACGACTTTGCGGCACTGGTGGGCTACTCCGCGAGCGGCATCTATCCGTACAACGCACATGCGTGCATCCGCGATCTGGCGGCACACGGCGACCTGGACGTGACGGCCGAGCAGGGCATCGCCAACTACAACAAGGCCGCGACGGCGGGCATCGTCTCCATCATGTCCAAGATGGGCATCTCCACGGTGCAGAGCTACCATTCGGCGCAGATCTTCGAGGCCGTGGGCTTTACGCCGGAGTTCGTCAACGCGTACTTCGCCGGCACGGTGAGCCGTGTGGGCGGTATGGGCGTCGAGGACGTCGAGCGCGAGCAGAATGAGCGCTACGACGCTGCGCTTGCTATCCTTAAGAGCCCGGCTCCCGATCAGCTGCCCACGCTGGGTCTGACCAAGTGGCGCCCGCTCGGCGGCGAGGAACACCTCATCGACCCCCAGACCGTCTACCTGCTGCAGACCGCCTGCCGTGAGGACAGCTACGACACCTTTAAGGAGTACAGCGCTCGCCTGCACCGCACCGGCCGTGCCGTGCGCCTGCGCGACTTGCTCGACTTTAATGCCAGCGGCCGCACGCCGGTTTCGCTCGACGAGGTGGAGCCCGCGCTCAACATCGTCCGTCGCTTTAACACCGGCGCCATGTCGTACGGTTCCATCAGCAAAGAGGCACACGAGTGCATGGCCATCGCCATGAACCGCCTGCACGGCCGTTCCAACTCCGGCGAGGGCGGCGAGGACCCGCGTCGCGAGACCCCGCTAGCCAACGGCGACTCCAAGAACTCCGCCATCAAACAGGTGGCAAGCGCGCGCTTTGGCGTGACGAGCCGCTATCTTTGCAGCGCCTTCGAGATTCAGATCAAGATGGCTCAGGGCGCCAAACCTGGCGAGGGTGGCCACCTGCCCGGCAAGAAGGTCTACCCCTGGATCGCCGAGGTCCGTCAGTCCACACCCGGCATCGGCCTGATCTCGCCTCCGCCTCACCACGACATTTACTCTATCGAGGATCTGGCAGAGCTGATCTTCGATCTTAAGAACGCCAACCCCGGCGCACGCGTGTCGGTCAAGCTGGTCAGCGAGGCCGGCGTCGGCACCATCGCCACCGGTGTGGCCAAGGGTGCTGCCGACAAGATCTTGATCAGCGGTCACAATGGCGGCTCGGGTGCCGCGGCGCGCGACTCTATCTGGCACGCCGGCCTGCCGCTGGAACTTGGCCTTGCCGAGGCCCAGCAGACGCTGCTGCAAAACGGCCTGCGCTCACGCGTGGTGCTCGAGGCCGACGGCAAGCTCATGGACGGCACCGATGTTGCCGTCGCCTGCCTGCTGGGTGCCGAGGAGTTTGGCTTCGCGACCATGCCGCTCATCTCCATGGGCTGCCTCATGCAGCGCGACTGTCAGCAGGATACCTGCCCGGCCGGCATCGCCACGCAAAACTGCCGACTGCGTCATGGCTTTCGCGGCAAGCCCGAACACGTTGAGCACTTTATGCTCTTTGTTGCCGAGCAGCTGCGCGAGGTCATGGCGAGCCTGGGCTTCCGCACCGTCGACGAGATGGTCGGCCACCCCGAGTGCTTGCGCCAGATCGAGGTCCCGGGCAACCGCAAGGCCAACCTGCTCGATCTGTCGCCCGTGCTGGCGAGCGCGACCTGCGAGTTCGGTGCCCATATCCCGGGTGCCGACGGTCGCCACTTCCTGCCGCAGATGGCTGCCGACAGCGAGCTCGACAAGACGCTCGACTCCACGTTGTTCGTGCCCTATACGGCCGATGCCCGTGCGCACCTGCGTCCGATTCGCTTCCATGCCGACATCGCCAACGTCAACCGTTGCGTGGGCACCATCCTGGGTAACGCGGTGACCAAGGCACATCCCGAGGGCCTGCCCGCCGGCTCCATCACCATCGATTGCGATGGATCGGCCGGTCAGAGCTTTGGCGCCTTCCTGCCGCGCGGCATTACGCTCAACGTGTGCGGCGACGCCAACGACTACTTTGGCAAGGGCCTTTCGGGCGGCGAGGTGTCGGTGCGCCCCAACCCGCATGCGACCTATAAGTTCGACGAAAACATCATCGTGGGCAACGTTGCGTTCTTTGGCGCCACGAGCGGCCGTGGCTTCATCAACGGCCTGGCCGGCCAGCGCTTTGGCGTACGCAACTCCGGTGCCACCGTGGTGGTCGAGGGTTGCGGCAACCACGGCTGCGAGTACATGACGGGCGGTCTGGCGCTTATCCTGGGTGAGGTCGGGCAGAACTTCGCCGCCGGTATGACGGGCGGCGTGGCCTATGTCTTTGACCAGTACGGCACGCTCGATGCCCGCGTGAACCACGAGAGCGTTGAGCTCAAGGCCCCGACGGCCGGCGAGCTGGCGCAGATTCGCGCGCTCATCCAGGAGCACGTGGACGCGACGCAGAGCCCGCGCGGCATTAAGCTGCTCTACAGCTTCGACTCGATGGGCAAGCACTTTGTGAAGGTCATTCCGACCGAGTACGAGCGCGTGCTGGCGATTGTCGCTGCTGCCGAGGCCGTGGGCAAGACGTATGCGCAGGGCGAGGAGTTGGCGTTTGACATCGTGACCGGTCGCGCCGACGCTGCTGATGTTGCCCGCTTTGATGTTGCGGGCGGTGCTGCGGGTGCTGCGCCCGTGGCCGCTACCAGCTCTGTTGCTTCGACCAAGAAGGAGGCGTAAGTGCCATGGGTAAGCCCGGTGCTTTTCTTGATATCGATCGCGTGACCCACGAGCTGCGCCCTGTGGAGGAGCGCAGCCATGATTTTGATCCGCTGTACGTGGAGCTCGATGACGATGCACGTCGCGCCCAGGCGAGCCGCTGCATGATGTGCGGCGTGGCGTTTTGCCAGATGGGCGCGAGCTTTGGCAAGGCACGCCCGAGCGGCTGCCCGCTGCACAACCTGATTCCCGAGTGGAATGAGCTGGTGTACCGCGGCCGCTGGGACGAGGCTGCCGAGCGCCTGTCGCTCACATCGCCCATGCCCGAGTTTACGAGCCGTGTGTGCCCGGCGCTGTGCGAGGCCGCGTGCAACCTGGGTTCGGTCGACGGCCAGCCCACGACGATCCATGACAACGAGCGTGCAATCAGCGACCATGAGTGGGCAAATGGCGGTCCGCGTCGCTTTGAGCCGGCAGGGGAGGGCGCACCCGCGGTTGCCGTGGTGGGCTCCGGTCCTGCTGGTCTGGTGGCGGCATGGGAGCTTGCACGTCGTGGCGCCCGCGTGACGGTGTTTGAGCGCGACGACCGCCCGGGCGGTCTGCTCATGTACGGCATTCCCAACATGAAGCTCGAGAAGTCCGTGGTCGAGCGTCGCGTGGCGTTCATGCGTGACCTGGGCATTGTGTTTGAGCTGGGCGCCGATGTGACGGACCCTGCGGTGGCAGCCAAGCTCGATGGCTTTGACGCTGTCGTGGTGGCTGCTGGTGCCCGTGCCCCGCGCGGGCTTTCGGCTGCGAACATTGACGCTCCGGGCGTGGTGTACGCGGTGGACTACCTGACGGCTTCGACCGTCTCGGTGCTCGATGGTAGCGAGTCCGCGGTGAACGCGCGCGGCCTGGACGTCGTGGTCATTGGCGGCGGCGATACCGGCAACGACTGCGTGGGTACCGCGGTGCGCCAGGGTGCGCGCAGCGTGCGCCAGTTTGAGTTCTTGCCGGCTGCGCCCGATAAGCGCGCGGCGAGCAACCCCTGGCCGCAGTGGCCCAACGTTAAGAAGACCGACTACGGCCAGCAGGAGGCTATCGCTGCGATGGGTGGTGAGATGCGTGCCTGGGGCGTGGATACGCTCGAGGTGCTGCTGGACAAGAAGGGTGCGGCCGCGGGCCTGCGCGTGGTCGATCTGGACTGGTCGGCGGGAAAGCCCGAGCGCATCGCGGGCTCCGAGCACGAGGTGCCGGCGCAGCTGGTGCTCATCGCCTGCGGCTTTACGGGTCCGGAGCACGGCGTGTTCGATGCGGTGAGCGTGCCTGTTGCCACCGCTGGTCGTCCGCTGCCGGTGATGGCTGCTGAGGGCTCGCATCTCGCGGCTCGCACGGAGGGTGTCGCCGCGGATGCCGCGCCGGTGTATGTGGCGGGTGATGCCCGCAACGGCAGCTCGCTCGTGGTGAGTGCCATGGCCGATGCCCTGGCCTGCGCAGCCGAAGTCGCCGAGGCGCTGAAGCTGTAAAGTAGTCATTTAAGAACGTCCCCAATGACTGGTCATTTTTGTCTAGTCGTTGGGGACACTCTTTGCGAGCGATTTGCTCGTTTGTCGACGTATGGGTGTTCATTTGTCGACTTCTTTGGCTGTGGTCACCTGTTGTTTCTGTGGTGGCTGCGGGCATCTGGCTCAAAAGGTCGTGTTGGCTGTCTATGTCTACCTGCGGTTTCTTTGCGGTGCGCTCATTCGGTCAAGCTTTTCGTCAAGTGTTTGGTCAGCATCTGGTTTGCAACAAAAGGCCTATTTTGCCTGCGCTGACAGTGGCTGCCCACCCTCCTCGTAAGCTCAAATTGAGGTCCATCAGTTTGAGGAGGATGCCATGACTGACCAAGTTTTTGACCGAGCAGAGCTGGCTGAAGCCGTCGGCAACGATATTGCCGACATGGCCCATTTTTGGATGCTGCGGAAGTTTCAGTTTCTGGAGCCGGCGCGCGAGCAGTTCGAGATTATCGTCGATCCGTGGCTCAGCTATTGCGAGGAACCTTCTCAAAACGAAATCATGGCCTACAACATGGCGTTTACCGATTGGCTGCTGTTTGAGCGCCCCTATCGCCATGGCAAGACGCTGCTCGAGCTATATGTGGATGAGCCGCCAGCGTCAATTTCTCCTGCCTCGCTTGGGCGACTTAAGCAGGTGCGCGGCACGCAGTACTTCTCTCGCTTTGGCATTTTGGACAAGGATCCTGCGTCCGGCATGGTCGCGCTGAAGGACACACGCACCGATCGTCGCTTTGATGTCTACGACCCGCATATCGTGCAAAAGGAGCATTGGAACGACGGCGCGATTGCGGTGCGCCTCGCCTGTGTCGACGATGTCTGGCTTACAGCGGGACAGCTCTACTTATATGACATCGCGCGCCTGAACGACACGGCGGTCGACGGGCCGGGTGCGGTGCATCCCGAGGATCTGCAGGACGGCTTTGACACCTCGTGCATCAGCTTCTTCTTGCGTCTGGTCCGCGACATCATGGGCGCCCAGGGGCGGTACGTAAAGTCGCTCAATATCTACGAGCAAGAGTGGGAGTAGGGGATGGGTGGTTGTCGCCTGCCTTGCCTTTTGCCTTTTTGTCTCGATCTGTAACGTTTGGGGACAAAAACCAGTCTATCTGTTACAGATCGAGACGAACGCTTGGGCACCGCTGGTTTGTCTAAATCTGTAACGCTTAGGGGGCCTGGAGAACGTCTTACTGTTACAGATCGAGACGTTTGGCACCTGGCTGGGGGGAATGTCTCAATCTGTAACATCTACAGTCCAAAAATCGGTCTTCCTGTTACAGGTCGAAACGTTTGTCGGCGGAGGCAACGGTGACGATGGTCCATTTGTCCGATGTGGTGGTGATGGAAGTGTCTAATACCGTTTTCAAGCACAAGCATACGACTCGCAACACGTTGGCGCGGAATAGGATGCTCGCGCGACTCACGGAGGCGACCGAGCAAGGTGCGCTGCTCGCAACGCATGACAATGCCGAGCTCATGTGGCTGCGGCGTCATGTTGGAACCGACGATATCGCGGAACCCGAGCCGTATTTGTTCTGCTTTCAACATGATTGGGGTGTACTGACGCCGGCGGAGCGAACGCTGCGTACCATCAAAGGGCTTGCAGAGTTTCATCCCGATTGGGCGTTTTGGGGCTATGACGCGGCGCTTTTGTGGGGTCTGGAGGTGCCGAATGATCTGCTTGGGTCGCGTTTTCTTGTTAAGACGGGTTGTTCGGTGACGTTGAGTGCAGGATGCCGGCTGTTGCGTCCGCAGGCGGCGGGTGCGCTTGAGCAAGTCGACGGCGTGCGGGTGACGTCGTTTTGGCGCACGGTGGAGGATTGCCTACTGCGTGCGCCGTTCTCCTACGGGTTGGCGATTGCCGATTCTGCACTGCGGGCGAAAGGCGTATCACGTGGGGATTTGTGCGAGCGCCTCCGCGCCGATTGCGAGGGCAGGCGAGGGTATCGCAGGGCACAGGTGATTGCGTCGTATGCGGACGGGCTGTCTGAAAACGGCGGTGAGTCTCGGTTCCGAGCATTCTTTATTGCGTACGGCTTTCCGGTTCCGGAGCTGCAGGTGGAGTTTCGCGACCCGCTCGATCCGAGCCAGGTGTTTCGCGTCGACTATTTTTGGCGGCTCGAGGACGGGACGTGTGTCATCGGCGAGCTCGACGGAAAGGGGAAGTACACCTTGCAGAGCGGCGAGGGTCGGGAGTCGGTTGACCCATTCGTGGCAGAGCGTCAGCGGGAATCTCATCTGACAATGCTCGGGCATAAGGTGCTTCGGTTTACGTTTGATGAGCTCAAGAACCCAGGGAAGCTGGCTGAAAAGATGAGGCTGGCGGGTATTTCGCAGCGGGCCGATTTGGCTGAGGGATGGAAGCGTCAGTGGTATGGGTGCTAAGGGGTGCAACTGACGCGAATGTGGTTGTTTCTGCCGAGTTTGTCTCGATCTGTAACAACAAGGGGCCGTTTGGCCTCGCAACTGTTACAGATCGAGACAGAAGGTTGGCTGCCGCTAAAATATCTCGATCTGTAACATCTAGAGGCCGAAAACCTGTCTACTTGTTACAGATTGAGACAAAGGTTGGACGCGGTGCCGAAAGATCTCGATCTGTAACATCTGGCTGCTAAAACCCGGTCTACCTGTTACAGATCTAGACATTTCCCGGATGTCGCTGGGATGGGACTGCAATGCATTCCGTTCTCCGTGTCTCATCCTTTCTCCGTTAACCGATATGTCCGCAGCAACCCTGCCGCACTGGGTGATAATGGACAAATGTTCAAGTTGCTCGTGAGGGAGGAGCTCGATATGGCGTCTGCCGATCGTTCCACGTTGTTTATCAATGCGACCGTCCTGGATGGCTCGGAGCATATGGAGCCGCAACCCGATATGGCCGTGGCCGTTGAGCGCGGTGTCATCACGTGGGTGGGGCCGAGTGCTGTGGCGCAGGCGCCTGCAGGTGCCGAGGTCATCGACCTGGCCGGCGCGTACCTCATGCCCGGCCTCATCAATATGCATGTGCACCTGTGCGGCTCGGGCAAGCCTGTCTCGGCCGGCGATGCGGGCGCGCTGATGAAGAAGCTCGATAATCCCGTGGGGCGCGCCATCGTGCGCCATATTCTTAAGGGCAGCGCCCAGCAGCAGTTGGCAAGCGGCGTGACCACGGTGCGCGGTGCGGGTGACCCGCTGTTTGCCGATATTGCCGTGCGCAACGCTATCGACGCCGGCAAGTATCAGGGTCCGCGTCTGGTGGCGCCGGGAACGGGTGTCACGGTGCCGGGCGGTCACGGTGCGGGGCTGTTCGCGCAGGTCGCCGATACCCCCGATGAGGCGGCCGAACAAGTGCGTGACTTGTATGCGCGCGGTGCCGACGTCATCAAGCTGTTCGTGACGGGCGGCGTGTTCGACGCGACCGAAGTAGGTGAGCCGGGCGTGCTGCGCATGCCGGTCGAGGTTGCCGCGGCGGCGTGCAAGGCTGCGCACGAGGTGGGCCTGCCGGTTATGGCTCATGTCGAGAGCACCGAGGGCGTGAAGGCCGCGCTTGAGGCCGGCGTCGATACGATCGAGCACGGTGCCCCGATGACTCCCGAGATCTTGGAACTGTACCGCGGCGCCGCGGGCACGCAGCTTGAGGGGCGTGCGCCCAGCGTTACCTGCACTATCAGCCCCGCGCTGCCGTTTGTGCTGCTCGATCCGGAGAAGACCCATTCGACCGACACGCAAAAGAAGAACGGCGACATTGTGTGTTCGGGCATCATCGAGAGCGCCCGTGCCGCACTGGAAGCTGGCGTTAAGGTGGGCCTGGGCACGGACTCGAGCTGCCCGTTTGTGACGCAGTACGACATGTGGCGTGAGGTTGCCTTTTTTGCCAAGTACGTGGGCGTGAGCAACGCCTTTGCGCTGCATACGGCTACGCAGATCAATGCCGAGCTGCTGGGGCTGGGCGGCGAGACCGGTACGATCGAGTGCGGCAAGGCTGCCGATATCTTGGTAACGCGCAAGAACCCGCTCGATGATCTGTGCGCACTGCGTGAGCCGACGTACGTGATGTGCCGTGGTGATCTGGTGCGCAAACTCAAGGTGAAGCGTATTCCCGAGGTGGACGCCGAGCTCGACGCGATTATGGCCATGCCTGCCGAAGCGCTGGCTGAGGAGCTCGCCCGCGACGGTGTGGCGTAGATGTGACAAAGGGGCAGCTCCGTTGCCGCATGCAAAAAGCCGAGGTCTCAACACGAGGCCTCGGCTTTTTTATCGAACAAATACTTAAGATTTGGGACAAACAAACCTGATTAATTTGTCCCGCGTGCGGGCGCTAGGAGCGGGTTTCCATCTTGGCGTGGCACTTGGGGCAGGTGACGCGGATCTTGCCTTTGCCCTTGGGGACGGAGAGCATCTGGCCGCAGTTGGGGCACTTGAGGTATGCTGTGGTCTTGCGACCCTTCCACATCTTCTTGGCCGTGCGCTTGGCACGCTCAAAGTCTTCCTTGCTGGTACCGGCCGTGCGCGAGGCGTTGGCAGCCGCGGTGCCGCTACCCAAGCTCGCTACGAACTTGCCCAGGCCGGGGACGTTAGCGGTCGCGGCGACAAAGGCCGCGTTTTCCTTGCGACGTGCATCGATATTTTTGGACAGGCCGCGCAGCACGCCAATCACGATTACGGCGATGGCAATCCAGCTGAGCCACTGGATATGGGCTATCGATCCGATCATCGCGATGACGATGCCGACAAAGCCCATAACGATGGTGAGCTCATCGGCGCCATTGCGGCCCTTCATAAAGTCATTCATGCAAATTGCCTTTCGTTCGATATGCTGCACGCCTTTATACCCGATTTAGAGCAAGGGGGACAGGTCAATCTGCACCAAGGTGGTGCAAACATACCTGTCCCCGATGCACCAAGAAGGTGCAAAGCAGTCCGTCCCCAATGCCCCAATTACTTGGAGAGCTTGTCGACGACGCGTTCGATCTCGGCGAGCTTGGCGGCCTTGAGGTCTTCGTCGCCCGATTCGATTGCCGAAGTCACGCAGCCCTCGATATGCGCCTTGAGCACGTCGGCGTTGATGCGCGCAATGAGCGCCTGCGTTGCCATGAGCTGCGTGGAAATATCGACGCAGTAGCGGTCCTCATCGACCATCCGCAAGATGCCGTCGATCTGGCCGCGTGCCGTCTTGAGCATGCGGGTCACCGATTTGTGGTCTGCCATCATGGCGGGTCCTCGTTTCTGGTCGATGGGGTCGAATGCTTCTGGTAGCTGCTACGCGGCGGTCACGGACAGGGCGTGGAACTTCTCGCCGGCGCCCTCGACGGCGGCAGCGAGCTGCTCGGCGGTCACGGTGTCGGCGCACTCAACCTGGACGGTCTGGGTCTCGTGATCGGCGTCGGCGTCGGTCACGCCGGCAACGTTGAGCAACGCCGTCTCGACGGTGGCGTCGCAGTGGCCGCACATGAGGCCGGAAGTCTTGATTGTGTATCGCATCGGTATTCCTCTCTGTTGTGTCGGCTTTCCCAGGCACCCGACCTTGGCCTTCAAGCCGTCGCTCGCGTACCAAAGTACGCGTCGCTCCTCTTTCAGGTCAATCTCGGGCACCTGGAAAACCCGTTCTAAATGGACTTAAGGGTGAACCTATTTTGCCACTTTGGGCTTAAAGGTTCGCAGGCGCAGCGCATTGCTTACGACGCACACGCTCGACAGGCTCATGGCCGCAGCTCCAAACATCGGCGAGAGCTGCCATCCGGTGAGCGGGAAGAACACGCCCGCGGCGAGCGGAATGCCGATACCGTTGTAGAACAGTGCCCAGAACAGGTCCTGCTTGATGTTGCGGATCGTGGCGCGCGACAGCTCGATGGCGCGGGCGACGTCCATGAGGTCGCTGCGCATGAGCACCACGTCGGCGCCCTCCTTGGCGATGTCGGCGCCGGTGCCAATGGCAAGGCCCACGTCGGCGCGCGCCAGGGCGGGGGAGTCATTGATGCCGTCGCCCACCATGGCGACCTTGCCGCCCGCATCCTGCAGTTCGCGCACGTGGCGTTCCTTGTCGGCGGGGAGGACGTCGGCGATAACCTGTTCGCTGGTGAGTCCCACGCGGCGGGCGATGGCCTCGGCCGTCACGCGGTTGTCGCCGGTGAGCATGCGCACGTCGACGCCGAGCTTGCGGAGCGCGGCGATGGCCTCGGCGCTCGTTTCTTTGACCTCGTCAGCCACGGCAATGGTGCCGGCAAGCTCGCCGTTCTTGGCAAAGAACAGCGGCGTCTTGCCCTCGGCAGCGAACTTCTCGGCAAGACCGGCGGGCACCTCCGCGCCCAGCTCGTTCATCAGGCGCACGTTGCCGGCTGCGATGACATTCTGCCCCTCGCGTGCCGTAACGCCTCGCCCGGGCACGGCGGCAAAGTCCTCGACCATGCGCGCGACGATTCCGCGCGACTCGCACTCGGCCATAATCGCCTCGGCCAGCGGGTGCTCGCTCGAGCGCTCCAGCGCGGCGGCCAGCTTGAGCAGCGCCTTTTCGCTCATGGCGGGCGAGCCGTCGGCGCGTGCGGCAACCACGATATCGGTCACGGCCGGCTTGCCGCGGGTGACGGTGCCCGTCTTGTCGAGCACGACGGTGCCCACGCTGCGCAGGTTCTCTAGCGCCTCGGCGCTCTTAAACAGAATGCCCATTTCGGCGCCCTTGCCGGTGCCCACCATAATGGCGACGGGCGTGGCCAGACCCAGTGCGCACGGACAGCTGATCACCAGCACGGCCACGGCGGAGGTGAGCGCCTCGTTTATGCTGCCGGTCAGTGCCATCCACACCGCAAAGGTCACGGCCGAGATCACGAACACCACGGGCACGAACACGCCGGCGACCTTGTCGGCCATGCGGGCGATGGGCGCCTTGGTGGCGTTGGCGTCCTCGACGAGCTGGATGATCTTGGCGAGCGATGTCTCGGCACCCACCCGCGTGGCGCGGAAGGTAAACGAACCGGTGCGGTTGACGGTGGCGGCGTTGACGGTGTCGCCGGCGGTCTTTTCCACGGGGATGGACTCGCCGGTGAGCGCACTCTCGTCCACGGCCGAGCTGCCTTCGAGCACCACGCCATCGACGGGGATGGACTCTCCGGGGCGCACGCGCAGGACCTGGCCGGGAAGGATGCTGTCGACGTCGACGGTGGTTTCGGTACCGTCGTCGGCAACGACGGTCGCGGTCTTGGGCGCCAGGTCGATCAGCGCCTCGATGGCGCCGCCGGTTTTGGACTTGCTGCGCGTCTCGAGGTATTTGCCCACGGTGACGAGCGACAGGATCGTGCCCGCACTCTCAAAATACAGGTTGTCCATGCCCGTCATCATGGCCTCGTGCACCTGACCTGTGGCCAGCTGGTCGGCCATGATAAACATGGCATAGAGCGACCAAGCGATGGAGGCGGTGCCGCCGACGGCGATGAGAGCGTCCATGGTGGGCGCGCCGTGCACGAGTGATTTGAAGCCGTTGATAAAGTATGCGTCGTTGACGTAGACGATGGGGATGAGCAGGACAAGCTCGGTGAGGGCGAGCGTCATGCTGTGGATGTGGTCCGTGCAGATGCCGGGCAGTGGCCAACCGAGCATGTGCCCCATGCCTATGTAGAACAGCGGGATGAGGAAGGCGATCGAGACGATGAGGCGGGCGCGCATGGCAGAGGCGGCGGCCTCCAATTTTTTGGTGGGCGACTCCATGTGGGCGGCGCCGGACCTGACCTGCGTGTTGCCGCTTGAGCCGGCGGCACCGGTGCCCGCATCGACGGGTGAGGCCGAGTAGCCCGCACGGTCGACGGCGGTGCAGATATCGTCGGAGGTGACCTGCGCGGGGTCATAGTCGACCATCATGGAACCAGCGAGTAGGTTGACCGCGACGCTTTGGACGCCGTCGAGTTTGCTTACGGCGCGGTCCACGTGCGCCTGGCAGGCGGCGCATGTCATGCCGCCCACGTCGAACTTATCTTGAGCCATGGCTTCTCCTTTCCGTGGTTCGGTGTTGGAATTGTTAACCTGCCGATACTATACACCCATACCCCCAGGGGGTGTCCAGTGGAGGTGAGAATGTATGACATTTCGCTACAGATGCGGGTGGCTGCTCAATCGTTGGCAGCTCATGTCAAACATCTCGATCTGTAACATCTAGCGGGGAAAATGACCTCTAACTGTTTCAGATCGAGATTATGTTTTGCGATGTTTGAGTTCGTCTCAATCTGTAATGTGTAGACCCGGTTTTGTCTCGTAACTGTTACAGATTGAGACAATCGGCCCCGACCGCCCCGTCATCTGTGGTTTACGTGGGGGCATGCGAAGCACGGGTATACTAACCCGCGGCGAATCTGCTCCATCGCTTAGAGCTGCTGCGTCTGGACGGCGCGTGATAGGGCTGCCAAAGCGATCGCCAGCGTGCTGAGCAACGTCCTCTCTGTGCGCACCTGTTTTTGTATGTATTAGCGCACTACCAAGCACGCCCGCGCGGCCGCATGCCGTGCTCATTGCGCGTGCAGATAAGGAACAACAACATATGCGTAATTCTGTATCCGACGTCACGGACGCCGAGATTCTGGACGAGACCCGCGAGGCCATGACCCAGGCTGCCTTCGATGCTGCCGACGAGGCCAGCGCCGCCCAGGCCGTCGAGTCCGCTACCGAGAGCCTGCCCGCCTTTGACGAGCTGGGCCTTTCCGACGAGATGCTTCGTGCCATCGAGAACCTGGGCTACACGGCGCCGACGCCCGTGCAGGCCGGCTCAATCCCCGTGGTGCTCGAGGGCCGCGACCTGCTTGCTGCCGCTCAGACTGGCACCGGCAAGACGGCCGCTTTTTTGCTGCCGACCATGAACAATCTGGAGCACATCGCTCCTCCCAAACCCGTGCGCGAGCGCGGCGGCCGCAACCGCCGTCGCGGTGCTAAAAAGCCCGAGGGCAACGGCCGTGGCCCCGTGATGCTCGTCATCACCCCCACGCGCGAGCTCGCCCAGCAGATCGACGAGGTCGCGAGCAAGATCGCCGACGTCACGGGCCACGTTGCCGTGACCGTCGTGGGCGGCGTGAGCTACAAGCCGCAGACCGCGGCGCTCAAGTACGGCTGCGACATTCTGGTCGCCACGCCGGGCCGTCTGGTCGATCTGATCGAGCAGGGCGCTTGCCACCTGGACGAGGTCAAAGTGCTGGTACTCGACGAGGCCGACCGCATGCTCGACATGGGCTTTTTGCCCGCCGTCCGCCGCATTGTGCGCGAGACGCCGGCCGAGCGCCAGACGCTGCTGTTCTCGGCGACGCTCGACGAGGAGGCCGTGGGCGAGATCACCGACCTGGTGAGCGACCCGGCTCGCGTGGAGATCGCGCCCGCCACGTCGACCGCCGACACCGTTGACCAGCTTGTGTTCCCGGTGTCCATCGAGGCCAAGAACAACCTGCTGCCCGAGTTCCTCAAGAAGGAGGGTCCGGAGCGCACTATCGTCTTTATGCGCACCAAGCACCGCGCCGACAGCTGCTGCCGTCGTCTGGAGCGTAAGGGCATCAAGGCCGCCGCGATTCACGGCAACCGCAGCCAGGCCCAGCGCGAGCGTGCCCTTTCGGCCTTCCGCGACGGCACCGTCGACGTGCTGGTGGCAACCGACGTGCTCGCCCGCGGCATCGACATTAGCGACGTGCGCTACGTTGTGAATTTTGACGTGCCGGCCGAGCCGACTGACTATATCCACCGCATTGGCCGTACGGGCCGCGCCGGCGAGCTGGGCTGGGCCATCACGTTTGTGACCGAGCAGGACGTGGACGAGTTCTACGAGATCGAGAAGCTCATGGACAAGACCGCCGACATCTACGAGGCCGGCGACCTGCACGTGGGTCCCAACCCGCCCGCGGTTGATCCCGAGCGCGACCCTGCGGCCTTTAAGGCGAAGAAGAAGACCAAGCGCGGCAAGTCCAAGAGCAAGAAGAAGCTTGAGCAGGCGCGTCGCGACGGCAAGCGCAACGGCGACGATTACGGCGATGTTGCCGGTCGTTCCAACCGCGGTCGCGACGAGCGCCGCGGCGACGGCGAGCGTCCGAGCCGTCCCAAGCGCGGCGGCAAGACCCGCGTGCGCGAGGGCGTTCAGGCTCGCGTAGACGAGGCTGTTGAGAGCGTGGCCCGCGAGGTAGCTGCCGAGGAGCGCGGCGGTGCCGCTGCCGTCGAGCAGGCCCCGCGCGGTAACCGTGCCGAGCGTCGTGCCAAGCAGTTCCAGGGCGAGGCGCATCGCCGCCGTCGCGAGGATGGGGATCGCGGTGGCCGTCGTCGTGTCGAGCGCGAGGACGAGGGCCGCGGTTCGCGCGGTGGCAAGCGCGGTTCGGGTGACCGTCGTCGCTCCGGTCGCGATGGCGAGCGCGGCGGGCGCGATGAGCGCCGTGGCGGCGAAGGCCGTGGCTCGCGTGACGAGCGTGGTACCCGCGGCGGCGAGTCCCGCGGCGGCAAGCGCTTTGACGAGCGCGGAGGCCGCGAGGGCGGCCGCGGTGGCGAGCGTCGCGAGGGCGCTCGTGGCAACGGTGGTCGCAGCCTCGCCGGTCGTTCGAATGAGTCGCGTGATCGTCGCGATCCGCGTGCCAGCCGCGATCGTCGCGATGACTGGCGCAACTACGACGACACCCGCGAGGAGCGCCGTGGCGGCTATCGCGGCGGGCGCGGCGGCAACCAGGCCGGCTCCCGCGGCGGTCGTGCCGGCGGTCGCGATAACCGTAGCAGCTATGGTAACAATCGTGGCGGCAAGCGCGGCGGCAGCTCCCGTCGTCCCGGCGACGGCGGCGGCAAGCGCAAGTAAGATGCGCATCGCGCGCTAGCGTGAGACAAGCTAAGGGCCCGAGCAAACAACGCTCGGGCCCTTTTGTTTGCCGTGTCCATCGCTAATTCAAACGTGATTTTCTCGGGAATGCATCTGGGGGATGCTGAGGACCTATTTTCCGCCATGCAGCAATGGGTCCTATGGGGTGCGCCGTGCATTTTTTGGAGTATTCTGCAGTTCGAGTTGTCTGCATATGATTCGACGTCGCCAACGGTGGCCTTCGGATATCCCTAGCGAGCGTTCCGAGTCAGATTTCGCCGTTTTCCGGAGCAGGGGCGCGTCATTCTCGCCATGTCGGGACTTAGAACGATACGGCGCCCTACAGTTTTGCCCACCCGCGGCGGTGCTGGCGCGGTCACGTTGCAGAATACTCCGTTTTTTGCACGGGCCAGGATGGGGTACCTCAGGAGAACGCGGCGATATCCCGTAAATATATACAATCTGTACCGTAATTTATGCAAAACGAAGAGGCAGACAGCGTAGGGTGGGTGCATTGGGGTGCCTGGCGCACCAAAACGGGGAGCTCCCCCCATGCGCCGTATACTCTGTCTGAATGTGAAAACGGCTTGACGCGTTGCTAGGCGTAGGGAGAGGGTGCCTCGATGAGCGTATTCGAAATTGTGTTTAGTCCGACGGGTGGAACGCGGAAGGTGTCTGGCCTTGTGGCCGGGGCGCTGGACAATAATACCGTTACCGTCGATCTGACCGATAGCGGGCTAGATCTCAGCGCTGTCTCGATGACTGAGGACGACGTGGCCGTAATCTCTGTGCCGGCGTATGCCGGTAGAATCCCGGCTGTGGTGGCTGACCGGTTGGGCATGGTGCGCGGCAACGGGGCTCGGGCTGTTTTGGTTTGTGTATACGGAAACCGCGCGTTTGAGGACACGCTCGTAGAGCTGGAGGACGTTGCGAAGCGCGCCGGATTTAGGGTGGTTGCAGCTGTTTCTGCTATTGCTGAGCATTCCGTTGCTCGTCAGTTTGCTGCTGGGCGACCGGATGCGCAGGATGCGGCGCAGCTCGCAGAGTTTGCGCAACAAATTCAGCAAAAGCTGTTGGCTGAGGATGCGTCCGAGCCCTCTATCCCCGGCAATCGCCCTTATAAACAAGCTGGAGGTCGCCGTATGGCACCCGAGGCAACAGAGGAATGCGTCTCCTGCGGTGCATGCGCCGCGGCGTGTCCCGTTTGTGCTATCGACAAGGGCGACCCCAAGCGAGCAGCTGACGAGGCGTGCATCTCCTGCATGCGCTGCATCGCCGTATGCCCGCGAGGCGCTCGCAAGCTTGATCCCAACAAGCTATCCGCTGTTTCCCAGATGCTGAGCAAGGCTTGCGTCGTGCGGAAGGAATGCGAGCTCTTCATCTAACGCATGCGAAATTGCTGCAAGGAGTGTCCCTGGGTGCCGGCGGGAAAGGAACGTCCCTAAGTGCCGCCTAAATACCGTTTATCGAAGAAAAAATACCGCTCACCGGTCATAATGATTGTTCTGGCTTTGGGCTTGTCTACAATAGCTCCCGTAAAAAGAAATGCGGAAGGTTACCGAGTCCCTCGGACGTGGGCCTAACCAAAGTCTTTGAACGGGTGTGTCTCTGTGGATGCATTCGCTTGATTTTGGTTGGGCTATATTTATGAAGGGACATGCCACCATGGGTTTCTTTTCTCGCCTGATGGGCGGTTCGGATGAGCAGAAGACTGCAACTTCCGAGTTCGAAATCCTCGCTCCTGTTTCCGGCGAGCTTGTTCATCTAGAAAATACCAATGATCCCGCTTTTAGCAGCCGTGCCGTGGGCGATGGCGTTGCCGTGGTTCCCCAAGAGGGAACGGTGTGCGCTCCTGTCTCCGGTACCGTCGCGGCACTGTTTCCGACTGAGCACGCGCTGGGCATCATGTCCGACGACAGCTCTGCTCAGGTGATGCTGCATATCGGAATCGACACTGTTAAACTTGAGGGCAAGGGCTTCCATGCGCTTGTTGCCCAGGGTGACCATGTTGACGCGGGCCAGCCCCTCGTCGAGGTCGATTTCGACGCGGTCCGCGCCGCCGGCTTCGATCCTACGGTCTTCGTTATCGTGTGCGAGCGCTCGGAGAAGTCGACTCTTCGTGAGCATGCTTCCGGCCCTGTTGCTGTTAAAGAGCCTGTCGTCTGGCTTTCCGAGTAAATTCTTGTGGTGGGTGCCGTGGTTATCAAGTGAGTTTTCAACAATAACGTCGCAATGGTCACTTCGGACGATGGCTCCGAGCTCATCGTCATCGGTCGAGGCCTCTGCTTTGGCCGTCATGCCGGCGACGCTATCGATGATGCATCGGTCGAAAAGACCTATGCGCTGCAGGAGGGCACTTCTCAGGATTCGCGTACGATTGATCGCTTGGCACATCTTTTGGAGTCCATCCCCACCGTCAACCTCGTGATTTCCGAGGACATTGTTCAGATGCTCCGTCGAGAGCTCAATGTTGATATCAACGACAAGATTCTCATTGCTCTCGCAGACCATATCAGTCTTGCTTTGGAGCGCGAGCGTAAGGGCGTCCCCTGCGAGAATCCGTTGCTGCTCGAGATCCAGCAGTTCTATCGCAAGGAGTATGCGCTTGCGGGCCGTGCGCTGCAGATTATCAAGGAGTATATGGGCATCCAGATGAGCGAAGAAGAGCAGGGTTTCATTACGCTGCATATCGTCAACGCCACCATGCCGCAGCGCTCTGACCGTCTGATTGTTTCGGTCCAGCTTGTTCGCGACGTGCTCGCGATTGTTTCCGAGCACTATGCCACGACCCTTGACGTCACCTCGTTGCCGTACGAGCGTTTCGTTCGCCATCTGCAGTTTTTTGCGCAGCGAGCGCTCGATCCCGCGGCGGGGCAGGTCAATGGCGACGCGCTGTTCCGTATCGATGAAACGGCGTATCCGAGGGCGTTCTCGTGCGCGGAGTCAATTGCCGACCACTTGGCGTCTACCTATAACATTGTCGTTACCGATGCCGAGAAGAGTTATCTCGCATATCACATTGTTAACCTGCTTGGAGAACCTGGTCTCTAGGCATAACGTGCCCACACATCGATTGATATAAGGCAAGGCTCACGGTCTTGTCCAGGGCACACCTGTCTTAATTTGCGGAAAAGGAAGGGGAGTACCGCTATGACCGCAAAAAAGAAGTTCAATTTCAAAGCGCCGTTGGAGGTGTTCGCGAAGTCGATCGTTCAGCCGATGATGTATCTCTCGGTTGCCGGCATCCTGCTCATCGTGGGCATCATTCTGACCAACAAGACCATCTGCGCCGTGATCCCTGTGCTGGGCTCCGGTCCGTTCCAGCTTGTGGGCGCCGTTGTCTATCAGTCGCTGATGTTTATCATCAACAACCTCTCGATTCTGTTCTGCGTGGGCATCGCCGGCGCCATGGCAAAGAAGAACAAGGGCCATGCCTCGCTGATCGCCCTGATGTCGTTCTTCCTGTTCCTGCAGGCCAATAACATCGTGCTCAACGCCACTGGTTCTCTTGCCGAGGCGAGCGGCATGCTCGGCCTTACCGGAACCGGCCAGAGCACCGTTATGGGCATTCAGGTGCTCGATACCGGCGTGTTTGGCGGCATCATTCTTGGTTGCATCACCGGTGCCGTGTTCAACAAGTACTCGAACAAGCAGTTCCCCATTGCCCTTTCGATGTTCTCGGGCGTTCGCTTTCCGTTCCTGATCATGATCATCATCTCCTGGATCATGGGCGCTGGCTTCTGCATCGTTTGGCCTCCGGTTCAGGGTGCCATCTCCTCCGTTGCCGGCATCATTAAGGAGTCGGGCAACATCGGCCTCTTTATCTACGGCATGCTCAACAAGCTGCTCGTTCCCACCGGTCTGCACCACCTCATCTACACCCCGTTCCAGTTCTCCGATGTGGGTGGCACCCTGACGCTGGGTGATCAGGTTATCGCCGGCGCCTATCCCATCCGTGTCGCCGAGATGGCAATGACGGGCCAGCCCTTCTCCGATAGCACCTACTTCAACAGCTACACCTTCAACAACCTGTGGCCCTACATCGGTATCGGTCTCGCCTTTATCTTCACCGCCTACAAGCAGAACAAGGACAAGACCAAGGCCGTTATCATCCCGCTGATCATCACCGCCGTGCTCTCCTGTGTCACCGAGCCCATGGACTTCCTCTTTGTCTTTGCCGCTCCCGTGCTCTTTGTCGTTCACTCGGTTCTTTCCGGCATCTTCCTGGTTCTGCTCAAGGTCCTCTCCGTGCCCGCTTCGACTGCAGGCGGCATCATCAACATCGTGGTCTCCAACCTGGTCCTCGGTGTCGATAAGACCAACTGGCCGGTTATGCTGGTGCTTGGAATCGTCAACGCTGCGCTGTACTTCTTCCTCTTCACCTTCCTTATTAAGAAGCTCAACCTCCACACGCCTGGTCGCGAGGAGGAGTCCGAGCTCGCCGAGTCCGTTGCCGAGGGCGAGGCCGCCGCGTCTGTCGCGGTGAAGCAGGGCGCTGTTGCCGCGGCTCCCGCAGAGGGCGTCGATGCAGGTATTGCCGACCTGGTCGCAGGTCTTGGCGGCAAGGACAACATCGAGGAGCTCGAGAACTGCTTTACGCGTCTCCGCGTGAACGTTAAGAACCCGGACCTCATCAATGAGAACCTCATTAACCACGTGCCCAACAGCGGCATCAACCGCAACGGCAACAATATCCAGATCATCTTTGGCATGAAGGTCGCCGAGATGCGCGACAAGGTCGAAAACGCAATTGAGAAGGAGCAGTAAACAATGATCATTACTCTGTGTGGTGGCGGATCCACCTTTACCCCCGGCATCGTCAAGTCCATCGCTCTGCGCAAGGACGAGCTCGACGTTGACGAGATTCGTCTGTACGACATCAACGAGGAGCGCCAGCGCAAGATCGGCGTGCTCGTGGACTGGATTTTGCACGAGGACCTTGGCCTGGACATCAAGCTCACGGTGACCACCGACAAGGAGACTGCCTTTACGGACGCGAGCTTCGTGTTTGCCCAGATGCGCGTGGGCGGCTATGCCATGCGCGAGCAGGACGAGAAGATTCCGCTGCGTCACGGCTGCGTGGGCCAGGAGACTTGCGGCTGCGGCGGCCTTGCCTACGGCATGCGCACCATCTTCCCCATGGTCGAGCTGATCGATGACGTTGAGAAGTACGCCAAGAAGGACTACTGGATTCTTAACTACTCCAACCCTGCCGCCATCGTCTCCGAGGGCTGCCGCGTCCTGCGCCCCAACGCTCGCATCATCAACATCTGCGACATGCCGATCGCGATCATCGACGTGGTTTGCGCCGCACTCGATATCGACAAGAAGGATGTCGAGTACGATTACTTTGGCCTCAACCACTTTGGTTGGTTCACCTCGATCCGCCACAAGGGCGAGGAGGTGCTCCCGCAGCTGCGCGAGTACATCAAGGAGCATGAGATTCTGCTGCCCGACTCCTACCTCAAGGGCATGGGCTCGCTCATGGCAAAGAAGCCCGAGGAGGCCACTGACGAGCACCCCGAGCAGAACCGCCACACCAAGGGCAGCTGGTACTACGTCTGGAAGGGCGAGTACGAGATCATGGAGTGCTTCCCGGAGTACCTGCCCAACACGTATCTGAACTACTACCTGCAGCAGAAGGAGTTCGTCGAGCATTCCAACCCCGAGCGCACCCGTGCTAACGAGGTTGAGGAGACGCGTGAGAAGAACCTCTTCGACGGCATCGACCACTACGAGAAGACGGGCGAGATCGACGAGAGCACGTTCTATGCGGGCAGCCACGGCGACTGGATTGCCGATTTGGCTATCGCTCTGAAGAACGACACCAAGCAGCGCTTCCTGGTCATTTGCGAGAACAAGGGCGCTATCCCCAACATGCCCTACGACGCTATGGTCGAGCTGCCTGCCTACATTGGCAAGAATGGCCCCGAGGTCATCAGCCGCGACAACATTCCTCTGTTCCAGCAGGGCCTCATGATGCAGCAGCTGAACTCCGAGAAGCTCGTGGTCGAGGCTACGATCGAGGGTTCTTACGAGAAGGCGCTCAAGGCCTTTACGCTCAACAAGACCGTGCCTTCGATGAAGGTTGCCAAGGAAGTTCTCGACGACATGATCGAGGCCAACAAGGGTTACTGGCCCGAGCTTAAGTAAAAGCAACAGGGTCGCTGGCCGCATACCTGGAGCAATGCCCCGTCCACGTGATTGCGTGGGCGGGGCATTGTCATTTGGTAACGCGTTTTACCAAATATGGCATTTATCTGCGGTAATGTTCTATTTCACCGCCGAGGGTGACATTTCATACCGCCTGCCGAACCGTGTCGCTGCCAAACAACTTTATAGGCCAGTGTTGTGCGTGTAGCAACTTCGCCCGGCCTCGCCTCCGGGCTGCCATGTGAGAGGGGATCTTATGGCTAGACTGCACGTAATGGAACGCAGCCACGCTCAGGCCGTCATGGATGACCTGCACGATGCACTCGGACGCCGTCTGGCGGTGAGTTCGCTCGCCCCGTGTCCCGTTGAGTTTACGGCAGCGCTCGTTAACCTGTGCTCCACCCAGAGCTGCGGCAAGTGCACGCCCTGCCGCGTGGGCCTGAGTGCGCTGAGCGACCTGCTCGCCGATGTGCTCGAAGGGCGCGCCGATGAGTCCACGCTCAACCTGATTGAGCGCACGGCCCGCACCATCTACCTTTCGAGCGACTGCGCCATCGGTTACGAGGCCGGCGCCATGGCGCTTACGGCTATCCGCGGTTTCCGCGACGACTTTGAGCATCATATCCGCGAGCACTCCTGTGGCTTTGACCGCGAGGCCCGCGTCCCGTGCGTCTCGGGCTGCCCGGCGCACGTCGACATTCCCGGTTACATTTCGCTCGTCGAGGCCGGCCGCTATGCCGACGCCGTCAAGGTTATCCGCAAGAACAACCCGCTGCCGCTCGTTTGCGGCCTGGTGTGCGAGCATCCCTGCGAGATGCACTGCCGTCGCGGCATGGTCGACGATCCCATGAACATCCTCGCCCTCAAGCGTTTTGCCGTTGAGCACAGCGACCTCAACGACCACAAGCCCCATGTAGTGGACAACACCGGCAAGCGCGTCGCCGTGATCGGCGGCGGCCCGGCCGGCCTTTCCTGTGCCTACTACCTGGCCGTGATGGGCCATAAGGTGACCATCTTTGAGCAGCGCCACCACCTGGGCGGCATGCTGCGCTACGGCATTCCCAGCTACCGTCTGCCGCGCGAGCGCCTGCAGGCCGAGATCGACTGGATCTTGAGCGCCGGCATCGACGTAGAACTCGACCACTCCGTCAACGGCGAGGAACTTGCCCGCCTGCGCGACGAGTTCGATGCCGTCTACCTGGCTATTGGCGCCCACAGCGATAAGAAGCTCGGCCTTCCGGGCGAGGAGGCGCCCGGCGTTGAGTCGGCCGTCAAGATGCTGCGCGCCATCGGTGACGACGAGCTGCCCGACCTGAGCGGCCAACGCGTGTGCGTCATCGGCGGCGGCAACGTTGCCATGGACGTGGCTCGCTCTGCTGTGCGCTGCGGTGCCGAAAAGGTAAGCATCGTCTACCGCCGTCGCATCTGCGATATGACGGCCCAGGACGCCGAGATCGCCGGTGCCCAGGCCGAGGGCTGTGAGGTGCTGGAGCTGACGGCCCCGCTCGCCATCGAGACGGGCGAGGACGGTCGCGTGAGCGGCCTGCGCGTGCAGCCGCAGATTATCGGTGAGCCCCGCCGCGGTCGTCCGGCTCCGCGTGCCGCTGCCACGCCCGAGCGCGTCATCCCCTGCGAGCGCGTGTTCGTCGCCATTGGCCAGGACATCGATTCCAAGCCGTTTGAGGAGATGGGCATTGCCTGCAAGTGGGGCTGCGTCGTCACCGATTCGGACGGCGCCGTGCCCAACTTCGATGGCCTCTTTAGCGGCGGCGACTGCCAGACCGGCCCCGCCACCGTCATCCGCGCTATCAATGCCGGCCGCGTGGCGTCGGCAAACATCGACCACTACCTAGGCTTCGACCACAAGATCAAGCTCGAGGTCGAGCTGCCGACCGTCCAGTTTAAGGGTAAGCATGAGTGCGGCCGCTGCGAGCTAGGCGAGCGCGAGGCCGGCGAGCGTATTCACGATTGGAATCTGGTCGAGCAGGGTCTCACCGAGCAGGAGGCGCGCCAGGAGGCGGGCCGCTGCCTGCGCTGCGATCACTTTGGCTTTGGCGCGTTCCGCGGAGGGAGGAACCTGGAATGGTAGAGCCCAACAACACCACTGTCGGCGACAACACCGAAAACGGAGCGCACAATATGGTCAAGCTCACGATCGATAATTGCGAGGTCGTGGTTCCTGAGCACACCACGATCCTGGATGCGGCCAAGTCCGTCGGCATTCAGATTCCCACCCTGTGCTATCTGCGCGATCTGAACGAGATCGGCGGCTGCCGCGTGTGCGTGGTCGAGGTTGAGGGCTGCGACCAGCTGGTTGCCGCCTGCAACAACTACGTGCTCGACGGCATGGTGGTCCACACCAACAGCCCCAAGGCCCGCGAGGCCCGTCGCACCAACGTGCAGCTGCTGCTGTCCCAGCACGATTCGCAGTGCACGAGCTGCGTGCGCAGCGGCAACTGCAACCTACAGACCATCGCCAACGACCTGGGCATCTTCTACCTGCCGTACGAGCAGCACCTGGCACGCGAGGGCTGGGACTTCGATTTCCCCATCATCCGGGAAAACGATAAGTGCATTAAATGCATGCGCTGCATCAAGGTGTGCGAGAGCGTGCAGGGCCTGGGGATTTGGGACCTGACCAACCGCGCCACGCATACCGCCGTGGGTACCCGTGGGCGCGCGCCGATCGGCAAGACCGATTGCGTCGCGTGCGGCCAGTGCATTACGCATTGCCCGACGGGCGCACTGCGCGAGCGCGACGATACCGAGACCGTGTTTGACGCGCTCGCCGATCCCGACAAGATCGTGGTGGTGCAGATCGCGCCGGCCGTGCGTAGCGCTTGGGGCGAGGAACTCGGCATTCCGCGCGAGGAGGCTACCGTCGAGCGCCTGGCTTGCGTGCTTCGTCGCGCGGGCTTTGAATACGTGTTCGATACCGATTTCTCGGCCGACCTCACCATTATGGAGGAGGGCTCCGAGCTGCTCGGGCGCCTGGGCGCCGCCGCCAAGGGCGAAGGTGACAGCCGCGGCTGGCCCATGTTTACGAGCTGCTGCCCGGGTTGGGTTCGCTTTGTGAAGGCGCGTTATCCGGAGTTTGTCGACAGCCTGTCCACGTCCAAGTCGCCGCAGCAGATGTTCGGCGCCATCGCCAAGATCTACTACGCCAAGGTGCTGGGCGTGGAGCCCGAGCGTCTGTTCGTGGTGTCCGTTATGCCGTGCACGGCCAAGAAGGCCGAGTGCGCGCTGCCGAGCATGATGGGCGAGGGCGGCGCGCCCGATGTGGACGTTGCGCTGACGGTGCGCGAGATGGTGCGCATGATCCGCGCGAGCCACGTGAGCGTGGACACGCTGGTTGAGGAGCCGCTCGATACGCCGCTGGGCTTTGGCACGGGCGCGGGTGTGATCTTTGGCGCCACGGGCGGCGTGATGGAGGCCGCCGTGCGCTCGGCCTATTACCTGGTGACGGGCAAGAACCCCGACGCCGACTTCTTTACCGACGTGCGCGGCCTGGACGGCTGGAAGGAAGCCGTGGCCGATATCGATGGCACCAAGGTGCGCGTCGCCGTGGCGCACGGGCTGGGCAACGCCGCCCGTCTGCTCGACGCGATTCGCGACGGTCGCGTGAGCTATGACTTCGTTGAGGTCATGGCGTGCCCGGGCGGCTGCGTCGGTGGCGGCGGTCAGCCCATCCATGACGGCTGTGAGCTGGCAGCCGAGCGCGGCCAGGTACTGTGGGGCCTCGATGCGAACGCCAAGATTCGCTTCTCGCACGAGAATCCCGATGTCCAGGCGTGCTATCGCGAGTTCTTGGGTGCGCCGCTGTCGCCGCTGGCCGAGGGATTGCTGCATACCGACCATCACGCATGGACGATGCCTAACGAGGGGACGTGCTAGCGATGCGCGCGTTTGATTTTGAAATGTCGCGCCGGGGATTTGCCTCGGCGCTTGCCGCGGGCGCGTTGTCGCTTGCGCTGGTTGGCTGTGGCGGCGGAGCTGCGGGGGCGAGGTCTTCTGCGGGTTCGGCTGCTGGGTCTGCGGCGAGTGGCGCTGCCGCTGAGTCGGTCGAGGTGCGCGTTGCCTCGCTCAAGGGACCGACGTCGATCGGTCTGGTGCAGTTTATGGACCAGGCTGCCGATGGCGAGACGGACAATGAGTTCGACTTTGCGATCAGCGCCGCGGCCGACGAGATTGTGCCCAAGGTCATTCAGGGCGATATCGACATTGCCCTGGTGCCGGCCAACTTGGCGAGCGTGCTCTACAACAAGACCGAGGGTGCGGTGCAGGTCATCGACATCAACACGCTGGGCGTGCTGAACGTTGTGACGGGCGACGCAGGCGTGGCCTCGTTTGGCGATCTGGCGGGTCGTACCGTCTACATGACGGGCAAGGGCACCACGCCGGAGTACGTCATGAACTACCTGCTGGAGCGCGCGGGCCTGACCGGTCAAGTGACGCTCGAGTTTAAGAGCGAGCCCACCGAGGTGCTGTCGGCCCTGCTTGCCGACCCGTCCGCCGTGGGCGTGCTGCCGGAGCCATTCAAGACCGCTGCCATCGCCAAGAGCGAGGGCAGTCTGTCGGTACCGGTGAGCCTGACCGACGCGTGGGACGAGCTCGCGGGTGACACGGGCTCCCGTTTGCTGACGGGCGTGACCGTGGTGCGCCGTGCATTTGCCGAGGAGCATCCCGAGGCCGTGGCGGAGTTCTTGAGCTGCCATGCGGCGAGCGTTGAGGCCGTAAATGCGGCGCCGGCGGACTGGGCTCAGGCCGTGGTCGATGCGGGCATCGTGGATAATGCCACGATTGCCGAAAAGGCGATTCCCGGGTGCATGCTCGTGTGTCAGACGGGGAAAGATATGAAGGCGGCGCTCGGTGGGTACCTACAGGTGCTGGCCGATGCGGACGCGAGCGCCGTGGGCGGTAAGCTCCCGGCTGACGATTTCTACTACATGGAGTAGCCCGTGCGTGCGTTTGCTCGACAAATGACTGAGCGTGCGAAGGCGGTGGCGGCAGTGGGTGCCGTCGCCGCCTTTTGGCTTGCCGTGTGGATCTTTGCGGCGGCGCTGGTGGCGCAGCCGTTGATTTTACCGGGGCCGGGCGCGGTTGCCTTGGCGCTGCTGCGCCTGGTGTGCGATGGCGGTACCTGGGCGATTTTGGCGGGCTCGGGCGCGCGGATACTGGGCGGGCTGGCGCTTGCCGCGGTGTGTGGTGGCGTGCTTGCCGGGATTTCGTCACGGTCGCGGGCGTTTGCGCGCCTGGTGGCTCCGGCGCTGTCGTTTGTAAAGGCGACACCGGTCGCCTGCGTGGTAGTCCTGCTGCTCATTTGGCTGGGATCGGCGCGCGTGAGCATCGCCGCTGTTTTTTTGATGGCGCTGCCGGGCGTGTATTTCTCGCTGGTCGAGGGCTTGGCGCAAGTGAACAAACCGCTGGAGCAGATGTTTCGCCTGCATGGCGTACGGGGTTGGCGCCTGTTTTGCGCCCATACCTGGCGCGAAGTTCTACCGTTTGTGCTTTCGTGCGCGCAGGCAGTGATTGGCATGAGCTGGAAGGCCGGCGTGGCCGCGGAGCTGATCGGCATGGCGGTGGGTACTGTAGGCGAGTGCATCTATCAGGCAAAGCTGCTCATCGAGACAGCTGACCTGTTGGCTTGGACCGTGTTGGTCGTGGCGGCATCGTGGACATGCGAGCGTGTGCTGGTGTGGCTGCTGCGGGCTTCGGGGCCCGTGGCATGGCGTGCGGCGGTACGGTCGCATGGACGCGGCTTGCACGGTCGTGCGGGCGCTGCCGACGTGGCGGAGCTTGCGCTTGCCGTGGGCGATCGCGCGCCCTGGGCGCCGGCGCTGGATGGTCTGGTGCTCAACGTGCCCGCGGGCGGGCGCGCTTGCGTGATGGGCGCCTCGGGTGCTGGCAAAACAACGCTGCTTGCCCTGGCGGCGGGGGAATGCGCACCGTGCTCCATGATGTTCCAGGATGCGCGTCTGGTCGAGGACGCTTCTGCCTTGGATAACGTGCTCGTGTGCGCCGATGCACGCGTGGATGCCTCGAGTGCCGCAGCCCTGTTGCGCCTGCTGGTGCCGGGAATCGACGTGCATGCTTGTACGGCCGAGCTTTCGGGTGGCCAGCGCCGACGCGTCGAAATCGCTCGCGCCCTGCTGTGCCCGGGCGGTGCGGTGATTCTGGACGAGCCCTTTACCGGCCTGGATGTCGCCGCGCGCGATGCGACGGCCGAGGTCGTGCTCGACCTCCTCGATGGCCGCACACTCCTGTTCGCCACACACGACGCCTCCGACGCTCAGGCCCTCGATATCTCGGACATCATCACGCTCTAAATACTAACTCAGCAACAAAATGATCCGTTTTCCTCCGTCCCCATGGGGTCGGGTGTGGTATTCTATCTGCGGGGTAATACTTAGGAATACCAAGTAATACCAACGCCGCAGAAACAAACTCCGGATGCGGGCCAATCGGGTTGCCTTCACAGCCCGTCGCCCAGCCGCGTGGCCCGCATCTATCCGCACCACCGTCGTTTCAAAAAGGAAGCGCCATGGCAGAACACATGACCCCGGTTGTCGCGAAGGTCTTGCCCGAGGAGAAGGCAGCCTTCGCGGCGGCAACCCAGCTCGTGGGCACCACGCCGTCCAACGCCATCCGCATGTTTATCGCCGCGTTCAATCGTTGCGGCACCTTTCCGTTCGACATCTCGCCCAACGGGGCCTTCGGCAAAGACTGTCCCCAACAACTAGTCGTTGAAGAACGTCCCCAATGACTAGTCGTTGGGGACGTTCTTATATGACTACCCGTCGAGAGGAGGTTGGCATGCTCAATGCGATGATTTGGGCGCTTGCCTGTTTTGGCGTCGTCGCTGCCGATATAGCCCTGAGCGTCGTTTTGTTCTCCGCCCTTGGCGTCGCATCGGTGTTCATGGGTTTTTCAATCGATGACCTCGACATTCAATTGCTTCAGGCCGTCGCGCAGACGGTATCGTTTTTGATGGCGCTGCTGTGGTGGCGTTATCTGTGGCCGCGCTCGTTTATGGTGCGCTGGCAGGGCGAGCGCCCGCTTGGCGGGGGAGCAGGCAAAGCATGGAGGCGCATCGCCTGCGTTATCGTGATCGGCCTTGCCCTGCAGGTGGTCGTTGGCTACGTGACCGACGCCGTGCTGTCGCTGTTGCCCGAGGCGGCGGCCGATTACAGCGAGCTTGTCGAGGAGACGGGCATGGGCGACACGAGCTATCTGGCCGTCCTGACCACGGTGCTCGGCGCTCCGTTTTGCGAGGAACTGCTGGTGCGCGGTATCATTTTTGAGTTTTCGCTCCGAGCGTTTAACCCGCAGTGCCGTCCGCTCTGGAAACGCCGGCGCCGCGCGAACGCGCAAGACGGCGCCATGGTGCCCTGGGCGGCGCCGGACAAGCGAGGCATCGCCGCGGCGATTGTGCTGCAGGCGGCGGTCTTTGGCTTTATGCATATGAACTGGGTGCAGGGCTGCTACGCCGGCGCCGCCGGTCTGGTCTTTGGCTGGGTGCTCGTGACCACCGGAAAGCTCCGCTACACGATTCTGCTGCACTTTGCCTTTAACGCCGGGTCGTACCTCATGGGCCTGCTGTGGTTTGTGAACACGCCGCTCGACGTGATAATCACGGTCGCGATCGCCGGCGTGATCCTGGTGGAGGCAATGCGCTCGCTGCGCCAAGCGTGTGGGATGGACGCAGCGAGTGCACCACTTCGCTAGTTGCGGCGACCGCCTCCGTTGGCACCCTGACGCCCCTGAGCTGCGCGGTTGCGGCCTGCGGTGTTCTGCGCGCGCGACATGCCGCCGTGACCCTTGCTGCCCTTAGGCCCCTTGCCAGCGCCGGCGTCACCGTGCGGCTTGCCGCCCTTCTTGCCGGTGCCATGCCCACCGCCAGCAGACGTCTCGCCCGGGCGCGGCGGTACGGGACGGATCAGGCAATGCTTGGTGTAGCCGATCAGGTCACGACGCCCGGCTTTTTCCAGCGCCTCGCGCACGAGCTTGTAGTTCTCGGGCTTGCGATACTGGATGAGCGCGCGCTGCATGGCCTTCTCGTGCGGGTCGCGCGCTACATAGATCGGCTCCATGGTGCGCGGGTCCACGCCGGTGTAGTACATGCAGGTCGACATGGTGGACGGGGTGGGGTAGAAGTCCTGCACCTGCTCGGGCATGTAGCCCATGTCGCGCACAGCCTCGGCAAGCTCCACCGCTTCCTTCATCGTCGAGCCGGGGTGGCTCGAGATCAGGTACGGAACCACGTACTGCTTGAGTCCGTATTCACGGTTCAAGCGCTCAAATTTGCGACAGAACGCGTCGTAGACGGCGCGGCTCGGCTTGCCCATCACGGAGAGCACCGCGTCGCTCACATGCTCGGGCGCCACGCGTAGCTGGCCCGAGACATGGTGCTCCAGCAGCTCGCGCAAAAACTCGTCCGAGGCATCGGCCATGGTGTAGTCAAAACGGATGCCGCTGCGGACGAAGACCTTCTTGACGCCCGGCAGCTGGCGCAGGTCGCGCAGCAGCTGCGTGTAGCCGCTCTCGTCGACCACCATGTTCTTACACACGCTCGGCCATAGGCAGCGCTTGTTCTTGCACACGCCGTGCTTGAGCTGCTTGTCACAGGCCGGGCGGCTAAAGTTAGCCGTCGGTCCGCCCACGTCGTTGATGTAGCCCTTAAACTCGGGATCGCGCGTGAGCAGCTCGGCCTCGCGCATGATCGAGTCGTGGCTGCGCATCTGCAGTACGCGGCCCTGGTGGAAGGTCAGCGCGCAAAACGAGCACTCACCAAAGCACCCGCGGTTGGAGCTGATTGAAAACTTGATCTCGGCAAAAGCCGGCACGCCGCCCGCTGCGTCGTAATCGGGATGCCAATCGCGTGCGTAGGGGAGTTCGGCCACCTCGTCCATCTCGTCGGTGGTAAGCGTCGCGGACGGCGGGTTCTGCACCACATAGACGCTGTTGGGGTAGGGTTCTACCAGGCGATGCCCGGTGATGGGGTCCATGTTCTGCTGCTGCACGTTAAAGCTGCGCGCGTAGTTGAGCTTATCGGCGGCAAGGTCGTCCCAGCTGGGCAGCAGGTCGTAGTCGTAGACCTCGTCGAGCGAGCTGGTGCGGTAGACGGTGCCGTTGATATAGGTGATCTGATCGATGGGCAGGCCCGCGTCGAGCGCATCGGCGATCTCGACGATCGCGTGCTCGCCCATGCCGTAGATGAGGATGTCGGCGCCCGAATCGAGCAGCACCGAGCGCTTGAGCTTATCCTGCCAGTAGTCGTAGTGGGCCAGGCGGCGCAGACTCGCCTCGATGCCGCCGATGATGATGGGGGCGTCCTTGAACGTCTGGCGGATGAGGTTGCCGTAGACCGTGACGGCACGATTGGGGCGGTGCCCCTCCTCGCCACCGGGGGTATAGGCGTCGGTGTGGCGGCGGTGCTTGGTCACCGAATAGTGGTTGACCATGGAGTCCATGTTGCCGGCACTGACGAGAAAGCCCAGGCGCGGCTCGCCGAGCACCGTGATGCTGGCGGGGTCGGTCCAGTCGGGCTGGCAGATGATGCCCACTTTGTAGCCGTGCGCGTCGAGTACGCGGCTGACGATGGCCATACCAAAGCTAGGGTGGTCCACGTAGGCGTCGCCGCAAATGTAGACAAAGTCGCACTGGTCCCAGCCGCGCGCATCCATGTCGGCGCGGCTGACGGGGAGGAACTTGTCGCGGCCCGGACGCCAGGGGCGTGAGGGCGCTGCCTGGGCATGAGTGGCGTGGCCACCCTGGGCCTTGCCGCCACGCTTTTGCTGCTGGCCGCGCTGGGCATGCTTGCCGTGCTGGTTGTGCTGAGCGTCCTGGGGCTTTTTTGCCACGATTCCTCCCGTTGTTAGTATGCTGCACGTAATTGTAACCAGTCTTTTTGGGACGGGGCTAAAAAGACTGGTGGAGTACATGAGCTGGCGGATCGGCGCGTCGATGCGGGTGCCGTTTGTTTCCAGACTGTGTATCCCCGTGTCGAAGGAGCCGTCTCGCGCGCACGCCATGTTGTCAATGGGTTACAGTATGAACGGCGGCTATGTTTCCGCCAACGCACGAGAGGGTCGTCAACAAGGAGGATGCACGACGATGCAGCGTGCCAAACAGATATCGGAGTCCATCGAACTGGGCATTATCCTGGCGCTCGCCGGCGGCTTTATGGATGTGTATTCGTACATTGGGCGCGACCATGTTTTCGCAAACGCGCAGACGGGCAACATCCTGCTTGTGGGCGTGAGCATCTCGGAGGGCAATTGGGCACTTGCGGGGCGCTACTTCTTCCCTGTGGTGTCGTTTGCCGTGGGCATTATGCTTGCCGACCTGGTACACGAACGGTTTGGCAGCGTGATTCACTGGCGCCAAGTGACGGTGTTCTTTGAAGCCGTCATCTTGCTGGGCGTGAGCTTTATCCCGGGCGGCAATTTCAACCTGCTCGCCAACTGCCTCACCTCGTTTGCCTGCGGCATGCAGGTCGAGAGCTTCCGCAAGATCCACGGTCACGGCATCGCTACGACCATGTGCATCGGCAACTTGCGCAACGCCCTGCAAAACGTGGACGATTACATCATCACCCACAAGCGCGGCTTTTTGGAAAACGGCCTGCTGTACTTTGGCGTGATCTTCACCTTTGTGTTTGGCGCCGTGCTGGGCAACTGGTGCATCGAGCGTATGGGGCTGCACGCCATTGCGGTGGCGAGCATGCTGCTGTTTATCGCGTTTGCCATCATGTTTATCGATCGCGAACGCGACTTGCACAGGAAATGGGCCCGCATCGTAGCTGACTGGCAGACCACGAGTCTTAAGCGCTAAGGTGCATGTTCGTAACAACATTCAGGAGCCAGAAAAACTATCTAGCTCCTGAATGTTGTTACGAACTGCTTTTTGCGATTTATTCGAGATGCTCTTCAATCCGAGCCCTAAGAAGGGCAATGGCTGTAGGTATTCCAATTGCGGCGGCTAATTCGGCTTTATCCAAAACCTGTATGCTAAAGCACGATTGTTTATCACATTGAAGGACGATAACTGAAGATAGCTTCACTTCCTGTTGGCTGAATATATCGTAATCTCCAAATAGGAAGTTACCTTTTATTGCGTAATTCGGTATGTTCGTTACGCACTTCATCTCAAGTCTGTTTAGACCATAATCGAACACCGCAACTTCCTTGTGTTCGATGATGAGCGCAACCCTGGGCATGTTGCTAAAGCCACCGTCGACGACAGTGAAGAGTTTTTCATTCGCATCGTCATAAACGGTATATTTAAGACTCGATAGCTGTCCTAGTGGACCCGTGAACCCATGTCTTTTGATGTTGAGGTTGTCTCCCGCTGGGTTGATGAGAGCCAGAGTATGCGGATAAGGATTACCTTCAATTGAGATTCGATATTCGTTTGTAGCCGTCTTGCTCGATTTAGGACCAGTAGCCATCACGCGTCATCGCCTCGATCGAATTGGAACCGTCTTCTACTTCGTGCGGAGAATTGCGCTGTACGTTGCGGTACATGCAGCTGCAATAACCGCATGGGCAATTTCTAACAAAATGAATGCGCTATTTGCTGCATGCATTTTATTTACTATAAAGTATCCTTTTATAAACGTATTGTCAAACATATATTGCTAAAACAGAAACAATTTATAGACTGAGTTGGTCGTATTCTTTGGGCGATTGCTCCTATAATCTAGCCTTCGCTGCTGTCGGGAGGGAAGGACTGGGGCTCCGTTATTATGTTGAAACGCTTTAACACTTTTGACGTTCTCACGCGTTTTTTGTTTCAAAAGCGTTAGGATGGAACTTGCAGCGCGGGGCGTAATGGGTGCCCCGCACACGATGGGAGGCTATCAATGGCTAATCGTTTCGTTCTCAACACCATTTCTTATCATGGTTCCGGCGCCATCAAGGAGATCCCCGGCGAGCTCCAGCGTCGCGGCTACAAGAAGATCTTCGTCTGCTCCGACCCCGATCTGGTCAAGTTTGGCGTTACCGCTAAGGTGACCGACGAGCTCGACGCCGCCGGTATTGCTTGGAGCCTCTACTCCGAGATCAAGCCCAACCCACTATCCAGAACGTCAAGGACGGCGTCGAGGCTTTCAAGGCCGCCGAGGCTGACGCTATCGTGACCATCGGTGGCGGCTCCTCCATGGATACCGCCAAGGCCATCGGCATCATCATCAACAACCCCGAGTTCGCCGATGTCCGCAGCCTCGAGGGTGTTGCTCCCACTAAGAACCACGCCGTGTTCACCATCGCTGTGCCGACGACCGCCGGTACCGCCGCCGAGGTGACCATCAACTACGTCATCACCGACCCCGAGAAGGTCCGCAAGTTCGTGTGCGTCGACACCAACGACGCCCCCGAGGTCGCCGTCGTCGACCCCGATATGATGGCTTCCATGCCCGCCGGCCTGACCGCCTCTACCGGCATGGACGCTCTGACCCACGCCATCGAGGGCTACACCACCAAGGGCGCTTGGGAGCTCTCCGACATGTTCCACTTTGAGGCTATTAAGCTGATCAGCGAGAACCTGCGTGACTCCGTCGCCGAGGCCAAGTCCGGCCAGCCCGGCTCCGGCCGCGAGGGCATGGCCCTTGGCCAGTATGTCGCCGGCATGGGCTTCTCCAACGTTGGCCTGGGCATCGACCATGCCATGGCTCACACCCTGTCCGCTCACTACGACACCCCGCACGGCGTCGCTTGCGCCATGCTGCTGCCGATTGCCATGGAGTTCAACAAGCCGGTTTGCGCTGAGCGCCTGGCCAAGGTTGCCGTTGCCATGGGTGTTGACACCACGGGCATGAGCACCGACGAGGCTGCCGACGCCGCTATCGCCGCCGTCAAGCAGCTCTCCGCCGACGTGAACATCCCGCATGTCTGCGAGGCCATGAAGGCCGACGAGATCGAGGTCCTGGCCAAGGACGCCATGGCTGACGCCTGCTTCCCGGGCAACCCGCGCGAGGCGACGCTCGACGACGTCATCGAGCTCTTCAAGAAGATCTGCCCGGCTGCCTAACCTGGTTCGGCGGGCCCCGCCCGTTAGCCCCAGAATCGTCCTCGGACATGTCGGAGGCCCCGCTGCGCACTACGTGCGGCGGGGCCTCCTTCTGTCCTGCGGAAAGATTCTGGGGCTAACGGGCGGGGCCCGCCGGCTCGTTGTCGTGGCGGGCGCTGTTCGGAAGAGCTCGATGGGTCATCTCGCTGGGTAAATATTTGTGCGTGATGGTATCGTTGTTGGGGCTTTTACTGATTACGGGATGTTGACTTTGGAGTTGTGGATGGTGTCCCAAATGGATTCTACGCTTGGTTTTATTACTGACCAGCTTAAGGCGCTGACTTCTATTGCCTCGCCTACGGGCTTTACTCGTGCGGCGACTGATTATCTGATGGAAACCCTGCGCGATATGGGCTTTGAGCCCGAGCGCTCCAATAAGGGCAATGTGCTGGTTGAGCTCGGCGGCGAGGGTGAGCCGCTCGTGTTGGCGAGCCATGTCGACACGCTTGGCGCCATGGTGCGATCCATTAAGGACAATGGCCGCCTGCGTCCGACGACGCTCGGTGGGCACCAGTGGTCCACGGCCGATGGCGAGAACTGCACCGTCTACACGCGTGGCGGCAAGGTCTACACAGGCGTGGTCCTCAATACCGAGCCTTCGGCGCATGTGGCCGATGAGCCGGTCAAGGCCATCGAGAAGAACATGGAGATCCTGCTCGACGAGAACGTTGACAGCAAGGACGATGTGCTCGAGCTGGGTATTCAGACTGGCGACATCATCGCTATGGATCCGCGCACCATGGTGACGGAGAGCGGCTACATTAAGAGTCGCTTCCTTGACGACAAGCTGTCGGCGTCGATTCTGCTGGGCTTGGCGCGTGCCGTCGCCGCTGGCGAGGTGACGCTCTCGCGCAAGGTGTCGCTGCTCTTTACCGTGTACGAGGAGGTCGGTCACGGCGGTGCCTTTGTGCCGGCCGACACGCGCGAGATGATCAGCGTGGACATGGGCTGCGTGGGCGACGACCTGGGCTGCACCGAGCGCATGGTTTCGATTTGCGCCAAGGATTCGGGTGGCCCCTACAACTACGATCTGGTGACCACGCTGTCCAATATCGCGCGCGAGCTTAAGCTCGATTACGCCATCGATGTGTACCCGCATTACGGTTCCGACGTCGAGGCCACGCTCTCGGCCGGCTACGACATTCGCCATGGTCTGATCGGCCCCGGCGTGTACGCGAGCCACAACTACGAGCGCAGCCACATCGACGGCGTGCGCAATACCTACGAGCTGGTTCGCGCCTACGTTCAGCGCTAGGGGAGCAGCTTGCGACTCGGCTGACCAATCGCTAAGGCCCGATTTCTCGGGCCTTTTTTCACTTTGGGTTGTTTAGTATTATGATGTCTGTAATCTATTAACTAAACGTGTAAATTACTTAACGAGGTGATGCGGTGTATGGACACGTCTGAGTACTTGTCTATGGGTGATGCTGCCCGCCTGTTGGGCGTTACGAAAGCCCGCATATCTCAACTTGCCGCATCGGGAACGCTTGTGTGCGATATTGTGGGCGGCCGGAAGTTGGTCGAGTACAATTCTGCGCTCGCCTATCAAAAGGTCCGCAAGCGAGGACGCCGTCCTGCGGCCGATGTGGGACGCAAGTTTACGCTGATGTCGGCCGACCATGAGGTCGCGCATGTCTCATTTGATCCGACGCGTGAGTTTCCCTTCGAAATCGCCGAGGTCCTCGATGCGCAACGAATGCCGTTTGGCACATGCTCGAGCTCTTCTCCAACGGTGAATAAGCGGGAGCTCAACGCGTGGTGGGGGCATCGGTCGGTGCCCGATGTTCGTCCTGGGCTTATCTCGCGCTACCGCGAGCTGGGAATTGCCAGTGGCATTGAGGTGCCGGTTCAGTGCCTGGGTCTCTCGCTTTCGGATTGCTATTGGCTGCGGCCGGCCGATTGCGCCGAACTCAAATGGCAAAACATCAATTATTTTGAGAACGAATTTGAGCGATCGGCGCCCGAAGAGCGTTCGGGTTGGCTGGAAGGCATCGGTCTTAAAAATCCGGATAACACGTCCGAGGGCGAGCTTCCTAAATCGTGGATGATCCGAAACGGCATTCGCATTTTGGCTAAAGGACGCGGCATGGACGATCAGCGTCCCTTTAACGAGGCGGTTGCAACGGCTCTGCATCGTCGCTTGCTGTCGGAGGGCGAGTTTGTTCCTTATACGGTTGAGCGGATGTTCGATGGCCCTGTGTGTCTGTGCGACGACTTTCTTGACGGCCGCGAGGAATACGTTCCGGCTGTTTACGTTAAGGGCGCACTTGGTAGCCAGCGGGGAGACTCGACATACGATCGATACTGTCGCTACCTTGGCAAGCATGGTGCCGATGAGGTCGCTGTGAGAAGGTCTATGTCGCAGATGATTGTCTGCGATGCCCTTTTGGCCAACAGCGACCGCCATTGGCGAAACTTCGGCATCATCCGTAATGTCGACACCCTGGAGATAAAACCTGCACCGCTGTTCGATAGCGGCAACTGTCTGTGGTATAACGTGCCAACTGTCTTGCTCGCGGCTGGGGAGTTTGGGTTTTCCGCTAAGCCGTTTGGGCCCGACCCTTCCGCTCAGCTGGCGCTTGCGGACTCGCTCGATTGGTTCGATTCATCGCGGCTCAACGGATTTGTTGATGAGGCGATCGAGATTCTTTCGCAGAGCGAATGGGCGACGGCGGAGGGTCGACTCGAGGCCATTTGCCGCGGCCTCGAGCGTCGCGTAATCGAGGTTGGTGCCGCTGTTGAGGTACTTCGACACGTGCAGCGATAAACCCACGGCTACTTAAGTGCGCCGGTCACGGTACCGCCGCCCAGGACGATGTCGCCGCGATAGACTACAACGGCCTGGCCGGGGGCGATGGCTCGTTGCGGCTCGTCAAAAGTTAGCAGCATTTGTCCGCCGGCGCCACGTGTAAGGGTTGCTGCCTGGTCTTTCTGACGGTAGCGGTACTTGGCGCCCACGCGGATGCCGCCGGCGTCGAGCTCCGCCTCCATGTGGTCGGCGGGGGCGCTCCAGATCCAGTCGTTGGCCGTGAGCGCTGTGGCCGCCAGGTCCTCGGCCTCGCCCAGATGCACGGTGTTGTTGGCGGCGTCGACGCCCGTTACGTACACGGGATGCGCCATCGCAACGCCCAGGCCCTTGCGCTGGCCGATGGTGTAGCGCAGCGCGCCGTTGTGGCGCCCGACCACGCTGCCGTCGCGCCACACAATGTCGCCCGGTGCAGCGGGATGTCCGCAGCGGCGCTCGATATAGCCCGCGTAGTCACCGTCTGGAATAAAGCAGATGTCCTCGCTTTCGGCCTTCTGGGCGTTGGTAAAGCCCTGCTCGGCGGCTATGCGGCGCACGTCGCGCTCTTTGTCTAGGCCTGCCAGCGGAAAGATCGTGTGTGCCAGGCGTTCCTGCGTAAGCGAATACAAAAAGTAGCTCTGGTCCTTTTTGGGATCTTCGCCGCGATGTAGCTGCCAGGTGCCGTCTGCCGCCTGGCTTGTTTTGGCGTAATGTCCCGTTGCGATGTAGTCGCAGCCCATATCCAGCGCCGCATCCAGCAGCGCGCCAAACTTAATGTGGCGGTTGCAGATGATGCACGGGTTGGGCGTCAGTCCTTCCTGGTGGGCGTTCACAAAGCACTCGATCACGTTGCGGTCGAAGGTCTGCTGCAAGTCGAGCACATGGTGGGGTATCCTCAGGCGCTCGGCGACGGCCTTTGCATCGGCGATGTCGCAGTCGACTTTGCTCATACCCGTGGCGGGGTCGGGCGCGGGGCAGGTGAGACGCATGGTGGCGCCGATGCATTCGTAGCCCTGGCGCTTGAGCAGATACGCGGTCACGCTGGAATCGACGCCGCCGCTCATGGCGACGAGCACGCGCTTATTGTGCATGGGGAGGTTCTCCTTGGTGGCATGTGGCCAAAAAAGAAAAGCGGCGCGGGAGGCTGGTTCCGCGCCGCAGACATTGTAGCAAGTTCGGGCGTCGTGTGGGACACCCTGTTGGGATGGGCTCAGGCAGCCAGAAGAGAGGGCAGACCGGCGTGCCTTGGGTCTATCGACAAGTGACGGGCCCTTAGTCCTGGAACAGTGCCGTGGACAGGTAGCGCTCGCCGGTGTCGGCAAGCAGGGCCACGATGGTCTTACCCTCGTTCTCGGGGCGCTTGGCCAGCTGCAGCGCGGCCCACACGGCGGCGCCGGACGAAATGCCCACGAGCACGCCCTCCTTGTGGCCTACGGCGCGGCCGGTGGCAAAGGCGTCGTCGTTCTCGACGGGGATGATCTCGTCGTAGACCTGGGTGTCGAGGACGTCGGGCACAAAGCCGGCACCGATACCCTGGATCTTGTGCGGGCCGGCCTGGCCCTTAGAGAGCACCGGGGAGGTGGCGGGCTCGACGGCGACGACCTGAATCTCGGGGTTTTGCTCCTTGAGGAACTCGCCCACGCCGGTCACGGTGCCGCCGGTGCCGACGCCGGCGACGAAGATGTCGACCTTGCCGTCGGTGTCGTCCCAGATCTCGGGGCCGGTCGTGGCCTTGTGAATGGCCGGGTTCGCGGGGTTCACAAACTGGCCGGCGATGATGCTGTTGGGGGTCTCCTTCTGCAACTCTTCGGCCTTGGCGATAGCGCCCTTCATGCCTTTGGAGCCGTCGGTGAGCACGAGCTGCGCACCGTATGCCTGCATCAGCTTGCGGCGCTCGACGGACATGGTCTCGGGCATGGTGATGATCACCTTGTAGCCGCGGGCGGCCGCCACCGAGGCGATGCCGACGCCGGTGTTGCCGCTCGTGGGCTCGATGATGGTGTAGTCGCCGCCACGCACGAGCTTGCCTGCCTTCTCGGCCTCGTCAATCATGTTCTTGGCGACGCGGTCTTTAACGGATCCGGCGGGGTTGAAGTATTCCAGCTTGACGAGCACGCGGGCCTTGAGGTCCTCATCGGCCTCAAAGTGGGTGAGCTCCAGGAGCGGGGTGTGGCCGATAAGCTGATCGATGGACGTGTAAACCTTGCTCATGATGAACCTCCAAAGTGTTCAAATGACTGGATACCGTGTGGTTTTACGGTGTGTCTAGCAGCTAAACCCATAAACCTTATAGGTTGTTCGTTTAGCTGTTGGGAAGCATAGTAGACACCAAAGCCTAGTAATGCAATAGGAAATAGGAGATTATTGCAAGTTGATTAACCATCTTGACCGGAACGGGTATTTTCAAAGCCAATTTTTCGGCTAGAATTTCAACGGACTAAAAGACCGAAAGGCAGCACTATATATGTTGGTTTCCACAAAGGGCAGATATGCCCTGCGCGTTATGGTCGACCTGGCCGAGCATCAGGCGGCCGGTCGCATCCCGCTCAAAGAGATCGCGGCGCGCCAGGGGATTTCGGAGAAGTACCTCGAGAATATTCTGGCTACGCTCGTGCGCGCCAACATGCTCTCGGGCATGCGCGGCAAGGGCGGCGGCTATGTGCTCACGCGCCCGCCCGAGCAGTACACGGTGGGCGAGATCTTGCGCCTGACCGAGGGCAGCCTGGCGCCGGTCGCCTGCCTGGATGGCGACTGCAAGGGTTGTTCGCGCTCTGACGAGTGCCCCACGCTCGACGTGTGGAAGAACCTGGACAAGCTCATCAACGACTACCTCGACGGTGTGACGCTTGATCAACTTGTCGCTCCCAACGAAGGCTACGACTACGTGATCTAGCCCACCTGCCATTTGGGGACGGGGTGGAAATGGCAGATTCTCTCGCCCTTTGAGACTTGGCAAATAAGAAGGCCGCCCATTTTTGTGATGGGCGGCCTTCGTTTTGGGCTGTTGAGACGGGCGCGGCCGGAATGGCCGTTTTAGCCCTCGGCGATGCTGTCGAGGATGCTGCGCATCATGGACACCAGGATGCTGCCCATGAAGGCCGATCCAAAGCTGGCGATGGAGATACCCGCGCCCAGCAGATTGACCGACAGATAGCTGGCCAGCTCGAGCATAAAGCTGTTGACTACGAGCTGAAAAATACCCAGCGTAATGATCGTGAGCGGCAGCGAGATAACCGTCAGGAACGGCTTGACGAGCGAATCGACGATGTTCAGGAACAGTCCCACGAAGGCGAAACAGACCCAGGCCTCGGCAAAACCGAAGGGCTGGATGCCGGGGACGAGGAACGTGGCAATCGCGATGGCGATCGAGGTAAAGAGCCAGTTAAGCATAAAGCGCATGGTGTGAATCCTTTCTTGCGCAGGGTGCGTCGGTGTCGCGTGAAGCGGTTTGCTGCGGCAGCTTGGACGGCCGCTCGGGTGTGCCGCCTTGTTCGGCCGCCCATTGTCTCAGATATTCGTGGAGCTTACGTGCGCATTCGGTTTCAAAACGGCGTTCGTCCTGAAAAACGCGCCGCTGGCAGAGAGTCTTGTCGCTTTAGTTTGGTGGTGTGCTACACTGCTACGGGCAAAAGCCACAGGCGTTGCCCTATTGCATAGAACGGGCGAACGATGCCCGATGTCAGTATCAACTTCGATGCCTTATGGCGGGTTTGGCGGTGATCGATGAATATCGAGAACATGTTTGACAAGCCTGATGTCAAGCAGCTGGTCCACGCATTTAGTCTTTTGGATGACGAGAAGGATATCCAGGCGTTTTTGACCGATATCTGCACGCCGCGCGAGATCTGCGATCTTTCGCAACGTCTGCAGGTTGCGCGTTATCTGGATGAGGGCGAGCCTTATGTTGAGGTTCAGGCCCGCACCGGCGCTTCGTCCACTACGGTGAGCCGCGTTTCAAAGGCACTCAACGGCGAGTACGGTGGCTATCGTAAGATCCTCATCAAGCTGGAGGATGGCGAGTAGGCCAACGGCAACAAACGAATCAGCCGGAGCCGCCCCTTCGGGGGCGGTTTTTATGTGTCGAAATTGATCCCTTGGGGACGGAGGAAAACGGATCATCGAGGGGATCTGGTGCATTGGGGGCAGGTTGTCCGTGCGGGCGGGTAGGATAGATGTGTTGAATATTGCGAACAGTTTGAGTGGAGGACCATGCCTGTTCGAATCTATACCACTAATGCCGGCACGGATTTGAGCGATGCCGAGGCGGCGCTGCTGGCCGACCTGGTTGCCCGCCACGGGCGCGCTGTTCTGTTGGCGCCAACATTTGCCGAGCTCGACCTGTGCCGCCATGATGCGGCAGAAGCCGGGGCTTCGCTGGGCATCGACTACAAGACGCCCACATCGTGGCTCCGCTCGCTGTGGGAGCTTATGGGCGATGGCCGCAGCTTTGTGGATAACCTTCAGCGCCAGATGCTGTTCTCGGACATGATCGACCGCCTCGACGACGCCGACCTGCAGCCGCTTTCGCGCAGCCAGGGCACGGTGCGTATGCTCGCGCGTATGGCTCGCGATGTGCTGCCGGGTGTGGCAGGGACAGGCACCGAGCGTTGCTGCGACAACGTTTGCAAGCCCAAGCCCAAAAGCGACGCCGAGGCTCGCGTGTTTGAACTTTTGTGCGCCTATGCGCGCGGTTTGGACCGTCGAGATATGGTCGAGCCCTGCGAGGCGGCTGACATTATGGCCGGCGCTTTGGCCGACAACCTGCCGGGGTGCGCCCGCGCCGTTTGCGTGCGCGGCGTCACGTCATTTACGTATAGCCTGCTCGAGCTGCTGTCCGCCGTGGCAAACAACGGGGGAGAGGTTGTCGTGCTGCTTGCCCGCGAGCAAGCGGCGATGCGCGAGGATCTTGCCGCGGCATTTGATGTCCGCGGTGTGCTGTTTGAGATCGCGCCGCTGGGGGAGGGCGCCGCCGCGCCCCAGACTGCCTCCAAGTCCGCTGCTCAGCCTGCCTTTATTGAGGTCGCCGGCCCCCATGCCCGTGCCCATGCTTATGCGGACGTCATCGATAAGTTGGTGAAAGCGCACAAGGAGTCCAAGGACGATAAAGTTGCTGCAACACCCGCCGACCCCGTACGCGTGCTCGTTGTTTCTGCCCGGGCACCCCAGCTGTTCGGCGAGCTTGCCGCTCGTTTGGCGGCGCGCCACGTTGCTGCCGAGACGGCCGAGTTCACGGCGTTTTCCCAATCCATTGCGGGCAGGCAGTTCACGGCGCTCGCCAACCTGATCGAGCGTATGAAGGCCGCCGACGAAGGGGCAGCTTCTAAGACTGAGTGGTGGCCCGCTCCGGAGCTTACCGACTGGATTTACAGCCCGCTTTCGGGTGCCGACGCCGCCAGCGCGCGCACGTTCGACAGGAATATGCGACTGTCGCGCAGCAAGACCACTGCGGGCGTCAAGAGCCTGCTGCAGAGCGTGCAGGGCCAGGTGAGGGGCGCGCGTAAAGCGGCGAGCGACGAGAACTGGTTTAAGAACGTGCCGTGCGTGATCTCGGACGTGTTCCAGGCGCTGTGGCGCGACAAACCCGTGACGGCGCTCAAGGCCATGCTTGCCGTTGCCGAGGCACTGCCCGATCGCGCACTTGGCGGTCTCGACGGTCAGGCCCGTCGCCAGGCGGAGGTGGCCCTGCTGCGCCATGTCATCGACATCCTTATGAATGGCGCCCGCGCGCTCGACGTGTCGCAGGCCGCGACCGTGCCCGTGCTCGATGGCGTTCGCACCAAGGTGGACAAGCGTAGCACCGCCTACGATTACGAGACCTACGAGGTTGACCGCGCGCCGCGTGCTCAGGTTCGTTTTGCTTCGCTTGCCGATGCGGCGGCTCTGCGCCCCGGCACCTACGATGCCGTGCTGTTTGCCGATGTCGATCTGGACAGCTATCCGCTCTCACATGAGGAGGGTCCGCTGGCCACGCTGACGGCGAGCCTTGGTCGCGAGGGCGTGACGCTTGAGCCCGCGGCCTTGCTGCGCGTGCGCTTTGGCCACGCGATGCAGGCGGCACGCGGCCCGGTTGCGCTTGCGCGCGTGACGCACGATCGCCAGGCGCGTGAGTGCTATCCGGCTGCCGCGTGGACCGAGTTGCGGGCGCATGCCGAGGCCGCTGAAGCTGCTAAGGCCGCAGACGCCGACAAGGCAGCTGACGACGCTAAGGCCACTGACGACGACAAGGCCGCAGGCGCCGACAAGGTGAATTGCGTGGGCGAGGGCGATATCGTAAGGGACTTCGATCCCGCAGCAGGCGAAGGTCTCAAGTGCGAGCGCGTGACCTGTGAAGCCCCTCAGCATCTGAGCGCCGAGGCCGTTCCATATCTGGTCCTGCGCCGTCGCGATGGCGAGGGCGAGGATGCACCGCTGGTACCGCGCCTGACGTCTGCCTCGCAGATCGAGGCCTATTCGACTTGTCCGCTATGCTGGTTCGTCTCGTACCGCGTGAAGCCCCAGTCCATCGACGCCGACTTTGGCAATATGGAGAAGGGCAACTTTGTCCACGACGTGCTGGAGCACCTGCACGCCCGTCTGCCCCAAGAGGACATGGAGCGCGTGACGCCCATGAATCTGCCGCGTGCACAGGAGCTGCTGTACGAGGTCTTTACCGAGACCCTGGCCGAGCACGCCGGCAAGCGAGGCACGGAGGGCCCGCTTGTGCCGCTCTCCCCGGTGGAGGAGCGGCAGGTGGCCGAGATTTTGCCGCAGCTGGAGGGCGTGCTTGCCTACGAGTCCGAGGCGCTTGCCCCCTTTGCTCCGCGCTATCTGGAGTTTGCCTTTAACGATCTTAAAGTTGAGTATGCCGGCTGGCCGCTCGGCGGGCGCATCGACCGCGTGGATGTGGATGCCGAGAATCGCGCCGTGGTAATCGACTACAAGCATCGTTCGGGTGTCGAGGAGTTTAAGCTCGCCGACCCCACGGTTCGCGACGAGGAGTCGGGTGAGGCCCCCATCGATGATCCGCGCTGGCTACCGCCCCATACCCAGACACTCATCTACGCGCAGGCCATGCGCCGGGCGCTGGATTTGGACACCCGCGCGGCGCTCTACTTTTCGACCAAGGGCGGCAAGCCGGCGTTGCGCGGTGCCGCGAGCGCCGAGCTGCTCGAGGAAGAGCGCGGTGACGGCCGCATTCCGGGCCTTAAGAAGGGCTTTCCGGGCGAGGGCGGCAACATGGACTTCGATGCGCTGCTCGACCGCGTGGAGGCCGGCATCGCCGAGCGCTTGCGCGAACTCGAGGCGGGCGACGTCGCCGCTGTCGATCCGACGTCGGCGCAGGCCGCGCATGCGCGCTGCTCGTATAACCACGAAGGAACGTTTGTAAGGAGGGACGTGTAGACCATGGATCTTTCGACTTTGATGCCGCAACAGCTGCAAGTCGTCAAAACGCTCGACCGCCCGCTGTTTGTCTCGGCGGGCGCCGGTTCGGGCAAGACCTTTACCCTTACGCGCCGCATCGTCTACGCGCTCTCGCCCGAATCCGGTCCGTTTGTCGAGCATCTGGACCAAGTGCTCGCCATTACCTTTACCAAAGACGCTGCGGCCGAGATTCGCGACCGCGTGCGCCGTGCGCTTATCGACGAGGGGATGGACGAGGAGGCCCTGACGGTCGACGACGCTTGGATTTCGACCATTCACGGCATGTGCTCGCGCATCCTGCGCGCGCATGCGCTGGAGCTGGGCATCGACCCCGAGTTCACGGTGCTTACCGATACCGATGAGCTTATGGATCAGGCTGTTGAGCATGTGCTGGGGCGCGCGACGGCGCCCGATGCCGCGTCCGAGCTCGCCGCTTCGCTCAAGGCCCTCTACGCTTGGTATCCCATGGCGGGCGAGGGCGGGCAGTTTGGCGCCGGTACCACCATCAAAGGCCTGGTGCGCGACCTGCTGGAGCTCTCGAGCCAGCTGCCGGGCGGGATGGACGATGTGTGCGTGGCGCGTGGCCAGGCCGACACCTCGGCGCTTGCCGATGCCTATCGTGCGGCGCTGGGCGCAAGCAAGGCCACGACCGAGAAAGCGCAGGTGGCGCTCGAGGCCATCGACGCGTTCGAGGCGAGCGGCAAGACCATGGCGGATGTGGCGCGGCTCATGATGTCATGCAGCATGCCTCGGGCGAGTAAGATGTTCCCAAAGGAGAATGTCGAGCTTCTCAAGGCAGAGGCTGCCGACACGTTCGTCAATATTGTGCTGGCTTGCGGTGACCCGGCACTTGATGCGCTGACGGGGCTTGCCCGTGCCGTAGAGACGGAGTACCGTGCGCTCAAGGCTGACCAGTCCGCACTCGACAATAACGATCTGTTGCGCATGGCATACGAGGCGCTGCGCGATTATCCCGCCATCCGAGCCGCCTACGAGGGCCGCTTTAAGATGGTCATGATTGACGAGTTCCAAGATACCGACCAGATGCAGGTCGATCTGATTCGCTATCTGACGGGCGCGGGGGAGCGCGCGCTGTGCACCGTGGGCGATGCGCAGCAGTCGATCTACCGCTTCCGTGGCGCCGAGGTCGAGGTATTCCGTCGCCAGGAGCGCAAGGTGGGCTCCTCTGCTGCGCCCGAGACGGCTGCCGTCTCCGATGCCCCCGCCGGCGAGCTCGTCAAGCTCGTGCGCAACTTCCGCAGCCACGATGAGGTGCTGCGCTATGTGGCGCGCGTCTTTGACGGCGATACTGGTGGTTTGATGCAGGGGTTCTTGGATCTTGAGCCGAGTGACGATCGCGAGGACAAGCTCAAGGCAAAGGCTTCGCGCCGCCAGGCGGTCTTCGTTGCCGGTGGCAGCACGCAGGAGCGAACGCAGGCGAAAGCTCGTGCGATTGCCGAGCGTTTCCGCGCGCTTGCCGATAAAGAACAGCCCCAGGGCAGCATGGTCCTGCTGCTGGGTCGCATGACCAACGCCGATGTCTATGCGCAGGCCTTCCGCGACCAGGGGCTCGACTGCGTCATCGCGGGCGGCTCGGTCTTTGCCCAAGCAGCCGAGGTGCAGACGGTGCGCGCCCTGGTGTGCGCGCTTGCCAATCCGGCCGATACGGCGCAGGGCCTTATGCCGCTGCTGGCCTCGCCGATGTTTGCGCTCGGCGCTCAGGAGTTCCTGGCGCTGGCGACCAAGCTCGATAGCGAGACGGGTGAGACCTCGCGCCGGAATATCGACGCGGGCATCATGAGCGATTTCGACGTGCCGGGCTTGCAGGGCTTGCCACTCGTGACGCGCGCCCGCGAGGTGCTACGCTACGCACTTCGTCGCGTGGGGCGCGATTCGTTCGCCGCCGTCGCGCGCGACGCGGTCAATGCCTCCGGCTGGTTCGTGCGCCTGGCGCAGCGCGGTCCCGAGGGCAAGGCCATTGCCGCCAACGTGCTCAAGGCTCTCGACGCCGTGGCCGAGGCGGAGGCCGAGTTCGGCAACTCGCCGCGTTCCATCGCGCTGGCCTTCGACCGCTTTTTGGCGGGCAAGGAAGCCCCGGGTGCCCTCAACGAGGAGGGCGACGGCGCGGTACGCATCATGACGGTGCACGCCTCCAAGGGTCTGGAATATCCGGTCGTGGCGGTCGCCGAGTGTTTTGGCGTGCGCAAATCGTCCGGTGCGGCACAGATGGGTCGCGTCGACGGCGGGGCGCAGGTCGTGGCGCTGCCGGCACGCTTCGACGGCGTTAAGCTCGCCGACGGAACCTTTGTGAAGGGCGACGACGTCAAAAAGCAGTTTGAGCATGCGTTTAAGGGCAAGGGCACGTCGCTGTGGCTGCCGCCGGAGCTCATGGAGGACGTCTGTGCGACGGGTTCTCCCGCCGAGGCATTCGTTCGCCTGCGCAACGATGACCTGCGGCTCTCGCTCGAGGAGCGGGCCCGCTTGCTCTACGTCGCCATGACGCGAGCGCGCGAGTTGGTCATTTTGGCGATGGACGCCGGCGTGAGCCGCGGCAAGGTGACGGCGCCGACCTTCGATGTCGAGACGGATCTGACCTACGACGTGCTGCGCCGCATCCTGCCGACCGACAGTCTGGACATGCCGCAGCTCGATAGCGACCGTTTGGTGTTCGACAACTCCCAGCCGGGCGACTACGAGCTCATCTCGCTGTCGGACTTTACGTTTGGCGAGCAGGCGTTTGAGGCTAACGCTTCGCTGGATGCCGAGGGCAGGCTTGTTCGCGGCGATGTCGATGTCGCTGATAATGCTTCGCGCTCAACTGTGCCCGGTCCTGCCGACCCCAAGGCCGATTCATTTGAGCTTGTGTATCCCCAGGCAGCGGGCGTGCGCATGGGCATCTGTCCGTATCCGATGCGTGACTCGTATAGCTACTCGTCAATCGCCGCGGCGCTGCATGCCGAGGCCGAGGACCGTGCCGCCGAGACGCGCGTGCCCATGGACGAGGCTGGCGATGATGCGGAGTCGGATGGCTCGGAGATGACGGATGCAGACGTGGCCGCCGTTGAGCCTGCCGGCAACCCCATGGCGCTGGGCTCGGCGTTCCATGCCGCCTGCCAGTGGCTGATCGAGATGGGTGCCGATGAGCTGCCCGCTGAGCGTGCCGATGCGCTAGCGCGTCTGTGGCGCCTGACGCCGGAGCAGCGCGAACGCTTCGACGTCGCCCTGGACCGCTGGCTCAAGTCGGCTGTTCGTGCCGACCTGCTCGCGTGGCCGTGCGTTCGTGCCGAGGTGCCGTTCTTTTCGCTGGGCTGCGAGGACAAGGACATTGCCCGCTACGGTGCATATGCCGAGGGCGCCATCGATGCACTGGCGACCGACCCGGCTGATCCGTCACGCGCACTGGCCATCGACTACAAGACGGGTGGCACGCCGGATGAGACACCCGACCAGCTGTTCGAGAAGCACGCCCTGCAGGCGCGCGTTTACGCTGATGTTCTGCACAAGGCGGGCTTTGAGGCCGTGACCGTCAAGTTCGTCCGCGTGGAGCAGGCCGATCCCGCCAACCCCTGCGAGCCCCAGGTGGTCACCTACAACCTCTAACCCTCAACAACCTGCGGTGGAATCCCTATCGATTCCACCGCAGTCTTTTTGGACGGGGCTCTTTTAGCTACTTTGGGCAAACCCACACGGCCGCCCCGGAATAAAGCCCTCAATCGTCCAAATAGCACCGCAACGCATGGGAGAGTCTGGGACGGTACAATAGCCCGAACGGTTCAAACGAATAAGGAGCTATCATGCAGCTCACCAAAACGCTTGAGGTGACGCCGGAGGAGCTTTTTGACGCTCTGGCGGGGTCCATCATGCAGGATATCGAGAACGCCACGGGCAAGTGTCCCAGCCGCAACAAGCTCAACGGCTATAAGTACGAGAAGCGCCCATACCGCAAAAGGTAAGGTGACTCTTCATCGGAAACCGTGAACGCTTCGGGTTTTGAGTCAGTAGCGAACAGCCCGACAAAAAATGTTGTTGGAAGTGCCAAATGAATAAGAATGCCGCTACGCAACTGCACATCTATTCCGCCTTTTTCGTTCTCGCGGGATTTGTTTTAAATCGGGGAGTGTTTCTACTTTTCCTTGCGGATAAAGGAATGTCTGTCACGGAAATCGCGCTTTATCAAGCCCTGTACAACATTGCAACGGTCGTCCTCGAGCTGCCAACAGGGCTGGTAGGCGATTTCTTTGGAAAGAAGTTCTCGATTCAAGTGGGCGTTCTGCTTCTTTTCTTCCATACGGCTGGCATGCTGTTGCTCTCAGGCCCCTTTCTCGTCGCGCTTTCCCTTGTCGAGGCACTCGCCTACTCCCTTCAATCGGGATCCGAACAAGCACTTTTATATGAAATTGCCCGAAATGCCGGTCAAGGAGAGCGCTTCCTCACCATCAACGCTCGGCTGCTTGCCGCGCAATCAATCGCGACGGGAGTGGCAATCGTACTTGGATCATTCATTGCCCAAGTATCTTGGAGTGCCCTCTACGTATGCGTTTCCGTTTTCTATCTCCTGCAGCTTTTCCTTCTGTATCCCATTGAGAGGATGGAAACGGCCCATTCCAAAAACTCTGGGGAGGAAAGGTTTGACGTAGCCAAGATCTTCAGACGCGAAACCTGGAGCATTGGAGAATCCGCTTTTGCGGTGTTGCTTCTTCTAATCGGCACAAGCATGCTCGATGGATTCTATGGGAGTTATTACAACTTGAATCAGTTGGTATTCGACGCATTTGATGCTCCCGTCTCCATAATAGGAATCTTTTTCGGTGCATCCTATGCAGTAAATGCGACGGCCTACATTGCAGCAGATTTCTTCTCATCGCGTTTCGGGAAAAGAAATACCATGCTCGGCTCGATGCTAATCGAGGCCGGTCTTTTCATGATTCTTCCGTGGTTCGCTTCAAATCCGCTGTGTTTGTTTGGCCTTAGCATGGTGCTTTGTTTTCTCCCAGAAGTGGTGTACATCACTTCGGAAAACTTAATCCAAGACGCGATAGCGGACGATCTCCGCGCGACGATCCTTTCCGTCGCGTCTCTGGTAAGGGCTCTCTTTTCTGCAATGTTTTTCTCCATATTTGGATATGTGTTGGGGTTATATCCCATTCAGATAGCGCTCGGTGTTATTGGCGCAATCGCGATAGCAATTACCGCCGTTGTTTCTTTAAATGCAGGCGCGCGTCTATTCGGATGTTCTGCACAAGGCGGGCTTTAAGACGGTGACGGTCAAGTTCGTCCGCGTGGAGCAGTCCGATCCCTCCAACCCCGCCGAGTCCCAGGTGGTCACCTACAACCTCTAGCTCACCAGGGCCGTCCGCACGCCCAGTCTCCCCATAACTTGCGGTGAAATAGTTCCTGTTTTACGGCCCAGCTGGCTCCAGCAGGAACTATTTCACCGCAACTCAGAATCAGTCGGGGGTGCGGATTACGCGGATGAAGTTGCCAATCAAGGGTGCGGATTACGCAAATTTACACTTGACGTTCATCTCGGGTGGGCCTATAAATACATGTGATGGGTTGTTATCCCTTTGGGGAGCATGGCCATCCGGATTCCGTTCGTTATTCAATTGCACATATATTCGGGTGTCACTTTAGGGCATGACCGTAGGCAAGTAGGGTGCTGCTTTCTGCCGAGGTCATGCCCTTTTTGTTCAGCTCCGAATGAGTGCCCTATCATCAAGAGAGGAGGTGCATCGATATGCTGGCGATCAGAAAGCTCAACAATAACGCCGTGATTTGTCGAGATAGTCGCGGTCGCGAGGTCGTGGCGCTCGGCAAGGGTGTCGGCTTCGGTGGTGACTTCCCCCGGGAGCTCGCGATGGACCATATCGAGCGCACGTTCTATAGCATCGATGCCGAGGGGCAGCGTATCATGCAGGATCTTCCTGCCGATGTGGTGCTGTTTACGGCAAAGATCATGGATATTGTAGAGAACGAGCTGCCTTACGAACTCAGTCCCAACGCCGTGCTCATCATGGCCGACCATATCGCCTTTGCGATTGCGCGGCAGAGGAAGGGCATTCGTTTTGATATGCCCCTTACCTATGATGTGCAGCAGCTTTATCCGCTGGAATACAAAATCGGCCGCTACATTACCGCGCGCGTGCGGCAGGAGTTGGGCGTCGAGCTGCCGCGCGAAGAGGTGGCAAGCATCGCCATGAATCTGGTCAATGCAAAGACTGGGGCAGAGGTTACTGTGGCAAGCGATCGCGCCCAATCGTTTGAGCGCCTGCTCAACGATGTCACTGATATCGTCGAGTACGATTTCCGTACCATCATCGATCGGGAGTCTTTTGAGTTCTCACGGTTTGCGACACACGTGCAGTATCTGTTCAAGCGTATCAAGGGTAACGATAGCCTCAGCAGCGCCAATTTGCCGCTTTATGCGAATTCGCGCGAGGAGTTTCCCGAGCTTGCGCAATGCATCGACCACATCTGTACCTATATGAAGCGGGAATGGCATACGGAGCTCACCGACGAGGAGAAGCTTTACTTCATGCTCCATGTCAACCGTATCTGTACGAAGGCGGAATCCGGCACAGCCGGACGCTGACAACCCAGGCCAGAAGGATTGTAACCTGTGTTAGGGCAGGGCATGACCTCCGAAAGTACGAGAACCATCTCGTGCCACGACGATTCGTGGCGTAAAAGGAGGAATGATGACTAACTATCAAAAACTCGCCCAAAGAATCATCGAAGAGGTGGGCGGCAAGGCGAATGTTTCAAGCGCGACGCATTGCATGACGCGTCTGCGCCTCGTTCTTAAGGACGAGGGGCTTGCAGATGACGCCAAGCTCAATGCGATTCCCGAAGTGATTAGCGTGGTGCACGCTGGCGGCCAGGTGCAGCTCGTAATCGGGCCGACCGTCGACAAGGTCTACGGCGCGGTATGCAGGGAAGGCGGCTTTGAAGTCCAGACGGCGATTGATGAAGATCTGGACGCAGCAGAGAGGCTTCCCTGGAAGGAGCGGTTCGCTCCGAAGCGCATCGGCAATCTGATTCTCGATGCGGTGAGCGGCTCTATCGCTCCCATTCTGCCCGTGTTCTGCATCGCGGGTATCTTCCGCATGTTCACCATTTTGCTTGGTCCGGAAGGCGCGGGCCTTCTAGCCGCGGAGGGCAGCATGTACCGGCTCTTCACCTTGGTGGGAGACGCGGCATATTACTTCCTGCCGATCTTCGGTGCCTATGCGGCGGCCAAGAAGTTCCAGACGAGTCCTGTGCTCGCGCTCATGACGGCTGCTATTATGATTCATCCGAGCATGCTCGCTATCGTCGAGGAGGGCGCTCCGTTCGACGTCTACGGCATCCCCATGACGCTGGTGAATTACACACAGTCGGTGCTTCCCATCATCCTTATCGTGTGGATTCAGTCCTACGTAGAGGGGCTTATCAAGAAGCATTGCCCTGACATGCTGCGCATCCTCGTGATTCCAGTGGGGACCATGCTCATCATGCTGCCGCTTGCACTCTGCGTCTTCGGCCCCGCCGTCTCCTTCATTATGGGCATCATCGCCGATATCATCATCTGGCTCGGCGCGAACGCCGGTCCGCTGTGCGGTCTGGTGGTCGGTGCGACGTGGAACCTCGTGATCGCTACCGGCATGCATGTGCCGATTCTCACCGCTATGATGCCCGGCTGGCTTGAGGTGGGCTATGACGCCGTGTGCACTCCGGGTACGACGGTGGTTGTTTACGTGACGCTTGCGGTCGCGCTCGCCTACGGCATCCGTGCAAAGGGCAAGGCTAACCGTCAGCTCGGTTGGACTACCTTCGCTACCTATGCGCTCGGCCGCGTATCCGAGCCCATCATTTACGGCATCCTCTTGCGCGATAAGAAGGCGCTCGCTTGGTCGATGATCGGCGGCGCGGCCGGCGGCCTTGCATGCGGTCTGCTCAACGCGCGCATCTTCGTCTTCTCGGGAGTCGGCTTCCCGTGGATGAACGTCATCAAGTTCAGCCAGGACATCATTCCGGGCGCCATCAGCTGCGCGATTGGCTTTGCGGTGACATTCGCCCTCTGCATGGTCTTTGGCTTCGACAATCGCGAATCGGGCGAGAAGGAAGCCGAGGAGGCCCTTGAGGCTTAAGCGCTGCATCTAGAAGGGTGCCTTAGCGCAACGAGTCTCTTCTCGGAACTGGGGCCCCATGAACCCGGACGGGCACCGCTGCATGGTGGTGCCCGTTCGCACTAAAAGCAAGATAAGGAGGACTCCCATGCCATTGCGTTCTGATTTCCTCTGGGGCGGCGCGCTTTCCGCCAACCAGTGTGAGGGTGCCTGGGACGAGGGCGGGCGGGGGCTCGCCAACGCGGATCTTCTGTCGTACGGGCGGGACCGTCTCGCCGTCATCAGGGGTGACGACGTTCCGCTCGAGCCGCTGTCCGACCATTACTACCCGGCCCAACAGGCCATCGATTTCTATCATCATTACCGCGAGGACATCGCGCTCTTCGGCGAGATGGGCTTCAAGGCTCTGCGCCTCTCCATCGCATGGAGCCGTATATTCCCCAACGGGGATGACTCCGAACCCAACGAGCAGGGCCTCGCGTTCTATGAGGATGTGTTTCGCACCTGCCTCGAACAGGGCATCGAGCCGGTGGTGACGCTCAACCACTATGACGTGCCCATGCATCTTGTTACGGCATACGGCGGTTGGCGCAACCGCGCTCTCGTGGGCATGTTTGAGCGCTTCGCTCGCACTGTGTTCGCACGTTACCGCAATCAAGTGCGCTCTTGGCTCACGTTCAACGAGATCAACATCATGACCTCTGCGTGCTTCATGGCGGCAGGCATCGTGTTTGATGAGGGGGAGGACCGCTACGTCTCCGTTCATAACGCGGTGCATCACGTGCTCGTGGCGAGTGCTTGCGCGGTGCGCGCCTGCCATGAGATCATCCCTGGTGCGCAAATCGGCTGCATGCTCAATGCGGGTATTTTCTATCCTGCTACCTGCAACCCTGCCGACGTTAAAACGGCTCAGGACGAGAATCGCAAGCACTACATGTTCACCGACGTGCAGGTGCGCGGCCACTATCCGTGCTACATGCTCACGGAGTATGAGCGTCAAGGGTTCGCGATTCCTTGGGCGGAGGGCGATGAGGAGGTCCTTGCGCAGAATCCGGTGGACTTCGTGGGCTTCTCTTACTACTCGACGCGCGTGGCGCAGGCAAACACCGAGGGGCAGTTCGACTCCAATCTACTCAAGAGTGCCCCCAACCCTTACCTCAAGATGGAGCCATGGGGCAGATTCATCGATCCCGCAGGGCTGCGCATCACCATGAACGACATATACGACCGGTACGAAAAGCCGCTCTTTATCGTGGAGAACGGTCTCGGAGCCCCGGATGAGCCGGATCAGAACGGCTTTGTGGATGATGGATACCGTATCGATTACCTGCGCGAGCACATCCAGGCTATGAAGGACGCCGTCGAAATCGACGGGGTGGACCTCCTGGGCTACACGTGCTGGGGACCGATCGATCTGGTTTCGGTCGCAACGGGCCAGATGCGCAAGCGCTACGGTTTCATTTATGTCGACCTCGATGACGAAGGACACGGCACACGTCGGCGCAGCAAGAAAAGATCGTTCGAGTGGTATCGCAAGGTAATTGCCTCAAACGGCGAGGACCTGAGCTGAGCTTTCCTCAGGGGCCGGACCGCGACATGGGGTCGCGGTCCGGCCCCTTTGCGACGAATGAAGCAATCAGGTCAAAGCAGCTAAAAAAGACACGTCCCAAAAAGACTGCCCGTGTGGGTTTGGCTAGGTTCGGGCGCTGTCCGCGCCGTGGGGTAAAATCGTTCAGTCAGAACACGAACCCGCATCGGAGCTCATCACATGGCATTCGTCCATCTGCACAATCACACTGTTTTCTCCATGCTCGACGGCGCAACCCGTATCCAGGATATGGTCAATCGTGCCGTTGAGCTGGGCATGCCCGCCGTGGCCATTACCGACCACGGCTACATGTATGGCGTACCCGACCTGGCGCTGGCCTGCGACGCCGTCAACCACAACACGCCCGAGTACAAAACCTGGAGCCACGACAAGGCCTTCTTGGAAAAGGACCGCCGCGACGAGCTGGTGGAGCCCGATCCCGAGTCCAGCCCGCGCGAGCATGCCCAGTATGTGAAGGACATGGCCATGTGGGACGAGAAGGGCAACATCGACGAGCTCAAGCCGCCTCTGGTCATCAAGCCCATCTTTGGCTGCGAGGTCTACTTTACGCCGGACGAGACGCTTGCCCGCGACCATAAGCCCGAGCTCTACCACATGATCCTTCTGGCCAAGGACCAGGAGGGATACGTCAACCTGATGCAGACGGTCTCCGAGGCCGCCGTGCAGGGCTTTTACTATAAGCCGCGCGTGACGCTCGACAACCTGCGCCGCCACGCCAAGGGCATGATCTGCACGAGCGCCTGCATCGCGGGCATCATCCCCAAATACATCGACCGCGGTGACATGGAGGGCGCCATCAAGTGGGCCGAGACCTTCCGCGATACCTTCGAACCCGGCGACTTTTACATCGAGATCCAGGAACACGGCATCACTACCGACAATGGTCTGACCGACGAGCAGATGGACCGTACGCTCATCGATATCGCCAAGCAGGTGGGCGTCAAGGTCATCGCCACCAACGACTTCCACTACCTGCGCCGCGAGGACGCGCCCGTGCAGGACGTCATCATGTGCATCGGTATGAACGCCAAGGTCGACGACCCTAACCGCATGCGCATGACTGGCTCGGAGTTTTACATGAAGACCGAGGAGGAGATGCGGGCGATGTTCCCGTATTGCCCCGAGGCCTGCGACAACACGCTCGAGATCGCCGACAAGTGCTACGTTGAGCTGGACTGGGACTCCATCATCCTGCCGCGCTTCCCGCTGCTCGATCCCGGCGAGACGCACGAGAGCCAGTTCCGCCGCGAGTGCGAGAAGGGCCTGCGCCAGCACTACGGCGACGACTGGGCCACGCGCGAGATTGGTGGCGTCAACATCAAAGAGCGCTTTGAGTACGAATACAAAGTCATCTGCGACAAGGGCTTTGCCGCCTACTTCTTGATCGTTGCCGAGTACGTGCAATGGGCCAAGGACAACGGCATCGGCGTCGGCCCCGGCCGTGGCTCGGCCGCCGGCGCTATCGTCGCCTACGCCATGAACATCACCGCGTTCGACCCGCTCGAGAACGGTCTGATGTTCGAGAGGTTCCTGTCCCCGCAGCGTACCGAGATGCCCGATATCGATATGGACTTCGACGATGAGCGGCGCCTCGAGGTCGTGGAGCACGTTCGCCAGCTCTACGGCCCCGAGAAGGTCACCCACGTCATCACCTACTCGACCATTAAGGCCAAGCAGGCCATCAACGACGCTGCGCGCGTCCTGGACTACCCGGTCTACATGGGCCAGCGTCTGTCCAAGATGGTCTCGAGCGACCCCAAGGTCAAGCTCAAGCAGGTGCTCGAAAAGCAACCCGGCAAAGAGGATCTGTTTAACCCCGATTTTGCCGAGGCCTATAAAAAGGACGACGACGCCCGCCGCATCATCGACACGGCGCTCTCGATCGAGGGCCTTACCCGTGGCGAGGGTGTGCACGCGTGCGCCGTTCTGATCTGCCGCGACCCCGTCAACGAGCACGTGCCCACCAAGCTCGACACCAAGGGCGGCGTCGAGATTACCCAGTACGAAGGTCATACCGTTGCCGACATGGGCCTGCTCAAGATGGACTTCTTGGGCCTGCGCACGCTGACGGTTATCTCCAAGGCCAAGGCAAACATCAAAAAGAACTTCGGCATCGACATCAAAGAGGAAGAGATCCCCTTTGACGACCCCGAGATCTTTAAGCTCATGGGCTCCGGCCATACCGCCGGCGTCTTCCAGGTCGAGTCCGCCGGCATGACGGCCACGATCAAGAACATGAAGCCCACCGAGTACAAGCACGTCGTGGCATTGATCGCCCTGTACCGCCCGGGCCCGCTGGGCGCCGGCATGGTTTCGTCCTACATCAACCGTATGAACGGCAAGGAGCCGGCCGTCTCCTACGACGACCGCCTGGACGACATCCTGGGCGAAACCTACGGCACCATGGTCTACCAGGAACAGGTTATGCTCATCTCCGTCGAGATGTGCGGCTTCTCCAAGGGCGAATCGGACTCGCGTATCCGTAAGCCCGTGGCTAAGAAGAAGATCAAGCTGCTCACGTCGACGGTGCTGCACTGGGAGGATGGCTCGGACGAGACCACCTACGACCACTGGATGAACGGCGCTATCAAGAACAACTACACGCGCGAGGTCGCCCAGAAGATTTGGGACGATGTTCTCGAGTTCGCATCCTACGCCTTCAACAAGTCGCACTCCGCCGGCTACGCCATCCTGGTTATGCAGACGGCGTGGCTCAAGGCGCACTATCCGCACGAGTACATGGCGGCCGTTCTGACGTCCTATACGGGCAAGACCGACAAGATCGTGCACTACGTCTCGGCGTGCCGTCACGACGGCATCCCCGTGCTGTCGCCAGATGTCAACGAGTCCGGCACCGAGTTCACGGCTACCAAGGAGGGCGTGCGCTTTGGTCTGGCCGGCATCCGCGGCGTGGGCACCGGCGTGGCGCAGGCGATTATCGCCGAGCGCGAGGCGGGCGGTCCGTTTAAGACACTGCACGACTTTGTCGAGCGCGTGGACTCGAGCCAGGCCAACCGTCGCGTAATCGAATCGCTGATCAAGGCAGGCGCCTTCGACTCCACGGGGTATCCGCGTCGTCAGATGATGCACTTTGTGGACAAGAACAACCCCGAGAACATCATCGACGCCGCGATAAAGCGCCAGAAGGACCGCGCGAGCGGCCAGACCTCGTTCTTCGACATGTTTGGCGACGTTGAGGGCTCGGGCTTTGAGGTGAGCGTGCCCGATCCGGACGGCCAGGAGTGGGACCGCCACCTTAAGCTGAGCCAGGAGAAGGAGGTTCTGGGCATCTATGTCTCGGACCACCCGCTGCGCCCGTTTGAGTATGCACTAGCCAAGGCGCGCGACTTCTCGTTCTCGCAGATCGATACCGGCTACGAAGTTCAGAATCCTACGGGCGGCACCATCAACCAGGAGATTCCCGAGGGCAAGGCGCTGTGGTGGGCCGGCATGGTCTCGAGCGTGTCCAAGCGCGTGACCAAAAACGGTGACCCCATGGGCATCGTGCAGCTCGAGGACATGGAAGGCGAGGCCACCGTCGTCGTGTTCCCCAAGACCTATAAAGAGGCCGAGGGGTACCTGTACGGCGAGGTCGATCCCGAGACCGGCGCGCAGCTGTCCGATGCCTTTGTGCGCATTAAGGGCAAGCTCGAGCGCTCGGACCGCGGCGACCAGATCATCGCGCAGGAGATCGTGCCGCTCGAGCTCAACGAGGAGAACAACAAGCCCAAGGTGTTTGAGGTCATGGTGCCTAACAGCCGCTTTAGCCAGGGCAATATGGCGCGCCTGGCCACGGTGCTCGCCGCTAACCCGGGCGGCGACCGCGTGGAGATCTTTATCGAGCAGGTGGACGGGCGCGTGCTGCGTGCCGAGGTACCTGCCAAGGTCAACGCGCGTTCGATTCCGCTGCTGGCCGAGGCCAAGGCCATTGTGGGTAACCAAGGCAGAGTGACGGTTATCTAAAATGATTTTGCCGGGGTAGCTAATTTGGGACGGGGCTATTTTAGCTACCCTTTGGCTGACGGCGAATGAGTCGGGGTCGGAATACATCTCAACCGACATATGGGGGTAGCTAAAATAGCCCCGTCCCAAATTAGCTACCCTGTGTGGATTGGAGGAAGTGATGGCACAGGGGACGTTTGTGCAGGCGCTCCGGAAAGAGGCGGCGCTGAGCGGCACCTTTATGAAGGGCCGCTCGCTCATGCTCAACGGCGCCGTGCTGTCGATTGAGGACAGCGGCTCGCGCTTCTCCAAAAACGTGACGGTTGAGGGCTCGGTGCGCGGTTCGCGCGGCGACCTGTACAAGACGCACGTGGCGCTCGACATGGACGAGCACGAGGTGATTGACTACGACTGCGATTGCCCCGCCGCCTATCGTTACCCCGGTATGTGCAAGCACGCTATTGCCACGGCTCTGGCGTATTTGGATGCCAGCGGCGCCGAGCCCGTCGAAGGTTTGCGCACGCCGGTCCGCACGTTTACGGCGCAGCCGAAACAGCCCGTTCGCACCGCGCCCAAAGCGCCGGCCGTCAACCCCAACTTTCCCTTTCCGGCGCCCGTCCCCACGAGCCCCAGCCTCATGGCGGCGCTCTCCGATCTTTCGGACGCGCGCATGGATGAGCTGGCGAGCATGCGCCGCAAGCTTGCCGGTGCCGTTGATCCCGACGCCCCCAAAGCGGCGTTGGAGCCTTCGCTGGTGCCGTACTACAATCCGCTGTTCGCTGACCGCTTTAGCTGGGCGCTCGAGTTCCGCATTCGCTGCGGTTCGGTGTCCTACGTGGTCAAGGATATCGACGGCATGGCCGACGCCTATGTCCGAGGCGGTACGTTCTCGTACGGCAAGAAGCTCACGTTTGTCCATACGCCCGAAGCCTTCGAAGACGTGTCGACAAAGCTGCTCAACCTTGTCGTGACGACAGTTGCCTATCTCGATGACATCACAAGCTCGCGTTCGGCGTCGTACGACTTTGCCCGCAGCGGTTTTGTCGCCGAGCGTCAGTTACCGCTGTCCGAGCATAGCATCGTATATGTGCTGGACCTGTTGCGCGGCAAGACTATCTCTTTTGAGCCCGCCTGGTCGCGGGGGACGACGACGCATCGCACCTATGACGTGGCGGTTGAGATGCCTCCGGAAGGGGCGGACGAGGCGCTGTCTAAGCGCCCACCGCTCCTTGCCGCCAAAATCGCGCCGGCGGCTGGTGGCAGCTACGATCTACGCCTGCCGGCCGATGCATACTGCTTTGCTTCGGGCGACGTTGCCTATCTGGTCGACACCCGCCGTGCGCGCCGTACCGATGTAGCGTTTGCCCAGCATGCGGCGCCGTTTCTATCGCGCTTGCTGCCCTGTCGCACGCCGGTCCATATCGCCGCCGAGCAGGTGGGGGAGTTCTGTCGTATGGTGCTGCCCATTTTGCGCGACTACACCGACCTTACCGCGCCCGCTGCGCTCGATACCGTGGCGCCCGAGCCGAGCTTTGCCATGGCGATTGGCGTCGACGATGGGCTCGTGACCTGCAAAGTTACGGTTACCTACGGCGACTGGTCGGCAGATCTCTTTAGTCTGGGCGCTCCGGGCAGCCCCTTCGAAGAGCGGCGCCCGGGCGTTCCGCCGCGCGACGAGGTGGCGGAGTTTCGCGTTATGGACACGGCGGCCCTGTACTTCGATTTCCACGAGGGCGGCCTAGCGTTTGAGGAACGCGATGACGAGAGCCTGTTCCACTTGCTGACCGAGGGCCTGTCTGCCCTGTCCGAGTTGGGCGAGGTCATGCTCAGCGACCGCCTGCGCCAGGTCTCGGTCCGCCCTGCGCCCAAGCTTTCGGTGCGTGCGACCGTCAAGAGTAACCTGCTCGACGTCGAACTGGGCGCGAGCGGCCTTTCGGCGGCAGACCTTGCCATCTATCTCGATTCGTACAAGCGTCATCAAACGTTTGCGCGCCTTACGTCCGGCGACATCATTCGCCTGGACGAGGGCGCCCGAGCCGCGTTTGGTCTCGCCGAGGACCTGGGTGTCGATGCCGTCGACCTGCTCGACGGCGTGTCGCTTCCCGCGTCGAGCACCCTTTTTGTCGATAGCATGCTCGCGCGCACGCCGGCGCTCGAGGCCGATCGCGACGCTGCGTTCCGCCGCACCGTCGAGCGCCTGGACACGCTCGGCAAGATGGACTTTACGGTGCCGGCATCGCTCAAGGCAACGATGCGCGGCTACCAGGTCGACGGATACCAGTGGCTCGGCTCGCTCGAACACCTGGGCCTTGGCGGCATCTTGGCCGACGACATGGGCCTGGGCAAAACGCTCCAGATGATCGCGCATATCCTGGCGCGCGTGGAGGCGGGGGACACCAAGCCCACGCTCGTGGTATGCCCGGCCTCACTCGTGTACAACTGGACTGCCGAGCTGGAGCGCTTTGCCCCGTCGCTCGATGTGTGCGCCATTGTGGGCGCCAAGGCTCAACGTCGTGTACAGATTGCCGGCGTGGCCGAGCATAACGTGGTCGTAACGTCGTATGACCTTATGCGGCGCGATATCGATGAGTACGTCGAGCAGGATTTTGCCCGCGTGGTGCTCGATGAGGCACAGTACATTAAAAATCCGCTCACGCAGGTGGCGCGCGCTGCCAAGCGCCTGCCTGCCGGCGTGCGCTTTGCCCTGACGGGCACGCCCATCGAAAACCGCCTGTCCGAGCTCTGGAGCATCTTCGACTTTTTGATGCCGGGCCTTTTGGGGACGCGCGAGTCGTTTGCCAAGCGCTTTGAGAGCCCCGTCGAGCATGCCGAGGGCGATAGCGCCGCTCGCCTGCAGGCGCTCGTGTCGCCGTTTGTGCTGCGCCGTGTTAAGGAAGACGTGGTGGCCGACCTGCCCGAGAAGATCGAGGACACCGTCATGGCACAGCTTACCGGCGAGCAACGCAAGCTCTACCTGGCCAACCAGGACCGCATCGCCCAGCAGGTGCAGCACCGCGAGGCTGGGGAGTTTAAGAAGGACAAGCTCAAGGTGCTCGCCGAGCTCACCAAGCTGCGCCAGATCTGCTGCGACCCACGTCTACACTACGAGGATTACAAGGCGGGGAGCGCAAAGCTCGATACGTGTATGGAGCTCGTGCACGGCGCACTCGACGGCGGGCATCGCATCCTGTTGTTCAGCCAGTTTACGGGTATGCTCGATATCATCGGTAAGCGCTTGGCCAAGGAGGACATCGCCTTCCTTAAGCTCACGGGCGCTTCGTCTAAGGAGAGCCGCGCCAAGATGGTCGCGCAGTTCCAAGCGGGCGAGGTCCCGGTCTTTTTGATTTCGCTCAAGGCGGGCGGCGTGGGCCTTAACCTGACGGCGGCCGACGTGGTCATCCACTACGACCCGTGGTGGAACGTGGCGGCGCAGGACCAAGCGACCGACCGCGCGCATCGTATTGGCCAGCAACATACCGTGACCGTGTACAAGCTCATCGCCAAGGACACGATCGAGGAGCGCATCATGCAGATGCAGGAGTCCAAGCGCGACCTGGTCAACAGCGTGCTCGGCGGCGACGGCATCTCCTCGGCGCTGTTTACCCGCGAGGATGTTCTGGCGCTGCTCGGCGGCGACGGGCGCTAACCCGCTCGGGTGGGGCCGCCAGGGCGGATAGCGCACGCTGCCCCATCGTCCCCGCCCGTTATGTGTTCATTTGCAATGCCGTGGATGGTTTGTCTGCCTTTGGGCATAAGAACCATCAAGAACATTGGCACGTCAGCAAAGGAGAACATCATGGCGAAATTCTTTAAGGACCCCGACGGTAAGCTCATTGCCGCCCTTGGCAACGACGTTGCAACCCCTGCCGGTTGCACGGAACTGACCGCAAACACTGAGGACGCGGCGCACGAGAAGCACGTGCCTGTTGTCGAGACCGAGCGCGACGGTCACGTGATTCGCGCACGCGTTGGCTCGGTCGAGCACCCCAGCCTGCCCGAGCACTATATTGAGTGGATCGCCCTTGAGGCCGAGGGCCGCTTAGAGGTCCATTACCTTGAGCCCGGCATGAAGCCCGCGACGTTTTTTGCCGGCGGTTCCAAGACCGGTACCGTCTATGCCTACTGCAACCTGCACGGGCTGTGGTCCGCGACATTCTAGGAGCGCGCCCCCGCTCGGGGTATCATAGCTAGCATATGCACATGCGAGCGCCGACTGCATCATGCGGCCGGCGCTTTTACTACGATTTCGATGGTTTACGACGGAAAGGGCTGAGCCATGAAGCTCGCGCTTGCACAGATCGATATGCGCCTGGGTGATATTGAGGGCATTTGCGGCCGCATCGAGGACCAGGCTCGTCTGGCCCACGAGCGCGGGGCGCGCGTGCTGTGCGTTCCGGCTCCGCTCTTTATGGGCGCCATGCCCGGTGGCCTGGTGGGCGCTGCCGACTTTGAGCACGACATGCTTGCCGGCTTGACTGGTGTCGCCGAGCGCATCCAGGAGCTTGACATGATCTGCATCGTGCCCGCGGCGGTTTCGTTTGAGGGTCAGCCGCTGCTCGACTACATGATGCTCAAGGACGGTCATGTGGTGCCGGCGCGTTCGAGCATTGCCCTGCAGCGTGGCGAGAACAACGACACGCGTTGGGCGCCGCCGGTGTTCGACGTGGACGGCGTGCGCATCGCCGTGATTTTTGACTTGGACCGCGAACTCGAGATGTTGCCGACCGGTGTTGACCTCATTGCGTATTTCCAATTCAATGCGTTTGACATGACCGACCGCGAGACTGCCGCCATTGCCGCCGTTCGCAGCGGCGCCTACCGCAAGATCGCATCCAAGCGCAGCGTGTGGTTTGCCTGTATGGCGCCGGTCGGTGCCTATGACGAGTCGGTGTATACCGGCGGTTCGTTTGTGCTCGACGACTGCGGTCGCGTGGTGGCCCAAGCGCCGTGTTTTGAGGAGAGCCTGCTGGTTCAGGAGATTCAGCGCGGCGTGATGCTCGATGCCCTGGAAGATCACGAACTGCCCGAGTTCCGTTCCGAGGAGTGGCTGTGGCAGGCGCTGGTGCTCGCCGTGCGCGACAACGCCCGGGCCCACGGTGCGTCGCGCGCCGTGGTGGCACTCGAGGGCGACTTGCCGTCGTCCCTGCTGGCGGCGCTGGCCGTCGACGCTCTGGGCCCACGTAATGTGATTGGCCTGGTGCTGGGGCGCAACCGCATCTTTACGCCGGCGCAGGAGGAGGCCGAGGCTGCTCGCTGTGCCGCCGTTCGCGCCATTGCCGAGCGCCTGCATATTCGCACGGTTGAGCGCGATGCGCCGGATGCCGCGCGCGTGCTCGACCGCGATGTGTCGGCGGGCGACGCCGAGCGCCTGCGCTCTCGCACGCTGGGCCTCATGCTGGAGGACACGGCGCTCGAGCTGGGTGCGATGGCGTTGAGTCCGCTGTCCAAAACCGAGTACGCGCTGGCGGCGCCGGCGCTTTGCGGCGGCTACCAGGGCGATTACGCGCCCTTTGGCGATGTGTACCTGTCGACGCTTGAGTTTGTGGCGCGCGTGCGCAACCGCACGTCTGCCGTGGTGCCCCAAGAGCTCGTGACGCTCAACGCGGTGGAAGATTGTATGGAGCGAGTGCTGGCGCAGGCGCTCTCGACGCTCGACGGTCCGGTCGATATGCTCGACCGCGCGGCACAGCTGCTCGGCGGGCTCGAGCCGGGTGAGGTCGATGGTGCGCTCGAGTCGCACGTGGACCGCAATCGATCTTTCGACGACATCCCGATGGCCGCTGGCAAGCCTGAGGCCTGCTCGCTGCTGCTGATGCTCGTGCGTCAGGGCGAGGCCGCCCGCCGCATGCTGCCGACGGTGCCGATCGTCTCTGCCCGTTCGTTTGCCGAGCGCGCCTGGCCGTACATGCTTGCGTGGTCCGATCTGGGGCTCAACGGCAAGGAGCGCATGACGGTTGATTCGCTGGCGCGCGCCGAGGTGCGTCGCTTTGCCGACGACGATACGAGTGACCGTATGCGCGGTGAGATGATGGGCATTTTGGGTGAGCTGCTGGGTATTTCGCCCGAGCAGATGGAGGAGCTGCGCTCTGAGGACGGTCAGCGTCGTTTGCACGAGGGCATGAAAAAGTTCGAGGGCGAGGTTCAGGACGCCATCGATAAGATGATGGGCGGCCAGGGTGGCCCGCAGGGTGGACCCCAGGGCACGCCGATGCCGCATCCGCCGGTGGATCCGAGGCAGTTCCCGTTCTTTAGCCAGAACTAGGGCAGACGGAAACATTGCGGGAGAGATTCTCTTACACACATTGCTTCTGCCGAATCTATCTTGCTTTAAGCACTTTGCCCCCGTTGTGTTATTCTAGAACAGACGTTCGTGAATGATGCGCGGGGCCTTGTCTTGCGCTGCGCTTGTGGCGAGGGGAGGTTGGCTTGGTTATTTTGGGCATCGACCCCGGTTTGGCTCATACGGGTTGGGGGATTATCGAGGAGCGGCGTGGCGAGGTTCGCTGCCGTGCCTATGGCTGCATCGAGACCAGCGCAGGCAGTCCGCTCGCGGTGCGCCTGTCGCATATCGCCCGCGACCTCAAGGGTGTCGTGGAGCGCTATCGACCCGATACCGCTGCTATCGAGAGCATTTACTTTGGCGCCAACGTTCGCTCGGCCATCCCTACGGCGCATGCCCGTGGCGCCGCGCTCGTGGCGCTTTCGGAGTGCGCGCTCGAAATTGGCGAATACACGCCCATGCAGATCAAACAGGCTGTTGTGGGCACCGGTGCCGCGGACAAACGGCAGGTCGCCTACATGGTGCGTACGCTCACGCAGCTCGATCACGACCCGCATCCCGACCATGCCGCCGATGCCCTGGCTTGCGCCATCTGCCACGTAAACCTCAGCCGCACCCGGGCGCTTACCGGCGGCGAGTTCTATCAACAGAGAGGAACCGGATACTGATGATCTCCCAGCTCCACGGAACGCTTGTCGAGGCCACGATGAGCTCTGCTGTCGTCGATGTGTCGGGCGTTGGCTTTGAGCTCGGCATCTCGGGCAGCACTGCGGCCACGTTGCCGACGCCCGGCGGCGAGGTCCGCCTCTACACGCGTATGCAGGTGCGCGAGGACGCCATGACACTTTTCGGTTTTTCCTCTAAGGATGAGCGCACGATGTTCGATCGGCTCGTGTCTGTCTCGGGCGTTGGCCCGCGCTTGGCGCTCGCCGTGCTTTCCACCTATACCGTGGGGCAATTGTATTCGCTGGTGATGGCCGAGGACGACAAGGGCATGGCCAAGGTGCCCGGTGTGGGCAAAAAGACAGCTCAGCGTCTGATCCTGGAGCTCAAGAGCACCTTTGCCAAGGACAAGGGCTTTGTGCCGGTCGACGTGATTCCCGGCCAGGTTGCGATGCCCGTGCCCGCTGCCGCTCCCTCGGCCATCGATGACGCCCGTGCGGCGCTCCTTTCCATGGGCTTTAGCCCGCAGGAGACCGATGTTGCCCTGAGCGGGTATGATGGGCAGAATATGCGTGTCGAGGATCTGCTCGGCGCGGCGCTTAAGCGACTCGGAATGGATGCGTGATGTGGGAAGCCGATGACTCTCAGGACCTGTGGGCGACGCCCGGCAACTCGCCGGCGGCATCCATGGCGCACGGCGAGCGCATGGTGGGCTCGGAGCTGACGGCCGAGGACCTCGATGTCGACCGCACTTTGCGCCCCCAGCGCCTGGACGACTACTGTGGCCAGGAGCACATCAAGCAGAGCCTGCGCGTGTTGATCGAAGCGGCGCAGAGCCGTGGCGAGACGCTCGACCACGTGATTTTCTCGGGTCCTCCGGGCCTGGGCAAGACCACGCTGGCCACCGTTATCGCCAACGAGCTGGGCGCTCAGATCAAGACGACGAGCGGCCCCGCTATTGCGCGCACCGGCGACCTGGCGGCCATCCTCACTAACTTGCAGCCGGGTGATGTGCTGTTTATCGACGAGATCCACCGCCTCAACCGTTCGGTCGAGGAAGTCCTGTACCCCGCGATGGAGGACTTTGCCCTCGATATCGTGATTGGCAAGGGTCCGGCGGCGCGCTCGATTCGCCTGGATATCCCCAAGTTTACGCTCGTAGCAGCAACGACCCGCTCGGGTATGCTGACTGGCCCGCTGCGCGACCGCTTTGGCATTTCATATCGCCTGGATTACTACACGGTCGAGGAGCTCGCGCAGATTGTGACGCGCTCGGCGTCCATCCTGGGCGTGGCGATCGACCATCCCAGTGCGCTCGAGATCGGCTCGCGTTCGCGCGGCACGCCACGTCTTGCCAACCGCCTGCTCAAGCGCGTGCGCGATTACGCGCAGGTGCGCGGCAACGGTCCCATTGAGCTTGATATTTGCCGTCAGGCGCTCGAGTTCTTCGAGATCGATGAGCTTGGTCTGGACTGGATGGATATTCGCATTTTGGAGACACTCGCTAAGACGTTCTCCGGACGTGCCGTGGGCCTGACAACGCTTGCCAGCGCGGTGGGCGAGGACCCGGGAACGCTCGAGGATGTCTATGAGCCCTATCTGCTGCAGTGCGGCTTGATGATTCGTACGCCGCAGGGCCGTCAGGCAACGCTTCGCACCTTTGAGCACCTGGGGATTGAACCTACCGTTTAGGGCGCTTTGTTTTGGCGGGCTGTTGGGCTATCGCCGGGCATCGGGTAAACATATCGCCGTTCATCGGTTATGGGCGTTTTACTATTGCGCGCCCGTGCTATGCTGAATTGGTCTTTTTCTCATTCGGTAACGAAAGGACCGCCCATGCCTACTGACATCGAAATCGCACGTTCTGTCACGCCGCTGCCTATTACCGAGGTGGCCAAGAACGCCGGCGTCGACGTTAAGCACCTTATTCCGTACGGCTTCGACAAGGCTAAGGTCGACTATTCACTGCTCAACGAGCCGACCGATCACCAGGCCAAGCTCGTCCTCGTGACCGCTATCAACCCAACGCCTGCGGGCGAGGGCAAGACCACCACGACCATCGGTCTGGCCGATGGCCTGCGTCGTCGCGGCGTCAAGAGTGCCGTGGCCCTGCGCGAGCCTTCGCTCGGCCCCGTCTTTGGCGTTAAGGGCGGCGCTGCCGGCGGCGGCTGGGCTCAGGTCATCCCCATGGAGGATATCAACCTGCACTTTACCGGTGACTTCCATGCTATCGGCGCCGCCAATAACCTGCTGGCCGCCATGCTCGACAACCATATTCAGCAGGGCAATCAGCTCGGTATTGACGTTAAGCGCATCACTTGGAAGCGCGTCGTCGATATGAACGACCGTCAGCTGCGCCACGTCATCGACGGTATTGGCGGTAAGGCCCAGGGCGTGCCGCGCGAGGACGGCTTCGATATCACCGTCGCCTCCGAGGTCATGGCAATCCTGTGCCTGTCTACAAGCATTAACGACCTCAAGGAGCGCCTGGGCGAGATCGTCGTCGGCTACAGCTTTGCCGGCGAGCCCGTCCGCGCCCGCGACCTTAAGGCCCAGGGTGCCATGGCCGCGTTGCTTAAGGACGCGCTCAAGCCCAACTTGGTGCAAACGCTCGAGGGCACGCCTGCGTTTGTCCACGGCGGCCCCTTCGCCAACATTGCCCACGGCTGCAACTCTATCATGGCCACGCGTATGGCGATGCGCTTTGGCGATGTCGCCATTACCGAGGCCGGCTTCGGTGCCGATTTGGGTGCCGAGAAGTTCCTCGACATTAAGTGCCGCATGACGGGCGTTCGCCCCAGCGCCGTCGTGGTCGTCGCCACCGCTCGTGCGCTGAAGTACAACGGTGGCGTCGCCAAGGCCGACCTCAACGAGGAGAACCTCGAGGCACTCAAGGCCGGCATGCCCAACCTGCTGCGTCACGTCGACAACATCCAGAACGTTTATGGTCTGCCCTGCGTGGTCGCCATCAACCGCTTCCCGACGGACACCGAGGCTGAGCTTGCGCTCATCGAGTCCGAGTGCCAGAAGCTCGGCGTCAACGTTAAGCTTTCCGAGGTCTGGGCCAAGGGCGGCGAGGGCGCGCTCGAGCTGGCCGATGAGGTCATGCGTCTGATTGAGCAGCCGAGCGAGCTCAAGTTTGCCTATGAGGACGGCGCCGATGTGGCTGACGCCCTCGAGGCCGTCGCCACCAAGGTTTACCGCGCCGACGGCGTCGACTTTACGCCGGCTGCCAAGCGTCAGCTTGCCGAGCTGCGCGAGAACGGCTTTGGCAACCTGCCGGTGTGCGTCGCCAAGACGCAGTACAGCTTTAGCGACAACGCCAAGGCCCTGGGCGCTCCCGAGAACTTCCGCATCACGGTGCGTGAGCTCAAGGTTTCCGCCGGTGCCCACTTTGTGGTCGCACTGACTGGCAGTGTTCTGACCATGCCGGGCCTGCCCAAGGTCCCCGCGGCTGAGAACATCGACGTCGACAACGACGGCAACATCACCGGCCTGTTCTAAGCTTGTTGCCCATAGCTGCTTGCCCGCCCCGTCGCGCCTACCAAGGCCCGGCGGGGCTTTTGTTTTCTAGCCGCGCTTGTCTTGTAGATATGGACGGGCTCTGTCCGTCACGGGCTTTTGCGCGGGTAGAATGCATGGATAACTTGATGCTTACGGGCGACGGAAAGGAATCGTTGCATGGATCAGGACAAGACAACCGTGATGGGCGGCTACGGTTCCGCGCAGGCTGGCGATAGCGCCGATGCGACCCGCGTTGTTCCCAACCCCGGTTATACCGACCCCGCCGCGACGCAGCCTTCTGCCGAGCCAATCCGGGTTATGGGCTATGGCGACACAGCGCGGGATTTTTATGCTGTATCTTCGCAAGGCCCCTATGGCGACGCAGCTCCGGACCCGTTTGATTACGCGCCGCAGGATTCTTATGCCGCCTCGACGCCGAATCCCTATGATGACCTGCCGCAAAATCCCATTCCGCAGCCTCAGCAGACGACGTATATGCCTCGCACGGCGCAGCCTCGCTACGAGTCGCGCGAGCCGTATCGCGAGTACCCCAAGTCGATTCCGCAATATGGCGAGGACGAGGAGAAGAAGCCGTCGCGTTCGTCGAGCGTGATCAAGAAGATCCTCATCGTGCTGGCGATCTTCTTTGCGCTGTCGGTTGTGTTTGCCATTGTGTCGGGCATGCTCAACAAGCGAGGGAGTTCAACGGCCGATACCGCTGCCGAGCAAACCGAGTCCGCCTCGTCTAGCACCGTCGATCTGAGCGATATCCCGGGGCAGTACTGGTCCAACGCCAAGAAACTTCTCAAGTCGCGCGGCGCCAATCTTTCGAATGCCGTGGTCCTGACTGATGATGGCTCAACGCCCGTCATCGATGCCAACTGGGTCGTTACTTCTGCTTACTATAACGACAGCGGCAACCTCGAAATTCAACTCACGCACAAGAATAGCTCGGGCAACTCGCCCGACGGCCAAAGCGGTACCGACAGCTCGAGTTCCAATACGCTGGAGGACTTGAGCAACAAGGCACAGGAGTTGGGAGACAAGGCGCAAGAGCTGGGCGATACGGCACAAAACCTGGGCGACACCGCGCAGAACTTGGGCGACATGGCGACGGGTGCCTGGAATGCACTGCAAAACGGCATCTCGGGCGCGCAGGGAAACTAGCTGTTAAGCGGGCTACAGCTGTTCAGCCGGACGGTCGGGCGAGCTAAAGCCCGAGTCAAACGTAACGACGCATGAGGCATTGGGTCGGCGCTCGTGCACGATGCGCGTGACGAGCTCCAGCAGCTCCTCGTCGGATATGTCAAAGCCGTCGGGGCGCACCAGGTCAAACGAAACGAACCCGTCGTGCTCGTGCAGGTCGTGGATGGAGAGCGCGGGGTCGATCTGCATAACGCCGCGCTTGACCCAGCCGCGCAAATCATCGCCGGTTGTCGCGATGGGGTCGCAGTGCAGCGTGATGCCAATGCCCATCTGGCGCTTGATGTCGTGCTCGATGGTGTCCAGGATCTCGTGGTGCTCAAATGCGTCGCCCTCGCCGGGCATCTCCACGTGAGCGCTGGCAAACTGACGACCGGGGCCGTAGTCGTGCACCATCAGGTCGTGTGTGCCCAAGACCTGCGGATAGGACATGATCTTGTCGCGGATTGCCTGGACGAGCTTGGGGTCGGGCGCTTGCCCCAGCAACGGGCTGATGGCGTCGCGCACTAGGCCCATGCCGCTGATGCAGATGAAGATGCCCACACCCAGGCCTGCCCAGCCATCGAGGTCAAAGCCGGTCGTCTGCGAAATAAGCGCCGCCACCAAGACCGAGCCCGAGGTGATGACGTCGTTTTTGGAGTCCTGTGCTGTGGCAATGAGTGTTTCGGAATCGATACGGTTGCCCAGCGCGCGGTTGAATGCGGCCATCCAGAGCTTAACGAGCATGGATGTAGCCAGCGCCGCAAGGGAAACGAGCGTGTAAGCGGTGGGGGAAGGCTTGATGATCTTGGTGACCGACTCGAGGATCAGGTTGATGCCGACGGCGCAAACCAGGACGGCGACAAACAAGCCGGCGAGGTACTCGTAGCGGCCGTGGCCATAGGGGTGGCCTTCGTCTGCCGGGCGGCTGGCGAGGCGGAACCCGAGCAGGCTCACGATGTTGCTCGAGGCATCGGAGAGGTTGTTGAAAGCGTCGGCGATGAGCGAGACAGAGCCGGCGAGCAGGCCCGCGATGCCCTTGGCCAGGCACAGCGTGATATTGAGGCCAATGCAGATGAGGCTTGCGGCGAAGCCCGCGTTGGTGCGGCAGGAGGTATCGACCGGCTCGCCCTCGCTGCCGGGAACAAGCGTATGTACCAGCCGATTTACAAATAGCATAGCGGTCGTCCTCACAATCATGTTTAAGGGGATAGTGTAGCTCGCGCGGAGGCGCTGTGCACCGATGCTCAGAAAATGCAGCAATGGTCTGCCGGTGTTAACGAGCGAGCCTTCTCGTCTGCCTGGGTGGTCCATTTTGGGCCACATGGGTATGGGCATGTGCCTGTTTGCTCGACATACTTAACGTCGACAGCCCCTGTGCAAAGGAGGACGTTTCCATGGACGAGATGTTTGCCATTAAATGTCAAAACTGCGGCGGCCCTATGTACTCGCACCAGGCTAAGCGCAGCTTTGAGTGCACCTATTGCGGCGCGGTCATTCCGTGGCAGGCGGACGCCGGAGAGCCCAAGAGCGCTTTGGGCATTCGCCATACGCCGTTGACGGTGGTGGATGGACTGCTCAAGCTCACGCATGTGTCGCAACTCGAGCGCCCGGAGGACCCGGACTGGTATTTCTTCAATTCGCACTGGCGCAATCAGTCGGTCCAGGAACACCTGCTGTGGGAGGATCGCGGCACGGCGCAGGAGTTCCAAGAGGCCACACATGTGAGCATTCCTTGCCCCTTCTGCGGAGCGTCCTTTGAGGGTGAGTCAACGCAGCGTGTGTTTGAGTGCCCGTCCTGCGGCAACAAGATCGGCATTGCCGACCTGCTCAAGCCCGGTACGTTTAGCAAACGTCTGACCATGGGCGTGGGTGCGGAGTATGTGCCGGAGCAGGGTATTCCCTGCGAAATCTCACCGCAGCAGGCACGTGCCAACGCGCTGCAGCTGGTGCGCCAGTACCCGGATGCCTTTGCCGGGCACGATGTGGAAGACGCGATCCAAAACGACATGATGCTCTTCTATTTCCCCATGGCGCTGGCGGACCTGCGTATGATGGCGAGCTTCCCGGGCAAGGGCCTGAGCAAGGAAACCCTGGTGTACTACGAGGTGCTCGACTGGGCGTATCCGCGGGCAAACTATCTGGATGTTCGCCTTATGGGCATTTTGGAGCCGTGGGACTTTGCCAAGGTTGGGCCGTTTGACCCGGCCATGCAGGAAGGTGACTTTCGCGTTGTCTCCGTCGATGCGTCTACCAAGGACCAGGTGGTCATTGATAAGTTGGCGCTCGACATTGCCGGCAACGATGCCGAGGCGGTGCTGGGGCTCAATAAAAAGAGCATCCGCACTTGGGCGCGCAAGGCCCGCAAGCATAAGGACGGCCTGGTGATGGTGCCGGTGTACTTTGTCGATCGTCCGGCGACGGACAGCCGCGATGGCGAGCAGGTGCGCATTGCCGTAAACGGCCAGACGAGCCGCGCGGCAGCGGTGGTGTTTAGCGACAAGCGCGAGACGCATGTGGTGGCGTCGCTCAATCCGAGTCTGCATCTGTCCGGCGAAAGTACCGTGCATGCCACGCCCATCGAGGTCAAATACGTTAAATCGCCCTTCCTATACCAGATCGTGCGCCGTGGAGGTGGCGATCAACCGCGCCAGGTTGCAGCGGCAGCTGAGGGTTCCTACCGAGAAGAAAAGCCCAAACGCAAGGGATTGTTCGCTGCGATTTTTGGTAAGTAGGGGAGTGGTGCCGGGGCGTCGGGCTGCATCGCAAGGTCATGAGACGAACTTAAGACTGCTGGGAACGTGCTACCATTGCCGATAGCCTTAATCTTGTAAGAAGCGGAGGCCAGATTATGGGTTTTGCGGATCAGCAGCTTCAGCTTCAGGTACCGTATTCTCCTGACGACACGTTTAATGCCTTGAAGGCAGCTATGGAAAAGCTGCCTAAAGTAAAAGTTGATAGTGCATCGCCCACAACAAGAACAGTTGCAGCCGAGATTGGTATGAGCCTTTGGTCTTGGGGCGAAAATATCAGTATTTCGGTTGTTCCAGTTGAAGGCGGATCTGGCGTTACTGTCAAGTCGTCATCTAAGGTCAGGGCAAACGTATTAAACGGGGGCAAAAATGCAAAGAATATTGCCAAGATAGTCGATGCCCTATCGAAGGAGCTCGAGCGGTATCCGCAGGTTTCACAGACTATTGAGACGCTGGCGGATAGTGGTTGATGTAGTTGCAAGGCTTGAGAGGCTTGCAGCACTGCGTGAGAGTGGAGTACTTACCGAGGAAGAGTTTGCTGCAGAAAAGGCAAAAATCCTTTCGTAATCAGACACGATGGTTGGATTTGCATTCTATTATTGAACTTGTTTATACCAGGCTGAAAACATCGTGTGTAATAAAGGTGCGTAGTAGCCTCGTCTTGATTGGCGGATGTAAATAAACGGTGGAACGGCTGTAAAAGAGCCTTGCCACTGGGTAAAATCAGGATGTGCCGCGGAACCCGCTCCTCAGTCGGTCAACTTTGGAAGCGCGGGCAACGCAGGTGCTATCGTCTTAAAGGGTCGGCTGCAACCGACCCTTTTCTATGACTCCCTTCGCTATCCGTTACTGCTTATATTCCCGCCAGATCGAGTAGAGGTTCCGGGCAATGCCGGTCACATACATCGAGAGGCGCAGGATTTCAAGAAACAAGTTCATAGGCTTCACCCCAATCGGAGATCGGAGCGTTGCCCGCAGGCGGATTCCGCGGCGGTCAAGATTTTACCTCACAGGCCGCGGTGGGAGACATCTTACCCATCCCATGGTTTGGAACAGTGTCGATCTAACGGGCAATCAAGCCTCTAGCTCTTTTTGAATTGAGCAAGCATCTGCCCGAAGAAGCTTAGTTCGGATGGCTCATAAATGAGCGAACCGCCGTCCGCGGTCCTGTAGACGCCGCAGGGGAGGTAACGCCCGTCGGGGAGGACATAGAGGTTGGCTTCTTCCTTTAGTCCTGCTGGAAATAGCGGAATCCCGTTTTCGTCCACTTGGAACTCGTCTATATTTGCGACCTCTCTTTCCATGATGCCCCCTGGTCAGTTTCTATCGTAAGTGCGCCCTAAAACAAACACTGCTCAATCAGCTCTTTTCCGCGTAGGGTGTCGACCCACTCCTGCGGGATGGCTTTGAGACCGTATGCCGTGCCTGCGAGGGCGCCGGCGACGGCTGCGGTGGTGTCGGTGTCGTCGCCCAGGTTGACGGCGGCAAGCACGCAATCTTTGTAGCTGTTAGTGTTGACGAAACACCAGGTGGCTGCCTTAAGCGTGTCGCGCACGAAGCCACCTGACCTGATCTCCTGCTCAGGCACGCCTTTCAGATGGAGTGCCCACGAGGGGAGCACGTCGTTCATCACATCTCTCATCAGCTCGACAAATATGACGCATGCACCGGTCGACGTTCTGTGGGCGTGCGTAATCGCGGAGACCTTGCTGACCTCTTCGTCTGTCGCATCGGTGAACGCCAGGGGAGCGATGCGCATGAGCGATCCGTTGCCGTTGTCGCGCTCGCCGGAGCCTCCTTTGCCGGTGTGCAGGGCGCGGGCGGTCGTACCGCCGTAATCGAAAACGCCGTCGATCGTATACTCGCTACGGGCAATCCAGCCTACGAACTTGTCGCGCATGTCCTCGGTGTCAATGCGGCCGAGCTCTCTGATGGAGTCGCAGGTGGCGAGCGTCATAGATGTGTCGTCGCTCCAGGTGCCGGCGGGCTGCTCGTGCGTGCCGTAGCCGATCATGTCGGTGCATTCGAACGTGCCACGAGGTCTGAACTCGTAGGGAACGCCCAGCGCGTCACCGACGGCAAGCCCATAGATGCAGTCGCGCAGTGTTGTTTTCGGTCTGTGTGTCATGGAAAGCTCCTCTTTTCCCGGGTGATGTGGAGCGCCGTCGGGCGTTTCGGTCGCAACGTGCTGCTACCCTTGCGTTTCGCCATTGGTCGCTTCGTTGATGGCGCGGTACTCGGCACTCAGCTCGCGCGCCAGCTCTTCCTTGCTTGGAAGATACGGCAGGTATTTGGCGGCAAACACTTGGTCGTTGTCTTCGGGCAGCGTGTACTCGACGATCGAATCGCTTTTGTCCGCGCAGAGCACGATGCCTATGGGCGGATTGTCGCCTTCGTTCATGAGCTCACGCGTGTAGTAGTTCACATACATTTGCATCTGGCCCAGGTCCTGATGCGTAAGGTCATCGGTCTTAAGGTCGATGAGCACGAAGCAGCGCATCAGATAGTTGTAAAAAACAAGGTCAATATAGAAATGGCGCCCATCAAAGGTGATGCGCTTTTGGCGCGCCTCGAAAGCGAAGCCACGGCCAAGCTCCAGCAGGAACTTCTGAAGATGTGTGATGAGCGCCTGCTCTAGATCGCTCTCGCGAAACGCAGTATCGTCCGAGAAACCTAAAAACTCCAGTACATATGGATCGCGGATGATATCCTCGGGGCGACGAGCTGGGGCGCTCTTTTGGATTTCTTGGGTGACAGCCTCCTTGTCTTTGCTGGCAAGTAGGCGCTCGCGGAACATGGTGTTGATCTGGCGTTCGAGCTGGCGCGTGCTCCAGCGAGAGTCGGCGCATTCGTTCATGTACCAGGTGCGAGCTTCGGGGTCAGGAATGCGTATTAACCTGCGGTAATGTGTCCAGCTCAATTCGGGACGCAGTGAGTCCCGAATTGGAAATGCAAGATAGAACTGACGCATTTTGCGCAGCTCTCTTGCTCCAAAACCTTTACCAAAATCCTTGGTAAGTCTGATTGCGAGGGCCTTGAGCAGCGCCTCTCCATACTTGGCGCGCTCCTCTCCGCCCTGCTCATCAACTATGCTCTTGCCGATCTCCCAATACGCCTCAACCATCGCAAAGTTAACGGCGGTATAGGCCTTGTCGCGAGCGGCGTTGAGAATCGAGGAACCCTGCTTGTAAAAACCTTCGGGCACGATTGCCGATTCTCCACGGTTTACCAGTTCGCCCATCACTGTCGCCCCACTTTCCTCTTGTGGAATGCATCTTTATCGCATCTAGTTTAAAGCCTCGCGCGGACACGAATTGCTGTGCTGTCTGGCACCTTCGCATGGGAGCCTTGCGGTGACTAAAATGTGGCAATAGAGACAGTTTTAGCGAACCCCGCGGGAGTGACGCGTATGGACAACAACACGCTGCTATTCCAGGACAAAGGTTCGGGTAGGTTTAAAGACGTTAAGATCTACCCCAATCGTATCGAGGTGCTCAAGAAGGGCACTTTTGGCGACAGGCACACCGAGATTGTCTACCTTAAGGACATCACGGGGGTCAACAGGATCAAGGGTCGCGACGTTTCCCTGCGTAACAGGCTGTTGACCGCTTGCGTCTTTAGCCTGAGTAGCCGTGCGAAGGCCCAGGAATTTGTGAAAGCTCTGAACATGGTGATGTAGCCGATAGCGGCGTTCGGGCCAAGGTAAAAATCGGGGCGCAGAACGGTATTCTGCGCCCCGATTGAGTTAATGCGCCCAAAAGACTGGCTTGCCTATTCGTTAACGTCCTCGGTATTGTCGCGGTCACTGGCAAGCATTGCTGCACCTGCGACCGTTGTCGCCACGGCGGCGGCAGCGAGCCCGGCGGCAACGCCAGAGCCGTCGCCCGTGTTGGCGAGCTTTCCGCCCGAGCTCTTGCCCTGGCCTCTCTTGTTGCTCTTGCCGTTCTTGTCGGCGCCGCCTGCGTTGGAACCCGTGTCGCTGCCGGTGCCGCCTGCACTGCCCGAGGCCGCTACGGTAAAGCTTGCGGCTCCGTCGCTGGCGAGCGTGTAGTTCTGCGCCGCGTCGCCCAAGAGACCGTTCACGCGCACCCAGTACGTTCCTGCGGCAAATGTTTCGCCCTCGGCCATTGCCGTGCCCGGAGCGCCGTTCGCGTCGTGCACAAACTCGAGCTGGGCCGTGCAGGCATCGGTTTCGAGCTTGCCCTCGAGTGATGCCGCAATTTTGGCGCGCACGTCTTCGCCGGCCTTAAGGCCTTCGAGTCCCTCAAAATGGGGCGTCAGCGCGCGTGGATCGATATCGATGGGCACAGAGCCCTGCAGCCCCGTAACGGTCTCGTTGCCCAGGGCGTCGACATCCACGTATTCAATGGCAAACGCATGGCCCGAAGCTGTCGCGTTGAGCGCGTTGCTGCTGTCGGCAAGGCGGAAATGACCCTCGCCAACGGTCTTGCCATCCTGGAATGAGGCATCGCTCAGCGAGTCGCCGTACGTCATGCGCATGCGGGTCGGGAGATAGTACGGGAGATAGTACGAAGCCGTCTGCTTGTGCTCCGTATCGTAATTGCGCTGGTAGATGCTCCGGGCCAGCGCCGCATCAACAAAGTCGGATGCGATGATGCCAATGTGCTTGAGGTAATCTGACTTTGTATCCTCGGTGCCGCTGGGGTTGATGTACGGGCTCTTATACAGATGCTCGTTGACTACTCGTGCCGAGGTAAAAGGATTGCCTCCGTGCGACAAGCCCGTGCAGCTGGTGTAGTTGATAGACCAGCAGCGCTCCAGGACTTGCTCCTTGGCCCCGTTATCGTCCTCGACATCTACCTCGTTGCGCGTGCGCCCGGTCGTTTCCTTCAGCGCATTATCGACCCAGCTGAGCTTGTCGGTTCCCGTGAGTTTGTACTTGTCCTGGGCGTATACCTTGGTGCAATAGGGCTCTTTGTCGCCTGTTCCCCCCGCGGCTTCAAAGCCCCGCGCGTCTTGGACGAGACACATAGTGGTGCTGTCGGAGTGAGCCTTGATCTTGTCATCCCATTCGGTAAGGTTGAGGCCCCACGTATGGCCGCTTACACTGTTGCCGGCGAGCCTAAATCGACGCAGCAGAACGATCTTTCCGCGAACCTCGCCCAGCGTGGGGACATGGCTCGACGTGTAGAACAGATCGGGATTATCGTCCATAACCTTGGCGAAGGCCGTTGTTATGCTTTCGTCGGTAGCCTCATCGTTGCCGCGCGATGCGAGCATGATGAGCGCTTCTGACGGGTTTTCGTTCAAAAACGTTTTGAAGTACCCGATGACATCGGAGAGATGCAGATAGTTCCCGTCTTTTTTGAGTAGGTAGAAAATCCCGTGGTCGATGCCGGGGTCGTCGCCCTTTCCGAGTCGGATATCAAAATAGCGGATTCCCTCGAGCAACTGCGTGGGAATGTAATCCTGCTGGCATTTTACTTGCGAGGATTGGGGCTCAGTGTCGTTGTCCACGCTGCAGGTGCCCGAATCGTGCGTGCCCGGGATGCTCAGCTCGTCGAGGAACTTGTTGTCGTTGACGTATTTCATCCAACATGGTCCATCGACGTAGCTGCTGTACGTGATCCAGTCGAGGCTGCTAACCGTGGCATCGTTCTTTTTCATGTCGTAACCGATAAGTTCGAGCTCCCACGGAATGCTCTTACTCTTATGGCAGATCTTATTGTTGTCCTGGTCTTTGCCGTTCGATTCTATTGCCAGGTACTTAATGTCTTTTTTCTCGGTTTCTTTCTCGACCGTGCGGTCTCGGATGATATAGGTTCCGTTTGATTGACGCTCGAACGCAAAAGCGCGGCTGGGCTTGTTGTCATACTCGCCGCCCCATACGTGGATGACCTTTCCATCTTTGTCCGAGTCGCCATCGACCGACCAAATGCTGTAGCCCGTCTTTTTATGCTCTTCGAAATTGAGCAAGGTGCGGATGGCATACCAGTTTGTATTGTCATTCTTGGTCGTTACGTTCTCAAGGATGAGCTTGCTGGACGTGCCGTCGTTAAACAAGTGGCAGACGTTGCCGCGAACGTTGCCGTCTTGGTTGACGCTCGCGGTGCGAAAATAGCCCGCGGGGCGAAGGCGAATGACGAAATTGCCGAGGTGCTCCGCCGGTTTGGGCGTGTCGTCTGCAAATGCCGCTCGCAGGGGAATGCCCGGTGCCGCGGTTTCTGGCAGGCTTGCAAGCGGCGACAGCGCCGCAAGACCTAAGCCCAGCGTAAATGCTCGGCGGCTGATGGCATGGTGTTCGGTCATAACTCCTCCATTCGCAGCGTGCGGTTATGCGATAGTTTTGGTCACTATACTGCCCAGATGTTTAAAGATGCTGGTTTAATTGTCTGCGCGGCGCAATAAATCGGTGGGCGGACGTGTTGAGGTGTTTGTCGTTTTCGTACTGTTGCCACATTTGGGGCGGTTCCGGCGTCCGGCACCCTCGCGTTCGCCGGCTATCGGCATAAGAAAGGGAGGGCCGGCGAGCCGATCCTCCCTTGGTGCGAAGCGCTCGGGTATCGTCGCTTGTTTGCACTGTGCCCGTGTTTCCCGCTGCGCTCGCCAGTCGTTTAGCGCTTGATCTCGATATCGTCGAGCTTGACGTCCATGGCTTCGGTCTTGGCTTCGGCGATGTCGTCGGCAAACTCCAGAGACTTCATCATGGTCTCGACGGCGTCCTTGTGCTCTTCGACGTTGTCGATACGCACGTACACGCTGCCGCCGTCAACGTCGGTGAAGTACTCGGTCGTCACGCCGCCCGAGTGCGTAAAGTAGGCGCTGCGCCAGGTCTTGCCGTTGTACTTGACGGGATCATTCTCGGTCCACTCAAAGTTGGCCTTCCATTTGGTCTCGTAGTCGAACAGCTCGTCAGCGTTCTTGTCAGAGTCGAAGACAGGGATGAAGCGATCGCTGGCGTGCTCGCTCTCGGTGAACTTAAACTGGGCCCTGTCGGCGGTGTCGCCGGCAACGTCGGTGATCTCGACGCCCTCGGGCACCTCGACCTTAAACCAAATGAAGTCGGTCCTCATATCCACGGCTGGCTTTTCTGCGCCGCCGCCACCGCCACTGCCGGTAGCGCCGCCGCTTCCGCCGCAACCCACCAGGGCAACCGCGGCAAGGAGACTGATGCAGAGTGTGAGAATCGCAAAGGCCTTCTTTTTCATGGTCGTGTCCTCCTCGATCTGTAACCGCCCATGGATTACCTGCCTTTACTGTACGCGTGGACGGCTCGCTAGGGTGGGCCATGTGTCCCATTCTGAGGGCCGGATTTGCGCCGACAAGTGGCAATATGCGCGGGTCCAAAAGAGGGGAGGGCCGATGCCTGTCGGCCCTCCCCGGGGTTGGGTGCCCGTTGCTTTAATGGGGCGCATGTGCGCAGGTGCGCGTAGGCGCGTGCGGGTGTCCCGTTACTTGAGCTCGATGCTCGAAATCTCGACTTCGCGCGCCTCGGAAACTGCCTCTGCCATGTCATCGGGGAACTCGATGGAGTTGAGGAGCGTCTCGGCTTCTTTCTTGTGCTGGTCGAAGTTCGAGATGAGGACGCAGACGCTTCCCGGCTCAACGTCGGTAAAAAGCATGGTTGAGATGCCGCTGTTGTCCTCGTATGTTCCGACGAGCCACGTCCTGCCGTTATACTCGACGGACCCGCCATCCTTCCACTGGAACGTATCCCCCTTCTTTTCTGCCTGGTCGGCGTGGGACTCCTCGGCCGTCAGCGCTTTTTTCCAAACGGGGATAAAGCGATCGGGCGAGGCATTCTCGTTCTCGGGGAAGGTGAGCTGGACCCTGTCGGCATTCTTGCCGGCGGAGTCGCTCACGCCAACGTTCTCGGGCATCTCGACCTTAAACCAGATAAAGTCGGTCTTCTTGGCGACGGGGGCCTTTTCCTTGCTCTCGCTCTTGGGGGCGCTACCGCCGCCCGATGCGCTCCCGCCGCAGCCGACAAGGGCAAACGCGGCAAAGAGGGCGATGCAAAGGGAAAGGATCGATAGGGTCTTTTTCTTCATGGTGGCGTCCTCCTTGTCTGCCAGGGACATCGTGTGCCGCGGATCGCTGGGGCGGCGGTTACGCATGCGCATGATGTCTTTGTTTACTGTGCGGTTATTCTTCCATTCGTCGTCCGGTGCCGTGATGAGCTTGCCCCAACATAGGGCTCCTTACCTATATGTATGCCCCAGCTTGTGCTGCCCGGGAGTCTCGAAAGGTGGGCCATGTGTCCCATGTTTGTGTCGCTGCCGCCTATCGTGTGCCATAGAAATCCGCGATGGCCAGGTGCGCTGACGCTCATGTGCTTATGGGCTAGACTTAGCACCATTACGTGATCGATGCGGTCGGTCGGCGGTTGCCACCCGACCGATGTATATGACTTGAAGGTGCATGTGCATGAGCCAAGAGATGATGGACAAGACCTGCCGCGGGTTTGCCGAGGCGCTGGCCGCGCGCGAGCCGGTTCCCGGCGGTGGCAGCGCGAGCGCCTTTGTGGGCGCGCTGGGCGCCTCGCTGTGCGGAATGGTTGCCCGCTACGGTGCGACCAATCCCGCGCTTGCTGATCGTGCGGATGACCTGACGCGTGCGTTTGCCCATGCTGATGAGCTGGCCCAGGAGCTTGTCGAGTTGGTTGCCGAGGACGTTCGTGCCTATGGGCAGGTGTCCGCGGCATACGGTATTCCGCGTGACGATCCGGCTCGAGCGACCGCGATTCAGGATGCGCTGCATGTGGCCGCTATGCCGCCGTATCGCATTATGGATGCCTGCGGGCGCGCGCTGGCGCTGCTCGAGGACATGGCCGACAAGGGTTCGCGTCAGCTGCTGTCCGATGTGGCGTGCGGCGCCGTGTTCTGCCGTTCCGCTATGCAGGGCGCGAGCTTGACGCTCTTTGCGAACACCACGTCTATGAAGGATCGCGCTCGTGCTGAGGAGCTCGAGACGGCGTGTGATGAGTTGCTCGACATGTGGTTGCCGCGCGCCGATGCGCTGGCGCGCCGCGCCGCCGACGCCGCAAGGAAGAGGGGATAGCCATGGCTGAACTGCTGAAGGGTGCCCCCGTTGCTCGCGCTTTGACTGAGGAACTTGCTGCTCGCTGCGTGGCTTTGCGCGAGCGCGGCGTTGTGCCGACGCTGGCTATCGTGCGCGTGGGTGAACGCGAGGACGACCTATCCTACGAGCGCGGTGCGCTCAAGCGCTGCGAAAAGGTTGGCATTGAGGCTCGCCGCGTTTTGCTTCCCGCCGATGTTTCGCAGGACGAGCTGTTGGCGGCCATCGAGGACATCAATACCGATTCGTCTGTTCATGGCTGCCTGATGTTCCGCCCGCTGCTCGCCGGCCTTGACGAGGATGCGGTTGCCGCGGCACTCGATCCTGCCAAGGACGTTGACTCCATGACGCCGGTTTCGCTGCTCACCACGCTTTCGGGGCGCGGCGAGGGTTTTGCCCCCTGCACAGCCGAAGCCGTGCTTGCTTTGCTGGATCATTACGGCGTTGAGCTGGATGGAGCTAAGGTTGCTGTGGTCGGGCGCTCGCTGGTGATCGGGCGTCCTGTTGCCGCCATGCTTACGGCGCGCAATGCGACCGTGACGACGTGCCATACGCATACGCGCGACCTTGCTGCCGAGTGCCGTGCTGCCGACATTGTGGTTGCCGCCGTTGGACGCGCGCGTACGATTGGCGTGGATGCGGTTCGCGAGGGCCAGACGATCATCGATGTTGGCATTAATTGGGACGAGGCCGCTGGCAAGCTGGTGGGTGACGTCGATTCTGATGCTGCGGAGCCGGTCGTTAACGCCATCACGCCCGTGCCGGGCGGCGTGGGCGCTGTGACGACGGCGATCCTCGCCAAACACGTGATCGAAGCGGCCGAGCGCGCATCGAAATAGGCGTTTTGGGCTGTTTGAGGGGTTAGTTCTATACCCCGTGGACAAAAAATGCCAAATATGAGTACTGTTGCCAAGATAGTCACATATATTTTAGGTCAAATAGGCTCTCTAACGATATTTATTATCGATAGAGAGCTTATTTTATTGGACCTATGAGGAATTACATCATCTAATTTTTGAACAAATGTAGACTTTCGACACCCATACGTAGCAAAATTGCTGTTACTAAATTGGTGACAGTACTCATATTTGGCATTTTTTGACCACAGGGGTTGCCAGCGCCGTGGTTTCGCCCTTTCTGCGCCGAAGCGATACACTGTTATCGTTTGATTTCTTCGCTCAAGGAGGATGCGCATGCCGTGCACAACGATTTTGGTTGGTAAGAACGCGAGCTACGACGGGTCGACGTTGGTCGCCCGCAACGAGGATTCGTCCAACGGGGTGTTTGAGCCCAAGCGTATGCGTGTGGTGCATCCCGACGAGCAGCCGCGCGTCTATACGAGCGTCCTGAGTCACCTGACCGTTGAACTGCCCGATAACCCCATGCGCTACACGAGCGTCCCCGATGTTGTCCCGGGCCACGGCATCTGGGCCGAGGCCGGTTTCAACGAGCTCAATGTGGGCATGTCCGCAACCGAGACGCTCACCACCAACGAGCGCGTTCGCGGCGCCGACCCGCTCGTCGACTACGTGCCCGCCAAGGGCAACGAGGACGAGGACGGCTATGTTCCGGCGCAGCCCGGCGGTCTGGGCGAGGAGGACATGGTGACCCTGGTGCTGCCATATGCCAAATCCGCCCGCGACGGCGTACGCATTCTGGGTGACCTGCTCGAGCGTTATGGCACCTACGAGAACAACGGCATCGCCTTTAGCGACGTGGACGAGATCTGGTGGCTCGAGACCATCGGCGGTCACCACTGGATCGCCAAGCGCGTGCCTGACGACGCCTATGTGACCATGCCCAACCAGCTGGGTATCGACAGCTTTGACCTGGATGACGCCGAGGGCGCCCAGGCCGATCACATGTGCTCCGCCGACCTGCGCGCTTGGATGGCCGAGTGGCATCTGGACCTGACGCTGGGCGTCGAGGGCGACGGTCCGGCCGCGGTCTTCAACCCGCGCGAGGCCTTTGGCTCGCACAGCGACAGCGACCACGTCTACAACACGCCGCGCGCCTGGTATATGCAGCGCTGCCTTAACCCCAGCGATGTGTGGGACGGTCCCGAGGCCGACTACACGCCCGAGAGCGACGATATTCCCTGGAGCCGCGTGCCCGAGCGCAAGGTGACCATCGAGGACATCAAGTACGTACTCTCGAGCCACTACCAGGGCACGGAGTACGACTGCTACGGCAGCAAGGGCACGCCCGCCACGCGTGGCGCCTATCGCCCCATCGGCATCAACCGCAACAGCCAGCTCGCTGTGCTGCAGCTGCGCCCCTATGCGCATCCGGCCTACCGCGCCGTGCAGTGGATGGCCTTTGGCTCCAACTCGTTTAACGCGCTGGTTCCGCTGTACGCCAACGTCGAGACCATGCCCGAGTACTTTGCCGACACGCAGGCTCGCGTGACGTCCGAAAACTTCTACTGGGCCAACCGCCTGATCGGCGCGCTGGCCGACGTCCGCTTCCATGAGTGCGGCCGCGCAGTCGAGGATTATCAGGAGAAGGTCGGCGGCATGGGCCACAAGCAGATTCATGACGTCGACGCTGCCGTAGCCGTTCTGCCCGAGGCCGAGGTGCCTGCCGAGCTTGCACGCGCCAACGAGGAGTTTGCCGAGCTCGTGCGCGTGGAGACCGATGCCCTGTTGGGCAAGGTGCTCTACACCACGAGCTGCGCCATGAAGAACTCTTTCGCGATGAACGACAACGTGAGATAGGGATTTCCCGTCGATCGAATAGCGCTTAAACGCTTTGTCGCTTTCACTCAATCTTGGGTACAAGAACGCCAATGCAGTTGTTTGTGATTGGAGACAACCATGGTTATGAAACTCGATCAGCTTGTTAACGGCGCCATCAACGTGGGCTTCGGCGCCGCCGCCGTTGCCGTCGAGGGCAGCAAGAAGGTTCTCGACGACCTTAACACCAAGGGCGAGCAGGTGCGCAAGGACGCAGGCGCCCCCGGTATCGCCCGCAGTGTGTCCGACATGTTCGAACAGGCCGGCGGTACCATCTCCGATCTGACCGAGCGCTTGGGCATGCAGGGCGAGACCGCGGCCCAGCGCGTGCTTGACGAGCTCATCCTTGCCCGCGTCCGCGTCATGACCGCCCCCGAGCGCACGGCCTTCCTGGCCCATGTGCGCGACATCGTCGATTCGGTCGAGGACAACGTGACCTCGGTGCCCGTCGAGTCCGTTGAGCCCGACGATGCGAAGGATACCGAAGAGGCCGAGTAGCAGCGCAGATGGCAGATTCCACCACCGATTACAACAATCTAGATCCCTTGGGTGACGAGGCGGCGGTTGTCGATGAGGTCGACGCCGCCGTCTCGGGCGCTCGCAAGAAGCCGCGCGCTGTCGATATGGTCCCCGAGGAGCCCGACGCGATGGCGCCGGACGAGGAATACCAGCTCACACCGGCAGGTCGCCGCGAACGCATCGGTCAGATCGTTCGCCTGGTCAAAAAGTATCGTGTGTGGGATAACCTCACGCCGGTGCGCCTGCGCCGCCTGCTCGAAGAGCTCGGCCCCATGTTCGTCAAGATGGGGCAGATTCTGGCTAACCGGTCCGAGATTCTGCCGCAACGCTTTTGCGACGAGCTGCGTCGTCTGCGGTCCGACGTGGAGCCGGTGCCGTACGAGGTCGTACTCAGTTGTCTGGAAGAAGAATACGGCCTGCGCCTGGGGGAGATGTTCGATGCGATCGACCCCAATCCGCTTGGTAGCGCATCACTCGCGCAGGTGCACCGCGCTCGTCTGGTGACGGGCGAGGACGTGGCCGTCAAGGTGCAGCGCCCCGGTGCGCAGCAGGTTATGGCACAGGACATCGATATCATCCGCTCGGTGGTGCGTATCGTTTCCAAGTTCGTCAACACCGATCAATTCGTTGATCTGCACGGCGTAGTCGAGGAGTTGTGGACTTCGTTTCGCGAGGAGACCAACTTTTTGGCCGAGGCCAAAAACCTCAACGACTTCTACGAGTTCCATAAGAGCGTTCATGGCGTGACGTGCCCTAAATCCTATCTGGACCTGTGCACCGAGCACGTGGTGGTTATGGACTACGTCGACGGCATTTCGATCGCCGATCCTGAACGCTTGGTGGCCGAGGGCTATGACTTGGAAAAGATCGGTGCCGCGATTGTCGAGGACTACTCGACGCAGGTGCTCGACGACGGCTTTTTCCATGCCGACCCGCATGCGGGAAACATTATTCTCAAGGACGGCATCGTTTACTTTATCGACTTGGGCATGGTCGGACGCATGTCGAGTCACGATCGCGGTATCGTCAAGGACATGATTTTCGCCGTGGCCGAGGGTGACGTGCCCAAGCTCAAGGATTCGCTCATGCGCTTCGCCGTGACGCGTGGCGACTCGGCTGAGCTCGATCATTCGGCCTTTTTGTCCGATCTTGACTTTATCGTGGCTGACTTTGCGGGCCTTGACCTGAAGGATCTGGATATCGGCGAGTTTTTGACCTCGCTGTTAAACCTGGCGCGCAAAAACGACGTTGAGCTGCCGAGCGTGGTGACGATGTTCGCCCGCGGCATGGTGACGCTCGAGGGTCTGCTGACCGAGTATATGCCCAATGTCAACATGATCCAGATTATCCAGACGCACATCAAAAACGAAAAAAGCACCTATGCGCGCGTGCGTGATATGGGACGCGATCTTGCCGCGAGCAGCTATCGCGCGGCAAAAGGTTCGCTCGAGGCGGCCGAGTATCTGGGCTTGGCTTCGCGTATGCTCACGCGCGGCCAGCTTAAGGTGAACACGCAGATCATGAGCAGCGATAAAGCGCTGCGACAGCTGGGCGGAATTATCGACCGTATGTCGATGGCAATTGTGATTGCTGGCCTGTTTATCGGTTCGTCGGTGGTGTACTACGCGCGCATCGAGCCGGTTGTGTTTGGTATCCCGGTCATTGGCTTTATGGGCTACGTCAGCGCACTGGTGCTGGCGCTTATGCTGGGCCGCAATATCTGGCTCAACAGTCACGGCGGCAAGCACTAGAGGCCGCGACCGTCACCGCATTTTCCTATCGCAAACAATAGCTTTTACCTTGGGCTTCGCCTGCGTGCGAGGCCCTTTTGCGTGATACCATTTTGACGGTAATAATCGATGGCCTAGATGGTGGTGCGGAGACGCACGAATGCGCGGTTTACCTGCGCGTTTGGGAGAATTGGGGTGCAAGTCCCCGGCTGTACCAGTAACCGTAATTCCTCTTGGCTCGGGATGTTCGCGTCGCAGATCGGACGACGTGCCCGAGTCGTTAAGGTTAAGTCGGATCGCCTCCCATCTTGCATGCGGCTGCGGCGTATGCCGCCGGTGTGCATAGGGCTCTGGAGGGAAGGGGGACCCCGATGGGGGAACTCGAGCGCAACATGCGCGATGACGTGGGGCAGCCTCAAGGCAACGCTCCAAGTACAGACAATGGGAGACAAATGGATATGTTTGTGGACGAGCGCCAGCGCGTCTCGCATCGCCGTGGCGCAATTGCGCGCGGCGTAGCCAAGCGCGGCCTGGTGGCATTCCTGGCCTTCGCGATGGCCTTTGGCACCACGCCGGCTCAGCTGTGGGCCGAGGGCGCCGAGGGCATTGCCGGGGCTGTGGCTCAGGCTGCGACGCCTGCCGAGAACGGCTCTGGTGAGTCCGCGACAAGCCCCGCTGCCGACCTCAATGCGAGCGGCGTGGTGGCGAATGGGGGCACTGCCGAGCAAGATGCCGCCGCGACAACTTCGGGCCCTACCGACAAGACTGAGGACGATAGCGCTGCAGGCAATGAGGCGCCGGTTGCATCGACGTCCGATGCCTCGAAGCAGGACGCCGCCGTTGTCTCTGCCGCTGGAGAGGCCAAGACTCAGCCTGCCAAGGCCGAGAGCCAGGATGTCTCTGCCACGTGCTCCGTCGTCGGCACCGACGCCAAGGGCGCCCAGCAGACCTGGGCCGCCGCGCAGCGGATCACGCTGAAGGAGGGCTCGACCGCGGCCGACCTCTCCGAGCAGCTCTTCAAGCAGGCCGGCCTGACCACCGATTATGATCCCAACGGCACCTGGGGCTGGGCGCTCAACACGATCACGTCGCCCTTCGATAAGGACCGCAAGCTCGGCTACGACTCGGCGACCGGCGCGCACTGGCAGCTGTTCGTCAACGGCAGCGCCTCCGAGGTCGGCGCGGGCGGCTACACGCTCAAGGACGGCGACTCCGTCGTCTGGTGCTACTCGAAGTACGGCGACCCCGCGCCCGAGCAGGTTTCCGTCACGATGGAGATTATTGGCAAAAAGACCGGGATAGCTCAGCGTTGGACGAACCCGTCGATCCAGGTGTTTGTTAAGGGCACGTCGATCAAGGATGCCTCCGCTGCTTACTTCGATGCCCTTGGCATAAAGTCAAAAATGTACGACGAATTTGGCTATTGTGGCGTCTATAGTCTCGTATCTCCGCTTGATGGCATCGAGCTGTCGGGTGCATGGTCGTTCTTTGTCAACGGCGTTCCTGGGTCTCAGCTCGATAGCGATTATGTGCTCAAGTCTGGCGACAAAATCGTCTGGGCTTTTGCTCCCGGCGATACTGTGCCCGGCGTCGACAGTGTTGTTGTTGACCCGGGTGCCGCACGTCCTAACTGGGATAGCGATTGGCCTGGTTATACGAGCGCCGACAAAGTAACCGACGCTCCTGTGCCCACGAAAGACGCTGAGGCAAAATGGGTGAGCGAGCTCAAGGGCTCGAACGAATGGAGCAAGGGTATTTCCGACCCGTTGCTGGTCGGTGACTACCTCTACGTGGCCGTTGGTTCCAAGCTGCTCAAGAAAGATGTCGACACGGGTGAGACCGTTGCCGAATCGCCTTTGGCGGCAAAGATCGATTCGACCTCGCGTATGGTATACACTGGCGGCGTGATGCTCGTGCCGCTTTCGAGCGGTCGCCTGCAGGCGCTGACGGTTGATACTCTGGCGACGGTTTGGGTAACCGATGAGTTGCCTGCTGGCCCCGATGGTGCTCAGCAGTCTCTTGCGTCCATTACGGTTCGTGACGGCTTTGCCTACTTTGGGACGGCATCGGCCAGCTGGTCCGACTCGAGCGACGGCTACCTGCTCTGCGTGCGCATCTCCGATGGCAAGGTTATGTGGCAGCATAAGAACGAGAACAGCAAGGGCTATTACTGGGCCGGCTTGGCGTTCTCGGGCAATTATGGCGTCATCGCAGATGATTCCGGTACGGTGAGCACGGTCGACCCCGAAACTGGAAAGACCGTTGCGTTGCTCAAGATTGCCGAGCGCGTGCGCACGACGGTGCTGGTCGATGGATCGATTGCCTATGTCGTGAGCGCCGATGGCGTTTTGCATAAGCTTTCGGTTGGAACGGACGGAACCCTTTCTGAGCTTGGCAAGGTGACGTTTGGTGGCAGCTCGACCTCGACGCCGGTGCTGGCCAACGGCAAGATTGTGGTCGGAGGCTCATCGACCGAATCCTTTATGGGCGGTTATCAGAACAAGTACACGTATCACTACGGTCAGCTTACAGTGATTGATGCCGAGACGCTTTCCGTGGACTATTCCATTTGCAAGGCGGACGGTAGCTATATTCGTCAGGGGGCTTCGGGCGGCGGTGATGTAAAGTCGCAGCCGGTCGTTTCTGTCCAGAATGGCGAGACGTACGTCTACTTTACGTCCAACAACAACCCGGGCGGCATCTATCGTTACCGTATTGGCGATGACGAGGCCGAACTGCTTTATACGCCCGTGGCGGGCGACCAGCAGTACTGCATGGCTTCTATTTCGGTCGGATCCGATGGTTCACTCTACTATGTCAATGACTCGGGCAAGCTGTTTGCTGTCAAGGGTAATGGCCAAAGGGTCAAACGCTATACCGTGACGTTCGACGCCAACGGTAAGGATGCGGCGATGCCCGATTCTCAACGCGTGAAGGAAGGCAAGGCGGCGACGGAGCCCTCGACTCAGCCACAGTGCAAGGGCTACACTTTCGGCGGTTGGTTCACCGATGAGGCTTGCACGCAGGCGTATGACTTCAGTACGCCAGTGACGGCCGATCTGACACTGTATGCCAAGTGGACCAAGAATGCCGTTAACCCTGGCGGCAATGGCGGTTCTGGCACTAATGGTGGCAACGGTGGCGCTGGCAACGGTTCCGGCGCTGGCGCTGGCACTGGCACGGGTTCCGGCTCCGGCTCTAAGGGCCAGCAGGCCGGCGGCGCTATCGCCCCGGGTCATAAGCCGACGACCAAGACGACGGTGTCGACCAAGACCGAGACCAAGGACAACAAGTCCGACAAGAAGGACACCGATAAGTCCGATAAGAAGGACGAGAAGAAGTCTGACAAGAAGTCTGACAAGAAGGACAACAAGTCCGACAAGAAGTCCGATTCCAAGTCCGATTCCAAGTCCGATACGGGTGCTGCTTCCACGACCACTGCTAAGAAGTCCTCTAGTGCTTCCGAGCAGGAGACTGGCACCAACCCGCTCGCCATTGTTGGCGTTGCCGCCGGCGTCATCGGTCTCGCCATCGTCGGCGTGTTCGTGTTCACCAAACGTCGGTAGGTGAGGGCTGTGTCCAATAAATCCAAGGACGCTGACCCCAAGCAACCAGATTCCTCGTTCATTCAGTTCGACGAAGCAAAGCAACAGGGCGCCGCTTCGGCGGCGTCCGCCCCTCGTCGCAAGACGCTCCTCGGCGTCCTGACTGCCGCGTGCACCATTCTGATCGTCGTCTCGCTGGGTTTCGTCCATCCTTCCGAGAGCGGTGCCTGGTCCATCGACTGGATCATTCAGACCGTGACGGGGGAGAGCGTCGTCACCAAGGACACCAAGGTGTCTGGCTCGACTACGACTTCGGGCGAGGCCAGTTCCAAGGATTCCAAGTCATCGAATGACGCAAAAGATGAGTCCAAGTCCAAGGACGATTCCGAGTCTTCAAACAAGGAATCGGACAAGAACTCGGATAACAAGAAGTCCGAGGACCAGGACGGCAAGAAGTCTGGCGATAAATCCGCTGCCCAAAATACGGGAGCCGGTGATACTTCCAATGCGTCTGGCGGTGGCCAGTCGTCTGATGGAGCCTCATCCTCTAATGGTGGAAACGCCTCCTCGGGCGGCCAGAGCGGCTCGCAGGAGTCCAGCTACGTAACAGTGACGGTTTCGGTCACATCGAGCGCTGTGGGCAATCCTGTGTCTTCTGGTGGCACCTTTACCTTTAACGAAGGCGCTACCGTCTATGATGCCCTGTGCGCGCTGGGCCTTTCCGTTAACGCACATGGCTCGTCGTACGGCACGTATGTCTCCGCGATTGGTGGTTTGGCCGAGAAACAGTACGGTGGCACGAGCGGCTGGATGTACTCCGTCAACGGCACAACGCCCATGACGGCCTGCAGTAACTACGTTCTCTCCAATGGCGACAACGTGGTCTGGTATTACGTTACAGGCTAGGGACCTCGACATAGTGCGCCAGACGGGCGGTTCGGACAAACATCCGGGCCGCCCGTTTTTCATGCGAATGGGACTGGGTCGCCGGGTCTCTCGGCAAACAAAAAAACCGGTTGGAACGGGAATTCCAACCGGTTATACATTCAAGCAAATAGTGAATCGACTACGACCGTGCGCCCTCGAGAAAGAAGCGACGGCTGAAGTAGTTGTACCAGGTGACGAGGAACGTGGCGATGGCCTTCATGGCCTGGTAGCCGATGCTCAAAAACGTGACGCCCACAAACATGTATAGGTCGTTGAGGCCCAGGCCGATCACCGACAGGATGGTGAAGATCGTGAACTCGCGCTTGCGGCTCATGCCCTCGCGGTGGTCGAACACATACTTCATGCTGAGCCAGTAGTTGACCACGACGGACGTGGTAAACGAGACCGTGGTGCTCATCAAAAAGTCGAGATGAAACAGCTCGACAAGCGCAATGAGCATACCCCAGTCGATGCCAAAGGAGATAAGACCCACGACAGCGAACTTGAGGAACTGCTTGGTATGAGGTTGTGCCAGTGCCTTGCGCACGTAATCACATCCAATGCGTTGATGAATCGAGCAGAGGATACTTTAGAGCTTTTGCAAGGGAAACGTAAGGTCTTTGCCAAGAACTATACGAACTCGCCAAATTTTCAAGAGCTAATCCGCAAACGTTGAAAATTTGCCCGTAAACGAGCAAAGCCCACGAACAACACAGCGCTCGACGCGCGTCATCCGTGGGCATCGTAAAGCTGTAAGGTTGCGAGTTACTTGGTCTCGTCGCCTTCCAGGAAGATCTTTCGGGTCACAAAGTTGTAGACCATGACAAGCGCGGTGGCGCAGATCTTGGCGATATTGGCCTCGAGTCCCAGACCGGCGTTGAGTGTCAACACGATACCGTCGTTGAGTGCCAGGCCGATCACGGACAGCACGACAAAGATAATGAACTCGCGGCGGCGGCTCATGCCTTCCTTGTGTGCAAACACGTACTTCATGCTGGCGAGGTAGTTAAAGATGAGTGAGATGATAAAGCCGCTGGTATTGGCGATCAGGATGTTGAGGCCCAGACCGTAGTGGAGCAGATTCATAATGCCAAAGTCGATGACCGTGGCAATGACACCGACGACGCCAAACTTCATGATCTGCGCAAGGAGCTTTTGCATGGTACCTGCCTTATGGTGGCGCCGGGGCGCCGTGGGGATGACAAACTCAGCAAGTTTAGCCAATCCCCGCGGGTGGGGCTAGACGCGCTCCTCGATAGCACCGTTTCTATATGCATCGAGCAGCTGGCGCAGATCCTGGATCTGGCTGCGAATCTTGGCGCCAGTATCGGTGTCGCTCACCATGCGGCGACGGTCTGCTTGGTCAAAACGGTTGGTCTCGCTTTCGATGTCCACGTTGCGCGTGAGTGCCTCGGCAACCGTCGTAAAGGCCCGGTGCGACTTGAGGCGGCAGCCGCGCGAGCTCGAGATGAGCGTATAGCCGGCGATACCCGTCTTGGGATGGTAAGCGCGGCAGAAGCCGCCATCGATGACCAGCAGTTTGCCCTCGGCGCGGATGGGCTGCTCACCCTTGGTGGTTTTAACGGGCGTGTGGCCGTTGATGATGTGGCCGGTCGGTGAACATGCCATGGGCACGACGCCAAACTCGCGCATGATGTCATCGCAGACCGAGGGCGACTTGGTAAGCGTAAAGTACGGGTCCATCGGCTCGACCCAGGTGCTCTTATCGGCGATATAGGCGCGCTCAAAGGTACGCACCAGGCGTCCGCTGGCGGGTGAGTTAAAGCCAATCCACAGGTACCACATCCAGTCGAGGGCGTCGCGGTCGCCCACGCGCCAGGCGCGGCGGGCGATGTGGTCGCAAAAATCGAGATAATCGCGGCCAGCGTGCCAGGTGCCCAGACAGTTCATGCTGCTAAAGGTGCCGTCTTCGTTGAGCGGTACGCAGCCGTGGAAGAGCAGATTGCCGTTGGCGACCTTGTACATCGAGCCATGGGAAAAGAGGAAATCGATATGGCGATGCAGGTGATCGGCGGTGACAAACTCGGACACGAGCTTGTCGATGATGTGCTGCTCCTGGGGCGTGAGCGTATAGGGGTCCGCCGGGTCGACGGTGGGGAAGTCGTTGGTCGTGAGCGGCCACACACTGCCGTCGGCGAGCGTGACCGTGCCGGTGTCGTGATCGATTTTGTCGAGTAACAGGCGGTCGGTCATATCGAACTCGGGGTGGCGCTGGATAATCTGGCCCTCGAGCTTAAAGAGCAGCACGTTGATGGCCTTGATCAGCGGGGTGATGGGCTCACCGTCGGTGTAGGTGGCATCGGCAAAGGCGACAAGCTCACGCAGCGAGATGCCGTAGTCGTTCTCCAGGATCTCGTAGTTGTCGTAGCGTAGGTTGTTGCGCAGCACCGTGGCGATGCAGGCGGGCTCGCCGGCAGCGGCGCCCATCCACAGCAGGTCGTGGTTGCCCCACTGGATGTCGAGCGAATGGTAGGTGAGCAGGCGGTCCATAATCTTGGCCGCGCCGCCGCCGCGGTCGAAGATGTCGCCCACCAGGTGCAGGTGGTCGACGGCCAGGCGCTTGATGAGCGAGGCAAGCGACTCGATAAAGTCGTCGGCGCTGGCGGTCTCCAGAATGGACTCCACGATGCGCTCGTGATAGCGCACGCGATAGTTGTTCTCGTCCGGATGCGTGTGCAGCAGCTCGTCGATGATGTAGGCGTAATCGCGCGGGATGGCCTTACGCACCTTGGAGCGCGTATAGCGGCTCGAAAGCGAGCGGGCGACCATGATGAGCTGGTCAAGCATCGTCCTGTACCAGGTGGGCGAGTCTTCGCGCCGGCTGCGGACCAGGTCGATCTTCTCGCGCGGGTAGTAGATGAGCGTGCACAGCTCGCCCTTTTCGTCAAAGGAAAGCGTGTCGCCAAAAATCTCGTCGACATGTTCGCGCACGACGCCCGAGCAGTTGTTGAGGATGTGCATAAAGGCTTCGTACTCGCCATGCACGTCGCTCATAAAATGCTCGGTGCCTTTGGGCAGGTTGAGAATGGCCGAGAGATTGATAATCTCGGTAAACGCGGATTGCTCGGTGGGAAATTGTCTCGACAGCAGACGCAGATACTTGAAGTCTTGCGGATTGCGATCGAATGCGACCATGAAACACCTTCCGATGGAGCTGGTAAAACTGATAAACAGCGTCAAACGTTTATCAGTATGCGCCGCTTTTGTTTCGATTGGGGATGGGAGGTCGAATTGTTGGCCGAACGGTTTGGTAAATCGATTTAGTTGAGGTAGATATGGCGGTTGGGTGGAGACGTAGGGTCGCTTTTACAGACGTATGCCTCCGGGATCGATAGAGATGATGACGGTAAAGATGTTCACCACCTTTGGCTCTATTTGGTAAATAGTGGACATTTGTACCGTATTTATGCTTGCTGTGCGATAATTTTTATAACTATACGTAAGGAGCCTCATATGAGTGATTTTGTCCTGACCTGTGAATCCGCCGCCGATCGAACTCGGGAGTTCTTTGAATCGCGCAATATCCCTGTCGTGTGTTTTCATTACGAGATCGACGATGTTGTCTATGCGGACGATCTGTATCAGTCGATTACGCCGGACGAGTTTTTTGCCCAGATATCCGCGGGCGCCATGCCCAAGACGTCTCAGGTGAGCGTGGGTGAGTACGAGGAGTTTTGGGAGCCGCTTGTTGCCGAGGGCAAAGACGTGCTGCACCTGACGTTGTCGTCGGGTATTTCGGGCACGTATGGATCGGCCTGCGTTGCGGCGCAGATGCTCGCGGATCGCTATCCCCAGGGCGGCAAGGTGCGCGTCATCGATTCGCTGGCAGCGTCTTCGGGCTTTGGCCTGCTGGCGGAATGTGCCGCCGACGTGCGCGATAGCGGGGCTTCACTCGACGAGACGGCCGCTTGGATCGAGGAGCATAAGCTCAACCTGCACCACTGGTTCTTCTCGACCGATCTGTCGAGCTACCTGCGCGGCGGTCGCATTTCGGCTGCGAGCGCGATCATCGGCACGGCGCTTAAGATTTGCCCACTTATGACGGTCGATTGCGACGGCAAGCTGTCGCCACGTGAGAAGATTCGCACTAAGAAGCGCGCGATTTCCGAGATGGCTAAGACCATGATGGCACACGTGCAGGACGGTGCGGATTATTCGGGTAAGTGCATCATGTCGCACTCGGCGTGCCGCGAGGATGCCGAAGCAGTTGCGGCGCTGATTGAGGAACAGGTTCCGCAGCTTAAAGGCAAGATTGAGATCAATAACATCGGTACTCTGATTGGCTCGCATACCGGACCTGGTACGGTGGCGCTCTTCTTTATGGGCGACAAGCGCGTGGATTAATTTGCCCCATCACATCGCTGCATGATTGCTCAAACGAAAACGGCCCGCCTCACGTTTGTGGGGCGGGCCAAGATGTTTTGCTAGCGTTTCTTTCCTCGGAAGAAAAAGCCGTGCAGTGAGGGCTTGAGCCCGCGGTTGGCGCGACGCTCCTCGACGCGCTCGTGGATCGAAGCGACGCGCTCGATGACCTCGTCGGGAATCGGCACGTCGGGATTCATGTTCTCGACCTGGCTGACTTCGGCGGCGGCGACCTGGTCGATAATGGGCACATCGTCGCGCGAGATAACGGGCGTGGCGTCTTCCTTCATCTTGCGATAACGCTGCATCATGTCGGTCTGTAGCTGCTGTGCCGAAGGCGGCGTCCAGATGATGGCGTTGGCGCCGGCGGCGATGGTCTCGCGGATGCTCTCGGGCGTCTTGCCGCCCGGCGCGATGAGCGGCAGGTTGGGATAGTGCTCGCGCAGTTCACGCAGGACCTGCGGCGTGTTTTTGCCAGCGGCGATGTTAAGAATCTTGGCGCCGGCGCGCACCTTTGCGTGAGCATCGTCGTCGCAACGTACGACCGTGGCGATGACGGGGATGTCGGCGATGTTGGTGATGTGCTCGACCATCTCGGCGGTGGCGGGGGAGTTGACCACACAGCCCGCCGCGCCCTGCATCTCGGAGACGGCTGCCATCTGAACGGAGCGCTTACCGGTCGTAGTTCCGCCGCCCACGCCTACAAAGACCGGGCACTCGGCGACGGTCAACAGTGCCTGCGTAATGGCCGGCTGCGGCGTGAAGGGGTAAACGGCAAAGACGGCATCGGCGTTGGAGTTGCGGATAACCGCGACATCGGTGGTGTAAATGAGCGACTTGATGCGGCGGCCGAAGAGCGTGAAGCCGCTGGCCTCCTCGATCTCGTCGGGCATGCGAAGGGCAGCCTTGCGCAGACGTCCGTCGATGGGCAGGGGCTCCATAGGGAGCAGGCCGTTGGGCGTGACGGCTACCTGGGGCTCGGTGAACTCGTCTGCGAGCTCGACCTCGGAGAAATCGACCGAGGCGACGATGTCTTCGTGAACCTCGGCGGGCACATCGATGGGAGCTTGGTCGTTTGCCGCGGCAGGCGTGTCGAAGGAGCTGGTGCCGACGAAGGCGTCGACGCGCTCGTTTAGATCGTTGAGGGTATCCATGGAGGCTCGATTCTATGTGATGACGGCCGGCAGGGTACCGGCAGCGTTGTGCTTGCTAAATCGTTTGACGAGTTGATTTTTCCCCGCCGCGTCCTCCGTTAGACCGAAGGGCGGCGAACGTGAAGGAGCTGTGGTGGCGGGGATCGAGGTGCTATCTTGAAAGTCCCGTTTAAAAGAGAGGTGACGCGGTATGGAATTGACAGCAATGTTGGGCTCGATTGGCCTGTGTGTGGGCGCAATCGTTGCCGCCGCGGTCATCTACTTTGTGGTCACGGCCATTAAGGGCAAAAGGGTCGAACGCAAGGAGCGCGCGATGCTTAAACAGCATCGCGACCAGCAGGGCAAACGCGCACAGAGATAGCTTGTTGAGTTTTGGATCCGTGCGCTAGCTGCGTTTTCGGATCAGGGCAATGTAGAAGCCCTCAAAGTCGCGGCTAGGCGGAATGGTCAGCGTGCCGGGCATACCGTTGGCGACGGACGAGACGTGGCTGGCGGCGATGGCCTCGGTGAGGGCGTTGCACTCGATGCGTGGCTCTTCGCCAACTTCCTGAGCACGGCGCGTTTCACTTTCGCTCGGCGTGCCGTCGAGGGGGATAAGCTCGCAATCCATGTGCTTGTCGAGGGCCTCTTGCAGGGCGTCCTCGTTTTCCTGCGGCAAGATCGAACAAGTCGAATAGACGAGCGTGCCGCCCGGTTTAAGGGCTCCCATGGCGCGGTCCAGAAGTGCTCGCTGCGAGCGGGCACACTTGCTCAGCAGCTGCTCGGTCAGGCCGCGCAGGCTTTTCTCGTTGCCGCTGATGACGGTGCCCGTGCCGGTGCAGGGGGCGTCGAGCAGGATGCGGTCAAAGCGGAAGAACTCGTCGAGCTCGCGTGCGTCGATGCGCATGACGGGCACGTTTTTTGCGCCTTGGCGGTGGAGGTTGGCTTCGAGCTTCTCGGCGCGGGGAATGCTCATCTCGCAGGCGGTAAGGTGCGCCTGCCCCTGCGTGAGGGCGGCGATCTGCGTCGTCTTGCCACCGGGGGCTGCGCACATGTCCAGGATGTCCTCGCCTGCCTGTGCGCCCAGGACCAGCGGCGGCATCATGGACGACAGACTTTGCAAGTAGATCTTGCCGTCGCGGTAGATGTCGAGGTCCCACAGGTCGGAAACCTGGGCCTCGGGCAGGATGAAAGCGTCCGGGTACCAGGCGACGGTTTGGTGGGCGATGCCGGCGGCGTCGAGCGCGGCGGCGATGTCCTCGGCGGTCGCCTTGAGCGTGTTGGCGCGCAGCGTGACCGGGCGTGTGACCGCGGCGCCGAAGCCCTTGATCATGAGCTCGGCATCGGCGGGCGCATAGGCGCCGGCGACCGTGTCGACCATAAAGCGCGGCAGATCGGCGGCGGAGTGTTGGGCGGCAAGCTGGTCGGAAAGCTCGGTGGCGGCAAACTGCCTGAGCTTGAGCTCGGCCTTGACCTGCTTTTTCTGCTTACGACGACGCGGCTTGGACATCCGTCTTTCCTTCCCATTCCATTACATGTCGAGTGTTTTAGTACTGGCTCTCGTGCTTGCTGAAGAAGTCGAAGCGCGGGGGTAGCGGCTTCACGCGGTGCTCGCCGGGCTTCTCGCCCAGGCTCTCCACAAACTCATCCGTGGAGGCGAAGATGTTATCCCAGCTAAAGAAGGCGACCGGGTCAACGTCGAAGTACTCGCAGATGAGCTCGCAGCCGGCAGGGACGATGCCGTGCATGAGCACGGTCGCCACGCGCAGCTCGGTAAAGGCGTCGACGAGGGCCTGCGTCATTGCGGCGTTTGCCGGCTCGCCCTCGAGCTTGTTGGCGGCCTTAGAGGCGTCGCTCCAGCGCTTGTTGGCGGCACGCAGGTAGTCGTCGCACACGGCGAGCGCGCGGTGCGTCTCGAACTTGTACATGGCTTGCTCAAAGGCGAGAGCTGCCTGCTCGGCGGCTTCGACCACGGTGTCAGAAGCGGCACCGGCGGGGATGCAGCCGTTGCGGTAGGGGCTCTCGTCGCCCTCCTTGACGGCGACGCCGTAGAAGCAGCTGCGGGCCAGACGGTTGAACACGCCGGTCAAAAGGGCGCTCTCCTTAAGGGCCGGATCGATGACGCGCTTGTCGTCGCAGGCGCGCACCTCGTTGCCGTCCTTGTCCTTGCCAGTCACACGCGTGTCGTATGCCTTGGGGCTAAAGCTCACTGGCTTCTCGGACAGGCCGAGCGACAGCCAGTGAGCGCGCATCTGCTCGCAGGTGTAGTGGTTGAGCAGGTCGTCTGCCGGCGGGGGAGGCGTCTGCGAGGACGAGCTGGCCTTTTTGCCCATGTAGAGCAGGTGGTAGCAGGCGCTGACGGTGCTCTGCGTAAGGTCCCAACCCAGGGCCTCCCACATGGCGGTTTGCGCGATGCAGTAGAAATAGATGTTGTCCTGACCGATGAACTGGTAGATCTGCGCGTCGTCAGAGCACCACCAGTCGCGCCAGTCGAGCGAGCTGTGCTGGTAGGTGGGCGCGGGGACCTGCGTGGAATCGGCGGCGGGCTCGCCCATGAGGGCGGCATCCTGGGCGGCGACGCCCTCGGTCACGCCGGCGGCCTTGGCATCGCGTGCGAGCACGGTGCGAGTGTAGCTGATGGGCGCCCACAGGCTCTCGGGCCAGCACCAGCAGGTGACGTCGGTCACGCCGTCGACCTCGGGCACCGGAACGCCCCAGTCGATGTTGCCGGTGATGCGGAAGGGCACGAGCGCCTTGCCGCTGCGGAAGCGCACGCCGCCGTTGGCGAGCACCGCGTGGGCGTCGTCGCGCTCCTTCCAGCTGGGGAAGGTGACGGTAAAGCTGCTCTTGTTGCCCTCGGGCTCCAGCACGGTGTGCTCGGGGAGCTGGTCCTCGACGGCATCGAAGGCCTCGCGGAACTTGTTCTGGATGTAGAGCTGAGCCGGCAGCAGCCACTCCTCCATGGTCTTGGAGACCACGGAGCGAACCTGCGGGTTCTGGGCGAGCTTGGCGGTATAGGTCTTCATAAAGTCGAGGTAGGCCGGCAGATCAAAGTAGAGATTGTCGACCGGGCGCAGCTCGGGCACCTCGCCGGTGAGCTGGCTCTTGGGCGCGATGAGCTCCTCGGGCTCAAACTGGTGGCCCAGATCGCACTCGTCGGCATAAGCCTTCTCGGACTTGCAGCCCTGGATGGGGCAGCGGCCGATGACCTGGCGGCCGTTGAGGAACGTGCCGGCCTTGGCATCGTAGAACTGCAGCGTGGAGCGCTTGGAGATGGTGCCCTGCTCGTGCAGACGCTCGATAATCTCCGCGGTCACCTCGTTGTGAATCTGCGCAGCCGGCTCAAGGCCCGAGCCGCCGTAGATGTCACAGCTGATGTTGTAGTTGTTGAGGGTCGCGGCCTGGCGGGAGTGATTGGACTCGACATACTCGCCGATGGACTTATCGTAGCCTTCATTCTCCTTGAGCTTGCGGTAGCTCTCCATGATGGGCGAGCCGTAGCAGTCGGTGCCCGAGGTGAAGATGACGTTCTCGCGGCCCAGGCGGTCGCGAAGGAAGCGGGCAAAGAAGTCGGCCGGGACAAAGACGCCGCCGACGTGGCCAAAGTGCAGGCCTTTGTTGCCGTAAGGCTCGCCGGCGGTAACGATGGCGCGGCGCGGCCAGCTGGGACGGTCGTTCATGGAGTATTTGGATGCCATGGGACTCCTTCGCATATAGGTAAGAGCGCGGCCGGGCACGGGGTTCGGCGGCGCGGTGGTCAATTCGTGCATATCGTTCGACATTATCGCACATGCGGGCGGGTGCGTGGCAGGGGCGCTATCCTAAGATGCTATGAATGAGATTTCCAACATACATGCGTTTGAGGACGAGGATTTTCTACACGCTTGCTTCGTGTGGGGGATGGCCGTGATCGCGGTGTTTGCCGTGTGCCTGGTGCCGGTGTTTATGCTGTTGGGCGGGCCTGCGGACTTGGACGCGGCTGAGGCGGGCGGCTGGATGGCTGTCGTGGGCTGGATAGTCGGCTTGGCTGCGGTCTCAATGGCATCGTTTGCCGTGCACGAGCTGGTGCATGCGGTGTTTTTTAAGCTGCTGGCGCCTGCGGGCGCGCAGGTGACCTTTGGGGCGAATCGCGAGACGGCGATGATCTATGCCTGCGCCGAGGGCGTTGTGTATTCGCGCCGGCGGTACATGGCGGTTTGCCTGGCGCCGACGGTTGTTGTGACGACAGCATTTGCCCTGGGGTTTGCGTTCTCGGACTATCCGCTGCTGTGCTACCTGGCGGCTGGTCTGCACTTGTCGGGCTGTGTGGGTGATTGGTATTACGTGCGGACCATTCTGCGCGACCGCCGTATCGTCGCCTGCGAGGATACGTCCTTTGGCGTGCGCTTTTTCGCAAAGTAGTCTTTTTGGGACGGGGCTATTTTAGCTGCCATGATGTCGGTGTGAGTTTTCTGGGACGGGGATGTCGATGAAGTCGTTGTTGCTGCATGCGTGCTGTGCACCATGCTCGCTTGAGCCGGTTCGCCTGCTGCGCGAGGAGGGGTTTGAGCCCACGATTTGCTGGACCAATCCCAATATTCAACCGCGCGATGAATGGCGGCGGCGTCTGGACGAGCTGCGCCGGTGGTGTGCCGATGGCGACATCGAGCTCATCGAGGCGGGGGAGGACCGCGAGCGCTGGGAGGCCGGCGTGGCCCCGCTGGGTGCCGATCGGCCCCGTCGCTGTCGCTCGTGCTATGCCTTGCGCTTGGCCGAGGCATGCCGCGTTGCCCAGGAGCGCAGGTTTGAATATGTGGGTACGACGCTCGCCGTCTCGCCGTATCAGCTGTTCGACACCTGCAATGACGTGCTTGAGCGTTTGGCGGCCGCCCATGGGCTCACCCCGGTGATTCGCGATTTTCGCCCGTATTATCCCGAGGCTACGCGCCGTTCGCGCGAACTGGGCATGTATCGACAGAACTACTGCGGCTGCCGCTTTTCTGCTGTCGAGGCGGCCATGGACCGCGCCCGCATCCGCGACGAGCGCAAAGCCGCCAAAAAGTAGTTCGTTTGGGACGTCAGCCTGCTAGGATGTAGAGCGGACTTTAGCTATATAAGGAGTATCCGACGTGTCTATGCGTACCGATGATTTTGACTACAACCTTCCTGAGGAACTGATTGCCCAGGCTCCTGCCGAGCCGCGCGACTCCTGCCGCCTGCTGGTGGTGGATCGCAAAGGCTCCCAGGCGGGGAAGCCGCTGGAGCACGGCGGTACCGTTGAGCACCGCATCTTCCGCGACATCATCGACTATATCGAGCCGGGCGATGTGCTCGTCATCAACAAGACGCGTGTGATGCCGGCCCGCCTGATCGGTCGCAAAGCCGGCTCGGGTGGCGTGGTCGAGACGCTGCTGCTCAAGCGCCGTGAGGATGTTGACCCGCTGGGCCACGTTTGGGAGTGCCTGGTCAAGCCGGGTAAGCGCCTGAAGCCCGGTGCTCAGATTGAGTATCGCGCCGGTGGCGCCCATGCGCCCGAGGGGGCTCCCGTGGTGCTGACGGCCGAGGTCATCGACTTTGTCACCGATAGCCGCGGAGGCCGTCTGGTGCGCTTTGAGCCGGCCGGCTGCAATGCCGCCGGCGAGCCGCGCACGCTCGACGAGGCCATTCATGCTGCCGGTCACGTGCCGCTGCCGCCCTACATTACCGATTACGAGGGCGATCCCGAGAAGTACCAGACCGTCTACGCCATGAAGGAGGAGCACTCGGCTGCCGCTCCTACGGCGGGTCTGCACTTTACTCCCGAGCTCATGGCCGCTATCGAGGCCAAGGGCGCGAAGTTTGCCGCCGTCGAGCTCGAGGTGGGCATCGATACCTTCCGCTTGGTGGAGGAGGACGACCCTACGCAGCACGTCATGCACACCGAGCGCTACCACGTGTCGCAGGAGGTTGTCGACGCCGTGCATAAGGCGAAGGCCGAGGGTCATCGTGTGATCGCCGTCGGCACCACCGCGGTGCGCTCGCTCGAGAGTGCGTTTGACGCGGACGCGCCGGTGTCCGATCCGGCTGTGACGGCGCGCTATTTTGAAGGCCGCGAGGACGGTGCCGACACGCTCGGCCGCGGCGACATCGTGGCGCGCGAGAACGCCACGACGCAGCTTTACCTCATGCCCGGCTCGACCTATCACGTGGTCGACGCGCTGATCACGAACTTCCACGTGCCGCGCTCCACGCTCATGATGCTCGTAAGCGCGCTTGCCACCCGCGACCAGATCATGGATGCCTACGCCGCTGCTATCGAAGAGCGCTACCGCTTCTTCAGCTTTGGCGACGCGATGCTCATTTTGTAGGTTACGGCGTTTTACAAACGCCGTAACCGGCCGACGCTGCAAACCCCCCTAAGCGGCAATCTGATGTTCAATCGTCGGGCATGACCAGAAGGTCAATGCCCCCCTCTTTCACGTCACCTTGCTCGCTCAGGGGCGTTTTCGCTGACTTTGCCAAAGCATCGGCAGGTACTCATTGGGGACGTACTTAAATGAGTGCCTGCAGAATGAGAGTGGATAATCTCCCGTTTTTGGCCTGCTTGGGGGCTCAAAGTGGGAGATTATCCACTCTCGTCATTGGGCTAGTCGTTGGGGACGTTCTTGTTTGACTAGTCGTTTAAGAACGTCCCCAATGACTACTTGCTTGCGAACAGCCAGACTAGGATGATCGCCAGGATTGCGGCGACGATGCAGACGATGGCGCCGGTGAATTTGATGCGTGAGTCGCGGGTACGTTCGCGCACCGCGTCCTCGGTGGCCTCGAGCTGGGCGACTTCTCGCTCGGTCTCGGCGTGTTCGGCTTTGTCTCGGGCCAAGGATCCTGCAAGCGACTCAGTGATTTCTGGGTGGTCGTGCACCTCGGTCGCCTGTTCGATGATCGACTGTGCATGTGCGGCATCTGCTTGGGCGTTGGCGATGGTCTGCTCCTGCTCGCGGCGTGCCTTGTCCTCCGCGGCGATCTTCTCGCGCAGTTCGCGCTGACGAGTCGCGGCGGCTGTCTTCGCCGTCTGCAGCTCGTCGCGCGCGGCATCGGCTTCGGTCGTCACGGCTTGGTGCGCGCGTTTTGCGTCGGCGATAGGGGCTTGAGCCTGCTCGACGGCCTGCTCGGCTGCGGCAAGCGAGTGCTCAAGGTCGGCGGTGATGCGCGGGACATCTTCTTCGGCTTTACGCAGGGCATCTGCCGTGTCGGAAATCTGCATCGAGAGCTCGCTGGTGCGCACCGTATAGTTGGCGGGATTTGCCGAGGGATTGCGTTGCAGCTCGGCATACTCATGGCGCAGCGTCTCGAGCTGGGCGCGCGTGGCGTCGACGGTTTGTTGTGCGGCCGCAATGCCGGCGTCTCGCTCGGCCTTCACCTTGTCGCGGATGCGCTTGGAATCCTCAAGACGTCGAACGAGGCGGTTGCCGGTCTCGCGAGAGCTCGCCTCGCGGACCTCCACGGCGTCGAGCGCGGCCTTCAGGCGGAGCTCAGTCGCGTCATCCTCTGTCTTCATTTGTTCGAGCTGACCCTTGAGCTCTGTCGCTTTGGAGGCGTGGGCATCACGATCAATCTCGGCGGCCGCTGCAGTCTTTTGGGCCGTGGCAATCGCCTGGCGCTGGTCGGCGACGATCTGGTCGTAGCGGCCTGCGATATCCTGGCGCGTCTCGAGTTCCTCGGCCTGATCGGCAATGCGCTGCTCAAGTTCGGCCAGGTGGGCGCGGGCATCGGCAAGTGCCTTTTTCGCGGCGTTCATCTCGCGCATGGCCGAGGCACCCTGGGCGATAAAGGTGCCCACGGCGTTCGCAGTGTTCGAGACAGCGGTCCCCAGATCGCGGCTCGCGGCGGAGGAGTGCGGGGCGGTCGGGCGAGCGGTGTCGGCAGCGTCCGCATCGGCAGTCTGCGGCACGGCGATATTGCCGGTACCGCCTTCGATCACAGAAAAGCCTGCTGCGTGCGGGTCGACCGCATCGGTGCCAATCGTGGGATGCTCGAGCTGCAGAAACGAGGGCATGGTGCTGCCCTGGTCGGCAACCGGAGTCTCGCCGGGTACGAAGGTCGAGGCTGCCTCGGCGGCCTCCTCTTCCTCGGCGTCAACGTCAGCGTCGGCCACGGCGTCTTTCATCGCTTTGACGGCATCCATCATGGAGTCCATGACGGCGTCGAGCTCTTCTTCCGAAGAAACCTCGATAGGGCCCGCAGCTTGCGGAGCAGCATCCTGTACGGGGCGGTCGTCCTGAGCGGGCGCATCGTCGTTTTGCTCGTCTGCATCTTCGGCGCCAGGGGTTTCCGCCGTAGCGCTTTCGTCCAAGAATGGGCCGTCGAGGTCAATATCATCGCAGGTCACAGCGTCGGCATCTGCAGTGACGTCTGCGGAATCATCAATATGCTGTTGAGTCTGGGGGTCCAGCTCGTCTGTCATAGGCATGTGCTCCTCATCGTTGTTTGTCACCCTATGATAAAGTCTCGCGCCGACATCCCGCGCGCTGCAGCAAAGTTTCAAAACGTGTTCGATGGCTCGCGTCGATAGCAAAAACTCGGCCACTTTATCCAGTTTGTACTTGACATTCCCTTCGCCGAAAGACGTTGCGCCGTTCGCCTGCCATGGGCTTTATTTTTCACTTGAACCCGCTAAAGTTGCATTTCAGCTTTTGGCGCGTGAAGTTGGATGCGCGCAGTCGACGGGCAGGCCCGTCGCGATTTGAAAGGACTTTATATGGGACTTTTCACTGGTAAGACCGTGATCGTCACCGGCGGCGGCAAGGCCACGCTCAAGGACGGCTCCGCTGGCTCCATCGGCTACGGTATCGATATCGCTTTTGCCAAGGAGGGCGCAAACCTCGTCATTACCGGCCGCAACGTTGCCAAGCTCGAGGCTGCCAAGGAATCCCTCGAGGCCGAGTACGGCGTCAAGGTTCTGCCTGTTCAGGCCGATGTCTCGGCTGGTCAGGACAACGAGGCCGTCGTCCAGAACGTCATCGACAAGGCCATTGAGGAGTTCGGCCGCATCGACGCCGTCGTCAACAATGCTCAGGCCAGCGCTTCGGGCGTGACGATCGCCGATCACACCATGGACCAGTTCAACCTCGCCATTTACTCCGGTCTGTATGCCACCTACCTGTACATGCAGAAGGCCTACCCGCACCTGAAGGAGACCAAGGGCTCCGTGGTCAACTTTGCTTCGGGCGCCGGCCTGTTTGGCAACTATGGTCAGTGCAGCTATGCCGCCGCCAAGGAGGGCATCCGTGGTCTGACTCGCGTTGCCGCCAACGAGTGGGGCAAGGACGGCATCAACGTCAATATCGTTTGCCCGCTTGCTTGGACCGCCGCGCTCGAGAACTTCCAGGATGCCTATCCCGAGGCGTTCAAGGCCAACGTCCACATGCCGCCGGCGGGTCACTACGGCGACGTCGAGAAGGAAATCGGCCGCGTCGTCGTTCAGCTCTGCGGTCCCGACTTTAAGTATATGAACGGCGAGACCGTCACCCTCGAGGGTGGCATGGGCCAGCGTCCGTAGGGTTACGCGGTTTTACCAAACCGCGTAACGGGTCGACGCTGCGCGGTCACCAGGGCGACAACTTGTCATTCAAAGAGGGCGGCATGACCAGAAGGTCAATGCCGCCCTCTTTTCATGCCAATTTGTTCGCCCTGGTGACCGCTCGCTGACGTTGCCAAAATATCGGCGTTGCCGTGGCTGGTAAATAGCTCCACTCATCGGGGACGTACTTAAATGAGTGCCCGCAGAATGAAAGTGGATAATCTCCCGTTTTTGGGCTGTGCTTTGGGCAAAAGTGGGAGATTATCCACGCTCATCCGGTAAGCGTCCAAAAATCCACGCTCATTTGCCGTGTCCCTGCCGTATCCTCCTCGCACCAGTTTCTGTCGAGTCGGTGCTTCTTGCGGGTTGCCCGTATAATGGTTTGCGTATGAACCGCAACCAAGGAGTTCCAGTTTATGGACCAGAACCTTTTTAAATTCGACCTGATTACCGAGGATCCGACGACGCACGCGCGCGCCGGCGTACTGCACACCCCGCACGGCGACATCGAGACGCCGATCTTTATGCCCGTGGGCACTAAGGCAAACGTCAAGGGCATTCCTACCGAGACTGTCAAGAAGCTCGGCGCCCAGATCGTGCTCGCCAATACCTATCATCTGTCCATGCGTCCCGGCGAGGATACCATCGCCGAGCTGGGCGGCCTGCACAAGTTCATGAACTGGCACGGCCCCATCCTCACCGACTCGGGCGGTTTCCAGGTCTTCAGCCACAACGATGCCGTCAAGCTCACCGATGAGGGCGTGCGCTTTATCGTCAACGATTACGACGGCCGCCACGTGTTTTGGACGCCCGAGGACAACATGGAAATCGCCATGAAACTCGGCTCCGATATCTGCATGCAGCTCGACCAGTGCCCGGGCTATCCCGCCACGCGCGCCTACGTTGAGCGCGCCGTTGAGCTGTCGAGCATGTGGGCCGAGCGCTGCTATAAGGCGCATACCCGCGATGACCAGGCGCTCTTTGGCATCGTTCAGGGCGGCATGCACCTGGATCTGCGCCTGCGTTCGCTGCGCCATCTGGAGGAGTGCGGCGACTTCCCGGGCTATGGTATCGGTGGCTATTCGGTGGGCGAGGATCACGAGACCATGTTCGAGACCCTGGCGCCGCTCGTGAGCGAGTACATGCCCAAGCATAAGCCGCGCTACCTGATGGGTGTCGGCAACCCGACCACGCTCGTGCGCGGCGTTGGCGTGGGCATCGACATGTTTGACTGCGTGCTGCCGACGCGCACCGGCCGTATGGGCACGGCATTCTCCAGCGAGGGTCGCCTCAACTTCCGCAACGCTCGCTTTGCGCACGACGACGGTCCCATCGATCCCACCTGCACCTGCCCGGTGTGCACGGGCGGTTACAGCCGTGCGCTCATCCGTCACATGGTCACGCAGAAGGAGATGCTCGGCGGCATTCTGCTTTCGATGCACAACATCTACTACCTGCTCAACCTTATGCAGCAGGCGCGTCAGGCCATTATCGAGGGCCGCTACGGCGCGTTTGTGAGCGACTGGATGAACAGTCCTGCGGCGGTGGACTACTAAGAGCGGCACGGGCGCTTGCAGAGCGCAGGCAACGGCAAGGGGCGAGCGCCGGCCGGTCATCACGTTCGCTAACACCGTCTGCGCGACCGATGACCGATAGCTTGCAAGCACTTGATGCATCGTGGGTACCATCCCGAATAGTTGATGTTCGGGCGGGTGTTTGGCGCATGGCGTCGACCCCGCCCGTTTTTCTTTTTCTCGATAGGAGTACCCATGATTAAGAACGAGAATGTCGAGGGCGAGCCTGCCTACGACGAGACGTACCGCCGCGGCCCCGTGGTCATGCGCGGCCCCATGATTCCTAAGGACAACACCTACGCCAACCTGCTGGCGCCCGAGGATTCAACCGACTGGCTGCATACCGACCCGTGGCGCGTGCTGCGCATTCAGGCAGAGTTTGTCGATGGTTTTGGCGCGCTTGCCGAGCTTGGTCCTGCAGTGACCATCTTCGGCAGCGCCCGCACGCCCAAGACCGATCCGCTCTACAAGGCGGCGCGCACGGTCGGCCGCAAGATCGCGCAACGTGGCGTGGCGGTCATCACCGGTGGCGGCCCCGGCATCATGGAAGCGGCCAACAGGGGAGCGGCGAGTGTCAATGGCAAGTCGGTCGGCTTGGGTATCGAGCTGCCGCACGAGCACGGGCTCAACAAATATGTGAACCTCGGTATGGACTTCCGTTACTTCTTTGTGCGCAAGACTATGTTCGTCAAATACAGCTCCGGCGCTATTGTGTTTCCCGGCGGGTTTGGCACGCTCGACGAGATGTTCGAGGTGCTCACGCTGGTGCAGACGCACAAGGTAAAGCGCATGCCGCTCGTACTGGTGGGCACCGAGTACTGGCAGGGTCTGTTCGACTGGCTCAACGGCCCGGTGATGGACGCCGGTATGATTAGCCCGCTCGATCCCGAGCTCGTGCACATCACCGACGACCTCAACGAAGCCGTCGACATTGCCCTGAGCGGGCTGATGTAGATCAATCGTGCCCACGCGACATGAATACGCATGGCAATCTGATGTTATCTAACATCAGATTGCCATTTATATTGGGTATACTGGTGTAAAAGACGAGGGCGAGGAGGTCGCAAATGTCTACAGCAACAGTTAAGCCTACGACGGTTCGAATCGAAGAGGGGCTCAAGGAGCAGGCGACTGAGTTCTTGGATTCGGTCGGCCTCAGCCTCAATTCCTATCTCAACCTTGCTGTTCGGCAGCTGGTAAATCAACGAAAGATTCCTTTTGAGATCGTAGGAAGGGCGGAGGTGCCCAACGAGGCAACGAGGCGTGCCATGGTGATCGCCGAAGCTCATGAGTTGGGGATTCTGCCGGACGACAGCCCGTCATTCAATAACGCTGATGAGCTTATATCATTCCTCGATGAGGACTAGCGATGTTTGAGATTAAGGTCGAGGCTCAGTTTAAGGCGGATTACAAACGGACGATGCGCATCCATCCGCAGCTAAAAACCGAGTTTAAGGCGGCAGTCGCAGAGCTTGCGGCTCACGGCTCGCTTCCCGCGGAATATGGTGCCCACGAGCTTTCAAACCCGGGCGGCAACTACAACGGCCACATCGATTTCCATCTATCCGATGGCTTGGTCGATGTGGTCGTTCTCTACTTGCCGCATAAGACTAATCCTGTGATCCGGCTGGTCAGAATGGGCTCGCATGAGGAACTATTCCAGGGCCCGCAGGGCTGATTGCTCGCTTATGATTCGCGGGGGAATAGGGATTGATTCGCGGCCGATTGGCCAAAAATGGCCCCTATTCCACCGTAACTGTTGGAGACGTCCCGTTCGTGGCTGCGACCTCCGGTTCTCCTCTTCGCTGGATTTCGCTTAAAAGTTCGGCTGCAACTTCGCTGCTTTTGAAACGGATGCTGCAGTCCTCTTTCTTAGGAAAGGCCAGTAATGGAATGGTTCCGTACCAGACGGTTTCCTCGTCAATTACTGACGCGCACAGGCGCCCTTCGGCTTTGATGGAATAGTCGACGTTCATCTCGGTAAAAATCGCTTTCACGTCATTGTGCGGAGTCGAGGCAATTGAAATCTCAAGGGCAATCCCACGGGCGGCGGCGCCTGTGAGTACGGCAGCGAGCTTTGCGAGGCATGCAGCGGATGCGTAGGGCGCGGCAATAAAAATGCTTTTCGTTGCGCGCGCGATGTCATCCGCTAAGGCCTCCACGGCCCTTGCCGGCCTAACGAGGATGTTTTGATCGGCCCGTTTGTTGTCATTTGCTGCAAAGACTTCATATCCTAGCTTTGCGTAGGTCTTGAGTCTCTTCTGGTACATACGCGCGAGCATGGGTATCGACAAATCAACATAGTCGAATATCTCAACCCGCTGCTTGCCCTCGTGACTTCTATGTAGTCTGCCTGCCTGCTGCGTTATGCTGCCGTCCCAAGATATCGGTGTGGCACTGAGCAGAGTGTCAAGGTAAGACAGGTCGAAACCCTCGCTCAGAAGGCCTTCGGTTGCGATGATAATTCGATGCTCATGCTCGAAGCCGGGAAGGCTGTTCAGTATTGCCTTTCTTTCTTTGGCGTCGATTTCTCCGGTTAAGAGTATAGGTTCGTGTCCGCGGCTTTGAAGCAGCCTACATAGCTCTTCGGCATGTTTTTTCCTTTTGGATAGCACAAGCGGATGTCGACCGTTTGACGCGGTCTCGAGGGCATCGTCGACAATTGCTTCGTTTCTCGCTGTGTGCGCACACAGGAGATCGAGAACTTGATTAAAGGACGCCCCTGGTTCGTAGGCGGGTAGTCGAACTCCGGTAAAACGCGGCCTAACAACGCGCTGAATTCCCTGTTGGATTGCTTGCGTTTTTGGATCAATGGCATGGCGAAGCGGGCCGCAGAGCATTGAGAGTGCTCGCGTGAGTCCGTCCGAGCGTTCGGGCGTCGCGGAAAGGCCGTATACATATTTTGCTGGAGCGGACTTGAGGACGAGCTCAAGCTGTGGTGCGGCTGCATGGTGACATTCATCACAGATGATGAGGCCGTAATCACGAACGAACTCCTTGGCTATTGGTTCTTCGGTCTGGGGGTCCTTGCTGGACAAAGACTGGAATGAAGCAACGTCGATGAGATGGCTTATGGCGGTTTTGCCTCCTCCGATTTGACCAATGAGCGGAGGCTGCCTTTTGCTGATTCGTCCTTTTGGGGTTCGGACGGGCTCTCTGTTGTCCGTGATGTCGAGAAATCGTTCGAGCTGGGTTTTCCATTGGGCAATGAGCGCAGTCTTGGGAACGATGACGAGCGCTGGAAGACCGATGGCAGCAATAAGATAGGCTCCAATGACGGTTTTCCCGAAACCCGTCGGTGCAGACATGATCCCGTCTTCATGGCCGAGCATTTGTTCAGCGGCAATTTGCTGTTCAGGGCGAAGAGTCCCTTTAAATGTCATTACAATTGGATTTCCAGACTGGCGCTTGTCTGAATAGTGGGCAGCAACGCCGGCTTCTTGAAGCAGCCGCTCAAGCTGAGTCTTGCAGCCTCTGGGAATCGCGACGCAGCCGTCTCTAAGTTCGCTGAGGTCTATGTACCGCGGTTTGCCGAATACCGATTGATGCATAGATTGCGCGCGGAAGAATTCTGGGTTGGCAAATGTTGCAAGCCTGCGGACTTCCATTTGAGCTGCGGGACTCAGAGATTTTTCGGGGATATAGAGCATATCGGCCTGCGTGACGGACAGCGATGACGGGAGGTCCCGCGGTGTGAGCGGAAGCCGCTTTCGCGGCCTCTGGGAATGCGGTGCGGCGGTGTTTGCCGCCGTCGCAGCCGCTATTCCGTGCGACCTATTGTCGATGCTCTCGATCAGATTTTGCACCGTCGTGCGCGGGATTAACTGGATTTGAGAAAGGTAAAGCCATTGATCGGGAAAGGGCTCAAATTGCTCGTCAACAAATACGCTGTTCCCTTTTCGCTGCGCTTTTCCTTGAAAAGGCAGCGCTATGAGATTTCCAAAGCCTCCCTCAGGAATGGTGGACTGCGCGGGCAGCATCCGGTCAAAAGCTTCAAAGGTGATTGTCTTGTTGAGCGCCGCCGCTTCGGTGATAAGGCTGCTTCCAAATTCTCGTGCGATCTTCGCGCTGGTGAGCTCTAGGAAGAAAAACCAGACATGTGTGCCGTTACCTGATCTCGATCGCTCGACTGCAGCATCGATTCCATGGTTTTTTGCGACAAGCCGAATGGCGTTTGTCGCTTCTTTCCAATCGGCTCCGTCAAAGTCGATGACCAGGACTTTTGTGTTGCTGTCATTATCGAGAACATATTGACCTATGACGTCTCGGAGTCTGTCGTCACTGCCCTTGAAATGGGAGATGATCGCGGTATCGCTCAACTCGGGGAAGACGCGGTTGCCGCATTCAGCGCATTTGGTTTTCTGACGATTTGCTTTGGGACAAATGCCTGACTTCCACTCGTTTGCGCAGGCGGGCGTATAGCCGATTCCCCCGTCTTTTCTGCGGTACCCATGGGCGTAAACATCTTTGCGGCCAGTAAAGAGATTGCGAAAGAGCTCGAGTTTGTCGCGCGCTGGGCTCGCACTGGTGACGACACCCTCGACCTGCGCCCGTCTATCGAAAGATTCGCCAGCTTTCTCCCATTCTTCCAGTGTTGCGTAACGGATGTCTGGACCGTTGCCGCAGATGACGATTTGGCTGTGCGGCTCCGATACATGGGCGACGATTTTCTTGAATTGGAATAGCGTGCCCCCGATGAGGGCGTATTGATGCGTGACGGTGCTCATGTAAATGCCGTTCTTGTCGGAGTTCATTGAAATGAGGGTACGTTATTTTGATTTTTAAGGGACTCGGCTCTGATTTTGGTTCGGCGATAGCGGAGTACAGCTCCGTGAGTGGTGTTTGGCTGATGTCAAAATGTGCGGTAGCTGTTGCTGAATGGGTTTTGGCGGCCATGAGGTGGGCTGGAGGCGCAGGAAACTATCCTCGAATAGACCCTGTGGGCAAAAAATGGCAAATATGAGTACTGTGGTTTGAGCAGTAACATATCATCAGGAAAGTATTTAAGACCAATCGATTCGGATTGGATATAATCAACCCTATAAACATGGCGATTCGGGACTTTATGACGCTCGGAATTGGCGGAAGACGGCAAATTCAGCCAGATTTCGCTGTTACTAAACTGGTAACAGTACTCATATTTGCCATTTTTTGCCCAGAGGGTATCGCAAGGGGGTTGGACAAAGCATCGATCGCCGCCAATTTCTCGATTGGCTGGTTGGGCGGCAATGAAGTTGCGGCGTAATGGGAAGCGTTTCGCGGCCTTTTGGCTAAAACGGCCCCTTTTCCGCCGCGACTCCTAAAAAGACGCCGGCGCGCCTTGAGTTGCGGCGCGTCGGCGTGATGGCTTTGTTGTGGCTGGGTGTACTTCGGTTGTTCGACGGCTTTGGCATGTCCGATCTTGCCAGGCAAGCCTTTGTTACTGTTTAACGTTTGCCCAGATAAAACCTGCCAAAATAAACCTGTCCCTAATTGGCAGGTTGGTAGTGGGGGCAGTAGCTGATGGCTATTGCGTCGACGCCTACATGGGTGGCGATGGTGCAGCCGATGGGGCCGGTGCCGGCGTCTACGTAGTCTTGGCCCGCGAGCGCTTGGCTGACGAGCTCCTGCTCCTCGGCGGCGCCGGTCGTGAGCACGCGCACGCTTGAGCCCGGGTGCTCGTCCAAAAACGTGAGGCAGTCTGCCATGGTGCTGGCGACGATACGCTTGGCGCCGCGGCCCTTTTTGATGGCCTTGATCTCGCCCGATTTCCACTCCGGCGAAACGGCTAGGCGAATGTTGAGCATCTGCGTGAGCTGGCCGGCGAGCTTGGGCGCGCGGCCGTTCTTAACGAGGTTCTCGAGCGTGCGGGGAATCAGCAGCAGGTGGGCGTCGGGCAGCGTCGCGCGGATCTGCGCCTCGGTCTCGTCCAAGCTGCGGCCGTCTTCGCGCATGGCCAGTGCGTACTCCACCAGCAGGCCCTCGGCGCCCGAGCCAGTGCGCGAATCGATGCAGCGCACGTCGAGCTCGTGGGTCTCGGCGACCAGGCATGCGTTGGAATAGCAGGCGGACCATTCGCTGCACAGCGAGATAAAGATCGCGCTATCGTGGCCGTCGGCGCGCACGCGGTCAAAGAGTGCCTTGAACTCGCCGGCGCTCGGCTGCGAGGTGTGTGGCAGCTGCTCGGAGCCGGCCATGCGGGCGACGTATTCCTCGGCGGTAATCTGCACCTGGTCGAGCAGGTCCTCGCCCTCGATAATCACATGTAGCGGAATGACGTAAATGCCAAGCTCTTGAGCACGGGCGGGGGAGATGTCCGACGTGGAGTCGGTTATGATGGCAAAAGACATAATTGCACCTTTCATTGGGGCGCTTGCGTGCCGCCTTCTGAGAGCAAAGTGCGACAAGTATAGTGGAGTCATTCCACATTTCTAGGTTCAATTGTTGAATAGTCAACAGTTTGAAGTGTCGGTGTGGAAATCATCAACTGGGGAAGAGGAATGCCGATGGAGGCGTTGGAGATATGCAGGCGGCCGGTTGTGCTGTTCGATTTTGACGGCACGGTGGCCGATACGGGCCGGGCGGTGATGACCTCGACGCGCAAGACGTTGGCCGCGCGCGGGTTTTCGGAGGCGCAGATGGGTGACCTGCGCCGCATGATCGGGCCGCCCCTGTGGAAGAGCTTTCACGACTTTTATGGCTTCTCCCGCGAGGAGTCGCTTGTGGTGGCTGACGAGTACCGTGCCTTTTTTGATGAGCTGGGACCGGAAGAGTATCCCGTGTTCGACGGAATCCCCGAGCTGCTCGATGGCCTTGTCGCGCAGGGACATCGCTTGGCCGTGGCAACGTCACGCATGGAGGCGAAGTGTATCGACATGGTGGGAGAGCTGGGACTTTCTCAGTTTGAGGCGGTGGTTGGCATGAATCCGCCGCAGGGGCGCGAGACCAAGGCCGATTCGGTCCGCGACGCGTTGGCGGCCTTGGGTGCGGTCGCGGACGAGGCCGTGATGATCGGCGACCGTTTTAACGACGTTGAGGGCGCGCACGCGATGGGCGTGCCGTGCATCGGCATTTATTCGGGTGCGGCGGCGCCGGGGGAGCACGAGGCGGCGGGCGCCGATGCGGTGGTGCACTCGGTGGCCGAGCTTGCTAAACTTTTCGCTATCTAATAGACGTAATGTGAGGGGCGGGCGTGATCGCCGCTCATGGGTTAGGAGGTCGTCCATGAATCAGGTGGAGCAGAGCGTTGCCGAGTATGTTGACGAGGTCTGGGAAGATGTCGTCGCCGATATCGAGCAACTGGTGAGCTATCCGTCCGTGGCAGTTTCTGCCGATGCAGAGCCCGGCGCGCCGTTTGGCCGCCCGGTCCGTGACGCGCTCGACTGTGCGCTCGGCATCGCGCAGAAGCTTGGCTATCAGACGAGCGACGACGAGGGCTATGTGGGCATTGCCGATATCCCTGGCCGTGGCGACAAGCAGCTCGCGACCATCTGCCACGTGGACGTGGTGCCCGCCGGCCCGGGCTGGAACACCGACCCGTTTGCGCTGGAGCGTCGCGAGGGCTGGCTGCTCGGCCGCGGCGTTATCGACGACAAGGGTCCGGCGGTGCTGTCACTCTACGCCGGCGCCTATCTGCTCAAGCACGGCATTACCCCGCGCTATACTTTCCGCGCGCTGCTGGGCTGCGATGAGGAAGTGGGCATGTCCGACGTTCACCATTATCTGGAGAACCACGCAGACCCCGACTTTTTGTTTACGCCCGATGCCGAGTTTCCGGTCTGCAATGCCGAGAAGGGCCAGTTTGGGGCGACGTTCGTGAGTCCCAAGATCGACGGCGGGCGCATCGTGTCGTGGAGCGGCTCCGAGGCGAGCAATGCCATTCCGTCGCAGTCCATCTGCGAGCTCGCGATTGCCGCCGATGAGCTGCCGGCGCCCGTTGAGAACGCCGACCGCCTGGAGATCACGGCGCTTGATAACGGGCGTGCGCAGATTTTCGCCCACGGTATTGGCGGCCACGCTTCGATGCCTGAGGGCACCATCAACGCCGTCGGCCTGATCGTGTCGTATCTGCGCGAGGCCGAAGACGCGTTTGGTGCACGCGACGAGCGCCTGCTGACGCCTGCCGAGCACGAGTTCGTCAAGTTCCTGGCCTTTGTGCATGCGGACGCCTATGGTCGCGGCCTGGGCATCGATGCGACGAGCCCGGCGTTTGGCCCGCTTACCTGCAACGCTGGCGTCATCCGTGTGGCGGATGGCCATATCGAGCAGGTCATCGACGTGCGCTTCCCCGACAGCACGAGTGCCGATACCATCCGCGAGCAGCTCGAGCCGCTCGTGGGCCGTTTTGGCGTGACGTGCCAGCTGGGTCGCGCGAAGGTGCCGTTCTCGGTGTCTGCCGACGATCCGGCCGTGAAGGCGCTTATCGATACCTATAACGAGTTCACCGGCAAGCATGCCGAACCCTTTGCCATGGGCGGCGGCACGTATGCGCGCAACTTTGCCCGCGCCGTCTCGTTTGGCCCCGAGGAGACCGGCCTGGAGCTGCCCGCATGGGGCGGCCAGATGCACGGCCCCAACGAGTGCGCCAACGAGGACCAGCTCAAGCAGGCGCTCAAGATCTATATTGTTGCGATCCTCCGTTTGAATGAATTAGAGCTTTAAGGTCTCGCGGTTTCCCAATCTAAGTTGCGGTGGAATAGTTCCTAGAATGGGCCATTTGATGGCCAAACAGGAACTATTTCACCGCAACTTTGTTTTTATTGGTGTAAAAGGCTGGCCATGCTTGCCGGCGGGTTTGTTATTCGTTTGTAAAGGCTGGGCCGCGCTTGCGGTAAGGGTCTATCAGATGCCCGTAATAAAGCGCAGCTGACGCGGGCGCTGCCCGATCGAGACCGTATCTTTCCAAACAGCAAAGCGGGCAGGGTGCCCGCGAGTCGCTTGTATGAAAGGAAGATCATGCTCGATCAGGCTTATTCTCGTCGTCAGTTCCTCGGCCTCGCTGGTGGTCTCGCCAGCATCGTGGGCCTCGGCCTCGTTGGTTGCGGCGGCGCAGGCGCTTCCGACGCCGCCGACAAGGGTAGCGCCGCTGCCGCCGAGTCCGTCTCCGGTGAGGTGACCTACGACGGTGCCTCCTCGTTCCAGGCTCTCGTCGAGGCCGCTGCCGAGAAGTTCATGGATGCCAATCCGGACGTCTCCGTCTCCGGTTCGGGTAACGGTTCGGGTAAGGGCCTGACCGCTGTCGCCGCCGGCACCGTCACCATCGGTAACTCTGACGTCTTCGCCGAGACCAAGCTCGAGGCCGATCAGGTCAAGAACCTCGTCGACCACGAGGTCGCCGTCGTGGGCATGGGCCCCGTCGTCTCCAAGAACGTTACGGTCGACGACCTGTCCCTCGAGCAGCTCAAGGGCATCTTCTCCGGCCAGATCACCAACTGGAAGGAGGTCGGTGGCGACGACGCCACCATCGTCGTCCTCAACCGCAAGGCCGGCTCCGGTACCCGCGCCACCTTTGAGGCTGCCGTCTTTGGCGACGAGGCCAACGACTTTAAGGGCGACGCCGAGCTCGACAAGTCCGGCGACGTCCAGACCCAGATGGCCAGCACCGACAACGCCATCTCCTACCTCGACTTCTCGCACTTCGACGACTCCAAGTTCAACGCCATCAAGGTCGAGGGCGTCGAGCCCAAGAGCGCAAACGTTACCGACGACTCCTTTAAGATCTGGGCGACCGAGCACATGTACTGCTCCAAGGACGCCGACGAGGCCACCACGGCCTTCCTGGAGTTCATGCTTTCCGACGACGTCCAGGGCAAGCTCGTCGAGGAGCAGGGCTTTATCCCAGTCTCTGCCATGAAGGTCGTCAAGGACGCCAGCGGCAAGGTATCCGCTAAATAAGTAATCGCCCCGGAAAGGTTTGCAATGGCAAAACAGCTGCCAAAGCGCGACCTTGAGAACGTGGGCCTGGGCGTCACGGGCGCGTGCGTAGCGCTCGTGACGCTTGTCGTTGCCGCGCTCATCTTTATGGTCGCCCAAAAGGGCCTCTCGGCTTTTCTCAAGGACGGCGTCTCGGTCGTAGAGTTCTTCGCCGGCACCAAGTGGGATCTGGCCAACACAGCCGAAAACGGCCTGCCCTACACCGGCGCCCTGCCCCTGATCGTCACCTCGTTTGCGGTCATGGTGCTCTCCACGCTCATCGCGCTGCCCATCGCCATCGGCTCTGCCATCTTTGCGGTCGAGATCCAGCCTAAGTTTGGCTCCAAGGTCTTTCAGCCGCTTATTGAGCTTTTGACCGGCATTCCCTCGGTCGTCTTTGGCCTGATCGGTTTTCACGTGGTCGTCGGCCTTATGAAGAGCGTTCTCCACGTGAGCACAGGCCTGGGCATCTTGCCCGGCGCCATCGTGCTGGCCGTCATGATCCTGCCGACCATGACCACGCTTTCGGTCGATGGCCTGCGTGCCGTGCCCGACAGCTACCGTCAGGGTTCGCTCGCGCTGGGCTACACCCGCTGGCAGACCATCTGGCACGTGGTGCTCAAGAGCGCCATGTCCTCGCTCATGACCGCGGTCATCCTTGGCATGACCCGCGCCTTTGGCGAGACGCTCGCCGTGCGCATGGTTATCGGCGGTATCGAGGCCATGCCGACGTCGCTGCTGTCGCCGGCCTCCACCATCACCACCACGCTCACCACGTCCATGGCGGTCTATGCCGAGGGCTCGGCCCAGGACGACGTCCTGTGGGCGCTCGGTCTTCTGCTGATGGGCATGAGCCTCATCTTTATCCTGATCATCCATCTCATTGGCCGCAAGGGGGCGAAGGCTCGTGGCTAGCACGCGCATCCATATCGACGAGGCGAGACTCGGGCGTGTCCAAAGGCAGGACCGCATCGCCACGGGCGTGCTGACGGCGATCGTCGCCATCGTCATGCTCATCGTCGTCTCCATGGTGGCCTACATCCTGTTCGAGGGCATCTCGACGCTGTTCCAGCCGGGCTTCCTCACGCAGCCTGCGCGCGCCAACGGAACCCAGGGCGGCGTGCTCTACCAGCTGTTCGACTCGTTCTACCTGCTGCTGATCACTCTAGTCATCTCGGTGCCCATCAGCCTGGGCGGAGCGGTCTTCCTGGTTGAGTACGCGCCGAACGGCCCTATCCGCGACATCGCCTCCACCGCTATCGAGACCTTGTCCTCGTTGCCTTCCATCGTCGTCGGCATGTTCGGCTTTCTGGTGTTCTCGGTGCAGCTGGGCTGGAAGTACTCCATCATCTCCGGCGCCGTCGCGCTCACCATGTTCAACATCCCCATCCTGGTGCGCGTGATTCAGCAGGCGCTCGAGGACGTGCCGCAGGCCCAGCGCGATGCGTGCCTGGCCATGGGCCTCACTCGCTGGGAGGCCACACTGCACATCCTGATTCCCGAGGCCATGCCCGCCATCGTGACCGGCATCGTGCTTTCGGCCGGCCGCGTGTTTGGCGAGGCCGCGGCGCTGCTCTTTACCTCGGGCATGAGCTCGCCGGTTCGTCTGAACTTCTTGAGCTTTAACCTGTCGAGCCCCACCTGCGCCTGGAACGTGTTCCGTCCCGGCGAGTCGCTGGCCGTGCACATCTACAAGATCTATGGCGAGGGCAGCCCCGAGGCCCAGCAGATCGTCTGGGGCACCGCGGCACTGCTGATGATCTGCGTGCTGCTGTTTAACGAAATCGCCCGTATCGTGGGCAAGCAACTGGCAAGGAAGATGACGGCCGAATGAGCGAGATGAATGCAACGCCCGCAACCGAGGCGGCCACGTCCGAGACCCAGGACTTTCTGTCGAGCGTGGGGGAGAGCGAGAGGCGCGTGCGCGTGAGCGGCAAGGCCGTGAGCGACGAGGTCGTGCTCTCCGCCAAGGACGTCAACGTGTACTATGGCGACCACCATGCGCTGCACAATACGTCGCTCGACTTCCACAAGGGTGAGATCACGGCGCTCATCGGGCCTTCGGGCTGCGGCAAGTCGACCTTCTTGCGTAGCCTCAACCTGATGAATCGCGAGATTCGCCGCTGTCGCGTGGAGGGCGAGATCAACTACCGCGGGCGCAACGTGAACACCAAGACCGAGAACACGTACGAGCTGCGTCGCTCCATCGGCATGGTGTTCCAGCAGCCCAACCCCTTCCGCAAGTCCATTCGCGACAACATCACCTTTGCGCCCAAGCGCCACGGCATCACCGACCGTGACGAGCTCGACCGCATGGTCGAGGAAAGTCTGCGCGGTGCCGCGCTGTGGGACGAGGTCAAAGACAAGCTCGACAAGAGCGCCTACGCGCTTTCGGGCGGTCAGCAGCAGCGTCTGTGCATTGCGCGCACGCTGGCGCTCAACCCCGACGTGATCCTGTTCGACGAGCCCTGCTCGGCGCTCGACCCCATCTCGACGTTGGCGATCGAGGACCTGATGTCGTCGATCGTTGCCGACCGTGCCATCGTCATCGTGACGCACAACATGGAGCAGGCGTCGCGCGTGTCCAACCGCACGGCGTTCTTCTACATGGGCGATATGGTCGAGTACGACGAGACCGACGAGATTTTCCAACGGCCCAAGGATAAGCGGCTGAATGATTACCTCACCGGTATGTTCTCCTAGTCCGGGACATGCTTGAGGCCCGCGGCGGCCACGGTTGTCGCGGGACTGATTGGAGAGGCGGGTCATCTCTTTTGCGAGATGGCCCGCCTTTTTGCTCTGCGACCGAAACGACCACCACAAAGGGGACAGGCACCTTCGTGGTGGTTTGGGGCGGGGCTCGCTGCTATCATGGACAACGTTGAATTTCTACGAAGGAGCAGGGCATATGGCGATTCTTTTGGGATGCGATTCCATCAGCCTAGAGTTTCCCACCAAGCATATTTTCGATAGCGTGACGCTCGGCGTGGGCGAGGGCGACCGCATTGGTATCGTCGGTAAAAACGGCGACGGCAAGTCGACGCTGCTGAGCGTGCTCGCCGGCACGCTGGAACCCGACGACGGCCGCGTGACGCACCGCCGCGGCACGACGATCGGATTGCTCGGCCAAAAGGACCAGCTTGTCGACACCGATACCGTGCATCATGCCGTTGTGGGCGACACGCCTGAGTACGAGTGGGCGTCGAGCCCGCGTACGCGCCAGATTCTGGCCGGTCTTATTAGCGATGTGCCCTGGGAGGGCATGGTGGGCGAGCTCTCGGGCGGTCAGCGCCGTCGCGTGGACCTCGCGCGCCTGCTGATTGGCGACTACGATGTGCTCATGCTCGACGAGCCCACCAACCACCTGGACATGCGCACCATCAACTGGCTTGCGCGTCACTTAAAGGCCCGCTGGCAGCGCGGCCAGGGCGCCATGCTCGTGGTCACGCACGACCGCTGGTTCTTGGACGAGGTCTGCACCAGCATGTGGGAGGTCCACGACGGCCAGGTAGGTCCCTTCGAGGGCGGCTACTCGGCATATATCCTGCAGCGCGTGGAGCGCGACCGCATGGCCGCCGTTACCGAGGAGCGCCGTCGCAACATGGCGCGCAAGGAGCTCGCGTGGCTGAGCCGCGGCGCCCAGGCGCGTTCCACCAAGCCCAAGTTTCGCGTTGAGGCTGCTCGCGAGCTGATCGCCGACGTACCGCCCGTGCGTGACGAGCTGGAGCTCAAGCGCCTTGCCGTGAGCCGCCTGGGCAAGCAGGTCATCGATGTCATCGACGTGGATGCCGGCTATGCGGATACCGATGGTGCGCCCAAGCAGGTGCTCACCGATGTGACCTGGCTCATCGGCGCGGGCGACCGCTATGGCCTGTTGGGCGAGAACGGCGCCGGCAAGTCGACCTTGCTCGACGTGATCCAGGGCAAGATTGAGCCCACGCGCGGCCGTGTGAAGATTGGCCAGACGGTGCGCTTTGGCGTTCTGTCGCAGCAGCTCGAGGAACTCGAGCCCTACATGGGTGACACGATCCGCGAGGTGCTCGGCAACTATAAGAAGTACTACGTCATCGACGGCAAGGAGACTTCGCCCGAGAAACTTTGCGAGCGCCTGGGCTTTACGACACAGCAGCTCTGGAGTCGCATCGGCGATCTTTCGGGCGGCCAGCGCCGTCGCCTGTCGCTGCTGCTGACGATCCTGGACGAGCCCAACGTGCTTATCCTGGACGAGCCCGGCAACGACCTGGATACCGATATGCTGGCGATTGTCGAGGACCTGCTCGACGGCTGGCCCGGCACGCTGATCCTGGTGACGCACGACCGCTTCTTGATGGAGCGCGTGACCGACCAGCAGTGGGCGCTGCTCGACGGCCACCTGACGCATATGCCCGGCGGCGTGGACCAGTACCTGCGCCTGTGCAACGCTACTGCCGAGGGCGAGCCCGTGGGCGCACCGAGTGCCAAGACCGGCACGTTTGACACCGGTGCCGCGGCGGCTGCGGCCGAAAAGCCCAAGTCGAGCGGCCAGCCCAATGGCCTTTCCAACGCCGAACGCCAGAAGCTTCGCCGCGAGGTGAGCTCGCTCGAGCGCAAAATGGAGACGCAGCGCGCCCGCGTTGAGGAGGCCGAGGCAGCAATGGCCCAGGTCGATCCCACCAACTACACGGCGCTGGGCGAGCAGCAGGCAAAGATCGACGAGGCCCACGCCGCCATGGACGAGTTGGAGATGGCGTGGCTCGAGGCGAGCGAGAAGCTCGAGGGCGAGGAGTAGGCGAGGATGATCAAGGCCGCGTTTTTCGATATCGACGGTACGCTGCTGAGCTTTAAGACCCATCGGATTCCGGCGTCGGCGCAGCAGGTGCTCGACAGCTTTCGCGAGCAGGGGATCGCGTGCGTGATCGCCACGGGTCGCCCGACCTATCAGATGCCCGATTGGCTATTCGATCTTGGTTGGGATGCGTACATTACGCTTTCGGGCCAGCACTGCTTTGATGCCGAGGGGGTTTACCGCAGCTGCCCGATCGATCCGGACGACGTCGCGGTGATCGTGGACCAGGTGGCCGAGGGGCGCTACGACTCGCTGTGCATGCAGGGCGAGAACTCGTTTGTGAACCGCCTGTCCGAGCGCGTGGTGACGGCCGGTAGCAACGCGGGAATCGTCTACCACGAGGAACCGTTTGAGCACGCTTTTGACGCGCCGGTTTACCAGTTCTGCGCCTTTGTGGACCCGGCCGACGAGCATATCGTGACCGATGCGGTGTCGCATTCGCTCACTACGCGCTGGTGCGATCTGTTCTGCGACATTATTCCGGCAAACGGCGGCAAGGACCTGGGTGTGGCGGCGACGCTGGAGCGCCTGGGCATCGACGCGAGCGAGGCGATTGCCTTTGGCGACGGCGAGAACGACCTGTCGATGTTTGCCGCCGTGGGCACGAGCGTGGCCATGGGCAACGCGCAGGATACCGTGAAGGCCGCGGCGACCTACGTTACGACCGCCGTAGACGACGACGGCATTTACAGCGCCGCCAAGCACTTTGGGCTACTGTAGCTGCGGCCGGCACTTAGGGACGTTCCTTTTAATATGAGCAGGACATTGTCAAGAGGCAAAATCGGGCCTGG